>JAGQKV010000013.1:11766-31609 GCA_020429915.1 Candidatus Omnitrophota bacterium | reverse complement strand
GCTCAGCAGTCTGCTTCAGAAAGCGGTTCTGAATCTTCTTCTCAAAGTGCCGCCGAAGCTGCCGCTACTCAAGACAGAGATCTCTCGATCTCCGCAACTGACAGCTCAAGCGCTAACCAAGAATCAGCTTCAGAAAGTGCTTCTGAATCTGCTTCTCAATCAGCTGCCGAAAACTCAGCAGCCACTGACCAAGACCTGGATGCCAGCGTTTCCTACAACGCCGGCACCAATGAAGACTCAGCTTCAGAAAGCGCCGCTGATTCAGCATCACAAAGCGCTGCCGAGTCCGCATCTCAAAGTTCAGCTGAAAACTCAGCTGCAACTGACCAGGACCTGGACATCGTTGTTTCTGACACTCAAAGCACTTCTGACCAATCTGCGTCAGAAAGCGCTTCTGAATCAGCTTCTCAATCCTCTTCAGAGTCTTCTGCATCTGCAGACACGGCTACTGACCAGGATGTCGACGCTTCTCTGTCAGCTACGTCCAGCGACACAACATCCAACGCAACCAACTCAACGACTGATTCTGCCAGCTCAGAAAGCACAGCCGCGCAAACAACCGCCACTTCAGACGATGCCTCCAGCAGCGAATGGACCGGTGAGTTCAATGCCAGCGCTTCTGACACCACCAGCAGCAGCACATCAGAAGGCGACTCATCAGTTGATAACTCTACAACTGAAAATGCAAGCGGTTCTACCGGAAGTTCAACCAACCTGACTGGACCGGCAACATCTGATACGGAACAAGGAGCTAACACTACAGCTCCGGACCCGGCAGAAACGTCCACCAGCTCATCGCAAAACCAAACAGCTGACGCTGAAGGTTCTGCATCCGGAACCACCAACACCTCAGTTGCTCAGTCTTCAACTGCCGGTGGCGGTTCTGAAACAGCTTCACAATCACAGTCACAAGATGACACCGCTTGGGAAGGTCAAGTTTCCGGCAGCGAATCAGATACGACTGCCGCGACATCCAGCACAACTTCAGACACCACATCTTCATCTGAAGCGGCTGCAACCGACTCAACGGCTGATTCATCAGAATCAAGCTCAGAATGGAACGGAAGCGTTGACGCCACATTTGTCGGCAACAACGACTCTTCTGCCTCTTCTACTGAGTCTGCCTCTGAAAATGCTGCAGACAGCACCTCTCAATCAGCGTCAGAAAATTCATCATCTACTTCTGACTCTACATGGGACGGCAGCGTGTCAGCAAACAATGATTCGTCATCATCAGCTTCTCAGAACGCTTCAGAAAGCGCATCTGAATCAGCTGCTGACAGCTCATCTGAGTCTGCGTCCGAAAACGCCTCAGCCAGCTCAACTGAATCATTGGAAGCCGGCCTGACAGCCAATAACGATTCATCATCAGCTGCTTCTCAAAGTGCTTCTGAAAGCGCTTCTGAATCAGCTTCTGACAGCTCAAGCGCTTCTTCAGAATCCGCTTGGGGTCTTGATGTCACAGCTAACGACGATGCCGCTTCTTCTTCATCAGAAAGCGCATCCGAATCAGCTTCTGACAGCGCATCAGATTCAGCCGCCAGCAGCGCTTCTCAAAGTGCTTCTGAGTCTGCATCTGACAGCTCAAGCGCTTCTTCAGAATCCGCTTGGGGTCTTGATGTCACAGCTAACGACGACGCCGCTTCTTCTTCATCAGAAAGCGCATCTGAGTCAGCTTCTGACAGCGCATCTGAATCAGCTTCCAGCAGCGCCTCTCAAAGTGCTTCTGACAGTGCTTCTGAGTCTGCCGCTGAAAGCGCATCAGCATCAGCTTCAGCATCTGCTGAAGAAAACTTCGACGCATCACTGACAATGAGCGATGATGAATCTTCATCTTCGCAAGCTTCTGCCTCAGCGGAACGTGACCAAAGCTACGTTGAGACTTCTGAAGCCCAAAACTCAGCTGAAAGCGCGAAATCAGAAACAAGCAATGAAGAAGCTCAAAGTTCAGCTTCAGAAATGCAAGACAAGTCGATCACCTATGATGATTCTTCCTCAGAAGAATCTGATGAGTCTGTTGACGAATCCGTCATCATCTCAAACACGGTGGACGTAATTGTCGACGCATCCAAGACGATCACCAAGGAAGAAACAACCAAGCAAAGTGTTAAGAACATCTTGGTTATCTCTGGTGCATCTCAGTCTACTCTGGAAACCATCAGCAACCTGAACGCTGTCGGTTCCGCAGTAAACGTGCAAACGAACGTGACCAACTCATCCGCAGTTCAAGGAAACATCAACCAATCCAACATTGGTACTGCGATCAACGGTCAGTTCTAATATAGGGTTCGATTCGCGGAGGAGGGTTTATCCCTCCTCCGCGACTGACCCCTTTAAAGATATAAGCAGCAACTATAACTGAGTACCCCAACCAAAGGAACATCCTAGAATGAAAAAGCCATTCGCCCTTGTCACATCGGTTGCATTCTTTCTCTCAACCGTTGCCTCTCCCGCCCTCGCGCAAAGTGCCGTCGTTCTGACGGACGATGAACTCGATCAGATTTACGCGGGAGCCTTGAATGGCGGCTTCAACAACTTCCTGGGGAACTCAGCCAATATCGCGTCCGGAACGAACAACGGATCCATCACGCTGAACGAATCGTCATCATCCATTTTCGTCAATAATGCCAGCGTGCAAGCCCTTACCGCTCCGACGCCTCCTACATCTCCGAATGGACCGGCCTCTCCGACAGGACCTGCTGCGCCGACAAACCCGTCCGCACCCGGAACCCCGACAAGCCCGCTCTCACCGGCAACCCCGGCCATCCCCGGCATCCCGGCGACACCGGCAAGTCCGGCTGGACCGGCGTCTCCCGGAGTACCAACAGGACCGGTTGCTCCCTCAGGACCAGCTACACCAGCTTTTCCCACGGGCCCCTTTGCTCCTTCAGGCCCGAACAGCGTGACACCGCCTTCAGGACCGGCAGCTCCTACCGGACCGGTCGCTCCCGGACTTCCGTTCGGACCCACGTCCCCGACAGGACCTGCCGTCCCGACAAGTCCCGCGGCACCGAGTGGACCTGCCGCTCCGGCATCTCCGGTTCTGCCGACCGGCGTGACCACGCCCAGCAGCCCGGTTGGGCCCACGGCTCCCGGATCACCGACATCACCTTTCTCTCCCGTGACACCGACTGTGCCGAGCGCACCGTCAAGTCCGGTAGCACCGACAACGCCGAATTTACCCACGGCTCCTACAGGACCTGTGGCACCTACGACACCGAACGCACCGGTAGCGCCCACGACACCCAACGCTCCGACAGCGCCTAGCGCCCCGGCCGCTCCAACGGCTCCGACCGCACCGGCCACTCCGTCTGCGCCCACAGGACCGACGGCTCCCACAGCACCGTCTCCGGTCGTTTTGGATGTGGTCGGGTTCCAGAGTGCCAGCGGCAACATGCGCGGCGAACTGACCACAGCGTCATCCGTAACTCCAAACGGCGCGCCGGTAACCTCGAACAATCTCAACAATGTAGGAACGGTTAACGTCAATTCCGTCCAAGTGAGTGATACCAGCCAGGCCGGATTGCAGTCCCTGGTCAATGTGAATGCCGCGGGTAGTAGTGTGGACGTCGCCCTGAACATTGTGGTGGTGATCGATTCACAAGTACAAAACATCAATAATTCCAACGTACTGAACAACCTGTCATCGCTTCAGGTTCGCTGAGACACAGACTTCGCTTGCAAAGATGGCGCGTTTGAGATATAGTATGGATCTATTATGGCAGGCATTCGTAAACTATTCCTATCACTAGCAGTTTCATCTCTCCTGATTACCGGGGCCGCCTCCCCGGCCAGGGCCACCACCATCAATGTCGGCGGCCTGCGCTTACACAAAAAAGTATCAACGATGCTGGAAGTCAAGCATCAAAACATCAGTCGTCAGAGCCGTGACTATACATGCGGCGCGGCCGCCCTGTCCACCCTTTTAAACTACTACCTGGACGATCCTGTCTCCGAAGAGGAGATTATTCACGAACTCCATAAGCACGTCCCCCGCGAAAAGGCGATCGAACGCGGCGGCTTCACTCTCCTTGATCTCAAGAATTTTGCCCAAGCCAAGGGCTACAACGTCACCGGCTACCGCATGGACACCGCATTCCTGCGGCAAGTCAAGCAGCCGGTCCTGGTCCGCATCAACCTGCGCAACTACAGTCACTTCGTCATCGTCAAAGGTGTTCTTGCCGACCGAATCTTCATGGCCGATCCGACCGCCGGAAATCTCTCCATGAAGATTCCTCAGTTCGAAAAAATTTGGACCAACGGCATCGGCCTCATCGTCGAAGACCCCACGGAGGACAGAATTGCCGAAGGTAAAACATATGCCCTGAAAGTGGACGATGACGATATCATCATTTCAGACTACAAGCGACTGCGTCAGCTCATCGACAACGGGGCTATCCGGACAGCCATTTATCCGTCGGAGTGGAAATAATGATTTTTACCGCAAGCACCCGTTCCAGATCAGTTATCAGCCTTTTAACCATCGCATTCATGGCCCTCTCCTATGTCCATCCGGTCGCCGGATTGGCGGCGGAACCGGCCATCGACGCGCAGACTTACAAACAGCTCAAAAAAGAATTGAAGGCCGAACTGAAGGACGAGTTATACGCGGAAATCCGTGCCGAATTGTACGACGAATTCAACACCACCATACATGATCTGGTGGCGGACAATATCCGCCGCGAACTCAAGGCTTATATCGCCGGAGAAATTATCGATAGCCGCCGTGAACAGCAGGCGCTCATAAACGGAGACCGTCCGCCTCTGATGCCTGGGGAAAAACTGGATTACGTGGTACGCCGGACGGTCGAGGAAGTCTTCCGTTCCGAGCAGTGGGACCATTTTGTCAGCGATGAAGAACTGGACAAGATCGTCGCTGCCGGTGGAAGCGTGGAACCGGAACTGACCATTAAGGGCGGATACACCAAGTCTTCGTCCGCCCTACAATCGCGCGCCGGCGGCAACGCCGCACCGATGAGCCGGGCCGATTATGAGCTGGCTGGCGGCGAGATCCGTCAGGAGTCCATAGAGCGGACATTACAGTCCAAGGGGAGCATTCTGCTACCCAAGGGTACGATCCAGATTGAACCTAGCTTTACCTGGTCGCATTTCTCATCCAACCGCATCAACATCAACGGTTTCAGTATTCTGCCCGTATTGGTCATCGGTGACATCTCGGTCCAGGAATCACGCCGGGACATCTTCATCTCCTCCCTCGCCATGAAATACGGCGTTCTGGAGAATCTCCAAGCCGAGGTCAAAGTCCCCTTCCGCGGTCAATTCAACCGGGACACCGTCTCTGAATCTTCGGAAACCACCTCCGGCCACTCCGGCATCGGCGACATTGAAGTTGGCGTGAGCCGTCAAATCGCCTGGGCCAACGGCGTCGTTCCCGACGTTATCGCCGCCGTGAATTTCAAGACCAAAACCGGACGCAGCCCATACGGAACAACCATCGGTTTAGGAACCGGACATTACGCGGTCCGCGGGTCGCTGGTCGCCGCCAAGTCCAGTGACCCCGCCGTTATTTTCGGCAGCCTCAGCTATACGTACAATTTTGAAGAGGATGTCAATCTGATCGGTAAAGTCGAGCCCGGAAGCACCATCGGTTACAGCTTGGGTATGGCTATCGCCCTGAGCTATCAAACGGCCATCAATTTCTCCTTTGACCACAGCGTCACGGAGAAATTCAAGACCGCCGGCAGGGAAGTTGACGGGTCGTTCCTCAACAGCGCCAACGTCAAGATCGGCGCCAACTGGTCCATCAATGACAAGTCCTCGGTGGACTTCAGCGTCGCCTTCGGGGTCACGGATGACGCGCCGGATGTGACGGTGGATGTCCGTTTCCCCTTCATTTTCTAATTTCTCAAGATCTCCAGAATTATTTCCCGCCCCCACCCGGAAAGAATGTGCCTGCAAACCACTACATGTGCGGCCTCGACCAGCAGCAGACGTCACATATAGTATATTGTGTCCTAGTATGTCACACCTTGTCATGTTGACAAATAATTTATAACTGGTATAAAAATAATTGCAAATCGCTCTTCGGACGGACTTCCGTTCGCTAACTTTACAAAAGAAATGGGGTTATATGAACGACTCATTGCTACAGCACATACAGAAGATCTCTTTGATGAAGCACAACCGCGACCTCATACACTCCCTCTGCGGTCTGGATATCGAAATCCGTCGCATCGACGGAACAGCCATCAATTCCGCAGCCAAGGATATAGCCGTAAAGGAAGAACCCGTTAGAGCCCCCGGCGAAACCTGCACCTGTAACTCCAAGCACGCCAATTGCCAGACCATTGACAGCGACATTCTCGGGAAGGTCTATGACACCTATCAACCGCAAACCTACGTGTGCGCGGCCGGACTGAAGAAAATTGTCATTCCGATTGTCATTAATAACAGTCTCGTGGGCCTCCTGTTCACGGGTGAAAATAAAGACTTCCGCTTCAACGGTGATCAGCTCTACCAGGTCATCAAATTGCTCACCAATTTCACCGAATACGTCATCAAGAATGAGCTTACCCCCTTGGATGTCAATTTCTTCCAAAACGGGGAAATTACGCGTCAACGGGAGCTGCTCAACCGGGCCGTCCGTTACATCAAGCAAAACTACCATTGCAATGACCTGACGCTGAAGGAAGTCTCTACCAACAACGGCATCAGCTATCACTACCTCAGTCGCATTTTCAAGAAGGAACTAGACACAACCTTCGCCCAATTCCGCAATAAAGTACGCATGGAAGCCGCCAAGAAAATGCTGAAGAACCGCAGCCTGTCCATCAGCCAGATTTCCTACGCCTGTGGATTCGACGATCCGGCTTACTTCTGCAAAGTGTTTAAAAACACCATGGGAACATCTCCGACCAATTACCGGATGAAAGAAGCCTCGGGAAAGCAGCGCCTGACCTAGGACACTTTCTCGGCGGATTTCAGTAAGCGGTCTCTGCCTGGCCATCCGCTGAAATACCGTATGCGAATCTCTCCTGCCGCCATCATCCTCTTCGCTTTTGCATCCCTGTTCCTAAATATGCCTTCGTGTCCTGCTCAGGTACCCGTCATAGAAATGCTTTCCGGCTTACGCTCCGCCGTCGTGGAAATCATCGCTGAAGATGCGAGTCACTTTCGCAAAGGGGCTGGCGTTGTCATGCGCCGGGACGGACTTATCGTCTGTAACATGCATACCGTTCAGGGAGCGTCGCGTATCTTGATCCGATACGACCGCACTGGCCGGCGTCCGGCCCGAATCATCCGCGTCTTTCCGGAGTACGATCTCATTTTATTAAAAATCGACCCTCCTGCGCCTCTTTCCCCGGTACGCTTGGCTGGCAAACAGGATGTATCCCTGCGCCAGACGGTGTACCACATAGGAAGTTCGTTTCTGTTGGACGGCACGATCTCCGAAGGCCGCATTACAGGCTTGGGCTCGAGCAAATCGGAAATTGTCCACGGCAACAAGGATATCGACATCATCCGGCTGGATATCCAGCTATTCAAGGGAGATAGCGGCGGCCCGTTGTTCGATCAAGAAGGCCGCTTAATCGGGATGGTTGTCGCTGCCGATACCACGCGGGACCGGGTGAGCTTTGCTGTTCCCGTCAATAAAATCAAAAAGATTTTGTCCGCCCCCTGATATGACGGTATAATCAGGCAAATCACACGTATGAGCAGACCCCAAATCACCTCACCCGGCGCACCCCATATGACCGTACCTTTATGGAAATTCAGACTCCCCGCCTATGCCATCCTGTTTCTGACGGCATTGGTGATCGGCACGCATTTCCGAACCTATCCGCTGCGTACGCATCAATCCCACGATGAGCAAGGCAAGGCCACGCTATTGGTCATCGCCCGAATCAAGGGACAAGTGGACGCACAGGTGGAACGAAACTACCCCGAGGCCACGGCAGCCCAGAAGAAAATCCTAAAGGCACAATTGCTCAAGGAGGTAATGCGCGAAGAGCATGAAAAAGTCCAGGATTCGATCACCAAGGTCAAACAAAATATTGAGGAGGCCGGCGGAAGCGGCCGGGATACCCCCTATTTGTTGGCGGCCGACTCCTTTCACTTTTATCAGCTCACCGAACGCCTGCTCGAGACCGGCCACATCAGCAACACCTTCAAAGGCAGCAAATATCTCAATGACCTGATGTTGGCCCCCAAGGGGCATTACGAGCCGCTGACGCTACACCCGTACGTCGGCGCCATGGTCTATCGCGTTATCAAATTCTTCCACCCTGAGGTAGACCTCATGCAAGCCTTGGGTTATACCCCCTTGGTCCTAACCGCCCTGTCATTGGCCGCATTTCTCTTGGCCTGTCACGGCCTGCGCATCCGGATGTGGAGCTCTTTGATCGCCGCCATCATGTTCGTATGCTCACCGATCTTTATCAAGCGATCCGCGTGGGGCTGGTATGACAATGACCCATACAACACCCTGTTCCCGCTGCTGATCCTCGCGGCAATGTTTCCCTTCTACAAGAAAAATCTCACCCGCATACGCGGCCTTATCCAGGCCGGCATTCTCGGTCTGCTGATGCTCGGCTACGCCTATTTTTGGCAGGGTTGGATGCTGATGTTTGTCGTCGCCATCACAGGCCTCGCCCTGAGCGCGATGCACGGCTTTTGGATGGAGAAGGATCATGGCCGGGTCCGAACACGGGCCATCGGCTTGGCCGGTTGCGCCGTCTTGACCTTTATCCTGGTGGCGGTATTCTTCGGCCCCGGAGAATTCTTTCAGCTCTTTAAGGAAGGCTACCGGGCATTGACGAATTTCTTGCAGCCTCAGCTGTCGGTATGGCCGGACCTCTATATCAGCGTGGGCGAGCTGCATCAAGCATCGCTGTTTGAAATTGTCGTGCTGACAGGCGGCTTTCTCTTCTTTCTGACTGGCGTTGCCGGATTGCTCGTCAGCCTGACGGGACGCTTCTCGGAAACCCCGGTCCTGCATCGCCAGGCCGGACTCACCCTGGGATTCTTCTTGGGGTTGTCCCTCTTGATGACCCTGGGTGCGCAACGGTTCGCCTTACTCTGTCTGACGCCGCTCGCCCTACTGTTCGCGATGGGACTGAATTATCTTGAAAACGGTATCATATGCGCCAGCCACCGGTTCTCCGGACGACGGGCCCAGCTGACGGTCGGCACGGCATTACGGGGAGCCATGGCCTTGCTGACCGTGATGCCTTTGGTCACCCTTCACCGTCAAATGCCGCGGCTGTTGAATCCGATTTACAACGACACCTGGAACGCCGCCCTATTGGAAATAAAGGATCGGACTCCGCCGCAGAGCATTATTAACAGCTGGTGGCCTCCCGGTCATTTTATCAAAGCGACCGCCGGCCGGCGGGTGACCTTTGACGGGGCGACCATCAATTATCCGCAGGCCTACTGGCTGACGCGCGCGTACCTGGCGCAATCGGAGCAGGCGGGACTAGGCATCCTGAGAATGCTGAATAACAGCGCGAACGACGCTGCTGAATTGTTGACGGATATGGGATTCCGCACATCATCCGCCGTCACCATCCTGCGGGCGATAACCGCCTTGAACAGCCGCCAGGCCCGCCTCTTGTTGGAAACCAAAATACCGGATGCCGGTAAGGTCGACCGCCTCCTCGCTTTGACTCATGGACGCCCGCCGCCGTCCTACATTTTTATCTACCGGGATTTGGTTGAGAAAAATATTCAGCTGGCGTTTATCGGCAACTGGAACTTCGCGACGATTGAGGCCTTGAATGAAGATCCGAAACTCATGGCCGAAGTCCCTGACCGAAGTTCACGGGAATACGTCCAGTATCTTTGGAAGCTTGCCGGAGGGCCGTATAAATACCATACGCCGCTCGCGCTTGAAGGTGAGGACGGAGATTGGATGCTGTTCGAGAACGGAGTCCGCATCAACTCCCGTTCAAAAGTTTGTGCGATCGACTCTCCCTCATTCGGTCGAGGGATTCCCCAAAGCATCTTTTTCGTGCAGGATGGGCAAGTCGTGGAACTGCCTTTCGATAGTCCGACGCTGGGATACTCCGTAACCCTGTTTGAAGAAGCCGGTCGTCCTTCGGTGGTGCTTATGGACCGTTATTTGGCTAAGTCGCTGATCATGCGGCTGTTTTATTTCGGGGATCGCGGCATGCGCTATGTGCGGGCCTTCACGGAGAAATCGGATTTATCCCGACAGACGGATATCAGAGTTTTCGAAGTCGATTGGGACGCCTACCAGCGCGACTATCAATAGCCGGAACCTTTGGAATAGCGCTGAGATCGCCTCTGCATATCGCGAATTCTTTCCTGGGCCGAAAGCTCATCATCGTCCGCGGCTCGAGGCCGGGTACCGGGCAGTGAACCGCTAAGCCTGACCGGCATATTCTCGACCGTTTTGTTACCGGTCAACGTTGGGTAATGCGGGGATTTATTTTTGACAATAGTTGAAGGCTTGGCCGGGGCCTGGGCACCGGCAAACAAAGGCTGCCCCGCGCGGAACTCCTGATTGAACCGGCTGTCGCGAATCATTCCTTCCAGCTTGGCCGCGAGATCTTCCTCGCCCGCGCTTCTAAGCCGGGTGATCACATCCAAAACCCGCGCCCGTTGATCCGTCATAAAATACGACATCCCCAGCCCCAGATAGGCATAGGGAACTTCCTGCACCTCCAGCACCTCCTGGAAGTAAGGAATCGCCGCGTGAGGGTTGGATTGGCCGAGCAGGTAGGTCCATCCTACAGATAATTTGGCATTCACATTGTTGGGTTGTACCTTCAGGACCTCCAACCCATGCTTCAATGCCGCGTCAAATTCCCCCAGTTCATAAAACATTTTACTTAAGGTTTCATGCGCCTCAGCGTAGCCCGGATCGATCTCGACAGCTTTTTCAAAAAGCCACAACGTATCCTTCGGTTTGGTTCCTTTTTGACGATGCGCCATCCCAAGATAGTAGTACGCCTGTGGTAATCCCGGAAAAAGATCAATCACCTCCTCGTACAACGCGATCGCCTGGTCATACTTTCCCCGGGAAAACGCGACTGTGGCGGCTTCATACTTCTCTTTCACGGGATTCGCCCACGACGGGGCCTCCCACAACAGGAGCAGACACAATGTCAGCAACATGGTTTTCGATGGGAACATCATGGATATTTTGGATATGTCAGACGTTGGGCTTTAAAACAAGCTTGACCACCGTCATGGAGGTTGTCACCACATCATCCTCGTCACGCGAGGGCGTCATGGTGAATTCGACGATCTTGAAAAGATCTCCGGTGGAATTAAGAAGATGCATGAAACTGACTACGTCCCGTAGTTCACCGGAGACCGTCAGGTCGGCATAGTATTTGATGTAGTTGTCGGCCCGCACGGTATCACTGGGGCTGTCCTTTTCAATCGTGACGTTGGCCTGTTGGGAGAGCGTACGTAGCGAGCTGAAGAATTCCTTGCCGATATCGTCGTCGCTTTTTTGCTCCTTGGAAACATATTGATCATACTGTTTGGATTCTTTGATAATATCCGCCTCGCTGCTCAGGTAGGCCAGGTCTTTTTGGATCTCTTCCTCTTTCTGGGCGATCTTTTGCTCCACATCGTGAATCCGTTTCATGACCGGCCCGACATACAGCAGGTAGAACAACCCGGCCACGACAAAAAAGACCAGGACATAAAACGCCTTTTTCTGACCGCCGGACATATTATCCAAGAATTTACTCACGGCTCCACCTCCGCCTTGGCCGTTGAAGACATTTTCTCATCGGGCCCCTGGACGTGAAGGGACAATTCGAACGGACTCACTTTCTTATCCTCTTCCAGTTTGGATTTTTGCGACACAATTTCGGAGGAGGCGAATAACTTGGCCGACCCGAGCGTCTTGTTGAGCTCAAACACATTATCCGGAGTTTCGGCGACCCCCTGAACGCGGACCGCTCCGCCTTCTTCCATGATTACGCGCGTAAGGTAGACGTCCTCGGGAACCACTTTATACAACTCATGAATCGTGTCCAGACTCACCATCCGGCTTTCGAGATAATTGCGGATGAAGGTGTTGCGCTCGTCTCTATTATGCAGGGCCTTGACATCCATGGCCTCATCCTCGTATTCGGAGACCATTTTATTATAATAGGCGTCCTTGAAATACAGTTGCAGATAAAATACGCACGACAACAGCAACAAAAGGATAATGCTGAGCACGGCCGTCACAAAGACCTGATTTCGCTGGTCTTCAATGGACTTTTGTAGCTGGACCTCTTCGGGAATGAGGTTGACTTTGCATTCATTGACCATACTGCCCGCCGCCATGACATCCAGAAAGCTCACATCCTTGGTGACTGCCAATTCTTTAAGCACGTCGTTCGGCGTCTTCAGTAAATCCGCGTACTCAGATATCTGAATGTCCCAACTGAGCTTGGTCTGGATCGCCTTGAGCAACTCGCGAGTGTAGCTTTCCTCGCTGGTGATCAGGTACTTGGAAGGGCTGTCTCCGATGTCCTCACCGAGATAGGCATCCACAGTCTTGGTCAGTTCATCGATCAGTTTGGTCTGGGCTGCTGCCGCGTCCTGCTCGAAGTCTTCCCTGCCGACCGGGATAGCGCGGCTGGCCAGGACCCGGCCGTTGCCGACAATAACAAAATGGGTCGTACGGCTGTCGATATCGATGATTCCCAGGGATCCTCCCGCTCCCCCCTGCAAACGGGAACGTCCGTAAAGCTCGGCAATCGCCTCCGGGGCGAATATCAGCTGGCTCGCCTTGATTCCGGCCTTCTCGAATATCTTGACCTGGTCTTTCAGTTGGAGCCGGTTGGCAATGGTGAGCAGCACCTGGGAATAATTGCTTTTTTTGGATCCCAGGTTGATATAGCCGATTTGAATCTCCTCCCGCGACAACGGGGTGTGGCGACTCGCCTGGAGATTGACGATCGACTGGATTTCTCCTTCATCCGAGGAAGGAATTTCGATATTCTTGGTGGTCACCATGCTCGCAGGGACCACGGCGACGTAACGGGCAGACTTGCCGGGAAAGGACTTGAGGAGTTTTTCGAGTGCAGCTATAATCTCGACATCCGTCAGGCCGGCCACGCTGCGGGTGGCGACATGAGCCAGTTTGGCACCCGGCCCCGCCCCTTTGATGTGGGCTATTTTGATATGTTCGTCCGCCAAGGAAAGGCAGATCACTTCATTGCTTCTGGCCATAGGATTGTGTAGCGAACCTCATGAAATTGGTATAAACGCTTATTACAGTTTATTATAACGGAATTTGGGTTTTCGTCCGCAGAAAAATTGATTATTTTTCGCGCCAATATACCACCAAATTGTCGACGGAATCATACACCGCCGTTACGACACGCTCGGGCCGCTGGGGGTCCGCGTAGGCCCGGCTTTGGATCTCGAAGTACCGTGAATTCGTCTTGATAAGTCGCTGGCCGTTCAGCGCGTCCAGCTGCGCGATCTCGTCCGGTTGTAACTCGATGAACGCGGCCATCTCGGAGGCAACGTCGAACGTCTTGTAAAAAATGTAGTCGTCCTTGGTGGCCTCGGTCTCATCCACCCCGCGGCGCACGAAGAGCAACTTGTCGGCCACTTCCGGCGAAAGTCCGAGGGCACGCAACACGGTCCGTGACGCGGTGTTGATATTGACCTGCCCGTCACCGTACAGGGTGACAAACGGGCGTAACCGTTCCAGAATCGCCGGAGTGAACCCGCGCACCAGCAACAATTCGTCAATCACTTCCAAATCGAAATCTTTGATCTCGTAGGGATACTCCAGCGTGCCGTAAAAGCCTTCGCTGTTGAACCCCTCGGCCTGCGTCTGCCCGTACTCCCGCCATTCAATCACCGCCTCGGCCAGAATCGCCGCTCGGTCCTCCTCTACGCCAGCCGCCAAAGTGATAATGTTGCGTAGCACAATCCGGTTCATGCGATTCAAATTGATCTTCCGTTCTTCGTCCCGCAGACCGAATTGCAAGCCTTCGGAATCCGCCGGACCTTCCCGGTAGGACACATTCACGGTCCTCCCGCCTATAGGCAAATCTTTGAAATCGCCGATATTGTTGTGCCGTGCTGATTTGCCTGCCGATGTGTATATCTGGGCATGCTGGGCCAAATCACGCCTTAGCACAGCGATCGCTTTTTTGACACCGGCCCGGGCGGCCCGATGGAGTTGACTTCGGTCTTCGATGCGCGATACAAGCGTTACACGCTGCCGGATGCGCAGACCGATATTGACGGCAAATACCGTGAGGAACACCAACACCCACAGGGTCAATATCAAAATCGAGCCCCGCCGCTGTTGAAAATAAGTGCTCATCAACTTCCCACCGGAATATCGATAAACTTCCGCATGCTTCGTCGGCCGCCGGCATCCTCAAAATCGACCGTGACTTCGACACCGGTGGGAATGACGTCCAGGATTTCGGCGGAAGATAATTCGTCGTTCTCCGTCAAAAAATAAAAGCGAAACCGCAGGTTTTCGACCCCCTTAACCATCAACTGGGAATCCCCGTAACGCTCCCGTACGGCCTGACTGTAATTCGCTTGTCGACGATAGACCGCATCCTCCCCCAGATCAAAGTAATATTCCACCTTTCCGACCTGGTCCACATAAACATCCTCATCCATATTGAGGGCCCTGTCGGCGGGAACGGAAACGATCGTCGGAAAAGCGACACGAAACTCGTTTCCCTCGAACTTAATTTGTGAAAATAAAAAGGAGTTGTACAGGTCTTGGCTCAGCCTGTCCATGAATAACACGACATCCTCTTCCAGACTGAGACGTTGCGAGCGCTGCCATACTTTTATTCCCATGGCCAAGGACTGATAAACGGTGAATCCCACCATGGCGGTCAGTGTGACCGCCAACAACAGTTCTACAAAGGTGAGGCCGGACTTATGCCGAAAAGAGGCCATACTTATTTATCTGTCTTGAAATTTGCCAGATAGGCGGACTGAGACAGAGAGACGTCCCGGCCGCGTTCCCGCCACGTTAATGAAAGGGTCACCGCGAAGATATCGTTGAGATCCTTCAGCTGACGGATATCCGTCGACTTCTTGAAAATAACGGTCTTGCCGCCGACGGTGACCTCCTCTTGGGGTTGGAGTTCAAATGGCAAGCTGTTGTAAGCCCGCAACGACCGTTCCATTTCAGAAATCCTGTTGTCCAGGATAAGATGGGCATACATCCGGTTGGTCAGCAAGGACATCCTGTCCACGGACACCAGCAGCGTTCGAAACACACCGACCATTCCGGCCGAAAAGATGACCACGGCTATTAATACCTCGACAAACGTATAACCGCCTCGACCGGCGCACCGCCGCTTAATTCCAGTTCGTGATGTCGTCATCCTGGGCATCGATATTCTTTCCCCTGGACGAAAGGTCGTAGTCCGGCCCCTTTTTCCCCGGAGACCGGTAAACATACGGATTTCCCCAAGGATCGAGTGGGTCTTTTTCGATATACGGACCGTTCCAATTGCGGGCTTCGGGATTACTTGAGGGTTGAACACGCAACGCCATCAGCCCCTGATCGGTTGTCGGAAAATGCCCGTTATCGAGCTCATACAATTTCAGAGCCGTGGCCAGATTGGTTTCAATGTCGGCACGGGCAATATTCTCCTTGGCCCGCTCGGATCTGCCGGAGAGGCGGGGAACGACCATAGCGGACAACGCGGCAATAATGATCACGACGATCATAATCTCCACAAATGTGAAACCGCTCCGTTTCTTAAGTTTTGTGTGGGGGTTGGGCAGCATATTGATCACCTGTTTACTAATATATCCTAATTTTTAACGGAATAAAGCCATTTCTCCTCTAATTGAGCCGGTGAGTCGAAAATCCCGGTGTAGGCCTTGCCAAGGGCCCGTTGAAAAGGAAGCCCCTCTCGCATGAACCGGCATAAATTTTGAAACCGTCGGTTCCCGTGCTGGCGGATTAGAAAATCCACGATCGAAACACTTTGCGCATAAAAAATCAGCACCACCCCCTGATTTGTCTGAATGCGCACATCCATCCGGACGAGGCTCTCCAAGGGAATCACATAGCCGATTCCGGCCACCTTCGCGATCAGACGCCGCGCCTCGGCGACTTTGCCGGATTCCTGTAATTGGGCTACCCCCTCATTAAACCACAACGGGACCGGCGTTTTGCCGAAAAAGTCGGCCAGGATCAGATGGCTGATCTCGTGCGGGAGTATCTTATTCAGGAAATTGCGCTCCTGCCGATAGGAGACGATTGCCCGCGACTTCAGCTGCCGGTGATACTGCGTGGCCCCGCCTCCCGACCAAGCCGGGAGGCCCGTCTCCCTGACATAGGACTCCTGATCGGCATATAGTACGATCTTGACCCGCTGATCCCACGTCCAGAATTTCCGGTAACGGGTATAGCCGATTTGGCGGGCAAGTGTATCATAAAAACGTTCGGCCTCCCGGAGGGTATCGGAGGCGAGGTTATCGCTGATATCCTGCTCATATTGGATGATAAAATGAGTCCCCTTGCGGTACTTCCACTCTGCGGCAGCCTCGGAGCGCTGCAGTGTGCAGGCGACCAAACATCCGACAACAACGGCAAATAAGCAACGGGACATCGGAACTCCCCGGGTGAGAAAAAAGTAATGATCGGACTATTGATTCAAGACGTCAATATCGAAGACGGGCAGGAGCATGGCAAACACAATAAAGCCGATGATCAAGCCGACGGATAGGATCATAACCGGCTCCAACAGCGTGGTCATGACTTTGATTTGTTCGTCTGTCTCTTGCTCATAGGTGTCGGCGATTTCCTCGAGGACATCGTCGACGTTTCCGGACTCTTCCCCCACGGAAATCAGGTGGCCCATCATGGCGGGAATATCCTTGGACTGCTTCACCCCCTCGCCGAATGTTCCGCCGGAGGTCAGGCTTTGCATGCATACGGCCAAGTCCTTCTTGATAACATCGTTGGAAAGGATCGGTATCGCGGTTTCCAGAGAACGAAGAAACGGAACACCTCCGCGGTGCATGAGCACCAGCGTCCGGGCAAAGCGGGCCAACTCCGCCCGCAGTACGATATTGCCAAACAGCGGCAGCCGCAACAGAACGGCGCTGAGCAGTCGCTTTCCGGCGACGGATTGACTCCATCGTCGCAGACCGTAACCCACAGCAAGAAGTACGGCCGCGAGTATGTACCAGTATTCACCGAGAAAATCACTGGTCCGCAGCAGGGCCGCGGTCGGCCACGGCAGCCGCGAGCCGATATTGTCAAAGAGACTGCGCATCTTTGGCAAAATAAAAGTCAGGACAAAATACACCGTGACTATCCCCAGACCCAGCATAAACAGCGGATACGTCATGGCAGTTTTCACTTTCCAGCGGATGTCGGATTGGCGTTTCAGATAACGCGCCACGTTAATCAGCATTTGCTGCAAGTTACCCCCCTCCTCTCCGGCCGTGACCATGGTGACATACAGCGGCGAGAAGATCCTGGGATATTTCTGCAACGACTCGGAAAAAGACGCTCCGTTCTTCACATCCTGCAAAATCTCTCCGATCACCTGCCGGAAATAGAGCTGTTGCGTCTGCTCTTCGAGGATGCGCAGCGCCTTGATAATGGATACACCCGACTTCAAAAGATGCGCCAATTGCCGGCTGAAGGTCGCCACATCTTGGGGAGATATCCGTCGGGGTCTCGACCGGCGCACACTCTTGGCCGCCGCCTGTTGCGGCACGACCGAAACCGGCAGAAAGCCCAGCTGGTTGATCAAATCAATAGCCTGCTCCTGCGATTGCGCATTGATTCGTCCCTTGACAGTCTGAGCCCCGTCCTTTTTGGCGACGTATTGATAGGTCTTCATGAGTGAACCGGGTTGGTTGCGGAGCTCAATATTTTCTGAATATATTGGCTGACGGCGCGCCGATCTTCGGTGGTCATATCGAGAAAATATACACACACCCGGTGGCGGGCGTCTTGTGAGTCGTTCCGTTCACCGGAACGGCAAACGCGGGACAGGCAGTGAATGCAGCGGGTCTCTTCCCCGGTGAGGGTAAGTTCAATCTCCAGCACGGCACCGACCTTAATCTCTTCGTCGCAATAAAAACACATGCCGCCGGCGCTCAGATCGTGCGTCATGGCTTGTCGCTCCTCACCGTACTCAACAACCGGATCGGTTGTCACACCCGGTCGTCGCACCCGCCGGTATGAAAAAGGCGCCGGGGTATTGATGCGGGGATAAATTCTCTGCTGATAGGCGCTTTGAGGCAGACCGTTCCCACCGGACCGAGTCGGGAGGGGTGTTGCCGCCTCACCGGCAGAACGCTCCCCGGCCGGAGTCGCCGTGCCCGCCAGCTCTTCGATGGACTCATCTTTGACGGTGACGTTGACCACCTCGTCCGGTGTCGTGATACCATCGAGGACAGCCTTCCATCCGTTTTGACGCAATGTCTTCAAGCCGCGTCGCATGGCGATGCGTTTAATATGATCGCTTCGGGGTTTATCCAAAACCGCCGCCCGGATGACGTCATCCAGCATCAGGATTTCGTAGACCGCAATGCGGCCGTAATATCCGGTCTGATTGCAATGATCGCATCCGGCTCCCCGGTAAATGGTGATCTCGTCCTGTTCGCTCAAGCCCAACGATCGGGCAATCTCGGATTTGACGCCGGGCATACAACTCTCATCGACCGTCTTGCACTCCGGACAAATGACCCGGACCAGACGCTGGGCGACGAACGCCTCCACGCTGGAGGCCACCAGGTAGGACTCGATACCCATGTCGATCAATCGTGTGATTCCGCTGGAGGCATCATTGGTATGCAGTGTGGAGAAAACCAAATGGCCGGTCAGGGCCGTCTTGATCGCGATCTCGGCCGTTTCCGGATCCCGGACCTCCCCCACCATAATGATATCCGGATCATGCCTCAAAATGCTGCGCAGGCCGGTCGCAAAATGAAATTCCACTTTCGGATTCACCTGGACCTGCGTTATGCCGTCCATCTCGTATTCGACAGGGTCTTCGATGGTAATGATCTTCCTCGTCGAGGAATTGATCTCGTTGAGACAGGCGTACAACGTGGTTGTTTTACCGCTTCCCGTGGGCCCGGTAATGAAGACGATGCCGTGCGGTTTCTTGATGATATCCCGGAATTTGCTGACACTATCCGGATTGAACCCCAAATTTTCCAGGCTCAACAGCCGCACCTTGGTGGGCAAAATACGCACCACGATACTTTCGCCGCGCGGCGTGGGCATAGTGGAAATTCGCAGATCCAGTTGTTGCTCATTGGTCTTCACCACGGCGCTCCCGTCCTGGGGCAGCCGTTTTTCCGTGATGCTCAAGTTGGCCAAGATCTTGATCCGGGACAATATCTGCGGCAGGAACACCTTAACCCGCTCCGGCAGATTGGCATCCACCAGAACGCCGTCGATGCGGTAACGAAAGCGCACCTTGTCACGATAAGGTTCGATATGGATGTCGGTCGCTCGCTTCTGATATGCCTCGAGAATGATGCGGTTGACAAGATGAGAAACCGTCGGATCTTCACTGGTTTGTTCCAGGTCCTCGATCCATTGTCCGTTATCGATCGCCCGGGTCTGACGCTCCGGCTCATTGGTTAAAATCCGGTCGATCGTGTCCGACGCCAGTCCATAGTGTCGCTTGAGGGCCTCGATCAAATGGTGTTCCTCGCCGAGAACATATTCGATATCCGCTCCCAAATTAACGCGGAGCTCGTCGACCATCTTGACATCCAGCGGGGTGGACGTGGCTACGGTCAATAAATTCCGGTTAAAAGTTATCGGCAATATCTTGTAATACCAGGCAAACTTGGTCGGCACCTTCGCCAGGACGGCTTGGTCCACCTTCAAGTCACTGAAATTTACGAACTCCGTTCGTAAACTTTG
>JAGQKV010000013.1:0-11662 GCA_020429915.1 Candidatus Omnitrophota bacterium | reverse complement strand
GATCCAGATCTTTTCGCGTAAGAAGGTTGTTTTCGAGAAGCGCTCCCTGGAGAATTTTATCAACATTCTTCACGGTCACATCCTGGGTACTTTACCGATCATGTAGAAGTCTTCCGTTTTCAAATGATCGAAGTCCCCGTTCATAATTTTGGCACATCCTTCCACGTTCTCCTGAATGGTTACATATTCGCCTTTCTTGCCGGTGAACACCTCACTGACGTGAAACGGCTGTGTCATGAAGTTTAGAATTTTCTCCGCGCGCAGATAAATATTTTGATCTTCCTTATTTAATTCTTCCACACCGATCACCTGGACCACACGCTTCAACGCGTTGTGTTTGTTGATATGCATCAATACATCCTGCGCCACCTGATAGTGGCGTTGACCGACAACCACTGGATCGAGATTGCTGGACGCGCTTTGCAGAGGATCGATGGCGGGATAAAAGCCCCGTTGAACCAAATCCCGGGACAATACGAGCATCCCGTCGAGATAACTGAAAATCGCGACAACGGCCGGATCGGTCATATCATCGGCAGGAACGTACACGGCCTGCATAGCGGTAATCGAGCCGCCGCCCTCTATCGAACGGATCCGCTCCTGCACCGCGCTGACCTCGGAGGCCAGCGTCGGCTGATAACCGGTTTCCGCGGGAACCCGTCCGAGCAAGGTTGACACCTCCTGGCCTCCCTGAATATAGCGGTAAATATTGTCCATGAACAGCAGAACGTCCTTGTTCTTCGCCTGCAAGTACTCCGCCAAACACAGCCCCGCGTTGACCACTTCCGCGCGCGCTCCCGGCGGCTGGTCCATCTGACCGAAAGCCAGCATAACATTGGCCAGCAGATTCGCTTCCTCTAACTCATAATATAATTCGTTTCCTTCGCGGATACGTTCTCCGATACCCGAGAAAACACAGGCCCCGCCGTGGGCCTTAACGATATTGTTGATCAACTCCATGATGATGACAGTCTTTCCGCAGCCTGCCCCGCCGAGAATTCCGGTTTTCGAACCCTTTACCAGCGGATAGAGCAGATCGAAATATTTAATCCCGGTCTCCAGGACCTCCGGTCGCTCCCCTTTCTTTTTCCGCAGGTCAAAACCCTCCGGCTTCATCAAATAACGCGTGGGGACACGGTTCGGGCAGTCGAATTCACCGCCGTTGTCCAGGGGCCTGCCCACGGAATCCATGACCCGACCGTAACAACCGTCGCCCATGGGTATCGTGATCGGCTGCGCCGTGTTGTAGCACACAGAGTTTAGCTGAATATTCAGCGTGTCCATCAAGGCGACCGTCCGCACCGTATTGCTGGACAAATGTTCTTTTGTCTGCAAAAGCACCATGTGACCGTCGATGGTATTCACCTCAATGACGTCATAAAGGGCGGGCATATCTTCAATTTTCTTAAAATAGACATCGACAACCGGGCCCTGGACACTGATGATCTTTCCCAGTCCTTTCTTACGTACGGTATTCGTTGTCGTCATAAGTCCGCTCCCCTGATATTTATTTGTCCATGGTGATCATGCGTGCTGTGAAAGTCTCCCGCAAACTCTTGTCAATGTCACCCTTACGCGCTTTGCGGTAACGCAATTGTACCTTCTTTACTCCCTTTCGCATATCCTCAACCCGGTCCTGCAAAAATGATGATTGAGCCGCCGCCGAAGCAATGGTGGTGTCGACCAGGAATTCATAAATACGGCTCGTGATCCAGAGCTTAGCCAAGAACTCGATCATGGCCTCTGGTGACGATTCCTGGATAACATTTGAGAACTCATCGACGAACTGTGATTGTTGGCCCACGATTTCCTCGCACGGCAACAAACGTTTGGTCCTGTATTTCTGAACGTCGAAACTCTTGGGCCAGGCGTGACAGATAACGACTTTCCCCAGCTCTCCGCGCATCACCTTGTCCGTGACATAATCCTTAATCTTCACCGCCGTTTCATACTGGCCGACTTTTTCCATTTCCGGGAAGACCTTCATATTCGGGGCGACCCGGGAAAACTTGTCATAGCACTTCTCACCGACACCGATAAATTCAACATCCGCATATTTGTCTTTTTCCATCATGGCCATCCGGACGATCGAATTATTAAACTGTGCCAGAAAACTGCCTTCAATTGTCACCACGATGATACCGACGCGAGGATTGTCGTTTCTGATGAGCGGATGGCGGACATCGGCAAAACTCAACAGCCGGAAGAACTCCACAAAGGACTCCCCAAAACGCTTGAAAGAATTGCGCTGCCCCATGAGCGTAAAATACTTATTGTCGGCGATATCCTTCAAAGTCTGGACGAGATTCACCAGCTCTATCGAATCCCACAGCTCATTCCGGACTTTAATCGCCTTGCCCATATCAGACCTTTTGCGCTTCCATTTGTGTTTGCATCGAGACGCCCGTTTCTCTAAGCAGGTTTCGCAGGCTGCCGTCCAGGGCCAAACTTCCGAATTTAAGAATTACACCGCCGCATATCTCCGCATCGGTTACAGATTTCAAGAGCACTTCACGCCCCAACTTGTCTTGGAGGATTTTGGCAATACTCAGTTTATAAGTTTCGGGGAGGGGACTCACGGTAACGACATGCACCTCCGATACATCGGCATTAATATGGCTGGTGTCCGTGACTTTAAGATTCTCAATAAACTCTTCGATCAGGACTTGATTAAATGCTCCCTTACCCTTATCCGTAAGCACTTTATTGAGTATATCCATACTCAAACCAACGGCGCGGATATCCAACTCCTTTTCCAGCTCGCGGCGCATCTTTTCCGTCGACTCCCGTGCCTTGTTAAGGATTTCTTCGCTTTCCTGACGGGATTGGGCAATGATTTCCTCACGCTTCTCCTTGGATGACTGTTCAGCGTCGTTGTGCATTCGCTGGGACAACTCGCGCGCCTCCTTACGTTTCTGCTCCAACTCCTCATCGATCTTCTTCAGTTTTTTTCCGAGCTCAATCTGTAGTTCTTGCTTTCGCTCGACTTCTTCATCCAGACGGCGCACGGAAGATTCGGTAGATGAGAACAAAAACCAACGCAGTACAAAGGCCAATATGCCGCATATCAGGATCATCAGCCCGGCAAAACTAAAGATTAACGATGTCATATTCATGGAATCTTCACTCCTTTTTATTGACCCGAAAAGACGTTATAAAACCCCACCAAAAGGGCAAAAGTCACGACATCAACCATAAGCAACGGCATCATCATTTTTGACTGTATGAGCGGTATGCGGGTCGGATACCTGCCCATTTCATTGATGGCTTTGCGTCCCATCAGGGCGATAATTATGCACGGCACCAGGACAATAACGGCAAAAACGCCGATAAAGATCAGACTGTACAACCAATCGGTTTTTGTAAACGGAAGCATGCAAGTTCCTATTTGGCAAACAATTGAAAAACAATCAGCATAGCGATGATGGAAATGGCTTCCACCGAGATCAGCATGGCGACCATCGCCCAGAAAATCTTCCCGGCCGCGGCCGGATTACGTCCCAACGCCTTGATGACGGCATGTCCCAGGACCGCGATGACCACGGATGGCCCCATGACGGCGATCAACATAACAATAAGAATGATAAAGGCTTCTGCTACCATAATTAGTTTTGCGACACCAACGGTTCCTCGACCATAATGGTACACTCGTTGGCATAAAAACGAATCACTCCTCCACGGATATATATTTTTTCGTTCCAGTTAATCACGATATCCCCTTTGCGCAGCACCCCCATAAGCGGGTAGTGATACGGCAATATTTCATACTCGCCCCGGTCGCCCCGCAAAAAAAGGCTGTGGATCTCGCCTTCGTAAAGAAGGCGTCGCGGCGTAATAACTATGCATTTGAAATTGCCGGTTTTTAGTTTGGCCATAGCGCGCTACCCGGCGCATCTATTTCTTAACGGTCTCTTTACGTTTTTGCGCCTCCGTAAGGACATCACGTCCGATACCGTCAAGGACATTGTCCCCGTAGGCATCGCCTCCTTCATCAGGCCGGCGCGCCTCGAAGCTCTTGACATAACCCTCGAGCAATGTATTGAGCAGGCCTTCGATTTCGTCATCGAGATTTTTGCGTTCCCGCAAGAGTTCCAATGCCTCGGGAGAACTCTTCTTGGCATAGTCGTAAATATTGTCCTGAAATTCGTCAACCTCCTCCAGGGTCAGCCGTTGCAAATACTTGCGGTGGTACGCATACAAGATCATGGCCAGGGCCTCCAGTTTGACCGGGGAGTCCTTGTACTGGCGCAAGAGTTTAGTCAGAATTTCTCCGTTGCGCAAACGTTCGACTTGCTCATCCGTCTGGCCTGTTGTGGTCAGCTGGGAAATCCGTTTCAATTCCCGGTATTGTAAATATTCCAGACGCAAGGGCCCGCCTAACTTCTTGATGATCGGCCACTGCACTTTGGAACCGACCCGGCTGACGGAAAGCCCCAAGTCCAGCGCCGGCCGTTGCCCCTCACCGAACAGCTGTGAATCAAGGTAAATCTGTCCGTCCGTCATCGAAACAAGGTTACTGGGGACAAATGCCGTCAGGTCACCTTCCAGAATCTCAACGATCGGGAAAAACGTCATTGACCCGGCCCCTTTTTCCTCCGAGAGATAGCAGGCACGTTCAATCATCTTGGAATGCAGATAGAAAATATCACCCGGATAGGAGTCGCGGCCCGGGGCCCTTCCCAACAATAGGGAAATCTCACGGTAGGCCCACGCATGCTTGGTGAAATCGTCGAAGCCGATAAAAACATGCTTTCCCTGGTCCCGCCAGTACTCTCCCAAAGAACAGGCAACGTATGGTGCCAAGTACATCTGACCCGCCGACGCGGATGATGGGGCCGAAACAATCAGAGAATAATCAAAGGCGCCGTGGTCCTGAAACAGCTGGACAACACGCGCGATCTGCGATCGCGCCTTTCCGATCGCGCAGTAGATACAGATGACATCCGTATCCCTTTGATTGAGGACCACGTCCGTGATAAAAGTCGTCTTTCCGGTGGCCTTATTGCCGAGAATGAGCTGACGTTGTCCCAAGCCGATGGGGATCATGGTATCCAAAACTTTGGTGCCGGTTTCCAGCGGCAATTTCAACGGCTGACGATCGAGAATCTTCGGGGCAACGGGAAAAATCGGATTATGTGCCGCCGCCTCTATCGGCCCCAAACTGTCCTGCGGCTCGCACAAGGCATCCACGATTCGTCCGATAAATTTATCACCGACAGGGACATTAAAGGGCTCCAGCGAAGCCCGCACCTCGTCACCGGTCTTGATATGCTCATTCTCCTTGAGGACGAGGGCATAGGCCTCTTCCTGATTGAAACCAACGATTGTGGCCTGGGTGCTGACGCCGATCGTCACCAACTGACCGTTGACACAGCTATGCATCCCTTCAACGATCGCGATGCAACCGCGGATACTTTTAACATGTCCGATTTCATGATAACGGAGTGCTGATGACATAATTTTATCGGCGGCCTGGGATCAGACGCCCGCCTCCTCTTTTTCAGCCAAATATTCTTCAGTGTCCTCAATCTTGACATCCCTGGATTTGCCCAGGGAGACAAAAAACGCAATCAAAAGCAAGACGACCGCAAAGATGACCACACCCAAAATCATCCGGCCATCATTTAATAACCACGAATAGCTGTCGGTCAAATAATCGGAAACATCGTTAACGCTCTTCAAGGACTGGATCCGCTCCAGGACATTTTCCATTCGTGAACGTACCAGTTTCTCACGCACGACTTCCAGCAAATCCTCCAATGCCGCCACATCCTTTTCTGCCTGCTGGAAATACCCCATATTCGCACGGAAATCCATGATGTGGTTGTCGATATTCTTCTCCAGGGACTGCGAATTCTCAATAGTCGAAACATTGCGTTTGATGCTCGCCATCAGAAAGTCGGCATTATCCTTGTATTGGGTATTCTCCAGGTAGCGATAGGTTTCGGCGGAACGGTCCTTAAGGTTATCCAATTGTTGCTGTCGGATTTTCCAGATATCGATAATCCCCACTTCATACCGCCGTGTCTCCCCCGCTTCCAGCGTATCTTCTCGCCACAAAAATGACTGGCCGCGCAGAGGGTCATACCTGATTTCGAATCCGGCACTTTCCACGATGTGTTCCGGCTTGACCTCCTTGGGCAGGTAATGCTTCTGCTCCTTGGTAACGGCCTTGGTCAGCGACGGATTCTCGGCGGTCAACAATAGACGGAAGGTGTTGGCCTCATCGGTGCCGGGAGGCTTTGAGCGCCAGTACTTGATTGATACCGCATTATTTCTGATCTCATTGAGTTCCTTTTCATAGGTCCGATACCGACCTATTCGCTGCCCCGCGTTGTCGGCGTTACGGGTCTGCTCGCTCAGAATATAATCCAGACGTTTCTCAAGGCTGTCCTTTTTTATCTTGGCGGTATCGTAGTATTCGGTCCCCTCAACCTGAGAAAAACTGTTGTCGATCTGCCCCCGAATCTGTTCGATATCAGCGAGATCGATACTCCACACGTCGCGCAGACGGATCCGGAATGTGCGCGACTCCTTGGGATCGAGGTTGACCGAACCGACAACACGGTAACTCCCCATCTCGACGTCATAAACCGTTTCCAGGCCGTCGGTATCCAGGATATCCTCCTGGCGGATTTCACGGGGAAGCAGCTCGCTGATATTGCGGTCCTTCGTGGCATCGGTTCCGTTGACGGCCAGGATATTGATAATCACATCCGCCCAGACCGGAGAGACTCCGGTCAGCAGCAGGCTGAGCGTCACGGCTAAGATTGTCCGTTGTCTATTCATTCTCATTAATCCGTTTCAAACCAAGTCTTGACGATGATCTCGTCTTTCGCGATCGACTCGCGTATCGCCTCCACCTTGGCGTCGATCTCGGCGAGCTTTTCAGTCATGGCTTCCACGTCGCCTTCCACCCCTTCTCCGCCAGCGATAAGTTCCTTCACTTCCAGATTCAGGCCGACGGCCTCCGCACTTTGATTGACCAATTCCCGGAGCGTATCCAACATTTCCTGGGCATAGTCGCCTGTACTGTCCGCACTTTGTGAAATTTCGCCGACGTTGAGTTCAAGGTTCTCAAGCAGTTCACGCAGCGTTCCTATTTCCTCATCAATCACCGGGCTCTGGTCTGTTCCTAGTTTGGTCTGAATTTGCTGAGCCGTAAAGAGCGCAGCATCCGCACTATCCTTGCCGGATTTGGTCTTTTCATCGATGGTATTAAGGTTGCCGAACACCGTCGGATCTCCGGTCTCATCTGTTGACAATCCGATCAAGCCTTCCACCTGATTCAAATCACCGAAAATCGTGCCGTTCGCCAGGGAGTCACCGGCGGAACCGAGTGTGGCGATCACGGAATCGATAGCATCTTTGATTTCCGACAGGTCGGCACCGTTCACACCGGATACCGCGTCAAAGACTTCGTTGATCTTACCGAACAGCGTGGCATCGGCCTCCGTGTCGGTCGGCAGCCCGACCAAGGTTTCCAGATCGTCCACCAGAGTAATGAGCGTGGCGACATTGTCAACCAGGACCTGGGCATTATCAGCGAGGTAGGCGATGGCATCCCAATTCACACCCGAATTGGTCATGAAGGCCAGATCCGACCAGTTCACACCGGCTGAGCTCTGAACACCCATATCATCCCAATTGATGCCGGTGCCCGACATAAATGCGATATCCGCCCAGTTAATGTCGCTGGTCGACATCGTCGTAATATCATCCCAATTGATCCCCGCATCCGAAAGATCCGCGATATCGTCCCAGTTAATGCCGGCCCTTGATTGGACTCCGATATCGGCCCAGTTAATGCCGGCCATTGACATTTCCGCGACATCGTTCCAGTCGATATTGGCGTTCGCCAATTCCCCGACGACATCCCAATTCACGCCGGCCTTGGACAGATCCCCGATATTGACCCAGTTCACATCCGCCTCACTGAGGACATTGATACCGTCCCAGTTGATGCCGGTTTGACTCAGCACACGCATATCATCCCAGTTGATGCCGGCTCGCGCCAGATCACCGACATTATCCCAGTTGATGCCGGCCGCGCTCAACTCGCCGATATCCGACCAGTTGATACTGGCTTCACTCATCACCCGGATCTCATCCCAATTGATACCCGCCGCTGACAACTCTCCGACACTCAACCAATTTATCCCCGCCGCAGACAGCCCCTGGATTCCGCTCCAATTGATACCCGCGTCGCTCAACACATCAATATCGCCCCAGTTGATACCCGTCGCAGACATGACGCCGATATCATCCCAATTAATGCCGGCAACCGAGAGATCGCCGATGTTACTCCAATTAACACCGGCATCACTCAAGACATCGATGCCGTCCCAGTTGATTCCGGTAGAGGCCAGCACACTGATGTCATCCCAATTGATGCCCGCGGCCGACAAGGCACCGATATCATCCCAATTGATGCCGACATTCGTCAACGCACCGATATCATCCCAGTTGATGCCGGTCGCCGAAAGGACACCGATATCATCCCAGTTGATGCCGGCGGCCGACAGGTCGCCGATATTGCTCCAGTTGATACCCGCGTCGCTCAGGACATCGATATCGCCCCAGTTGATGCCGGTCGTGGACATGACGGTAATGTCGTCCCAATTGATACCGGCGGTAGACAAGTCGCCGATATTACTCCAGTTCACACCCGCCTCGCTGAGCACGTCAATGCCTTCCCAATTAATGCCGGTGGATGCCAGAACACTGATGTCATCCCAGTTAATACCGGCCGCCGTCAAGTCGCCGATATTGGCCCAATTGACACCCGCTGTACTCAACGTGTTAATGTCGTCCCAGTTGATGCCGGTTGTCGACATGACCTGGATATCTCCCCAATTGATGCCCGAGGCGGACAAGGCGCCGATATCATCCCAGTTGATACCGGCCGCGGACAAGGCGGAGATGTCACCCCAATTGATGCTGGCCGTACTCAGGACATTGAAATCATCCCAGTTAATGCCGGCCGTCGACAACGCGCCCAAATCTGCCCAGTTGATACCGGTGTCGCTGAGTACATCCAGGTCCGCCCAATTGATGCCGGCCTCCGTCATGACCGTCAGGTCCGCCCAGTTGACTCCAGCGTCACTGAGGATATCCAAATCGGCCCAGTTGACTCCGGCCGTCGTCAGATTAGTCAGATCCGCCCAGTTGATACCCGCGTCACTCATCACATCGATGTCCCCCCAGTTTATGCCGGATGCAGACATGACACCGATATCGCTCCAATTGATACCGGCCGCTGATAATGCCCCGATGTCACTCCAGTTGATGCCGGCGTCGCTCAAGATGTCGATGTCACCCCAGTTAATGCCGGCTGTCGACAGATCACCAAGATTGAGCCAGTTAATGCCGGCGTCGCTGAGCACATCGAGATCGGACCAGTTGATACCGGCCGTCGTGAGCGCGGTAAAGTCTGCCCAATTGATGCCGGCGTCGCTGAGGACATCCAGATCGGACCAGTTGATACCGGCCGCCGAAAGGGCTGCGATATCTTGCCAGTTAATGCCGGTATCGGAGAGCACATCGATGTCACTCCAGTTCACACCCGACAGGGACATCTCGGCAATATTGCTCCAGTTGACGCCGGCGTCGCTGAGTACGTCCAGATCGGACCAGTTGATGCCCGCCTCCGTCAGCACCGTCAGATCACTCCAGTTGATACCTGCATCGCTGAGGATGTTGAGGTCCGCCCAATTGATGCCGGCCGAGCTGAGGACGCCCAAGTCCGCCCAGTTGATGCCCGCGTCGGACATAATATCGATGTCGTTCCAGTTGACTCCGGAGAGGGACATCTCCGCAACGTTGCTCCAGTTGATGCCCGCATCACTGAACACGTCGAGATCGGACCAGTTAATGCCGGCCGTTGTCAACGCGGTGAGATCGGACCAGTTGATGCCCGCGTCGCTTAAGATATCCAAATCGGACCAGTTGATGCCCGCGGCGGTCATCGCACCGAAGTCACTCCAATTGATCCCGGCGTCACTCATGATGTCTAGGTCCGCCCAGTTGATGCCGGCTGTCGTCAAGGCACCGAAGTCCGCCCAATTGATGCCCGCATCACTCAACACATCCAGGTCGGACCAGTTAATACCGGCCTCGGTCAGCACCGTCAAATCACTCCAGTTGATGCCGGCGTCGCTGAGCACGTCCAGATCCGACCAGTTGATACCAGCCGTAGTCAGGGCCGCCAAGTCGCCCCAATTGATGCCCGTGTCGCTCATGATGTCGATATCGCTCCAATTCACACCAGCCAGCGACAGCTCCGCGATGTCTCCCCAATTAATGCCGGCATCACTCATCACATCCAGATCGGCCCAGTTGATGCCCGCCGTCGTAAGCGCGGTAAAGTCCGCCCAGTTGATTCCCGCATCGCTGAGGACGTCCAAATCCGCCCAGTTTACGCCCGCCGCGGTCATCGTCGCCAGATCAGACCAGTTGATTCCGGCGTCGCTCATGATATCCAGGTCGGACCAGTTGATTCCGGCCGCCGTCAGTGTAGCCAAGTCTCCCCAATTTACGCCCGCATCGCTCATGATATCCAAATCGGCCCAGTTGATTCCGCTCGCGCTCAACGATGCCAGATCAGCCCAGTTGATTCCGGCATCGCTCAGGACATCGATATCAGACCAGTTGATGCCGACGTTCGACATATCGCTGATACTCGACCAGTTGATACCGGCGTCACTGAAGACATCAAGGTCCGCCCAGTTGACACCCGCGGCAGTCAGGGTGGCCAGATCGGACCAATTGATGCCGGCGTCACTAAGGACATTCAGGTCCGCCCAATTGACTCCGCTGGCCGTCAATGTTGCCAGGTCCGACCAGTTGATGCCGGCATCACTCATCACATCGATATCCGACCAGTTGATGCCCACATTGGACAAGTCGCTGATATTCGACCAGTTGATTCCCGTGTCGCTGAGGACATCCAGATCGGACCAGTTGATGCCGCTCACCGATAAAGTGGCTAGGTCTCCCCAATTAATGCCCGCGTCGCTCATGATGTCCAGATCCGCCCAATTGATACCGCTGGCCGTCAATGTGGCCAAGTCGGCCCAGTTGATACCCGCGTCACTCATCACATCGATATCCGACCAATTGATACCGACATTGGACATGTCTCCGATACTGGACCAGTTGATACCGGTATCGCTGAGGACATCCAGATCGGACCAGTTAATCCCGGCTTCGGTCAAGACCGTCAGATCATCCCAGTTTACGCCGGCGGTGCTGAGATAATTCAGGTCTTCCCAATTGATACCCGCTGTCGACATGGCCGCAATATCGTTCCAATTGACGTTCGCCGCGCTGATCGTGGCAAAGTCGTCCCAATTGACTCCGGCTTGCGAGAGTTCGGAAATGTTTAACCAGTTCACTCCCGCGTCGCTCATGATATCCAGATCGGCCCAGTTGATGCCGGCTTCCGTCAAGGCCGTCAAATCACTCCAATTGATGCCCGCGTCGCTCAAGATATCCAAATCGGCCCAGTTGATGCCAGCTTGTGACAACGCGCCGAAGTCGGCCCAGTTGATACCGGCATCGCTCATGATGTCGATATCCGACCAATTGATGCCGGCCGTTGAGAAGTCCGCAATATCCGACCAATTGATACCCGCATCGCTCATGATATCCAGATCGGCCC
>JAGQKV010000012.1 GCA_020429915.1 Candidatus Omnitrophota bacterium | reverse complement strand
CGAGGGCATTGCGTTGAAATTCCGGTAGTTCGTCGAGGAACAAAACTCCGTTATGGCTTAGTGTGATCTCCCCGGGGCGAGGGTAGGTGCCGCCGCCCACCAAGGCGACTGCGGAGGTCGTGTGGTGCGCCGTCCGAAACGGGCGCCGGGATAGCAGCGGTTCACCGGCCGGCAGCAGGTTCATGACCGAATGGATCTTGGTCGTCTCATAGGCCTCCTCCGGCGTCATGTCCGGGAGGATGCCGGGGAAGCGTTTGGCCAGCATGCTCTTTCCGCAACCCGGCGGCCCGATCATCACCACATTGTGCCCGCCGGCGGCGGCAATTTCCAGTCCCCGTTTGGCGTGATGTTGGCCTTTGACCTGGGCGTAGTCCAGATCGTCTTCCGACCTGGAGGGGGCGATAGCGGTCGGAGGAGGCGTCCACGGCCGGATCGAGGCCGGATCGAGCAGCAGCTCCACCGCTGTCTGCAGGTGTTCGACCGGGACCAGTCGGGCCTCCGGATTGAGCGCTGCCTCACGCGCGTTGGCCAGTGGCAAGATCAATCCGCCAAAACGTTCGCGGTCCATGCCCAGCGCGATCGGCAGACTTCCCCGCACGCCCTTCACCGAACCGTCGAGAGAGAGTTCGCCCAACAGGGCGTAACGCGCGACCGTTTCCGGATCGATTTGTTCGTCGGCGGCCAGGATGCCGACTGCCATGGCCAATTCAAAGGCCGAACCTTCTTTTTTGAGATTGGCGGGGGAGAGGTTGATCGTGACCCGCCGCAGCGGATAGCTGAAACCGCTGTTTTTGATGGCTGACTTGACGCGTTCCTTGCTTTCCTTGATGACATTGTCCGGCAGCCCCACGATGTGGGTAAGAGGCAGGCCGCCGTGGACATCGACTTCGATATTGACGAGACAAGCCTCAAGCCCAACGATGGTGTAGGAATAAGTCTTGGCTAACATGAAGTTCCTCCCGAGTGGATGGGAGGGGAAACGAGCGGGCGGAGGAGCGCCGAGGGGGATCAGAGATCATGAGTTTACCAGATGGGCTGTGGGCGGTCAAGTTCCGTCTTGCGACCGGCGTGAATATGATTGTCCCGGAACAGCTTAACTCGAATATCCCCTTCGGGTTAGGGGAAATAGCTTGCTTTTTTAGGGGGCCTTAATATAATAGAGGAGTTATCACGGGCGATTTGACCACCTTTTTGTTATTCGCGGTTTCCCGCGAACCTAACGACCATTTCCGTCCATGGATTCAGTTTTTCATAACAAAGTGCTGATGGTGACCTTTACCTCGTGGTTAATCGCTCAGTCTGTGAAGGTCACTATCGGTGTATTTCGCGAGCGCCGGTTCAATTTTAAGTGGCTGATCGGGACCGGGGGAATGCCCAGCAGTCACGCCGCCGGGGCAACCGCCTTGGCCACCGCCTGCGGGTTGCACTCGGGCTTTCAGTCGGTTCCCTTTGCCCTGGCCACGGTGTTTGCGCTGGTGACCATGTTCGACGCCCAGGGTGTCCGGCGGTCGGCGGGCCAGCAGGCCGCGATCCTGAATCAGATCATGGATGACATGTACTGGAGCGGTAAACTCGAGAGCGAAAAGTTGATGGAGCTGATCGGCCATTCGCCGCTGCAGGTGTTGGTCGGCGGGTTGCTCGGGATCGTGCTTTCGGCATTCTTCTACAATAGCTGGTATTAACCCATTCTTCGGGAGGATCAACAGTGTTTAATCGACGGAACATTATCATTGCGGCGGTGGTCGCGGTGGCGGGAATCTTGCTTCTCCTGTTGTTAGGGGGAGGAGGCTCCGATGACAAACCGCGCGTCAAGATCCAGGAAGGGACGGCCAATGCCCAATCCCAGCAGGAAGCCGCGCCGCAGGAGCTATTCGAGCAAGCCATGGCCTACAAAGCGGATGGAGAGCTTCCCAAGGCACAGCAAATCCTGCGGTTAATTTACAACGAATATATCGACTACGAACATATTGAAGAGGTGCAGCGCGAGTTGGAAGCTATAAATATGCGCATTATCTTTTCAAACGCCCCGTCGCCGAGCGCGGTTATCCATGAAGTGGTCAAAGGTGATACTCTGGGCGAACTGGCAAAAAAGTACGGCACCACCATCGAGCTGATTAAGCGCAGCAACAACCTGGACAGCAACATTATCCGTATCGGACAAAAACTGCGCATCTGGCGGGGCGAGTTCAATATTTTTGTCGACAAGTCGCAGAACATTCTGATCCTCAAGGAAGGTGACAATGTGATCAAGGTCTACAATGTCTCGACCGGAAAGAACAACAGCACGCCGGTGGGAAGTTTCAAGATTACTTCAAAGCTGACCGATCCGGTGTGGTTCAACAAGGGCGTGGTGGTCCCCCCGGAGAGTCCCGCCAATGTCCTGGGAAGCCGCTGGTTGGGCTTTGACATTCCCGGGTACGGCATTCACGGGACGGTGGATCCGGACAAAATCGGTCAACAGGTAACGGCCGGCTGCGTGCGGATGCGCAATTCGGATGTAGAAGAATTGTACAGCATTATTCCGGTCGGCACGCAGGTGGCGATCGTCAATTAACGAAAAGTGTCCCAACGAATTCACAAGCACCGCCCTCCGGCTGTGGAAAGTGCCTGTGAATTTTTCATATGATCGGCCCGCGATAGGCGGGACGAAATAAGGAAGCTGCTATGACTGTCTTAGAATTCGAAAAACCGATATACGAACTGGAAGCCAAGATTGAAGAGTTACGCAATCACGGGGATGATCTGAAGATTTCCATCGAGCCGGAAATCCGTAAACTCCAGGAGAAGCTGGAAAAGGTCAAAACCCAGATCTATAAAAACTTGACTGTGTGGCAGCGTGTGCAGATCGCCCGTCATCCGGACCGACCGTACACCTTGGACTATATCCGCATGATCACTGATGAATTCGTCGAACTTCACGGAGACCGCCAGTATGCGGATGATCTGGCGCTCATCGCGGGATTCGCGCGTATCGACGGGCACAAGGTCATGATCCTCGGTCATCAAAAAGGACGGGACACGAAGGAGAACGTCAAGCGCAACTTCGGCTGCGCCCACCCCGAAGGTTATCGTAAGGCCATGCGCCTGATGGAAATGGCGGCCAAGTTCCGCCTGCCGGTCGTGACCCTGATTGATACTCCGGGCGCCTATCCGGGAATCGGGGCGGAAGAACGCGGGCAGGCTCAGGCCATCGCGGAGAATTTGTGCGATATGTCCCGGCTTTCGACGCCGGTGATCGCTGTCGTTATCGGCGAAGGCGGCAGCGGCGGGGCGATCGGTATCGGAGTGGCCGACCGGGTCCTTATTCTGGAACACGCCTACTATTCCGTCATTTCTCCGGAGGGCTGCGCGTCCATCCTCTGGCGCAGCGCCGAAAAAGCGCCGCAGGCCGCCGAGGCCCTCAAGATCACCGGTGAGCATCTGCGCGATTTCGGTATCGCCGACGAAGTCATCGAAGAGCCCAGGGGCGGTGCCCACCGCGACCCGGTCCTGATCGCCGAGCGTCTTAAAGGCGCGCTGGTGAAACATATCGGCGAACTCGTTCCGCTCTCCGGGGAAGAGTTGCTGGAACAACGCTATCAAAAGTTTCGCGCGATCGGCATGTTCCAGTCCAAAAAGTGATCATGACGCCGGCACCGTCTACCAACGATATCCGCGATCTCTCCCTTACGGAACTTCAAGAATACATGGCCACGATCGGCGAGAAGTCTTACCGCGCCCGTCAGGTCGCCGAATGGATCTACCACAAAGGCGCGCAGAGTTTTGCCGACATGGGCAATATCTCAAAACCGTTGCGTGAGCGGTTGGAAAAAGATTTTGCGTTGCATCCGCATAAGCAGATCCGCAAGGAAGTGTCCGCCGACGGCACTACCAAGTTCCTGTTTGCCCTGCACGATGATGAGAAGGTGGAGACGGTCCTGATCCCCACCAAGACCCGCACGACGGCCTGCATCTCCACTCAGGCCGGATGCAAGTTCGGCTGCCGGTTTTGTGCCAGCGGGATCGGCGGCTGGAACCGTAATTTGAGCTGCGGAGAGATTATCACGCAGGTGCTGCAGGTCAAGGAAGAAGCCAAGTCGCATCCCCGGCCGTTGTCGCATATCGTTTTTATGGGTATCGGCGAACCGCTCGACAATTACGAAAATCTGATGAAGGCTATCCGGCTGATTAATGATCCGGTCGGTGTGAATATCGGCGCACGGCGCATCACCGTATCCACCTGCGGTGTCATTCCCCGCATTCTTGAAATGGGACGGGAAGGGATTCAGATTGAACTCGCGATTTCCCTGCACGGCTACGACAATGAGTCGCGCAATGTCCTGATGCCGGTCAATAAGAAGTATCCGTTTAACGATCTGATTGAGGCCTGCCGGACCTATCAAAAAAGCTATCGCCGGCAAATCACCTTCGAATATATCCTTATCAAGGATGTCACCTGCACCGAGCAGGCCGCTCAGGCGCTGAAAAAGGCGTTTCACGGATTGATCTGCAAGTTGAATCTCATTCCCTACAATCCGGTTTCGGAGTTCGATCATCAGACACCGGCCCGGGACGAGATGCTCCGTTTCCGTGACCGTTTGACGGAGTTCGGTGTTCACGCCACGATCCGCACGCCGCGCGGCAAAGATATCAACAGTGCCTGCGGCCAACTCCGACATTCCTGAGCGCACACCGTTCGGATTTCCGAAACCGTATGCGGGGGGATGTTTCGGTTAACGTATCCGGTGATCGGACCATTAAATATTTCTTTCTCCACGCGTCCGGGAAAGAAAAAAGACATCACAATCGAGGAGGTTACCGTGTTCGTCGAAACCGCCGCGCCCGTTGCATCGCTGTTCATTACCGCACCGGCCCGCATTCTGGCCGGAGTGGCGGCCTGTTTGATTATCTGGGCGATAGCCATCGTCATTGAAAAGATAATTCTGACGCTGGCCACGAAATCGCGGATTCAGCAGGATGTTTTTTATCTGTTGGGGCGCATTGTGAAAATGGTGCTGATCGTTGTCGGACTGATTGCCGGATTGGGGACAATGGGTATTGATGTCGCGGCTATGGTCGCGGGGCTGGGCCTGACCGGTTTCGCTCTGGGATTTGCCCTGAAAGATGCGCTGTCCAACGTCCTGGCCGGCGTGCTTGTCCTGGTGTACCAGCCGTTTCGCATCGGATCGCATATCAAGGTCTCCGGGTACGACGGGACCGTGCGCCGCGTCGACCTGCGTTACACCACCTTGGAGAGTGATAACCGGACTGTATTGATTCCCAATGCGAATCTTTTTAACAACCCCGTGGAGATTATCAAATCGTGACGTCTGAATCACACTCACGGCGGCAGATCCCGGCGGGCGTTGTCGCTACACTACTGTTCGTGGTCAGTTTTGTGCCGCGGTTACTCTGGATCAGTATCGGCCCCTACAGTGTCGATACCCTGAATCTGGCATTAAAGGCCGAGCAGCTCGTCACCACCCTGCAATTGTCCTACTCTTTCGGATCGGGTTATCCGCTCACCATTGTGTGCGGCGGAATCTTTGTCCTGTTGGGTAAGATCGTCGGCGTGCATGACCCGGTGCTGGCCGTTAACTTCATGAGTGTCGTGATGGGAGCTGCTTGCGTACCGTTGCTATATCAGGTAACCCGGCGCCTCATTGACCGCGACACCGCGTTTTTCGCGGCATTTTTCTTATCGGTGACCCCCATATTTCTGGCGGTTTCCACTTACGGATTGAGTCATACGCCGGCACTCTTTTTCTTACTGACCGGGATTAATTTTCTGTTGCGTTTTCGGGATTCCGGGCGGGGAAGGGATTTGGTCGTCGCGGCGGCGTTCATCGGGTTTCTGGGGGCGGCCCGGTTGCAGAATCTGGTGCTGATGGCGGTGCCGCTGGCCTTTTTGTTGTGGACCGTCAGCACGCGGGACCGCTTGCGGACTTTCTTGGTGTTCGGTTCCGTCGCGGCAGCGGCGATGAGCATCTTTTATCTGCCGTACCTCATCGGCAGTGAACGGGCGGCCTATTTGGCCCAATTCGTGAAGTATAAGGAGGCATCGGTGATTCCGCATGCTTCCATCGGGCTGTTGTTCAAGCCGTTGCTGAATATCCTCTATCACATCATTTATACATTTACTCCGGTGGGGATCATGCTGATCTTTATCGGGGGATGGAAATTGTCGAAGCAGCGCGGCGGGCCGGCGTATTTATTTTTGATGCTGTGGCTGCTTTTCCCGGTGCTGTTGTACAGCCGGCTGTACACGCTGGTCCCGCGATTTTTGACCATCCTGCATCCGCCGCTGTGCATCCTGATGGCCTGCTTCTTTTCCCATAATTGTGCGGCCGGGCGGTTCAGACGTATTTTGGCCATGCTCCTGGCCGTGGTCATGGCGGTCGGGATGGTGTGTATGGTCGAACCGGTCCTGACGACCCGGCACCGGCAGGCGACCATTCCGGAATACGTTCGCTGGGTGGCACGGCTCGCCCCGCCGGATGCGCGCATCATCACCGTGGACGATTCGCTGTTCTTTCGTTACTACAGCAATCTGAATCTGCTTTCCCGGTTTCATGATCAGTATCGCATCGATGAAGAGGCGCACGCCGCCTTCCGCCGGGAGCTTGACGGACTGCTGAACAGCGGAATCCCGGTTTACGTAACCGAACATGGTCTGTATAATTATGATCCGCAGGGCCGCTTCGCTGCGATGATGACGGAGGGTTACCGGCTGGATTCGGTGGGGGTTCGGCCTTACGAATTTTGGCAGGAGAGCTGCTGGCAATCGGGCCGCTATCCCCGCCAATTATTCCGCGTGTGGCCGAAGCCGTAATAGATTTCTTGCGCCGTCGATCAGGCGGCGACTCGGAGGGTTGACATAAAGGGTGAATTAACGCCGAGACGCAAGTGAGAGGAGCAATAAAATGGATGCACAAAAGTATTTACAGGCCGTCGGTGAGTGGCTGATCACCAGCGGTCTCCAGATCGTCCTGATAATGATCCTGATGGTGATCGGGCTCAAGGCGGCGGAATTGCTGTCCGCGAAATTGATCCAATGGATCAGCAAGAAGGAAGCCGATAATGCCGAATTGCAAAAAAGGACCGATACCCTGAGTTCGATTGTCCGCTATGTTCTGAAAATCGGGATTTTCGTTATGGCCGGTATGATGATTCTCAAGGAGCTCGGCATCGACATCGGTCCGATCCTGGCCACGGCCGGGGTTGTCGGATTGGCGGTCGGTTTCGGGGCACAGAAACTGGTTGAAGACGTGATCAGCGGTTTCTTCATTCTCTTGGAAGATCAAATCCGGGTCGGCGACGTGGTCAATATCGCCGACAAAGGCGGCCTGGTGGAAAAGGTCACCCTGCGCATGGTCATCCTGCGCGACCTCGCCGGCAACGTCCATTACGTCCGCAACGGACAGATCGGGGTGGTGACCAATATGACGAAAGAGTATTCCCGTTACGTATTCGATATCGGTGTCGCTTACCGTGAAGACGTCGATGAGGTGATTGAGGTCATTAAGGCGGTCGATGAAGAGCTGCGTCAGGATCCGGAATTCAAAAAGGACATCTTGGCCCCGATCGAGATCCTCGGGCTGGACAAGTTCGACAATTCCGCCGTGATAATCAAGGCGCGGACAATGACCAAGCCTATCAAGCAGTGGGCGGTCGGCCGTGAATTCAATAAGCGACTCAAGAAACGCTTTGACGAGCGGGATATCGAGATCCCGTTCCCCCATGTGACGCTCTACATGGGAAAAGACAAGGACGGATCGGCGCCGCCGATGAATGTCCGCGTGTCCGAAAAAGCGGCTGCCGCGGCCGGTTAAGCCTGTGTGTCCCTTCGCCGGGGGCGCTGTTCTTCACCCGGCGGGGAACTGCCGGATGTGATATAATTGAGGCAAATCCACGTCCCACAATGTACAGATAGGAGAATCCGATGAGTGATTTTAAGGCATCCCTGAACGAGATCCAGAGCCAATTCGCCTCCTTGGAGGGAAATTTCAGTACCGGAAGCTGCTGGCGTTTGTCCACCACCATGCAGGACCTGGACGCCGCCTTGCGCGAACACATCCAGGCCGTTACCAAGTCCGAGGTGGAGGGGATTATCGGCAAGTTACAGAGCAAACAGGAACTAACGGCCGAGGAGATCGAGCTGATCAAGATGTGGATCTGCGGGGACGCCGACTACTACGTCAAACTGGAAAACAATTACAACGACTGGGTCGCGGAACTCAAGCGTCTGGTCGGGGAGATGGCTCAAGCCGAGGGGAGCAATCCCGATTTCAAGGCCGCCGCGAACCTGCGGGCGCGGTTGCTGGACGCCATCCGGGTGCTGGGTGATATCGTGTTCTTTCTCAAACAAAAAGAGCGCATCGCCAACTTCACCGAATCCACCAAGGTGATCGACCCTCAGGAGGCCGATCTGCTGGTTCGTCTGCTCCAGGGTAAAATCATCTCCGAGAACGAGTAGCACCGTGCCGGTTTTCGAATCCGGCGTAATATGATATGATCTAGTGTAAGTTGACCGGGTCCCGGGGGCCCGTTATCATCCGTCATCAACCCGAATTATGCCTATGGTCGTCACGTTTGCCACGGTTGGATTTGAGAGTCTGGGAATTTCCCAGCTTTCCGCGATCCTCAAGAGGGAAGGGCACGAGGTCCATCTGGCCTTCAGCGTATCCCTCTTTCACGACCGCGACCATCTCCACGTTCCCTTCCTTGCCCGCATGTTCGACGACCGTCAGCGGGTGATCGACAAAATCAGAGAAACTCAACCCGACGTCTTGGCCTTTTCCGTGTTGACCGCGACTTATCAGTGGGCGCTGAGCATCGCACGGGAGGCCAAGTCCCTGCGTCCCGGGGTGAAGGTTATCTTCGGCGGGGTGCACCCCTCGGCACTGCCCGATCGGGTGATCGATCAGCCGGAGGTGGATATCGTAGTGATCGGTGAGGCCGACCTGGCCTTTCCGCGGATCTGCGCGGCCCTGGAGAACGGCGGTCTGACCGGACAGGAAATCTCCAACACGCTCTACAAATTGCCCGACGGAACACGGGTGCGCGGACCCCAGGACGGATTCGTGATGGATCTGGATTCCCTGCCGCATTACGACAAAGCCATATGGGAAGAATACGTCCCGCAGCACGACTCCTATCTGACGATGGCCTCCCGGGGTTGTCCCTATCGCTGCACCTTCTGTTTTAACAGTTTCTTCGCCAACCTGCCGGGGGACAAAAAAACCGGTTATATCCGGCAGCGTAGCGTCGATCACGTCATGGAAGAGTTACGTGTCGTCAAGGCACGCTACCGGCCACGGCTGATCCGTTTTTATGACGACGTTTTTATCATCAATAAACCGTGGCTCAAGGAATTTTGTGAGCGTTACGGTGAAGAAATCGGACTGCCGTTCCAGGTGGAGATCCATGCCAATTACATGAGTGAAGATATCGCCCGCATGCTGGCCGAGGCGGGTTGCGTGCAGGTGGACTTGGGCGTGCAAAGCGCGAACGAGTCGTTCAAGCGTCGCGTGGTCAAACGTTCAGAAAAGAATGACAAGGTCGCCGAGTCGATCGCTTGGTTGAAGAAATATCATATCCACGTCCGTGCCCACCATCTGTTCGGATTGCCGGGCGAGCCGCTCGAGTCACAGGAAATGGCGCGACAACTCTTTCTGCGCAGCACGCCGGGTATGATCGACACGTATTTTGTGATGTTTTATCCGGGGACCGAGATCGTCGGGCAGGCGCTGGCCTCCGGCCGGATTACCGCGGCCGATGTGGAGAAGATGAACGACGGGCTGGAGCTGACCGTCTTTCTCAGACCGAACCGGACCATTCAGCCGGAGCATTTGCCGATTTATCGCGGCTACCAGGTCGTTCTCAAACTGATGCCGCAGGTCCCTGCATGGTTGCGGCCTCATTTGGATCCCAAATTTTTCAGCAAGGCCCCGCCGTTCGTCAGTAACTTGGCCCTTTTCTGCGCCGATGTCGTCTTCAGCTTGGGGCGCTTGTCCGTCAGCCACATCCTGTACGCGAAATATAATCTGTATCACATCTGGCGTCATATCTGCGAACGGATGGGGTGGCCGGTACGCGGGGCGACACGTATCCGGATTGACCGCCGCTTTCCGCCTACCGTTGCGCCGCCCAAGGCGCTGGGGCTCAACCGGCAATGAGCCGGTGACAACCGCTTATTGGCCGCAGGGACGCCGTCCCGCGATGATATGTTTGTATGCAACAACCAGCCGCAAAACGCCGTTTCAACCACTTCCTGTTTTCTATCCTGCTGATTCTCGGATTATTTCTGGTGGCCGAACTGACCGCCGCCGGAGCGCTGTCATTATTAAAGAAGTGGAAAGGGATCGAATATTCTCCATTGCCGGAAGCTCGCTTGAGCGACGGCCAGCGGGACATTATCCGCCGCATGCTCGCCGGCGAAGAAGGTCACATCCGTTATCACGCGCGGTTGGGCTGGGTGCCCAACCCGGCGACGACCAAGACCGGCTTCCGGTGCAATACGCAGGGCTTCAGGGCGGCTGCGGCGGTCGTTGATGCGCGGCCGGCTGCGGACCGGTTGCGTGTAGCCACCTTCGGTGATTCCTTTACGTTCGGGCACGGGGTAACGTATCCCGATACCTGGCAGGCGCAACTCGAAGGGCTGCGTCCGGAGTGGGAGGTCCTTAATTTCGGGGTCAGCGGGTACGCGCAGGATCAGGCCTATTGGCGTTACCGGTATGAGGGGCGGGACTATCACCCGCGAATCGTCATCTTCGGCTTTAACAGCGAGAATGTCTTTCGCAATCTGAATGTCTTCCGGCCGTTTTATTCCCCCCAAACAGAATTCCCGCTGACCAAACCGAGGTTTTTGGAACAGGACGGACAGCTCACCGAGGTGCAGAACCCCTTTCAGCAGCTTGAGGATTACCGCTTACTGTTGAATAAGCCCGCGGCCACGATCCGCCGGCTCGGCGAACATGACTTCTATTATCACCAGTTGTACCGCAGCGGCGGATGGGATCACCTGGCAATGGTGCGCTATCTGAAGTTGGTCGGTTATCAGCTCTCGGGGGCTCAGCACCCGGATATGTTGTTCCTCAAAGACAATATTTTTAATATCGACTCCGAGGGTTACCGCGTGGCCACGGTCGTGATCGACCGGTTCGTCGGCGCGGTCCGTGCAGAAGGCGCTATCCCCGTCATCCTGATTCTGCCCACCGGCAAGGACCTCGTCCGGAAGGCGGCCGGGCAGCCGAAACAGTATCTGCGCTTCGCGCAACATTGGGAAAAACAGCAATATCATGTCCTGGATCTGAACGACTTGATTTATAATGACAGAATCAATGTCCGCGATCCGGTCTACTACACCGATGACGGCCACAACTCCGGCCGCATGCACGCGCTGATGGCCGGGCATATCGCGCGCTACTTAACCGAGGATGTTTTGCCGCGTTATGAGTAGTCGTCGCTATACCAGCATTGAATTTCTCAAGGGATTGGGCATCATCTATCTGATCGGTCTGCATGAATGGGTGTGGATGTGGCTTGATCTCACCCGGTTTGAAATGCGTTGGCCCGAGATGGCCGGGCCGTTTCCCTGCTTCGGTTATTTCAGTCTGCATGTGTTCGGGTTCGAAGTGCCGTTGCTGGCGGGGGTGACGTTTTACATCGCTACCGTCCGCAAAAATAGCGGTTTCGGATTTGTCGCCAAGCGGGCGCTGGGGTTGTTGTCGCTGGGATTTTTGATCAACTACATGTGCTGGGGGATATACGGCATCGACGAATGGGATGTCCTGCAGTTTATCGCCCTGGCGATGATGATGACGTTTCCGCTCATCCGCTGGCTGCCGCGGGCGGTCGGTGTGGGAATGGCGTTCGGCATGGGGTGCGCGGCTCTGGCGCTGTCCGACCGGTTTCCGTGGCAAGAGTTGTCCGACCAGTACTGGTATGCGATTGTCATCGGCTCCCAGACGGGGGAACACTTTTGGCCGTTGTGTCCGTGGTTGTTCGTTTTTACCGCCGGACTGCTCATCGGTTATGTCTTGGAGACGGGTAACGGAAGGCTGTTCGGCGCGTTGCTGCCGGCGGGGCTGGCGCTGGTCGCCGTGTCCCTGGCGACCGGCGACTATCATCCGGTAGTGACCACGGCGCTGTGGGGAGGGGATATGTTTAAGGCGTCGCCGTTCTATATCCTGGGCATTACCGGGACGAGCATGGTTTGGATTTGGGGGCTGGAAACGCTGTTTCGCCGGAGCGAGCAGTGGCGGCGGTTGTGTGAACGGTCGTTCATGGTCAAGATGGGGCGGGCTATTTTGTGGTTATTCCTGCTGAATACGATCGCGGGGTATCACGCCACCCATTATGTCCTTTTTCATTTTCGCATGACCTTTCCGCAGGCGCTGGCCGCTTACCTCGGTCTGGTCGCCGGCACATTAATCATTGGTTATCTGATCGCTTATATTATCGATCGCCGCAGGAAAGTCGATTATGCCTGATCGCAAGACACTCTTACTTTTCATTACTGTTGTCGTTTCCCTGTGCAGCATCTGCTATGAGTTGTTGCTGGCGCAGTCGCTCTGTCTGTTTTTGCGTAATACCGTCCTGCGCTACAGCGTGACGATCGGTCTGTACCTTTTTGCCATGGGTTTGGGCGCGCGGTCCGTGGAAAGCGGCTTGCGAAACCCGCGGTGCCAGCTTCTCAGGACCGAGATATGGCTGACCTTCGCGGGCGGTTTTCTGATGCTGTGGCTGTACGGATTGGACCGTCTGTTCGGTTCCGGACCGTTGTTTGCCGTGTTGTCTCACGGGTTGATTCTGCTTGTCGGATATCTCACCGGTAAGGAACTGCCGATCCTGATGGAACTGATGAAGGACGAGGTCCCGCACGCGGAAAGCAAGGTGCTCGGCTTCAGCTATTTCGGCGCGGTCATCGGAACAATGGTGTTCGCGTTTATCTACTATCCGGTCACCGGCTTGGTGATGGCCGCGTTTATAACCGGGTTATTGAACAGTTGCGCCGGCTTGCTGACCAACTATCTCGATACGGAACCGGACAGGGAAGAGGCGAGGCGTTTTTATCCGTTACTGTATTTTCAAGTCGCCCTTTTTATCGTTATGGCGATCGGTTTGATATTTACGCCGGGAATCAAGGAGTTTTGCGTGGATCTGTACCTCAATAAAGGAGTTTAGTCCGTGGATAAATTGAAACATTCATTCGGTCGCCATTTCCTCATTGAATTGATCGGCTGCCCGGCGGAGAAAATCAGCCGGGTGGAGCAGGTCAAGCCCGTGCTGTTGCAGGCGGCAGAAGTCAGCCGTGCGACCGTGGTGGAACATTTTTTCAAGCAATACGAACCGCACGGCGTGACCGGCGTGATCCTGATCGCCGAATCGCATTTTTCCGTTCACACGTGGCCGGAGGATGAGTTTGTAGCCTTTGATATCCTCACCTGCGGGGAGATGCTTCCGGAACAGGCGGTGGAACACGTCCGGCGCGAGTTCGGGGCCAGGGATATGAAACAGCGGATACTGGAGCGCGGATATTAGCCTATGAAGTTCCGTGGCGGCAATAAGTCACTCTACGCGATTACCTTCCTGCTGGCGGCGTGCAGCATTGTATATGAATTGTTGCTGGCGCAGACCGTATCGTTCTATGCCGCCAATACGGTGGTCTGGTACAGTCTGGGGCTGGGGGCCTTTCTCGGATCGATGGGGCTCGGCGCGCTAAATTACCGGCACTGGTTCGGCGACGAGGACTGCCGCGCCGCCCTGGTGCGCGTGGAAATCCTGTTGAGTCTGATCGGCGGGTTGTCGCTGGCGGTTATCCACGTGGCCCATATGGTGGTCCGGTATATCTGGGTCAATAACAACTTTTTCGATATGGCGTGGATCTTCTATCTGGTGGTCCTCGGCGCGGTTGTAAAGATCGGGTTCTTGACCGGGTGCGAGTTGCCGCTTTTGATTGGGATCGGTCAGGCCACTAACGATAAGGGCCCCGGGATCACCAACCGTATTCTGAGTATCGATTATTTCGGCTCCCTGTGCGGCGCAGTCCTGTTTCCGCTGGTTTTGTTGGCGCGATTTGAATTGCTCACCATCGCCTTTATCGTCGGATTAATCAATATTCTGGCCGCGCTTTACCTCCAACTCGATCTGCCGCGCGGCTGGCTGCGGCGCGGTGCCGTGAGTGTCGTGCTGCTGCTCATGAGCGCCGGTTTGTGGCAGGCCAAGAGTCTGAATCAATATTTTCTCCAGAAGTATTACTACTACGCCCAAAGCGCCGAAAGCATCCGGGACCTCTTCCGGCCGATGAAAGAATGGCCCACGGTGACCCGGTTGAGTTCACCTTATCAAAAAATTGATCTGGTGTATTATCCGCCCGAGGAGGATGTCTTCGACGACCTGTGGGCGATTTACAGCGGCAAATTCGACAAGGACCCGGAGTTCCCTAAAGGGGTCGTGCTGTTTATGGACGGTTTTTTCCAGTTCCGACTCGATACCGAGAATATCAACCACGAGTATTTCGCGCATGTCCCTGTCATATACAATAACCGGGTCCCCCGGCGGGTGCTGATTCTCGGCGGCGGCGACGGATTGTTGTTGCGCGAGATTTTAAAATACCCCGACGTCAAAGAAGTCACCCTTGTCGATATCGACCGGCAGATACTCAAAGTCGCGTCAGAGGACCCGGTGCTGCGTTACGCCAATCGCGGCGCTCTCGCCGATCCGCGGGTCAAAACGATCGCCGCCGATGCTTACCACTACCTGCGTCACAACGACACGCTGTATGACGCTATTTACATGGACTTTCCCCGGGTCAAGGATTACGATCTCAGCAAACTCTACAGCCGCGAATTCTTTCACTTCGTCCTGACGTCATTGGCGGAGGGCGGGTTTGGTGTATTCGATGCTTCAGAGATCGTTGATCTGCATGACCGGCAATATTGGGAAGTATACTTCTCGACGCTGCGTGCCGCCGGTTTTGCGGAGATTACTCCGTATTTCTCTACCCTGGAGAATGACAACCCGGAGGCTCTGAAGCTCTTGTCGCCCATGTTTAACGAGAAAAGCCAACTCAGGGTGAGGCAGGAGAACAGCGACAAGGTCGAGGTTCTGGCCGGCCGCAAGGCGATTACCGACAAGTTCATTCAGGACTTTGTCAGCGACTACCGGCACAGCTTTGTGATGATTCGAAAAGAGGCGGGGGCTTTGAATAAGGAATACAAGACTTTCGGGGCGCGGCATCTGATATTAAATGCCAAACGTTTCGGTTTGACGAGCCGCCGGCCTGTCCCCCTCAATGACCTTCCCGACGACGCGCTGATCAATTCGGCGGAGCGGCCGACGCTGCCACGCAATCCGCAGCTGTGGAACCTGCGTGTCCCGTACTAATCCGACATAACGACGGCTATTGATCGCGCGCCTGGAGTTTCTGAATGAAGCGCCGCATGCGGGGATTGTACATGAGGTCCCGGTATCGCGGATCGTTCTCGATAGAATCCATATCAAGCGTCATGATTTTCTGCATAAACGTTTCGTCCTGGATGATCTTGACGATCTCCGGATCGCTCATCAACACCTGAATGTCCTCGACCAGTTCCGGATCGCCCATGATGCTGCTTTGCAGTGTCTGCACTTGGTGTCCCAGGTTGGATTTGGTCAGATGCGGTGCCATCTGGCCGGGCATCAGCGGTTCCGCTGCCTGGGCTTCTTGCGGCGCAAAGCCGGGGTTCGAGATGCTGACAATATCGTCCTGGCGGACTTTCATGACACCGAGATTCTTGGTTTGGATGGTGTACTCGCCCCGGTTGAGGGAGAGCACATTACCGGTCAGTGAAGATCCGTCACGCAGGTGGATCAGCTTGGTCTTGGTTTCAGCGTCGGCGTTGATGCCGGTGGCGGCTACGAACAGCACTACGAGGAGCGGGATCACATTTTTCATGGGCGGTCTCCTTTTTCTCAAGTGTATCTTAAGATGTCCGGAGGGTCAATGGCCGTGCGGTATTAAAGGAAAGGGGGAGTAATGCTGGAGGAGAGACTCGAACTCTCATGGGGTCGCCCCCGCTGGATTTTGAATCCAGTGCGTCTACCAATTTCACCACTCCAGCAAAAGGAGGCGGTTACGGCCGAATACGAAAATGCTGTGGGAGCAATCATCGAAGTCATCCAGGTCCTCGCAGAGCGCTCGTCAGCGGCCGGTACGCCAAAAAGATATGGAGCCGAGGAGGATCGAACTCCTGACCTCTACAATGCCATTGTAGCGCTCTCCCAACTGAGCTACGGCCCCGTCATTTCGCTGCAAAATATCACCCAATATATCACTCAGGTGCTGGCTTGTCAATTTATTAAGCCGCACATATTTGCCGCGGAAGCTTATTTTTATTAATATTAATTCGATATTATATATAGCGATGCGGCGGCGCGGATCGTCGGTCGTCATCAGTTCATACTCAACTATCTTTATGATTGATGCATAAAGTTATCCATAGCATATATTTACAGGATGTCGCGCGCCCGCAGGCGGCGCTGGTGACCCAAACCGTTGTGTGCTAAACTATATAGCCCCAATCAAGACGTCCTGATGACAACTATGCATAGAAACAATGCGAACATGACCGTCTGGAGCCGTTTCCTCCGGGCATTTATGGCCTGCGTTTTGGCTGTCAATACCGGACTGGTCCCGGGGTCTTCCTTTGCGGCACAGCCCGCGACTGTCCTTGATTTGCCCGAGCCGGGTACGATGTTGTATGTCACCCCCGACTTTCATCCCGCCATCATACGCGGGGTGACCATTGATGCGGACAATCCTCTTCAGTTTGACTTTCTGATCGATACCGGTGAACAGGATTTGGACGGAGTCGACTTGCAGCGCGAGTCAACCCGCCTCATTAAGTATTTCCTGGCTGCGTTGACGGTCTCGGAAGACAAGATGTGGGTCAACCTGTCGCCGTTCGAGCGGGACCGGATCATTCCGGATGAATTCGGCCGGACGGAAATGGGGCGTGATCTGTTGGCGCAGGACTATCTGCTCAAACAGCTGACGGCTTCCATGATCTATCCCGAAGATGAGTTGGGAAAGAAGTTTTGGGACCGTGTTTATCAACGGGCCCAGACTGAGTTCGGGACCACCGACGTCCCGGTCAACACCTATAATAAGATCTGGATCGTTCCGGAGACGGCCGATGTGGTCGTGCAGGGACAGACGGTGTATGTCGTCAACAGCCGGCTGAAAGTCATGTTGGAGGAGGATTACCTCGCCCTGGAACATCATTCCGCCGAAAAACCAGGCGACACCAATGTCTTGTCCGAGGTGTCCTCCCAAATCGTCCGGGAGATCCTTATTCCCGAGATCGAACGCGAGGTCAACAACGGCCGGACATTCTCCAACTTGCGGCAGATTTACCATTCCATGATCCTGGCCACGTGGTACAAGAAGAACCTGCGCGAGAGCTTCCTGAGCCGGGTCTATGTCGACAAGAACCGTGTCGACGGAGTGGACGTAGCGGACCGCGAGATTAACCGGAAGATTTACGAACAATACGTGACGGCCTTTAAAGAAGGGGTGTACAGCTATATCAAGGAGGAATACGATCCACAGCTCGATGAGATTATCCCCAAGAAGTACTTCTCCGGAGGCGTGAACCATTCCAAACTCCCGCAGCAAATCAGGGAAATCGAACCCGGGAGCGTGGCAGCTCAGATCGTGCCCCAGGGAAAGATTCTGTCGGTCAACACCGGTCTGCGCGGGCGGGGGACGGCCGGCGCAGAGGATATCGCCTTTGACAGAGTCGGTCGTCTGAGCGACCGTGCGGTCCTGCCTTTTTACGATACGTACCATTTCGGCAGTTATGAAGTGGTGATGGACGGTATCCGGTATCGCCAGTTTCGTAAGGCGACCGTGGCGGTGGAAGGTTCGGAAGAACGCACTGAAATTGAGGTAGATGACGACCGCGGTTATGTCTTTGGGATCGGATTTCCCGAACGTGAATTAAACGTGCCGGGCGGTGAAGAGGGGCTGCGGGCGTCTGCGCAGGCCCTGCGCCGATCGCTGGAAGAACTGGGCGAGGCGGGTCGCAGTTCCGAGAAGCTGGCCGCCTTGAAACCGTTGCTGGATACGCTGGCCGGTTATCGGATCAGGACCGACAAATACGGCTACAAACAGCGCCGCGTGTTTGAGGCGCTCGCCGGACGGTTGCAAAGCATCCCCCGCGACGGTAACCGCCGCCGTGAGTTGTTGACCGAGATTCTGGGACAGCTGCGCGAACTCGACGATGAAGTGTATGCGGCCCTGGTCCGGCATGCGCTCGACTCGCTGAAAAGTTTCCTGGATTCCAACGGTGATGACGTCAGTGGCTGGGGGCAGACCGATATCCGGTTGGCCGTCAATACGGTAGCGCCTTTTACTTTGGGGTTGGGGCGTGACGGTGAGGCGGCTGTCCTGACCGTCGACCTGTTGGGGATCTTCCGCGGCACGTACGATAACTCGCTGAACATGGCATGGGAAATGATGCGCTCCGGAAGTCTGCTGGACGAAATTCTCGCCGACCGCTTGCGGGAAGCGAGTCCGTTTGTCCGTAACAATCCGCAGCTGCTCAAACAAGTGGTTCAAATCCTTCAAATCATGCGCGATAAGGTCGACGTTCACAACGGCCCGCGTACTCAGAAATATCTCGGAGAAGATCATGCTCCTGAGTGGAAGGAAATCGCGCGACGGTCGCGCGGCGACTACTATCGCGAACTCCGCCAGGACCGGGGGATTCAGACATTGGCCGGCCTGATCCGTCAATTGGAACGGCTGGCGGATATTGAAGAGCCCGGTAAGCGCAGCCTGCGTTTCGAAGCCAATCTTCCCCAACGGGTGACCGCCATTCTGGAATTTATCTACGGCCGGCCGCAATTACGTGAACAAGCGGAGTTTGCCGGGACATACACGCCGGAAACGGTCGACGAGATCGTCGCTCTTTTCGACGCGATATCACCCGAGCTTGGCGTCAAGCTGCAGGCAGCGGAAACCGAAGAGATCGATTGGTCGCAATACATCGTTCAGGTGCCTGAATCGGATAGGCGCACGACCGGCGGAACAAGTACCCGTACCGAGCGCGAAGAAGAGGAAGCGCGGGCGGCTCGGGAACGGGAGCGGACCAAAGAGCAGATAATGGTCCACGCACGCGAGCTGTTGGGCGAACGGGAGTCAACGAAGCGGACGTTTGGGGTGGGGGATTCGTCATCCGCCTATTCCCAGGGAGAAGACGCGGCCAGCGGGGAGCGCGACATTTCCTTCGGTTTCGAGCGGGAGAGTACCCGGCGGGACGATCGCCGCGAACCCGAACAAGCTATTTTCGTGCCGCTCGAAGTCACCTCCCGTCAGTATCTGGACAGAATGCAGCCAGCGGTCGAGGCCATGGCCGAGACCAAGGACCCGTCGCTGCGGACGATGATCTTTTTCTCGGAAGTGCTGCCGCAACTGCTGATGGCCTCGGCCCATGAGGTCGCGACGACCGACATGCTGCGGCTGACCCGTCGCGGTGCGGGTCTGCTCGATTCCAGTGTCGAGAAAATCTTTTCCCGGTTGCTGCAACGGAGCTTCAGTCCGTCGCTCATCGGCAAGGGATTGCGCGGTTACAGCGCCAATGTACGCCGCAACCGGGCGTTGATTGAAGATTTGGCCCGTGATTTACGCAACAATCCGTTTCTCAAGGAACAGATGGTGTACGTTCAATTGGAAGTGTTGGAGCGGACCCAGAATTTCTCCGACGGCTCGCAGCAAAATGTATCTATCCTGTCGAGCCAGGCCTTCCGGATCGACGCGATTGAGATCGATACGGACGGGCCGCGCAATCGCCGCGGGGCATTGCCGGAAATCTATTACCTGGGACAGCGGATCGACCGCGTCGACGAAGATATTGCGGCCTTGGGTTTCACCTGGAACGGCGATACCTTCGGTGTGGTGTTGAAGGATATAATTGACGGCGAAACGTACAGCGACGTGCTGCCGCATCTGTTTGAGAGGCCGTTTCGCACCTACGGCGGGCGCGGGATTCACCGGCTCAGTGAGCTGATTCGCCGGGGAGTGCAGCGGGATTACCCGCGCTTTCCGGGGGCGGATCAGATTGAGGCTATCCTTCGCAGCCGTCACGCCTCCACCGGGATCCATGAACGTCAGCACACGCGCGACGAGCTTAACGGAGTGCAGAACCGCTATTACGGCGCCGGCCGCCGCATTGCCCAGGAAACCACGGCGTATCTGTCCAGCATCGCGTACGGAGACGCGCCTTACACCGATTTGGTCAAGGTCATTGAACTGCACATTTCCCTGAACAGCGGATTGGCCGCGTTGTTTGCCGGACAGAACGCCGTGATCTACGGACAGGCCACCGGTAATATCCTCAATCTTTTCGCGCAACGATTAGGCGTCGATGACTTTGATCTCAATAACAGGTTGCTGGACAGCAATGCCGACCTGATGGATGCGGCGTTGGCGCTGTCGGCTGCGGAATTGAAGGCTATGGCTGCCGACATTTTGGACGAGGTGCTGGCGCTGCAGAAACGGGGAAAACCTTACGCCCCGGTCTTTGCCGCGCAATCCGGTGCATCGGAAGCGGCCGCGGTTGAACTTGCCGCGACCGAAGCCGGTGTGACGCGTGCCGGTTTCTCCGACGTGACGGAGGCAACGCTTATCATCACGTTGGTGGCGGCGTTGTTGATAACGCCGTATATCTATTCGCGCCATAATCCCGGCGGTGACTTGGATGGGGCGGAGAACGACAGTGAGCCCCTAGTGACCGAACAGGGCCCGGTGCCTCCGCTCAATGCGTTGCCGCGCTATCTGGATGAACCGTCCATACTCATTCCCCCGGATGTCTTCCGTGATCTTGTCCCGCTGATCGAGCCGTTGATGGACTATTCGGCGCGGCCGGATGTGCACATCACCGGCGTCAGCGACGTGGAAGGGTTTATCACACGTCGGGGTGCCGCCATGGGCACGCTCAGCGGTATCGCGAAGCTTTACTTCGACAATTATTTTGCCTATCCGGAGATTCACAGTGCAAATGCGAGTGAACTCGACCTTGATCCGCTTCCCGATCCCGCCGATTACAATGCCGTGCGCGGCTTTTACTATCTTCCACAGAACGTGTCGCTGATAGTACCCGGCGGGTTGGAGGTGGCTTATAGTGTGCAGCCGGGCGACCGTCTGGAACTCATCGCGCAGCGTTTTTACGGTATCCAGGCCGACGGGTCACCCACGCCGTTGGCGGAATGGGACGGCATTTTCAACCGGCCCCTCTACCAGCGGATCATGGACCGTAACGGTATTCGCCGACCCGAAGACCTTCAGGCCAACACGACCATCATTATCCCTACCAATCAGCTGGAATACGCGCGCAATATTCTCGGAGTCCGGCCGGATGCACAGGAGACGGCCGTGCAACAGGGTGAGCAGTCCACGGACCGTGCGGTGCTGAGCCGTCCGGTCGGTGGGATCGATCTCAACGCGGGGAATATGGAATTGCACAGCAGCGGGGATGTGATTCAGATGAACGTGCCCGCGGAGTTGCAGGAATTGCAGACGGTCCCGGTAAACGGTTTCGTGCCGGTCATCATCAATATCAGTCCGGTTCTTAATCTGCCGTTGATACTCGGCGGCGGGATTAATGGCGACTCACTGGCCGGCGGGCCGGAGCCGGAGGTTGTGCCTGCGGAATCCGCGGACCAGATCAGTTGGCTGACGGAGTAACCGCCCGCGGACCGCTGACCCCGATCTCAAGATACACCGGAAAGTGATCCGATCCGATGTCCTTCCCGATACGCCTTTCATTAACAACGATATTATCACTGACCAGGGCATGATCAATGGTGGTCAGCAGCAAGGCCGTCATCGTCGGCCAGGAAAACTGCAGGCCGAACCCCTCGCGTGAGTCGCGCAGGCCCATATCCGCGGCCAGTTTCTGGAAGAAATACGACCAGGACGACGAGTTCAAGTCGCCGATGAGCACAAGGTTATCGTGATACTCCCCGCGGGCGGCCGCCATGTTGGCGAAGTGCCGGTTGCGGTAGCGGAAGGCGCTCGGACGGACCGGCGGGATGGGATGTGTCACCAGGACCGTGAGCGGCCGGCCGTTGACGGTCAAGTCTCCTGAGATACTGGGAACATCGCTAAAGCGCTTGATCTTGAGATTCTCGACCGGCAGACGGCTGTATAATCCGATGCCGAAATTGTCTGCTCTGAATTCATGAATGGTGTACGGGTAATCCTTCAATACCGGCGAAAGTTCATTGTGCCAAAGTTCATTGAACTCTTCCAGCGCGATAATGTCCGGATCGGACTCCCGGATGTAGGCGCGCAGCTTCTCAAACTGACGGTTCTCGGCCTTGATATTGACCAGCAGTAGGGAAAGCGTGGATGCGGGGCCGGCATGGGCGGTGCGGGTGAGCGGCATATATAAAGGAAGGATCCGGCTTAAAGGGATCGCCGCGCAGATGACAGCCACGGCCATGGTCCTCCAGCGCCGTTGCCAGGCGCAGAATCCGGCGCAGGCCAACAATCCGATCAGATACTGCGGCTGAAAATGCGTGGTCAGATCGAACCAGAAGCCGAATCGGCTGAGATACCCGGCCAGTGCAAGGGCGGCAAATAATGTGAGATATAGCTTGGAACGCATGCGGAATGATTCTCCAGAATAGCTTCAAATATATCACAAATGGCGGGGTGTGGGAAGAGTATCCCGGTTCCGCGGGCGGATTGGGCCAGGCGGGGCCGGATTTTGCCGGTTTGGTCAACCTGACTTGGAATCGGGGTTGACAATGATTCGCAACTTCACTAATATTAAGCGATAACAGGGAGAGCTATGGACAAAATGTACTTCGATTATGCGGCCACGACCCCGGTCGATCCGGCGGTCATTGAGGCCATGACCCCCTATTGGCATGAGGAGTTCGGCAATGCCGCCAGTCCGCACGACTTGGGTCGTGCCGCGCTTAAGGCCCTTGAGGACGCGCGCACGAATCTGGCGGATTTTCTGGGCGCACTGCCCGAGGAAATCGTGCTGACCAGCGGAGCGACCGAATCCAACAATCACGCGATTTACGGGGCGGCCCATGCCTTGCGCGGTATCGGCAAGCATGTGATCGTCTCGGCGATAGAGCATCACAGCGTGCTGGAGCCGGCGGAATTCCTGCAGGCCGAAGGGTATAAAGTCACTTTTCTGCCGGTCGACCGGGAAGGCCGGGTGTCACCGACGTCAGTCGGCGCGGCCATCACGGACCAGACCATTCTGGTGGCGGTGATGCATGCCAGCAATGAAATCGGGACCATTCAACCGATCCGTGAGATCAGCGCTTTGACCCGCGCGAAGAAAATCCCGCTGCTGGTCGATGCCTGCCAGACCGTGGGCCATATTCCGGTGGATGTGAATGAACTGGGAGCGGATCTGCTCTCGCTGTCCGCTCACAAATTCTACGGGCCGAAAGGCGTCGGCGCGCTGTATGTCCGGAAGAAAACGCCGCTTGAAAAACTGCTGCGCGGCGGAGATCAAGAGCGGGATATGCGCGCCTCAACACAGAATGTGCCCGGGGCCGTCGGTATGTCCAAGGCCGTCGCGCTCGCCCGTGAGCGGATGACAGATGAGGCGGCCCGGCAAACCCAATGGCGTGAACAGCTCTTCGAAGAAGTTCCCCGGCGTGTGGAGGGGGTGACCATCAACGGACATCGCGGCAACCGGTTGCCGAACAACGTGCACTTTTCTTTCGAACGTGTGGAGGGTGAGTCGCTGCTCATGGCCCTGGACATGAACAAGGTGTACGCCTCCATGGGGTCGGCCTGTACGTCCGGCGCGATGGAGCCGTCGCATGTTTTGCGCGCCATCGGTCTCGACGACGAGCTGGCCTACGGCTCCCTGCGGCTCAGCCTCGGCCGTTGGACCACACAGGAACATGTCGACACCGTCCTGGACAAATTGCCCGGTTTGGTGACGAGCCTGCGCATTTAGATTTTCCATCGACAACTTTACGATTAAACCCTATTGCCGCAGAAATAATACAGATATGAAAGACGCCATCATAGATTGTTTGCGAAAATCCGCGGGCTATTCGTCCGGTGAGGACATATCCCGGCAGCTGAAGATCAGTCGGGCCGGTATTTGGAAGAATATCGAAGAACTGCGTAGAGACGGTTACGAAATTGTCGCGGTCCCGCACCTGGGCTACAAGCTCAACGGCATTCCGGATAAATTGCTCCCCCGGGAAGTCGCGCACGGACTGGGCACCGCGATCGTCGGAAGCCGGGTGTTGCATTACGAGTCTTTGGCGTCAACGATGGATGTCGCCTTTCAACTGGGAGTGGAAGACGAACCGGAAGGGGCCGTCGTTTGTGCCGAGACACAAACCCGGGGAAGAGGGCGCATGGAACGCCGGTGGTCGTCTCCCAAGGGTAAGGGTGTCTATTTTTCGCTGCTGTTGCGGCCGAATCTGTTGCCCACGGATGCAGCCAAGATGACATTGTTCAGCGCCGTGGCTGTATGCGAGGCGCTGCGGGAGTTCAGCGGGCTCGACGTACACATCAAGTGGCCGAACGACCTGCTGGTCCAGGGGAAGAAATTGGCCGGGATTCTCATGGAGCTCAGCGCGGAAATGGACCGGGTGAGATTTATCGTTATCGGCTTGGGTCTCAACGTCAACACCGCTCAGCGTCAGCTTCCTCCGCAGGCGACTTCGCTGAAACTGCAAACCGGAACGTCTGCCGACCGCATTGCCGTGATGCAGGCCGTGCTGCGCAGTCTCGATCGTTGGTATGCGGTTCTCAATGGGCAAGGCTTTGATCCGGTGATTAAACGTTGGCGGGAGCTGTCCTCGACGCTGGGGCAGAAGATTTCCATCGGGGATATTATCGGAACGGCCGTGGATTTGGATGAACACGGCGGTTTAATCGTACAGGTTAAGGACGGGCAACGCGTGCGCTGCATGACCGGCGACGTGCAACCGATCGGCTGATGTTGGAAGACGACCTCAGAAAAATGCTGCATGAATGGGCGGACCAGGGATTGCTACGGCACGTCCGAGAGACCCAAAGCCCCCAGGGCCCGACGATCCAGTTTGACGGGCGGCAGGTTCACAATTTTTGTTCCAACGATTACCTCGGACTGGCGAATGACAGCCGGTTGGGGCAAAGCATTGTCAACAGCATCCGGCAGGAAGGATACGGCGCGGCCGCGTCCCGTTTGTTGTGCGGCAGCATGCCCTCGCATCACCGGCTCGAGCGGGAAATGGCCCGCTTCAAAGGTACCGAGGCGTGTTTGCTCTACAGCACCGGCTTCATGGCCAACCAGGGGATCCTGACCAGTTTGTTCGGCAAAGACGACGTGATCTTCAGCGACCGGCTCAATCATGCCTCTATTATCGACGGGATCCGCTTAAGCGGAGCGTCATTTCACAGATACCGCCATGTCGATATGGACCATCTCGACCGGTTGCTGACTGCCGCGCCGCCCGCTCAACGCAAATGCATCGTCACCGATACGGTGTTCAGTATGGACGGCGACTTGGCCCCGCTGGACCGGATCGTCGAATTGGCCGGGAAGTATCAGGCGATGGTGATGGTGGATGAGGCCCACGCCATGGGCGTGATGGGCGACACCGGCAAGGGATGTTGCGAGCATTTCGGTGTGGCTGATCGCGTCGAAATACAGATGGGGACCTTCTCCAAGGCGGCGGGCAGTTTCGGAGCGTATTGTTGCGGCTCGCGCAACCTGATCGACGTATTGGTCAATAAATCGCGCAGCTTTATTTACACCACCGGTTTGCCACCACTGGTGGCTGCGGCATCTTTGAAGGCTGTGGAGATCATCGAACGCGACCAGGCCCACAGGAACAAGTTATGGGACAATACGCACTACACCCGGGCCGCCTTGCGTTTGGCGGGCTTTGACACGATGGATTCCTCAACGCCGATCATCCCGATACGGGTCGGCGATAACGAGAAGGCCGTGACATTTTCACGGCGGTTGTTTGAAGAAGGGATTCTCGTCCTGGCGATTCGACCCCCGACGGTGCCGCCGGGCACCGCCCGGCTGCGGATGACGGTCACGGCGAAACATAACAAGGCCGATATCGACTATGTGCTGAATAAAATGCAGCACATCGGCAAGGAACTGCAGGTCATCTGATGGGACATATCAAAGGCGCACATGGCATAGTTTGGCATTATGAGTTGGAAGGCGAGGGGCCGTCGCTGGTCTTTCTGCACGGATGGGGTGTGGACAAGCGGGTGTGGCGCCAACAGTCCAAGTATTTCTCCCACAATTATCGTGTGTTGACGGTGGATCTGCCCGGACACGGACAATCCAGTTGGGAAAAGACGAACCTGGCGAATATGTGTGCCGATCTGACCACGATGATCACTCGTCTGATGCCCGGCAAAGTTACATTGGTCGCCAGCTCCCTGGGCGGATTGTTCGCACTGAAGATGTATGAGGCGATGCCGGAGAAGTTTTCGCGGATGGTGATGGTGGGATCGATGCCGCGTTTCGCGCAATCCGCCGATTTTCCCTACGGTCTGGATGTGGACGCGATGCGCAAGCTCGGAACCCAGCTGCACACGCACTATCCGTCGATCGTAGACGTCTTTTTCCGCTCGCTGTTTACCAAACAGGAGCGGGCCTCGCGGCGGTTTAAGTGGCTGCAAAAATTCCGGCAGTTCGAAGATAAGCCGATCAAGTCGGCGTTGGTCCAGTATCTGGATATTCTGGAGCAGGAGGATTTGCGGCCGGTGCTGGAAAAGGTCGCCGTGCCGATGCATTTTATTACCGGGACCGGTGATGAAATCTGTAAACAGGAAGTCATGGAGTACATCCGTCAGGTTCAACCGGACGCCCGTTATGACTCCTTCGAGGAGTGCGGGCACTTTCCGTTTTTAAGCAAACCGCATGAATTTAACGCCGTCCTCGAGGCATTCTTGAAGGAAACCGAACATGATACTTAATGCCATCAGCCGCCGCATCCGTGCGTCTTTTTCGGATGCCGCCGCCCAATACGAGGCCCTGGCCAGTCTGCACAAGGAGATCGGCCGTGAGTTGAGCCGCAAGGTGATCGACAATGAAGGTGTCGACCGGATCCTTGACGTCGGTATGGGTACGGGTTGGTTGACCAACCGGCTGGGATTCTATTTGCCCGAGGCGCAGATCGTCGGGCTGGATTTTGCCAGCGGAATGCTTCAGGAGGCGCAGAAAAAGTGGGCGGAGTTTACCGTCGTGCAGGCTGACGCCCGTGTGCTTCCCTTTAAGCCCGGTTCTTTTGATGTGCTCGTGTCGAACCTGGCTTACCAGTGGATCGAAGACCTGCCCGCGGCTCTGCGCGGCAACCGGGATATTTTGAGAGATGGCGGAAAGATTTACATCACCCTGTTCGGTTACGACACCTTCGGCGAGATGTTTCGCTCCCTCGAAGAAACCGCCCCGGCGGGCCGCCAGGTGCGCGCCTTTCGCCGACTTCCCCGTCTCGAGGATGTCACGCGGTATGCCGGTGAGGCCGGATTCTCGGAGATCCAGATCAGCGAAGAGATCATCAAAGTCCATTTTCCCGATTTGCTGGCGTTATTGCGTTGGACCAAGGAGATCGGGGCGAACGTCCTTAATCCCGAGGTGGCGTTGGGCAAGGAATGGCTTGGGCGCGCCGGCGATTATTACCGCCGGCATTTTACAGACCGTTTCGGCGTTACCGCGACGTTCTGTGTGATTTGGCTGGAAGGGACCCGCCGGTGAAGGTTGATTTCGGCCGGCAGATCGGCGATCTTTTTATCACCGGGACGGGGACCGATGTCGGCAAGACCGTGGCCACGTTGTGCCTGGGGCGTCTCCTGCAGGAACAAGGGGTCGATGTCGGCGTGTTCAAACCGGTGCAATGCGCCGGGGATGACGCGGCCCGTCTGAAGTCGGGGCTCGCTGTGGCGGATTCGCTGGATGAGATCAATCCCTATTTTGCGCCCGAACCCTTGTCGCCGCATATTGCGTTCAAACGTCAGAAGCGGATCATCCGGCCGCAGACAATCAACGCCGCGTTTGAGAAGATCAGAGGACGGCATGAAGCCGTATTGATCGAGGGGGCGGGGGGGCTGTTGGTTCCGCTGGCGAAAGACTATTTGATGGCCGATCTGGCGCGGGAGCTAAACGCGCGGATTGTCATCGTGGCGTTGCCGGGTCTGGGGACGATCAATCACACCCTGATGACCATACAGTGCGCACATCAATACGGATTGGAGATTGCCGGTGTGGTTTTCAATCAGCCGTGTCGGGAACAGCCGACCATTGCCCACGAGACCAATCCGGCGGCCATCGGGAAGTTCGGCGATGTCCCTATCTTGGGCAGCATACCGTACCTGGCGTCGCAGGATCCCGGGAAGATGACGGCGGCGTGCCGGGAGCATCTCCATCTGAAGAAGCTGTGCCGGCCGCGCCGGGTTTCCCGGACGGCCCGTCTGCAACGCCTGGATAAGGCGCATATCTGGCATCCGTTTACCCAGATGCGCGATTGGGTCGCCGACGAGCCTTTGGTCATCGACCGGGCAGACGGCAACGAGCTGATCGACACCGACGGCAACCGCTATTTGGACGGGATCTCCAGCCTGTGGGTTACCGTGCACGGTCACCGCCAACCTGTAATCGATCGCGCGCTCAAGGAACAGATCGATCGTGTGGCGCATTCCACACTTTTGGGTCTCACCAATGCGCCCGCCGTGCAACTCGCCCGCAAACTGGTTGAGATCACCCCGCCCGGTCTGGATAAGGTGTTTTACTCGGACAACGGTTCGACCGCCGTGGAAGTGGCCCTCAAGATGGCCTATCAGTATTGGCAGAATACGGGATGCCCCCGCAAGACCGATCTGGTGCATCTGGCAAATTCCTATCACGGCGATACCCTCGGCAGCGTCAGCGTCGGCGGCATCGATTTGTTTCACCGGGTTTACCGCAAACTGATCTTTAAAACGGTCCGGCTGGACTTTCCCGATTGTTACCGGGCCCCGGCCGGCAAGGAATATCCCGCCTACGCGTTTGAATGTGTGGACAGGTTCGAACAGCATCTCAAGAAGTTCCACGACCGTACGGCCGCGCTGATCGTGGAGCCGTTGGTCCAGGGGGCGGCCGGGATGATCGTGTGGCCGGAGGGAATACTCCGCCGGTTTCGGGAGCTCTGTGACGAATACGGGGTTATTCTCATAACCGACGAAGTGGCAACCGGTTTTGGGCGGACCGGCCGGATGTTTGCCTGTCAGCATGAAGGGGTGGTCCCGGACATCATGTGCCTGGCCAAGGGGATTACGGGAGGCTATCTGCCTTTAGCCGCAACTATAGTCAGTCAAAAGATTTACGACGGTTTTGTGGCCGACTACCGGGACCAGAAGACGCTCTTTCACGGGCATACTTATACCGGCAATCCACTGTGTTGCGCCGCCGCGCTGGCGAATCTCGAAGTCTTTGAAAAAGAAAGGGTTTTGCAGCGGCTGGGGGCCAAAATAAAACACTTGAGCAAGGGCTTGCGGGTGTTTTATAATCTACGTTCTGTAGGCGACGTCAGACAGAAGGGGTTCATGGTCGGCATTGAGCTGGTGGCCGACCGGCAGACAAAAAAGTCCATTCCGTGGGAGCGGCAAGTCGGAGTAAGGGTCTGCCGCGCCGCGCGCCGGCACGGTGTGATCCTGCGTCCGTTGGGCAATGTGATCGTCCTGATGCCGCCGCTTTCCGTGAGCCGGGCGGAGATCGACCGGCTGTTAACAGCGGCTTATCAGGCGATTGATGAAGTGACAGAAAACGAATATGGTGAATATTAATAGAGAAGTCAACAAGGACAAGAAGGTCTTCGTGGCGATGAGCGGCGGGGTGGATTCGTCTGTGGTGGCCGCGCTGATGAAGGAGCAGGGCTATGATGTCGTCGGCGTGACGATGTGCTTCAGCATTACGCATCCGGACAGCAAGAAGCCTTCCTGCTGCGGGGTCGACGGCATCCAGGATGCCAAACGTGCCGCGCAGATTCTCGATATCCCGCATTATGTCCTGGATTTTGCCAAGGATATCAATGAGCACATCATCGACAATTTTACCGACGAGTACATCAACGGCCGGACCCCGAATCCGTGTGTGCGCTGCAACCAATTCCTGAAATTCGGCACACTATACCGGAAAGTCATGAGCCTCGGCGCGGACTGCCTGGCGACGGGACATTATGCCAAGATCCACTACAACCGGGCGCGTGACTGCTATGAGATGAAAAAGGCCGAAGACCAGCGGAAGTGTCAGTCTTACTTTCTGTACAGCATGAAAAAGGAAACGTTGTCGCGAGTCCTGTTCCCGTTGGGGGATCTGACCAAGGCCGAAGTGCGTCAATTGGCGGAGCGGTATGCGCTGAACACGGCCGACAAGCCGGAGAGCCAGGATATCTGTTTTGTTCCGGATGCGGGATACAAGGAGTTTATCCGGCAACGGTTGGGTGACGGCGTGTTTGTTCCCGGGGATTTTGTCGGCGCCGACGGCAAGGTCGTCGGCCGTCACAAAGGAATCATCAATTACACCATCGGACAGCGCGATAAACTCGGGATCGCGCTGGGTGAACCGGTCTATGTGTATAGGATCGACAAGGAATCCAACACGGTGCATGTCGGCCCGCGGGAACATTTGTATGCCAAGGGCCTGTTTGCCGAAAACTTTAATCCGGTCAGCATGGACGTCCCCCGGGAGACCGTGGCGGTGAGTGCGCGTATCCGTTACAATGCCCCGGAAATTCCCGCGCGCCTGACCTGTCTGGAGGCCGACCGCATCCGCGTCGACTTCGACGAACCGCAGCAATCGGTGACGCCCGGGCAGTCGGTCGTCTTTTACCGGAATGATGTTGTGCTTGGCGGTGCGATCATCGAGGGGCCGATCGGATGTGCCGCCGGGGACATCGAACATTTAGCCGGCCGTTAAGGGCCGAGGGAGCAATCATGTCCGAAGTATCCGCGTATCCTTACAGATTGATTCTTTACTACCAATTTGCGCCGGTGGCCGATCCGGAGGAATTCTGTCTGGCCCACAAGAAGTTGTGCCAGCAACTGAATGTCTACGGCCGGGTCTACGTGGCGGCCGAAGGCATCAACGGGACTTTGGCCGGTTTATCCGGGCAGATCGAGACGTATATGCAGGCGGTGCGCGCGCTGCCCGGCTTCGCTGCGACCGAGTTCAAGGTTGACGAATTGGACCATGTGCCGTTTGTCAAACTGATCGTCAAGGTTCGTGAAGAAATCGTGACGCTCAAGACCCCCGAACGGCTGGATGTGCGCGAAGGGGGGCGTCATCTCTCACCGGAGGAATGGAAGGCGGTACTGGACTCGGATGAAGAAGTGATCCTGATTGATGTCCGCAACGACTATGAGTCCAAAGTCGGTCACTTCGAAGGGGCGATCTGTCCCGACGAACGGAACTTCTATGATTTTCCGCAATGGCTGGATCGCGCCGGACTAGACAAGTCGAAGAAGGTGTTGATGTATTGCACCGGAGGTATCCGCTGCGAGAAGTTCTCCGTGTTGATGAAAAAGAAGGGATTCAGGGATGTAAATCAGCTGCACGGCGGGATTATCAATTATGCGAAGACCGTCGGTGACGCGCACTATAAAGGCAAGTGTTTCGTCTTTGACGACCGCCTGACGGTCCCGATCCAGCAGGGTCAGGAGCAGCCGCTGACGACGTGTGAAATCACCGGGGTCCCGTGCGATACCTATTTGAACTGTGCCAATCCGGATTGCAACAAGTTGTTCATATGCAGCGAGGAAGGGGCGCATCAATACGAAGGGTGCTGCAGCCCCGAGTGTCTTGAATCTCCGCGGCGGCGTCCGTTTGATCCGGAGCAGATTTACACGCCCACCCGCAAGTGGTACCAGTATTTCGAAGAAAAGCGATAGACTAAAAGAAAGGAAGGCCATGAGCATAAGTCTTGACCGCGGTCATCTCAAAGGATTTGCCGAACAATCCGACATCGAGGCGATCGCCGATAATATTCAGAAGGTCCACGAAGATTTGGAACACCGCCGCGGCGCCGGCCACGAATTTACCGGCTGGACAGACCTGCCCGGCCGCATCCCTGATGCACAGCTCGATGAGTTGGTCGCCCTGGGCGAAGAGGTGCGCGGGCACTCCGATTGCATCGTGAGCATCGGGATCGGGGGGTCCTACCTAGGCATCCGGGCCGCCGAAGAGTTTGTTCGCGGCGGGAAAATCCCGATTTTTTACGCGGGTCTGAATATCAGCGCCGACTATCATTACCGATTGCTGGAACAGCTTAAGGACCGCAATCCCACGGTGGTGGTGATCTCCAAATCCGGGACCACGACGGAGCCGGCGCTGGCTTTCCGTATTATTAAGGATTTTCTGCAGACGAAATACAGCGGTGATGAGTTGAAGAAACGCATTATTTGCGTCACCGATGCCAAGCGCGGGGCTTTGCGAACGATCGCCGATGACAACGGCTACCGCAGTTACGTCATTCCCGATGATATCGGCGGACGTTTTTCGATTCTGACGCCGGTGGGGCTGGTCCCGCTGGCCCTGGCGGGCATCGATATCAAATCACTGGTCTCCGGCGCGCGGGAAGGGCAACGACTCTACTCGCACTTTGACCTCGATAAGAATATTGCCTATCAGTACGCGGCGACACGGTACCTGTTGTACCGCAAGGGCAAGGTCATCGAAGTGGCCGCTTCGTTTTACGATAATGTGTTCTATGTGCTGGAGTGGTGGAAACAGCTGTACGGTGAGAGTGAGGCGAAGGAGGGCAAAGGAATCTTTCCTTCATCGCTGAGCCTTTCTACCGATTTGCATTCGATGGGTCAGCTTATGCAAGAAGGTTTGCGCAATATGTTCGAGACCTTTATTGATATCGAAACACCTGACCATACGCTGGCTGTTCCTGACAGTGAAGAAGATCTGGACGGATTCAACATCGTTGCCGGCAAGGATTTGGATTATGTTAATACACAGGCGCATATTGCCACGGCCTCGGCGCACTTTGAGGGAGATGTGCCGAATATGACGATCAAGCTTTGTAAGGGCGATGCCTATCATCTGGGCCAGCTGTTTTATTTCTTTGAACGCGCCGTCGCGGTGTCGGGCTATCTGCTGGGAGTGAACCCGTTTAATCAACCGGGTGTGGAGGCGTATAAGAAAAAGATGTTCGCCTTGCTCGGTAAGAAGTAGTCCCGATCCGGCCCGGACGTCATCTGCCCCTGTCTGTTTGTTTACTGTTATGAATCGCCTGCCGTTGTGGAGGAGAGGGGACTATGAAGGGATTGTTGACGTTGTTGTTTGTCGTGACGCTTTGCGCCGCGGGTTTTGCCCAGGAGCGGCCGGAGCCGCCGGTCTACAGCATCAGCGAACTCAACGCCCTGAATCCGGCCTTCGGCACTTACGAAGTGTCGGGATATGTGGTCAAGGTATACGAATGTCCCGAGTGTCCGGAAGGGACGCAGTGCAAACCATGTATGCCGGACCACGTCGTGATCGCCGAACGGCGTTCGCGCTTTGCTGAATACGTCCTGACGGACAAGGAGATGATCGTCTTTGCCGACGACACGTCGCCGTTGCGGGTTAACCGCAAGTATCGGTTTTTGATCCAGATTCTGAACGTAAAAACCGCGGATCAGGTCCTTAACAATCCGAAATTGATATATTTCGAGCGGACGCGGTAAGGGAAAGCGGGATTATTCCTGTCCAGATCGCCCCGCATCATTTACAATAGACCGGAGAAACGCGGTCACCCGCACTGGGGTAAAGGAGGAGAGCATATGGGAAGAATCGGAGCGGCGGAAATAATTTTTATCGTCCTGGTGATTATCCTCTTGTTCGGCGTAAAGAAATTGCCTGAAATCGGCCACTCGATCGGAAAGGCGATAAAGGAATTCAGAAAGGCCGGCCGTGAACTCGAAGAAGATGTAACCAAGACCACACAGTCGAAAGATGACTCAGCAGCCTGATTTGGCCCCAGTCTGGGACCATGTCGAAGAGCTACGGTCCCGGCTGTTCATCTGTCTGGGATTCGTCCTGATGGCGGGCATCGCTTTTTATCAATTTGTCGATTCGGTTCTGGCTTTCGTTATCAAACCCGTCGGACGCCTGGTATTCACCTCGCCGGCTGATGCGTTCGTAGCTCGCGTGTTGCTGGCGATCCTGGGCGGGCTGCTGACGGCGATGCCGGTTGTTCTTTATCAAATCTGGATGTTTGTCGCGCGGGGTTTAAAGGATAATGAAAAGAAATTCGTGCGGATCTACGGCCCTTTGTCTCTGCTGTGTTTCGCGTTGGGAGTGGCCTTTGCGTACTACGTCGCCCTGCCTATCTCACTGAAGTTTCTCCTGGGTTTTTCCAGTGAATGGCTGGTGCCGATGATCACGGTGAAGAGTTACGTCAGTTTCCTGACATCACTGGTGCTGGCGTGCGGTCTCATTTTTGAATTACCCATCGTATTGATTTTCCTGACGGCCATCGGCATTGCCACGCCGGAGTTTCTGGTCCAGAAGCGGAGACACGCCATCGTGCTGATCCTCATCGTCAGTGCGGTCATCACACCACCCGATGTCATCACCTTGTTGATAATGTCTGTCCCGCTGGTCGTACTGTATGAAGCCGGCGTGATCGCATCACGCATCACCTACCGGAATAAACTCGCTTGGGAACGATGACATGAGTGTTCGGCGTTTCTCGACATTCGAAGGAGTCTTTACCCCGTGCCTGTTGAGCATCCTCGGTGTGATCATGTATCTGCGCTTGGGGTGGGTGGTCGGTCAGGTGGGGTTGAGCGCCTCGATCATTATCATTATACTGGCCAATCTGATCACCTTGGCCACAGCACTGTGCATGTCGAGCATGGTCACCAATATTCGCATCGGGCCCGGCGGCGCTTATTCGATCATTACCAAATCCCTTGGCATTGAGGCCGGCGGCGCTATCGGCATTCCGTTGTATATGTCGCAGGCGATCTCGGTGGCGTTTTATATCACCGGTTTTACCGAGGCGTGGCACTATCTGTTTCCGGGTCATTCCGGTTTGGCCGTTTCTTTAATCGTCTGGGGGGCGGTGCTGGGTGTGACTTACTTCAGCACTAAACTGGCGTTTCGTATTCAGTACGGGATTATGGCCGTCATTTTCGCGTCGCTGGTCACGATCTTTTTCAACAACAGCGGATATACCTATTCGGATATCCCCGTGACCGGCGAGCGGGTCGGATTTTGGCCGGCCTTCGCGGTTTTCTTTCCGGCCGTCACCGGGATTATGGCCGGTGCATCGATGTCGGGTGAGTTGAAGGAGCCGGCCCAGGCCATCCCGCGGGGGACGCTGGCCGCGATCCTGGTCAGTTTCTTGGTTTATGTGGCCCTGGCGGTATGCTTCGCCGCGCGCGTGCCCGCGATCATGTTGCGTTCCGATCCGTATGTGGCGATCGGCATGGGCGCCTGGCCCAAGCTGGTCCTGGCCGGGATCATGGGAGCGACCCTGTCTTCGGCGATGAGCACCGCGGTGGGCGCGCCGCGGGTCCTGGTAGCGTTAAGCCAGCATCGGATGCTGCCATTTTCCGAAATGCTGGAAAAGATCCGGCCGGGGGGAGAACCGACGCGGGCGATCCTGGTCACGTTTGCCATTGCGCTGCTGACCATCCTGTTGGGATCTCTGAATCAGATCGCTGGTCTTCTGACCATGTTCTTTCTAATTACTTACGGGATGATCAACCTGACGGTTTTTATCGAGCAATCCATCGGGATTGTCAGTTTTCGTCCGTCTTTTCGTATCCCCCGTTCGGTTTCATTGTTGGGAAGCATCGGCTGTCTGCTGGTCATGCTCGTGGTGGACGCCCGCTTCAGCGTGCTGGCCATGGCGACCATCGGGGTGATTTACTATGTATTGATCAAGCGCCATTCCCAGGTCTACTCGCCGGATGTACGCAGCGGGGCCTTGGTGTACCTGGCGGAGAAGTTTGCCCAAGCGGCCAGCAAACTGCCGTATTATCCGAAGATCTGGAAACCGAATATCCTGATGGTGTTGTATCACCAGGAGCAGTTTGAGCGCGCTTTACCGCTCGTGCGCAGTATTGTTTATCCGGAGGGTCGGTTAAGCATCATCAATGTCATTGACGAAGAGGATAATAAGGAGGTGTCCCGGCAAGGAATCCGCGAGGAGTTGGCACCGCTGCGTCAGGAAGGTATCTTTACGGAAGCGGCCATCGTTCAGACCGGATCTCCCAAGCAGGCGTCTTTCGCGGCCTTGCAGACCGTAAGGGGTTTTTTCTTTCCACCCAACACATTTTTGCAGATATTGGATGAACCGTCGACCAATGATGTGTATACTTATGCCGTTGTCGAGAAGGCCTCGCATGAGGGTATGGGGATTATTCTCCTGGGCATCAACCGCAAACTCGGCTTCCAGCAAAAGTCGATGATCAATTTGTGGGTCCGGCGGGAGAGCCCGAATATTAATCTGGCCGTTCTGGTGACTCTGCAGCTGGAACAGAACTGGGAGGCCTCGGTCAGGTTGATCCAGGTAGTGGCGGATCCCGGGGAGGCTGAGGGCGCCCGCACCTATCTGGAGAAAATCAAGAAACTGATGCGCCTGTCCTCCGATGTCATGGTCGAGGTTCTCGTAGGCGATTTTCAGATGGTCATCCAGGAATGTCCGGTGGCCGACCTTAACATTTTCGGCATGCAGGCCAAACTCAACCTGGAATCGGTCCAGGATATTCACCGCAACATTCAATCATCCGTACTCTTTATTAAGGACTCGGCAAATGAAAGCGCGCTGGCATAATTTGATATCATACATATTGGCCATGGCATTGGTAATAGCCGCCGTTCCGGTAGCTGCCCAGACCGCGGAAACGAGACTGACCCGCAAGGAAGCGCTGGTTGTCGCAGAAAGCACGGAGGAGGCGGAGTTGTTGTACACCATGTATGACGGGCGACTGAAGAACTGTATCGAAAAAGAAGTGGTCAAGCCCTGCGAAAGCGACTGGGTGACCTGTATCGAAAACGCGTGGGTCGTCCAGTTCACCGTGGGAGAGATTTGCGGTATCGAGCAGGACGGTCGCCTGGGACTAACGATTTTGATTGACGCTTTGACCGGCCGGGTGTTGTCCAAATTTCCGGAGGCCGACTATTTCCGGGGCACGCGCTACTGTATGGACGATTCGGATTGCATCTGCGGCCGGCCGACGAACCAGGGGAGGCAATGTTTCAATTTTATTTCGGCGCAGGTGGAAGGGGTGTCGGACTTTCAGTGCCGGGCATGCCGTTGCGTCCAAAGTGAATGTACTGTGGGTACCAAGTGAATCCAGAGCGTACCGGTCGTCCCCGCGAGGCCGGTAAGTAGGACGGGAGAATAAGGATGGATCAGAACAATTTTAGGGAACTCCTTCAGGATAAAAGAGTTATAGAAGAAATCAACAAGCATTTATGGATTGAGAGCCAAAAAGCCGGCTACAGCATCGGCATCGAGCAGGCCACGGAGGAATGGTTGCGGCTGTACGCGGTGGGGTGGATGAAGTACAATATGCCGGAGAAATACAAACAGTTGACCAAAAAGAAGCCGAAGCGCAAGTCGTCTTCGAAAAAGTAAACGAGTTTCAGGCCATAAAAAAACCCTCCGGATTTCTCCGAAGGGTTTTTTTATGATTAAAAAGTGCTTACTTTCTCTTGGCGGCTTTCTTCTTAGTCGCCTTCTTAGCAGCCTTCTTCTTAGTGGCTTTCTTTTTGGCAGCCTTTTTCTTAGTTGCTTTTTTCTTAACTGCCTTTTTCTTAGTTGCTTTCTTTTTGACTGCCTTCTTCTTTGTTGCCTTCTTCTTGACTGCTTTCTTCTTTGTTGCTTTTTTCTTTGCTGCTTTTTTCTTCGGGGCTGCTTTTCTCTTAGTTGCTGTGGTTTTTTTCTTTACTGCTTTCCTCTTTACGGCCATTATCAACCCTCCTTTGTAAGAGATTATTAGCCAACGAATGTTAAATTAATGATAGCATAAGGGTACCCTTATGCAAAAATTAAATACATTATTTTCAATATTTTTTAAAAAAATTTTGGCGGCCGTAATCCGGAATGGCGTATGTGACAGTGTCGGTTTCTCGACGAGAACGCGTTAGATGCAAGAGCATATGCAGGTGTTACTTAGGCAAGGTAAAATGAGGCTGTGAAAGTAAAGTCAAGAAAAATCCGAAAATGCCTTTTTAAAAATCAAAAATGACGGGACTATACGTACATATTCCGTTTTGCGACCGCAAGTGCTTTTACTGCTCATTCGCGATTGTTGTCGGTCAGACCAAGAGGTCCGATGATTACCTGAAATGTCTGCGCATAGAGTCCGGATTGTATGACAAGCCGGCGATCGGCTCAGTGTATATCGGTGGCGGGACGCCGTCCACGCTCACGGCTGATCAGGTGTATGCATTGTTCGCGGGGTTGCATGCAGACTTCGAGATTGCCGATACGGCCGAGATCACGGTGGAAGTCAATCCGGAAGGATTGACCGCCGAACGGTTGAGCGCGTTCCGGGAAAACGGCGTGAACCGGATCAGTCTGGGCATCCAAACCCTGCGCGATGACTACCTCAAGTATCTGGGCCGTCTTCACGATGCCGCCGCGGCCCGCACGGCCATGACCATGATCCGGACTGCGGGTTTTAACAATGTCAGTTGTGACCTGATGATATCCTTTCCGCAACAAACCGATGAAGAGCTGTTGGAAGACCAGCGTGACTTACTGGACCTGGAGCCGGAGCATGTCTCTTTGTACAGCCTTACGATCGAAGCGCCCAGCCGCTTCTTCGCGCAGAAGATTCAGCCTCCGCCGTCCGAGACCCAAGCCCGCCACCTCAACCTGACCGTAGAGCATATCCAGGGGCGCGGCTACACGCGCTACGAGGTGAGCAATTTCGCCCGCACCGGCTTTGCCTCGCGCCATAATATTCATTACTGGCAGTGCGGCAACTATATCGGATTGGGGATGGGGGCGCATTCGCATCGCGACGGCGAGCGATACTGGAACGTCGAGCGGTTCGGCGATTACGTGAAGCGGTTAGCCGCCGGCGAATCACCCCGTGCGGGGAGTGAGCGCTTAACGCGGGAACAGCGCCTGATCGAGGCCGTGCTTTTCGGGCTGCGCGGGACGGAGGGGGTGCAGCTCGCGGCGCTCGAAGAACGCTTCGGCCACCGGCTGGATGACGACCGGAAAGCGAGACTTGAGGCCTATATAAAGGAAGGGCTGCTTGAACGGTCCGGGGCGTTCCTGCGTGCGACTCCGCCGGGGATGATGGTCCTGGACGGAATCGCCGCCGGCTTATCCTGAAGTCTTTCCCCAGACAAAATGTTATATATAATCAAAAAATTGATATATTGACAAATTTATTTTTCGCGGTATAATGTGTTCAGAACAATTCGATTCGCCGCGATCCATCCCTATATTCTCATTCCGACCGGATCCCACACGTAATCTCCCAGCCAAGGAGTTGCCATTATGGTTTTCGGTCACCAGGGATGTTCCCGCATCATCGCTTCACTTCTTTTTTTGATTGCCACCCAATCCCGTTTCGGGGTGCCAACGGCTGATGCCCAATCAGCAACCATTCAAGCCCAGTTTCCTTACTCATCCGCAACGGATATCGAAATCGATCCGTCTTCAGGGACGGCGAGTTACTCGATCCCCCTGCGTGTGCCGCCTGCCCGCGGTTCGGTCTCGCCTGAATTCGCCTTGGTGTACAATTCGGCACAGGGCAACGGGATCCTGGGGGTGGGGTGGTCACATACGATCGGATATATTGAGCGCTCCACGAAGCACGGTGTTCCACGTTATGACGGAACGGATACCTTTCAATTAGCGATGGCCGGAGTAGCCGCGGAGTTGGTGTATGATGCGGCCAAGGACCGCTACTTTCCCCGTATCGAAGGCGGCAATCAGCGAATCCGGAAGGTGGGTTCGCATTGGGAGGTGACGGATACGGCCGGGACGAAATATTATTTCGGCCGTGATAACGGGTCGCGCGTGTATGATCCCGCGGATCCCACCCGTATCTTCCGCTGGTCGCTCGACCGCATTGTTGATATCTCCGGAAATGAGCTGGACGTGACCTATTTCAAGGACGGAAACTGGGTATATCCCGACACTGTTCGATATGGGGCCAACCCGGCCGCCGGCCTGGCCCATCATGCCGAGGTCCGTTTTGAGCGGCAAAACAGCGGCCGTTCCGATCCGCAGTTCAGCTATCATGCGGGTTTTGAAATCCGCTTGCAAAGGTTGATCCGGGCCGTCGTCGTTACCGCTCAGGGTCATCATTATGCCCGCTACGACTTAAGCTATCAGGGCAGCGCCAATACGCATCGCAGTCTGCTTGCGCAGGTTGATCTGGACAAGAACATCGCCAATGAAGGCGTCCCGCCGGTGCGCTTCACCTATCAGCAGCAACGCGGCTTCGCCCGCGACACGAGCTGGAGTTTACCCGGCGGTATGGAATTTTACAGTGATATTGCCGTCGATACCGGGTATGGCACCGAGCACTACATTTATCATGACCGCGGAGTCCGTCACGTGGATATCAATAATGACGGATGGATGGACATGGTCCGTTCCCTGAGCGGAACGGCCAAGAAAGTATATGTCAATAACGGAGACCATACCTATACCAACCGTCCTGAACTTTACCCGACCGCCGCTCCGGTCATGGTGCAAGACGGAACACCGATGCCCATCGACAAGGGCACCAAGATGGTGGACGTTAACGGTGACGGGCGGCTCGACTTCGTTCAGTATGTTGAGGTATTCAACGTCCCGTTCGGTTCGTCCAAGGTGCGTCGTGCTTACTTGCAGACGGATAGCGGCTGGACGGGTAATCAGGGGCAATGGTATCTGCCTGCCGATACACCGCTGATGCGCGAAACCTGCAGTACATTGTGTCATCAAAGATATATGGGGACAGTACTTGTTGACATCGACAACGACGGGTTGGTCGATGTGGTCCGGTCTTTTAAGGACGACACGCTGGGTGAAGCTCATGTGGTATACCGTAACACAGGCCACGGATGGTCCCGGGACGCGGGTTGGAGCCTGCCCGCATCGGAATATACGGACTTTGCCGATGGCGCCACGGTCGCCGATCTTAACGGGGACCGGTTGCCGGACATATTCTATCTGAAGGGTGGTGTGGTTAAGGTCTTCATGAACACCGGCCGCGGTTGGCAGGAGGATACGACCTCTCCCTGGGGCGTGGCCTATCCTTTTTACGACATCGAGAACGGGGCCACACAACTGGCGGATGTTAACGGTGACGGGCTGGCTGATCTAGTCCACACGCGGCGTGTGGTGCCGTTGGGGGTGACCGGACAGATCCACGACCGCGAGGTGCGGATCAATACGGGATCGGGTTGGTTTGTGGACAGCGCCTACAATGTTGGAGCCGCCGACTTTCAACAGAAAGGAACGCGCCTGTTTGACGCCGACGGGGATGGGCTGGCCGACTTTATGACCAATATATCCGGTGAGTCCAAACGGCTTTATCTGAATACGGGGGAAGATCCGGATCTGATGGTTTCTGTGGACAACGGTTTAGGCGGGGTGCGCCGGATAACGTACATGCCGTCGACGATGTTCGATCAGCAATTTATGCCGTTTGCACGTCCCGTGGTCTGGCGAATGACCCATGCCATCGCCAACACCTCGGAGGAGTACGTGACGGAGTATTCCTATCACGATGGAGTTTACGATGCGGATGCGCGCGAGTTTCTTGGGTTCGGAACCGTGGTTGCCAAAGACACCGCGGGTAATGCGGTGGAAACCCAGTATCATACCGACCCGGTCAAGCAGGGGCGGCCGATTGAGCAACGTGTCTACGACGCCAATGATATCCTTTTCAGCCGAACCGCCTTTACCTGGGGTGTACAGAGCATTACCGCCGGCAGCAACCTGGTCTATCTGCGCCGCAAGGATAACTATGTATACGACGGGGACCTGGACGGGCGTCGTACCGCCGAAGAGCATGAATACCACGAGCATATTGCGGGGGTTTGGTTGCCGGTTCGTTCGACGCAGTGGGGGGAAGTGGATTTCCAGACCGGTGAAGATATCGGGACCGACTACCGCGTCGTTGACCGCGGCTATGTTTCCAACGAAAGCAACTGGCTTGTAGGGCTTCCCAGGTACACTCGTGTCTCCGATGAAAGCACCAACTTTGTGAGTTATTCGGATGTTGTCTACGACAACAATCCTTCGTATTCCGCCAAACCGACGCTGGGACGCGTGACCGCGCGCCGGGACTGGAATCTCTTTGCCAGCGGTTCGGGATACCCGCTGCCGGTGCGTTACGAATACGCCGTCACCGGTAATCTGATTAAAACCATTGACCCGCTGAACGGCGAATCCCGGGTGACGTACGACCCGGACCACCAGATCTTTCCTCTGACAACGGTCGATGATCTTGGTCACGCCGTGACCAATACTTATTTCGGTGTCAACGGGGAGGGGCTGGTGTCGGCCGACGGTCGTAGCGGGATGTGGGGCCAGTTGAAGAGCACGACCGACCCCAACGGCCAGACCGGCAAACGGGACCATGACGATCTCGGCCGGGTGACCGCGCAGATTTCCCCGCTGGATTCCGCAGCGTATCCCACCCGGATGGCCGACATCGAGTATATGTCGACCTATATCCGTCATCGCGTATCCGCGCGCCGCGAACACGGTCAGTCCGGAACCATCGATCGAACCGATTTCTACGACGCGCTGGGACGCAAGATTCAGACCAAGACCGCCGGCGGTGAGCCCGGCCTGTATATCGTCAGCAACCAGGTCGAGTACAATGAACGCGGCCTTCCGGTTAAGGCGTATCTGCCGACCTTCACGACGGGCGATCCGGACACCCTCGCGCCCATCGACCCGGATACACCGTACGTGCAGACCGCATACGATGCCTTGGGTCGGGTCATCCGGGTTACACAGCCGGACGGGGTTACTTTCTCCAACGTCGAGTATGACGATTGGACCGCCACGTCGTACGACGAAAACGGGCATATGCAAAGATCTTATTATGACGCCTTCGGCCGGCTGATCCGCAAGGAGGTCTACAGCGGCGCGGACGGTCGATCCCCGGACTACCCGGCCGAACCTTATGAACTCTATACCGCCACCGAGTACGATTATGATTCTCAGGATAATCTCATTACCACCCGCGCGGATGCCGACGGTGCAGCGGTCACCACACGGATCGGTTACGATACGCTCGGCCGCAAACGTTGGTTGGAAGACCCGGACATGGGCCGTTGGGCGTATACCTATGATGCCAACGGAAACCTTAAGACCCAGACCGACGCCATGGGCCGGGTGATCACCTTCTACTACGATGAGCTCAATCGGTTGACGCGTAAGGCATTTAGTGACGGCGGTTCCACGGTCCTCTATGAATACGACGAGGATATCCTGGGGCAGGATAATGCTGCCGGACGCTTGGTCAATGTGGTCTACGGCAACGGCGGAACGAGTTTTCATTACGATGAGCTGGGGCGGGAGATGGTATCGACAAAGACGGTGGGCATGATCAATTATGATGTCAGCCGTGAGTACGATGCTTTGAGCAACCTCATTGCCTTGAAGTATCCGCGGGGGATCAAGCTTAAATATGCGTATAACGCCGCCGGGCAGGTGGAGCGGGTCAGTCAGGGAGATCCGAACATGTTATACGGAGACGTGAGCGGCGACGGGCGCATTACCGCGATTGATGCCTCGCTGGCGGTCCGTATCGCGCTGCAGCTGGTTTCGTCGACCGAGGAGCAACGTGAACGCGCCGATACCAGCGCCGACGGGCTGGTCACATCCATCGACGCGTCGCAGATCGCTCGCTATTCGCTGGGGATTCTCGATGAGTTCGCCATTGAACGCAGCGTGCAGACCTTTGCGGAGGATATCCGCTACAATGTCTTCGGGCAGATGACGTATCTGCGGATGGGCAACGGCACCCGTACTTACTATTTTTTTGATGCATTTAACCAGCGGCTGCTGCACAAGAAAACCTTTGCCCCCGGAACGGAGCCGCTGGAGGACGGGAACGGTTGGGCCCGGGCCTCCGGCGACATTCAAGACCTGAGTTACGGCTATGACGCTGCCGGAAATATCCTCACCATTGTTGACGCCGTTCACACCGCGACCCAAACGTTCACCTATGACCATCTCAACCGGCTGAAGACGGCCGATAATCCCGGACGCTATGGTTTCAGGAATTACGAATACGATGTGCTCGGTAATATTATGGAAAAGGACGGCAAGACCTATACCTACAACGCCAATTGCGGCGGGGGACCGCATGCCGTGTGTGACACGTTTGATCCGGTCAGCCAAACCCGCGCGGTCTATGTGTATGACGATAACGGCAATATGACCGCCAAGCAAGTTATCGTTTTGGGCGAGGCTCAGGATCTGACCGAGTATGAATATGACATGGAAAATCGGTTGCGCCGGATTCGAAAAGACGGTATGGTAAAGGCGACTTACGAGTACGACGGCGACGGCGGGCGGACCAGCAAGTCCGTCGGCGGGATCATCACGGAATTTGTCGGTTCGCTCTATGAAATGGGCCCGGGAGGCGACAGCCGCCATATCTACCTCGGGTCCCAACGCATCGCCACCGTGCGCGGCGACGGATTTTTTTATTACCACACGGATCACCTTGGTGGAACGAATGTGGCCACCGACCGTGACGGGGCCATCCGCGAAATCCGTGAATACCGACCGTTCGGGGCAACGGCCTTCAGTCATGTGGTGTACGACGACCCTGTCGACCAGGGTCGCTATTACTTTACCCAACACTATGAAGACCCCGAAAGCAGCCTCATCTTCATGCAGGCCCGCTATTATGATCCGGAGTTGGGAAGGTTTATTTCGCCGGATACGATAGTACAGTCCGCCGAAAATCCTCAAACTTTTAACCGTTACGCCTACGCCGGAAATAACCCGGTGAACAATGTAGATCCGAGTGGGCATGGTTGGTTTAAGAAATTCTGGAAATCGCTGGTCTCGGGTGCTGCCGCAATATTTACATTCATTGGCACAGTTTTTAATCCCTATGCCGCTTTTCAGGCATTCAGTTTGATTAATTCTACCCTAAGTTTGGGTGAGGCTTTTTTTTCCGGATCCGGGCTTGGTAAAACCTTGGCAGGAGCCGCGGTTGGTTTTGGAATATCTGCGGTGTTTGGCGCCGCTGGATTCCATGATGTTGTGAATCCGTTTTTGCGATCTGGAGCTTTTGCCGTTGAAGGTGGAGCAATAGGCGCTGCCGGATCCGCTATAGTTGGCAAGGATATTGGTCAAGGCGCTATTTCGGGTGCTGGATCAGGCGCGGTCTTAGGTTTTTTAAGCAGCGAACATGCACAAAACTTTGTTAAAAGAGATGGATTTAATTCACATGCACAAGTTGCCCAAAATAGAGCGGATGAAATTAGACGTATTATGCAAGCCAACCCTTCAAGTATGCGACCAGATCATGCTCTCATACTTCGGGTGGGTGAGGGGCATGCAGGCGTTGGACTGATATATCCGGATGGTAGGCGGCAGTACTTTGGAAAATGGCCTTTGAAGAGGTCGAACAGTCATGCCAGTTGGGTACTTGGACGTTCATCCCCGGGCTTAAGATTAGAAGAAATGCCCGGCACTGCACTCGGTGACTATGCCGATATTTCAAAAGTTTATCCGATAAACGCGGCGCAGGCCAATATGGTGCAAACATATATTGATTCCCCTGTTGGTGCTTTCGCCTTAACGGCAAATTGTACCGACTGGGCGCTAGGTGCTGTGCGTGCGGCTGGTTACCATATCCCTAGGAATCAGTATAGCAATTTTGGATTTACCGATCCCGCTCGATTGCGCGAGCATTTTATGAACCGATGATCTTCATGAAAAGAGTGTTGAAGTATCTAAGGTTTTTTTCGAGAGGTGGTACAGTTTGCTGGATGATAACCTTTATTCTCGCTGGTACATGCTCAGCGGAAGACTTACAAGATCCATCTTATGTGCGGAGAATCAATCCCGACTATTCAGTCTTTCAGAAAGAGTTGGCGCGGCAAATAGCCAGCGGGTTGGCTGCAAAAGGTTACCGAATAAGTCATGCAGACTATGATATTTCAGTCAAAGTACTAGTTCATGATGCTACGGTATATAGTACTATGCGGGAGCCGTTTCTGAAGGATATAGAAATTCAATTATCGCGGGACGGTGGTGAACTTGATGTGGTGCGTTTTCAACGCCAAGGTCGTTTATTGTTTAGCAAGAGTTACAAGTCTATAGTAGGCAATTTAGTAAAGAAGATCAGCAGAATTCTCCGTGAATTCAGTGATCAACAAGAATTCAGGGAATCTCAGAATTTAAGCATTAAATTTTTAGACTAGCCGAAATCATAATTGCGGCTACGAAATTCCATGCGCCATTTATCAATCTTGATCATACTGCTCCTGCTCGCCGGCTGTGCTCCGGTGGTGAGCAATAACTTTGAACCGGCTTCAACCGATGACCTGCTGCGCCGGGCGGCGGTCATAATGGAAGAGGACCGTCACCCGCTGGATGCCGAGGAGCTGATTATCGAGGCGATGTTAATGTGCGAGGCGGCTGAAGACGACATCTGCGCCGCCCGTGCCTACAAGGTATATGCCGAATTTCTGCAGTCGCCACGGCTGGTACGGTGGGAAGGGGCGCTGCTCAAAAAAGGTTTCCGCAGCCCGGAGATTACCTACGGGACCCGCTACTGGCATTCCCTGGATTATTGGGAGCGGGCTCTCGGAGCCTACCGCGACGGGAAGCGTTACGACGGCATGCGGGCCTGCCAGTACAATATCGGCCTGCTGTACGACATGCACCTGGGCAACCCGGAAAAGGCCTGCGAGTATTACAAGAAAAGCTATGCCAGCCACGTGGTCTTCCGGATCGATTATCCCGAGATACCGGCGGATGTCCCGGAAGGCTACTCCGACTACGAAGAATACATCCGGCAAGTCCTTGTTGAAACCGGATGCCTGCAATAAACCGACTGCCTGACCGAATTCCGCATACTCCCCGCCGGGGGAAAGGACACCTTATGATCCGACAACTCACGATGCTACTCACCTTGGCCGCTGTCTTGTCCGCGACCGCTGTGCATGCCCTGGAAGTCAACGTTACCGACGCCCGGTTGCACCGTGGCGAACAGGCGAGCGTGACCATTAACTTCAGGGAAAACACGCTTGCCGATGTCTTTGCCGTCGATCTCGCTTTTACCTTCGATGCCGGTGCCTTCCGGCTCGACCGTATCGAAAAGGGCGGTTCCGTTAGTCAATTTCAGCTCGTGGAAAGCCGTGAAGACGGCCCTGATGTAGTGAAGATTGCCCTGATCGGACTATTCCCTTTAAACGCTGAATCCGGCGACCTGCTCACCCTGTATTTCACCGCGCTTGAGGATGGCGTTTCGGACCGTGACCGGACGCTGACCGTCACGGGAGTGACCTTCGCCACAGATGAGGCTGCCCTCGATTCGGAAAAAATCAGGCAAGGCGAACTCATCCTATCCCGCTGACCGCGCGAAGTCGATCCTTCTTTGAAACCTGATTAGTGAAAATATCTGCTAGCGGGCGATAACACGCTGCTTGGAGGGGAGGGGGACGTCGTACTGCTCGGCAATCCGCCATGAGTGCTTGAAGAGTTCCTGGATCGCCTGCTTTACGGTGTCACGGTACTTCGGCTGCATTTCGAGGCTCATCAGGATTTTGATGGCCTCGGTCAGGCGCTGGTCGAGTTGTTCGAGGCAGTACTGCAGACTGCCTGCGGACATGAAGATCTTCCGGACCGCGACGAGGTCGTTGTAGGTCTTTTTCTTTTTGTTGAAATACTTGATGAATTGGCGTTTCTTCCCGGGGGAGAGCGTCTCGTTGGCGTGGCAGACCAACAGTGTCTTTTTTGATTCGTCGAGATCGCTGAGGATGGATTTGCCGATATTCTTCTGGGTGTCGAAGATCCCGATGATGTCATCCTGGATTTGGAAGGCCTGGCCGATATGCACGCCCAGCCGTGAAAGCTTCTTGATGTCTTTTTCCTTGGCGCCGGCCAGGATGGCCCCGGTGACCAGCGGACAATCAAAGGTATAGCGCGCGGTTTTCAGCGTATAATTCAGGAACACGTCCTTTTCTTTAACCTTGTTCAGCTTTTCCACGCCGTGGATGGTGTCGATAAATTCTCCCATGGCCGTAAAGGCCGCCGTTTGGACGAAATACTTCAGGGCGCGCTCTTTGCGCTCGGGTCGTTCCTTAATACAGAGAAAAGCATCGATAGCGAACGCGTACACGATATCCCCCGCCACGATACTCAGGTCGTAACCCAGCTTCTGTTGATCGCCGGCGCGGACGATCTTGCCGAGCAGTTTGTGCATGGTGGGCTTGCCCCGGCGCAGATCGGACCGATCGATGATGTCGTCGTGGATGAGCATGAAATTGTGCAGCAATTCGATGCAGGTGGAGGCATAGAAGATCGACGGCGGAATGCGTTTGCCTTTGGGCGAGAAGCCCTTGTAGCTGAGGATCAGCAGCAACGGACGGATTCGCTTGCCCTTGCGGAGGTTGAACTCCTTAATGCTTTCGTACAAAACCGGGCTGACCAGGTGCAATTTATAGTCGCGCTTGACCTGCTCCATGAAGCCGGCCAGGCTCCGGTCGATCTGGACTCTTATTTTATCGATCATAAGTCACACATGGTATCATAGATCATTTGGCGGTTCAACCAGATTTGTGCGCTGTTGGCGCCGAAAAACGCCACGGAAAGTTTCCCCGCGGGTAAGGAAGATTCCGGCGAAATGTGGTACACTTGAGAATGCGACCGGGGCCCCGATCGTCCCGGAGCGTTCAATGGTAAACCGAAACACACAGGGGTTATTATGAAGAAAACAATCTTTACCGCGATGTTCCTCCTGCTGATATGTTCGACCGCCCGGGCCGAGCTGATCTATCTCAAGGACGGCCGCGTCATTAAAGGGAAGGTCGTTGAGAAAGGAAACTATTACATCAAGGTGATGGAGGGGCGCCTGCCCAAGCTTTACTATAACGAGCAGATCGAAAAGATCATGGATGAGGAGGAGCCGTTTAAGTGGGATCCCAGCCAGATCGACGCCAACGGTTTTCCAGGCATTCCGCCGACCAAAGTCCTGCTGATTCTCGAGCACCTGGAGCTGAACGGAGCACGTGTCAATATCCAGCGGAATATCGAAATCCTGCGGGCCAAGGCGCCGCCGGCACAAATGGCCAAGGTCGAGGAAGTGATGCGGATCAACGAACTGATCAAGGTGATCATCCCGGTGTACGCGGCCACCTTTACCGAGGAGGAATTCAAGGAAATGAACACCTTTCTCAAGACGCCCACCGGCTCAAAGATGATCCTGGTCGCCGACGATATGATCCGTGACACCGCCGAGGTGATGGTGGATTATTTCAAGGAACGGCTCAAGCTGCCTGCCGATTTATAAGTGTAGTATCAGTAAATGTTTACAAGCGAAATTCCGGAGTCGCCCCGCGCGGGCGGCTCCGGTGCCCCTGGTGTCAATCAAATTCCCGCCTATTTTTTTCGCATAGCAAATCCCATAAGTTAATTAATTTCAGTAGTTTGAGGCATATCTTAGGGGTTGGGTGGCGATTCCGGGCCGCAATTTTAATTGACCCTGAAATTTATCTCTGTTATAGTATCTAAACCTAAGAGCCAAAACCTTTTAATTTCCCGGTAAAATCCTGAAACCCGATTCATGGCAACCCCTTGTCGACCCCACAGAATGTATCTATTAAAGGAGTCTAGAAGATGATCGAACGGTATACCCTGTCTAAGATGGGTAACATCTGGTCGGAAAAGCATAAGATGGAGATTATGCTGAAGATCGAAGTCCTCGCTTGTGAAGCCCTGTGCAAATTGGGGCACATTCCCAAGAAATCCCTCGACCAAATCAAGAAGAGCGCCAAATTTGATATCGATGAGGTCAAGCGGCTTGAGGAAAAGACCCGCCATGATGTGGTCGCTTTCATCAATAATGTGGGGCAGTACATCGGGGCTGAAGCCAAATACCTCCATATGGGCCTGACATCGTCCGATTTGCTTGACACCTCGTTGTCCGTACAATGCATGGAAGCGCTGGATATCCTGCTTTCCGACACCAAAAAGATGCTGGCGGTCCTCAAGCAGAAAGCCAAGAAGTACAAAGACACGCCGTGTATCGCGCGTACCCACGGCGTCCACGCCGAGCCGATGAGCTTCGGGCTGAAGATCGCGGTGTGGTACGACGAGATGAAGCGCAATCAAACCCGGCTGGAACAGGCCCGTGACATCATGTCTTACGGAAAGCTTTCCGGGGCCGTGGGGACGTTTGCCAATATCGATCCGTATGTGGAAGAATTCGTCTGCGAGAAACTCGGATTGAAGCCGGCCAATATCGCAACCCAGATCATTCAGCGCGATCATCACTGCCAATTCATGACGACCCTGGCCCTGGTCGGTTCGACTCTGGATAAGATCGCCACCGAGATCCGTCTGCTGCAGAAGACCGAGGTCCTGGAGGTCGAAGAGCCGTTCTTCAAAGGGCAGATCGGGTCCTCGGCAATGCCGCACAAACGCAATCCTGTGACTTGCGAGCGGATCTCCGGGTTGTCCCGTCTGTTGCGTTCCAACGCGATCGCGTCATTTGAAAATATATGTCTGTGGCATGAGCGCGACATCAGCCACTCTTCCGTGGAGCGGGTGATTATCCCCGACAGCTGTATCGCCCTGAATTATATGTTCCACAAGATTATTCCCATTTTGGACGGTTTGCTCGTCTATCCCAAGAATATGATCGCCAGTCTGGCCAAGACCAAGGGGCTCATTTATTCCCAGCGGGTTCTGCTGGAATTGATGAAGAAGGGCCTGACACGGGAAGCAGCTTACGATATCATTCAGCGCTGCGCCATGCAGGTTTGGCAGGAAACTTCCGATTTCAAGGACATCCTCAACCGTGACCGCAAGGTCCGCAAGTATTTCAAACCGGAAGAAATCGACAAGTGTTTCGACATCAAGTACTACACCCGTCATAACGACAAGATTTATAAACGAGTGGGACTGAAGTGATGGTTACCAAGGGCGAGCCTATTTACGAAGGCAAGGCCAAGATTCTCTACCGTACCGACGATCCCGACCGGATGATTCAGTATTTCAAGGATGATGCCACCGCCTTTAACGCGGCCAAGAAAGGGACCATCCAGCAAAAGGGTGTCTTTAACAACAAGATTTCCACGAAGATTTTCCAGTTCCTCGAAGCGCAGGGCATTCCGACTCATTTTGTCGACTCTCTTTCAGACCGCGAGATGCTCATCAAGACGGTTGAGATCATCAAGGTTGAGGTGATCGTCCGTAATGTCACGGCCGGATCATTATGCCGCCTGCTCGGTGTCGAAGAGGGGATCCGGATGGAACAGCCGGTGATGGAATACTGCTACAAGAAGGACGAACTCGGCGATCCGCTCATCAACGAAGATCATATCCGCATGCTCAAGATCGCCACAGCCGAAGAGCTGGCGCAAATACGTGAGTTGACACTGAAGATCAATGGTTTGATGAAAGACTTTTTCGACAAGCTTGACTTGCAGCTTATCGACTTCAAACTCGAATTCGGCCGGCACAAGGGGCACATTATCCTGGCCGACGAGATTTCTCCGGACACCTGCCGCCTGTGGGAGAAGGGGACGGGCAAACGGCTCGACAAGGACCGTTTCAGGCATGACTTGGGGAATATTGAAGAGGCCTACCAGGAAGTGTTTAACCGGGTTAACTCATAACCGCTCTACCTCCACTCACTAACAATCGTAAACGAATGCGTAACCATGACCTGGCGCGTTGAAATTAAAAACAAGGCCGGCGTGTTTGATTCTCACGCCGAAGGGGTGCGCCGTTCCATCCAGGAATTGGGCATTTCCACCGTCACCGGTGTGGACGTTGAGAGGATCTTCAATATCGAAGGCCGGCTCAGCTCCGGTGCCGTGGAACGGGTCTGCCGGGAGCTGCTGACCGATCCGGTAACCCAGGAGTTTCATTTCCTGCCTTCCGATGAATTTAAACGCCCGCGCGCCCAACGGGATGTGCACTCTATCGAAATCGCTTTTAATCCGGGTGTGATGGATCCGGTGGAGGAGTCTACCCTTAAGGGTATCGGTGATATGGATATCGACGACGTCGAGTCGGTAAGTACGGCCCGCCGTTATACGCTGCGCGGCACGCTCAGCGCGGCCAAGTTGAGTCTGATCGTCGATAAGGTCCTCAGTAACAAAATTATTCAGCACGTCGCCGATCCGGCCCATCCCAAATTGCTGCATGCCGCCGCGCTTAGCGGTGAGGTGCAGGCGATTACTATTGATTTGCTGTCAGCCAAAAAAGCGGATTTGGCCCGCATCAGCGCGGAAGGGCAACTCTTTCTCAGCATCCCCGAGATGCAGACCATTCAAAAACATTTTAAATCGCTGGGCCGCAATCCCACCGATTGTGAGCTCGAGACGCTGGCGCAGACGTGGAGCGAGCATTGTTTCCACAAGACGTTCCGCGGCAACATCGAATACCGGACCATGACCGACGGCCGGCACAAAACCAAACATATCACCAACCTGTTAAAGTCGACTATTGTCAAGGCCACGGAGCGCTTGGCCAAGCCGTGGTGCGTATCGGTATTCCACGATAACGCCGGGGTCATCAAGTTCGACAAAGATTCCCATTTGTGTTTCAAAGTCGAAACCCACAACCACCCGTCCGCCCTGGAGCCGTTCGGCGGCGCGAATACCGGGATCGGCGGGGTTATCCGGGACATCCTCGGAACGGGACTCGGCGCCAAGCCGGTGTGCAATACGGATATCTTTTGCTTCGCCCGGCCGGACACGCCGTTCTCCGAATTGCCGCCGGGGACCTTGCATCCCAAACGGGTCATGAAGGGAGTGGTCGACGGCGTGCGGGACTACGGCAACAAGATGGGAATCCCGACGGTCAACGGTGCCATCCTTTTCGATCAGGGCTTTGTCGGCAATCCGCTGGTGTATTGCGGTTGTGTGGGAATTATGCCACGGGACAAGGTTCGCAAAAAGGTCATGGAAGGCGACGCGATCATCGTCGCCGGCGGCAAGACCGGCCGCGACGGAATACACGGGGCGACTTTTTCCTCCGGCGAACTGACCACCGAGTCCGAGACGGTTTCGTCGGGGGCAGTGCAAATAGGGGATCCCATTCAGGAGAAGAAGGTCTTGGACGTTCTGCTCCAGGCGCGGGACCGGGATCTGTACAACGCCATTACCGACTGCGGGGCGGGCGGCTTGTCGAGCGCCGTGGGGGAAATGGGAGAAGAGACCGGAGCGCGGGTGCATCTGGATAAAGTGCCGCTCAAGTATCAAGGCCTGAAATATATGGAGGTGTGGATTTCCGAGTCGCAGGAGCGCATGGTCTTCTCGGTCCCGCCGCAGAAGGTCGAGGAATTTCTCGCCGTGTTCGCTGCGGAAAATGTTGAGGCCAGTGTCATCGGTGAGTTCACCGGGACCGGCCGGCTGGAAATTTATTACGGGCAGACCGAAGTGTGCAATCTCGACATGCGCTTCCTTCACGACGGCAACCCGCGGGTGACCAAGAAGGCGGTATGGAAGCCGTACAAGGGCAAGTCGCCCAAATTACCGAAGAAGCCGGACCTCGACGCGGCCTTACGGGCGGTGTTGGGACACTTTAATGTTTGTTCCAAGGAATGGGTCATCCGCCAGTACGATCATGAGGTCCAGGGCGGCAGTGTCATCAAGCCGCTGTGCGGAGTGGATGCCGACGGGCCGTCGGACGCCAGCGTTGTGCGGCCCAAGCTGGACTCGAAAAAAGGGTTTGCGGTTTCCAACGGGATCAATATCCGTTACGGAATGATCGACCCCTACTGGATGGCGGCTTCCTGCATCGACGAGGCGATCCGGCAAATCGTGTGTGTCGGCGGCGACCCCGACCGTATCGCCATTCTCGATAATTTTTGCTGGGGAAATCCGGACAAGCCCGACCGGTTGGGGGCGCTGGTCCGTGCCGCCGAAGGATGTTACAAGGCTGCGGTCGGATATCAGACACCGTTTATTTCCGGCAAAGACAGTCTGTACAATGAATACGCCGAGGGCAAGAAGTCCATCGCGATTCCCGGCACGCTATTGATTTCGGCCATCGGGATCGTAGAAGATATTCATATGACCGTCACCATGGATCTGAAAGAAGCGGGTAATCTGATTTACATTGTGGGCCGAACGTTTCCCGAAATGGGAGGGTCCATATATTATGATTATCTTGGGAGCCTGGGAACGGATGTGCCGCGGGCGAACTTCGCCCAGGCATTGCGGACGTTTCGGGCGTTGTCCGGGGCCATCAGCAAGGGATTGGTGTGCAGCGCGCACGACTGTTCCGAGGGCGGTCTGGCGGTCGCGTTGGCGGAGATGGCCTTTGCCGGCGGATTGGGGGTCAGCGCGCACCTGCAAAAGGTTCCGTTCCGCGGGACTGACGCGCGCGACGATATTCTGATGTTCTCCGAATCCAACAGCCGTTTTCTGGTGGAGGTGCCGCCCGCCAAGCAAAAGCAGTTTGAACAGCAGTTGAAGGGGGTTCCCCTTGGGCTGATCGGTCTGGTTGAGGAATACCCGGACTTCGTAATTACCGGCCTGGACGGAGAACTGAGTGTGCACAGCAGTATTTATGAACTCAAGGAAGCCTGGCAAGCTCCGTTGAGGTGGTGATATGAGCAAGCAGCCTAAAGTAATTGTACTCCGGACGGCAGGTACCAATTGTGACAGCGAGACTGCATTCGCCTTCGCGCACTTCGGGGCGCAGGTTGATTCGGTGCACATCGATGCCTTATACCGGCACGAGACCCATCTCAGGGAGTATCACATCCTCGCCGTACCGGGAGGATTCACCTACGGCGACGATATCGAGTCGGGACGCATTCTGGCGAATGAACTGCGCCATCACTTGGGCGCGGACCTCGGTGAATTTATCGCCGCCGGGAAATTGATTATCGGGATTTGCAACGGATTTCAAGTGCTGGTCAAAGCGGGAATCCTGCCCGGACCGGTCGATGCGGCCACATTGACGGCGAAAAAGACATCGCAGACAGTGTCGCTGACCCACAATGATTCCGGTAAGTTTGAAGACCGCTGGACTTATCTGCGAGTAGAAGGACACAGCGTCTGGACGAAAGGGCTCGACGAGCTCGTTTACTATCCCGTCGCCCATGCGGAGGGGAAGTTTGTCGCAGACCCGGACCTGCTGCAGCGGTTGTCCGGCAGCCACCAGATCGCTTTTCGCTACTGCTCTTTTGAGGGCAATGATCCGGCTTATCCGGAGAATCCCAACGGCTCACTGGGAGACGTGGCCGGAATTACCGATCCGAGCGGCAGGATTCTCGGTCTGATGCCCCACCCCGAACGGCATTTTTTCACCACGCAGCATCCGTTCTGGACCCGGTTGTCCGTCAACGGCCGGCTCGGGCAGGGGGCGTTGATTTTTGAGAACGGCGTGAATTATGCGCGGGAGCATTTTTGCCAGTGACCAAAGCCAAGACCTCGTACAAAGACAGCGGCGTCGACATCGATCAGGCAAATACCTTTGTCCGGCAGATTAAGAAAATGGTGACCGCGACGCACGGTCCGGAAGTCATCAAAAGGGATGGCGCCTTCGGCGGCTTGTACGCGCTGGCGGCGGGCCGTTTCCGCAAACCCGTGCTGGTGTCCTCCACGGACGGGGTCGGCACCAAACTCTTGCTGGCGCAACAGTTTCAAATTCACGATTCGGTGGGGATCGACCTGGTGGCCATGAATGTGAATGATATACTTTGTGTAGGGGCGCAGCCTCTTTTCTTTCTCGACTATATTGCTTGCGGAAAATTGGAGCCGGCGGTTCTGAAGAAGGTTGTGTCCGGCATCGCCAAGGGGTGCCGTCTCGCCGGTTGCAGTTTGATCGGCGGAGAGACGGCAGAAATGCCGGGCATGTACGGTCCGACCGAGTACGATTTGGCTGGTTTTGCCGTGGGGGTCGTGGACGAAAAGAAGATCATCGACGGCAGCGCCATCATTCCCGGTGATGCGGTGATCGGCCTGCCTTCCAGCGGGATTCACTCCAACGGATATTCCCTGGTTCGCAAAGTGCTGTCCGAACCGTTGCTCCGGAAACACGCCACCAGCCTGCTGCGTCCGACCAAGATTTATGCGAAAGAGGTTGCGTTATTGACCTCCAAATTTAGAATAAAAGGCATAGCACACATCACCGGGGGAGCATTCTACGACAAGTTGACCAAGATTTTGCCAAAAAACTGCTGTTTCTCACTGAATATCGGCAGTTGGCCGGTCCCAAAAGTATTTCCCCTTTTGCAAAAAGAGGGTAAAATAGAAGAGTCCGAGATGTACCGGACATTCAACATGGGCATCGGCATGGCACTGGTCGTGGCTGCCAAAGATGCCGCTGCCGTGCAGGAAACCCTCAAAAAGTACAGGATTAGACACTACCGCATCGGAAGTGTCGTCACTAATCAAAAGAAAAAGATCGTCTTCCAAAGGGGAGCATCATGAAAATACTCATCATCGGTTCCGGAGGCCGCGAGCATGTTCTGGCCTGGAAGATCAAGCAAAGTCCGCTGGTCAAAGAGATTTATTGCGCCCCGGGAAACGGCGGGATTGCCGGTTTGGCCGAGTGCGTTGATATCCCGGCGGACGATATTGAAGGCCTGCTTGATTTCGCCTCCCAAAAACGCATTGATCTGACGATCGTCGGTCCGGAGGCCCCGCTGGTAAAGGGGATCGTCGATTACTTCACGGCCAGCGGTCTGAAGATTTTCGGTCCCACCAAGTCCGCCGCCCTGTTGGAAGGCAGTAAGGTTTTCGCCAAGGAATTTATGCACAAGTGCAATATTCCGACGGCTTCCTTCAAAACTTTCGACAATTATCATGAAGCCGTCGATTATACCGAACGTGCCGAGTATCCGCTCGTTATCAAGGCCGACGGACTGGCCGCCGGCAAAGGTGTGATTATTTGTGAAGATATCGCCCAGGCCCATAAGGCCCTTGAGCAAATCATGCAGGATAAGGTCTTCAAGGAAGCCGGAAACAAGGTCGTCGTCGAGGAATGTCTCGAAGGCGAAGAGGCTTCGTTGCTGGCGATTTGCGACGGGCAGGATTATGTGATGCTGGCCTCATCCCAGGACCACAAGCGGATTTTCGACGACGATATGGGGCCCAACACGGGAGGGATGGGGGCCTATTCCCCGGCGCCGATAATCAAACGGGAATTGCTCAACAAGATCGAAGCGCGCATTATTGAGCCCACCATTCGCGGCATGAACCGCGAAGGCGCGCCTTTCAAGGGAATTTTGTACGTCGGGTTGATGATCACCAAGCAGGGGGCCTATGTTCTTGAATACAACGTGCGCTTCGGTGATCCCGAAGCGCAGGTGGTCCTGCCCAGGTTGAAGAATGACCTGGTGCCGGTGCTTTTGGCCAGTTGTGAGGAACGGCTGAACGAATTCGAACTCGACTGGGACAACCGGGCCTGCGTGTGCGTCGTGATGAGTTCCGGAGGATATCCGGGTGAATATAAGAACGGTTTTGAGATCACCGGACTGGATGCTTTTAACGGGCACGACAAGACCGTCGTTTTTCATGCCGGCACCAAGCTTGTCGACGGCAAGGTGGTGACCAACGGTGGAAGGGTCCTGGGGGTCACTTCGTTGGGAGCCAATCTGCAAAAGGCCATTGACCAGTCTTATGCCGCGGTCGAGCAGATTAAGTTCGATAAGTGCTTTTTCCGCAGGGATATCGGCGCCAAGGCCTTCATCCACATGGAGCAGCCCAGCCAGAAACGTTAGAACGATAAGGTTGCGTTGAAGACAGAAATACTCACCTTACATCCCGAGTTTCCCGAACCGGCCGCGATTTTCAGAGGGGCGTCGGTCATCCGTAATGGCGGTCTGGTCGTGTTCCCGACCGAAACAGTTTACGGAATAGCCGCCGATTTTGCCAATCCCGATGCCGTTGCCCGTCTGCGTAAGGTCAAAAACCGCGCTCCGGACAAGCCGCTGACGATCATGATTTCCCAACCGGAGCTCATTTCCAATTACACACGTTCCCAGAAGACGTTGCTTTACAAATTCATTGACCGGTTTTGGCCCGGCCCGTTGACCGTTGTCGTCGAAGCCCGCGATCCGGGGCGCACCGTCGGCGTGCGGGTCCCGAACCATGAGATCGCCCGCCGCTTGGTTGCCGAGGTCCAGACTCCGGTGGCTGTTCCGTCTGCAAATCTGGAAGGAAAACCGGCGCCGCGCACGTTGCAGGAGGCCTTGGTCGACTTGGACGGACAAGTGGATTTGGCGATTGACGGTGGTGAGACTCAATACGGCCACGGGTCAACGGTGGTGGATGTTACCTCGGATCAGCCGAAGGTCCTGCGCGAAGGTGTGATCCCGGCGGCAGAGATTCAAAAAATGGGCGGGCTGAAAACTATTTTGTTCGTGTGTACCGGCAACAGCTGCCGGTCGGTTATGGCTCATTACCTTTTGCAACACTTGGTGCGGGATAAACCGCACATTGAAGTCTGCTCGGCGGGAACCAGTGTCTTCCTGCAGGCCAAGGCGAGCGCGGACACGCTGATGGTTTTGGGGGAAAAAGGCATCGATGCCAGCGGGCATCTGTCACAGCCGATTAATACCATCCTTCTGCGCAAGGCGGACCTCATTTTTGTCATGACCCGGGCCCATCGCCAACAGGTTTTAGAAAGGATGCCGGAAGTTGAAAAGCGTGTGTATTTGCTGAAAGAATTTGCCGCCGAGCCGGGCAGTCTTTTGGCGGACCTCGATATTCCGGATCCGATCGGACGGGACCGGAGTGAATATCAATTTTGTATGAGTGTGATCGAACAGGCCGTTCAGAAGGTCGTCGGTTTATTGTAGGTATCAGGATAAGGAGTTGGCTGTGAAGGTTTATATCGGGGCGGACCACCGCGGGATCGATTTTAAGAGCACCATCAAAACCATCGTCGGTGAGTTGGGCTATGCGGTGGAAGACGTTGGAACCAATTCCACGGCCAGTTGTGATTATCCCGTCATCGCCCAGAAAGTCGCCAGGGGCGTATTGTCCGCGGAAGGAAGCCGGGGAATCCTTGTATGTATGTCCGGGATCGGACAATCGATCGCGGCCAACAAGGTGGATGGCATTCGCGCGGCCCTTTGCTATAATACCGAAGCGGCGCGTCTGTCCCGGGAACACAACAACGCCAATGTCCTGGTTCTCAGTTCCAAGTTCGTCGACCCCGATGAACTGCCTGAACTCATCCGGATATGGCTGACCACCCCGTTCGAGGGCGGACGGCATGAGCGACGCATCAATCTGATCCGTGATATGGAACAGGGAAAGGTGCTAAACAGCAACCCGTGAGTACGACAGTAGAGAAGAGGCAAGTCATGAAGCATATCCAGGAAACAGATCCCGAGGTTTATGAGGCGCTCTGTCACGAGCTGAAACGACAGCGCGACAATCTTGAATTAATTGCGTCGGAAAATATCACTTCCCTTGCGGTCATGGAGGCTCAGGGCTCGGTCATGACCAACAAGTATGCCGAGGGTTATCCCCATAAACGTTATTACGACGGTTGTGAATACGTGGACGTCGTCGAAGAGCTGGCGATCGCCCGGGCCAAGGAATTGTACGGGGCTGAGCATGTCAATGTGCAACCACACTCGGGTTCGCAGGCGAACGCGGCAGTCTACCTGGCGGCGCTTGACTACGGCGACACGGTGTTGGCGTTGGACTTGGCTAGCGGCGGGCATCTGACACACGGCTTGAAGATCAATTTTTCCGGGCTCTCTTATAATTTTGTGTCGTATCATGTCGACAAGGAAACCGAGCGGTTCGATTATGACGCCATTGCCGCCCTGGCCAAGGAGCACAAACCCAAGATGGTGGTGACCGGCGCGTCGGCCTATCCGCGTATCATCGACTTCAAGAAATTTCGCGAAATAGCCGATTCGGTGGGCGCGCTGCTGATGGTGGATATGGCGCACATTTCCGGACTGGTCGCGGCCGGCCTTCACCCCAACCCGGTTCCGTACGCCGACTTTGTGACCACCACCACGCATAAAACACTGCGCGGTCCGCGTTCCGGGATCATCATGTGCCGGGAGGAGTGGGCTAAGAAGATCAATTCCCGCATATTTCCGGGTACCCAGGGCGGTCCGCTGATGCACGTCATCGCGGCCAAGGCGATCGCCTTTAAAGAGGCGCTCACCGATGAATTCAAGGAGTACCAACGGCAAGTGGTGAAGAACGCGGCCGTTTTTGCCGAGGAGTTCAGCCGTCTCGGTTACCGGATCGTATCCGGCGGCACCGACAATCACCTTTTCCTGATGGACCTTCGGCCGAAAAATATCAAGGGAAATGAAGCCGCCGCGGTACTTGATTCGGTGCGCATTACAGTGAACAAGAATTTGATTCCCTTCGATCCGGAGAAGCCCACGGTGACCAGCGGTCTGCGTATCGGGACGCCCACGGTGACTTCGCGCGGCATGAAGGAAGACGATATGCGCGTGATTGCCGGTTTGATGGACCGCGCCATGACTAACCGCAACAATCAGGTGGAACTCGACGCGGTTATCCGCGAGGTGGAACAGCTGACGCAAAAATATCCGGTCTATCCCGGACTGGTGTATTAAGGATCGCATTGTGAAGTGCCCGTCCTGCAACTATAAAGAAACCAAGGTTATCGACTCGCGTCTCAGTGGAGAAGGGAATTCGGTGCGCCGCCGCCGCGAATGTCTGAAATGTCAGCACCGCTTCACGACGTACGAATTCGTCGAGCAGGTCCCGTTGATGGTTATCAAGCGCGACGGCCGCCGGCAGCCATTTGATCGCAAGCGGATCATTTCCGGTCTCTTGAAGGCCTGTGAGAAGCGACCGGTCAGTATCGATACTATCGAAGCCCTGGTGAATGAAGTCGAGCGGTACGTACAAAAGAATTTTGACCGTGAGGTCCATACGCAGGATATCGGTGAAATCATGATGGAAAAACTGGCGCGGCTCGATGAGGTCGCCTATGTGCGTTTCGCATCGGTTTACCGCCAATTCCGTGACGTCAATCAGTTCATGCAGGAGTTGAAGGGCATGCTGGACAAAGAAAAGATCGGCAAATCAGCCAAGACGTCATCCGATTAATCAACGACCGTAAAGAAGGTTTTATGATACAAGTTGAACTCAGCAAAATTATCATCGACGAAAAACGACAGGATCAGATTATCGTTCTCAAAGAAAAGGAAGGGGAACGCCAATTCCCGATCGTGATCGGTTTTCTGGAGGCCTCCAGTATCAAAATGAAACTGTCCGGGGTGATTCCCCCGCGGCCGATGACGCATGATTTGCTGGCCTCGGTGATTGAGAGTCTCGGCGCAAAACTCAACAGTCTGATCATCGATAAAATGCATAACAATACGTTTCACGCCAAGTTGGAATTGAAGACCAAAACCGGCAAGAAAATTCTGGTCGACTCGCGTCCCTCCGACGGAGTGGCGCTCGCGGTGCGGACCGGGGCCGAGATTTACGTGGCCGAAGACGTGATCAAACAGGCGGTCATCTTCAAGAACTGAGACCGGCCCGCAATCGATATCTGTCAGAGTAGCGCGTTGAAGCGCGGATCGATGTCCGGCTTTACTCGCTGCTCTTTTTTTTGCCATGAACCTATTAGCTGAATATCCGGTCCTTAAAACGTTACAGGCTCTTGCCAAAAAGCGCCGTCTGCAGGTGCATCTGGTGGGCGGGTGCCTGCGAGACTATTTGCTCAAGCGGCCGCTGAACGATTTGGACTTTGCCGTCGACCGGCGGCCTCTGGTGCTGGCCGAGGCGTTTGCCCGGGAGATTCGCGGTAAGTATATCCTTCTGGATGAAGATCATCAGTGCGCGCGGGTGGCCAAGAAGACCGGCGGCCGATTATTTACCTATGATTTTGCCGGTTACCGTGGGGAGGATCTTGTCGCCGACCTCGGTTTGCGCGATTTTACCATCAATACCCTGGCTGTGGATCTGAACGCCTTGACGGAGGGAGATGAACTTGAGGTTCAAATCATTGATGTTAAACGGGCCCGGAAGGACATTGCGGACAGGCGCATCAAGCGGACATCCATACGGTCGCTCACGGACGATCCGCTGCGGATGATGCGCGCCTTCAGTCTGAAGGCGAATCTCGGCTTTAAGATCGAGCTCAAGACTTTGAATCAAATCCGCAAGGAAAAGGACCGCATCCGCGACGTGTCGCCGGAACGGGTGCGCGAAGAATTCTTTAAGGTTCTCGAATCGTCCAAGACCGCGGAAATTCTCAAGGCGATGGACCGCGTGGGGCTTTTGGAGCGCGTGATTCCGCAGGTGCGGGTGATGTTTGACTGTCGTCAGGGCGGTTATCATCATCTGGACGTATGGCCGCATTCGCTTGAGGTCGTCCGTCAGCTGGATATACTGATCGCCAAGGTCGATAATCCGGAACTTCAGGTTTATCTCGATGAGACGGTCGGCGGCGGACATTCCCGCCGCGCGCTCATCAAGCTGGCCGGGTTGTTGCATGATATCGGCAAGCCGGATACGCGCAAGCGCGTGGGCGAGCGGCTCACTTTCCACGGGCATGAACATGTCGGGCGGCGCATCGCGACGGCGGTATGCCGGATGCTGAAATTGTCAACCCACGAACGGCATAGCGTCGAGGATATGGTCCAGTGGCACATGCGGCCGGGTTACATCTCCAATTACAAGCGGCCGAGCCCGCGCATGCTGTACCGGTATTTTCGCGATACGGACGAGGAGGCGGCGGCGATTGCGCTGTTATCGTGGGCGGATCAGCGTTCGACACGCGGGCCGATGACCACCGAAGATGACCAACGGCATCATGAGGCGATATGTCTTCAGCTGATTGAAGAGTTTCTTCATAAGCAAAAAGAAGAACCGTACGTCCCGTTGGTGAACGGGCATGACATCATGAAGGCCTTGAAGGTGTCCGGTTCGCCCTTGATCGGCGAAATCCTGGCGCAGATTCAGGAACGGCATTCACTCGGAAAAATCAAGACCAAAATCGAGGCCATAGCATTGGCCAAGAAAATAGCAAAGGACGCAGCATGAATTTACGCGGAACCGAGATCACGTTCGCTTTAAAGGATGGAACCCCTGACAAGAAAGCCGTCGGGATGGAGGGCCCCGAACTGGTAAAGGCCCAAGGCCCTGTCCGCGACCGGGTGCGGGATATCCTGCGGCGCGCAGCCGAACGCGAGGAAAAATTGTTTGAAATGTCCGGCCTCGACAACCGTTACCCCGATTTTCCTATCGGAGGTGTGGCCCGCATCGTCGCTCAGGAGATCCGCCGGATACTTAAGGCCGGCGACAGCGGTCTGGAGCATATCGTCATTAACGTCGACGGAGGACAAAATCTGGAGGAATATCAGGATACTTTCGAAGGATATATTAAGCATCTGGAAATCGATCTGGGACGGGAGCCGTATCATACCGTGGATCTGATTATCGAGCGTCCGGAGGGGCTGGTGGTGATCGAGCGCTCCAATCCGCCCTACGGATGGGCGTTGCCGGGTGGATTTATTGACCCGGGAGAGGATGCCCAGACCGCGGCGCGGCGGGAGGCCAAGGAGGAGACCAATTTGGATCTCGGCGGCCTGCGAGAATTCGGGGTGTATGATCAGCCCGGACGCGATCCGCGTTTTGAGACCTCCACGACGGTTTTTATCGGGACGGGCATGGGCGAGCCGCGCAGCGGCGACGACGCCCAGGCGCTCAAGATTATTGGCTATCACGACCTGTTGGGAGCGGATTTCGCCTTTGATCACGGGCGGATCGTCGGCGATTATATCGCCACGGAACGCTAGGAGGCCGGGATGGACAAATTTTGGGCGTGGTGGGCCCTGGTGTTTTACATTTTGCCGGTCTTTATCGCGATCCCGCTGATCCGCCGGAGGCGGCGGGGTGTCAATTACCTCCTGACCGGTGTTGCGCTGCGTTACGACGGGGCCGTGAAGTCGATTGTCGGTGTTCCTTACTACGTCGGATTTGACCTGGATGGGATTCCGGTCAGCCTGAGCCTGTCTTATCCCGGCAGGAGATCCCCCGCCCAAACCTCCCTGGCCGTTGAGATGGATTCACCGTTCGCGGTGGAGGTGAGTATCGGAGCGGAGGACGGGCTACCCGCTTTCGGCAAGCGCTGGGGGTCACAAGATATTGACATCATCCGGCCCGAATTCGATTCGGACTTCGTCGTCCGGGGGCCGGAAAAGAATCCGATCCGCGAATTCCTCACCGCAGACCTTCAGTCCCTGTTCCTGAAATGGCGGCGCCAACGCGTCACGCTTTCCATCAAGAATAAATCACTGCGCTTCACTGTCTATGAACTTATCGACGAGGACGAGCGTTTGGATGAGTTTATTTCCGATGCCCGGACGGTGCTGGTGAAGGCCTCGGGTCGTGGCTGAGCCCCGGCAGGATGATCATTTGCCTACCGACATGATTCGGGTATACTATTAGGAATCCGCTAAACACCTGGGTGAAGATATGTGGCGAAAAGTATTGATGACGATATGTTGTTTCTTTTTGATGAACGGACCGGCCTGGGCCTCGATTACGCAGAAGATCGTTTTGCCCCGCACGATTCTGGTCTATGCCCTTGTCCTGGGTCTGATCGGGTTTACCCTGAATGTGTTTTTCCCCCGCTTTGTTTTTCTGACGGTGGTGCTCACCATTCTGTTTTCCTCCCGGGCGATCCTGGTTTGCAATGATCCCTTTGTGGGTCGGGACCTGATGATTCAGTACGGAGGGCGCTACGAATTCTATGCGGTCGGCGAAATTTTGGTCATTTTGGTTGCTAATTTCGTGGGATCAATTTTCGGAAACTTTCGGGAAAAAAATACGATCGATTAGCTGTACGACCATCAGCCGATGGACATGATCCGGTTGGCCAAGATTGACTATCGGGACCTGTTGTGTCATGCTGATGACTTCAGAGTGGGCGGTCATCCGTACGGTGAGTTGATTGATTAACCCCAAATTGAGCCATGTCCCGAGAAATCCTGATCCTCTGCGGCGTGATTCTGATCGGCGTCGCGGTTTATAATCACATCTATAACAGCTGGGAATATCACGGCCCCGGAATGCTGGTCGTCGAGGAGCCGGTGCAGCGGAAAATCCGCCAAAAACCCATCCTGGTCCAGGATTTCAAGATTGTCCCAAAGGCCGAATTCCGGATCAAGGCGCGGGTACTCGCCAAGAAGAACTATAAGCTCGGAATCGAGGCGAAACTGTCGCCGATGGACCTCGCCCTGGGATGGGGGCCCATGTCGGATGACGATGTGCTCAGTCAGGTCAAAATTACGCAGAATGACCGCTGGTACTTTATTAATTACAACCGCGCCCCGCCGATCCCTCACCGGCAACTCCTGCGCCATAGCGGCAATATGCATATGCTGCCGGCGAGTGAAGAGATTTTTAAGGAATTGAACCGCGTCGGACGCGGTCAGGTGGTCGAGATCGCGGGTTATCTGGTCAACGTTTACCGGAACGACGGGTGGAAGTGGTACACTTCGCTGAGTCGCAACGACACCGGAGCCGGCTCATGTGAAGTGGTCTGGGTGGAGGAGTTCGAGATCCTCGATCGGTAGTAACCGACCGAACTGTGGAAGAGGGGGAAGGAAAAATATGACTGAGCAAAAAAATGTCCTGGGCACCCGGCTTCAGCCGTGCTGCAAGTTTCCGATGACCGGTTTTTACCGTGACGGATACTGCCGTACCGGACCGGAAGATTTCGGGCGGCATACCGTTTGTGTCCGGATCAATGAGGAATTCCTGTCCTTCTCCAAAGCGGTCGGAAACGATCTGAGCACGCCCCATCCGGAAATGGATTTCCCCGGCCTGATTCCCGGTGACCAATGGTGCGTGTGCGTTCTGCGCTGGAAGGAAGCCTATGAAGCGGGTATGGCCCCGCAAGTGGTGCTGGAAGCTACTCACGAAGCGGCACTCGCGCACGTGCCGCTGGATTGGCTGCAGGAACACGCCGTGGACCAAAACCAGCAAATTTAAGCGGAGGTCCCATGGCTTGTCAGGTTGAACCGGATGACAAAAAGAAATACCTCAGTGATGTCGGCGAGGGACTGGTCCGGCGGCACGGAAAGAAGAAATATTATCCCCCGTCGGAAGTACGCCGGGTGTCCCGTGAGCTGGGGTACGCAATTGATTGGGAGTGTTGGGCTTACTGCTTCTTTACCAGCGAAGATGATTTTCGGGCCCTGCATCAAGCCGCGGGAGAAATCTGCGACTATGCAGCCATGAAGGCCCAGGCTGTGGCCGAATTGGTCGGGACGCCGTCTGTCGATTGGTTTCAGGTCGACCTGTCCTGGATCGAATGGCCGGACATTGATCTTTCGGGAATCTTTGACTGGTTTGACCTTCCCTAAATGCCGCCGCATCCGACAAATCTTTATGTATTGCTTGTACTTATAAATTTTCAATTGACAGAGCCGGGAGAATGTCCTATTTTATAGGCTTGACAGTTTAGGCGGTGTCCCACGTCGATATCCTTCGCGACATTGCATACGCCATCACGCGAGATCAGTTTGATCTTCTCAACAGTTTCAACCGCAACGAGTATTCTAAGATTTGTCCACATTAAGGGTGAATATGGTATTTACTGACGATCAAATACGAAAACGCAATTCCTTTGTCCAGCAGTACCGTAACGTGTACGGGGAGATGCGTGCCATCGACAACCGCATCAATGAGTTGCTGCAGGACCCCGATTCCAATGTCGAAATGCTGGAAAAGCAATATGACCTTCTGCACCGGCAATTGGAACCGATCATTTGCGATTATTGGCACTGGCTTCCGCCGATGCTGCTCAGTCGGTGTCCTTTCTGTCATGAAGATCTCCGGTTGAAGTTCGATCCGGTCGATTTCAACGGCTTTTGGTGGATGGACCGTACCGAACGGACCGCCAACCAGCAGCCGACCTGTCCGCACTTTGTCCTGCTTACCGGTGCGGTGGACCGCAAGGGAATTAAACACGATGACACTCTGTTTTCGATCATCCCGGGACCGGAGAAACCTTTTGTCATCCCGCAAATCCTCGAAAAACCGGGGATGAAGGCGGTCCTCACGGATGTCACCATGAATTGCGGCTTTACCGCACACCCCATCGTTTATTTTGTAGAAGATCCCCCTGAACAGTTGCGCATCGACCAGCATTGGGGGAGCAAGTCTTTTTATTTCCAGCCTGACCCTATTGTGGATGAGGTCCGTATCAAGGAAGAGGACTTCGATTTTGAACTCGGCCCGTGGTTGGATAAGGGAAAGCTGATCACGGAGAACCTGGGTGAATGAACCGCGGGTGGCTGTGGTCACAGGGGCCAACCGGGGAATAGGTTTGGAGATTTGCCGCCAGTTAGCCGCGGCCGGGGACATTAAAGTCATGGCCACCAGCCGGGACGAGGCCAAGGGGCGGGCCGCTGTAGCACAGCTCTCCGCGGAGGGGTTGCGGGCCGAATGGTATCAACTCGACGTCACCGACGCGGTCAGTATCCGGCGTTGCGTAGACGATATCACCACCGCCCACCAGCACATCGATATTCTCATCAACAATGCCGGAATTTTTCCGGATACCCAAGGGGCTTCCGCGTCAAGCTGGCCGAGTGTCTTTGACGCGGATCTCGACACCATGCGGCGCGGAATGGAAACCAACGTCTACGGACCGCTACGGCTTTGCCAGGAAATCGTTCCGCACATGAAGAAGCGCGGTTACGGGCGTATCGTCAACATGTCTTCCGGAATGGGACAGTTGACGCACATGAACGGGGGATGCCCATCTTACCGCTTGTCCAAGGCCGGCCTCAATGCACTTACCCGGATTCTCTCGGAAGAGTTGGAAGGAACCAATATCCTGGTGAATTGCATGTGCCCGGGCTGGGTAAGGACCGACATGGGCGGGCCGAATGCCACGCGGGAGCTGCCCGAGGGGGCGGATACCGCCGTCTATTTGGCAACCTTGCCGGAGGACGGGCCGACCGGCGGATTTTTCCGGGACCGTAAACCATTCGAATGGTAAGATTCAAATTCAGTTCGTGACCGGTTATCTGGCAACGAACCCATGCGCATTTATTTGACCAGCCAACAAGTCCTGTCATTTCGCAAGGAAGGTGTGGCCGAATTCTTAAACGGCCTGACCGCCAATGATATGGACGCCCCTCAAAACGCCTTCCTCACCTTTCACGGCCGCATCGTTGCGACCTGCGCTCAGCTGGCCAAGAGTTCCCAAGAGTATTACTTGTGTGTCGAGAAGGACTATGTCCCGCCGTTGCTGACTCATCTCGATCGGTATATTAAACTCGGCGGCATCCAGGTGACCTCTTTGCCGTTGCGGGTATACCATGATATGGACAACACATATCAGCCGGCGGACGCGGACGTCATCCCGCTGTCGGCAGGCCGTCTGGTGCTCACCGAAGAATCTCCCGACCTGACGGTGGGTGAGGAAGAGTACCGGCTTTTCCGGTTGCAAAACGGACTGCCGGTACAAGGGATCGACTACCGTGACGAAATGCTGCTGAATGTGGACCCGACGCGGCTGGTCTCCTTTACGAAGGGGTGCTTTTTGGGGCAGGAGCCGATCGCCAAGGTCCATAACCGGTCCAAACCCACTTGGCGGTTGGTGGTCAAAGATGTGACCAGCTGTTCGCCGCAGGAACTCGCGAAGATGACGTCGCGGACAACGGATCCCGCGGACCACCGGGAATACGGATTTGTTTTTGAGCAAAACGATTAATCAAGGAGATTTTATGTCACGCTTATTAAAGGGAATGCTCCTTTTGGCCTGCGCCCTGGGACTGACAGGCTGTCTCGACATTACCGACACGTACACGTTTAATCCCGACGGATCGGGCAAGGTCGTCCATGAGGCCGTACTGGCGCAAATGAATCTCTCGATGGGCGGCTCCTCCGAGGCGCCCTCGGAAGCGGATCTCAAGAAAATCGTCCTGGAAGAAATCAAAAAGGCCAGGGGGGTGGAGGCGTGGCGTGACATCAGTTACGAGCAGCGGGGAGCGGATCAGTTTTGCTTCAAAGGGACGGCTTATTTTCGGGACATCAATGAGGTCAAATTTTATAATACCGGCGCCGCCGTCAATGTCTATGACAAAGTCAGCCTCCGGAAGGAAGACGGACGAATGATCATAACCATTGCCAGCAGCGAAGATGATGAGCCGGACGATTCGGAAATTCCCCATGTTACCGAGGAGAACGTCGACGAAGAAGTTGCCAAAATGCAGGGCGAATACCAGAAGACGCGCATGATGGCGGGCGGAATCTTTTCTGGGATCAAGCGCTACCGGACGTTCTATCTTCCCGGGACGGTGGTTTCGAGCAGCAACCTGGAGCGCACCGAAGACGGCGCCTTGGCCAGCCGGTTTGAGGGTATCAAGCTTTTGGAATTTATGGACCGCATGATGAACGACAAGGAAGTCCTGCGGGAAGAGTTGCTTAAGGGCAATGATCCGTTGCAGGGCGGGCCGTCGAATGAAGAGGCTCTGAATGAGTACGTCTTCGGAGAAGCCGCACCGGTTGAAGTCATCATCACCCCCGGAACCCAGCCGCAGTTTGACTATACCGCCGAAGTTGCCCAAGCAGCGGCAGAGTTCCCATCCGTCGCGGAGACATTGGGCGCGCCTAAAAAAGCCGTCGCGCGCGGACCGGAGGGGTCGCAATTCAAGGTCGGCGGTGTGCGCATCGTGCATGATTCGGATATGGAGAACAACGTGCGGCCTTTCAACTATGATGAAGGTTTTACCTTATCGATCATCGGCCGTCTGCCTCAGGAGGTGTTAAGCGTAACGGAAGGGCAGTTACTCAAGGCCGAGACAGACCACGGTCAAGACCTGCTGCCATCCGACGAATGGAAACAAAAGATCAGTTTTCCGCGGTTGTCGGAAGACAAGCGCAAGGTCATCTTCGAAGTGGACCTGCGTCGTCCGGCCGAATCGGCCAAGGGGATCAAGGAAATCTCGGGAGTGCTGACTTATTTGGTGGCCGACAAGACCCGGCGGGTCGACCTTGGCGTGGCAGCCTTTGTCGCGGGATCCAAGGGGAACGAGTTCGGGGCCGAAATCGAATCGGTCACGGATAGTGAATGGAATCCCGGCCGGCAAGAACTCAAGCTGAAACTCAAGATCAATAAGGACGCAGTAAAAGCCATCGACATCTTCGATGCCGCCGGCAACAAACTGGACGTGTCCCAGGGATACTTTGCTTCCGGCGATAATGTCACGTTCAATTATACGCGGGAAGACAACCAACCGTTTCCGGGGTCCGGCCATATCGAAATCGAGGTTTATGAAGATCAGCAGCGATACGAACTGCCGTTTAAACTCACCGATCTGTCCTTACTCGGACGAAAACTGAATTAGTCCTGATTGCGGGAGCGGTTTATGATTTGGATCATCATTACGGTACTCGTCGGTATGGTCCTGCCGATGCAGGCCGGTATTAATGCCAGCCTGGCGAAACACCTGGGCTCCACGCCGCAGGCCGCGCTGGTGTCCTTTGCCGGCGGTCTGTTGATGATGATGGTTTTCTGCATGGTTTCACGAGACAATCTTCCACCGGTGAAGAATCTCGCCGCGGTGCCGCCTGTCTTGCTGATCGGCGGATTTCTGGGGGGATTACTCGTGATTACTTCCATTATCGTGGCCCCGCGGATCGGCGCTGTGGCCTTAGTGGCGGCATTGGTTTCGGGGCAGCTGATTTTCTCGGCCGTCTTGGACCATTACGGTTGGCTTGGATATGCGATGCGGCCGATCAATGCATGGCGTTTGCTGGGCATCGTGTTTTTACTGATCGGCGTATGGATCGTACAGCGCTGTTAAGTTTGCGGCGGCCAGCCGTGGAAGGAAAGAGATGCGCGTCATTTTTCTGATGGTCATGTCATTATTTGTCATGGCAGGACAAGCTCGAGCCGCCGGATTTGTCTGTCCGGAACCGGAGTCCGGTTTAAACGTGGCGGGACCGAAAGTCCGCACCGCCCCTTTCGGCCGGACCGAGGTGGTGTGCCGGTACTACGCGCGTCAATACCATAAGGCCACCATAGAAGTCTTTTATTACGGAGACTATCGCCGCCCGCGCGAATGCCGCAGCCGTGTGTACAGTGATGCCGATTTGCGCAGCTGGCAATATCAGATTTATGCCTTTGTCACGGACGACGATCCCGGGGATATCCTGACCGAGAAATACTGGAGCGGGTTGGCGCGCCAGCTGATGCGGCAGGCCGAGTCCGAGGCCTTGCCGTGTACCGCCCCGCGTGGCCTCCCGCTGCCCGCCGAAGATTCCCGAAACATTCGTAAGCCTATCAAGAATAAACAGATGCAGACTATATCCAATGCGTCTCCGGAGCCGGAACTATCGGCAGAGGAGGGGCAAACCCAGCGTCAGCGGGCGGAATTGCTACGTATCCAGGCCGGGCAATCGACCGCCGCTGACGGGTGGTAACTTTTTTGTAACTCTTATGCCGATGTCACGTTCAATGAGCAATGACGTGTCAATCCAACCGGAGGGGATTTATGCCTAAAAAAATCGGGATTTTAGCGGTACTAGTCTTATGCGGGATGGCTGTCGCGGCCGTCCCGTTTTCTTTGGCCCAGCCGGCCGACCAGCAGCGGGCCGATCAATTGTGGCAGGAAAAGTCTTACCGGCTTGCCGCGGAACAGTACTCACGGCTGCTGGCCGGTGAAGATTTAGACAAGAACCAGCGGCGTGAGCTGCGCTTCAAGCAGGCGGACTCAGCCTGGCGGACCAATGAGCAGGACCGTTACGAAGTAGCCGTCAAGACGCTCAAGGAGTTGATCGAAGGGGATGAGCGTGACCGCTGGTGGGCCGAGGCTAATGAATCGCTGGCGGAACACTACCTGCAGGTCAACCGCTGGCAACATGCCAATGAGATCAAGGCCGGTTTTGAATCTGCGCGCGAATATTGGGCCGGATCCAAAGATTTGAACGTCGCCCGCCGCCGCTTTATCGAAATCACTTTTGCCCTGGGAGATTTTATCAGCAGTCAATGGGGGTGGGGTTATCAAGGTATTAAACCCCTCGCCACGGACGGCGTGCGGGTCCTGCCCCCCGACCAACCCCAAAACGCCGGCTTGTACGTTATTTATGAAGAGTTGTTGAAGGTGACCCGTTCCGATGAGGACCGGGCCCGGGTGTACTATTCGTTGGGGATGAGTTCCTATCAGAACTATCACGACCAGAAACAGAAAGATAAGGCGGCAGAGTATTTCACGAAGGTCATCAAGGAATACTCCGACAGCGAATGGGTGGACGACGCGTATTACTATTTGGGGCAATACCATCAGCAGCGCAATGATCTGCAGGCGGCGCTGGACGCGTATCACGGGCTTCTTCAACGGTTTCGCAAAGGAGAGTCCCAGTGGGTCAATAACGCCCAAAGCCAGGTTGAGTCCATCGTAAATCCACAGATTAACATCAGCACGGCCTTCACATTCCTGCCGGGATCCGAAGTTCAATTCGGTATCGGTTGGAAGAACATCCGCTCGGCCCGTCTGACGATTTATCCGTTGAATCTGATCGACCATCTGCAGTTCGATCCGGCGACACAGCCGGACAACTACCGGTACGGTCTCAACAACTACCAGGAAATGCTCAGCCGTATCGTCGAGAAAAAGACTTATCGCCGGCTGACTCCGGTTGTGTCCGTTCCTTTGAACCTGAAGAATGAAGGGAAATATCAGCACTACAACGAGAATAAGGGGTTGGCGGAATGGCTGCGCTCTGACGACAATCAGCCGGTGGATCCGTCCCGCGGGGTACTGGCGCCGGGGGCCTATCTGGTTCTTGTACAGGCCCAGGGGGTGGAGGCCTATGATCTGGTCATGGTCACGGATATGGGCGTGGCGACCAAGACCGCCGGACATTCCGGCCTGGTGTACGCCTTTGACGGCCAGACCGGAGAACCGCGCTCCGCGGCGCGGGTCAAATATCAATACCGGTATTACAACGATCGCGGCAACTGGGCGTGGGAGCAGGGTGAAGGCCAAACCGATGACGACGGAATCCTCACTTTTCCTTTAAAGGCCAACACCAACCGGAACTACAACAACCAGCATGAACTTTTTGCCGTTGTGGAGCAGGCTGACCGGCAGGCGTTCGCGCAGGGACGTAACTATTCCTACAGTCAGAACCGCCAGTGGTGGATCTATGCCTACAGCGACCGCCCGGCCTATCGTCCCAATGAAGAGATTTCTTTCAAGACAACGCTGCGAGGTTATGATCAGGATGCCTTCTTCACACCGGCGCGTCAACCGGTGGCGATCCGCGTCTACGACCCCCGCGGAAACCAGGTGCTGGAAAAAGAGTATGTCCTCAATGACTTCGGGACCTTTAGCGACGCATTGACGCTTGATGAAAAGGCGCCGCTTGGGGAATACCGGATGGAGGTGTATTCGGCCCAATGGCAAACACACTACGGCAGCGCTCCACTGTTCCGGTTGGAAGAGTACAAGCTTCCTGAATTTATCGTCAGTGTTTCGCCGCGACCCAATGAAGACGGCCAGACGGCTTATCAGCTGGGCGATGAGATTGAGGTTGAGCTCGATGCCAAATATTATTTCGGCGGAGGTGTTGAGAATGCCGACGTGGAGTATCTGATTTACCAAAGTCCCTATTATCACTCTTATCATCCGCCACGTGAGTATCCCTGGTATTACGCGGGGCGGGAAGCCCTTCGCGGTCGTCACAATTACTACAATTCCGGAACGCTGATCAAAAAGGAATCCATCAAGACTGATGCCGAAGGCAAGGCTGTGTTCAGTTTCGAGACGCCGGAGAACAACGGTCAGGATTTGGAGTATCGTATTGAAGTGCGTGTGGTGGATCAAAGTCGCCGGGAGATCAGCTCTACGGCGCGGATCAAGGTCACCAAGAATTCTTTTTACGCCTATTTGAGGCCCAAGAACCAGATCTACAGGCCGGGCGATAAAGCCCAGATTGAAATCAAGACCCTGACCGCCAACAATGCACCGGTGGGTGTGGACGGCCGCGTACAGGTCCTGCGCAATTGGTGGCGTGAGCCCGTCGGCGTGAATGAACGGATGGCAAAACCCGCCGGGTACGCCGAGGAGGAAATGTTCAGCAAATTCGTGAAGACCGATGAGCGCGGTGAGGCCGTCTTTGACTTTGAGCCGGGCCGCGACGGATACTATGTCGTCAAGTTTACCGGATATGACCGCAACGGAAAAGAAGTGACCGCTCAAACCAATGTGTTTGTTTGCGACAAACAAAGCCGGGATCTCGGTTACCGGTACGGCGGTCTGCAGATTATTCCGGAGAAGGACACGTATACGATCGGCGAAACGGCCCGCGTTATGCTCGTGACAGAGAAGCCCGGGGCGTGGGTCCTGTTTACCGCGGAGGTTGATGAAATCTTCGGGCATCAAATGCATTTTCTTGAGGGGACCGTCAAACTGCTGGAGTTTGAGGTGCGCGACGAGTTCTCTCCGAATATATTTCTGGGGGCGCTGTCGGTCGACAACTATCAAGTCCGCATGCAGAATCTGCAGCTGGTCGTCCCCCCGGACCGGAAATTTCTTAACATTAACGTGACCTCGGACAAGGAGGTCTACCGTCCCCGCGAGACCGGGGTTTTTGATATTACGGTGACCGACCACATGGGCAATCCCGTCTCGGGCGAGGTGTCGCTCGGGCTGGTGGACGCCAGTGTTTACTATATTCAGGAAGAATACGTGAAGGATATTCGGGAATTCTTTTACGGAGAATTACGCCCCTTGTCCGTGCAGACCAATTCGAGTTTTTCATACAAGCAGTATAAGAAACTGGTCCGCGGTGATGACACACAACTCGTGCCTGAGGACGTCCTGAAGATGCAAAAACAACGTGAGAAAATGACGCAAGACAAAGACATCGGTGCTACCAGACAACTGCGGATGGAGGGTAAGGAACTCAGCCGGCAGGTCATGAACGAACGCGTGGATATGCTGGCGATGGCCGACGGAATGGCGGCCTCCGCGCCGGCGGTGGCCAGCGAATCCCGAAGCCGGGGGATGGTCTTCAGAAAAACCAAGAGCGAAATGGCGTTTGCCGACGACGAAATGGATATGCCAATGGAAGAGGCGGAGCTGGCGGCCGGAGGAGGGTCTGATCTTCAGGAACCGACGGTGCGGCAGGATTTTCGATCCACCGCCTATTGGCAACCGTCCGTTATTACGGATGAAAACGGTAAGGCCACCGTGAAGGTCAGTTTTCCGGATTCCCTCACGACCTGGCGTGCCACCGCGCGCGGGATTTCGCGCGCGACTGATGTCGGGAACGTGACTTACGACGCCAAGACCAGTAAGGATGTCATCGTGCGTTTGCAGGCCCCGCGCTTCTTTACGGAGCGTGATGAGGTGATCATCTCGGCAAACGTGCACAATTACACTGACGATCAGCAAAAGATAAAGGTGCTGATCAAAAGCGAGGGGCTGCGGGTGCTGGAAGACGCGGAACGCTGGATCGAGGTTCCGGCCGGCGGCGAACAGCGTGTCGACTGGCGGACTGTTGCCGAACAACAGGGGACGGCCCGAATCACGGTCTCGGCTCAGGCCACGGCTGATGCCGACGCGATGGTGAAGTCCTATCCGGTCATCCCGCACGGGATTGAAAAGTTTATCGCGGAATCCACCGCCGTCCGACTGGCGACCGCGGGCGCGGAGGCCCGCGTGATGGAGTTCCAGTTGCCCAAGGAGCGCGTTAAAGAATCGACCACGCTTACCGTCAATCTGTCACCCTCGCTGGCGGCCACAATGCTCGACGCGCTCCCTTATCTTGCCAATTATCCGTACGGTTGTGTCGAGCAAACGCTCAGCCGTTTTCTGCCGGCGGTAATCGTCCGCAAGGCCCTGCGTGATTTGGGTCTGAGCGAGGGGGACGTCAATGACTACATCCGTAACGTACTCATTCCGCGGGAGGATCCCCGGCATCCGCAACGCCGCAGTAACAGCACGCTGGATGAACTCGACGAGATGACCGCCGCCGGTTTGGACCGGTTGTATGATTTTCAGCATGATGACGGCGGCTGGGGCTGGTGGAAGGGCGGTAATTCCGATCGTTTCATGACGGCCTATGTCCTGTGGGGGCTGAGTGAGGCCCGCGCTGCCGGACTGCAGGTGAAAGGGGATGTATTCAGCCGGGCCGTCCGGTATCTTCAACTCGAACTGGTCGAGGCCGAGGACCAGCCCGACATGCTCGCCTGGATGCTGCATGCGCTGGGCGCCGCCAAGTCGCGAAGTAAGTTCGAAGACAAGCAGATCGCCCGATTGTGGGAGCGCCGCGCGGAACTCAATCCGTATACCCGCGCCCTGTTCGCGATTTCTCAGCACTACCGTGGAGATGCCCAGCGGGCCACCGTGCTGGCCCGGAATCTCGCCAACGGGATGATCGAAGATAAGGACAACGGCACGCTGCACTGGGGTGAGTCCGGTGTCTACTATAGGTTCAGCGAGGGCGGAGTAGAGGCCACCGCGTTTGTGATCAAGGCCCTGGCGAATATCGATCCACAAAGCCGTCTGATCCCGCCCGCGGTGAAATGGATGGCACTGAACCGTCGCGGCGCGCGCTGGAAGAACACGCGTGACACGGCGATCGCCATCCTCGGGCTGGCGGATTATCTGAAAACAACCAACGAACTCAATCCGGACCTGACGTTTAGCGTAAAGGTCAACGGGCGTCAGGTCCGGGAACAGCGGGTCGACCGCACAAATATTTTCTCTTTTGAGCGCCGCATTGAGCTGCCCGGCGATATGCTGCATGACGGCAGAAATACCGTTGAGATCTTCGCCGAGGGTGCCGGTTCGCTGTACGCCTCCGGTTATTTGAAATACTTTACGCTGGAGGAGAACATTGCGCCCGCCGGTAATGAGGTCTATGTCGAACGCCGTTACTTTATTGAGGACACGGCCGAGACCCTGTTGCGCGGGTACGATACCGACTGGCGGCCGCTGGAATCCGGTGATGAAGTCACCAGCGGGGACCGGATCCGCGTCGAGATAACCCTCGAGGCCAAGAACAATTACGAGTATCTCGTCCTCGAGGACTTCAAGCCGGCCGGGCTGGAGGCCGTGTCGCTGAAAAGCGGCGACGGGTACGCGGAACAACTGGACCGTAAGGGCAAGCCATCCGGTGAACGGACCAGGATCTATCAGGAGTTTCGAGACCAGAAGGCGGCCTTCTTCGTCTCCGAGCTCAAGCAGGGCAAGCACAAGCTGACGTACGAATTGCGGGCGGAAGTGCCGGGGACGTTCCACGGGATGCCGAACCAGACGCATGCCATGTATGTTCCCGAAATCCGGGCCAACAGCGCGGAGATGACGATCACCGTCGGTGACCGAGAATAATCGACCCCGGTGTTGATTCGCGGCGTGGGGTTTGCTAGGATAACCTTTGTGGGGCAGACCTCACGCCGGACAAACTCCGGCCCATACTCTACGGATTCCGCTTATGTTTCGCTACATCATTATCTTCCTGATCGGTTTTTTTCTCGGGCATGCCTTCAGCGGCAATCTCGGATTGCTGTTGAGCAAAACCAAGGAACTGGCCTTGGCGGCCGTCAACCGGAACGAAAACCCCGCGCCGCGTGAGTACGCGGTCGTATCGACGCCGGCTCCCCGGCCGACGGAAGCGCCTGAAGCGGTCGCCGAGCCACGCGAAAAGCGGACGACCTACCAAGCGGTGGCTGTCCGCCCCAAGCCCACGCCGGCTACGGCCAATCGCGAACAGTTGTACACCATTCAGGTCGCATCCTTTAAGACCAAGCGCCAGGCGACCAAGTACGTAGAAGAACTGGTCGGCCAGCAGTACGATGCCTTCATCGCGCCGGTCCACAATGAAAAACCCGTGGACTGGTACCGGGTTTGTATCGGAGAGACAATCAGCCCCGACCAGGCCAAAATTCTCAACGCCAAGCTGAAGAGCAAGTTCAAAGACAGCTTTATTTATTCCTTCTGATCCCCGCCCCTCGGCCGCACCCGATTTGCATTCGCAAACAACTCATATGTAATAACTTATATCTATGTTTAATTAGTCTTTGGCATATTATTAATATACGTAGTATAATTATGTCACTCCCCAATTGCAGCACAATCCCCACATGTACAGGCATTCTTACAATTTCCGCGGGACGGTCTTGTGCCGGCTGACTGTTTTCCTGCTTGTGTTTTGTCTCGGAATCGATCCCGTGATTCTGGCGGCGCCCGTGTCTGCCCGCGCCGGCATCTCCTTCCCCGAGCCCACGGCCATGATTCAACCCTCCGCCGCCTTTGTCCCGGCAGTTATGCGCGGCCTTCAGTTCGACACCGAAAACCCCTTTGAATTCAACTTCATCATCGATACAGGCGAAAACGATATCGAAGGCCCGGCCCTGGAAGAAGAGTCCGGCCGCCTGATCAGGTATTTTCTGGCGGCCCTCACGGTTCCCGAAAAGGACCTCTGGGTCAACCTTGTGCCCCGCGAGGAGCAACGGATCATCACTCCCGAGTTGGGGGTCACGCTGATGGGCCGCGATATGCTGGCACAAGATTACCTGTTAAAGCAATTTGCGTCATCGCTGATGTACCCGGACGGGGAAGTGGGCCGGAAGTTTTGGGAACGGGTATACAAGCGCGCGCAGCAACAATTCGGCACCACGGATATTCCTCTGGGCAGCTTCAATAAAGTGTGGATTGTCCCGGCCGAGGCCAAGGTCTTCGAGAATGAGAACGGGGCCTATGTTATCGGCACGCGGTTGAAGGTCATGCTTGAGGACGAATATGCCCGCGCCAGCGACCTGGTCGGTGAGTCACCGGCGGGGTCCGGGGGCAATAGTATCGCCAATGCCTTGGTCAAAGAGATTCTCATTCCCGAAATCGAGCGCGAGGTCAATGAAGGCGAACATTTCGCCCGACTGAGACAAATATATCACTCATTGATTCTGGCCACGTGGTATAAGCGTACGCTCAAAGACAGCATCCTGACACAGCAATATGCCGACCACAACAAGGTTTCCGGGGTTGACGAAATACAGCCCGGGGCCACCGATGAGATTTATGATCAGTATATGCAGGCGGTCCGTAAAGGCGTTTACAACTTTATCAAAGAAGATTACGACCCGGCCACTCACGAAACCGTTCCGCGCAAGTACATGTCCGGCGGATTACAGATAGTCCCCGAAGTCGACCAGGCGACGCTGGCCGAGATGATGTCTTACCTGCGGTCTGCCGAGGCGCGACAATGGCGTTGGAAAAAAGTGCGCACCGAGCTTCGGCGGCCTAAAGAGTGGGGGTCGCAATTCCTCAAGGAGGGACCTTACCCGGAACCGCCGCTTGTATTGACGGGGAAAGACCAGGAGATTTACCGCCAGGCCAACGGCCGGCCGCGGCCCATGGATGCGGATGAGGTCGGCCGTCTGCTGCAGAGGATTACACGGTCGGAGAAAATCCGGTTTATCAGACGAGACTTGGGGCCGTACACGGTCAGCACGGGGATCGCCGTGACCGAGGAGGGGATGCAGTACCGTATGCTGAATGTCGGCCATCTATTCCTCATGGACAACAGATTCTATTATTTCATGGACCCGGAACTTCGTCGCGAGCTGGGGCAGAACGTGATCTTGCTGGAGCGGTTCGACAGTCTGGAAGTGGTCCGGCGGGGTCAGGACATGTATGCGGCGGCGGCCATCGTCAGTATGTTGCAACGGCAGGACTGGGAGAATTACACGGTGGTAGATGTCGGTGCCGGAGTGGGTGTCCTGTCGCTGGTGGCACATAAACTGGGCGCACGCTATGTGGAATTGATTGAGAATTTGCCGCGTAAGGTCGAGCAGGCGAAAATACAAATGCAACTCAATGGTTTGAAACTCGGTCCTGATTACGATGTCCACCAGATCGACTTGTCGGACGCCAAACAAGTTAGGCGGACCGTCAGTGTCATCGGCCAACGCCGGGATGAAAAGGACCCCGGACGCCGGTTCGCGATCGTATCGAATATCGGCTATTGGCCCAAAGTCAGGGAACGCGGCGTGCAGGTTTACTCCGCCAGCAATCAGAACAGCATGGACTTGATGGAAGGGCTCAACGGCGTCAATCTTTTTATCGGCTCGGGCTACAATGTTACCACCGACCTGAAGAATTTGGAGGCCACCGCCCCTGACATGAACCGGCTCGAGGATCTTGGGTTCGAAATTCCGGAGGCCGCCTTGGTGAAGCTGCCGGACCGGGAACCAATCATCAGCCTGACCGCGGTCCGTCCGGATGCGGCCATCTTCGGCAAGCCCGGAAAATTGCAGGACTGGTTGCGCCGTTCCCGCGGCGAACAAAAGAGGCGGGGAGAACAGCCCGCCTGGGGACGGGCGAAAGACCTGACCCCGCGTCAGTCCGAGGCGTTGATGGACAGGTTTCGCGCGGACCCCAAACTCATCATCCTGCGTTGGGACGGAGAGCTGTCGCCGGGTCAACCTTACGGGCAGTTTGAATTGGACGGCCGTTTGTGGGTGCGCGAGAATGCCTATATACGCCGGGTAAACGGACCGGGTGACTTGGTGATCGTCCGGTTGGGGCCGTTAATGCTCATGGATCGCACGTTCTATCTGGAGCTCGATGACACGGTCAAAGAAGAGTTGGGCTCCAACGTCGTGCTGATATCCCGTTTGAATAACTCCAGCCTGAATTCGACGCTTTTCCACATTTACAACAGCTCCACGGCGTTGTCCATGATCGCCCAGGGCAGCTATGACGATCATCACGTGATCGACGTCGGCAGCGGCGACGGCATCCTGGCGCTCATCGCGCACAAGTTGGGCGCTAAGTACTCGGAGCTGATTGAGGCCGATGCCTACAGCCTCATGCGCGCCTCTCATCAACTCATCCTTAACGGTATGGATCCGGATACCGACTTTTCCGTCCACCTCGGTGACATTACGGACGAGGAATTTGTGCGCAAAGAAACCGCCTTCATGATTGCCAACATGGAGAAACACGGGGCGGACGCTCTTTCCGTGGTGGCCAATATCGGTCAGTGGGATGATTACTACGGCAAAGTGAACAACCGTACCGTCATCGGTTTACTGAATGGATTGCCGCCGGTGGACAGGCTCGTCCTGGGGGGGTACGACGTGACGAGTGTGTCTCGTAACAAAGAAGTCGTTGATCCGGACCGCGAAGCGCTGGCCGCACGCGGGCATAAGGTCAGTGAAATGCAGCTGCGATATGCGGGAAATCCGATGACAGTGGCCATGGTCGCCACAGCGGCGGACAGCGCCCTGATCGCACAGGTCGAGATGGATCTCCAGGACGCTCTGAAGCTCGATGAGGAGCGATTGGAAAGCGGCGTGGTCTCCGTCAACGGCAGGGATATCGCGGTGACCCAGTACCGTAACCGGCAGTTTGAAGAGGTGCCGTATTTCCGGGTCGGCGAATTCCTGGTGATCAATAGCGGGATCGCCGATTATCTGCCCGCATCGCAGCGTACACAACTGGAAGCAAACCCCGGTGTTATTTTTCTGGATCAGGAGGAATTCACCGACGCCTTCGCGTATGAACGATGGGAAGGTTACGGAGGTTTCACGCTGGCGGTCATGGCGGCGATGCAGGCTTTCCGGGAGAAGATTGACGGGCATACCTTCGTCGATTTCGGAGCGGGCAGCGGTGTGCTGTCGATTATTGCCAGCCGCCTCGGGGCGCGTGAAGTGATCGCCATCGAGGGGCGGGAAGAGGCGCTGCCGATTCTGGCGCGGAATCTCGCCGCCAACAACATCCCGAACGTCAGACAGTTTCAGCAAATGATCGAATCGATCGATGCATTGGAGCTTTCCCCGCAACCGGTGTTTGCCCTGAATCTGCCCTACTTCGGTCTGCTTTTAGGCAGCGGCGAACGGGCGGTGACGCTGCTGAAGGCGCTCGAGCTGGTGGCCGATCCTGCGGTGGCGATTGTCTCGGGCGGATCGTTCGGGCGCGGTTCGATCGACGACGCGGTCATCCGGATCCTGGAACAGCGCGGAGCTGATGTCATTGAATCCACACTTATCAAACGGCATGTGAGCGAGCCGGACCTGGCGGTCTCCAATGTCTTTTCCGGAGTGTTTGAAACGAAGATTTTGAGGACAACAGACGCCGACCGTGCCATGTTCGGCAAAAGCGCGCGCCGGAAGTTGTTCGAGCGGCTTCTCGGTTTGGTCGACCGGTACACCGACCGTATTCCGCCGCAATTTGCCGCCTCCCCGGAGCCGGTCGTCTCTTTGACCCAAAACAATCCGTACTTTCATGATTTTCTCGGATCGCTGGATATTGATGTGACGATTCCGCCGCGTCTGCAACAGCAGGGATTCTGGCGTTATGAGCTTGATCTTGATCAACCGCAGCGCAGACGGCTGATGGACCTGTTGTCAAAGCACAGCCATGTGCCCGATCGCGATATGCCGAAGAAATGGTCGGTCATTTTCTACAAGGGGGAGCCCTTGTTGCTGGTTATGGAAGGCCTCCGTTGGAACTCCTTTTCGGAAGGGATGCGAAACTCCCTGCTGGATCAGCATGCCAGCTATCTGTTCGGCAAGGGGATTACGGAGGCTGGAATGCGCATGTATATTGACGGGTTGGCCCAACTCAAATGGTCCCGGGCCATTTCACTGATTCCGGTGAATTCGGAGCGCGTCAGCCTGACGGACCGGATGCATCTTGCCCTGTTGGCAAAATGGACGGATGCCACGAGCGACGGGCCCGTTATCGTGGCGGACACCTTGTTTGACCTGACGCCGATACCGGGTGTATCCACACGGGTCGTGACGTCATGGGGATCTTACGATGCGCGCAGCATGGAATCAACCATGTTCCGGGTGGGGATTCACCCGCGGCCCGGAGAGCTGATCTATTTGCTGGGGACCGGAATGGGCGCGGATGCCCTTTATACGGCGGAACGCACGGGCGGCGACGTGCGGATTGTGGCCACCGATATTGATCCGTATCTGTTGGGCAACGCGCGCAGCAATATCGCGGCGTCGCCGTACGCAGGCTCGATACGTCTGGTGCAGGCGGACCTTTTTGATTTTGCAACGGAAGACACGGAGAAAGCCGACCGGATTCTGTTCAATATTCCCCTCGATTCTCAGATTACCGGGCGAAACCGCGATTCCCGCACGAGCGATCCCGGCATGAAGCTTTTGAATCGTTTGCTCACCGAAGCTAAGGATCACTTAAAAGAAGGCGGTACTTTAGAAGTCAATTACATGACCCGTCCGTCCTTCTTCGCCGCGGTGTACAAAGCGGGTTGGGAAGTGGCGGAGGTTTCCGGGCAGGATATCTTCAATCAATTGGAGAATGCCAATATGCAGGCGTTTCAATACTTGCGCTTCGTGTTGAAGCGGCAGGACCCGGCCCATGCCGAACAGAATGCCAAAGCCTTGAGTGATCTGGAGGCCCTGGCCAGGATGGAAAGGCCCTTGATGATGGCGTTGGCAACCCAAGAGGGACAGCGACGAGGCTCAAGTGGATTAAGTCAGCGCAAACGGGAGGAGTTTAGACAAGGCGCCCGCAGTATATTGCGGGACTGGGTCGATGAAGGCGGAATCACGCCGTCTATCGTGCGCTCGGCGGCGGACGGCGTCGGCTGGATGGCCAAATCTGATCTTCGCCTTGGTTCGCGGTACAAGCACCCGGACCGTTTGGCTGAGCCGTACTTCACCCTTGAGCCAAATCCGATGTCCGTTATGGGAAGAATTGAAGATATGTCGATGCTTGCCGCGGATACCAAACTTATCGAAACGGATTGGCCCGGCTACTGGGCTGATCATCTGCGCCGGTATTTCGGCCGGGACCGGGTGACTGAGGATGAGCTGGTACGTTACCGGGCGATCGAGGCGATAATCTCGGACGACGTCAAATACGCGTTGTTGCGTGACCGGGCCTTGCAGCCGGTGTTTATGCAAATCATGCCGGACGGATTTGTCGGGGAGCTGGAAACAAACGATGTGGTCGATGCGAAACTGGCTGCTTTGATTGACGGGCGGCCGCTGCGCGAATATGTGGAGGAATACAGCGCTTTTCGTGTCGGCCGGCTGGAAACGGCGGCCAAGGTCATCGCTGCAGGCGGTAAAATCGTTGTCGGTGTCACCGACCGGTCGCATGATCTCACCATGGGGATTCGCGCCCGGATTGCCAACGGCCGCCAGACTTATTTCCCGTTGCCTGACGGTTCGTGGTTGGGCGTTAAGGGCTCCGGTTACAACTATGCCTACCTCGGCGCCGCCGAAAAGAGTCCGCTTATGTTCACCGACAGGGTGAGCTACGGCCTCTTCCCGCGCTACCAGGCGATCCGGCAGCTGGATATTTTTAACGTCCTGGGCGTGAATCAGCAAGGGTTTGCCGACTTCCTCGGCGTGCGCCGCCTGCAGATGTTGCCCGACGGAGAAGGGCGCTTTGAGAGTGTGAATCTATACCTCGACAATCATCCGGAGAGAGACGATGCATGGCCGTATCTCAGCTTTCACCGGGTGTCGTCACCGCACCGGCTTGTCTCTTTCGGTCAGCTGCTTTCCACGCCCGGGAGCCTGTCATTTCACATGGAACGGATCGCGCATCTGATGGGCCGGGATGAATACGGGGTGGAGGAAATGCTCCTCGACACCGCCTACGGTTTGGGTGTCGCCGAAGCGGAAAAGCAAAATCATGAGCTTTACCACACGACGATCAACGAACAGGATTATGTGTTGGGCGGTTACGTGGCCGACACCGGGGAGCTGGTGGGCAATACCTCTGTCGACAGTTCGCGCAACGCGCTGGGGACTCATGCCGAGGTTGTCCTGCGGATAAAGCAAGTCGGCCGCGTCCTGATGGGCTTGAGCCGTCTGACAGTGTTCACCTTGCGCTACGGCGATGCGAACGAACAGTTGCCTGCGCGACCCGACCTGCTCAAGTCCTTTTTCGATGGTTATCTCAGTACGCTGAGTCCGCATCAATTGGAAAGGCTGAACGTCCCCGAGGGGCTGTTCTACACGCTGTTTCACGAAACCCTGATGCAGCTGCCGCTTTTTGTTTTTCATGACGGATTCAATCCGGACAGCGAGCTGCTGCTCCGGCTGACTGACGGGCGCGGCGAAGAGCTTGAGGGCATTATGCAATCCGCCGATGCGCGGGTGGCGGACTTGGCCCGCATGAATCAGGAGCTGAGTGAGGAAATCGACGCCATGGTCGTTGAGGAAATGCAAGACCGGGCTGTCCTCGCCTCGGCCGACCCGGCCGTGCCGGACAAGGTCCTTCAAAGTATGGACCAGGCCCAGTTGGCCACCAGTGTGTACGCCTGGAGCATTCGCGAAGAGGTGCGACGGCACTGGAAAGAGGCACGCCTATCCGGAGAAGACTTGCATGCGCCGGAAGTAGCCGAGCAGGTTCTGGCCGGGTATGCGCTGACCCCCGGCCAGCTTCTGCCGCGCAAAGACCGCACGGACGACACCACACTCGGCGTCGAATTGAGCCGCCGGATGTTGTCATTGCCGCTGACGGAACGTCTGACCATTCTTGAGATCCTCGAACGGGTCAATACACGCGCCGACCAGCTGTCCCGGCGTAAAGAAACGGTCCAGTATCCGCAACGTGTCGACTACCGTTTCATCGGCGAGTTATTTACCCGCCGGCGCGGGGATATGACCCGCAAAGATGCAGCCGCCGGAATCGGGATCGGTCAGGGGACGATCAAGAAGATCGAAGAGTGGAGCCTGTTGGAAGGCGAGGCCCGGTACCAGGCAGGGTTGTCCGCGAATCTGGAGACCCTGCTGAAATTCATGAATTTCTACCGTATCCATGTCGACGAGCTATTCGGCCGTAACCCCCCGGCGCCAACCTTTGCTCCTTATGTTGCGGAGTATGTCGGGCCGAATATCAAGATTCACCGTGACCGGCAGGGACTGACCATTGACGAGATGGCGGATCGGCTCGGGATGAACCGGGCAAACTATGACCGGCTCGAAGGCGGCGGCTACAATCCTACCTTTGAGGTGTTGGTAAAGGTCGCCTCGGCGTTAGGCGTGAGTCTGGATTATTTGCTGCGGCCGAATTTAGTGCTGGAGCATGAACCCCGCCGGGTGGCATACGTGGAACAGTGGGCGGAGGTGCGCGACCGCTACAGTCAGGAGGCGGTACGGCTTCGTTTGCGCAACCTGCGCGCCCGGCGTGGGCTGTCGGTACAGCAGGTGGCAGATGCCATAGGCCGGCCGGCAAGCTATGTCGGATTAATGGAAAATGCACGGGACAAGACATTCTTTATCCAACGCGTTAAAAGAATGGCCGACTTTTACGGGGTGAGTTTGTTCTACCTGGTGACGGGTTTGCGCACGACGTCGGAGGAAGGGTCGATCGGTAAGGCGGAGATCCGATCGGACTGGCTCCGTCGGAACATCAGAATGGTCCGTGAACACCGGGGATTGCAGCGCCGGGATGTCGACCGTCTGGCCGGCATTCCGTTGGATGTGGTTCAGCGCGTGGAGCGGGAAGGGGAACCGTTGTTCGATTATTTCGTCAAAATATCCGTGGCGTTGCAGGTGCCGATGAGTCTGCTGTTGAGTGATCCGCAACAGGTCGAGGCGTACCTGTTGCAGGAAGTCGGGAAGGCGGACGGTGCCGGGGCTGCGCCGTCAACGAACACCCGATCCGGCACGGACGCGGCGGTGTTCAGTGAGGCCCCCGGGGGGATCGACTTCCGCGCGGACCGGCTTGAGCTGGATGTCGAGCGCGCCGGTTCCGATCCCGTCCAGTTCGATCTCAAGAATCCTCAGGACGTCCAAATCGACGGGCTGGTCCCGGTCATCATCAATATCACCCCGGTCACCAGCATCCCGCTGTTGCTCGGGTTCCACGAGCCCGTCTCGCCCCCCTTGGCTGAAGGAACGTCCGGAAAGGACCCTGCCGCCGATCCCCGCGAACGGATGATTGCCGCCCTGAACGCGGTTTAGACAGCGGCCGGACCAACCTTTTTTTTGACAAATCCGCCCATTTTCATGATAATAGCAGAACTATTCCGTACCCAATTATTCCAATAAGCGAGAGGCAATATGGATATCCGAACCAAGGCCGTGCATACCGGCGTCTATAAGGACAAAAGCTACAATTCCGTGACCACTCCGATTTACCCGTCGTCCACATTTTACTTCGACAAGATCGGGCAGAACAAAGGTTATGATTACACCCGTTCGGGAAATCCGACCCGTGACGCGTTGGAAGAAAACCTGGCCGATCTAGAGGGCGGCGCGGGGGCCTCGGCCACCTGCACCGGTATGGGCGCGATTACGGCCACGACTTTCTTCCTTAAAAGCGGGGACCATCTGGTCGCCGGCGACGACATCTACGGCGGAACTTACCGGCTGTTCAAGCAGGTCTTGCCCGGGATGGGCGTCGATGTTTCTTTTGTCAACATGCGGGATTTGGCGGCGGTCAAGGCCGCGGTCACGCCGAAGACCCGGATGGTGTGGATCGAGACCCCGTCCAATCCGCTGCTCAATATCGTGGATTTGGAAGGTGTGATCGCCGTCGCCAAGGCCAACAGCTGCCTGTCGGTTGTGGACAATACGTTTATGTCCCCGTATTTCCAGCAACCCTTCCAGTTCGGCGCGGATATGGTGGTACATTCGACGACAAAGTATCTGAACGGTCACAGCGATGTGGTGGGTGGAGCGATCGTGTATGCCAGCGAGGAAATCGCCGAAAGAGGCAAGTGGCTGGTCAACGCCCTGGGAGTGTCGCAGTCGCCTTATGATGCTTGGCTGGTGCTGCGCGGCGTTAAGACGCTGGCGGTGCGTATGGAGGCACATCAGGCCAATGCCCAGGCGGTGGCCGAGTTTTTGGACGGGCATCCGCATGTCAAGAAGGTCTACTATCCCGGTCTGCCGTCGCATCCGGGACAGGAGTTGATCAAGAAGCAGATGACCGGCTTCGGGGGCATGTTGTCATTCGAATTGGACACATCCAAAGTGGATCGGGACAATTTCTTCGCGAACCTGGAGTACTTCTGTCTTGCCGAATCATTGGGAGGGATCGAATCCCTGATCGAACACCCGTGGCTGATGAGCCATTCCTCGATGGGGGAGGAGGGTTTGAAGAAGTCCGGGATTACCGACGAGACGATCCGTGTGTCCATCGGGATCGAGGCTGCCGCGGACCTTATTGCCGCCTTTGATAAAGCCCTTAAGGGGTAGGTCCTTCCGACGGCGCTTCGTCGGTCCGATATTCGCATTTCCTGTTTGCTTGCCCCGGCCTTTGCTCTAAAATACCAGGTATGTCCTTCACGGAACTTATCTTCGCGCCGTTCGCGATCGTGACCTACCTGGTATTTTTCCTGCTGCGCAAACATCCTGCCGCGCAAATCATTCTGTTACTGCTGGCCAGTTATATTTTCTACGGGTGGTGGAAAGTCACTTTTCTGTGGCTGATTCTCTTCTCGTCGGCGTTGGACTTCTTCATCGGACAGGCGATCGCGGCAACGGCGGACCGTTCGCGAAAGAAGCTGTATCTGGCCGTCAGCCTCATCGGCAATTTGGGACTGCTTGGCTACTTTAAGTACGCGAATTTCTTTATTCAATCGGCCAACGATATGCTGGCGGCCGTGGGCCTGTCGCCGGATTGGCCCGTTCTGAACATCGTCCTGCCGGTCGGCATTTCCTTCTACACGTTTCAATCCTTGAGTTACTCGCTGGATATTTATTACGGCCGGATCGAGCCGGAGAAATCTTTTCCGCGTTTCTTTTTTTTCGTGGCCGCCTTCCCGCAGCTGGTGGCCGGACCGATCGTGCGCGCGCGCGAGTTTCTTCCGCAGCTGCGCGAGAATCTGTTCGTGCGTAGCGATGACTCGGGTTTGTTTTATGTGCTGTACGGCCTTTTTAAAAAGATCATGATCGCCGATCTGCTCGGCTTTTATTTGGTCGACAGCGTCTTCGCGACGCCTCAGGAGCACAGCAGCGCGGCCCTTCTGCTGGGGCTATACGCCTATGCCTTTCAAATCTTTTTGGATTTCTCGGCTTACTCCGATATTGCCATCGGGTTGGGCCGGATCTTCGGCCTGACGCTTCCGGTTAATTTTCGCAGTCCCTATTTGGCGCAGTCGCCGACTGAATTCTGGCATCGCTGGCATATCACGCTTTCAACGTGGCTGCGCGACTATTTGTATATCCCGCTCGGCGGGAACCGTGTCGGGCCGCTTCGACATGCCGCCAATCTGATGATTGTCATGTTGCTGGGCGGCTTGTGGCACGGTGCCAACTGGACCTTCGTCATTTGGGGGCTGCTTCACGGGATGTATCTGGTGGCGCACAAGATCATGCCGGCGCAGCGGGCGCCGGGAATGGCGCGCGGCATTCTGAACCGCCTGTTCTTTTTTCACCTGATCTGTCTGACGTGGATCTTCTTCCGCGCCCAGGATTTTGCCGCGGCCGGGGCTTATCTGCGCGGTCTGGCCGCGATGGATTGGTCGGTGTCCGGTATTCCGGTACTTTCCGTCGGACTGTTGCTCTCCGTGGCCTGGCTGTTTCACGACTTGGTGGAACCGCGGTTGGAAATGATCGCCCGGCGGTTTCAGGCGTTGCCCTGGTGGGTTCAGGGGGTGACGTTCTACGCTTTTTTTGTGGGAGTGTCGATGCTCAACCAAAAAGGGGCCGCGCATCAGGCGTTTATTTACTTTCAGTTCTAAGCGATGAGACTCGTAAAGATTATATTTCTGATGTTCTTTCTTGCCGCCGTCTCGGTGTGCGTCTGTCATTTTAGCGGTTTGCGCCGCCTGCCCATTCCGGATAACAAATGGTTGTGGATTCAGCATGTCTTGCATGATCAGCCCCCGATGGAGGTGGACTACGCGTTTATCGGCAGCTCACGGACCTGGTGCGCCGTCCGTTCCCGACAGATTGAAGAGGCACGGCCCGGCCAACGGATATGGAACCTCGGCCGGCACTGGATCGGCAGGGATATTGATTATCTGCTGTTGGAACAGCTCCTGGCCCGTCATCGTGTCCGGCATGTTTTTGTCGAGATCATCGGCCAGGAGAAGTTTGCTCCGCATGCCTATGCCAAGTATCTGGTCACTCCGGAAAATGTTTTTGAAGAAGCCGGGTATCATTTGTCGCGGCTGCGGCCGGCCGACTATCTGACCTGCTCGTCTCAGGCGAAAGAGGTGACCAAACACCTGCTGTCCTATTCAGCGGAGTTGTCCGTCCGCTGGTACAAGTCGTTATTGACCACGGGCTGGCTAGCCGTCAGCGGCGACCGGCACCGGGCGGCGGCCGTGGAGGCCTATGAGAAAAGCGGCGGTTTTTACACGCGCGACAATCAGGTTCAGCCCCGTCCGGACTTCGTGGAGCGGTATGGGCGCTTTCAACCCTTTTTCCCGGTGAGTAAAGGGCCGTATCTCTTGCCGCCGGAAAGCTTTCCCGACTACTATCTGCACCGCATGCGGACCCTGGCGGACCGCCACGGTACCGAGTTGTCATTTATTTTCATCTCCGATTTCGGTGCAGTCCTCCCAAATAACCAGGCCTTTGGGCGCTACCGGGATATGGGAGATGTGTACTTCCCCAGCCTGCGGCGGCTCTATCACAGCGAGCTGTGGCGGGACAAGAATCACCTCTACGGGTCGGGAGCCGTCGTACTGACCGATGAGATCATCAGGCTGCTGGAGGAGGGGGCGGCTGCCTCCGAAGAAATGGGACAGTATGTCCCGGTTGTAGAAAATAACGTAAAATGATGCTATTTAGACGTTTACATTAATTCCCCGGATTTCGGGGAAGAAAATCCGGGTTGTCATCCCCGGATCCGGAAGTTATAATATTAGTAATCATACTATGACGACCTTCCATTAACCGCATATCTCCGAGGATACCCCCGTATGAAAAAGATGTTTGTGTTAGGACTCGCCGGATCGCTACTTTTATTCCTGTCTGTGCCGTCTCAGGCCCAGGTGATGACCAAGAAGGAAATGCAAAGCAAGCTCAAGGAAGTCATTACGGACGCTGAATATGATATGATGCTCAAGATTCGGGAATCGACAGGCCGTAATTGGGTCGATATTTTTGATAACACCATCGAACCGATGCGGGAGGTGGAGATCTATTCCAACGAATCCTCACGCAAATATATCCTTCCGCAACAAGCGCCGGAGGAACAACCGGTCAATGTCCCGCCGGCGCCGGAACAAGGTAAGCTTTCGATCGACATCAATGCCGCCCCCGTATTTCGGGACTCTGATGTCAAGCCGGTTCAGGTCAAGGAAGGTCCCAAGAAGGAAAAGAAACGCGCTTTATATCCCCGCTCGTATGACTATAAGGAGCGACTGAAGGAGGCCCAAGCGGCGGAAGCCATTGAGGAGGTCGCCGATGTGCCGGATGAGTCCGGAGTATCCAGTACCGGTGATGACGAGAAGTCTATTCGCGAGAAGCTGCGGGATATTCAGACTTTAGACAAACGGCGGAAGGTCATCGACCGCAAGCCGCCTTTATACCGCGCCAGCGATCGCCGCAAGAAGATCGAAGATTACAATCGGACACGCAAGCCCAACCGCTTCGGCGGAACCCGGCTTGACGGCGAAGTCGAGAATGAGGGATTCAGCACGCGGGCATTCAAGAAAAAGCCATTCGGTTCCAAGATTATTTATGAGGAAAAGCCGGATGCTGCCGAGGCCGAGGAGTAGTGTAATTCGTGAAGAGGATGATCATGACGAAGCGATTGTTGTTGGCGGTGCTGATGACGGCGGTGGCTGCTGCACCGGTTTTCGCCCAGAACCACACCCGTGAGGAGGTGGAACGCCGTATCCGGGAAAGTATTTCCGAAGAGGAATTCCATCGGATGCAGGAGATTCGTCGGCAAACCGGTCAAACCTGGACCCATATCTTTGACAACGTCATTGAGCCGGACCGCGAAGATGACATTGAGCTTAACCGATCCGACCGTCGGTATATCATGTCGGAGGAAGGTCGGCGCCAGGCGAATCGGCAGCGAAGGTCTGCAGATGAGCTGGCGATCGATGTCAACACAGCGAGTCCCAATGAAGCGCAGGAAAAACCGATTTCCGTAAAGGAAGAACCGAAACCTCGCCGCCGCCAGGGAGTTTATTCCAAGGACGGCCGCCGCCGGGAGCCGCCGCAAGAGGAAGAGATCGAATTAGGCCCCGACGGACTGCCGGTCACCGCGGTCCGGGCCCGGGCCATGGCCGCCCGCGCGGAACAGGATGCCGCTGCCGAGGACGATCCAGACCGGCGCCGGTCATTTCTCTACAGTGCTTCTCATCGTTCCAAGATCGGCAAGGCTGCACGGGAAGAAAACGCCGAAGCTGAGGTGGAAGAGGATGACGAATATGACGGCTTCGGAGCAAAGGTCCTTGGCAAAGGAACAAACAAGATTTTCGGTGAGCGTGAGGACCGCTTCAAGGGGTTTGGCAGCAAAAAGTCCGTGGAACGCCGGCTCTTCCGGTCCGGGACCATCACCAACGACGACCGCCGCACAACGATGTTCGGTGAAGAAGAATAACAGACCCCGCTTTCCCATAAAATAACGCAGCCCCATCCGGATGGGCGCGATTTTCCGTTCTCCACTTACTCATAAACCTTCCCTCGGTATCTTTTTGGTGGTAAAGAATATCTATTTTTGCTAGGATAGCCGCATGCGATACCTTATCAGCACATTCTTGATTTGCCTTTTGCCGACGACGTGCTTGGCCGCGGGCTTGGCGGATATTGAAAAGGCCGTGATGATGCAGGATTATCCCGCCGCAGAATCGCTGGCCATGGAGTTTCTCGATGAAGATCCGGTCGGCGCGCAGGCGCGTGCCGCAGAGTATTTGCTGGCAGTCAGCAAATTGCGGCTACAGAAATATTCCGCCGCGACACAGGATTTCCGTAAGCTGGTGCAGAGCGATGTCGAGAAAGACCTGCGGGACAAGGCTTATCTCGGGCTGTTCGACTGCTATTATCAGCAGGGAAAATATAAAAGGGCGCTCAAAACGATCGACAAGCTGCAGGACATCAGTTCACGGTCCAACTACCTGAGCCTGATCTATTTGAAGGCGGCGCGGGTCAATCTCAAGCTATCCAAGTGGAAAGAAGCCAAAGATTACCTGCAACGGATCATCGAACGGTATCCCGATAGTTTTGAGTATCACGCCGCCCGTCAGTTGCTCGAAGAGGAACAGTATTTCGCCGTGCAGGTCGGTGCCTTTATGGAGCGCGAGCGCGCCCTGCAGGTCGTGGATGCCTTGCAGTACCAAGACCACTATGCCTACATCGTGGAGACCATGGACCGTGATCAGCGTAAATTTTATCGGGTTCGTGTCGGTCAGGTGACGGTGCTGCGAGAGGCGGAGCGGTTGCGGAAGGAACTCTCCAAACTCGGTTATCCCACCCGGATTTATCCCTAGTCTAGCGCGTATGGCCCAAGACAAGGTAGTTGTTATCGTCGGCCCGACGGCCGTGGGAAAGTCGGCAGCCGCTTATGCCTTGGCCGACGGAATGTCTTGTCCGCACATTATCAGCTGCGATTCGGCCCAGGTTTACCGGGAAATCACTGTCGCCAGCAACAAACCCGATGACACGATTCTCCGGCGAATTCCGCATCATTTGGTGGGGATCATATCGGTAACACAGCGTTTCGATGTCTATCAATTTAACCGACTCGCCGTTGACGCCATCGACGCCACGTTGGCCGCAGGCGGCACGCCTTTGGTGGTAGGCGGCAGCGGTCTGTATATGAAAATCCTGTTGGACGGCATCTTCGAGGGGGAGCCGGCCGATCTGGAGTTACGCCTCAGACTCCTGGCCGAAGCCCGGCTGCGGGGCCGTGGGCATTTGCACGGCAAACTGCAGGAACTGGACCCTGCGGCCGCCGATAAGATTCATCCCAATGATTTGAAGAAGATGGTGCGGGCACTGGAAGTCTGTCTGTTAGAAGACCGTCCTATCTCCGAAAAGCAAAAAGAGTGTCACGGAATTTGGGGTCGCTACAATGTCTGTCTGATAGGCCTTAATGAGGAGCGCTCCGTGCTTTACGAACGGATCAATGCCCGCGTCGAGCAGATGTTCATGCAGGGGATCTTGCAGGAAATGCAGGCGATCAAGGATCTGGAGATCAGTCCGAGTGCCGCCGGATTAATCGGCCTGCGCGAGGTGTTTGACCACCTTGACGGGAAGATTGATCTGAATCAGGCCAAAGAGCTGATGAAGCGCAACACCCGGAGATTTGCCAAACGGCAATTGACCTGGTTTCGCAAGGAGGGTCGGATTAACTGGATCCATCGTGAAGCCGGGATGCGCGAAGTGGATGTTGTGCGGCGCATTCGCGAGGCGGCGAGATTATGAAGAATGAATATCTCAACAACCAGGAGGTCCCTGAACGGGTGTTGGTCGTGGTGGCGGACCTTAAGGGGAACCGTTCTTCCTGGACCAATGACGATGAATTGGCCGAGCTCAAAGAACTGGTCAGGGCCTCGGGGGCCCAGATTGTCGGCAGTCTGAGTTTTCACATCGCGACACCCAGTCCCAAAAACCTCATCGGCGATTATAAGGTTGAAGAAATTGTGCAGGCCTGTCGCGAGACCGGAGCGGATACGGTCGTCTTCAGTCACGAATTGAAGGGGAATCAGCAGCGTAATTTGGAGGAGGTCATCCAAAGCAAGACTATCGACCGTACCCAGCTGATTTTGGATATCTTCGCCCGACATGCAACCAGCAAGGAAGGCAAGATGCAGGTCGAGCTGGCCCAGCTGGAATATCTCCTGCCCCGTTTGGTGGGGAAGGGTATCGAATTATCCCGATTGGGTGGCGGTATCGGGACTTTGGGTCCGGGAGAGACGAAGCTGGAAGTCGACCGCCGTCGGATCAGTGACCGGATCGCCCGTCTGAAAAAAGGGTTGCAGCAGATCAGCCAAAACCGGCAACTCAATCGCAAGCAGCGTTTCAAGAAAGGACTTCCCAGTGTTTCCCTGGTCGGTTACACGAATGCCGGAAAGTCCACGTTGTTGAATCGGCTGACCCAGGCGAATCAGAAAACACGTGACGGGGTGTTCACGACGCTCGACTCCCTGTCGCGGCAATTTGTCTTGCCCAATCATCAAAAGATTATTGTCTCGGACACAGTCGGTTTTATGCATGCGCTGCCTCACGATCTGATCGAGTCCTTCAAAGCGACTCTGCAGGAAGTCAAGGAGGCGGATTTGTTGATGCATGTCGTCGATATCAGCCATCCCAACTTTCGCAAGCTGTTCGACGCGGTTGAGGATGTGCTGGAAGAGCTGGACGTCCTTAAGAAGCCGACCTTGATCGTCTTCAATAAAACGGACAGCCTCGAGGATCGGGTCTGGCTGGACCAATTTTTGGACAACTTCGAGCATGCCGTCTGTATTTCGGCTCTGAATGGGGAAGGGTTGGAGGCCCTTTACCAGGAGATCATCACGATGCTCTCGGCGATGTTTGTCGAGATCAATGTGAACATCCCGATTGATCGCATGGACCTGGTGAGTTTGGTCCATGAGGAAGGGGAGGTTTACTCAGTGAAATACTACAATGACCGGATAAATATCCGGGCGGCGGTTCCCTCCAGGCTCAGCGGAAAATTCACCAATTTGGAAATTAAATAGTCATTTATGCACCGTCAAAATGGTGTAAATCCTTATTTTTCCTGCAGTTATCTCAGTTAGATAAACTATCTGATATAAGTAGATGTGCTTGACAAGATAGTCAATATGTGATATTTTCTAGTTAGATGTGAGGGTAAATAAATGAGTCAAGATGATTACAAGCCCTTTGAATTTGACATCAATCCCCATGCGCCCTTATTTGTTATCGGAGTCGTCAGTGAGCTGGTTGATCTGCCGATTTGGACGTTGCGCAAGCTGGATGAATTGGGTGTGGTCCAGCCCAAGCGCCTCGGAAGCCGTACCCGGTGTTATTCTCAGCGACAGATCATCAAGCTGAATCATATCCGGTACCTAATTAAAGAGAAGGGCGTGAACATTAAGGGTGTTAAGGTGATAATCGAAATGGAGTACAGGGAGGGACCTGCCGATGAATAGCCTGTTCGATGTGATCGCGGCGCTCATAGCGTGGTTAAGCCCGGAAATCTTGTTCCGGGAATTAACCGGGGCCTCAGCGGTCTGCGTAGAAGAGCAAAAAAATTTTGAGTAGAAATTAGCACTGACTTGCCAAGAGTGCTACAAAATAGTTAAACGAAATCCATACTATCAAGGAGGGGAGAACAATGAAACTCACACCATGGAGACCCAAAAACAAAGTATCAAACATCGATGACTTTTTCGGACTGGATCATCCCTTTTTCGGGCTGACCCTTTTTCCGGAACTGCGGCAATTATCCCAGGACAGCCGGGATTGGCTGCCGGCTATCGATGTCACCGAAGAGAAGGACCACTTTGCCATCAAGGCGGATCTGCCCGGATTGAGCAAAGAGGACATCGAGTTGTCCGCCGAAGGAACGGTCCTAACCATCAAAGGTGAACGCAAGCACGAAAAGGAAGACAAGGACAAGAATTACCACCGTATCGAACGTGCCTACGGGCAGTTTGTGCGCCGGCTGGATCTCGGTGAACCGATTGACATCAGCAAGGTGCAGGCGGCTTACAAGAACGGTGTGCTCGACATCACCGTCCAAAAGAGTCCCGGCGCCACCGTGAAGCGGATCGACATCACCAGCTGAAGTTTAGCGCATCGAATGCTCGCAGGTATGCGGTGAACAACTCCCCGGCTAGGGCGGGCTACGGCCCGCCTGCCGGGAATTTTATGAAAGCAGGTAACCAATATGATAAGATTGGACAAGTTAACACAGAAGAATCAGGAGGCGTTGCAAAAATCGTTTGAGTTGGCCGACCAGTTGTCTCACGGTGCGGTCGATACCGAACACCTGACGTATGCGCTTCTCAAACAGGACGGTGGGCTGGTCAATGCCTTGTTGGACAAGTTCGGTGTGTCGCCGGTGACGGTCATCAAGGAGCTCGATCGGCGCCTTGGGCAGAAGCCTGAGGTGCAGGGCGGCAGTCAGCCGGGTCTGACCCCGACGTTGAATAATGTCTTGAAGGACGCCTTCGGCTTGGCCAAGGGGATGCGCGACGAATTTGTGTCCCAGGAGCATTTGTTGCTGGCCCTTTTCCGGGCCAAAGGAACGGTCATTCAGGAAGAGTTCAGCCGCCAGGGGCTGGATGAGCAGCACATTCGAAAAATATTGGAGCAGATACGGGGAGGACAACGCGTGACAGACGCCAATCCGGAAGACAAATATCAAGCCCTAGAGAAGTACGGCCGCGACCTGACGGCCTTGGCGCGGGCCAGCAAACTCGATCCGGTAATCGGCCGGGATGATGAGATCCGTCGGGTGGTGCAGGTGCTTTCACGCCGCACCAAGAACAATCCCGTACTTATCGGTGAGCCGGGTGTCGGTAAGACCGCGATTGCCGAAGGTTTGGCGTTACGCATCAGTTCCGGCGATGTCCCGGAAGGCCTCAAGAACAAGACCGTCATCTCGCTTGATATGGGCGCGTTGATCGCCGGCGCCAAATACCGGGGCGAATTTGAAGACCGTCTGAAGGCGGTCTTGAAGGAAGTCGAGAGCAAGGCCGGGGAAGTGATATTGTTTATCGATGAGCTGCACACAATCGTCGGGGCGGGGAAGACGGAAGGTTCGATGGATGCGTCGAATATGCTCAAGCCCGCCTTGGCCCGCGGCCAGTTGCACTGTATTGGTGCGACCACTTTGGATGAGTACCGCAAGTACGTGGAAAAGGATGCCGCCCTGGAGCGCCGGTTCCAACCGGTCATGGTAGACGAGCCCAGCGTGGAAGATACGATTGCCATCCTGCGCGGATTAAAGGAAAAATATGAGGTGCATCACGGGGTCAGGATCCAAGATTCCGCGATCATCGCGGCGGCCACGATGTCTCATCGCTATATTTCCGACAGATTTCTTCCGGACAAAGCGATAGACCTGATCGACGAAGCCGGCTCGCGGTTGCGCATCGAAATCGACAGCATGCCGCAGGAGCTCGATGTCAACGAACGCAAGATCCGTCAGCTGGAAATCGAACGTCAGGCGTTGAAAAAGGAAAAAGACGATGCGTCCAAGAAACGGCTGGAAAAGCTGACGGCCGAATTGGAAACGTTGAAGGAAGAGAATAAGGAAATGCGCTTGCGCTGGCAAGGGGAAAAGGAAGTCATCGAGCGTATCCGTGCCATCAAAGCCCGCATAGATCAACTCAAGACCGAGGCCGAGCAATTGGAGAAGGAAGGTAACCTGGACCGAGTTGCTGAAATCCGCTACGGGACCCTGGTGGACCTCGAGAAGCAACTGACGGAACGCAACTCCGAGCTGTCCAAACTTCAGGAAAAAGGGTCCATGCTGAAGGAAGAAGTCGACGATCAGGATATCGCGCAGGTTATATCCAAGTGGACCAAGATTCCGGTGTCCAAACTTCTGGAGGGTGAAACCGAGAAGTTGGTGCATTTGGAAGAAGTGCTTAAGGAGCGCGTGGTGGGGCAGGATACGGCCATCGAACTGATTGCCAGTTGTATCCGCCGTTCGCGCACCGGTTTGCAGGATCCGAACCGGCCGTTGGGATCCTTTATTTTTGTCGGACCCACCGGAGTCGGTAAGACGGAGCTGGCCAAGTCGTTGGCGGAGTTTCTGTTTGATGACGAATCCGCGATGGTGCGGATCGACATGAGTGAGTATATGGAAAAACACAGTGTCTCCAGGCTGATCGGAGCGCCACCGGGGTATGTCGGCTACGATGAGGGTGGTCAACTGACGGAAGCCGTGCGCCGCAAGCCCTATGCGGTCGTGCTCTTTGATGAGATTGAAAAGGCGCATGCCGATGTCTTCAATACGCTGCTGCAGATTCTGGACGACGGACGTCTGACGGACGGGCAGGGCCGGGTGGTCAATTTTAAGAACACCATCATCATCATGACTTCCAATATCGGATCGGCCGATATCATGGGCCTGAACGACAAGGCCGCCATCGACAACCGAATTCATGAAAGTTTGCGCGCCCATTTCCGGCCGGAGTTTTTGAATCGGGTTGATGAGGTCATCATCTTCAATCGATTGGCGGAGGAGGACATCCACCGTATCGTTGACATTCAATTGGGTGTTCTGCGTAAGCGCTTACGGGAGAAAGGGATCAGTCTTGATGTTGAAGAAAAGGCCAAGGCCATTCTCGGAGAGCGCGGGTATGATCCGGTGTATGGAGCACGTCCTCTGAAGCGCGTGATTCAGAAGCTGGTGCAGGACAAGATTGCGATGAAACTGCTTACGGGAGAGATCCGGGAGAACCAGGGGATCCGCATCACATCCGGAAACAACGGTGATTTGTCGATCCTGACCGGATGATCGGGAAAATTCCGATGAATATCTGCCACAGGATTTCATTCAATGCTATAATTGCAATGATCTTGAGGTATATGCATGATGAAAAAGTGTGCGATCATCAGCGGAATGATCCTGATGTGTCTGACCGGCCCGTCATCGGCCGCTGATCTGCCGGAGAAGGTCCCGGACGGTCTGTATGAAGAGTTTTATGCCACGGGCGAGTTAAAACGGCTGCTCACATATAAGGACGGCATCCCTAACGGGCCGTTCAACATTTACTTTAAGAGCGGTGTCTTGCAAGGCGAAGGTTTGTACCTCGACGGCAAGATGCAGGGTATCGCCCGGGGGTATTACGCGGACAGCACCCGGAAGATCGAAGCCGAGTACGATAACGGTCAACTGCACGGTTTGATCCGGACCTTCGATCCGGATGGGAAGTTAGTCAGTGAAGCGCGTTATAAACGCGGCAAGCTTGACGGTCTCAGTATTGATTACCGTCCTAACGGGTTGCCGTTGTTCGTTCGTAATTACGAGGACGGGATACAGCAGGGGACGTCCCGCGAATATTCGCCGACGGGTGTGGTGGTGCGCGAGGCGGATTATATCAGCGGCATTCAGAAGGGCCTTGTTCGGGAATTCGACCTGGAAGGGAATATGGTCAAGTCCTATGAGGCCTATGACGGGGCGGCCGACGGGCTTTGCCGGAATTTTTATCCCACCGGGGAATTGCGCAGCAAAGCTACTCTCACGGAAGGCGAGATGTGGAATACCGAATACATCGAGTATTATCCGTCGGGAACATTGAAGCAGAAATATCAGGTGATGCGTGGCCGGCGGGAAGGGCTGTTCCAGGAATTTCATGAAAACGGAAATCTCAAGACGGCCGGGCAGTTTATGAACAACCGCCGTGAGGGCCTGTTTAAATTGTATAGCGCCGACGGTCATTTGCTCAGCGAGATCGACTACCGCGAAGGAAACCAGCAGCTGACCCGGGTTTACGATCAGTCGGGTCGGTTGATCGACGAAAAGAAAGGCCAGCAATGACCGAAATAATTATTATCGGCGTCATCATGTTCTTTATCGGCGGCATCATGTGGCTGAATACCGGATCGCCTTCTAAAAAGAAGTCGCGGGAAGATTTGTTGAAGGACTTGGCGCGCGTACTCGATGGCAATCTGGAACCGCTGGAAAACTTTGAGAACTCCTACCGGATTTCCTTCGTGTTTGAAGGGTATGCGTTTCGGTATGAAGATGTCGAATCGATGGGGTTCAAGGACAAGATTTACAAGTCGTATTTGAAGATTGATACGGACACCAAACTGACCCTGATCTTCGGGGAAAAGCAGCGGACCAAGCTCATTGAACACGCCAAGAGCCACAGTCACGGCATTGTGAGGCTGCCCAAGGCCTTTTCGGAATTCGGGGCGACAAGTAACAACGCGTCGCTGGCGCAGGCTTTTATGGATGACGCCAAGGTTATCAAGATCTTCAAGAAGTTTGCCGGCTTCGATCCCTGGGGAAAGCCCCGAATGCTGATGCGGGTTTCCGAAGGGACGATTGTCCTCACCTTTGACTCCGAAGCGGGAGGATTGCATAAGCCGATGCGATATGTAACCGAAACGTCGATCATTGAAGAATACCTCGATCAGTTGATCGTGCTGGTCAAGCGGCTCGAGTCCCTTTAGTCGTAACCCCTTGTAAATCATTACACAGCAGTATTTAAGGAAGTATTTGGGGGGCGGTTGACAACCCCGGTTATTTTGTTATAATACGCGATTAGCATTCATATGGCATGAGTGCTAATTTTGATCACAAGTCAAAATCAAGGATTAACAGAGGTTCTCAGCATGGTGTTATCCAAAGAAGAAGTTCAGCTTCGCAGGGACATGATCCTGGCCCTCACTATAGGTCACTATATCCAGACCGTGAGCCCGGTGAGTTCCAGTTTTGTGGCCAAGGTCTATCCGACAGGGCTGAGTTCGGCGACGGTGCGCAACATCTTCAAGGAGCTTGAGGATCAAGGGTATCTGACGCATCCGCACACTTCTGCCGGGAGAATCCCCACGCAGAAGGGCTACCGCTATTATGTGGACCATTTGATGAAGGAAATTCACATCTTGGAAGCCGAGAAGCTGCGTATTGAGAAGGAGTACCGGGCGCAAAGCATGGAGCTGGAGAATCTGCTCGACCGCACGTCCCGTGAATTGTCCGACCTGACGAATTACACCAGCATTATCTCGGTGGACGGCCAGGAGCATCATATTTTTCTGCGCGGGGCGAACCACGTGGTCCAGTATCCTGACTTCCATGATGTCGCGAAAATACAGGACATCCTGCGCGCCCTTGATGAAAAGGAAAGGCTGCTGCAGTTCATCAATCAGCAGTTGCGTGAAAAGATCAATATCTATATCGGCCAGGAGATTGCGCTGCGCGAGATGAAACACTGCTCGCTGGTTATTTCCGCCTATAAGACCAAAAAAGGGCCAACCGGCCGGATGGCCATTCTTGGGCCGACCCGCATGGATTACGGCCGGGTGGTCTCGGCGCTGGAATACTTCTCCGAATTGATTGAAGACATAACCTAGGGTGATGAACATGAAAGACACAAGTACCGAAGAAGAATTGCCCCGCGAAGCCGATACGGAAAAGGCCGCGTCCGGGGAAGGCACGGTGGACGACGGTGATCAGACTGCTGCCGTCGCAGCAGAGTCGTCCAAAAAGAAGGCCAAAGACAAGACTATCAAGATCAAGCAGTCGGAATACGACCGGTTGGTGGACGAGGCCGCGACAAACAAGGACAAATACGTCCGGTTGTTCGCCGAGTTCGACAATGCCCGCAAGCGCATGGAGCGGGAAAAGATGGAGTTTGCCAAGTACGCCAACGAGGAAATCCTGGTCGATCTGCTCGGTCTTTTCGACAACCTGGAGCGGTCATTGCATTATGCGCAGGAGCACAAGATGGAGAATTTAACCAAAGGCCTTGAGATGGTGATTAAGGAGGCCAAGGAGATCCTGCGTAAATACGGCGTCGAACCGATCGAGGCCGAAGGGAAGGTTTTTGATCCGCACCGTCACGAAATCCTGATGCAGGAGGACAACGATGAGTTGGAGGAGGGCACCGTATTGCAGGAACTTCAAAAAGGGTACATGATGGGCGAAAAGGTCATCCGTACCGCCAAGGTAAAAGTTTCGACGAAGTCGTCGGATTAAGATATCGAATGGAGGAGGTAATATCATGGCAAAAGCAATCGGAATCGATTTAGGAACATCAAATTCGGCCGCCGCTGTGTTGGAGGGCGGACGGCCCACGATCATCCCGTCCGCCGAAGGCGCGGGCGTTGCCTCGGGCAAGGCGTTTCCCTCGTTTGTGGCCTTCACCAAAGACGGTGAGCGGCTCGTCGGGGAGCCGGCCCGCCGGCAGGCCCCCGTCAATCCCAAGGGGACCATCTATGCCGCAAAGAGAAAAATGGGGACCGGTCACAAGTTTGAGGTGGCCGGCAAAGAATTCACCCCGCAGCAGATCAGCGCCTTTATCCTGCAAAAGATCAAGGCCGACGCCGAGAAGTTTCTTGGAGACACGGTCGATGAAGCAGTGATAACCGTGCCGGCTTACTTCAATGACAACCAGCGTCAGGCGACCAAGGACGCCGGGGAGATCGCGGGCCTGAAGGTTCTGCGGATCATCAACGAGCCCACCGCCGCCTGTCTCGCCTACGGTCTGGACAAGGCCGGCAAGGAACAGAAGATTATGGTCTTCGACTTCGGGGGCGGAACGCTCGACGTTACTATCCTGGAAATGGGTTGGGATTCCGAGCAGGAAGCGGCCACGTTCGAGGTCCTCTCGACCAGCGGGGACAATAACCTCGGCGGGACAGATATGGATAATGTCCTGATCGACTATATTTGTGAAGAGTTCCAGAAGGAAAGCGGCATTGACTTGAAGAAGGAAAAGATGTCTTTCCAACGCCTGCGCGAAGCCGCCGAAAAGGCCAAAGTGGAACTCTCCAGTACCATTTCGACCGAGGTCAACCTGCCGTATATCGCGGCCACCGAAGCCGGCCCCGTCAATTTGACGCAGACGATCGACCGCGCCAAGCTGGAGAGCCTGGTGGGTCCTATTGTTGAGCAGTGCAAGGGGCCGATTCAACAGGCTATCCGAGATGCCAGCGAAAAGCTCGGCGAGGACATCAATGTCGACAAGGTTATTCTTGTCGGCGGGCCGACCCGTATGCCGATCGTTCAGGAATTTGTGGAAAAGCAAGTCGGAAAGAAGATCGAGCGCGGCATCGACCCGATGGAATGTGTCGCACTGGGCGCATCCGTTCAGGCCGGTATTGTGAAGGGTGACGCCAAGGAAGTCCTTTTGCTGGACGTCACGCCGCTGACCCTGGGTATTGAGACCATGGGCGGTGTGATGACCAAACTGATCGAACGTAACACGACGATCCCCGTTAAGAAGAGCCAGGTGTTTTCGACGGCGGAAGACAATCAGTCCGCAGTTACGATCCGCGTCCTTCAGGGTGAACGCCAGATGGCGGGCGATAATACCGAATTGGGACGTTTCGATTTGGTCGGAATCCCGCCGGCCCCCCGCGGCATGCCGCAGATCGAGGTGACCTTTGACATCGATACCGACGGTATCGTACACGTCACCGCCAAAGATAAGGGAACCGGTAAAGAACAATCCATCCGGATCACGGCCCCGACTAAGCTTTCCGATGACGAGATCGAGAAAATGGTCAAGGAAGCTGAAAAGTATGCCGAAGAGGACAAGAAGAAAAAAGAACTGGTCGAAACCGTCAACGAGGCCAATACCTTGGTGTACGCCACGGAAAAGTCGCTGAAGGAATACGGCGACAAGATCTCCGCCGGTGACAAGACGAACATCGAGGCGGAAATGGACAAGCTGAAAAAAGCCGTTGAGTCTAAGGACGTGGCCGCTATTAAGAGCGCCCAGGAATCCTTGTCCAAGGCCAGTCAGAAATTGGGCGAAGAAGTCTACAAAGCCAGTCAGCAAGCCGAACAGACCGCCGGCGCCGGCGCAGCCGGAGCCGCGGGGCCGGGAAGTGCCGCTGCTGGTGGAGCTCAACCGGGTGGGGGGCAGTCATCCTCGGCCGGCGGCGATAAGGATGATGTCATCGATGCCGACTTCAAGGCGGAAGACGACAAGTAGGCCGGTCCATTTATGACCACAAGATCCAATTCTCACCCCGAAGGGATGGCAGATTAATGAAGAAGGATTATTATGAAATCTTGGGAGTCGCCAAGGACGCATCGGTACAGGATATCAAGAAGAAGTACCGTTCGCTGGCGCTGAAGTACCATCCCGACCGGGTGGAAGAGTCCAAGAAGGCCGAGTCTGAAGAGAAATTCAAGGAAATCTCCGAAGCTTATGGTGTACTTTCCGATCCCAAAAAGCGCAAGCTTTACGATCAATACGGGCACGCCGGTATTGATCAGAATTATTCCGCGGAGGATATCTTCCGGGGAGCCGACTTCGGGGATCTCGGTGATATCTTCAGCCAGTTTTTTGGCGGCGGCGGTTTCGGCGATATTTTCGGCGGCGGTGGCGGCGGGCGCCGCTTTGACCGGGGTGCCGACATCCAGTATGAAGTTGAAATCACGTTGGAAGAAGCCTACCATGGCGTGAAGAAAAAGATCCGGGTTCCCCGGCACGAGCATTGTACCGACTGTAAAGGAACCGGGGCCAAGGACGGGACCAGTCTCAAGACTTGTTCTGCCTGCGGCGGTGCCGGGCACGTAACGGTCTCCAGCGGTTTCTTCCGCATGCAACAAACCTGCCACCAATGCCGCGGGGCAGGCAAGCAGATCCTGGAGACCTGTCCGACCTGCCACGGACAGGGGCGGGTCAGGGTCACCCGCAATATTGACGTGAATATCCCGGCCGGTGTTGACAACTCTTCGCGGCTGCGGGTGCAAAACGAAGGGGAAGGCGGCCGTGATGGCCGCGGCGACCTGTACCTGTACATGCACATCCTGCCGCACGACGTCTTTAAACGCGATCATAATGACATCTATCTTGAGCAGCCGGTCAGTTTCGTCAAGGCGGCGCTGGGATCGGAAGTATCCGTGCCGACCCTGGACGGCAATGTCAGCATGAAGGTCCCGGCTGGAACTCAGAGCGGAAAAGTCTTCCGGTTAAAAGGGAAGGGGATGCCGGACCTGCGCACGGGGCATTGTGGCGACATGTATGTCAAGGCGATGATCCAGGTTCCCAAAAAGTTGAGTGCCGAACAGCGCAAACTGCTGGAGGATTTCGCACGTCTCAGCGGGGAGTCTATCGATAAAACCGAGACGATCAAGGACAAGATCAAAAAGGTCTTCAAGTAAAGGAACAGTTATGCCGACATACCAGTATGAATGCGAGAATTGCGGCCACGCCATGGAGCAATGGCAGTCCATGACCGACAAGAAACTGCGTAAGTGCCCGTCCTGTGGGAAGTTAAAGCTCCAACGCCTGATCGGGACCGGGGGCGGGATAATCTTTAAAGGTACCGGATTTTACGAAACCGACTTCAAGACCAAGTCCGCCCCCAGCCAGAGCGCAGAGGCCCCGGCGAAGGCATCCGATACCTCCGCTGTAAATCCTTCCAAGTCAGATAGTTCCAGCAAAGATGCCAAAGCGGCCAAGAGCGACGCCTGAGGCCGTCGGGACGGCGAACTCATGAATTTGATAAGATTTTGGTTTCCAGTTTTGGTCTATTCTGGTATTATCTTCTATGTGTCCTCACTGGAATCCGTTGAGACGCCGCAATCCATACCGCATTTTGACAAGGTATGTCACCTAGCCGAGTATGGTCTATTTGGTCTGTTACTTGCCAGGGCCATCAGCCACTCCGTAACTAGAATAGACCGAGCCACTTTGATTATCTGTGCAGTCATCGGGGCCTTTTTGTACGGGCTTTCGGATGAATTCCATCAATCTTTTGTGCCGGGCCGTACTACGGACGTGATGGATCTGGCGGCCGATACCGTCGGTGGATTGCTGGGGGCATTGACATATATTTTCATCGATAACATTATCACCAAGCGAAAAGATTAAATATGCCAGGCATTAAACCGTTTCAAGCGTATTATTACAACAAGGACAAGGTGAAGGACTTTGCGCTGGTTATCGCCCCGCCGTATGATGTGATTTCGGCGGATAGACAGCAGGAGCTGCATAACCTCAGCCCCTATAATTTCACCCACATCGATCTCGCCAAGGAGCTTCCAGAGGACAACGCCGAAAACAACAAATATACGCGGGCCGCGAAAACGTTCGACAAGTGGATCAAGGACGAGGTCATGCTCAAAGACGACGGCCCGGCGATCTATTTTTATAAGCAGGAATTCAAAATCCTGGGAGAAAGACATTCTCGGCTCGGCTTTATCGCATTGCTGGAATTGCAAAACCCCAATGAATCAAAAGTTTATCCCCATGAAAATACCCACCAGGACGCTATCGACGACCGCTTCGAGTTAACCAAATCGCTGGATGCCTATCTGAGTTCCATATTTGTGTGTTACTCGGACGAACAGCGCAAGGTGGAAAAGATATTCACCAAACATATTTTGAGCAACGAACCGCTGGTTGATGTGGTGGACGAGTACGGGGTTCGCAACAAGCTGTGGAGTTTCAAGGACCCGGCGCTGATCGCCGAGATTCAGGATTCCCTGGTCGATCAGAACCTCTTTATTGCAGACGGACACCATCGCTTCAAGACAGCCAACGCAATCCGCGACCTGCGGGCCTCGCAGACGGATAACGTCACCGGGCAGGAACCGTGGAATTACGTGATGACCTATTTCGCGAACCTGGATTCCAGGGATCTGCAGATTTTCCCGATGCATCGTATTATCCGCAAAGTTACGAAAAAGATGGACTTCCTGGAAGAGTATTTCCGCATCGACAAGATCAAGGACGCCAACGAATTGCAGATCTTGCTGGCGCGTGCCGGTCTGAACGAGCACGCCTTCGGGCTTTACACCCGCGACGGGATCAAGTTGTTACGTTTGAAGAACAAGCTGCTGATCGACGAGTTTATCAAGAAGGGGTCTAAGGAACTCAAGAGCCTGGACGCTAATATCCTGAAGTATTTTATTTTGGACAAGTTAGGCGTTAAATCGGACGACATCATTTACACCAAGGACGTGCAGGATGTCACCTCCATGGTGGATGACGGCACCGCCGACGCCGGGTTTGTGCTTAACGCCGTTAAGATCAAGCAGTTGAAGGATATCGCGCTGAACGGTGAGAAGATGCCGCCCAAGACCACTTATTTTTATCCCAAGGTCGTCTCCGGATTGACCGTCTACCGGATAGAGTAGTTTGCCGACAACGGCAGGCGGGGAGGGACACCCATGGCTTTATTTGGACGCAAACATTTTAATCTCCTGAATTCCAAAAAGAAGGATATTCCCGCCGGACTGTGGACGCAGTGCAAGGATTGCTCAGCCACCATCTACAAGAAGGAGCTGGTGGACAATCTCAGCGTTTGTCCCAAATGCGGTTATCATTTTGCGCTAAATGCCAGAGAGCGCATCGATTTGCTGATCGACCTGGGGACCTTCAAAGAGCGCGACCAGGACCTGGTTTCGGTCGACCCGCTGAAGTTCAAGGGGCCCAAGACTTATAAGGAAAAGCTTCATTCCGATCAGAAGTCGACGGGGTTGCGGGATGCCGTTATCTCCGGCGAGGGCAATATCAACGGGCGTCCCGTGATGATCGCGGTGACCGATTCCCGATTCATTATGGGGTCCATGGGATCCGTCGTGGGGGAGCGGATCACCCGGGCCATTGAGAGCGCGACGGATAAACGCATACCGGTGATTATCGTTTCCGGTTCAGGTGGGGGGGCCCGGATGTATGAGGGTGTCTTCTCGCTGATGCAGATGGCCAAGACGTGTTCGGCCCTGGCGCGGCACAATGAGGCCGGATTGCTGCACATCTCGTGTCTGACCAATCCTACGATGGCCGGGATTATGGCGTCCTTTGCCGGCGTCGGAGATATCATCATGGCCGAGCCGCGGGCACTGATCGGCTTTACCGGTCCGCGGGTCATCGAACAGACGATCCGTCAGAAATTGCCGGCAGGCTTCCAACAATCCGAATTTCTCTTGGAGCACGGCCTGATCGATATGATTGTGGACCGCAAGGACCTCAAGGCCCGTATTTTCCAAGTAATTGATTACACAGGTATGACCCCGACTGCCGCTACCGCACCCGCGTCGGATCCGGTCCCGCCTCCGGAAACCCCTGACAATTCCTGAAAGGGGCCTTATTCCTCCAGAAATACAAATTATTCGTTTGCAAACTGATACGTTTTTTTATAGAATAATGGAATTATTCAACCGATAAAATGTCGAAACAGAGTGAAACGCTATGGCACAGATTTCTTTGAAGGATGTTTCCAAGATATACAAAGGCGGCGTGAAGGCCGTGGATGCCGCAAATCTTGAGATCAAGAACAAGGAGTTCATGGTCTTGGTCGGCCCGTCGGGCTGCGGAAAGTCAACTACGTTGCGCATGGTCGCCGGTCTGGAAGATATTTCGGATGGGCAGATTCACATCGGGGACCGTTTGGTTAATGATGTCCCGGCTAAGGACAGAGACATCGCCATGGTGTTCCAGAACTATGCGCTGTATCCGCACATGACCGTGTACGAGAATATGTCTTTCGGGCTAAAGCTGCGCAAGTACCCGAAGGAAGAGATCGAGAAGCGTGTCAACGAGGCGGCGGAGATACTGGGTATCAAGAGGATGCTGAAGCGGCGGCCCAAGCAGCTTTCCGGGGGGGAACGCCAGCGCGTTGCTCTCGGTCGGGCAATCGTGCGGAAACCCAAGGTCTTTCTCTTTGATGAGCCGTTATCCAATCTCGACGCCAAACTTCGCGTTCAAATGCGGACCGAGATCCACAAGCTGCGTCTGCGTCTGCAAACCACTTTTATCTACGTCACCCATGATCAAACCGAGGCCCTCACTTTGGGCGACAGGATCTGTGTTATGAAGGACGGCAAGATCCAGCAGTGCGCCGATCCGATGACCATCTACGATTATCCGACCAACAAATTCGTGGCCAGTTTTATCGGCTCACCGCCGATCAGCTTTCTGGAAGGCCGGATTATCAAGAAGGGACAAAAATACTACTTCGACGAAGGCAAAATCAGCGTCAAGTTGGTCGAAGAGATGTATAAGGCCATTAAACCGTACGAGGGCAAGGAAGTTATTTTTGCCATACGTCCCGAAGACATTTATGATAAACTGTTCGTATCCGAGTCTTCGCCCGACAACACCATTCGTGCCGCCTGTGAAGTGGTAGAGCCTCTCGGCTCTGAAGTGTATTTATATCTGAACACGGGAAAACAAACATTCATCGCTCGGGTCGGGGCTCACAACAGGCCCGAGGTGAATCGTGACATGGACCTCGTTTTTGATATGAGCAAGGTGCACTTCTTTGACCCCAAAACAGAACAAAGAATATCTTAAGAATCCCCTCCCGTTAATCATCATTCTCCTCACGCCGCTTATCGGTCTGTTCATTCTGGCCGTCACCGCCGACCTGCGTGTTTTTATCCTGATCGGATTTGCCCTTTCCGCCATATTGGTGGTTTTGCTCCCGGCCCACTTGCGTCTGACGCGTATGCGCGCCGCCGCCGAGCTGCAGCTCCAGGATATTCGCGAGCGCATGAATCTTGTCGACTTTTCCATCCAGAAGGAAGACCAAACCATCCGCTCCATCCAGGACAAGATCACCGACTTCTCGCAGCTTAAAGTCGTCACCGAGAAGCTCAGTCAGTGCCTGACCCTCGATGAAACCACCAAGACGCTCTCACGCGAGATCCGACGGTTGCTGGGGGACAAAGACGCGACGGTGATCCTGTATTTATTCCACTCCAAGACCGGCGACTTGGGAATCTCGTCGTCCCACAAGGGGCAGATGCGTGTGAATTTGAAAACCAAGAAAGGAGATGAGTTTGATCACTATTTGGTCAAGACCATGCAGCCGCTGCTGATTGAGGATCTGAAAAGTGACTACCGCTTCGATATCGACAAAGTGAAGATTCAGGATGAGCGGACAATCGGTTCACTGATTAGCGTGCCGATGACCGTCGATCAGCGTGCTTTGGGCATCCTGCGCATCGACAGTCCGCAGGACCATAAATTCAATACACAAGATCTGCGATTCTTGCGTACCGTCGGAGACGTCGGCGCGATGGCGATCGAGAACGCGCAACTGTATCAGCATGTCCAGCAACTGGCGATCCGCGACGGATTGACCGGGCTGTACCTGCGCCGCTATTTGAAGGAGCGCATGCCGTCTGAGGTGGCCCGGCAGCTGCGCAACGACGGCCGCCTGGCATTTTTGATGATCGATATCGACAAGTTTAAGGTATACAATGACAAGTTCGGCCACATGGCCGGAGATATCGTTTTGAAAACGGTGGGGGAGTTTATGCAGGATTTCTTTGATCAGCCCGGCGTACTCCTCTGCCGGTACGGCGGTGAGGAATTCGCGGTGATGCTGCCCGACTGTGACAAGAAAGCGGCGGCCGAATTGGCGGAGGAGATGCGCCGTCAGATAGCGATGAAGATGGTTATTCTCCGGCGGGAGAAAACGAACATTACCGTCTCGGTCGGCGTGGCCGGCCTGCCAGAGGACGCAAAGGTTGTCGACGAGTTGATCAGGGTGGCCGACCAGGCTCTCTACCGGGCAAAAGAAACCGGCCGTGACCGGGTGTGTTTGGCGGGAGAAGGATAGTATGTTTGAAACTCTGAGCATTCTGACATTCATATATGTGGCAATCGTCCTGGCCTACATCCGTAAGTTGATTATCCGGATGCAACAGGACAACATGCGTCAGATAGAGGATCTTCAAAAGATCTATGCCAAACTGGTCGACCAGCAAAATCAACTGGCGGAACACAAAATTGATATTCAAAATGAGGCAAGCAAGGTGTTCACTCTTTACGACATGACGCGGGAAGTCACGCGGACCCGCAGTCAACAGGACGCCTTTGAGATTTTCAAAGACAAGCTGCATCAAAACGTGCACTACGTGAAGTGTGAGCTGTCCGATGCCCCCTGTCCCGAAGTTACAAATTTTATGGGAAAGAACGGCCGTTTCTTTTTCCGGCTCCGAAACAAGGAAACCGAGATGGGGCACATTATGATCGACCGGCTCGAAACTGAAGACAAGGACAAGGCCGTTATCCTGTGTCATCAATTCGCCCTGGCCCTGCGGCGGGTCAAATTGTATCAGGAGATCGAGCAGACGGCGATCACGGACAGTCTTACCGGACTGCATACCCGGCGTTACGCCCTGGAGCGACTGGACGAAGAATTGACGCGCGCCAAGTCCCGGCGGATGGACATGGCGGTCCTGATGATCGACATCGATCATTTCAAGAATTGTAATGACCGGTACGGGCATCTGGTGGGCGATCAGATCCTGCGGGAAGTCGGCGATATTATCCGCAGCAGCACCCGGGAAATTGATATTGCCGGCCGCTACGGAGGGGAAGAATTCTGTATTGTATTACCCGACACAGACTTAAGCGGCGCCCGCTACGCGGCCGAGCGTATCCGGTCCGCGGCGGAGGAGCGGACGATCACCGCCTACGATGCCACTGTGCATATCACCGTTAGTGTCGGTATCGCCACTTATCCCGCGGATGCCCGCAAAAGTTCCGAATTGATCGATAAGGCCGACTGGACGCTTTACAAAGCGAAGAAACAGGGGCGCAACCGCGTTTGCGCCTTCGGAGACTAGTCCGAACTGCTTACTGCCGTTAGACTTTGCTCCCTTAGCCGAGGGGCCGCCCGGCCCAAAAACACCATTCAAAGGTTGAATCCCCGCAGGGCATCATGTAGAATGAGACCATCTCAGCAGGCCTCTCATTCCCGAGTATTGCCTATTTCTAGAGTTGACCACTTTTAATAATTTTATTAGTACAGGTATATATATCCACGATGGATCGTCATATTTTGGGCATCGACGTGGGGGGGACGAATGTCAAATTGGGCATCGTCGCTCCCGGCGGTAAAATTGTCGCGCGTGCCAACATAGCCACCAAAAATTATTCACGTAGTAAGCTTCAACTGATCAAGGCCATGGTTCGGACGGCGGACGAATTGATCGCTTCCGAAGGTCTGGCTAAGCAGGACTTTTGCGGCGTCGGGATCGGTCTGCCCGGATTGATCGATCCGGTGGGGGGGATCGTGCGCTACCTGCCGAACATTCCCGGATGGCGCAATGTCCGCCTGCAGGAGATCATGGAAAACGATCTCGGCCTTCCGGTATTTATCGAGAATGATGTGAACATGATTACCCTGGCGGAATGGAAATTCGGGGCCGGTGTGGGATATCAAAATTTTATCTGCATTACCTTGGGGACCGGTGTCGGCGGCGGTCTGATTCTCAATAATGCTATGTACCGGGGAGAAGGTTTTGTCGCCGGTGAGGTCGGTCATATGCCCCTTGGGGAGTCCACGCTGGAGGGGCATGTCGGCAACGGCGTGCTCGCCGAAAGGGCCGGAAAGATTTTTAAGATCAGAAATATGCAACCTCCCGACGTGTTCCGGCTGGCCCAAGAAGGAAATGCCCGGGCCATCGAATTTTGGGAGGAGGTGGGAACGTACCTGGGAACGACCCTGGCGGGTGTGATCAACCTGTTGAACCTGCGGCTGGTCATCGTCGGCGGCGGCGTCTCCAACAATTACCGCTTCTTCGCGCCGGCTATGAAAGCCACGCTTAAGGCCAAAGCCATGCGGGTTCAGGCGGGTATGGTCAAGGTCACACGGTGCAAACTGCACAATGACGCCGGAATCATCGGCGCCCGGATTTTGGTAGAGGAATTCCTCATTGGCAAAGGTTGACAATAATATCCTGAGCACTGTATTCCGGACGGGGTTGACTCTGATCTGGCTCTTGACCGCGTGCCTACCGGCAGGTGCGCAGGTCACTCAGAACCGGAACGGCGGACAGGTCGAGCTCAACGGGGATGCCGTGGAGTATGATCGGGAAAAGAACCGCGTCATTGTCGAGGGCGATGTGGTGATCAAGTACCGGGGGACAACGCTAAAGTGTGACCGGGCCGAGTACGATCAGAATACGCAAACCGCCGTCGCCACCGGAAACGTTCGTCTGCTCACCGAGCAGGGTGAGGTGTGGGGTGACGACTTGACATTCAATTACGCCACGATGACCGGCGATTTCAAATCGGCCCGCCTCCTGGCCGATCCCTATTACGGCGGCGGCGAGCAGGTTGAGATGGTCAGTGAAGACAAGCTTGTGATGACCAACGGTTATGTCACGACCAGCGACTACGACAAGCCGGAGTGGCGTATCCAATCCAAGAAAATCGACATCTATCCGGGTGACAAACTCGTCGCCCATGGCAACCGCCTCAAGATCGGCGAAATCCCGTTGATGTTTCTCCCGCGTTACTGGCACCGGCTGGACGATACCAAACCTAAACTGATTCTCACCCCGGGCTACGACAGCGATTGGGGAATGTTTTTACTGACGCAGTACCGCTTCTATACCAGCAAATACGTCAAAGGGGTTCTGCGGCTCGACTACCGCGAGTTGCTAGACGTCGCCTCCGGCTTCGATATTGACTACAAGACGCCCGGTTACGGCGCGGGGCTGCTGAAGGCCTATTACACCAATGAACGCAAGATCGACGCGGACCGTATTTGGGATGATCGCCGCACGCCGACACCCGAAACCGAAAGGTACAAAGTCGAATGGCGCCACAAATGGATTCTTGACGAGCGTACCACAGCCATCGCGCAGTATTACAAGCTGAGCGACCGGAATTTTCTGAAAGACTATTTTGAACGTGAGTTTGAAGAGGATTCTTTTCCCGACACCTTTTTCTTGCTGACCCATACGCTTCCGAAAGGAACGCTCAGTCTGCGTTCCGATGTGCGCGTGAATCGGTTCGTCAGTGATGTCGAGCGGTTGCCGGAGTTGCGTTACGACCTGAACAATACCGAGATCGGAGACACAGGTTTTTATTTTCGCAATATCACCACATTTTCGTATTTGACGGAAAAAAGCGCGTCGCCCCGCACATTCCAGGAAAGCACCAACCGTTATGACACCGATTACGAGATTTCGTATCCGGCCAAAGTCGGCGTGGTGGAAGTGCGGCCGTTCATCGGCGGACGGAATACTTTTTACACCCGGACGCTCGACCCCGACAAAGACAACGAGATGCGCGAGGTGTACCGAGCCGGGGCCAGTCTGAGCACCAAATTTTATAAGATCTACGATCTGGAAACGGATGCCTTGGGCTTGGATATTACCCGGTTGCGGCATATCGTGACACCGACCGTCAGCTATACCTACACCACCGATCCTTCCGTGACCCCGGGTGAGCTTAACCAATTCGACGGGGTTGACAATATCCGCCGGCAACACACCATCCATCTCGGGTTGGAAAATAAGCTGCAGACCAAGCGGGGCGACAAGACCGTGGAGCTCCTGAGGGCGGTGTTCGGGGTGGATTACCGGCTGCGCCAGGATTTTCGCGACAGCGGATTTGATATCGTCACCGCCGATATCGACTTCCGTCCGACTAAGTGGATGACCTTGTATTTTGACTCGAAATATGATACAAGAGAAGATTATCTTGAGACCGCCAACACCGATTTGTTCTTCAGCGGCGGCTCCAAATGGTCGCTGGGCTTGGGCCACCGGTATACCCGGGACACGGACGACCAAATAACGACGCAACTTAAGTACCTGTTTAACCAAAAGTGGGCGTTCCGCGGGATCAGCCGGGTGGATGTCGATAACGGTGATCTCGAGGCGCAGGAGTATATCCTGACCCGGGATCTGCACTCCTGGGAAATGGATCTTCAGGTCAATGAATCCGACGGAGATGGGACCCAGGTCCTCATGTTGTTCCGTCTGAAAGCCTTTCCCGAGCTGGGATTTGATTTCGGAACCACATTCGAACGCAAACGAAGCGGCTCTGACGCGGGAGATAACTAGGACAGGTGTGGCGGTGAATAGGCGTCAACGGAAAGGAGAAAAATCGTGGAAATCGCAATTGTAGGATCGGGTTATGTGGGATTGGTCACCGGCGTGTGCCTGGCGGAAATCGGCCATGACGTAACCTGTATCGATGTCGATAAGACCAAGATCAACAAGCTGAAGAAAGGGCTGGTACCCATTTATGAACCCGGCCTGGACAAGCTGTTGGTTAAAAATATAAACAACAAGCGCCTTAAATTCAGCTATTCCATTAAAGACGGCGCGCAAAAAGCAACGGCCATCTTTATCGCGGTGGGAACGCCATCCAAGAAGAACGGCGACGCCGATTTGACCTATGTCGAGAACGTGGCGCGCGAGATCGCCGAGAGCATGACGGACTACAAACTGGTCATCGAGAAATCGACGGTCCCGGCCGAAACGGGCAAGAAAGTCGCGCAGACCATCCGCAAATACATTCCCAAGAAGTACCGTCAAGGTAACAAATTGCTGCTGGACTTCGATGTGGCCTCCAATCCGGAGTTTCTGCGCGAGGGTTCGGCGGTGGAAGACTTCATGAACCCGGACCGGGTGGTGATCGGGGTGGAAAGCAAGCGCGCCGAGAAGCTGCTACGTGAGATCTACAAGCCGCTGAAGCCCAAAATGGTGGTGACCAACATCAATTCCGCGGAGCTGATCAAGCACGCCTCCAATTCTTTTCTGGCCACGAAAATATCCTTTATTAATGCCATTTCGCAAATTTGTACGATTCTCGAAGCGGATGTGCTGAAAGTCGCCGAAGGGATGGGTTACGACCGTCGCATCGGACGCCAGTTTCTGAATGCGGGGATCGGCTACGGGGGGAGTTGTTTTCCCAAGGACGTGGATGCCTTCATCCGCCTGAGCGAAAAGAGCGGCTACAAATTCCATCTGCTCGAGCAGGTTCGGGAAATCAATGAACAACAGAAAGACGCCTTCCTGAAGCTCATTGAGGATAAGATGTGGATCGTTAAAAACAAAACCATCGGTCTGCTCGGATTGGCCTTCAAGCCGAATACCGACGACATGCGCAATGCACCGTCCATCGACCTGATACGCGCGCTGCAGAAAGAAGGGGCGCAGATAAAAGCTTATGATCCGGAGGCGGTGGAAAATACCCGCAAGATGGTTGAGGGAGTCACTTTCTCCAAGGATCCGTACGCCTTGGCCAAGGGCTGCGACTGTCTGCTGTTGGTGACCGAGTGGGAAGAATTTCATGATCTGAACTTTGAGAAGATCCGTGATCTGATGAATCATCCCGTCATCTTTGACGGACGCAATTTGTATCATGACAAGAAGCTGGACAAAATCGGGTTCGAATACTACGGGATTGGCCGACCGGCCGTGTAAATTCGTAAAGGAGGCCAATGTCGACGGCACTTAAGAACAAAATATCCCGCAAGACCGCGCGGGTTGCGGTAATCGGGCTTGGATACGTGGGCCTGCCGCTGGCGGTTAATTTTGCCAAGGCCGGCTACCGGGTGGCCGGTCTCGATATGGACGAGGATCGGGTCCGGCAGGTCAATGCCCGGCGTAGCTATATATCCGACATCCCCACCGCCCAGTTGGCTGCCGTCGTGCGCGCCAAGCGACTTTCCGCCCATACCGACTTTGAGCTGATCCGCGAAATGGATGTCCTCATCATCTGTGTTCCCACCCCGTTGCGCCGCCGCTACACTCCCGACATTAGCTATATCCTCAGCGCCGTGCGCACGATCGCCAAATATGTCAAAAAACATGCCCTGATTATACTGGAAAGCACCACCTATCCGGGGACGACGGAAGAACTGATTCTTCCGGAATTGCAAAAAGGCGGACGGAAGGTCGGGCGTGATTTTTACCTTTCTTTTTCGCCGGAAAGGATTGATCCCGGAAACAAGCATTATGATGTAACGCGTATTCCGAAAGTGGTCGGCGGGGTCGAGCCCAAGAGCGGAGAGTATACGGCGCTGCTGTATCGCAAGATCATCCGTGAGATCCATGTGGTGTCGACGGCCAAGTCCGCGGAAATGACCAAGCTGTTGGAAAATTCGTTTCGGATCATCAATATCGGCTGGATCAATGAGGTGGCGATGATGTGCCACAAGATGGATATCGACGTTTGGGAAGTCATCGAGGCGGCCAAGACCAAACCCTTCGGTTTTATGCCGTTCTATCCCGGATTGGGCGTCGGCGGACATTGCATCCCGGATGACCCGTTGTATCTCTATTGGAAGGCCAAGCACCACGGCTTCAGTTCCAAGTATATCAAGCTGTCGGCCGACACCAATCACCATATGCCGGCCTACGCGTACCAACACCTCAAAGACGAAATGAAAAAACGAAAGAAGACGACGCGGAGAATGAAAGTGTTGATGATCGGCGTCACCTATAAAAAAGATGTCCGGGATTTGCGCAAGTCCCCGCCGTTGACGTTGATCGAGATGATGCAGAACGACGGGTGCGCGGTGGATTATCATGATCCGATTATCCCATATTTGAAGATCGGCAAGATCGACCTGGTCAGTGTCGAACTCAGCCGGAAGGTTATCGGCCGTTACGATGTGGTCATCACGGCGACCGATCACTCGGCGGTCAACTGGAATTTTGTGTTGAACAATGCCAAGTTGATTTTCGACGTGAAACATATGTACGGTCGGAAACAAAGAAAAAATATCATCCGATTTTAAGCCGACAAGGAGTTTTTCATGGCGACACGAAAAAAGGTGGCGGTAATTACCGGTGGGGCCGGGTTTTTGGGCAGTCACTTGTCCGACCGCTTTCTGGCGGAAGGCTGCCGCGTCATTTGCGTGGACAACCTGATCACCGGCAATCTGAACAACATCAAGCATCTGCGTAAGAACAAGGACTTCAGTTTTAAGAGGCATGATGTCTCCAAAAAGATCAGCATCCCCGGCACCGTCGATTATGTCCTGCACTTCGCCTCCCCGGCATCTCCGGTCGACTATCTGGAGTATCCGATCCAGACCTTGAAAGTCGGCGCGTTGGGAACGCACAACACGCTGGGACTGGCTAAATTGAAAAAAGCCCGCTATCTGCTCGCGTCGACTTCGGAAGTCTACGGTGATCCGCAGATCCATCCGCAGAAAGAAGACTACTGGGGTCACGTCAATCCCATCGGACCACGCGGCGTCTATGACGAGGCCAAGCGTTTTGCGGAGGCCATGACCATGGCCTATCGCCGGTATCACAAGGTGGACTCGAAGATTATCCGGATTTTCAACACCTATGGCCCTCGGATGCGGATTAAAGACGGCCGGGTCGTACCGAATTTTATCGATCAGGCATTGAATGACAAGAACCTGACGGTGTACGGTAACGGTAAGCAAACCCGTTCCTTTTGCTATTATTCGGATCTCGTCGAAGGCATTTACCGGATGATCCGTTCCAAACATTCAGGGCCGGTTAATCTGGGCAATCCCGATGAGTTTACGATTCTGCAGTTCGCCAAGCTGGTGATCAAGATGACCGACACCCGCAGCAAAATTGTGTATAAACCGTTGCCGGTCGACGATCCCAAAACGCGTCAGCCGAACATTTCATTGGCCAAGCGTGTCCTGAAATGGCAGCCCAAGGTCAAACTCGAGCAAGGCCTCCGGGAAACCCTCGCGTGGTTTCAGGGGCAGGGGATCGGAAAATAACGACGCATGTCCTCACCTGTTAATATTTTAGGCATTTCCGCGTTTTACCACGACAGTGCCGCTTGCCTGATCCGTGACGGGCGCATCGTCGCGGCCGCCCAAGAAGAGCGCTTCACTCGCAAGAAGCACGACGAATCCTTTCCGACTCATGCTGTTGAATATTGTCTGCGGGAAGGCGGCGTCACGATCGGTGACATCAATTATCTGGGATTTTACGATAAACCGTTCTTGAAATTTGAACGGCTGCTGTTGACCTATCTCACCTACGCGCCTGCGGGCATCCGTTCCTTTTTACAGGCGATGCCGGTCTGGCTGAAGCAGAAGATTTTCCTTAAAGACTATCTTATGAACGAATTGGGCTATGAAGGCCAGGTGATTTTCGCCGAGCACCATGAGTCGCACGCCGCATCCGCGTTTTTCCCGTCGCCGTTCAAAGAAGCCGCCGTTCTGACTATGGACGGGGTGGGAGAGTGGACAACCTCCAGCTACGGTGTGGGCCGGGACAACCGGATCGAGCTCCTCGCCGACATCAATTTTCCGCATTCGCTGGGATTGTTGTATTCCGCTTTCACTTATTATTTGGGATTCAGGGTCAACTCCGGTGAGTATAAGGTGATGGGTCTGGCCCCCTACGGAGAGCCCAAATACGTGGACCTGATCAAGGAACACTTGATAAACATTAAAGCGGACGGGTCCTTCCGGTTGAATATGGAATATTTCAACTACTGTGTCGGTTTGACCATGACGAACAAGAAGTTTGACCGCCTGTTCGGCGGGCCGCCGCGCGTGCCGGAAACGGCTCTGTCTCAGCGCGACATGGATTTGGCCCGGTCCGTTCAGGAGGTGACTGAGGAGGTCATGATGCTGATGGCCCGGCATGTTCATCAGGAAACAGGGTTGAAGAATCTGTGCCTCGCCGGCGGCGTGGCGCTGAATTGCGTCGGCAACGGGAAGATCCTCAAAGAGGGGCCTTTTGAGAATATTTGGATCCAGCCGGCGGCCGGGGACGCGGGGGGTGCCCTGGGAGTCGCCGCATTTATTTGGTACCAGTATTTGAACAATCCGCGCGAGGTCAATGAAGCGGATGACCTGCAGGCGGGAACCTATCTGGGGCCGCAGTACGCCGCGCCGGAGGTCGAGGAGTTTCTCAAGCTACACAGTTATCCCTATTCGGTAATCAAGCCGGAGGAGCTGCCCCGGCGGATTGCGGCCCTGATCAATGATCAGAATGTCATCGGGCTGTTTAACGGGCGTATGGAGTTCGGCCCGCGGGCCCTCGGCGCGCGCAGTATCATCGGCGACGCGCGGTCCGAGAAGATGCAGTCGATCATCAATCTGAAGATTAAGTTTCGCGAATCATTCCGTCCGTTCGCGCCGAGCGTCCTGCGAGAGAAGGTGTCCGAATATTTCGACATGGACGCCGACAGCCCGTATATGCTGCTGGTCGCTGGCGTTCATTCGGACAAGATTCTTCCGGAATCAAAAGAAGTGACGGCTACGGGGCTGGAGAAGCTCAAGGTTTGCCGTTCGGTTATTCCGGCGGTCACGCACGTGGATTACTCGGCCCGCGTACAAACTGTTCAACCCCAAACCAATGCTTTGTACTATAATATCCTCCAGGAATTCGATAAATTGTCGGGATGCCCCGTTATTATCAATACGTCCTTTAACATCCGCGGTGAGCCGATCGTGTGTACGCCGGAAGACGCCTATCGATGCTTTATGTGCACGGACATGGACTATCTGGTCCTGGAGAATTGCATTCTCGACAAGAATCTTCAACCCGAGTCGGAAGAATTCCGCAAAGAGAACATCTCACGGATCCTCGATTAATGGATAAGGAAAAGCAAAATCTTTACGTATTCGGTTACGGCCTCGGGCTGATCATCCCGTACATCCTGATCTTCCGTTTTCTGTCGCATCACCAGTGGACGCATATCGCGAAAGGTTGGCGTGTATGCGGCTTTTTGGTCGTATTCGTGGCGATTCTGTGGCTGTTGACCAGGATCAAGGGCCTCAAGCCGATCTGCAATTCCTGGATCCTGGCGGTACAAGCCGGTATCCTGAGCTATTTGTGGCAGGGAGGATCGATCCATTTTATATCCTTTTTCCTGATGGCCGGGGCGATCATCTTTATGTTATACTCGGTGGTCGATGTGGAACAATTGCGGCCCGTTTACGACGGCTGGATGTGGGTCGCCCACAAAATCAACCTGGTGTTGACGACCATTGTGCTGGGAATCATGTACTACGGCGTATTCACGCCGGTGGCATTATACTTTCGGGTGAGCGGAAAGGATCAGTTGGACCGGGCTATCGATCGCGAGGCGCCGTCCTACTGGATCCGCCGTCCAAAGAAAGAGTTTAAACCGGAACAATACACCAAACAGTTTTAATCATGCCCAAAATAACGATCTTACATGAATTCTGGGAGTTTCTTAAGGTTCGCAAGCGTTACTGGCTGGCGCCGATTATCATCATTATGGTGATTCTCAGTTTGCTGATCATTTTCGCTCAATCCTCGTCGGTGACTCCCTTCATCTACACCATTTTCTAATGCCAACGGTCACCAAAGAAGATCTCATCAGTTTTGAGAAAGAGATCGCGGACATCTTCAAATCAGGCCAATTGCGGGCGCCGGTCCATTTGCGTGCGGGCCGAGAAGATGAGTTGATCCGCATCTTCGAAGAACATAATATCGGGAGCGATGACTATGTGTTCGGCTTCTGGGATTCCCATGAGCTGGCCCTGTTGAAGGGAGTCCCCCGGCAGGAGTTAAAGGACTCCATCATGCGGGGCAACAGCATCGCGCTGTGCTTCCCGGAGTACAAGATTCTCTGTTCCGGGATCGTGGGAAGTCTGATGGGGACCGCGGTGGGCACGGCATGGAGTCTGAAAAATCTGGGCAAACCGGGCCGGGTCTTTTTGTTTTGCGGTGATATGTCTTCCGAAACCGGGATTTTCCACGAGTCGGTGAAGTATGCCTATAACTATGACCTGCCGGTCACGTTTATCGTCGGAGATAACGGGGTAAGTGTCATGACCGATACTCGTGAGGTCTGGGGTTGTCCCGACCCCTGGTTCCAGGGCACCAAATACGCCGAAAAGATCATTTATTTTCGCTACGCTAACGGATTTCCGCATTCGGGAATCGGTAAACTTATCAAATTCTGAGCGCCGGATATGACTTATTTTGATGAATTAAAAAGAACGATGGAGTGGCTGGCCGAACAACCCGACACCATGTTTGTCGGGCAAACAGTGGCCGGGCCGGGCACGTTTATGTATCAAACCCTGCGCGATGTGCCTCCGGACAAGACGCTGGAGATGCCGATCAACGAAAGCTTTCAAATGCAGTTTTCCATCGGCATGGCGCTGGCCGGTTATATTCCCATCAGCGTCTATCCGCGGCAAAATTTTCTTTTGCTGGCCACGTCGGACATGGTTAATATGCTGGACAAAATACCGGCGATCAGTGAGGGGCAACTGCTTCCCAAAATGATCATCCGGGTCGCCAGCGGCCCTTATCAGCCTGTTCATCCGGGGCATCAGCATATCGGTAACTACGCCGAGGCCTTCCGTCAAATGTTTACTACCATCGATGTGGTTGAGTTGGAAGAACCCGAGGATGTCTTTCCCGCGTACCGGGACGCGCTGCAGCGGGAAGACCAAAAGCCTACCCTGATTATCGAGCACGGGAACTACTACAACAGCAAATGACAGTCAAGGGCGCCAAGATTCTGGTGGTCGGGCACGGTGACATTCTTGAATGCGCGGTCACCGCGCACTTCCGGGAAGAAGGCGCGGCCGAGGTTTACAGCGTTTCCGAACTTGCCCTGGATTGTGCTGTTCAGCCCGCCGTTCACGATTTTTTCCAGAAGCACCGGCCGGATTATGTGGTGCTCGGGTCGACCCGCTCCGGCGGGATTCAGGCGAACCTCGATCACCCGGCCGATTTCAGTTATCACAATGTGCAAAGCGCCGCGAATGTGTTTCACGCGGCTTACAAGTTTCAGGCCAAGAAAGTCCTGTATTGGGCCAGCTCCTGCATTTATCCACGGGAGGCGCCACAGCCTTATCAGCCGGATCAGATTCTGACCGGTCCGCTGGAACTGAGCAGCGAACCTTACGCGATAGCGAAGCTCGCCGGCGTCGCCATGGCGCGCGGTTATCGCCGGCAGTACGGTTTGTCCACGGTGGTGGCGATACCGGCGACGGTCTATGGCCCGGGATCGGACGGTGACCTGCAAAATGCGCATGTGATCGGTGCGCTGATCCACAAGTTTCAGGAGGCGGTGCGGGACGGGGCGGGCGCCGTCGAAGTGTGGGGGTCCGGTAATCCGTTGCGGGAGTTTCTGTACCGGGACGACCTGTGTTCCGGCTGCCAGTTACTGCTTGAGGGCTATGAGGGTGAAGATATTGTTAACGTCGGTTCGGGTGAAGAGGTCTCGATCGCGGATCTGGCCCGGATGATTGCCGCAGCCACAGATTTTCGCGGTCAGATTAACTTTGATGTCGCCCGGTCGGACGGCGCGGCGCGCAAGGTGCTTGACAGTCAGCCGATACGCTCGTTAGGGTGGCAGCCGGCGACATCGCTGGAAGAGGGGATCCTGCGCACAGTGAATTGGTTTCAGCAAGGGGAGAAGGTATGAAGATATTGGTCACCGGCGGTGCCGGTTACATAGGCGCGGTGATGGTGCCGCGGCTGTTGCAGGCGGGGCACGAGGTCACGGTCCTCGATAATTTCATGTATCATCAGACGGCGTTGCTCGACAGCTGCCATTACACGAGTTTGCGCATCGTCAAGGGAGATACGCGCGACGCGTCGCTGTTGGAACGGCTGGTGCCCGAAGCCGACGCGATTTTTCCATTGGCCTGCCTGACCGGCGCGCCGATCTGCGATCAGCGTCCCCAGGATGCCGAGGAAATCATTATCGACGCCCTCGCCGACATTATCCGCCTGCACCGGCCGGGTCAGCGCATCGTGTATCCGACCACCAACAGCGGGTACGGGGTGGGAGAAAAAGGGAAGCATTGCACCGAAGAAACACCTTTGAATCCGATCTCATTATACGGCCGCCTTAAGGTGCGGGCCGAACGTATGGTCCTGGAGACCGGCGACGGCATCACCCTGCGTTTGGCGACGGCTTTCGGCATTTCACCACGGATGCGGCTGGATTTGCTGGTCAATGATTTTACCTACAAAGCCGTCTTTGATGGACACATCGAATTGTTTGAGGCGCATTTTATGCGCAATTTTATTCATGTCCGTGACATTGCCAAGGCCTTCCAACACGCGTTGGACAACTTTGACAAAATGAAGGATGAACCCTATAATGTAGGCCTAAGTGACGCAAACTTAAGTAAAAAGGGACTTTGCGAAGAAATTCAGAAGCAGGTCCCAACCTTTACCTTCTCTGAATCAAGCGACGCTAAGGATCCAGACCAGCGCGATTACATCGTCAGCAATGATAAAATCGAGGCGACCGGATTCCGGCCGGATGTGACCCTGGCCGCGGGTATCGCGGAACTGATCAAAGGATATACGATTTTGCCCAAGGTCCGTGAGGTCACCACCCAGCTGAGCAACGTATAGTTCCCCATATGAGCCCGACCGACATTCTCTTCATTCATCCCAACGCGTCCAAGAAAATCTACCAGGATCTCAGTAAGGATTTTTCTGCCATCGAGCCGCCGATCTGGGCCGGCATGCTGACCCGGCATTGTCTGACGCGTGATATCAGGGCGGATATCCTCGACTGCGAGGCCCTGCACCTTACCGACGCCCAAGCGGCCGCGCGTGTGGCCGAGTACGCGCCCAGGGTGGCCTGTTTGGTTGTTTACGGCCAGCAGCCTTCGGCGAGTTCGCAAAATATGGCCGGTGCCGTGTCGCTCGCCGAGCATATCCGGGCCGCCGCCCCCGAGATTAAGATCCTCTTCGTCGGCGGTCATGTGGCGGCACTGCCGGAAGAGGTTTTGCGCCGGCATGATTGCATTGACTTCGTGTGCCAAAATGAGGGCGTGTACACGATTTCCACTCTGATGCAAACCGATTTGGAAAACCGGCTGGACAAGGTCGCCGGGTTGGGTTATCGCCGCGACGGCGGCATCGTCCTGAATCCGCCGTCTCCGATCGTAGCCAAGGCGGATCTGGCGGCGGACTTGCCGGGGATCCCGTGGGATATGTTGCCGATGGACCGCTACCGGACCAGCCTTTGGCATTCCTACTCCAATAACGCTGTGCGCCAGCCGTTCGCCGCGCTTTATACCAGTCTGGGCTGCCCGATGAAGTGTTCGTTTTGTATGATCAACATTATCAACCGGCAGGACAACCGCTATGCCGACGGCAGCGCGGTGTTCCGTTTTTGGGACCCGGAGTTTATCATTCAGGAATTCGACGAGTTTGCCCGGCGCGGTATTCGCAACATCAAGATCGCCGACGAGTTGTTTGTCCTGAATGCCAATCATTTCATGAAGCTCTGCGAAATGATCATTGAACGCGAGTATGATTTTAATATCTGGTGCTATTCCCGGATTGATACGGTGAAAGAGCGGTTCTTGGAGACTTTAAAGAAAGCGGGTGTGAACTGGCTTGCTTTGGGGATCGAAAGCGGCAATACGCGCGTCCGCAAAGATGTGACCAAGGGCCGCTTTGAGGATGTCGATATCCGTGATATCGTGCGGAAGATCCGCGATCACGGGATCAATGTGATCGCCAACTATATTTTCGGACTCCCCGAAGATGATCATCAGAGTATGCAGACGACTCTGGATTTGGCGCTCGAGCTGAACACCGAAGAGGCCAATTTCTATTCGGCGATGGCCTATCCGGGCAGTCCTCTGTACGGAATGGCACAGGAAAAAGGATGGTCTTTGCCGCAGGAGTATGCCGGATATTCCCAGCATTCCTATGAACAGTTGCCGCTGCCGACGAAGTATTTGTCCGCGGCCGAGGTCCTGGCCTTCCGTGATGAGGCCTGGATGACCTATCATACCCATCCCGCGTTCCTGGAATTGGTTAAGTCCAAATTCGGACAGGCCGCCCACGACGAAACCGTCCGTTCGACCACGATCAAGTTGAAGCGCCGGCTGCTGGAAGGAAGTATACCGTCATGATTATCAGCCGGACACCTTTTCGCGTTTCATTTTTCGGCGGCGGCACCGACTATCCGGCGTGGTTTGAAGAAAACCGCGGGGCCGTCCTGGCTACGACGATCAATAAATATTGCTATATCACCTGCCGCTACCTGCCGCAGTTCTTTGAGCATAAAACTCGCATCATCTACTCCAGAATGGAGCATGTGCACAATATCGATGAGATCGATCACCCGGCGGTGCGCGAGGTTCTGCGCTATCTCAATATCCAGGACGGTCTGGAAATCCATCATGACGGAGACCTGCCGGCCCGGACCGGGCTGGGCTCCAGTTCGTCGTTTACCGTCGGTCTGCTCAACAGTTTGTATGCCTTAATCGGACGGATGCCCAGTAAGAACAAGCTCGCCGAAGAGGCAATCTATGTCGAGCAGCAGATGTGCCAGGAAAATGTCGGATGCCAAGACCAGGCCCTGGCCGCCCACGGCGGCTTCAACTTCATCGATTTCGGTGGCAGTCAGCATCTGCAGGTGAACAAGGTCATTATGCCCGTGGAGCGTTTGCAGCGTTTGAATGCGAGTCTCATGCTTTACTTTACCGGATTCTCACGCACGGCATCGGTGATCGCCGAACATCAGATCAAGAATATTCCGAAGAAGGGGCAGGAACTTAAAACGATGTACGAAATGGCGAATCAGGGACTGGAGTACTTGCGCGGAGACCGCCTCGAGGAATTTGGGAAACTGCTCGATGAGGCCTGGATGATCAAGCGCACCCTGTCCGACAAGATCTCTACACCCTTGATTGACGAGATATACACGGCAGCCAAGTCGGCGGGCGCGATCGGCGGTAAATTATTGGGGGCCGGCGGCGGTGGGTTCGTGCTGCTCTTTGTCCCGCCGGAACAACAGCCAGCCGTCAGGGAGAAGCTCAAGGACTTATTGCTGGTGCCGTTCGAATTCGAGACGCTGGGTAGTCAGATTATCTTTTACCAGCCGGACGGGGAGGGGGCGCATGCTTGAAGACATTGATGTGGTGATACTCTGCGGCGGTCTGGGGAAACGGTTGCGTAGCGTCGATCCGGATACTCCCAAGGTCATGGTGACATTCGAAGAGCGTCCGTTTCTGGATATCGTCATGGAGCGTATGGCGGCGCAGGGGCTGGAAAGGTTTATCCTCTGTACGGGCTACAAGGCGCAGTGGATTGAAGAGTATTACCGCCGGAATCAGCGTCCGTTTGTGGTCGACTTCTCGCGGGAAGAAGAACCGCTGGGTACGGGCGGCGCCGTCAAGAACGCCCAGCCTATTATCTCCAGTGATCCGTTTCTGGTATTGAACGGCGATTGCTATTGTGAGGTCAATTACGCGGAGTTTGTGACCTTTCATCAGGAAAAGGGCGGCGTAGCCTCGCTGGTGGCGGCGCATCTGGAGGACAGCCGCGATTACGGTAGCTTGACCATCGCCGATGACAGCCGGATACTCGCGTTTGAAGAAAAACAGGACAAGGGGGCGGCCGCCATCAACGCGGGGCGTTACTGCTTTAATCAGGAGATATTCGACAAAATGCCGGAGAAGGCCAAATTCTCGTTGGAGTACGACGTGTTCCCGTCCCTGATCGAAGAAGGGCTGTTCGGGTATCCGTCGGACGGAGATTTTTTTGACATCGGCACGCCGGAACGATACCAACTCGCCATGGAGTACTTCAAGAATGGAAAATAGTGCCGCCCTTTCTACGAAAAAAGATTATCGTGTGCCGTTCGGGACCGTATCGATTACGGACGAGGCCGTAAAGTTGATCAACAAGGCCCTGGAGTCGAAGTGGGTCACCCGGGGAAAATACGTTCAGGAATTCGAAGAGGAATTCGCCGCCCTGTTCGGCGCGAAGTTTGCGGTGGCCGTCAGCAGCGGGACCGACGCCGACGCCATCGCCTGCGCTACGCTTTATGATGAGGGAGCGCAGCGCGGCGATGAAGTCATCGTGCCGGCGTTGACCTTTGTGGCGACAGCTAACGCGGTCGTCCAGGCCGGTTTCCGTCCGGTATTTGTCGACGTGGACCGCAATACCCTTAACATGAACCCGGACGCGATCGAGGCCGTGATTACTCCCAAAACTCGGGCGATCATGCCCGTTCATCTTATGGGGAAGCCTGCGGCGATGGACCGTATTATGGATATCGCCCGTCGCCATTATCTCACCGTCATCGAGGATGCCGCCGAAGCGCACGGGGCGGAGCTGAACGGAAAGAAAATCGGGACCATTGGTGCGATGGCGGCGTTCAGCCTGTACGCGGCGCACATTGTCACGACGATCGAGGGGGGGATTATCCTCACGAATAGTCCCAAACTGGCCGAGGCCATGCAGTCATTGCGCAATCACGGAATGGTCAACAAGTTCGAATTCAGCCGTATCGGATTTTCCGCCAAAATGAATGAGATCGAGGCGGCGGTCGGACTGGGGAACATCGCTATTTTTGAAGACATTCTGGGAAAACGCCGCCGCAATCTACTGTATCTGATCGATTTGTTTCAGGAGTTCGATGAATATTTTATTACCTTGCGTGAAGAAGATCATGAAAAGATCGGCCCGCATGCCTTCTCAATCATCCTCCGGGAAAAATTGCCGTTTACCAAAGAGTCCTTTGTCGAGTTTCTGGATCAAGAGGGTGTTGACTCTCGCAACCTATTTTATTCCATCCCCACCCAATGTCCGAGTTACCAATTTCTCGGGCACAAGCTCGGTGACTTTCCCGAGGCCGAATATTGTGCCGACAACGGGACCCATATCGGTATTCACCAGGACATCGAGCTCAACCAGCTCGATTATGTCGCCGAGGTGGTCAAAAAATTCCTCAAGCAAAATCTTTAGGCCCGCCGCGGTGCACGCCGGCGTAACCGGTTCGTGATGGACTTAACGCAAATTAAACCTGACAGGATTCTGGTGGTGAATATCTTCGGCATCGGGGATGTCCTGTTCACCACGCCCATGCTGCGCAATCTACGCAGGCATTTTCCTCAAGCCCGCATCGATTACCTGGCCAACCGCCGTGTCGCGCCCTTGTTGGAGGCGCATGAGCTGATCGAGCGTGTTTATGTCTACGAGCGCGACGAGTTCGTCGCCGCCCGCAAGCGGTCGCCGCAGGAATTTCTGCGTAAAATCGGTGATCTGCGCGGCGAGCTTCGGGCGCAGCGTTACTCGGTCCTGTTCGACTTCTCCATGAACGCCATGTTCAGCTGGATGTCCCTTTTTCTGGGGGTGCCTCACAGAATCGGATTCAATTACCGGCATCGTTCCCGCTGGCTGACGGAAAGGATGGAGATCCGCGGCTACGAAGGCCGGCATGTGGCCCGGTATTATCTCGATTTATTGGAACGGTGCGGACTGACAACCGAGCCGGATCCGCTGGAGGTCACGATCGGGGCCGCGGGCCGCGATTGGGCCGTCGACTTCTTGAAACGGCTGGGATGTGACCCGGCCAAGCCGTTTTTGGTGGTGTTTCCGGGTGGAGGATCGAGTTGGGGGGCGTCAGCGGATCTGAAACGCTGGGGTGTGGAAAAGTACGCCAAATTAATCCACAAAATCGTTGAAAATTACCCCGCTCAGATTATACTGATGGGTGATAATGCTGAACAAAATTTGTGTTCCAAAAGTTTTCCACAGCACCCCCTCATCTATAAATCCTTCGGTCAGACAACCTTAGGCCAATTATGTTCCGTGCTGAGCCTGTCCGCGGGGGTGATTTGCAACGATGGCGGCCCGCTGCACATGGCAGTGGCCGCGGGGGCCAAAACAGTCTCCATTTTCGGTCCAGTCGATCCTCAGGTCTACGGGCCTTGGCCCAACGGCCAACATCACGAAGTGGTCTTTTCTAACATTATATGCCGCCCTTGTTACCGCCGGTTCCGCATGACGGACTGCGAACACATGTCCTGTCTGCGTGAATTATCGGTCAATACGGTATTCGAGAAGGTTCGAGCTATCTTATGAGCGTAAAATTTATCGATTTTTCGGAGCAGTACAAGTTGATCAAGGATGAGATTGACGCCGGTTTGAAGAAGGTCTTCGAGGCCGGCAATTTCATTATGGGGGAGGAGGCCAAGAATTTTGAAGCCTCTTTTGCCAAATATTGTGACACCAAGTACGGGGTAGGGGTTAATTCCGGGACGGACGCCTTGTACCTGGCCTTGTCGGCGCTGGATATCACTGTCGGTGATGAAGTGATTCTGCCGTCGTACACCTTTATTGCCACGGCGTTATGCATATCCTATACGGGCGCCACGCCGGTCTTTGTGGAAATCGAAGAAGGAACATACAATATTGATCCCGACGCCTTCAAGGCCGCCATTACCCCGAAGACCAAGGCGGTCATTCCGGTGCATTTGTACGGTCAGCCCGCCAATATGGATGACATCAACGCGGTGGCCCGGGAACACGGCATCGCGGTCATCGAGGATGCGGCCCAGTCCCACGGAGCGGCTTACCGGGGCCAGAAAGTCGGCTCGCTGGGAGATGTGGCCTGCTTCAGCTTCTATCCCACTAAGAGTCTGGGCGCGTTCGGTGACGGCGGGATGGTGGTCACCAATAACGAGGAAATCTCCCAAAAGGTACAGATGTTGCGCGATTACGGACGGACGAACCGTTACGCGCACAAAATTAAGGGATTTAATTCGCGGTTGGATACGGTCCAGGCCGTGGTTCTGGCGGCCAAACTGAAGCATCTTGACCAATGGAATGTCATGCGCGCCAAGCACGCCGCGAACTACAACGCCCAGTTGGCCGGTTGCACCGAACTGATTGCGCCGACGGTCATGGACGACCGCACGCATGTTTACCAAACCTACGCGGTGCGCTTGCCGAATCGCGATCATGTGCTTGAGAAAATGCGTCAGAATAACATCGGGGTGTTGATCCATTATCCCATACCCATTCATTTGCAGGAGGCTTACGCGGACGCGGGCTACAAACCGGGAGATTTGCCTTTGTCGGAAAAGATCGCGGGGGAGATTATGTCTTTGCCGATGTACCCGCATATGACGGAGGATGACGTGACGTTTGTCTGCGACACGCTCAAGAGACTGATTTAGTCCGGCCGCGACGGAATGGCCTCGGCCCACGGGACAAGAAGAAACACACCATGAAGATTGCATTCCTAGATCGCGACGGCGTTATCAATGAATTTCCGGGCAACGGCAACTACGTAACCCGTGTGAAAGACTTTCATTTTATCCCCGGATCCTTGGAAGCCATCCGGAAGCTGACCGAAGCGGGGTTCACCATTTTTGTGGTCTCCAACCAGGCCGGGGTGGGTAAGGGGATTTTTACCGAGAAGAAGCTCGATCAGATCACCAACAAGATGCTGCGCGAAATCAAAAAGGCGGGCGGCAATATTAAACGTGTTTACTACAGCACGGCCCGTTCGGATGCCGGTTGCGAAGACCGCAAACCGAATATCGGTTCGATCCGCAAGGCGGTCAAGTTGCTCAAGAAGGACATGCGCATAGCGAAGAACGCCTATTTCGTAGGTGACACCGTCACTGATATGGCGACCGGTCGCAACGCGGGGTGCACAACCATTTTTGTCCTGTCGGGACGAAGCGATCAGGAGCGGCTCAAGGAAAAAAAGATCAGGCCCGATTACATCGCCGCCAATCTCCTGGAGGCAGCCCGCATTATGTGTAACGGAAACTCAACAGTCCCGGCCGCGGATGCGCGCGGAAAAACCGCAAAGGTGTGACGGTGAACGCGGGGCGGCCGGCACAGACCGTAGGTCATGAAAATTCTCGTTATCCATGCGTCTGCCGGGGCCGGTCACAAAATGGCGGCCAAGGCGGTCTACGATGTTCTCCGCGACGATCCCGCCCATGAAGCCGTCTTCGTCGACGCCTTGGACTATGCCAATCCC
>JAGQKV010000011.1:180455-180579 GCA_020429915.1 Candidatus Omnitrophota bacterium | reverse complement strand
TTATCCGGCACGGGCCAAGGCCTGCACATGATACGATCATCACACATCACTCACCACCCATGATACGACCATCCCTCACCACCCCGGCGGTAAGTCGCGTCGTGGCGGATGTGCTTGCGAGTAG
>JAGQKV010000011.1:140606-180373 GCA_020429915.1 Candidatus Omnitrophota bacterium | reverse complement strand
CGGCACGGGCCAAGGCCTGCGCGTGATACGATCATCACTCACCACCCTTGCTTACAAGGCATTACAAAGATTGTATGAATATTGTAAATACAAGGCGGCTGGTGTGCGGGTATACTTGAAGCAATAGCGGTTAGCGTTTAGCGGTTAGGGTTTAGTAAGGGAGTAGCGATTAGGGAACAGTGAAATTGGGGAATAAACATTCCAGCCTCGTCAGTACTAACCACTCATCCCTAATCCCGAAATGACGCATCCTGAAACTAACCGCTAGCCGCTAAACGCTAACCGCTGAAAATAGTGCCCTGATACCGATACCCACACCAAGGAGCTTATCATGAACGTGTTTCCGATTATTCCCGCCAGCACCAAGGCCTGGTGGTTTATTGCCATTATCTGCGTGATCCTCGCGGCCGTCTTTGTCTTGATGCTGTACGTGGGATATTCCTTTCAGAATTCCAAGGTCATCGTCGAGGGCGATCGGATCAGACTGGTCGGCGACCTGTGGGGGCGCAGTATCCCGTTCCATAAACTCGAACTGGCCAAGGCCAGGATCACCGATCTGGGCAAGGGTTCCGAGTACCGTCCCCGCGTGCGCACCTGCGGCACCGGCCTGCCCGGTTATGCCTCGGGCTGGTTCCGTCTGGCCAACAAAGAAAAAGCCCTGCTCTACGTGACCCGCCGCGACAATGTGGTCTATATCCCGACGACAGACGGCTACTCGCTGCTGCTCAGCGTGCAGGAGCCGGAGCGCTTCTTGGAAATGTTGCGCCAGAGTGGTGCTTAGTAGCGAGTCGGGATAAGGGATACGTGATACGAACAGTCTGCCGTCTGGTGTATTAAGTCAACGGGCCAGCCACGTATCACCGCAACGCGCTCTCTGGCTATATCCCCACAAAGCACACCACAGCAATATCACGTATCACCAAAAGGCGCTTCTGTGCGAGTCGGGATACGGGATAAGGGATACGAACAGTTTGCTGCCTATTGGATTAAGTAACGGGCCAGTCTCCCCGGCGTAATAAAGCATCGGGCCAACCCACGTATCCCGTATCACCACAACGCGCGCCCTGGCAATATCACGTATCACCAAAAGGCGCTTCTGTGCGAGTCGGGATACGTGATACGGGATAAGGGATACGAACAGTCTGCCGCCTGTTGCGCTGAGTCAACGGGCCGGTCTCCCCGGCGTAATAAAGCATCGGGCCAACCTACGTATCCCGTATCACCACAACGCGCTTCCTGGCTATATCACCACAACGCACTCCCCAGCTATATCACTTATCACCAATAACCACTCAAATTAGCGCCCTTGCAATTTTGCGCTTTACACCCACACATCTGTATGGTATAGTTTCTATCACGCCGGAGAAGTCACGCCGGTACACCCCGCAACAAAGGTTGGTTCCCATGCTGATCGGTCTTGTAAGTCCTACCCGAACAATCAATTATGAACTCTTGCGTTACGCGGCCCGGAGCGCGCCGGCGCTCGTGGTCGACTGCGCCAATGCCGCCGACCCGCACCGGTTGTACCCGGAATTCCCGCACGAGACGCTCGGTCAGATCTACGTGATCGAGCTGGAATTACTCTACAAGTTCCGCGATATCCTCAAAAACGCCCCGCGTTACGCGGCCCGGGTCCGCGCGCGGACAGTGATCGTGACCACCTGCGACTACCTTTTTCATTATCAGGACCCGGAGGAAAACCGCGACATCCATCATCACTGCTGGGAGCTGATGCGCGGGTTGGGTCAGACGTACGATGTACGCGTGGGGGTGCTGGCACACTCCGAACACCTGGCTTTCGCGCAGAGGTATTGTGATAGGGTTGAAAGCCAATTTCGAATATCGAATATCGAATATCGAAAGAATATCGAATCACCGAATAACCGAAATTCGAAACCGCGTTTTGACCGGCCGGAAATTCGAATTTAAAAACGCACGTTTTAAACATTCGAAGATTCGAATTTCGATATTCCTTCGGATTTCGAAGATTCGATATTCGAAATTCTCACCGGAGGTGAGCAAGGTGGGTCACACGGTTTCTTCCCAACGCATGCGCGTTGATTATGTCTTAAATGAACTGAAGTCTTTCGGCCAGGCCATGTGCAGGGAGGACCGGTGCGTCTACGAACGGATGCTCAAGGAACCGCTCAAGCACGTGGGGGCGGTGTCGTATGCCTCGAGCCTGGATGTGTGGGCGTTTGTCCTGTTATCGATTCTGCTCGAACAGGAGAAACGGATCAGAAAACTGGAGGAGCGGTTCGACTTCGCTCACCGTCCCGAAAAGTCTAGTGGAACCGTCCCGAGCGCAGTCGAGGGGAGCCGTCCATGCAGGCCTGGCTGATGGATGCCTATCGCCGCGACAACCGGATCGTGTTATGGATGAAAACCTCCGGCGGTGAAGACTTTTACCGCGAGTTTGACTTCGACGCGCTCATCTATACCGATCCGGAGGCGGCGCCTTTTTTGCGCCGCAGGCGCATCACCTTTCACACGGTCAAAAGAAAGACGTATTTCTATACCTTCAAGGAAGTTCTCGCAGTCCCGGTCCCGCGGCTCGACCTCTTCGAACGCTTCGTCCGTGAACTGGAGCGTGCCACCAGACACCGCATCACCTTCTACAATGCCGATATCCCGCCTGAACAGATGTTCCTCTATCAGCGGGACCTCACACCCTGCGGACGGGTGGAGGTGCGGGGCTCCGAGATCTTTCCTTTGAAGGACGATTCCTTCCCGCAGCTGACCAGGCTGCAACTTCATGTGATCCCCTCTGGTGAAATCCGTCCGTCTTCGCCTGCCAAGGGATTGGGCAAAGAGGCTTCGCCGGATGTTCCACTGCGCATGGCCCTCGTCGACGGGGAGGAGCTGCGCGGGAGTGAAGAGCAGGTGCTGCGCGCGCTGGTGCGGATCTTTCACCGCCGTGATCCGGATGTCATCGAGATGGACTATGCCTACGCGCGGCTGCCGTACCTGGACGGGCGGCTGCGCGCGCATCACATGTACGCCGCGTTTCACCGCTGGCATCCGCGGGCGCTGCGTTACCGCGGCGGACGGTCGTACTGGAGTTACGGCCAGGTGCGTTATCAGGATTACGCGGTCAAGCTGCGCGGCCGCTTTCTGGTCGATCGCAACAGCTTTGTCGGCACCGAGTGTGACGTCGAAGGGGTGATGGAACTGGTCCGGCTCTCCGGGACTTTGTTGCAGACGGCGGCGGCGCGCAGTTTCGGCGCGGTCTTCCAAACAGCGCTGATCCGTTTGCTGGTCCGCAACGGGATGCTCGTCGCCTATAAAGAGAAGCCGCTGGAGCCACCGCTGAGCATGCTGGAGATGCTCAAGTCCGACCGCGCGGGGTTGACCATCGATCCCAAGATCGGCTTTCACCGCGACGTGGCCGAGATCGATTTCACCAGCATGTTCCCGTGGCTGATCTACAACCACAACATTTCCGCCGAATGCCTGCTCACCGACGAAGGTCCGTTTGAGGAGGTCCCCGACATCCCGGTGCGCGCGTCACGCAAACGTCCGGGGCTGATCCCCACCGCGCTTAAACCCTTCATCGACCGGCGCATGTACTATAAGGCCCACCCGACGCCTGATAACAAACAGCGCGCGAAAGGATTGAAGTGGGTGCTGGTCAGCTGCTACGGTTATCTGCGCTTTCGCGAATTCAAGCTCGGGATTCCGACCTCGCACATGGCCATCTGCGCCTACGCGCGCGAGACGCTCCTGAGAAGCATTCATCTCGCCGAAGACGCAGGTTACCAGGTGGTCCACGCGATCGTCGACAGTTTGTACCTGCAGCAGGACGGTATCGGCGAAGAGGAGGTCAGGTCGTTCTGCCTGGACCTGGAGATCACCACCGGCATTCCGCTCAGTTTCGAGGGGATCTTCAAGTGGGTGGTGTTTCTGCCGAGTGTCGTCGACCCGCACCGGGCGCTGCCCAGCACGTATTACGGGGTCTTCCGCAACGGCGAGATCAAGGCGCGTGGCATCGAGGTCCGCCGGCGCGGTTCGCCGGCCCTGGTGAAGGCCTTTCAGCAGAATGTGCTGGAGCAGATGAAGGCGTGCGACACCAAAGAAGAGATCCTGGACAAGATCCCGGTGCTGTTTCAGTACCTGCGGCTGGTGGTCGAAGAGCTGCCCAATATGAAGCCGTCGCTGCTGATCGTCCTGCTGCGTGTGACCAAGACCGAGTACAAAGCCAACCTCCCGCAGAAGCGCGTGGTCGAGCGGCTGAAAGAGAAGGGTGTGCGCGTGGTGCCGGGTCAGTTCATCGAACTGGTCCACCAGGACGGCGGCGCGGTCCCGGCCGACGAATACAACGGCCGTCCCGACAAGCCGCGTTACCAAAAACTCCTGGTCCGCGCCTTGTTCGTCCTGCTGCAGCCGTTCGGGTACACCAAGGCGCGAATCGAGCGCGAGGTCAAGAAGGAGAGGCAGATGGAGTTGGAGGAGCTGAGGGTTTATGTCGACAGATTGAAAGCTCAGGAATTAAACTTGTGGGAGAGAAAGGAGGAAGAATGCTTGTCGCAGAAGGGAAAATCGTCAGAGGTATATATTTAATGCGAGGTAAGAAAGTTATGCTGGATAAGGATTTAGCTGAGTTGTATGGAGTTAAACCGATTCGGCTCCGGGAACAGGTCAAGCGCAACAAAAAGAGGTTTCCGGCGGATTTCATGTTTCAACTCACGGCCAAGGAAGTAGATCTCATGGTATCGCAAAATGCGATACCATCGAAAAAGTACTTTGGCGGTCATTTTCCCTATGTCTTTACGGAACAAGGAGTAGCAATGCTTTCCAGCGTGTTGAACAGCGATCGTGCCATTCAGGTCAACATTCAAATTATGCGTATTTTTACAAGATTACGGGAAATTATGGTGAGCCATGCAGATTTGAAACGGAAAATAGAAGCGATCGAAAGAAAATTCCAAGCCCACGACCAGAAGTTTCAACTCGTTTTCGAGGCCATCAGAAAACTCCTCGAATCTCCGGATGAGACGCACAAAAAGGGGTCGATCGGGTTTCATTCGGATTGATCCCGGTGATAAGGCAAAGATATTGAATTATCCAAGAGGGGGGATATAATACATGTCATATCTCATGAAAATACTGGATAAACCGATAGCCATTGACGAATTAAAGAGCCTGGCGGCCGAACGCTACGGCGATCTGATAAAGGCCGTGGTGGACGTGGACCGTGACCTATTGGCCGTGGATGCCGAACTGCACGCCGACCTGGAGGCGCTGTTGCTGGATCAAGGATCAGCACAGACCGACTTGTGGGGGATTAATCTCTATCCGGACATGCCGGACGACGAATTTCTGGAATTCGATTCGATGATCAACATCCGCCCGTCCCAGGGCAACCGAAGCCGCGGCGTGGATGATGCGGGACTGCAAAAGAGGATTAGCGCAATAGTTGAAAAGTGGGTGACGCGATGACCGACCAACTCCAATCCCTGTCAGAAGGCCGATGGAAAGAAATGACATTGGCCGAACAGCTGGGCAATATCGGCAGTGAGATCAGCCGGGCGTTCAACTGGAAAAATAAAGGCAGGGCGGAGATGAGCCTGCGGGCCGTTGACCGGGCACTGGGATTGCTGGATTTGAGCCTGGCGGCGGGGCTGCCGTACCCCCGGTTAAAAGAACTGTCCCGCGCGCGTGAGGTGGTCGCGGATTATTTTTACGGGGAGAATGGGTACGGTTCGACAGAGAAGAATTTGCGTGCGTATTTTGATTGGTTTGGGGTGATGGCGCGGAACAGACTTTAACAGGGGCCATCAAATGACTGGATAATGGCTGAGATTGAAAAAGAAGCGTTTAAGCGCGTCTATACTCGGATCCGAGACGCGTTCCCCAATTTGCAGATGGATTTCTATACGGATCATCCCGAAGTTGATCTCGGATTGGACATTCATAAACAGAAGGGAATGAATTTTGAAGTTAACCTAAACTTGCAAGGTGATGAACTGCATTTATGCGCGGGGCACTTTTGGTTGGAATGGTTTCCTTGTACAGATGGCGATATAGTTGAAAAATATACGGAAGCAGTGATGGGACTGCTCTCTGGCGAGTTCCGGGTTCTGGAACACTATCGCGGAACAAAAGCGGTAAAGGCTGAATTGCAACGTCCCGAAAGGGAGCGATGGTTGACGATCGGAAGCTGGGGGACCTGGGGATTAAATTTTGGCAGGAAAACAACACAGATCTTAATTAATCGATAAATCTGGCGTCCCGACGCTGTCCGGGATAGATTTGTTGTCGGTCGGGACTGGCGAATTTTTCTGAATGAAATTATGGTAATTCGCTGGCGTAGCTCAGTTGGTAGAGCACTTCACTCGTAATGAAGGGGTCGGCGGTTCGATTCCGCCCGCCAGCTTGAAATTCAGCGGTTAGCGAATAGCGTCTAGAGACTAGTAAGGGATTAGCGGTTAGGGGGTAGTGGGATTGGCGACCAGGGGATAGAGCCTCGGCAGTCGCTGAACGCTAACCCCTTTTCCCGAAAGGCGTGTCCTGAACACTCGCCGCTAGCCGCTCAGGGCTAACCGCTAGAGATCAGCAAAAAAATAGGGACAGACTCCAATTTCCTGCCAAATGTATTTCCGGTGAAAATTGGAGTCTGTCCCTATTTTTATCTGCGCAAGATCGGCAGCTTCGCGGCCGCCCGCCGCCCATTCTTCCCCGCATCCTCCACGCTCTTGCCAAAACACACACAAACCAATAAGATAAGGCCAATGAAAGAGGCCTTTGAATGAAGCGGTCAAATCTGGTCCCCGTGGTCACCCGTTCGACGCGTATCCTCATCCTCGGCTCCATGCCCTCGCAGCAGTCGCTGCAAAAGCAACAGTACTACGGTAACAGTCAGAATCACTTCTGGAAAATCGTGGGCGGCGTCTTTGAGGAGGATTTTCCGGAAGACTATGCCCGGCGTCTGCAAAGACTGCGGGGGTTGCGCGTCGGCCTGTGGGACGTGATCGCGTCCTGCCACAGGAACGGTTCCTCACTCGACTCCGCGATTAAAGACGCACGGATCAACGATTTCGGCAAATTTCTGCTACAATACAGGCATTTAAATGTCATCGGCTGCAACGGGGGCCTGGCGTACCGGCTGTTCACACGGCACGTTGTCACCGATGTCCCGGTGGTGAAACTGCCGTCGTCCAGTCCGGCGCATGCGGTCCCGTTACAAACCAAGATCGCGGCCTGGCGGCGTTTGCTCCGGTATTGAATCGGACAATCCATGAGTAATTTTATCCTGATCGGCGCGTGGTGGTACGCGGCCTTCATTTTATCCACGGTCATCCACGAGGCGGCGCACGCCTGGGCGGCGTTGAAGCTGGGTGACGAGACCGCCTATGAGGGCGGGCAGGTCAGCCTCAATCCGGAGCCGCACATTCGGCGCGAGCCGGTCGGTATGGTCGTGATCCCGCTGCTCACGTATTTCATCGGCGGCTGGATGATGGGTTGGGCGAGCGCGCCCTACGATCCGACCTGGGCGATGCAGTATCCCAAACGCGCCGCGCTGATGGCCTTGGCCGGACCCGTTTCCAATTTGTGCTTGGCGGTCATTGCCGGGGTGATCATGAAGATCGGCTTGTGGCTGGGGCTCTTTGTTTATCCGTATTCGCTGGAATTCCACCAGGTGGTTCTGCCGGCGACGCCGGGCCTGCTCAACGGAGTGGCGGTCTTCCTGAGCCTGATGTTCGCGCTGAATATTCTGTTGTTTGTCTTCAATATGATCCCGATGCCGCCTCTCGACGGCAGCGGGGTTTTGCCGTTGATCATGAACGAAGATCACGCGCGCAATTACATGGCGTTTATCAGCAATCCGATGTTCATGTTCCTGGGGATCTATCTGGCGTGGCAGGCCATCGACGTGATTTACTGGCCGGCGCTGAAGTTTTTTCTGGTCTTGCTGTATTGGTAACGCGACACCGAACATAAAGGAGAATACCATGCGAAAATTTATACTGGGCATCTTGCCGGCGTTAATGTTGACGGCCGCGCCGGCGGCCGCCGAGCAGATCGTCGCGGTTAATCTGGACGATGCCGGGACACTGGCGACCCTGATCGAGACGGATACCAAGGTCAAGACCGAAGGCGACGGCTCGGTACGCATCACTGCGGCCTGGCCGGTGACCGTCCCGCTGCACGATGCCTCCGGACTGAACCTGGACAACGTCAAACTCGTCTACAAGGCCCAAGTCCGCAGCAAGGACTTGGTCGGCAAGGCCTATCTTGAGATGTGGGTGCGGGTGAAGGGACAGGCATACTTCTCGCGCGGCACGACCTCGTTTATCGAGGGGACCAACAAAAAGTGGCAGACCATCGTCACCCCGTTTATCCTGCAGCCGGGCCAGGTCGCGGACCAGGTCATGCTCAATATCATTATCAACGGTAAAGGAACGGTGTGGGTGGATGACATCGTGCTGGAAGGCGATCCGTTGATCCCAACGCCGAAGTAACGGCTGAGAGTTTTACACGTATGACCGATGATCAACGCAATACCGGAATTTCCCAGTTGCCCAAACGCATCTGCAGCGGACGGGACGGCTGGCTCGCCTATCTGTTCATGGTTCTGTGGTTGGCTCCGATCACGATCGTGGCGGTGACCAACAAGGGCTTTCCCTACAAGATACTCACCGGCATCGGTGTGCCGTATTCGGTCTCTCGCGAGGTCCTCAATTTTGCTAACAACATGTACCGTATCTCCTGTCTGTTTCCGGACCGTATCAGCCGCTGGGGGAATTACTACTACCTCGTGCGCCGTGATGGAGAGCGGAACTGGATCAGCGTCCCGGAAGAAGACCTGGCGCGGCTCAAGCCGTTCGGTTACCGCAGCCGCCTGAAGCGGATGCTCGACGGCATCGGCAATGACGAGGCCGCCCAGGCGCGGCGCCAGGCCATGGCCGAATTCATTAAACGCCGGTACGAGTCATTGCATCCGGGAGAACCCGGGGTGACCGCGGTGCGCCTGGTACGAGCGGTCTATCTTACCGGCAGCGAAGAGATCGCCAAACCGGAGGGCCGCTGGCAGCGTCCACCGTTCGCGGACGTCGAGAAAGACCGGCTGGAACTGATTTCGACACATTCCTTTACGGGGGGAGGCGGCTGACATGGAAGCCTTTATGGACATGTGGTATCGGCCTGTCCACCCCGGACGGCTGCGGCGTTTTGAACAGGCCTTTGTCATCAGCTTTTTGTATTATATGGCCGAACGTTTCCGTTATGCCGGTGAATGGCTGACCGCGGAAGGGTTTCACCTGACGGCCGCGACCAAGAGCTGGTATCACGTCACGCCGTTTCCGTTGCTCGCCGACTGGATGGTCCCGGTCTTCGGCGGGATCCTCTTCGGCTGCGGCCTGTCGGTCATCTTCGGCTGGCAGCGGCGTTTGTGCACCACGGTCCTGCTGATCTGTGCGGTGTATGCACAGAATGTCGACCTGGTGTCCGCCTTTACGTTAAACAAGTTTTATATCCTGGTGTTTGCCGTACTCGCGGCCCAGCCGCCGGCCGATGAATACGAGGCCCCGGACGGCCGCCGGGTGCTGCGGCAATCCGGCTGGGCGTTGCGTACGCTGCAGGCCACGCTGATCATATCCTATTTCGGGGCGGGGATTTGCAAGGTCGCCTACGGTGACTGGCTTGTCCATTCGGACGTCCTGTGGACGCACGTGCAGGGCGTTTACCGGACGGACATCGCCGCCTGGATGCTGCGCGTGCTGCCCAAGTGGGCGTGGACGGTTCAGATGCTGGCCGCGCTGGCGTTTGAAACGGTCGGACCTTTTTTATTCTTTTTCCGCCGGACACGTCCGCTGGTGATCGTGTGGGGGATTCTCTTTCATGTGCTGATCGCCGTCACCATGCATCAGTTGATTTATTTCAGCCTGCAGCTGATGATTTTCTATATCCTGTTTATTCCTGAGGATAAGTTGTTCCTTAGGGAAGCGGACGGCCGGTTGGCGGCAGCTTGACATTCGGGAATGTTTATTTAGAATTAGGGAAGTTCTTTGGAGGGATTGGATTCTGCTTCGCTCTTTGTTTTTTTTCAAGATGTGAGGATGGTTCAGAGCTTCGCAGGAATGAAAATGCCGAAGGTGGGGGTCGAACCCACATGGGATTGCTCCCACACGCCCCTGAAACGTGCGCGTCTACCAATTTCGCCACTTCGGCATGAGTGCAGTAGTATACACACAGTGCCTGTGATTTGTCAATAATTTGACACATTGTTATTACAGCGGACAGCGTTCAGCGGACAGAGAACAGAAAGTGAATAGCAGTAAAGGATTAAGTCACGGCGGGGAAAAGTTCGCACGCCACCTATTCCCTGATCCCACCAACACCTATAGACTAATCCCTTACTTTTCTCTATCCGCTAAACGCTTACCACTGCTTTTTGCGGGAGTAGTTCAGTGGCAGAACGGTAGCTTCCCAAGCTACTAACGACGGTTCGATTCCGTTCTCCCGCTTGCAAGACGATGTTGGAACAGCCTATGAACGTTATGCGATGGAGTTTGACGGTTGGCGTTCTCGCTGCGTTCGCCGTTATTCCTCTTACTGGCCATTCGAAGGAGGTAATCATGAAACTGACCAGCCCTATGTTTGCCGACAAGGAACAGATTCCCTGGAAATATACCTGTCAGGGAGAGGATATCAATCCGCCTCTCAAAATTACCGGTATCCCCGAGGAAACCAAGACGTTGGCCCTGATTATGGACGATCCCGACGCGCCTAACGGCACCTGGGACCACTGGATCGTATGGAATATCAAACCCACCGACGTCATTGAGGAAGATGATTACCCCGGTGTCTTCGGCACCAACAGCTGGGGCCGGACCAATTACGGCGGCCCGTGTCCGCCGACCGGAACGCACCGGTACTATTTTAAATTGTACGCGCTGGATCGCGAGCTCGAGCTTCACCCGGGCGCCAGCAAACGTGAGCTGGAGGAAGCCATGGCCGGTTACACGATCGCCAAGGCGCAGTTGATGGGAATGTATACGAAGAAATAGTGCTTGTTTCCAGCGTTTAGCGGATAGCGGATAGTGAAAAGACAGGGAGTAGCGACTAGAGATCAGTGGGATCAGGGTGTAGTGCGGAGTGAGTCGCTAGGGACAGGTGTCTAACCTCAAATGGCGCGTCTTGAAACTCGCCGCTAAACGCTCACCGCTGTCCGCTGTATACAAGGAGTTTATCTTATGCGCCAATTGCTCTGCCTCACCCTGTGCCTGGCGGCATGCACTGTCGCCACGCACGGTCACACCCAGACCGCCGTCCCCGGTTGGCTCAAGGGCACGTGGGTAATCGACTATGACCGTACGCTGGAGAATGTTCAGAGCAGTTCCACAATTTCGGTTAAGGAGGCCGCCACGTTGCCCGGGCAACTCAAGTTGCTGCGCGGACTGCTGAAGTTGCAGATAACCGATAGGCAGGTGGTCACCTTCCGGGGAGACCGGAAGGAGTCCGTGGCCTATCAGGTTGAGGAGATCAATAAGAATACCGTCTTGTTGACAGCTAACGCGCGCGGCCGCCAGGTAATCCTCACCTTTACCCTTCGGCCGGGCGGCGGCATGCATATGGGATCCAGCGCCACCGATGATATGGACTATTTTCTATGGAAAAAAGCCCGGTAGCATAGGGGGAGGCCAGGCGGAATTTTAGTTTCCCAATTCCTGTCTTTTTGACTATAATTGAAGGGTCGTTCCGCATCAATTCTATCATCCGGCTGCCCGGTTTGTGTCCCGGACACCGGCCGTCATCACAAGGGTTTTCTTTCGCCCGCGTTCTCGCACCCCACAACTAAGGTAACGGACATCCAGTGAAAGGATAATCTCTGTCTTATGGCTATTCATGTTGCTTTGAACCATACCACCACGTACCGCTACAGTAAGCCGATCGAACTCGGCCCGCAGATCGTACGCCTGCGGCCCGCGCCGCACTCGCGCACGCCGATCTTGAGCTACGCCTTGAAAATCAATCCTCAGGACCATTTCATCAATTGGCAGCAGGACCCGCAGGGAAACTATCTGGCACGGCTGGTCTTTCCGGACAAGACCGATGTCTTTCAGGTGCAGGTCGACCTGACCGCCGATATGACGGTCATCAATCCGTTTGATTTTTTCCTCGAAGAGTCCGCCGAAAAATATCCTTTCCGCTACGAACCGTGGCTGAAAAAGGAACTTAAGCCGTTTCTCGAGAAGAAAAAGGAACCGGAAATCTTCATGGAATTGGCGCGCAGTATCCGTAAGAACAAACGGCCGACCATCGATTTCCTGGTCGAGGTCAATCAACGGTTGCATCATCTGATCAATTACGTTATCCGCCTTGAACCCGGGGTGCAGACGCCCGATGAGACCTTGACCAAGCAGTCCGGATCGTGCCGGGATTCGGCGTGGTTATTGGTGAACCTGCTGCGCCACAAGGGGCTCGCCGCGCGTTTCGTCTCGGGATATCTCATCCAGCTGACGGCGGACGTAAAGTCCCTGGACGGCCCCTCCGGGACCGACAGAGACTTTACCGATTTGCACGCCTGGGCCGAAGTTTATCTGCCCGGCGCGGGTTGGGTCGGACTGGATCCGACGTCGGGCCTGTTGACCGGTGAAGGTCATATTCCGCTGGTGGCCACACCGGCACCGTCATCCGCCGCGCCGATCTCCGGCAGTGTGGAGGACTGTGATGTCGACTTCGGCCATGAGATGACGATTACCCGCATCCACGAAGACCCGCGTGTCACCAAGCCGTACTCCGACGAGCAGTGGGAGGCCATCCACCGGACCGGTGAGCAGGTGGACGAAGAGATGCTTCGCGAGCAGGTCCAACTGACTATGGGCGGGGAGCCTACGTTTGTCTCGATCGATGATATGGAAGGCGCGCAATGGACGACAGCCGCGCTGGGCCACGACAAGTACCGCTTGTCCGCGCATCTGCTGAAGCGGCTCAAGGACCGCTGGACCGCCGGGGCGCTGATTTTTGACGGACTAGGCAAATGGTATCCCGGCGAGCAGTTGCCGCGCTGGGTCATGGGCTGCTATTGGCGCAAGGACGGGGTACCGGTTTGGGAGGATGAGCGCTTGTTGGCCACCATCTCGGGAGACCAGGGGCGCACCGGCAAGGACGCCCAGCGTTTTGTCCGCCGCCTGACCGAGCGTTTGGGGGTCGATCCGAAGAATGTGGTTAAAGGCTACGAGGACCCGTGGCACTACTTGTGGAAGGAGCAGCGGCTGCCGGTCAATATCGATCCGATCCGCGCCAAGCTGAAAGACGCGGCCGAACGCCGGCGGCTGAGCCGGGTGTTCGCCAAGGATCTCGGCGAGGTGATCGGTTACGCGTTGCCGCTGGCCGCCCGGCAGGGCGACGGTCTGGTGGAATGGTACAGCCGCCCGTGGAAATTCCGGGAACGTAATATGTACCTGGTCCCGGGCGATTCTCCGATGGGGCTGCGTCTGCCGCTGGATTCTTTGCCGTGGTCGATTCAGGAGGACCGCCATCAGGTCTTTGACCGTGATCCGCTCCTGCAACAGGATCCTTTTCCCGCCGATATCGTCAAGGCAAAAGGCAAGGTCAAGCCGGCGGCCGCAGCCAAACCGCAAAAGGTCCTGCGCAAGGGCGCTTCGGCCCGGGGCGTGGTCCGCACCGCGTTATGCGTGCAGGTCCGCGACGGACAGCTGCATATCTTTATGCCGCCGGCCACGGACGCCGCGGAGTATCTCGTCTTGCTGCGGCAGATTGAGTTGACCGCGGCCGATCTGCAGATCCCGGTGGTCATCGAAGGTTATACGCCGCCGTTTGATACGCGGATTGAATCCTTTAAGATTACGCCCGACCCGGGTGTTATCGAAGTGAACGTCGCTCCGGTTGACAACTGGCCGTCTTTGGTCAGCCAGACCACGGAACTATATGAGGAAGCCCGCCTGTCGCGGTTGGGGACGGAGAAGTTCATGCTCGACGGCAAACACTCCGGCACCGGCGGCGGGAATCATGTGGTGCTCGGCGGACGGACCCCGGCGGAAAGCCCTTTTCTGCGGCGGCCCGATTTGCTGGCGAGTCTTGTTTCCTATTGGCATAATCATCCGGCCCTGTCGTATCTGTTTACGGGACAGTTTATCGGTCCGACCAGTCAGGCCCCGCGAGTCGATGAAGGGCGGCGGGACAGCCTTTATGAACTGGAGATCGCCGTGCAGCAGGTGGAGAAGGAGACGCAAAAATCTGGACAATGTCCGCCGTGGCTCGTCGACCGGCTCTTCCGGCACATCCTGGTCGACGGGACCGGTAACACGCACCGGTCCGAGTTTTGTATCGATAAGTTGTACTCACCGGACACGGCCACCGGCCGGTTGGGCTTGGTGGAATTTCGTAGTTTTGAAATGCCGCCGCATGCGCGCATGAGTCTGGTCCAGCAGTTGCTGATCCGCGCGTTGATTCTCAAGGTCTGGCGTGAGCCGTACCGGGCCGAGCTGGTCCGCTGGGATACGATGCTGCATGACAAGTTCCTGTTGCCGCATTTCGTCCGGGAGGACTTTCTCGATGTCCTCGCCGACCTGAACGACCGCGGCATCGGTCTGAAGATGGAATTCTTTGAGCCGCATTTCGAATTTCGCTTTCCGGTCATCGGCACCGTTAACTATCGCGGGATCGAACTGGAGCTGCGTTCGGCCATCGAACCCTGGTACGTGCTCGGCGAAGAGCCGGCCGGCGGAAGCACGGCCCGGTATGTCGATTCCTCGGTGGAACGGTTGCAGGTGAAAGTGAAAGGAGTTGCGGACAAACGCTACAATATCTGCTGTAATGGATACATAGTTCCCTTGTTTCCGACCGGAACGGAAGGAGAGTTTATAGCCGGTGTGCGCTACCGCGCATGGCAGCCGCCATCGTGTCTGCATCCGACCATTCCCGTGCACACTCCGCTGACTTTTGATATAGTAGACCAATGGTCCAACCGTTCGGTCGGAGGATGTGTTTACCATGTGGCGCATCCGGGCGGACGTAATTACGACACGTTTCCGGTCAACGCCTACGAGGCCGAGGCGCGGCGGACCGCCAGATTCTTTAAAGTGGGGCATACGCCCGGGAAATTGCAGGCCAGTCCGGTGGCCACAGCCAATCCGGACTATCCGCTCACCCTTGATTTGAGAAGGGTATAACCAGAAGCATGAAGATCTATAACTGTGATATTTGCGGGGAGATGGTCTATTTTGAAAATGACCATTGCGTGAGTTGCGGGTCCCCGCTGGGATATCTTCCGCTGCTGGACAACATGAGTTCCATGGAGTCCTCCGACGGGTTCGTCTGGAAGGCCCTGGCGCCGTCGGCCCATGAGACCAACTTTAAGAAGTGCCAGAACTACTGGCAGCAGGGGATCTGCAACTGGATGGTCCCGATAACCGATCCCAACACGTTCTGCCTGTCGTGCCGCCTCAACAAATTCATTCCCGATCCGAGTAATCCCCAAAATAAACATTATTGGCATCGCCTCGAGATCGCCAAGCGGCGTTTGGTTTACAGCCTGCTTCAGCTGGATCTTCCGCTGCACAATAAAGCCGACGATCCGGAGAACGGCCTGGAGTTTTGTTTTCTCGCTTCGAAAAAGAATCCGCAGATCGAGGAAACCGAAGAGGTGCTGACCGGCTATGAGCATGGAACCATCACGATCAACATCGCCGAGGCCAACGACGCGGTCCGGGAAAAGATGCGCCTCGACATGAATGAGCGCTACCGAACTTTGCTCGGGCACTTTCGGCATGAAATCGGTCATTACTACTGGTGGCTGCTGGTCCATCGCAACGCGGATCTCCTCGAACGCTTTCGGAATCTGTTTGGGGATGAGCGGGTGGCTTATGAAGAGGCCCTCCAGAAATATTACGCGGGCGGTGCGCCGATAGATTGGCAAAACCGGTACGTAAGCGCCTATGCCAGCGCTCATCCGTGGGAGGACTGGGCGGAGAGTTGGGCGCACTATCTGCACATGTTCGATACGCTTGAGACGGCCGGCGCGTGGGGAATGATCGTCAAATTTATCAAGGGCAAACAACGCCAGTCGATTCATCTTGAGCACCGGTTGCAGACCTTTGAAGAGATGCGCAATCAGTGGGTGTATCTGAGTTGCGCCCTCAACAGTCTGAACCGCAGCATGGGTATGACCGACGTCTATCCCTTTGTGTGGACCGAAACCATCATCGAAAAGCTAAGATTCATTCAACAAGTCATTATTCAATCAGCAGGAGAAGTGTAGCAATGACATTTTGTGCCGCTTTGAAGGTCAAGGAAGGGATCATCGGAATCGCCGACACCCGTATCACCAGCGGGACGGAGCGTATCACCGCCAAAAAGATCGAAGTTCAGCAAAAACCCGGTAAGAAGCACGCCTTTTTTATTATGACGTCGGGACTGCGTTCGGTGCGGGACAAGGCGATCACCTATTTTGATGAGGTGATTGAAGCGCAGGACATTAAGTTTACCAAGCTTTATCAGGCGGTCAACGCCTTTGCCGAGCAGATTCGCCGTGTGGCCGCCGAGGACAGCGTCTCCCTGAACAACAGCGGTTTGATTTTTGACCTGTATTCGCTGGTCTCCGGCCAGCTCGAGATGGACAAGGAACCCAAAGTTTATATGATTTACCCTCCGGGAAACTGGGTGGAGATGAGCGATTCGAGTCCGTTTTTTATTATCGGCAACAGCGGCTACGGCAAACCGATCCTCGAACGCGTCATGAATTGCGACGTATCGCTGCGCTTCGCGCTGAAGGCTGGGTTTTTGTCGTTTGAAGCGACGCGGATCAGCGCCACCGATGTCGGCTATCCGCTGGACGTGGTGATTCAAAAGCGGGACGAGTACCGGATCATTGAGCATCGGTTCGAACACGATGATCTGAGCAAGTATTCCAAGTGGTGGCAGGAAAAGATCTGTACCGGGCTGAACGAATTGCCGGAGGACTGGGTCGACAACGTATTTGAGAAGTTTAATCAACCCGAGTAAACGACGGGCGGGGGGAGAATATGGGCAAAAGGTACGCGTCGATTCCGGATGATCTGAAGGGCTTTATATCCCGGCAGAAATTATTCTTCGTCGGGACGGCCGGGCCCGCCGGACGCGTCAATGTGTCGCCCAAGGGGATGGATTCTCTGCGGGTCCTCGATGCCAACCGGATCCTGTGGTTGAACCTGACCGGTAGTGGCAATGAGACCGCCGCACATATTCAGGAGAACGGCCGCATGACCCTGATGTGGTGCGCCTTCGACGGCCCGCCGATGATCCTGCGCGTATACGGCGCGGCGCGCGTGGTCCATACGCGTGACAACGAATGGAACGGTCTGATTGAACATCTGAATCCCCTGCCCGGCGCCCGCCAAATATTTGATCTCACCGTGGACCTCGTCCAGACCTCCTGCGGCTTTGCCGTCCCGCTATATGATTACAACGGCGACCGCGACCAACTCATCAAGTGGGCCCACACCAAAGGCGAAGATGGGATCCACCGGTACTGGGAAGACAATAATCAAACCAGCCTTGACGGCAAGCCCACCCACATTCTCGATCGGGATCTATAGTTGAAGCGGTAGCGAGCGCGCGTTTGCCGATACTTGACAAATCGGGCGGCATGCCTTACATTATGTTTGTACATACAGACAAAGAGGCGAGCATGTTCGACCGATGCATATATTTCAATCTTGTCACCTTGACCCGCCGGATCACCCGGATTTGGCAGGAAGAGTTTCAGAAACTCGGCCTGTCGCCGTCGCACGGTTATCTGTTGTTTGCCGTTGCCGAAGAATCCCCGGTTTCCCAAAAACAATTGAGCGAAATCCTTGAACTGGACGCTTCGACGGTTACCCGCTTCGTCGACAAACTTATTTCGATGAATTTGGTGGAAAAATCCAGTGTGGGCAAGGGGGGAGAACTGTCGGTAACTCCACGCGGGCGCACGGTCTACAAGCAAGTGAACCGAGCTATGGACGATTTGTACGGGCGCATGCAGACGCATTTCGGCAAACGGGAGTTTCGGGGATTTGTTCGCCGGCTGAGTGCGGCCAAGGATTCGCTCGAGTCATGGTGAAGGGATGCCGGAGATGAAACTTGAGAAATTTTTTGCCATGTGTATCTTTGGGGTGGGGGTCCTTTCCGCCGCCCGACCCGTGGCCGCCGCCGATGCGGTGTGGCCTGCCAAGACGCACTACCACTATGCGAAGATTAAGGGACAGAACATTTTCTACCGTGAGGCCGGGGATCCGGCCCGGCCCACGATTATCTTGCTGCACGGTTTTCCGTCATCTTCCCATACGTACCGTGAACTAATTCCGCTTTTGTCTGGGCGTTTTCATGTGATCGCCCCGGACCACCTCGGTTCCGGTTACAGTACGCATGCGGATCCCGCAACGACCGCCTACACCTTTGATTTATTGGCGGAATACGTGCTGGCCCTGATTAAGCAGCTGGAAATAGAAGATTATGTTTTGTACATGCAGGACTTCGGCGCTCCGGTGGGTTATCGGGTCATGATGAGCGATCCGGCGCGGGTGCGAGGTATCATCGCCCAAAATGCCAATGCCTACCTGGAGGGAATGACCGAAGACAAACAGGCCTTCTTTCGCAGTGCCCGACAGGACCGTTCCGAGGAAAACGTGGCCAAACTGTTTGAATTTGTCGGTGCCCGAGCCGTGAAGAATAATCAATATCTGCGCGATGTGAAGGGGCGGCCGGAAATTATGAGTCCGGACAGCTGGACGCATGACAACCATTTCTTGGAAGGGGAAGAAGACCGGGCGATTCAGGTCCAACTCTTTCAAGACTACTACACCAATCTGCTCGCCTATCCCGATTGGCAGACGTTTCTGCGCGAACGGCAGCCGCCCGCACTGGTTGTATGGGGGAAGAATGACCCGGTTTTTCGTACGCCCGGCGCGATCGCGTATCTCAATGATCTGCCCCATGCCACGGTCCATTTATTGGACGCAGGCCACTTCGCAGTTGAAGAGTGTCCGGTGGATATTGCGCAACAAATCATCTCCTTTATGGAGAGTCTTCCCGAATAACAGTTCAGGTAGCAGTGCGCCTTCATATGAAGCCTTCCGGTCCTTGAGCCATTCCGCTGTGCCGGGCATCTTTTAAAACACCCTTGACATGTGATTAAAAGTGGATAAAATAGTCCATAATTAATCGATCCTGCCGAAAGTGATCATGTTTCGACTCTATTCCAAAGGTTGTGAATACGCCCTGCGCGCGTTGACGGGAATCCCGTTGGATCGTGTGGAGGATAAAATTTCGGCCATTGACCTGTGTGCCGCGGCCGGGATTCCGGAGCCGTTTACCCGCAAGGCATTGCAAGTGCTTTCGCAAACAGGATTTCTCAAGGCCGTGCCCGGTCCCGGAGGCGGATACCGGTTGACCCGTCATCCCAAAGAAATCACTTTGTTGGAGATTGTTCTGGCTGTGGACGGCAAGGACACCTTCGATGGTTGCCTGATGGGTTTGGCTCAATGCAATGACCGTAAACCCTGCCCGGTGCATGAGACGTGGAAAGGGGTCAAGGGGCAGCTTTTGAAGAAGCTGGAACGCAAAACGCTTTATGAATTGATGAAGGTGCAACAGCTGGGTTGACACCGCAGAGATACAAAGGAGGAAGTTATGTCGATGTTTTGTCGTCAATGTGAACAAACGTTTCGCTGGAAAGGGTGCGAGACGATGGGCGTCTGCGGTAAGGACCCGGAGGTCGCCGCGTTGCAGGATGTACTTATCCATGCCTGCAAGGGGTTTGCCGCGTGCGGGCAGTCCGTCCGTCAGGCCGGTGTAGCGATGCCGGAGAACGACTATCTATTAATGGAAGGAGTTTTTGCCACGCTGACAAATGTTAATTTCGATCCGGACGCGCTGGAGGCGTTGATCCGCAAGGTTGTCGCCGAGCGCCGTCAACTGCAATCCGTGTCTGCGGACCGGATGTCGGGCGATATGCCCGCCGCCACACAATGGGTTCCGGCAGAAGACCGGCAGGGGTTGCTGGACCAGGGCGCGGCGCTGGGATTGTTATGCGACGGGGATTTGGATAAAGACCGGAGGTCCCTGCGTGAGTTGTTGTTATACGGATTGAAGGGGATGGCAGCTTACGCGCATCATGCCTATCGCCTGGGGGAACAGGATCCGGCCGTGAGTGATTTTCTTTATAAGGGGATGGCTGCGCTTGCGGACTTGTCTTTGGACATGGAGACCCTGCTGGGACTGGTCATGGAGTGCGGCGCAGCCAACCTGGTATGCCTGGAGATGCTCGACCGCGGACACACCGCCCGCTTCGGTCACCCCGAACCGACCCAGGTCAAACTGGGATATTTGAAGGGCCCGGCTATCGTTGTGTCCGGACATGATCTGCATGATTTGGAGCAGCTTTTGGTTCAGACTGAAGGCAAGGGGATCAACATCTTTACACACGGCGAAATGCTGCCGGGTAACGCCTATCCGGGATTGAAGAAATATACACACCTCGCCGGACACTACGGGACGGCCTGGCAGAATCAGCAGCGGGAATTTGTCGATTTGCCCGGGGCGATCCTGATGACGACCAACTGCATTCAGGAGCCGGACATGACCTATCAGGACCGGATCTTCACCACGGGTGCCGTGGGGTGGCCGAACATCGCGCATATTCCTGAGGGGGAAAAAGGAGCGAAGGACTTTACACCGGTCATCGAAAAGGCACTGTCGCTGGGAGGCTTCAGCGAGGACAATATCGAAAAGGAAATTACGATCGGGTTCGGTCATCATACCATTCTCAGCCACGCCGAACAGATTGTGGCCGCGGTGAAGGCCGGCCAAATTCGCCACTTTTTCCTGATCGGCGGCTGCGACGGTGCGCGGCCGGGTCGCAACTACTATACCAAGATGGCCGAGAGCATTCCCGATGATTGCCTCATCCTGACCTTGGCCTGCGGCAAGAATCGAATCAACCGTTTGGATTATCCCACGGTGGCCGGTTTTCCCAAGCTGCTCGATTGCGGACAGTGTAACGATGCCTATTCCGCCATCGTCGTGGCCAAGGCCCTGTCGGAGGCGTTTGAATGCGGTATTAATGATCTGCCCTTGACGCTCAATATATCATGGTACGAACAAAAGGCGGTGGCCGTGTTGTTGACGCTGCTGAATCTGGGCGTCAAGAATATCAAGCTCGGACCGTCGCTGCCCGCTTTCTTGTCGGAAAATGTGTTGAAGGTGCTGGTGGAACAGTTCAACATTCAGCCGACCGGCACGGTGGAAGATGACCTACAGCAGGTGCTGGGCGCCTCCGTTTAGAAGTCTTTCGGACAATAAAAACCGCATCCCTGAGGGGCGCCGTTTAGGTAAACCCGGGGGTGCGGTTTTTTAATTCCGGCTGTCTGTGATAATTCTGTACGGTCTTATGGCTGGGGTTTGAAGAGGGCGCGATACCGTCCGGATATGAAGGGGTAGACTCGGTGTTTGATGTCGAGGTGATAAATGGAGCGGGCTTTTTTATCCATCGGTCCGGCCAGTTGCGGTTTGCCCTGGTAAAGCTGGCTGAGTTCAAAGTAGGAGTGCGCGTCATCGGGGTTGAGGGTCGTGGCGGCCTTGAAGTGTTCGATGGCCTGTTCGTCCTGGCCTAATTCCTGATAGATCCGGCCGAGATAGTACAAAGCGCCGTAGTGGTGCGGATGTCCGTCGAGGACGGCCTGAAAGGCCTTGATGGCCTCGCCGAAATTCTGTTGGCGAAAATGGGTCAGGCCGAGAAAATATTGCGCCCGGTGATTGAGCGGGTTGATCTCCACCGACCGGGTCAGGTCCATGGCGGCGAGTTTGTCGTCACCGTAATAATAGTAAAGGGCTCCCAGCAGATATCGCGTCCGCGCGTCGTCGGGATGGCGTGCGGCCCGGGCCACGTATTGATCGAGGATCATTTGCCGATCCATGTTCAGCAAATTGTCCCGCGAACGGTAATCCGGCTCCAGGGATGCCGCCTGCAGCCAGAGTTCCACGGCCTTTTCCTTTTTGCCGGCCTGCCACGAAACCAGTCCGTAATAGTTCAGGATATCCACATTGTTGGGAGTTTGTTGCCGTAGCGATTCCATTTCCGTGAGGGCCGCCTGCATGCGGCCGTGGTCCAGATGGATGCGGGCGACGACCGGATCAATGTCGACAAATGTTGCCAGCCGGTGCGGCGGTTCGGCAAAGTTTTCCTGCGCGGTCCCGATAAAGCGGATGGCATTGATCAGCGCGTAGCCGATAAAGAGCGAGACAATAATCCGCGGGGCCCAATGTTTCTTGGCGAAGTGCGCGCCGACTGCGGCGGTCAGGCAGACCGCCGGGATCAGGCTGGGCGCCGCCCACCAAAATTCTCCCCATGGCAGGCCGGGCTTGCTGAAAAAGCTCAAACCTCCCACGTAAACCGCAAAGACCCATAGCAGCAGGCGTTTGAGTTCGTGTTTGACCACAAATACCGAGGCGAGCACGGATCCCAGCATAACCGTCCCGGTGACACCGTCCACAATCGCGTGTTCCCAGCTGATGACCAAGCGGTAATCCCATCCGCGAATCCATGACAGGACCTCGATCAGATAAAAGTTAAGGGCCGTCAGACGCGGGACGAACCGGTGGGGAGCGTACATCTCGCCGCTGAAGATCAATTGCGAGCTGCCGTTCAGAAGGATCCAAATAAGCCACGGTACGATCGTTAACAGGAACAATCCCGCGCTGATCCAAAGTTCACGGCGCTTGAGCCACCCCCGGTACGCTTTGGAGGTGAGCAGAAACAAAAAGAACGCGGCCGCCATCACGATCGCGACACCCTTGGTAAGAAAAGCGAGCCCCATCACCGGACCGACCCAGTAAATGTAGCGCTCCCGTCCGTGAACAACGGCCTTGTGAAAGAGGTAGATCGCGAGGGTCAGTAAAAACAGCAGCAGGCTGGCGTTCTCGGCCTTGACCGAGACATGAATGTGATACTGGCTGAGCGCCAGCAAGGTGAGCGCCAGCAGGCTCTCGCGCCGGCCGAGATCCCGCATCAACAAGTAGACCAGCAACATGGTCAGCGTGCCGAAGAGCAGATGCATGAATCGGATGCCGAACTTGGATTGGTCGAAGACCGTCATGCCCAGCCGTGTGAGGTACACGTTCAGCAGCGGATGCCGTACGTAAGGATCTTCCATGGCAAGATTGGTCCAGCCGAGATCCGTGGCGACAACGATGTTTCGCCGTTCATCGCTGGTGTAGGGCGCGGTGATGGTCACGAAACGCAGAGCGAATCCGGCCAGCAAGATGATGACCGCGTAGAGCGCGATTTGGGGGATCTTTGGATTGTCATTCATGGCGATGTCCGATCATGGCTACGGGTCGTATTGCGGACGCCCGTTTGGCGGTGGGCCGCCGATAGCGCTAGCGCGCGAAAAAGCCCGCCTCGGTTGGTGAGGGTCGTAAGCACGTCGATGTGAGGAGTGCGGGATACCGATCGGGAAGCATGTCCCGGATCGGCAGGATCATGTGAAAGGTTCGCATAAGCCGAATCCTGGGGCAAGGGACCCGGTTGAGGTTTGTCAAAAGACCCGGAGAGGACCCTTGCCCTGCTGCTTCAATAATACCATAGGGAAGGCGATTTAACACATTTTTTCCGTAATCTCTTGGTTCGGGGCGGGGCTGGTGGAAGTAACGTAATCATCATACTTGCATGGACTTACGTTCTATTCCCGCGATGGGTTTGATGCCGATCATACTGAAAAGCAGCTGGTGGCTGCGGATCTTGTCCACGGGCCGGACCTCGTTGACCATCCGCGGCAGCGTCACTCCGGAGATCAGCCTCAGGGCGGCCGAGATCAGGAACAGGCACAGCATGCGGTGGCCGTTGACCTCCGGCAGGAGCGGCAGGATTTTTCCGCCGAGGAACGTCCCCAGTCCGAGTGCCACGGCGTTCACCACCCCGCAATAGGCAATGCAGCGTGTCCGTTTCTCCGGGGTCACCGCATCGTAGATGAAATTCGAGCTGGCCAAGGTAAAGCCGGCCCACAAAAATCCCGAGATAATCTCGGCAAACAACAGGACAAAGAAGTTTTGACTTATCGACCATAGAATGGGATTAATGGCGAACAGCGGGGCGATAAAACTCAGGACCTTGAGATTCCCCGTCCGGTCCGCATGCCGGCCCCAACGGGGGATAACCAGGTACAACACGATCGGCGCGATGATATTGATGATGGTGTAATAGTAGTAGTTGAACGACAAATTCTCCAACATAAAGACAGCGAAATAGGGTGAAGCCAGTCCGATCGAGAAGTTCATACCGGCCATAAAAAAGACAAACCTCACGAAATTGCTGCGCCGGAAGCTGGTCAAGAAAGCCCAGAAGCTGAAATCATGCTGCTTTGAATATTCGATGGCGGGTTCGTTAACGCGACCGACAAACACCGCCGACATAAACCGGCTGATGCCCGCCAGTGCGAACAGGATGATAAAACCGGCGTACGCATCGTATTTCTCGATGAACCCCAGCAGGCAGCCGGCGGTAAAGGTGGCTCCGATGGTGAGCAGCCCGATATTGCGTGCCCGCCAGCCGAAATAAACGCCGCGCCGGTCTTCGTCGACCAGATTTGAAATCAGGCTGAACCAGCACGGCTGGGTTAAGGCCTGGCAGGCTCCGGAGAACACGGCGAGCACGATGACCGGAACCGGCTGCATTTGACGGTTGAGGGCCAAGATAGCCAGGGCGACCAAGGCCGCGCTTTGCAGGACGCTGAAGATGATGACGACCCGTTTGCGGGAACCGACCCGGCGGGCGATATCGGCACTGGGCAGCGTGAAGAGTGAGCCGGTGACGCTGTTGAGACTGCTGGTCAGACCCACGTGAAAGGCGGTCCCGCCGGCAAGCAGCAAGAACGGAGTGACATAGTCCTGACAGAAGCCGATCATCAGACAGCGGAACAGCGCGGCTTGATAGGACGTCTTCAGATCTTTATTTTTTTCATGATCAATGATGGTCATGCCGCCATTATATTACATTCGTCTGGTGGCACCAACACATTCATCCGGGATATATTTACAAAATCCTTTCCCGCGGGAAATGCGCTATAATAAAAATGAATCGATCATTCACGAGATGACCGTCAGGAAAGGCAGGGGGATGATGAAGAAAATCCTAACTATACTGGCCGTGGTTTCCCTCACGGCACTTCGTCCGTTGGGCGCGGAGGAGACTCCGCCGGAGGTCAAGGAGCACCACGAATTCACCAGGCAGCTTATCAAGGAGTGCATTTCCGTCAAACACGGACACATGATCCGTTGTATCCGGGAAGGCATTGACGCGGTTACCGGTGAAGACTTTGTCATCGGTGACGAGAAGCAGGCCGCCCAGGGCGTCCTCTGGGAGGCCCCGTTTGAAGTGCGTGCGGAGGACAACCCCTTCCCGGCGGACGAAGAGTCCGTGTCCAAGGGGCGCGCGTTTTACCGTATTCACTGTTCACAGTGTCACGGCATGAAGGGCGGCGGGGACGGACCCGCGGCCGCGGATTTCGGACAGCCGATCACCGACCTAAGGAGCACTCAGACTCAGAAACGGACCGACGGCGAGTTGATGTGGAAGATCACGGAAGGCGGATGGCCCATGCCGGCCTTTGGCTACCAGGAGGAATGGGGTCCGGAAGATCTGTGGCATGTGATCAATTACCTGCGCACGCTGGACTTTGAAGAGCGATAGCCGAAAGAGGGTGCGGATTTCCCCGAGCCATTCTGAAAATCTTTGGTTTTAGATCACGGCCATACAATAGTAAGTCCGTTACCCGTTCTCCGATTGACCCATTCATAACAGAGGAGTTTTCATGAGAAACCGGGTCCTTCTGCTTTCGGGCCTGCTGGTTTTGTTTGCGATAACCGCGGCGGGCGCCCAACAACCTACGCACCAAGTCCTCTCCGCCACAGCCGAACCCTACGTAAAATATTTCCTGGACCGTGCCCTCGACGACACCACCGAATTTGAGGGCCTGACCCGCAGCTATCAGCGCAGTCTGGAGCCTCCCTCCACGCCCAATGAAGGCATTGCCATATACGGTGCAGCTGGATACGACATGTCCATTCTGGGCCACCTGCGACTGGGCGCCGATGACACCTCGGTCATTGACCGGTACGTTCACTATTATCATATGTTGGATGTCGGAACCAATCCGTTGTACAACACCAGTGGGGATTACACGGATGACATGATGAACCCGATTAAGAACGGACCGTTCCGTATCATCCGTATCCTGGGGCGCGATATTCCGGACTGGTTCTTAACTTGGGATTTTGTCGTTGATACCGGAGCTGGCGCTGCGCTGGCGATGTATGCCTTGGATACGCACACCATTTACGGAGATCAGGATTATCTGGAGGTTGCCGGTACGATCGGGAATTTTATACTGAAATTGGTGGATGGTGACGGCGGGGTGCGGTTTGGTCCGGTCGGCATGTATCATCCCTCCGGGCCGGAATTCTTCTGGAATCTCAAGTCGACGGAGCAGAATATGCGCGTGATGTACATGCTGGAGGCCCTGTCCGGAGCCACCGGTGTCCAGGCATACGCGGACGCGGCAGCGGGAATCAGGGCCTGGTTGAAGACTATGTACGATTTTGCGGCGCATTTGTTTTGCGAGGCAGCGATCTTCGACGGGGCGACGTGGGGGAAGGTCACCGTCGGAGCGGGCGCTTCTCCGACGGATGTCACCGCATTCGCGCCCTTGCGTATGATGCTGGAAGATTCTTTTTTCGGGACGACCTACGCCGACCGCGCTCGGGAAGTCGACGATATGTTTAATGCCATTGAGCAGCGTAACGCCTTTTTTGACGGGCAAAACCGGCCGTTGCTGTTCCGTTTTTCACTGGGGCAGCAAAACCAATCCTTCGGTTCAATCGAGTGGTCATCCCAAATGGCTCTGGCCTACCTTAGGGCGGTTGAATTGTTCACCGAGTTTGGTGACACGACGCGGGCCGGTTTCTACCAAGAGCGCTATGCCACTCTGATTACCAATCTGGAGTCGCTATTTACAGCCCCCCCGGATGACTCTGACTCACTGATCGCTTCCTATGCGATATATCCGGACGGCTCTCCGGCCGGTAGTGTTTTGACCGGTACGGGTTTTGCCACTATCAATGCCGAAGCCGCCCTGGCGTGCGCCTGGTTTGCCTTTGCCAAGGCCGGCTTCGATCCCACAGTCGCGACCGGGAGGCAATCGATTCAATACGGGGACGTCAACGGAGACGGGATCATTTCCGCCGTTGACGCGTCGCAAGTGGCGCGGTATGCCGTGCTCCTGCTCCCCTTGAGCCCCGACGCGGTGGTGCGGGGAGACGTCAACGGAGACGGGATCATTTCCGCCATCGACGCCTCACAGATCGCCCGGTACTCGGTGGGGCTGCTTTCGGCCTTTCCGGTCCAATCCCCGTAAGATCAGGCAAAGCTTGTCCTTATGAATGGATACAACTTTTTTACATCTTTTTACAACCCCGTGACAACTTATATAGGATTGGGTGCGATACTGTAAACGTCGGATGTTACGGATCGCAACCTCCTAGCGAACCGATCATATATAAATTAGACCCAGTTTCGGGGTGGGAATTGCTGGTAACTATCTTCCCAGACAATTCCCATCCCGGCTGTCCACCCCGGTTATCCCGCCATTCTTCCGTCATCACAATCTCAAGCCAACGCGCTGGAAAAAGGCATTTGCGTGTGTGATAATGTTTCCGGTTTAAATCGTTACGTGACTCTGCGGGGGCCCTGTGTTTAAAAACGTCAAACCCTCATCCCGGCTGTGGATCTTCTTCGTGCTGGGGATCATGATCCCGTCTTTGCTGCTGGGTTATTTTGCCGTGCGTACGGTGGAGCAGGAGGAGGCGGTCCTGGCCTACCGCTGGAAGGAATCACTGAACATCGAGGTCTACCTCGTCGCTCGGCTGATGCGCAGCCAGTTGGACACCGTTCACCGCGAGCTGGATGCGATTTTCCTGAATCCTCCTGCCCAACTCGATGATTTTGTCAACAGGGCCCCCGGCAAATCCCCCTACATCGAAACGCTGTTCGTACTCTCCCCGGAGCGTTTTTTTCTCTATCCCCACTATAATGACGGATTGACCTTTGCCCAGTGGGCCTTTATTCAGAATCACTTCGATTTTTTCAAAGACCGTCAATCCACGCCGTCGTTCGATCAGTTCGCCGCGTACGATGCCCCGGCGGCCCGTCCGCGAAACATCGACCTGCGCGTTTCGGAGGCCGGTTCCGTTAAACGCCGTGCCCTGACTTTCAGCGATATCATTCGCGACCGGCGCAGCGGGATCATCCCGCAGATGATCGACAACACGCTTCATCTGATTTATTGGGCGAAATGGCCCGACAACCGCATTGCCGGCTGCCTGATCGATCAAGATCACATGATGACCGAGTTGCTGCGGATCCTGCCGCGGTTGTATTCCAATCAGCGTGTTCTGAATATTTTGAATGAAAAGGGCAAGCCGTCATACGGATTCAGAACTCCGGTCCCCGTCGACTGGAGCGCGCCGTTCTTAACGGTCAAGATCAGTGATATCCTGCCGTTTTGGGAGGTGGCCGCCTATTTGACGGACCCACAGTACCTCAAGCAGCGGGCAGAGTCATCGGCCTTTATCATCTTCCTGATGATTTCCATTTTGGTGGCAACCATTCTGACAGGGTGTTACATCGTGATTAAGTCCTTGCGCGAGCAGATCAAGGCGGCCCAGCAAAAGGCCACCTTCGCGGCCAATGTTTCGCATGAACTACGCACGCCATTGACGTCGATCAAAATGTTCATCGAGATGCTGCAGGATGACAGCATTCCGCCGGGCAAACGCTACGAGTACCTGAAGATTATCCATGAGGAGACCGACCGTCTCAGCCGATTGATTAATCGTATTCTTGATTTCAGCCGTTCCCACGAACAGCCGCGTCTCTATCACAAGAAATCCGAAGACCTCAGCCGGCTCGTCGCGGAGTTGGTCCAAAACCGGAGGACGTCGCTGGAACAGAGGGGATTTGTTGTGCGCTATGAGCCGGTCGAGGGGCTGCTGCCGGTTTTGTGCGACAAGGAGGCTATTCAGCAGGTCCTGTTCAACCTGCTGGACAATGCCGAAAAATATTCCGCCAAGGAAAAGGCCCTCACCATCCGGGAGGGGCGACGCAACGGCCGGGCTTTGGTGGCCGTCGAGGATATGGGGGTCGGCATTGACGACGCGCATGCCGCGGAAATTTTCAAGCCCTATTACCGGGTCGATGACCATCTGACCAGTAACACACAGGGGACCGGGCTGGGATTGACCATCGCCCAGCAAATTATGCGTGACCATCAAGGACGCATCGTGTATAAAGCAAAAGACAACGGTTCGATCTTTGAGATTGAGCTGCCGCTTGATGAGGAGGCCGCATGAAAAAGACCATTCTGATTGCCGAGGACAATGTCGCCATTCTCACCGGCCTCACGGACTTTCTCACCCATGAGGGCTTTGAAGTGGTGACTGCCACCGACGGAGAGTCGGCGCTGAAGTTATATGAAGAGGAACATCCGGATCTACTGATCCTGGACATCATGATGCCCGGCATCAGCGGCTGGGACGTGTGCAAAGAAATCCGCAAAAGGGACAACTCCCTGAAGATCATCATGTTGACCGCCAAAGGTGAAGAGACCGACAAGGTGGTGGGCCTCGAGATGGGGGCCGATGATTATCTTGTAAAGCCGTTCAGCCTTAAGGAGTTGTTGGCCCGCATCCGCGCGGTCCTGCGCCGTGCCGCGGACAATACCGAACAGTCCGCCGAGATCATGTCTTTTGGTGACGTGAGCATCAATCCCAACACTCTGCAGGGCACTAAGTCCGGGGAACAGTTTGATGTTTCTCCGCGCGAGATTCAACTATTACAATATTTTTGCGCCAATGAGGGGATGGCCTTGGACCGTTACAGGATTCTTGACAAGATTTGGGGCGTAAAGTACGGTGGGACCACGCGGACGCTGGATCAGCACGTCTCTAAGCTGCGTCACAAGATCGAAGACGATCCTCAGAATCCGCGCTACATCGTGACGGTCCATCGGGTCGGTTACCGTTTTACGGCGGAGCCGTCGTGAAACCGTTCGCGGCCGCTCTATTGATAATACTTGTCACTCGGACGGCGGTTTGCGCAGCCGGCGGGCTGACCGGCACCTGGCAGTACGCCGACCGGCGCGGCGCGTTGCGGCTGACATTTGCCGATGACTACTCGTATCGGGTGGACTGGAACAATGACGGCCGCGCCGATATCAACGGGATTTATGAGTATTGGGATGACCGGGTGATCCTCCGTAATGAATTTCCTGCCGGGGCCACCGACTGTGCCTCGCCCGGCGTTTATGCCGCGCGCCGTGAAGGAGACCGGTTGACCTTTTCCTTGAATTCGGATGACTGCCTTCCGAGGCGTGCCGCCTTGCGTGAGGCCTTTGTGCTCGACCGGGCAATTTGGAGATAAGTGTACGAAGGGGGGGGATATGGAATTAACCGAGGAACAGAAACAGGAGATCAAACAAAAGTTCAAGGTGCGGCGGACGCGGCAGATGTTTATTTCGTTGCCGTTTGTGGCGGTGATGCTCGGCTTTATCGCGTTTGAAGACCAGATGGCGGCGCTGAGCGCGGATATCCCGGAACAGGTGCTGGGTATCGGATTTTTCGTCGCGGTGCTGGCGGTCCTCGGTCTTTCATTCCGAAACTGGCGTTGCCCGCAATGCGACGGTTACCTGGGCAAGAATATCAATCCCAAATTTTGCTCGAAATGCGGAGCAGCCTTGCAGTGAAGGGGGACGTGTGGCGTCGCCGATGGCTGGGCGCAATGCTCGGTGCGGCTTTGGTGTCGGCGTTGGCGGGGCCGGCCTGTGCCGGATGGCCGCCGCGGAAGGGACAGTTGTTTCCGGATGAGGCGACCTACGTTGATCAGGACGGAAACCGGATGAAACTCTCGCGCTTCAAGGGCAAAGTCCTGCTGGTCGAGTTTGTCGGTATGAACTGTCCGGCCTGCCAGGCCTTCTCGGGTGCCCATGCCCGGGGTGCATACCACGGGAACCCCGTTCAGCGCGGGTTGCAGTCGATCGAGTCTTATTTTCCGAAATACACCGGCGGACTCCGGTTGGATGATCCGCGGATTGTATTTATCCAAATACTGCTTTACGACATGCAGCTGAAGGCGCCCGGACCCGCCGCCGCCCGCCAATGGGCCGGGCATTTTGACTTGCGCACGGCGCGGCAGGAATACGTGCTGGTGCCGGTGCGGGATATGCGCTCACAGGCAAGCTTCAATCTTATTCCGGGCTTTCAGCTCGTTGACCGCAGTTTCCGGGTTCGGTCGGACAGCACCGGGCACTATCCCCGGGACGATCTCTACCGGACGTTGCTGCCGATGGTCGGTCAAATGGTTAGGTAATAACTTCAATCCGAGATAACCGTTGTGAGAAAATATTCCTGGATTACCGCGTTTTTATTGGTAACCATCCTGTCGGCGTGTACCGCGACCAAGTCGCGTGAGGATATTCTCCGTCAGGCCGAGGTGATCCGTGAGGAGTTCCTCGAAAAGCAACCGGACGTGCTGGCTGAAACGGCCGCTGCGCCGCCGCAGGTATTCAGCTTACCGGAACCGCAACCGGAGGCCGAGCAACCAGCGGAAGCGCCGGATGTAGCCGCCGTTCCTGTCACGGTCGAGGTTCCGGCGGAGCCGCCGCGTCTGCCGCCGGTCCGCAACGAGAAACTGTACTTCAAGGCCCGTTATCTGGGGATGACCGTCGCGGAATTGACCACGGAGGTGGTCGAACGCAAATATCATAAAGGCGTACCCGTGATCGTGTTTAAGGCGACGGGGAAGACCACCGATCCGTTTTCGAAGGTATTTCCCATCGAGGATATCTTTATTTCCTACATGGACGAACAACGCAAGCGGGTAGTGTACCGTGAGGAATACCGCAGTGAGGGCAAGTACCGCAAGCATTCCTTTGTGGAGTTCGACTATGACAAGGGCCTCGCGTTTTTCTACAACGATGTGGACAAGACCCGTAAGGAAATCCCCATTTCCGATCAGGTCCATGATCCGGTGACCGCGAACTACTACGCGCGGACCCTGCGCTGGCAGCCCGGCGATACGCTCGACCTCCAGGTGTACGCCTCCGAGAAAATCTATGATTTGATTTGCCTCATCGAAGACATCGATGACATCAAGACGCCTGGCCACGGCAAGCGTCCGGCGCTGGTGGTCCAGCCTTATGCCTACATCAACGGCGAAGATGCCAAAAAAGGCCGGGCCACCGGTTTTTTCGATGCGGGCGGGGCGCGGATTCCCTTAAAAGCCGTGATCCGCACGCCGTTTTTCGGTTCCGCGCAGCTCATCCTGGACCGCATCGAGAACCAGACGTTTTCCGGACGATAGCGACGGGGGCGGCCCGCCCGCGACCGCCAATTTGTCCTTGAGAAGGCCGCAGGGCTGGGTTATACTTAACTCATGCGTCCAAACCGCAAAATCCTTCTCATCAATACCTCCGTCACCACCATAAAACAATACAGTCATGTTTTCGGTTACCCGGTCGGCCTGATGGCCATTGCGGGCTATATCCGCGCGCAGGGATTTGCCGCCGTAACGATTCTTGATTTTAACGTGCCGGGCGCATTTGAAGGCCTGGAGGAGACCATCCGCCGCGAGCAGCCCGCTGTTGTCGGGATGTGCGGTCTGACGACGGATCAGGAGTGCATCGAATATACCGGCCGCAAGATCAAGCAGTGGTTGCCGGATTGCCTGCTGATTTGTGGCGGACCGTATGCCTCGGCTTCGCCCCAGCGGGTCGCCGGCTACCCGTTTATCGATTTGGCCGTGATCGGTGAGGGGGAGCTGACGTTTACCGAAATCCTGCAACGCTATTTAGATGGCCGGGAACTGATCGGCATCAAGGGAACGGCCTACACCACGGCTGACGGGAGTGTGAGGCAGGAGCCGGCCCGTGAAGCCATCATGGACCTCGACAGTCTCCCGTTACCGGCCTTTGACCTGGTGGATATCGAATTTTACAGCACGCATTTATCCATGGCGACGGTGGGAATTCGGCCGTACATGTCGTTGTTCAGCTCGCGCGCCTGTCCCTATCAGTGTACCTACTGTCATGCTATTTTCGGCAAGACCTTCCGCGCCCAAAGCCCTGAGCGGATGGTCGAAATCATTGAGCATCTTATCGAACACTACGGCATCCGTGACTATGAATTTTACGACGATATCTGGAATCTCGACCGCGACCGTGTGCGGCGTTTCTGCGAACTGGTTATCGCCAAGCGGCTCGATATCGCCTATCATTTTCCCAACGGTCTGCGCACCGACCGGTTGACCGAGGAACTGCTGGTGCTGATGAAACAATCCGGCTGCCGATATTTTTGTGTCGCCGTCGAGAGCGCCGACAAGGCCATGCAGAAGCAGATCAAGAAATTTAACAAACTGGATAAGATCCGCGACATGATCAATCTGGCCGACCGGCTGGGGATCATGACCAACGGCTTTTTTATGATCGGCTTTCCCGGCGAGACCTATGCGCAGATGTTGAAAACCTGCTGGTTTGTCATCTCCTCACGGTTGCACATCGCCGATTTGTTTGCCGTGACTCCGTTCGAGGGGACGGAGCTCTATGCCGACCTTGAAAAAGCGGACAAGCTCAACAAAAACAATCTGCAGAAATTTGATGCCGGGGCCTACCACAACCGCGTCTCCGACATGTCAGCCGTTCCGAAATGGTTGATTTTTATTACATTGCGCCTAACGTTTATCCTGACATACGCCAATCCCGTCCGAATATACAGGGTGTTCCGCTTGTATCCGTACCCCGGATCCCTGCGCCGCAAGATCTATCAGCTGATTCTCCGGATGCTCGGGATGAAGAAAATGCCCCGCGAGCATATCTTCGAGGAGCTCCGCGTGCGTGAGGAAGCGTCCGGCAGGCAAACCGGCGGCGGGCCGGTCGCCAGCCTTGTGCGTGTCGGCACGCCTTAGTAAACACTATGGACCACTCTCCCAAAATCCTGCTGATTAACACCTCCACTACCATGATCAAGCAGTTTAACTACGTTTACGGTTATCCCGTCGGGCTGATGAGTCTGGCCGGTTATGTCCGCGAGCAGGGATTCGACGACATAACGCTCCTGGATTTCAATGTCCCCGGCAACTTCAGACGTTTGGAAGAGGTCTTTCGCGCGGTGGATCCGGACGTGGTCGGGTTATGCGGGTTGACGGTCGACCGGGAGGGAATCGAATACACGGCGGAAAAGGTCAAGCAATGGAATCCCGGCTGTGTCGTCCTGTGCGGCGGGCCGTACGCTTCGGCCTCCTATGAACGTGTCGCGAGTCTTCCGTCCATCGACCTGGTCGTCGTCGGGGAGGGAGAACTGACGTTTACAGAGATCCTGCAGCGCTGTGTGCGCGGTGAATCCTTGACCGGAATTCGCGGTACCGCGCACCGTTTGCCGGACGGCTCGGTGAAACTGGAACCGGCGCGCGCGCCGATTATGGATCTCGACAGTCTGCCGTTCCCCGCCTTCGATCTGGCCGATATCGAATTTTACAGCACACATCAGTCCATGGCCGCGCCGATGGGGGTGCGGCCCTATATGGCGCTGTTCAGTTCGCGAGCATGTCCCTACCGGTGCACGTATTGTCACGACATATTCGGCAAGACCTTCCGGGCGCTGAGCGCCGAGCGGATGGTGGAGGTGATCGAACATCTGATCAAGGAGTACGGGATTCGCGATTTCGAATTTTATGATGACATCTGGAACCTCGACCGGGACCGGGTGAAACGGTTTTGCGAGCTGGTCATCGCCAAGAAGCTGGACATCAACTATCATTTTCCCAACGGCGTGCGAACCGACCGCTTCACCGAAGAATTGCTGGAACTCATGGCCGCCTCGGGCTGCCGGTATTTCGCTGTGGCCGTGGAGAGCCCGGACAAGGCGATTCAGAAACAGATCAAGAAGTTCAACAAAATGGACGTGATCCGGCGCAACATCGCGATCGCGGACCGCTTGGGCATCTTCACCATGGGCTATTTCATGGTCGGTTTTCCCGGTGAGCGTTACCGTCAGATGCTCAGGACGTGCTGGTTCATGATCAGCTCCCGTTTAACCGTGTGCGAGATGTTCAGCGTGACGCCTTTTGAAGGGACCGAAATTTATCAGGATCTCGAACGTGAAAAAGAATTGGACCGGGCCCGGAATCAGAATTTTGTGTTGGGGGCCTATCACAATCACGTATCCCTGATGAGTGCCGTTCCCGCGTGGCTGGTGGATATTACGCGGAAAATGACCTACCTGCTGACCTACACGAACCCGATGCGCATGTGGCGCATTTTTGTCCTGAAACCTTACCGGGGGACATGGGCGCGTCGCGCTGCCGGATTGATGCTGCGGATTTTCGGATGCCGCCGTATTCGCCGGGAAAATTTCTTCCAGGAATTGCGGCAGCGGGAATCGGCCCGCCGCGATCAACACGAATCGGTCGCGCAGCCGGCCTGATCTTTTTTGCAGGCGGTGGGGATGTCATGACCCGGTCTTTTTTAATCTGCAGGGTTTTAACGGTTATGTGGGGAATACCATTCTTCGGTTGCGCCAGGGCCGGCGATTTCGAGCAGGCCCACGACCGGATGATCGCCGAACAGCTCATCCCGCGCGGCATTGAAAATACGCGCGTGTTGGCGGCGATGCGCAAGGTCAGGCGGCACGAGTACGTTCCCAAGGCCGTACGCGACCGCGCCTATAGTGACGGTCCGTTACCCATCGGCCACGGGCAGACCATTTCGCAGCCGTACATCGTGGCCGTCATGACCCAGGTATTGGAACCGAAAGACAACGACAAGGTGCTGGAGATCGGCACGGGCAGCGGCTATCAGGCCGCCGTCTTGGCCGAGATCGTCGATCATGTGTACACGATTGAAATTGTCGGGCCGCTGGCCGACGAGGCGCGTGCGCATCTCAAAAAGCAGGGATACACGAACATCACGGTCCGGCGCGGCGACGGTTATCTCGGGTGGCCGGAGCACGCCCCATTCGACAAGATCATCGTGACCGCCGCACCGCCGGAGGTCCCGCCGCGACTGGTGGAACAACTCAAAGTCGGCGGCCGCATGGTCCTGCCGGTGGGTGAAGGCTACCAGCAGCTGATCGTCCTTACCAAGACCGATCAAGGGGTCGTCAGCGAGTCCCTGTTCCCGGTCCGCTTCGTCCCCATGGTCCCCGGGCTTTAAGCGGGCTCACAAGATTTTATTGGTAGAGGCTCGCACGGATACGCTGAATCCTATAAGTACAATTGTGTGCCTTACATCAACGCAAGCCTCGGATCTTTTGCCTGTCGTTGGCGGGAATTTGGGGTATAATCGGTGTATGAAAATTTGCCCCAATTGCCACCTCACCCTGCCTCAGGACGATCTGGCCTATTGCCCGCATTGCGAGGCCAATCTCACCAAAGACATCTATGAACGTTCAATGACCACCGGAACCGTTTGGGCCGGTGTCGGCGTCATCGCGGCAATCGCGCTGGTGATCTTTCTGCTCACCATGTACCAGAAGGGTCTTTATGATCAAGGGTACGCAGACGGCTCGGAGGAAGTGAAGAACGAGTTGTTGTACCTCGTGAGCGGTAAGTATCAGGAAGGCTATGATGGCGGCGAGAAAATCGCGTGGTACTTTGATCTGGGATGCAAAGACAAGGCCAGCGGTAACCGGCCGAAGTATCCCGAAGAAGAGAAGTATATGGAAGGTTATCACTTTTGCTGAACCGGCTAGTATCGTAAGTCCTACCTAATAAACAGTATATGTTTCTGCTATAGCGAGGCGTGCCGGAGATTGCGTATAATACTAGTATAATGTATACTAAGGCTATCTGGTTCCCCGCCGTAACGTCATAAACATCGGAAAAGCGTGCATACTCATCAGACAACAATTCGACGTGGTCTGGGATACCGGCTTTGTGTGGCGGGCACGGTTATGTGCTTCGCCTTGTCCCTGATGACACCCCCTGCGATTGCCGCCGGCGGCAGTTCCCTGCCGATGCCCGGTCCGGGTACTATTGTCAAATCCAGCCGGGAATATGTGCCCCCGGTCATCATGGGCATTACCCTCCATCCCGACAAGCCGTTTTATTTTGATTTCATCATCGATAAAGGGAACTCCGCGCTAAGCGGGGAAGAATTCGAAGAAGAATCGCTGCGCCTGATCAAATATTTTCTTGCGTCCCTGGCCGTCCCCGATGACGATTTATGGGTCAACTTGTCTCCCTATGAATCCGACCGTATCATTCCCGAGAAGTTCGGCCGGACCGAGATGGGACGTGACTTGCTGGCCCAGGATTATCTGCTCAAACAGTTTACCGCCTCATTGATGTACCCCGAGGAGCGTCTCGGTGCCGAGTTCTGGAAGCGCGTTCACCAAAAGGCGCAGGCCCGTTTCGGTACGACCGATATCCCCGTTTCTACTTTCAACAAGGTCTGGATCGTTCCGGCAAGCGCGGTGATCCATGAGCACGGACGCTCCGCCTTTGTGGCGGAAAGCCGTTTGAAGGTCATGCTGGAAGAGGATTACCGGGCGCTGGAGAGCAATGTCTTGCAGGAGGAGGAATTCGCGCGAAACGGAATCGGCGAAGCTTACCGCAATCATCGGCAAGCGATCAGCAATGAAATCATCCGGGAAGTTCTTATCCCCGAGATCGAGCGCGAGGTCAATGAAGGAGAACACTTCGCGCGTTTGCGGCAGATCTATCATTCCTTGCTGCTTGCCACCTGGTACAAGGAGGGGATGCGCCGAAGCATCCTCAATCAAATTTATTCCGACCGCAACAAGGTCGGCGGTGTCGAGATTCCGGATGAGCAAACTAAGGACCTGATTTACGAGAAATATGTAGAGGCTTTTCAGATCGGGGTTTACAACTATGTCAAAGAAGAATTCGATCCCGACCTCGGTGAGATGATCCCCCGCAAGTATTTCTCCGGCGGTATGAACATTAAGCCGCAGATCACCGTGGTACGTAATCCGGCCGCGGTCCGGCAGACCGGAGACATGGCGATATTGACGACCCAGTTCGACGTGGTCGACGCGCAGATTCGCCGCGGCGCCGACGCCGCTGTGCTGGCCAACGACGATGAAGCGCGCATGGAACGCGGCCAGCGTCTGAAGGCGGTGGAGAAGGTCTTCATCAATCAATTCTCACTGCTGACCGGATCGCTCACCAGTCTTTTGACGATGTATGTGCAGACCTTCGGTTTCCGGGAAGAAGACTCGGCCCGCGCGTTCGAGGAATTGCAACAGTCGTTCCGCACGGAGAATCTCCGTCAGATTTTTCAGCTGGGCCAGGATGTTGACCTCGCCAGGGCTCATGCCCCGATTGCCGACCGGTTCGAACGTTTCCGCCAGATCGTGACTTTGAATTTGGGACTGGTCCGCGCCGAAGTGGCGGCGAAGGAAGAAGAACGGTCGGTGCAGCTGCTGCTCAAGATGATCGATGAGACCGTCCAATTCCTGGAGAGGGTATTTGATCGCCGTCTGCAGTTCCGGGCGGTGGACATTGCCAAAGAGGTTCGTGACTACGCCGAAGAATTCGAAAACACCTTCAATGTCCCCGTGGATGTCCGGGTGCGCGAGACGAACATCGGAGGCATCAAGATCGACCGGCTGCGCATGGCCGAGGTGTTTTACATTCTTTTCAACAACGCCCGCGAGGCCGGCGGTGAAATTACGGTGACGGTGGAATTGTCCCAGGACAAGAGCAACGTGTTGTTCCATGTCTCCGACACCGGAAACGGGATCGCCGCGGATGTCCTGCCGCGCATATTTGAGCGCGGCTTTACGACCAAGGCCGCGGAGGACACCCCGCGCGGTATCGGATTGAATCTGGCAAAACTCATCGTCGAGATGCACGGCGGGACGATCGAAGTCGAGAGTCAGGTCGGGATCGGCACGGACTTTACTTTGACGCTGCCGCGCCGGGTGCGGGGGCCGGTGCTGACCCGGATGGTCCTTGATGTGGCCAAGGAGATCCAGGCCCAGGTGCCGGAATACCAGGGCGACCGCGCCGCTCTGCGGCGTCGCCTGATTCAAACGCGCGGGGAACTGTTGCGGGAAGCCAAAGACCGTTTTATATCCGTGGGAGTTGTGCCGGACGCCGAGGACAGTACGCGGGCGACGTTCGATCTGCGTAACCGGGTACCGCACCTCAACCTTTTTCCGGATGTCGAACAGGTCGACGGCCGCGCGTCCATCAATGACCGTATTGTCCGTCACATTTTGATGTATGATCAGGAAGGCGCGCTCACGCGGGTGATGGTCGATCCGCCTAATATGACCCATCTGAACCGGACCGGTCTGCCGGAGACGCAGGAGGTGCTTGTAGGCCAGGATCTGATGATTCTCTCCGCCCGGTTTCTGACCGGATACGATACGGCCTCCGGGCAGTTTACGGGCGATCGCACCGTCGCGCCGGACACCACAGTCCTTTTCCGGGACGCACCGATCGCCGGAGTCGACACCATCGGCGACCTGGCCCAACGGGACACCAAGATCCTCGACACCAGCGACAAAGCCGTGCTGGTCAATCCTTATATGGCCGAGACCTGGAACTTTATCTGGGACCGCCGGCAGAATACCCTGAACCAAAATCAACTCTCCAAGGAACTCGGGCGGAACCGCGGTTACATCAACCATCTCTCAAAAGGCAAGGATATCCCCGGACAGGAACTCTTCGATCAGATCCTCGAGGTCCTGGATGTGCCGGAGGAAGACCGCCC
>JAGQKV010000011.1:100803-140534 GCA_020429915.1 Candidatus Omnitrophota bacterium | reverse complement strand
GCTGCGTGATCTGCGGCGCAACGCGAACGCCTACGTGTTTGCCTTGGAGAGGGCCCAGATAAAGACCGATACGCGCGCTGAGATTGCGGCGGCGACCGGCCTGACGCTGGCCACGATCGAATCGCTTTATATCGGTAGTGAAATTCTCGACGACACGGCGTACGAGGCTCTCTTGGATGCGTTCCAAGTTCCCAACAGGTTTCACGAAGAGGCCCGGCAGCGGCTGCAACGTCAGCGGGAACTGGAACATTTGGCCTGGAATAAGCTGACCGAACGACTGGAAATCACCGAAGCTTATTTGTCGCAGTTGGAAACCGGCAAGACATTGGTTTCCCGCCAGGTGTTGACGAAACTGCTCAATGAAATCGGGGCCCAACCGGATGAGGCCGACGCCATCCGGCAGATGCACAAACTGGCGGTGCTGGATCAGATGATCGTCAATACCGGCAAGACGACCGTTCAGCTGAACAGGATCCAGGCGCCCGAGTGGCGGTCATTGGTTGAGACCGTTCAGGTTTATTACCGGACGTATTTGGGGACGGCCCGTCCCGCCGACCAGGTCACTCCCGAAGAGGTGCAGTGGGCGTTGTACTACCGGCTGGCCCAGACGGTAACCCGGGAAGTGGTGCGGTTTCTTGAGCCGATCCAGGACGGGCTGGATTTCGATTTCACGCGACCCTATGTAAGGGAACTCGTCACCAATGCGCTCGACGGCATTCAGGCCAAGTTCGGGCCGGACTACCAACGCGGACGTATCGCCGTCGAGGTCAGCCGTTCGGGCGACGCGATCGTCATTAAGGTAACGGATAACGGACAGGGGATTAACGAGGCCTTGATCGCGGACATCGGAAGCCGTGCCTTCACACCTGAAGAGACAGGCAAGGCTGTCGACCGCCTGCGTTATCTCGGCGGTCAGGGGACAAGCCTGCTGACTTTATATCAATCCGCCGCCGAACGCGAAATGGAGATCCGGGCCGCCAATCGCAACCGCGGTGAAGGTGCCGAGTTCAGTTTGATCCTGCCGGAGCGGCTGTTCCTTGCGAACGGAGACAAGGCGCTGCTCGCGAAAGTGCCGAATGTTTTGGAGATTGCCGGAGAAAGCTACCGGTTGGCCCCGTTGTCACGACAAGAACTAATATCGAATCCCGAGTATCAAAGGCTGGCGGGAGGCATTTTGCGTTTTAATTCACGACCGCTGAGTGAGCGTCGCATGGATGATGATATCAGCTTTGCGATTATCGACAGTACCGGAAAACCGGTCGGTTACCGGCTGCTATATGCCGTCGGAGAAGATTCCGTGCGGGGAGATGATTTTGTCGTAGCGCCACATCTGCGGGGAACCGAGGCCGCGGCATGGCTTTTGTACCAAGCTTACTACCAGGCAATCCGGAATTCCCAAGGTCGTATCAAACATGCCTTTTGGAAGCTGGACTTTGCCAACGCCGCGTTAGAGCAACGGGCCAGCACGTTTTACCGGAGTATCGGTGCCGATGTGGGGTACAGCTTTAAAGGAGAGCAGGACGAACGGCGGACCGGACATTATTCGCTGGATTTGACGACCGGCATGCCACTGCTGTATGAGCGATTCCAACGTAAACGCGAAAGCGTTTCGGCCGCTGCGCAGGCGCAGCTGGATTTTCAATCGAATGTGTCCCGTCTCTACCAGACCGACGGGAGCGGCCGTCAGGGGATCGCAACGCTACGCGGCCGAATCAGTCGGCTGGGCAGCGGAGATTTTATCGGTCTGGGGATCGTGCCCCGTTGGGATAACATGGCCAATACTCTTATCAGTCTGGGAGAGGTGAACCGGGAGAATCCCTATGACGCTATGTTCCGCAGCGACGGGGCTGTCACCGACCGGATGGTCCGTGGTGTCTATACGGCCGCGACCCGGCGTAATCCGGCACAATTGATCCTGGAGTCGCCGGCTGAGTTTGGCCGTAACGAAACCGTATCGGACTTGGAATGGAATCAGCTGATCCTGGCGGCACGCTATCTGTCCGGCTACGATGCCGTCTCCGGAGTGTTCAACGGGCAGCAAGGATTGCTTAATCAAGTCGTCGCGCTGTCCGTCAGGCGCGGCCCGGATACGGTCGTGTTTGACGGCACGCTGGGAGAGCTGGCCGGTCAAGGTTTGCGCGGGATTGAAGTCGCCGTTGGCGCCGAAAGCGACAAGGCGGTATTGAGCCGGCAGCGCGTACTCGAGTTTCTCGACGCGGTGACGGGCAACCGCTGGCAGTTCTCTGAGGATATATCCACGCAGGCGCGGCGCTGGAATCGCCAGATCAGACGAACGGAGGAGAAGGGATCGCTGGTATTCGGAGTCCTGCCCGCTCCCAGAAGTCTCGATTCCTCTTCTTTCGACATTCTTCCGTTAACCGGGCCGAAGGGCGTCGGGCATGCCGAGCTGTTTGGAAAAGAATTGGGGCTGACCAACAATATGGTGCGCGGGACATTCTTCAAGAAAACAGAGCGCGGGATAGCGGAAATCGTCTTCAAGAGCCCGCTCAGTTTGGAGTACGCCGATCAAAAAGGCGATGTGCGTGTGAACATGTTCATCCTGACGGCGCGTTTCCTGACCGGTTACAACGAGGAAACCGGTGAGTTTGATCTGGCCAAGGCCGTAATCAAGGAGGACTATCCGCTTTACGCTCAAAATCCGGACGGCTCTATGGTATTCCGCGGACCCATTCGCGAATTCGCGCGGCGTGAATTGATTAACACGGCTTTGCCGTCCGGTAGGGATCAATCCGGCGAACGCGATTCCGCCGTGCTCAGCCGCCCCGAAGAAGTCGGGGGGATCGATTTGACCGCGGAACGTCTGAACATTGAGGTCCGCCGCGATTCGGCCGGTATGGCGGTCCCGGTCGATGACCGGCAGCTGCAAAATATCCGTCTCGACGGATTGATTCCGGTTATCATCAACATTCAACCGGTAACCAATCTGCCCCTTTTGATCGGCGCCGCTCAGAAACCCGTTCCGCAACCGGTGGCGGCCGGTCCTTCCGTGCCGCCTGCGGATGGAAATGATTTGCCGTCGGAGATGCCTTTCGCGCAAATGTCCCGCCTGAACCGGTAATCCCGGTGTCGTCCAAAGATAAGATTGTTTAAAACTTACCAAAGCGGTGAGATAGTGCGTGACACCCCGGTGTTTAGCGGCTATGGTGATGATATGCCTGATTCCCTCCGCATAACTTCGCGTTCCCGGCCGGTCAGGAGTACGGCTGTCCGGCGCACGGTCGGAGCGCTTTTACTGTGTTGTTTGGCCGCGCTGCTTTACGGGCCGGTGCTGCACGCCCCGTTTCAATTTGATGACTATGATTTCATTCTCAATAATCCCAGCATCCGCGACCCGGCGGACGTCGGGGCGATCTGGGGAAATCTCAGTCAACCCAGCCGCTTCATTCCTTTTTATTCTTTTGCGCTGAATTATGCTATCAGCGGTTACGATCCGGCGGGTTTCCGGCTGACTAATATCCTGATCCATATTGCCAATGCTTTGTGTGTTTGGGGGATCGCCGCTCACGCAGTGAGCCGTACGTCGCGCTCAGGTCCGAATCAACGTCTGGGTCCTGAAATCATCGGCTGGATCGCGGCCGCGATCTTTGTCGCGCATCCCGTCCAGACGCAGGCCGTCACGTATATTACTCAGCGCTTTGCATCGCTGGCGACGCTGTTCTATTTGTTATGCGTGATGGAATACATTGCCGGACGGGAGTCGCAACGCGCCGGACGCGGCGGACGGGCGGGAATGTTCTTTGTCGGTGCGGCGGTCTGCGCGGTGATGGGGATGTTCAGTAAGGAATTTGTGATGACCCTGCCGTTAATTTTAATCCTGTACGAGTTCGCTGTTTTTCAGGACGGCGTTCGTTTGAAGTGGGGGGAGCTGGCCCGCTGGTTGCTGGCGATCGTTCCGGTGATGCTGATTGTGCCGGGGATTTTCTCATTCCGTCCGCAGGTGCTGTTTCATCCGCGGCCGTCCTCATCGCATCACGGCGATATCATAACGCTGCCGGGTTATCTCATGACCCAGATCCGCGTGTTTGCCAAGTTTTTGCAACTGCTGTTCTTTCCGGTGAGCCAAAATCTGGAGTATGATTTTCCCTTGTCGCGGACCCTGGCGGATCCGGCCGTGATCGGTTCGGGGATCGTTTTGATCGCGTTGCTGGCGGCCGGGATCAGACTCTGGCGAACTCAGCGGGCGGCGGCATTGGGAATATTTTGGTTCTTTCTATCCCTGGCGTCGCATCTGGTACCGCGGAGGTACGTCATTGCCGAGCATAAGCTCTATGTGGCTTCGGTGGGATTTTGTCTCGCCTTAGCTGCGCTGATGGCCGTGGCATTACCGCGACGCAGTCGTTTTGTGGCGACGATGGCGATTATCGTCATGACCTTCGGGGTGCTTTGCGTTCAACGCAATCAGGTTTGGAGGGATCCGGTCAGTTTGTGGACGGATGTCACCCGGAAATCGCCGGCCAAACCGCGGGCGTGGCTCCTGCTCGGTCAGGCCTATACGGAGCGGGGCGAGTTCACCGAGGCGGTGGGGGCCTACGACCGTGCGCTTCAGCTGGATCCCGCACTGGCCCGGGCCTATCACAACCGCGGGAAGGTGTACGCTCAGATGCAGGATTATCCGGCGGCCCTGGCCGATTACAGCGCGGCTTTGCGATACAATCCCAAGCTGGCGGATGTTTATAACAACCGGGGCAACGCACTGCGGCATCTGCGGGATTACCGTCGGGCCCTGGAGGACTACGCGGAGGCGATCCGGTTGAATCCGGAGTATCCCGAAGCCTACAACAACCGCGGTATCGTTTATAAGAAAATGAAGAGTTATGACAAGGCGGTGGAGGACTTCAGCACCGCGATCCGGCTGGATCCGACGTACGCCGTAGTCTATAACAATCGGGGAAACTTGCTATATCAGTTGGGCCGGCCCGACGCGGCATTAAGAGACTACAACCGGGCCATAGATTTGTACTTGTCCCGGCCACAGACGGCACAGACGCGCAGCCAATTGGCGATTACGCATTTAAACCGGGCCCTCTATTACGGCCGGCGGCGCAAGTTCAAACAGGCTCACGCGGATGCGGAGCGGGCGTATGAATTGGGCTATGCCGGCGCGGGCCGGTATGTGCGTATGTGGCAGGCGGCGCTGGGTGGGAACTAGCTGCCGGAAACGACCTCACCGGATGTTATGCGGCCCAGGGCGTCCAGGATGTCGCGCACCCCGTTCATCCGCAGGATATCCTCGTCGGCAAACTTGACGCCGAATTGATCCTCCAGAGCAAACACGAGATTCAGTTGACGCATCGAATCCCAATTGGCGATCGTTTCCTTGGTCGCGTCTTCCGAAATATCATCCAGGGGGACTTCCATCACCGCGCTGATAATGGAAAAGACTTCTTCGTTCATGGCGATAATCCTCTTAGGGGGGGTTGTGTCGGTTTTTTACCGAACACTTCCGATAAATAGGTGTTGGGTTGTACAACGGACCCCGCTTTGATGTGTGGGACGCCGATTAAGGTACACTTCGTCCCGATGACGACGTCATCTTCGATAACCATACCGTTGCAGTAGTGGACGGAGGGGCGGCTGGAGATACGGGTGTAGGTGTAAATACTGCTCATGCTGCCGACGCTCACGTTGTCGCCGATTTTCAGTCCGCCCATTCCCGATACGTTGCAGTACGGTGCCAGGTGAACATTCTTTCCCAGAATAACTTCGCCTTCGAGTTCCTGATTCTTACCGCGCAGCAGTCGGCTCGGTTGCGGGGGATTGGGCTTGCTGGCCAGGAGCATGACACCGAAGTCGATCCAGCAGTTGTCTCCGATCGAGATCAATTCCGGATGTTGAAAATAGACGCCGGGATCGATGCGGACGTTTTGTCCCATATATTTCAAGCGTTTACGATAGTAGTGGTAACGGAGTTTTTTCCCGGTCAGGCCCGGGAAATAGACAACAATGTAGTGGATTCCATCGCGAACGGCCTGGCAAAGGCCCCGCCAAAGATTGGCAATGATGATGGGGGATTTCCTGATAAGTCTGATCACGGCTGCATTGGGTTTACGGGATCGTAAAATGCCATTCATCGTAACTTTTTTGTGGGTACCTGTCAAGATTTTCACGACGGGACGACTTTTATCCCGTGCGGATGTTTGCCTCGCGGTCCGGCTGTGGTAGGATGTCATCATGAGCGATCCCGGCGGTATGAAAAACATCGGTCCGGTCTCCGGCCAGTGGCTGGCGGCGGCCGGTATTACGACCTTAGACGACTTGCAGAAAATCGGCGCGGTGGAGGCCTACGGCCGGGTTTGTGATCTGGGTATCAAGCCGTCGTTAAACTTATTGTGGGCCTTGGAAGGGGCGGTGCGCGGGATACCGTTTCACGCGCTGACCGAGGATGAACGAAAATCCCTGCGCGAGCGAGTGGCCGAACGGCGGCCACAAGGCCCGTGCGCGGGCCATGAATAAGAATAAATCGCAAAACGTGAAATAAGTGTTAAAATATAAATGTCAAACACATCCAAACGGGGTACGGGAATGATCAAGATGGATACATCCGTAGCACCACCCAAAAAGAAAATACTCATCGTGGATGATGATGAGTCCATGGTGAAGGCCATGATCCGTTTTCTGCGATTAGACGGCCGGTTCGACATCGATTACGCCTATGACGGAATCCAGGCCGGAGAGAAATTTATCCAGCAACAACCGGATCTAGTTATCCTCGACCTGCGGATGCCGCGTGTCAACGGCTTTCAGCTCTGCAAAGCCATTAAGAACGACAATCTGGCTAAAGGCGTTAAGGTGTTGATCGTTTCCGGCGTTATTGATTATGAGCATCCCGAGAATATCGCCCGGTTGCAGGCGGACGGGATACTGGCCAAGCCTTTCGACAACCAACAACTAAAACGCAAGATTGACGAACTGCTCAAGCCGAGCGGTTCAACGGCAAAATAATTCTCCGTACCCCGCCGTTGTCCGGCGGGCGATTGAACTCAGGCGATCCAGACGCGCATGGCTTTGCAAGCCGATCACGCTCCCACTTCCGAACCACCTCCCAAATCACTCAAATGGTATGAGAGTCTGCATTTCCGATTTGTACGGGTGCAGATCGCTCTGCTGATTTTTATTGTCGGTATGACGGTCATTGTGATTGTTACCGTGGAGCGGTCGTTGCTGGTGGATCAGGGCCTTGAGCTGTCCGAGCAATTAGGAGGACGGGTGGTGTCGGAGCTGAACGACCGGCTGAGTATGGCCGAGTCGCTGGTGACCACCATGGCGAATCTGGGAGAGGTAATGGAGCCGGACACTGAGACCTATCGGCGGGTTGTGGAGTACATCCTGAATTATGAAGGCGAAGAGGCGTTCATCGCGGGGGGAGGTATTTGGCCGGAACCGTACACCTTTTCGGCCAATGCGGAACGTCGGAGTTTCTTTTGGGGGCGGGACGAAACCGGTAAACTCAAATACTACGATGACTACAATGATCCGGCGGGGCCGGGGTATCACAATGAAGAGTGGTATGTCCCGGCCCGGTACTATCCCGCCGGTCGGATATTCTGGTCCAAATCGTACATGGATCCGTATTCGTATCAGCCGATGGTCACGGCGACGGCTCCGATGCGCCGCGACGGAGAGTATATCGGCGTGGCCACGGTCGATATTAAGCTGGAAGGTCTGGCCAAATTCTTCGAACACGCCGCCGCTGTCGTCGGTGGTTACATTTTCGCCGTAGACCGAAATAACAAATTGCTGTCTTTTCCGCGGGAGGACTTGGCCAAGACGTATACACGGGACGCCAAGGGAAATATTACCGAGGAGTTCCTTGATATTTACGCGCTGGCCAAGAATCTTCCGGCTTACCGGCCGGTGGCGGCTGAATTGAATAACTTCAACGCCATGATCAACCAGTTGGCCGCGACGCGCCGTGATTACCGGCCGGAACTTGTCAAGGCCATTGCCGATGGAAGTTATCAGATCGACTCCGCGGAAGCACAGTTGATCACCGCGATGTTGACCGATCCATTGCGTTCTGGCATTCAGGAAGATCAGTCGGTCGAGATCAGTCGGATTCCTTTGGAGAACGATCCCATCCTCAACACATCCGCCATGGTTTCGCTCTTTCATGTCCCGGGCACTTACTGGAAGATCGCGGTGGTCACGCCTATGTCCCGTTTTTACGAAGTGGCCAACCGAGCGACCCGGAAAGTGGCCGGATACATGGTGGTGCTCGAGGTCATCGCGCTATTGATCATGTTTATGATCCTCAAGCGGCTCTTTATCGATCCGATCAAACGCATGTCGAGTGAGATCAAACAATCGTCCCAAGAGGATGCGTTATCCGACATGAAGTTGGACGTTACCCGCACGGATGAACTCGGTGTCTTGGCCAGCGAGTTCAACGCGCGAACCGAGCGTTTGTACAAGGCCATGCGGGAAATCGACCAAATCAACCGCGAACTGGAACAGCGGGTTGCCGACCGTACGGAAGAGTTGTCCGAAAGCGAAAGCAAATACCGTCGGCTCATCGAAGGGTTTAAGGATGAATACATCATCTTTGCCTACGGGCCCGACGGCAAGTTTACGTACGTCAGTCCCTCCGCCCGGGCGATTTTCGGGGTGGCGCCGGAAGAATTGATAGGCAAATCCTGGCGGGAAGTACTCAATATAGATCCCGAATCACTGCGTGAGGCCGACGAAAACGAGAGGCGTCTGCTGCGCGAGCAGGTCACGGTCGAGTGTACGTTGAAGTATTATGACGCGCTGGGGGTGACGCATTTCTTGGACTGTCAAAGCCGGCCGGTCATTGATGAAAAAGGGAAATTGATCGCGATCGAGGGGATCGGCCACGACATCACGAAAATGAAGGCCACTCAGGAGGAGTTGCGCCTGACGCATGAGCAGTTACTGCAATCCGAGAAAATGGCGTCGATCGGTCAGCTGGCAGCCGGAGTGGCGCATGAAATTAACAATCCGGTGGGATTTATCGGGAGCAATATCCAAACCCTGGAAGTCTATTTGCAATACATCGCCAAAATCATTGAACATTACAAAAGGATTAAGGACGCGACGCAAAGAAACGACACGGCCGTGTTGAAGGAAGAAGCCGCTGAGCTGGACCGCCTGGAAGCTCAGATTAAGCCGCACACCATTATCTCGGAGATCTGGGAAATCATCAGCGAATCACGCGTGGGTATCGACCGGATCAAGAAGATTGTAAATGACCTGCGGACTTTTTCGCGGGGGGATCAGGATCTTGACGAAGTTGTCCGCCTGGACGAAGTCATCGACAGCGTTTTGGGGATCGTGCATAATGAACTGAAGTATCGTATTGAATTGAAGAAAGATTACGCGGAAGTGCCCCCGATTCTCTGTAATCCGCAGCGATTGGGACAGGTTTTTGTGAATCTTATTCTTAACGCGGTCCAGGCGATCGAGGGGGCCGGAACGATCACGGTGCGCACTTACCGGCAGGACGAACATGTGGTGGCAGAGATCGCGGATGACGGTCCCGGTATCCCGGAGGAGAATCTCGGAAAGATTTTCGATGCCTTTTATACCACCAAGCCGGTTGGGCAGGGGACCGGTCTGGGATTGAGCATCAGCTATGAAATCGTCAAGAAACACGGCGGTGATATCCAGGTGAGTTCCACAGTCGGTCAAGGGACAACGTTCCGGATTATCCTGCCCATCCGCCCACCGAAGGAGTAACCGTAGATGTTGGATCCGGGCATATTCAGACAAGTCGTCGAGGCCGCCGCCGCCGGGATCATTATCACCGATCCGAAGCAGCGGGATAATCCGATCATTTATGTCAACGAGGGGTTTATCCGCTTGACGGGATACGCGGCCGAGGATGCTATCGGGAATAATTGCCGCATGATGCAGCGTGATGACCGTCAACAACCGGCCTTGGCACGGATCCGCAATGCCATTAAACACGGGCAGCATTGCCACGTCACCATTCGCAATTATCGGAAAGACGGCAGCATGTTCTGGAACGAACTGAACGTCTCGCCGATCAGAAACGCTGAGGGAAAAATCACGCATTTTGTCGGCATCCAGTTTAACGTGACGGACAGCCGCGTAGCCGAGGAGTCGCTACGCAAGGAACAACAAATCCTGGTTTACGCGAATAAAATTCTGCTGGAGAATCAAAAGACGATACATAATCTCGAAAGGGAGGTTAATAAGTGGCGCAAAGAAGCCGGCGAATCGGAAATATATTGACGGGCATTCTGGTAACACTGGCTGTCATGGTGCCGGCCGGCGTCCGCGCGCAGGGGCGGCCGGTGTTTTCCACGCATACTTTGGTGCATGACGGGATTACGCGGGAGTATCAACTTTTTGTTCCGGAGCGGATATCGCGTTTCAAACAGGTCCCCTTGATCATCGTTTTGCACGGCGGCGGAGGCTCCGGGCGCGGTTGGGCGCGCTCCCGCGGCGGGGATAACTGGATCGAACAGGCCCGCAAAGACGGATTTATCGTGGTGTTTCCCGAGGGATACGAACGCCGGTGGAACGACGGACGCGACGAGATTCACCGCACGGCCTTCGGAAAACCGAAATACCGGGCGGACGATGTAGGGTTTATCAACCGGATGATCGATGTGTTGATCGAGGAGTATCCGGTGGACCGGGACCGGATCTTTGCGACAGGTATCTCCAACGGAGGATTTATGTCGTTTCGCTTGGCGTTGGATTTGTCGGACCGTATCCGGGCGATCGCTCCTGTTACGGCGCAGATCAGCCGAGCGCTTGAGGATCATGAGCCGCAGCGGCCTGTTTCATTGATGTTGATCAACGGGACGGAGGATCCGTTGGTTCCCTACGACGGCGGCCATGTCCGCATCGCGCCGCAGGGCCGCAGCCGCGGAGAGATCCTCTCTACCGAGGAGACGATGGGCCGCTTTGCCCGTTGGAATGGTTGCCGCGGCAGTGTCAACCGCAAAGAACTCCTGGACCTGAGCCCGAATGACGGGACGCGGATCGAGCGCATTTCCTACACGGGTTGCCGGAACGGCAACGCGGTGATCCTGCTGAAGGTGATCGGCGGCGGGCACACTTGGCCGGGTGGAATGCAGTACTTGCCGGTAAAACGCATCGGACGGGTATCCAAGGATCTCAATGCCACCCAGGCGATTGCAGATTTCTTTTTAAGTTTTTGATTTTTCTTGGGTTCCGGGCCTTTGGCCGCGGGACTGGCGCGCCTTCCTTGCCGGCGACCGTTTCGGTCTATTTTAGGCGGGGCTTGGTTTCCAGGCGGGACGCGTGCTATAATCCAATCGATCACATAATAAGGTCGTTTCAGTTTGTAAACCGGTGGGAAGGGATGCACCCATGCGGACGCTTCTTGTCATGATAATGTTGCTGATCATCTTGGCTGTCCCGTCAGCCGCCGAGGACGAAATGTGGATTGACGAAGACTTGAAAGAGGTCAATCTCGAGTACCGCAATCCTTTGATTCGGGACATCAAGATTTTGCTGAAGGGCCGCGGGTTCGAGCCGGGCGCGATTAACGGGGAAGACAATGAAGAATTCCGCAAGGCCATTCAGGAATTCGAAAAGGCGGCCGGATTCGAAGAAACCGGCGAACCTTCTTTTAACAACTACAAACGTTTGCTTGAAGCCGATGGATTGGGCGTCTTGCAGGTCACCGATTTCAGAACCATGGACGGCTGCGCCGTCTCCTTCCGTTACAGCACCGAAAGCGGGGTGCTGGTCATTCAGGAAAAATGCAAAACCGACAGCGGAGTGTCCCCGGTTGAGGATGACGGTGTCGTTGAGGTCCCGGGGATGCAGAATACCTATGTCCCCGAGCCGTTTTTCAAAAAGTAGACACTGTCCGGTGTCCCGGGGCGGTGGCCTGCCGGAGGATTGTCAGAATGTAACTTGACCGAGTGGTCAAATTATGTTACATTGGCAGCATGATGAAGGACTGCGAGACAAAATACCGGATCATGAACACGGCCCTCGAGTTGATTTGGCGCAGCAGCTACGATGCGGTAGGGGTCGGTGAAATTTGCAGGCAGGCCAAGGTCAACAAAGGCAGCTTCTACCACTTTTTTCCCTCCAAAGAAGACCTCGCGGTCGCGGCCCTGCAGGAAAACTGGCGCCACATCCAGCCCGTTCTCGATCAGATATTTTCCCCCCAAAAAGAACCCGTTCAGCGGCTGATGGACTATTGCGATCACAGCTATCAAATGCAGGCGGAAAAGGCCGCTAAGATGGGTTTCGTCTGCGGTTGTCCGTACACATCGGTGGGAGCGGAACAGTGCGGCCAAAGCGATAAAATCCGGGAGACGGCGCAGCAGTTGCTGGACAAGGTCCGGACCTATTTCGCCAGCGCGGTCCGCGATGCGCAAAATGCCGGGGCTGTGAGCGCCGGCTCGGCAGAGGCAAAAGCGCGCGAGTTGTTTACCTTTTACCTGGGGACATTGACACGGGCGCGCATTTATAATGACCTGACCTGTATCAAACAGCTCAAGCAGGACTTTCGCCAATTGCTGGGATTGAGCGGCGAAACGGTCCGCCGGTAATTTTTTTTGACATTAAAGTTGACCGATGAGTCAAATAATAAAGGCGTCCGTACTATGCGGTGCCTTAACGTAAAAAGGAGCAGTCATGAGCCAAGTGAACATCAAAGACAGTGTCATTTTTATTACCGGAGCCAACCGCGGGATCGGCCGGGCATTGGTCGAGGTTGCGGTCGAAGGAGGCGCCGCCAAGGTCTACGCGGCGGCTCGCGACACCAGCAAGCTCACCGGATTGGTCAGTCGGGACCCCGCGCGTATCATCCCGGTCGAATTGGATGTGACCGACGGGGAGCAGATCCGGCGTGCCGTCAAGCAGGCGGCCGACACGCAGATTCTCATCAACAACGCAGGCGTGGCCGGTTATTCCGGGATTATTTTTCAATTCAGCGAGGAAGCGGCCCGTCGGGAACTGGAAGTCAATTATTTCGGGCCGCTGCACCTGGCCCGGGCGTTTTTTCCCGTGCTGAGCGGCAAACCGCAAGCGGCCGTTGCCAATGTCATCTCGGTGGGCGGGTTGAGTACCTTTCCGATGGCCGCCACATACTCGGCCTCCAAGGCGGCGGCGCATTCACTGACCCAGGGATTGCGCGCCGAACTGCACAGTCGGGGGATCACCGTCTTTGGAATCTATCCGGGACCGATCGATACGGATATGGCCGACGGGGTTGATATGGAAAAAGAGTCCCCGCGTAATGTCGCCGTGCGTGTTTATCAGGGATTCGCCGAGGGAAGGGAAGATATCACCACCGACAAGTTTGCCGACGAATTTGTGGTGAACCTGCGAAACGACGCCAAGGCGGTGGAGAGAGACAACGCCCAGTTTGCCCATCAGTCGTAGGCTATCCTCCGTCGAACATCTGACCGGTAACCTTCAGGTCATCAGGTAGCCGCCGATCAGTCGCCCCTGACGCAGGCGATAGTGCCGGCATCCGGGGCGGACGACCCAATCGGTATAGTAAGGGGCTTTCGTATATCCAGCAGCTGATGGCGTTGGAAGTGTTCGCGCTGCTTTGCGGGGTCCGTCTGCGAGAGTTTCATGCAGGGAACGCTAGGATCCTGTTGCCGGATCCACCTGCACGGGTTGCACGGGAGAGTTTTCGATGCGGACCTTGATCAGGCACTGCGGGTAGTTTTTCTGGATAAAAGTAATCAGGTGTTCGCGCACCGCGCAGCGCAGGTTCCACGCCTGACCCGAATTGCGGGCGCTCACCAGGGCCCGGATTTCCATCCCCTTGTCGGTCGCGTTGGTCACCTGCAGGCCGACGACCTTTTGATCCCACTCCTCGCGGTCCTGAACAAAGCGTTTCAGCTCCTGGCGGATTTCCTCCACGGGCAGGGTGTAGTCGGTGTGAAGATAGACGGTCCCCAGGATGTCGGCGCTGGTCTTGGTCCAGTTCTGGAAGGGCTGCTCGATGAAATAGTGCAGCGGCAGGACCAACCGGCGCAAATCCCATATACGGACCACCACGTAGGTCAGCGTAATCTCCTCGATCCATCCCCACTCATTCTCGACAATCACCACGTCGTCGTAGCGGATCGGTTGTGTAAAAGCGATTTGCAGTCCGGCCAGCAGATTCTTAATGGTATTCTGCGCAGCCATCCCTATGATGATCCCGGCGACACCGGCCGAGGTGAGCAGGGTGCTGCCGATCCTGCGCACGCTCTCGAAATTCATAAGGATCAGACCGGTGGCGATGATGATCACGACCAGGATCATGATCTTGCGGATATAATTCATCTGGGTGTGGATCGTGCGTTCCCGGATATTATCGGCCTTGGACACGTCAAAGGTGGAGCGGATAACGTCCTCGAAGATATCCTCGCATTTGATAAGCAGCCACGCCAGGATGACGATAAACATGACTTGCGCGACCTTGGCCGCGCCTGCGTAAGGCGCCTCTGAAAAGATCTCCGCGCCCAGCACGATCAACAGCAGCAGATTCGGTATGGCATAACGGCTCGGTTTGCGCAGGTGCGTAATGACGGATTCCAGCAGGACGGAAGGGTGGCGCTTTTGCCATTGCCCAAGGACCGAGAAGAGAATCCGGTATCCGATCCAGCCGGCCATAACGGCGCCTGCCAGTAAAGCGAACTGCAGACAAAGAGTGGAAAGGGGTATTGATTCTGCTGAATTCATAGGATCATTATAGGTCATTCCCCTGATAATTCAAACGCCGTACCGAAAACAACGAGCCTTCCCGGACAAGGCCGCAATTGACATTTAAGGCGGCTCTGTCATAATGCCATACATGCTTGGCGTCCTCACGCGTTATAAAGGAGCGTAAATCGATGGTGGAACCCCCGCGCATTTTGGCTTTTGCGGGCAGTGCCCGTGAAGGTTCGTTTAACAAGAAACTCGTCCGGGTGGCGGCGGACAGCGCCGGTCGCGCCGGCGCGGAAGTTACGGTCATCGATCTCAAAGACTATCCGTTGCCGTTGTTCGATCAGGATTTCGAGAAGCAGCACGGTTTGCCCGAGCCGGCCAAGGCCCTTAAGGTCTTGTTCCGTGAGCATCACGCGCTGTTGATCGCCTCTCCTGAATATAACAGTTCCGTCACCCCCCTGATGAAAAATACGTTGGACTGGATCTCGCGGGTGGAGTCCGCGGACGAACCTCCGCTCAGCGCGTTTAAGGGGAAGCTCGCCCTGCTATTGAGCGCCTCTCCCGGGGCTCTCGGCGGGCTGCGCGGTCTGGTTCACTTGCGGGCTATCTTGCAGAATATCGGTGTCATTGTCCTGCCCGGTCAGCGGGCGGTTCCGGCCGCGCACGAGGCGTTCGATGACAATGGACAGATCAAAAATGAAAAATTGCGGCAAGCAGTGGAGTTCCTGGGAGAGGAGCTTACCCGGATCACGCAACGCATGCTATAAAAGGAAGACAGGAATTTCATGACTGAACAAATCCCCGCATTTCACGACTTGGGCATTCACCCGGAAGTCGTCAAGGTTCTGGACCGGCTCAAACTGGTCACTCCGACACCGATCCAGCATCAAGCCATCCCGGCAGCGCTGGAGGGAAAGGATGTCCTGGGAATCGCCCAGACCGGATCCGGTAAGACCCTCGCGTTTGGGATCCCCTTGGTCCAGCGCCTGCTGGCCCACGGCGGTCGCGCGCTGATTCTGGTGCCCACGCGGGAGCTGGCCTTTCAGGTCGACACGGTTCTCAGGCCCCTGCTCAAGGCGCAAAACATGTGCGCGGCCGTGTTAATCGGCGGGATTAAAATGGCGGACCAGATGATCGATTTGCACCAGGACCCGAGCGTTCTTATTGCCACTCCCGGACGGATGAACGATCACATCTATGAGGGAAATTTGGACCTCGGTGACATCAAGGTCCTGGTGCTTGACGAAGCCGACCGGATGTTCGATATGGGCTTCGAGCCGCAGGTCAACAGCATCCTGCGCTGCCTCACCAATGCCAAACAGACATTGCTTTTTTCGGCGACGATGCCGCCCGATATTCGGAAATTGGTCAATCAGCATATGACCGATCCGGTGTCCGTAGAAATCGCCCCGTCGGGAACCACGGCGGAGGAAGTATCGCACGAGTTGTACATCGTTGCCGAAAACAAGAAAGACGACGTGGTGCGTTCTCTGCTCAAGAAGTACCGGCGCAGTGTGTTGGTCTTTACGCGGACCAAGCTGAAGGCCGGCCGCGTCACGCAAAGCATTAAACGCATGGGCGCGAAAGTGGAGGAGATTCACTCCGACCGGACCATGGAGCAGCGGCACCGCGCCATCGAAGGCTTCAAGTCGGGCCGTTACAAGGTCCTGGTGGCGACCGACATCGCAGCGCGCGGGCTCGATGTCAGCGGTATCGAACTGGTTATCAACTATGACCTGCCTGACGAACCCGAGAACTTCGTGCACCGTATCGGCCGCACCGGCCGGGCCGGCGTGGAAGGGCACGCGATAACCCTGGCCAAGCCCACCCAAAAAGAAGATATCGCCCTCATCGAAAAAACCATCAACAAGACCCTGCCTCTCACTGAAGATCCGGCGTTTGCCGCGGCCGCTTTCGGCGGCGGGCATTCTTCACGATCCGGAGGGCGTAGCAGAGACCGCAAATCCACTTCGGAAGGCCCCGTGAGCGGTCCGTCTTCCCGCAATTCTTCTTCCGGCGGCTCCGGAGGCAGAGCGCGCCGCCGGCCTCGTCGCCGCAAGAAAGAGGAGTAGACGATGGAATTGGTCGCGGTCTATACGTCGCACCGCATCAATGAAGTGCATTTTATGCAGTCGCTCCTGGAATCATACGGCATCAAGGCGGTAGTATTCAATGATACCCTGGCTGCGATTGCGCCTCACCACGTATTCGGTCAGGGCGGTGCCCGGCTGATGGTGCGAGATGACGACCGCACGGAGGCGCTCAAAATCGTCCGTCAGTATGAGGAGGGGAAACGCGTCTCCGACAATTGAGTCCGCCTGGCACGCAAAGCCTTTTCAGCGCTAAAGATACGTCCCCTCCATATTTGTCTTTGTATTTTCCCGCCGAATTGATTATAATTAAATTTCGAGTATATGATGTGTGCGTGATGTGTTAAACCTATAGAATTTTGGCCGTACCGTTGGCGACTGCTCATGAAAAACTACCTGATAATCGGTCAAGGAATTGCAGGAAGTTCACTAGCCTATCATCTGCTGAAGGCAGGCGCCCGCGTGGTCATTGTCGATCACCATCACCACGAATCCTCTTCGGTCGTCAGCACCGGCATTCTTAATCCCCTCTCCGGAAAACGATTCGCCCTTACACCTGGTTACGATCAGTATTTTGCCGCGGCCACCGAGTTTTACGCCGACGCGGCCAAACTCTTCAGTGAAACTTTTTTCGAGCCGATGCCCGTCGTGCGTCTTTTGCGCAGCAAGTCCGAGGGCGACAAGCTGCAGCGCAAGATCGAGACGGGGGAGATTTCCGACTATATTTTTAAGCAATACAGCCCCGGTCACTTCCAGTCGCTTCTCTGTGATGATCAGGGGGCGGTCGAAATCCGCCACGGCGGGGTGTGCCACACCTCCCGGTTAATGGAAGTGCTGAAGCAATACTTTATCCGTAAGGGGTGCCTGGTCAATGAACGTTTCTATTACGACGAAATCGGTTTCAGTGCCGACGGCGCCATCTATCAGGGGGAGGAGTTCGACAAGGTTATTTTTTGCGAGGGATACAAGGCGCAATTCAACCCCTGGTTCCAGCATCTCAATTTCAAAAGCATTAAAGGCGAGGTGTTGCGTGTCCGTATGGGTCGGCGGGACATTTCCCGGCGGGTGCTGCTGCGCGGTACGTGGCTGGCGCCTTCCACGGGAGATTTGTGGGCGGCTGGCGGAAGCGCGGCCACCGATGAGCTGGACGGACTGCCCACCGCGGCCGGGCACGATACGATTATGGACGGTTTGAAAAATATCATTCACACCGACGCTGAAGTCCTTCATCATCAGGCTGCCGTCCGGCCCTTCCTCAACCACCAGAACCCGATCGTCGAATTGCATCCCCGTTTTCCGCAGATGGCCATTTTCAACGGCCTCGGTTCCAAGGGATTCCTCGTCGCCCCGTGGTTGGCCAAGCATTTTGCCGCGAACCTGACCGGTGAACAGCAGCCAGCTGCTGACCGGCAATATGTCTGACCTCCCGTTTGACCAACGTATGTCAAAATCACAACCCGCTTACCTGGAACGCATCGACGAAATGGAATTCGTGGATGTTATTCGCCTCAAAGGTGTGATCGATCGGGAGATGATTCCGCAGATCGAAGAGAGGATTCAGCTCAATCGCCGGGCCGGATCCACGATCGACAAAAATGTTCTGATCGACTATGCGCTGGTGGAAGATGTAGACTCCGCCACCGTCGCCTTTCACCTCGTGCGGTTGAAGGAGTATGAGGCCCGCGGATTCAAGGTTGGATTCGTGAATCCTTCCGCCAAGCTCAGGGTCCTGCTGGACATGTTCAAGCAGGATGACACCTTCCGGGTGTTTACTTGCGAAGCGGACGCCCTCCGCGAACTCAACCGCCCCTTTTCAGAAGCGTAAATCAATAATACAAAACGCATTACGACGATATTCCGAGCAGCGCACTTTTTTTGCCACGGCCGCGCAGGAATGGTATACTACTTACACCCCATCGCAATAATACTTATATTAATTCACATGATTAATACTATTCGACATATTTGCAACGGGGTGATGCTGTGTGCCGTTGCCCTGCTGCTGACCGGGGCCGGTTATGCGGCTGCAGATCAGCCTTTTCTTCCCGAACCGGGCCGGCTTGTGGGTCCCAGCCGGGATTTTGTTCCCGCCTATCTGAAGGGGATGATCGTCGATCCCGCCCAGCCGTTTCGTATCGAATTCATAATGGATCCCGGTCACGCTGACTATTCGCCCGAGACGGTGAACGGCCAGGCCCTGCGTCAAATCCACTATTTTCTCTCCGCCCTCACAATTCCTGAACAAGACCAATGGGTGAATCTTTCGCCGTACGAAGCCGACCGGGTCATGCCCGAATCTCTGGGCCTTACGTTGATGGGGAGGGACTTGCTGGCGCAGGACTATCTGCTGAAGCAGGTGGCGGCCTCGCTCATGTATCCGGAGGAAGAGCTCGGCAAAGAGTTTTGGGACCGAGTTTACCGCAAGGCACGGGACGACTTCGGAACCACCGAGATCCCGATGGACACGTTCAACAAGGTTTGGGTGGTGCCGCAGACGGCTGTCATTCACGAGGAAGGCCGGACGGTCTTGATTCTGGAAAGCCGTTTGAAGGTCATGTTGGAAGGGGACTATCTGGCCGAGCGTGCTTATCGTGATCGCCAGGCGAATGGTACGGCCACCAGCGACGGGTTTCCAGCCATGACCGCGGATGTTATCCGCGACGTTATTATTCCCGAATTGGAGCGTGAGGTTAATCACGGCAAACACTTTGCGCCACTGCGTCAGATTTATCACGCGATGATCCTGGCGACGTGGTACAAGACTCAACTGGCCGGGGCGCCGCTGCATGCGGCGTACGTCAATCAGAATAAGACGGCGGGTATCGCCGGCGCAAATGCCGGCGAGAATGCCGCTATCTATGACCGTTATGTCCTGGCGTTTCAGCGCGGCGTTTACAATTACGTCAAAGAAGATATTGACCTGGTCACCCATTCGCCGATTCCGCGGAAGTATTTCTCGGGCGGGATGGATATGCAGGATAGGCCCTTGACCGTCCATGCCCGGCCGCTCAGTCAGGATCTTCCGGCCGTCAATCGGCAAGGGTATTTGCGTGTCGGTGTGGACGTATATCCCTCTTTTAATCCCGACGACGGCGTCGCCGGGGCGATGCACGACGGGCACGGCGTCTTGTACACGGCCATGAAGGCGCGCCTGGGCCGTGTTGCCGAACGGTACGGTTGGGGAAGGGTATTTACCGAACTGGAATTGAAGCGGACGCCTGAGGACACGGCGCGGCTGGATAAGTTTTTCCAATTGCTGGTCCGCGGCGGGATCGATCATTTGGCGGTGCTTGCTCTTCAGGATCGGATCCTCCCGGTGAACATAGGTGAATGGCGTCTTTCCGATGAAGGGGATCGCCTCGGCGGACTGATTGTCCGGCACAACGGAGTCTTGAAGATACTTTTTCCGCGTTCCCGTCTCTTTGCCATGGATACGGAAGTATTGGGCGACTTGCTGCATGAACTGACCGAAGTGGTGCTCCTGGAAAGCGGTATGGACGGCGAGTCGGCGCATGCGCTGGCGCTGGAGATCAACGCGGTGCTGGATCTGAACGACCCGGATGACACACGCCTGGCGTTGCAAAACGGAGTGGCTGCCGTCAATCAGGTCCTTGATCTGCATTTGGGGCGGGACCGCACGCTGCCGTCGCCGCGGCCGAATCCGCTAAGCCAGGACCAACTCACACGCATCAACGCAGCCCTGGTCAACAAACGTGAGCGAAGTATCACGTTGATCCGGCGGCGTATAAAACCGATGAACACGCTGTCTAAGATTATCGATTACTTCAATGATTCGTCGGTACCTGATGGGACAATGCGGCGGATCCGGATGCCGACCGCGGATATGCTCGCACAGATTCGGGACGGCGTCCTTGACCGTCACAACGGGCCCGTGGCCCTGTTCCGGCTCACCGGCACCGAGGAGTGGGTGCTGCATAAAGGGCCGACGGCGCATAAACGGACAAAAATTCAACTCGCGCAGGATTTGCTGCCGGGCTACGCTTATGACGTGTACTTGCAAAATCGCCCGGGACAATCCGGATTTGCGTTGCCGGAGCCGGACGATCTGGTGGACTTCGGCGCCGAGGACGTGGATAAGATCCACGCGGTCATCTCCGCCGGCGGCGGGCTGACCTTGGTTGATGTGCGCGGCATGGTTAAGGCGCTGTCCAAGGAAGAGATCCTCGGGATGGGCCGGTCCTTGGCAGAGAATATTGACAGGCAGATGCGCGACGGCCGCAGTCTTGAACAGCGGTCGGGTCCCGGCGGTGAGCCGCTTTACCAGCGGATGCTGACACGGGAGCTGTTGCGTATGCAGGAGGAAGGTATGGTGCATATTCGTCAGGTCCCGTGGCAGGATGTCCATGCGGGACTGTTTCCGCCGCAGACCTTCATACTGTGGGAACAATTCGCCGATCCTTCCTTTAATGTGCGCAAACGCGCGATCGCCTTGCTGTTTCATTTGCGGGACGAATTGGGGCTCGAATCGGTGGTCCCGATCTTCAACGCGGTGGTGGCCGGTCTGAATGAACAGGAACAACTCGATCTGTTCGATCACCGGACATATCCGTTTTCCGGAATGGTCTTTATGGACGAGAGCGAGTCCGGAAGGTTGTTCACCGTGTCCGCGTATCCGGTCGTCCGCGGTGTCGTCAGCCTTAGCGGCTGGAATTCAAAGACCTTGTGGAACTATTTCATGCAGCAGACGCGGCTGCGGGTGATGAGCAAAGAATTGTTGCGCCGACTGCGGCCGGATCTTACGCAGAAGATCGAACCGATGGTGAATGATCCGCAGATCAAGGACGGACTGGTTATCGCCAGCCGGCTGAGCCGCGAAGAACAGAAAGAACTGGGCAAGGAGTTCCTGGAGGCCTATATCGATCAACTGAAGATGATCGGACGCGAACGCAACGGCGAAGAAGATCCGCTGATCGCGGCTGCGGAGGAATTGCGTCGGCGGTGGCGTCTCAACGGTATCGTCGGGGCGGCCGATATCCCGGCGGAGAATCCCGGGGGGATCGACATGGATCCCCGCTGGTTGCAATGGCAGCGCAGCGGAACCGGTGTGAATTTGGACCTGCCCGCAGGGACCGCCGTGACGCCGCCGATGAACATCAAAGGCCTGATGCCGGAGATCCACGGCATCACGCCGCTGCCGACTTTGGCGCCGTTACTGGGGAGGCATGAGGATGCGCCGGTTCACCTCAGCCGGGCGACGGAGGACCGATGATTAAATTTGATTCCATACATTTTCAACGGGAGCTAGCTGGAATGCTGAGAAGGTCTGTGCATAAGGCATCCGCAATATTGACCGTCGTCACCGTATTCGTCGGCCAATTGACCTGCCCGGGATACGCCGGAGAGTTTGCAGGCCTGCCGCAGCCGGGAACCATGGTGGCCACGAGCGGCGCCTACACGCCGGCGATGCTTAAGGGGATTGCCCTCAATCCGGTTGATCCGTTTCAATTTGATTTCATCGTGGATCCCGGAGAGGACGCCCTTAGCGGCGACGAATTGCGCGCCGAGGCCGATCGGATGATCCGGTATTTCATGGCATCGGTCACGGTCCCGGAAGATCAGATGTGGGTCAATCTCTCTCCGTACGAGGAAAACCGAATCATAGCCGACGGCCTGGGCCGCACCGCCCTGGGGCGGGATTTGCTGGCCCAGGACTATATCCTCAAACAGCTGACCGCGACGCTGATGTATCCCGAGGAAGAGTTGGGGAACGAATTCTGGCAGCGCATTTACGCCAAGGCCCAGGCACGTTACGGGACCACCGATATTCCGGTCAACACGTTTCATAAGGTATGGATCGTCCCCGAACAGGCCAACGTATTTGTCCGCGACAATACGGTGTTTGTCGTGGACAATTACCTCAAGGTCATGCTCGAGGAAGATTATCTGGCCCTGGAGAGCAACCAGGGTCACACACGTCATGGCATCGGCGACAAGGAAGAGCAACAGGGTGAAGAAATCAGCCGCGAAGCCAAGGAGGTGATCCGCGAAGTCCTCATTCCGGAAATCGAGCGTGAAGTCAACACGGGAAAGAACTTTGCCAATTTACGCCAGATTTTCAGCGCCATGATCCTGGCCACCTGGTTCAAGCAGAATCTTCGCGAGAGTGTCTTTGCGCGGGGATACGCGAACCGCAATGCCATCGACGGAATCGACCTCGAGGACAATGCGATTAAGGAAAAGATTTATCGGATGTATGTGGAGGCCTTTGAGCAAGGTGTTTACAACTACATCAAGGAAGAATTCGACGAGCAGACGCGGGAAATGGTCCCGCGCAAGTATTTCTCCGGCGGTATCCGCGGCACGGCGAGTGTGGGGCGGCGTGAAGATCTGACCGTCAACGAACGTCTTTTGACCGGGCGCGAATCGGTCGTGCGGGTGCGGGTCCGAGGTGCGGGCCGCACCGTCGACGCGGCGATACTGGGTGAGTCTGCGGATATCGACAGCGGACTGGATGATCGACCGGTCCGCGAAGTGCGCCGGGGTGAACTGCTGCGATTACAGCGCCGCAGGGGAGAGCTTCCCGAAATCCCCGTGAGCATACCCGGCTTTGCCGTGGGCGTGGACGCCGGTCAACAGGCTATTGTGTACGGGGACGGCATCGACAAATACAGGATAGATGTGGTGGCCTTCCGTCCGACCGTCGAGGAATACGCCGCCGCTATCAACGAAGCCGATACGGCGATGGCCACGGCGCCGGACCTGCGGCAAAGAACGTTGATATACCTTTCGGAAATGCTGCCGCAATTTTTGATCGCGCATGCCCACGGAGTCACCACCCCTGCCATGTATGACACACTCACAGCGGCTCTCGGACGATTGGAACCGACGTTGGCGTCCCAGTTGGGTGAGGTGTTGAGCGGCACCCGCCATGTCTTCGGCGAGACCGCCCGGTTGGAAAACTTGCGTCGGGCCCTGGCGCAGAACGAATACCTGCGCCGTGAGAATATCTTTGTGGAACTGTCGGCCGACGTCCGTTACAGTTCGCTCGAAGGAATAGAGAAGGAAGTGATCGCGGTCCGTTCCTACAATATTCTCCGTTCCGAAGTGGATACCGAAGGACCGTTGGATGAAGCGGGGAATCCCGGTGTGATCTACATCCTGGGCGAGCAGATCGACGCTCTGGACGATACCACCGGGTATTCCGGGTACGCTCCGGTCGGTCACGCGGAAGGATATATCTTTACATCACGCGAACGGGACTCCGTGTTCCAGACTATTCTGCCGTTCCTGCGCGGCGCCTCATTTGAGACTCAGCCTTTTCAGGAAGAACACCCGATCAATGAGCAGTTGCGTGCGATTCTCTTAAAAGACCTGCCGCCCAATCCCGATGCCGGGCAGATCGAAGAGATACTCGATAAGGTATACCGCTCGCTGGCCGTCCACGAACGTCAGCACAACCGGGATGAGGCGGAGGGATTCGCGCAGGGTCTGATCGGAGTCCGCAGGAATATCGCCCAGGAAGTCTCAGCCTATTTGGCTTCCATGGCGCAAACGGATACGCCGTTTCTGGCGTTCTTTGATGTGCTGGCAAACTACTTGTACTATCGCGCGCGCGGACAGGCCTCCGACCTCGACTACATATACCAAGCCGCCTATGAAAATATCTTTACCATGCTGGCGGGAAGGGTCGGTCTGGACGGTTTTCGCATCGGCCGCGGTGTGGAGGCCCTGGACAACGTCAACGTCTTGCTGAACGAACTCCTGCGGCTTGATGCGCCGCAGTTGCGCGCGATCGCAGCGTCGCTGCAGGATGACGGCGCGGTGCGGGAGCGGCTGAGCCAGGGTGAGTTTTTTGTAGAGACCCGGCGAACGGGAAATGCGCTGGTCGTCCGGCAGCAGGAATTCCGGCGCGGAGTCGGATTGCTCATCGCGGGCGGAGCCTTGATGGTCCTGGCGATCGGGGCAGCGGTATCCGATGACCTTGCCGCCTACTTTTCGCTCGGTGTTGAACCCGGTTATGAAAATATCGGCATCGAGGCGCCGGAGACGGACCGGACATTATCCATTCCGGGCGCCGCATCCGACAGCGCCGTGCTGGGGCGAAACCGGTTAGGCATGGATCGGCGGGCGTTCTTACGGTATCTGGCTTTAACTCCTCTCGCGGTCGCCTCGCTGCCCGCCCGCACATTTGCGGATACGGTCATGCTGCTCGGGCGCCAATTCGAAGAGACGCCGTTCAGTGAAACGATTGACGCTTCGCAGGCGGATATCAATCTCTTCTTCGGGACCCATTTCACCGAATACGACGGTCTGCGCTCGGACGATCATTTTGCCTCATCGGAATCGCGTCTGGACGAAGTGTTCGCGCGTGCCCGGCAGTACGGGCGCCGGGTGGTTGTGTATTATGAAGACGCCTTTATTACCGGCCGGGAGGATTTTGCGAATCAGTACCCGCTGCTCGATGCGGATGCGATCCTCGGTAATCCCGAACAAGAGGCCGCTTTCCGGGAACGCTACGCGGCTGATGTCGCCCGCAAGGCCGCCGGGCTGGCCGATGTGGACTTTGCTGATATCCACCGCCGGGGGGGAGCGGTCACCGATCCGTTTATGCGTTACTGGGCCCGCCGCGCCTTTATCGACGGCTTCGACATCAGTTTGCGTTACGAGGCCCCGCCGGTGGAGGTCGTCCTCAATGCCTTGCGTGGACAAACCACGGCCACAGACCGGCTGGCCCGCGACGACAAACTGGCAGACGATATCACCGCTGAGATCGGGGCGGACAATAACGTGAGCGTGATCGTCCTGCGCGGTATGGGCCACAATGCCCTGTACGGTCTGCTGCAACAACGCGGCGCCCAGGTCTTCAGCAATATTGCACCGGAAGTATTGGAGGAGCACCTTCAGTTGCTGCGCGGCGGAGTCGGGGCCGATAATGCCGTGCTGGCTTCGACTTCGGCGGTCCTGATCGGTGCGTTGGCGGCCGGGGCCGGATTTGTCTATGTCCGGAATCAACTGCGTCGCCGGGCCCTGGAAGGCGACGTCGCGGCGGATGAGTTCACCAAGGGGGGGATCGATCTGAACGCTGCTAATCTTCGTCTGAATGTCGCCGGCGACCGGTTCCTGTACCAGCCGGCCGGCACGGCCGATGTGCCGGAACCGGCCGCGACCGGATATACCCCGGTCATTATTGACGTTATTCCCATCACCAATCTGCCGTTGCTGCTCGGCGGGAGCGATCCCGCCGCGGCCGGTCAGCTCAGCCTGCGCAAATAAGTCCGCATCCGGGATTGGCTCCCTTTTTAATTTGTGCTAGTATGGGCAAAAAAGCCAACCGCTCAATCCATCTCACAAAACAGGGGAAATTATGGTCGAAAACTGGCTGATCAGTATCGGGGTTCCGGAGAATTACTCCTACGAACTGATGATTATCGTAAAGTTTTTTATTCTGCTGGCGCTCTGCGCCCTGGTCAATTACCTCGCGAAACGCTACATCATCACCATTCTGAGAAAGATCGTGGCGAAGACCAAGAACACCTGGGACGACATCCTGCTGCAGAAGAATGTCTTTAACACGCTGTCGCATTTCGCTCCGGCGATCGTGATCTATTACCTGGCCCCGGTGTGGTTTTCCGCCACGGACTCGGTCAATGCGGGAATACATCGCCTGGCCAACACCTATATGATCATTGTTGCCTGCCTGGTACTCAACTCCCTGCTCGATGCCTTGGTGGTCATTTACCAGCGGTATGAAGTGTCCCGCAAGCGGCCTATTAAGGGATATATCCAGGCCTTCAAGATCTTGGTATTCTTTGTCACCGGTTTGTTCGTCATTGCCACACTGTTGAACAAATCACCGTGGGGATTCATGAGCCTGCTCGGCGGGCTTACGGCGGTGTTGTTGTTGGTGTTTAAGGACATGATCCTCGGGCTGGTGGCCGGGATCCAGCTGTCTTCGAACAACATGATCGCCCGCGGCGACTGGATCGAGATGCCGAACTACGGGGCCGACGGCGATGTGATCGACATTACGCTGACAACCGTGATGGTGCAGAACTGGGACAAGACGATCACCACCATTCCCACCTATGCCCTGATCTCCGATTCTTTTAAGAACTGGAAGGGGATGCAGGAATCGGGCGGGAGGCGCATCAAGCGCGCGGTGAACATCGATATCAACAGCATCCGTTTTGTCGATGACGAACTGCTCAGCAAGCTCCGGAAAGTGGAGTTGCTTAAAGATTATCTGCAGGATAAGCTGCAGGAGATCGACAAGTACAATCAGGAACACGCCGTCGATACCAGCCTGTTGATCAACGGCCGCAAGATCACCAACATCGGGACCTTCCGTGCGTATCTGATCGCTTATTTGCGGAGGCATCCCCTGATCAATAAAGAGATGACCTTTCTTGTGCGGCAGCTGCGACCGACCGAGTGTGGGCTGCCGATAGAGGTCTATGTCTTTAGTAACGACAAGGTCTGGGCGAATTACGAGGCGATCCAGGCCGATATTTTCGATCATATCTTCGCCGTAGTTCCTGAATTCGGATTACGCGTCTTTCAAAATCCCACCGGCTCCGACTTCCAGTTTCTGAAGGCCGCCGCGTGATGACGGCGGCGCCGCGGCGTGTCCTGGTGATCCTCATCGTGACCGCCGCGCTGTCGATGACGCTACGGCTGGAGCTGCTCAGCAAGGGACCGTACCACTCGGACTGTCTGTGGCTGGCGATCCAGTCGCAAAATATTGTGAAGACCGGGCACATGCAATACCTGCAGAGTTCCGGTCTGCCGTTGACGGCATTGGCCGGGGCCGCGTTTGTCGGCCTGACCGGTGCGGCGGGAGATTTGGATCGGGCCGTGTTTGCCGTTAATCTGATGGCCGCGGTCTTCGGGGCTCTCAGTGTGATCCCGTTTTTTTTCTTTATGCGCCGTTTTTCTGACGAGGTTACGGCGGCGGTATCCGTCCTGCTGGTCACGGTCAACCCGTTTCTTGTCGGTTTGTCGACATTCGGAAACAGTCACGCGCCGGCCTTTTTCTTTTTGACGATAGCGCTGTGGGCGGCCGCCGGGTATCGGCGGGACGGACGGCGGCGTGATTTGGTATGGACCGGAATCGGTCTGGGATTGATGGGGGCGGCCCGCGTTCAGGATTTGGTCGTCATGGCGCCGACCCTGTTGCTGATGACCTGCCGGCCGCCGCGCGGAAAGAGTGTCCGCGGTCCGCTGGACTGGCTCATCCCGTGGGCGATCGCCGCGCTGATCGTGGTGTCGGCATATATCCCCAAGTTTGCCGTAGGCCGGGCCGGGGGAGAGGGCGTCGGCGCATTTGTTTACGGTAATCTCCTGGCCTACTGGGACCCGTTGCCGCTTTCGGGATACGGCGTGATGCTGCGCCGTTTAATGGAAACCTTTTCCTGGCCGGAGTGGGCGGCGATGCTTGCCGGAGTTATGATTCTTTTCCGACAGGGGCGTTATCGGGAATTAAGCGTGCTGGCGGTGTGGGCCGTAACGCCGATGTTGGTCTTCGGTCAGCTTGCGTTCTTTGTGTTCCGGTTCTTGATCGTCACCGTGGCGGCACTGTTGATCCTGGAGGCCGTTGCGGTGGGCGCGTTGTGGCGGCGCAACAGGTGGTGGGGAGCGGCCGGGGCGGCACTGCTGATGATCACCGTTATCACTCATGCGTTGCCGTACTACAAGATCTATCATCACCGGCATCGGCAGGCCTTGTTGGTGGATTTCTTTCGCTGGGTCGGAATCGTGACCGAACCGCAGGCTTATGTCTACGAGCGGGACCATATTGCCTGGATCAACGCATACGCCCAACGCCGTTTCGTGGGGGTCGACCGCTCGAACGCCGAAGGGGTGGCGCGTTTCCGGCAACGCATTGACAGCCTGCTGGCAGGCGGGCATCCGGTGTACATCACCAAGTACGGCCTGATGGACCGCGATGATATTTTGCGCCGCGAACTGATCAAACATTACCGTCTCGAGTGGGTCGGCAGCCGGATGATCGAAGACTGGCATCTCGGTTTTATGAAGCAGGTGGTTGTCCCGAATGATCTGTTGCGCGTCCGGGCCCGGGAAAACTAATTTCTCATTTACAAGCAATTCAGAATATGATATTTAAGAATAAACCCAAATCCTCAGAGGGAGGTCCGGGTCTTGGCCGCGGACGTGCTGACCGTCCGCCATTCTGCACAAAAGGAGTCCGCCATTGAACCTTCCCCCGGATAGAGCCGCATCGGCTCTGAAATCACCCGTCCCGAAAGATCCCGCATCGCCGCCGTGGGGCATCTCCAGTAGCATCGACATTTACAATTGTGATCCGAACACCATTCGCGATGCGGAAAAGATTCGCGATTTCGTCAGAGAGCTGTGTGAGCGGATCGGCATGCGTCGGTTTGGAGAGACGCAGGTCGTTCATTTTGGGGAAGAGGAGCGGGTAGCCGGATTTTCCATGGTCCAGCTGATCGAAACATCCTTAATTTCGGCGCACTTTGCCAATTTGACGAATACGGTTTACCTGGATGTCTTCAGCTGCAAATCTTACGATTTGGAAACGGTGGCGGACTTTGCCCGGGAGTTCTTCGGCGGAGACCGCTGTATCAGTCATTCCCAAGCCAGACTTTAGTCCGGCGTAATCAGTACATTGTCTTTCCGGATACCGGAACAGAATGGACCCGACCCGTTAAATTAACAAAAAAGCCCAACCGGAAACCCGGTTGGGCTTTTTTAATATCTTTTTGACGTCGATTAGGAGGCCAGGATATCGTATGCGCGAATCGTCTTTCTTCCGTTGGCCGCGCATTTCTTTTGGGCTTGGTCCACCAGCCAGTAGACATATTCATTGAGTGCGTCCAAAGCGTCGGCTGACACATTGTATGTGGTCTTGCCGCTGCCCTTGAGCGCTTCCTTTGTCTTTGATCCAACCAGTAACATGTCTTTGTCTTTACCTTTGGCCATAGTGTCTTTCCTTTGTTAGAGAGTTAATACTAGCACTTAACAGAATGTAAGGGAATTTTAGGGGTTCGTCAAGCATTTAAATCAATTGTTAGAACGGCTCTGGTGCAGTTTAAGGGCTGATTAGCGTATTTTCTTAATCTTCCACCCGGCGCAGGAAATAGGTACACACCGAGATCATTAGGACGCCTCCGGCTAAGTATAGAATCTCGAGTGGTTTGTGAGGATGAATGGTCATGATGAGTTTGAAGAAGTGGACGATCATAACCATAATGATAACTTTCAACAATTTGGTCTTTAAACCGTCCAGATTCTTAATTTCAAGGATGTTGATTTCCCGGTCTTGGCGGGCCGGATCGATTTTGGAAACAAACAGTTCGTAGACGCCGAAACTGAAGATCAACAGAACGATGCCGATGAGGTACAAATCGATCCCACCGATGACGTTGACCACCAGGTCATTGTAATTGGTCCGGCCGGCCATGCCTCTGGCAAAGGAAATAGCCGCATTCATTAACTGATAACTTCCGGCGATAAACAGTGATAGCGAGGCCACGAGCGAGAAAATCACGGCCAACAACGTGATCAGCCGGGATTTCCAGAGGAGGGATTCAAAGAGATACTCGATTCGGGAGGGTTTTTTAGCCGGCATACAGTGACAGTTTAGGCAAGGACCGGATCCGTGTCAACACGAATATTTTTAGCTCCCTCACAGGAAAGCGGAGAGTCTGTGGCCATCCGGCCCGGTGTCATGTACGTCCGGAAACTAAAATTTTGCTTACCCCTTGTAATTTTACTCGATTTGGTTAAAATTTGCTTAGACGTTCGGTTCCGTTGGCAAGTGTTCTGACGGCCACGTATACTCGAAGAAAAAGTTGTTGAATGTCGCCGAATCTCTGGCCATAACGCCCAAACAGGCGGTTTTACCTTTATGCACCGTTGCATTCCCCACAGCATTAACCATCCCGCCCGCATTCTCCTGATAACGCTCTGTGCGCTCATGCTGCCTCAGCCCAAAGGCGCTGTGCTCAATCCCGCTGTTGCCGCCGCCAACAGCAAGGAGATGGAGGAGCAGTCGTTTCATCCCAACGGCAAACTGAAGGCCGAATGGACCACCGTGGACGGTAGAAAACAAGGGGATTACAAGGAGTACACGGAAAACGGTCAGCTTAGGCGCCACTACCTTTATGCGGACAATGAACAGCATGGGCTGCAGATCGAGTATTCTCCCAACGGGAATATCAAACGCGAGTTTGATATGTACCGAGGGCGGCTCCAGGGCGAGGAAAAGACGTACTACGAATCCGGAGAACTCAATAAAGTCACGACCTACAAAAACAATCGTCGTGACGGACCGGCTCTGGTTTATCGCAAAACCGGCCTGCTGCAACGTGAGAGTAATTATAAAAACGGGCGGCTCAGCGGCAACCGAAAGGACTTCTGGCTGAACGGGCAAATTTCCACCTTGGCGAAGTATCAGAACGGAAAGCTCCACGGGGAATTTAAGACCTTCTCCCCGGAAGGGAAGCTGCTCAAGGTCAGTTACTACAAAAACGGCAAACCGTTGACTAACGCCCCCAGCAGCGGGCAGACCGATGATATCCGGGCGATCTCCGAAGCGTTGTCCGTGCAGAAGGAATTCTACGAGACCGGAGAGCTGAAATCAATTGCCCAATTCCGTAACGGACTGTTTCACGGGATGCTCAAGCGTTTTTTTGATTCCGGCGCCACGAAGAGCATCACCCACTACTACGAAGGGCTGCGAGACGGCGTGCAAATTGTGTATTATGAATCGGGGATCGTCGCCAGCCAGTTATTTTATAAAGACGACAAGTTGCACGGGATTCAGAAATTTTTCTACCGTAACGGGGTGCTGCGGGCTAAAGAGCGTTATGAAGACGGTATCCAGAGCGGGGTGCAAGAATATTACTATGAGAACGGGGTTATGCTGTCCCGCAAGTTTTTCCGCCGAGGGAATCTGTTGCGCTTGCAGCGTTTTGTGTATGAGAACGGTGTTCTTAAGACGATCGAGGAGTTGATCCAAAACCAGGAAATTGTCCGGAATGTGGAGGAAGCGGAGGAGGAGAATGTGGAGCTGCTTCTTTCGGAGTATTTTCTCGAGGCCGATATCCAGGAGTTCTATGATAACGGGAATATCAAACTCGAACTGGAGACTAAGGAAAGCGGCGCCGTCTTTCAGCGGCTATATTATGAAGGCGGCGGCCTCGAATATGAGATCAAGTGGGCCAAGGGAGATGGAAAGCTTTATTATGAGCATTACGATTCGGTCGGCGGATTGGCCAAGGCGGAGTTGGCCGGCATATACAAACATGCGGACCTGGTCCGCCATAAGGATTTTTGCGACAGCCTCAGCGGTGAAATGATCAATGGTCATTGCCGGCTGACAACCACCGACTCCAATAATGACTGCATCGATTCCGAGCAATGTCAGGCGATGTGCATCACCCGCGGCAAGAATGAAGGCGATGAGGCGCAAGGCAAATGTTCCCCTTACTCCGACATGAGTGACGGGTGCTACAACTTCATATCTCAAGGCATCGCTTCGGCCCCACAGGGCAAATGCGGTAGTTCCTAATCTCCTCCCTATTTTTCCCGTTCAAAAAAGTCGATTGACCCCGCTGGCTTCGTGTGTATAATAGATGAAAATAGTTTCTATTTACTGTGAATGACTACGCAGACCAACTGAGAAGACGGGGGCTCAAGGCCACTCCCAAACGAATGGCGATCATCGGCCTTTTTGTGAAGGAAAACAGGATCCTGACGCCGGAAGAAGTGTGGGTCCCACTGCGCCGCAAGTTCGGTCGGTTGGGATTGCCCAGCGTCTATCGTAATCTGGATACGCTGGCGGGCTGTCACATCCTGACGCAGGTTCACCAGTTCGATAACAAGCGCTATTACGCGCTGTGTCATGCCCGGCACGATCACCACCATCATCACATCGTGTGCACGTCATGCGGCAAAGTCGGTGAGTTCGAGGGCTGTGCCCTGGAGTCGGTCCGCCGGGTCGACGGTTTTAAAGTCTTGCGTCATTTTGTCCAGCTCGAGGGCATCTGCGCCGATTGTCAATAGGAGGGGAATATGGAGGCGAAAGTCCAATCGAAATCGAAGTATATCCTGACAGAACTGATCCATCACATCCCGTTCTCCGTGTTCGGGGTTATGCTCGGATTGTTGATGATGGGCGTCCTGACGTTTATCGCGGACATTTCCGGTCACGAACAGGATCTAACGGAGGCTTCCATGGAGTTGTATCATGTCTTCCATCCCAGCCACATTTTGCTCAGTGCGGTTGCGTCCACGGCGATGTTTATGAAACATGACGGTCAAATTCCCAAGGCGGTGGCGGTCGGTTTTCTCGGCTCCCTGGCCTTGTGTTCGTTGAGCGATTCCATTTTTCCCTTCCTGGGCGGGCTGCTGATCGGCGGGGATATGCATTTTCATGTCGACATCCTGGAGCATCCCGGGCTCGTGCTGCCGTTCGCGGTGGTGGGGACCGCGGCGGGACTGGCCGCGCCGCGCAGTTTCGAGAAGGCGACGGAATATTCCCACTCCATGCACGTTTTTGTCAGCGCGGTGGCTTCGATACTGTATTTGCTCGCCTTCGGACTGGAGCACTGGACGCACGCGCTCGGGGGTGTCTTTGTCGTCACTGTCGTGGCGGTCATGCTGCCGTGTTGTCTGAGCGACATCATCTTCCCGCTGACCTGCACGCACGCCCATTGTCATCACAAGGATGTGATGGAGATGGACCATCATCACTGAACATCAGAATTATACGGCACCGGCGGAGACCAGGCCGTTTCTCCCGGCCGCAAACCTATCCTTTGCATGTCAGTGGTCAGAGGCCGCAGAATTTGTGTTTTGCTCCTAGGCGGGATTATTCCCTCTCAGGGCGGCCGCTTTGTCGGTGACTTTTTGCCAGGAGTCGATGAGGTCCGATTGGCCGATCATATCCTGCCAGCCGGCCCGGGGGTTTTGGCGGATAAGTTGCAGCAGGCTGATTTGCCGGGGAGATAGATAACGGTTGAAATCACTGCGGGACCCGACGGCGGCATTGACCCGGGCCGCCTGGAGTTCGGTCATCGGGACATATTTGAGCGGCGTTTGCGCGAGATAGTATTTGGGCTCCCGATCGGGGCGGATCGGATCGCGCACCAGCTGGGCGGCGGATCCCACGCTGGCTTCGGCCACTCGCAGCTGGTCCCGGTTGCGGGCATAAACACGGCCGGCCATATCATGGCGGCGGGCTTGGTCGACCAGATTCTCATAGGAGAGTTTGTCGGGATCGTATTCCACTTCGACCACTTCATGACCTTTGAGGTAACCGGGCCGGGTGGCGATGACCCCGTCAAGTTTCCCGAACATGCCTTCCCCGGACCAGAAACAGAACATAGCAAAGACGCTTTTTTCGGTGTTATGGCCGCGGGCGGATAACTCTTTATCCAGTAGCCTGAGATATTCCGGTGCCGCGGAACCGTGTTTGTTCAGGGCCTCCACCATACGGGCCACCAGACCACCGCGGCTATAATTACCGCTGAGGCGGGGGACGAGGTCCGTCTGGTCGGCGGACACGATCCGCACGACGGGATTATTCCACGCCGGTTCACTGTACTGTTTGAGGGTGGCCGCGTCCTGGCCGCCTCGGTTATTGAAGATCACCACCGGAATAAAGTGGGCCTCGATGGCCTCAACGATGAGGGGATGGCTGAGGACCTGGTGGCCGTAATTCTGGCAGGTCAGGCAACCCGGGACTTCCTGAAAAAGCAGGAAGATCGGCTTGCCCTGTTCCCGGGCCAGCGGCACGGCCTCAGGCAGGCTGCGATGCCAGCGCACCTGACCCAGTTCCACAGGATTGGCCTGATCGGCGGGTGCCGGCTCCGCTGCGGTGAGTACGGCCGCAGCCAGCGCGGCTGCGAGAGTGAGTGTTTTTCTGGTCATGTGTGAATCCCCCTGACGGATTGTGCGGCGATGCAATCCTCCAACAGACGCGGGCCGGAATTTATTTGGTCCGCGGGAATTTCCTCCGGGGGGCGGGAGGCGCGGGAATTACCTTGACAAGGATTTTGGCTTGATTTAAGATTGGCTCGACGCATGAAAACTTTCCTTAACCTATTGTCCCAGTTTCTGATTCTGCTTATCAAAGGGTACCAGCTCACCCTCTCGCGCATTTTACCGCCGGCCTGCCGGCATATTCCGTCTTGTTCCCAGTACGCGATCGAGGCGTTGCGGATTCACGGGCCCTTCCGGGGGGTCCTGTTGACCCTGCGCCGGTTGAGCTCGTGCCATCCCTGGGGGCGGCACGGCTATGATCCGGTACCGCAGGAAGGACCAGCCCATGTCCATAAGAATTTATAACACGCTGACCCGGCAAAAGGAAGAATTTGTCCCGGTCGAGGAGGGGCGCGTGCGCATGTACGTGTGCGGTCCCACCGTTTACGACCTGCTGCATGTGGGGAATTTCCGCGGTGCCATTTTCTTTAATCTGGTCCGCAATTGGCTGGAACATCGCGGATACCGCGTCGATTTTGTTTACAACTATACGGATATCGACGACAAGATTATCAATAAAGCCCAGTCGGAAGGTAAATCCGCGTTGGATGTCTCCAGCCACTTCATTGACGAATTTGAAAAGGATTACGCGGCCCTGGGCCTGCCGCCGCATACGCACAATCCGAAGTGTTCCGACCATATGGACGATATGATCCGTTTTATCGAAGATCTGATCGACAACGGGCATGCCTATGAGATTGACGGTTCCGTTTTTTATTCCATCGCGTCTTTTGAGCGTTACGGCAAGCTGAGCGGCAAGAATATCGAAGACCTGGAAGCCGGACATCGTGTCGATCCCGACGTCCGCAAAAGGGATCCGCTTGATTTTATTCTTTGGAAACCGGCCAAGGAAGGGGAGCCGTATTGGGAATCTCCGTGGGGACGCGGCCGGCCGGGCTGGCACATCGAGTGTTCAGCCATGAATCACAGCTTCCTCGGTGATCAGATCGATATCCACGGCGGCGGCATCGACCTTATCTTTCCGCATCACGAAAACGAGATCGCCCAGACCGAAGGCAAGACCGGCAAACCCTTCGCGAAGTACTGGATGCACAATAATTTCATCCAATTCGGCGACCAAAAGATGTCCAAGTCGCTGGGCAACGTGGTCAAGGCGCGGGATTTCATGGAACGCTATCATCCCGAGATCCTCAAATTCGTTATCCTCGACGCGCATTACCGTTCGCCATTGAACATGGGCGAGGATATCGTTCGCCAAAAGATGCAGGGCCTGTCCCGGATTTACGAAGCGGTCAAACTCGCCGACACGATCCTGATGAAGGACAAAGGCCCGGCGGAGCCGGCTGCCGGGTTTCAAGCCAAGTGCCGCGAAAAGCGGGAGGAGATTGAGCGCGCGCTTGACGACGATTTCAACACACCGCAGGTCTTTGCCGCGATCTTCGACGTGATCAGGGCGTTTAACGACATCGCTTTCAACAAAAAAATTACCGCCGTGCAACAGGCTAATGCGCGCGCGTTCAAGCAGGTCATAGACGACTATGGACGTATCCTCAGCATGCTTCGGGAACCCGCGGTCGAATTTCTCGACCGGCTGAACCGGATCCTGGTGCAGGAAAAGGGGCTTGACGCGCACAAGATTCAGCAGCTGGTCGATGCCCGCACCGCCGCCCGCCGCGACAAGGATTTTCAAAGATCGGATGCCCTTCGCGACGAGCTGGCCGGAATGGGTGTCGAGCTCAAGGACGCTCCTGATGGCACGCACTGGCAAATCAAGATCGGAGAATAGCGATGAATGATGACGAAGATTGGATGGCGATTGCTATCAAAGAAGCGGAAAAGGGACGCGGAAAGGTCGAACCCAATCCGGTCGTCGGAGCAGTCATTGTTGAGGGCGGACAAATGGTGGCCCATGCCTATCACGCGCGTTACGGCGGGCCGCATGCCGAGGTCATCGTGATCGACGCCCTGGGCCGCCCGCCGCAGGACGACGCGGTTCTCTACGTCACCATGGAACCCTGCAGCACGGTCGGCAAGACAAGTAAGTGTACCGATCGTATTGTCCAAGCGGGAATCAAGCATGTCGTGGTCGGGACGATCGATCCGAATCCGGATCATCGCGGGAAGGGGCTGGATATCTTGAGGGAAGCGGGTATCAGTGTCCGGGCGGGCGTCCTGGAAGAGCAGTGTGCCGCCTTGAATCCCAATTTTAACGAGCGGATGAAACAAGGCGGTTAGGCCGCCGGGAGGATAATCATGGGACGATGCATCGGATATTGGTCCGGGTTGTCCGCGGCCGGGTTGGCGGTCCTCACATTGGCGGCGGCACGTGGTTTGGCTGCTGAGCCGGGTTTCAAGGAGGTCCAGGTCAGCAGCGGCTATACCATCGTTGCGGATGAGGATATGGACATCCGGCGTACCGGGGGCCATATCGTAATGGAAGACCTCTCGGCCGCCAATACCAAGAAAATCCGGCGGATGCAGGATGAAATCGCCAAGCTGCGTGAGGAAAACAAAGAACTGCGCCGAGCCCTCCAGAAGTTTGAGACCGAATTGAGCAAACGGTTGGAGGATATGAAGACCGAAATCGCCGAACTGCAGCAGGAATTGTACGGGCAGTAAGAAATTTACGGAAATGTCACTCCGGCCCGTTGACAAGGTAACCCAAGTGTGATAGACTTGGCACGCTATGAAAAACGCAATGATTAAACAACACCAAACCCTATGTCACATGCTTTTTCCGGTCTGGAGAAAGTCGGCGGGTGGAGGTGTGTTTTAGTCATTGATTAAATAGCCAAGCTAAAATCAACAATTTCTAAAGCCACCTTACTCATCGAGAGTCAGGTGGCTTTTTTTATGGCCTGCGAATCGAACCGGTAGGGCGGGTGTTAGAGCGGAAGGAGGGGGTTCGAGCATGACACGGATGATACACATCAAACTGACGATTATGGCACTGTTGTGGGCGGGGGGATTTATCTCCGCCAAGGCCATCGCCGCGGACGCCGGTCCGTTCACGATCTGCTTTTTGCGCTTTTTGATCGCGTCGGTCCTGATCTTTGCCGTGGTCGCGCGGAGCAACATGCGGGCGGTGTGGGACCGCGCGATGGTCGGGATGGTCATCGGCGCCGCGTTCATCGGGGTGTTTTGTTATAACTACCTCTTCCTTAAGGGGATGTTGTTTGTCGATGCCGGCAGGGGGTCGGTCATTGTCAGCACCGTCCCGGTCGTGGTGGCGGCGGCTTCGATGCTGTTCTTTCGGGAACGGCTGGGGCCCGTCAACTTGGCCGGGGTCATTGCCTCCTTGTGCGGCGCGTGGGTGGTTATCACCAAAGGCAATCCGGCCGGCCTGATACATGCCGGGATCGGCAAGGGGGAATTGATGATGATCGGATGCGTTCTGTGCGCGGCGGGTTTTTCATTCATTTCCAAGGCGATGCTGAATCGACTGCAGCCGTTGCATCTGATGGCCTGTATTTCGGCCCTGGGCACTGCATTGGTGGCCGCACCCGCCTGGGTCGAGTTGCAAAGCCATCCGCTGCACCTCGGTTCGGGTGCGTTTGTCCTGAATTTAGTTTATTTAGCGGTCGGCCCGTCGGTCATCGCGCTGATGTTTTACTACGACGCGATTAAATCCGTAGGGGCCGCACGTGCCAGTCAGTATATGAATTTGATGCCGGTCTTCTCAGTCATATTGGCCGTTTTGTTCTTGGGGGAACAAGTCAGCGGTTCGCTGATCCTCGGCGGCGGTCTGGTGACGAGCGGTCTGTATTTAACCAATGCGGGGGCATCCTGATGCGGCGCCTCGCGCACAACTTACGAAAGGAGGTGAGGATGATGGCGATGTTCTTTCTCGAAATCGTCGCGTTCCTGTCACTAGTCTCCAGCGAAAGGATCTGGGACAACGTCATGGAACAAGAAGCAGGATGAAGTCATGAATCCGAAATCAACGGCGGATGACGCCGGTTTAAAGGAGGATCCTATGAAAAACAGAATCCGGAAAATGAGTAAAACCAGTCAATTAAAAACCATTCCCAGAGCGAAACTGCTGAAAGTCACTGCCCTCTTATACCTGAAAGAGGCGCTGTACAAGCAGAAGTACGAACAGTGCCCGGAATTGGTGCAGACGGCTAAACGTTACGGGGCCACGACCGAGGAGGTCCAGATGGTCATTGCCCGTTACGTGCGCCGGTTGCAACAGGGGCTCGTCTACGAAGCGACCGCCAAACAAAGAGGCATGCTGCGGGAACAGTGAATCGGGGGACATTATGTCGCATCACTGCGTTTAGGGGGGGTGTTCAGTTGAGCTGAACATCCCCCTTTTCTTTTTGTGCCGCCCCGAGGGTGAGTGTTATAATCAAAAAAAGCCTATTAAGGGATTATGATGTCGGTTTTGGATCGCAAATATTGGATTTTGGAAAGTCCGCCGCTGGATATGTTGCTGATCATCCTGCCCGGATGGCTCGGCGTGGTGTTGGCCTGGAATCTTCCGCAGGACTCGTTGTGGATGACGCTCTTTGCGCTGTTCGCGATCTGGTTTGTCGACGCGGGGCATACTTATACGACTTGGTGGCGGACCGTGTTCCGCAAGGAAGAACGTGAGGCACATTACATCTATTGGCTGGCGCCGGTCGGGACGATCATCGGAATCTTTTTATGGATCAAGCTGCGGTTGCCTTACCTGTGGTCCTTCATCGCCTACAATGCCATCTTTCATCAAATCCGGCAATACTACGGCGTCAGTCGCTGGTATCAAAAACTGAACGGCCGCTTTTGCCGCGTCTCCAACCGATTTCTGTACACACTTTTGGTCATGCCGTTCATCCTGTTTCATTTTCGCGGGATCGACTGGATTACCATGTACTCCGACGACGGCGGAGAGTTGTTTTTGTATCCGTCGACGGTGCTTTTCAAGACCGGGCTGGCGGTGTATTTCGCCACACTGGCGGCGTGGCTTGTGTTTGAAGGGCGATTATGGTGGAAAGGGTTGCGCGAGCCGAACCGTTTTTTGTCGATGCTGGTGCCGATCAGTATTTACGGAGTGGGTTTTAC
>JAGQKV010000011.1:0-100743 GCA_020429915.1 Candidatus Omnitrophota bacterium | reverse complement strand
TACATGGCGATTATGGACGTCAGCCTGCGGCGGTTGAATCCTGCGATCTTCACCAGTTTTCTGAAAGTGCTGTGCCTGATGATCTTCACGGCCGCGTTGTTGTCATCGATCGAAAGCTATGCCACCGATTTTCTCGAGACCCTGAATTACGCCTATCGCTACCGCGATACCTCCACCGGTCAGGCCCTGCTTACCGCGCTGGTCATGACTCCGCTGATCTGTCACTTCATTTGGGATGCCTACATTTGGAAGGGGACCCATCGCGAGGCCAAGAAAGTCTACGCCGTATCTAAATCCGCAAAGTAAGTGTGCGAAAACCGTCAGTCTTTTTTTCCGATTGAGAATAGGGTCAGAATCTGTTTCCGCACCCGCTGATCAAAAAGCAGGGCGTACCACACAACCAGGGCCAGCGACAGACTGCCGACGTCCATGGTTAGAAAGATTCCGCCGTGCAAGCCCAGTCCGGCAATGATATACAGAATCCGCAGCGGGGTAAAGATCAGGAATATAAAGCTCATCTCGAACATTAAAGTCCCGTAAGACATCACCTTGGCCAGCCACGGGTGGCCGGTGATTATCGCCGTCAGCCAGTTGTCGCGGGCCACGCCGTTCCAGTCGAGAATATACTGCAACGCCAGACCTTCGCGCCACAGCGGGTCGGGCAGTTTCTTAATCCCCACGATGAAGTAGTACACGCCGAAGAACCCGATGATGATGCGCAGGAGTACCCGCAGTTCCGCCGCGTTTTCAGCCGTAAAAACATAACGGGGCCGGCCGATCAAAACCGGGGGGCTGTCCGGCGGCAGAAAGAAAAACAAAAACAGGAACAAATTGGCCAGCGGTTGCGCTTCATGAATGATCAACGGATTGGCGTGATAAAAATAGACTTGCAGCAAATAGAGCGGAACCAGTGTCCACGTATTCAGAAGCCCGCAGGTGAACAGCGCGATCAACAGCAGCATGAGGCCGAACAGGAGCGGAAACCAGGCGGCGGGCCACGGAAAGAATGCCGGGGCGCGCACCAGATAATCGGGCAGGAACCCCGGCGGCAGCATGCTCTGGCTGCCGTACATCAGATCGAGTTTCGGCCAAAACGGCAGATTGTAAATCAACAAGTAGATACCCAGTGTGATCCGGAAGAATCCGATCTCAAGCAGGCTGTCGTTGGCGGGGGAAGGGTTACTCATGGCAAATCAGTTTCTTGTTGAGTCCGTATTTTCGGGAGACATCGGCCGGCGCATCCGAATTGATGCGGAAGCCGTTGCCCGGCCCGTAAGAGCGCTGGAGTTCCCGGCACAACGTCTCCACATACGGTGACGGATCCTCGCGCAATTTGGCCGCCACCCCCAACCAGGTAAACGGGATGCGCCAGCGGTGAAACGACAACTCGCTGACCGCGATTTCCCGCGGGCCGGTTTCTCCGTAATAAGTCACGCTGAGCTGATAACGGTACATGGTCTGCTGCAATTCGCTGTCATACATGAACACCATGTCGGAGGTGAAGGGTTTCATAAAGACGTTTAATCCGGTGGCGTGCAGCGGGGTCCAGAACAGATAGGCCAGCGGGGCGAGCGGACCCGCCGGATGGGCCGTGACGATGATCATCGCGAACAGGCCGATCAGGATGGTTTGGCGGAGTTGGGCAAGTTTGCGCATGGCGGACATGACGGGCCGGGTCCGTGGGGTTCCGGCCGGGATCTATTTAAAGGCGTCGATGTACATATTATCATTGAACGGCAAGGCGGTGGTCCTGAATCTGCGAAAACCCGCCTTTTCCAGCAGCAGCTGCAGGTTGCGGGGAGAGAAATACACGAGGTGGTCCGGCGGGCGCAGACCCGGCCAGCCGGAGCGGCGGATAAAGCGGTTCAGACACATGAAGTTAGGAGTCTTCAGCAGCAGGACGCCGCCCGGGGCGAGCAGATCATAACACTTGCGGACCATGCCGGCGGGATCGTCCAGATGTTCGATGATAGAGACCAGCGTGATCGCGTCAAACTTAAGTTCTTTAAAATCATATGTTTGTAGATCTCCGACTTGAACGTTCAGTCCTTTGTTGCGGTTGGCCAGTTCCGCCAGGTAGGCGGAAATCTCGATGCCGTGGCACTCGTAGCGGTCGCGGGCATGCAGCAGGATCCCGCCAGCCCCGCACCCGCCGTCCAGCAGGCGGCCTCCCCGGGGCAAATAGGTGTGCAATTTGTCGAGAAATATTTTATTCTTATTATGACGGAAGTTTTTGTTCAGCCACCGTTTTGAAACCAGCGCAGCCTGACTGATGGCCCCACGCTTCTTGTTCTGCCGGCTGACGATCTTCTCTTCCGAATACATATCCGGGCGTTCGGCCCGCTCTGGCAGTGGATCTATCCGGGCAAACCGGCACGTCGTGCATTCTTCGATGGTCCACGGTTTTAAGTTATACAGACTCTTCCACTGCGCTTCACCACAGACGGGACAGGTAGTCATGTGATTGTTCTTTGTCATTGCTGTCATTTTGTTTATAAACTAGCATAACTCAGGATATTTGCATAGCAATAACTGGCAGATATGGATGAAATGAGTGTGTACGTCTGCATTTGGCTTTTAAACCGTTATTATTCTTTATATTATAATGAAACGATTAGCCAATAATTCAGCGTTTACCCTCGTTGAAATCTTGATTGTGACTGCCATCATCGCAATAATGGCTAGCATTGCGATTCCCAATATCCTGCGCGCGCGATTGAATGCCCGTGTCTCCCGGGTGGCGAGTAATCTCAAGACCTTCGCCACCGGATTCCAGATGTATGCCGTTGACCACGGGGCCTTGCCCCCGGACTCACACCTTGTCCTGCCACCGGGTATGGATGTCTACATTGACCCCGAGGATTGGGCCAAGGATGCGATGGGCGGACAATTCAACTGGGAAGGGCCGACATGGGGAGAGGGCGGTCCCTACGACTATGCCGGAATCTCCTTGTTCGGAACAACCGCGACCGTAGAGGAATTGACAATACTGGATGTTGCCTTTGATGATGGCGACCTGACCTCAGGATTCTTTAAGCAGACTCCCAACGGCAGGTACACATTCATTCTCGAGGAGTAGACATGTCCCTAAGCGAAACTTCTCCAAGGACCGAATAAACCGGTCCCGCCGGAGTAAGTGCGCTTTGGTATAACACGATCCGCGTTAAGGACTGCCGCAAAGGCGGTTCAAAGGTGAAGGCGGAGAGAGTGTTTTTTAGGACATGACGTCTGTCCAGCCGGCGGACCCGGCCTATGGTGAGATGCGCGGCGAAAGGCCGGTCTTCAGCGGGGAGGCCCAGCCCGATCAGGAATTCCTGCAGACGGGTGTACACCGCAACGATCTGTGCCTCCGGATCGTCGATTCCGGCCCAGATCACCTTGGGGCGGCCCGCGGAAGGGAAGGCTCCCAACCGTGAGATCGTCACCGGTATCCCGGGCGTACCAGCAAAAATATCTGCCAAGCCCTCCGCAATCTTCGGCACCAGGTCATCCGAAATATTTCCCAAGAAACGCAGTGTCAGATGGATATTACCGGCGTCGACCCACTTGATGTCGGCTCCGGTCCAGTCCAGGTCTGTCTTGATTCGAACCAGACGGTCCTGATTGATCTCGGATAGGGCAAAGGCGATAAAAGTCCTGGGCATGATATTTCTCCTTCCTAAGAATTCTACCATAACAGGGGCCGCGCGGGTGTGTGCGAGCCGCGAAGTTCCAAGATCGACCCGACTTTGTAATTGAACGGGAACGGTCCTTCCCCTATAATGACGGCATGACATCGAAGATTGAATTCTACCTCATTATCGGCCTGATTTGGGTTTCCGCGTCCTTTTACACGGGATTACTGTTCTACAAGTCCTATATCCGCAGCCAGGAGGCGGATGAATCCGTAAAGGTCGAGCAAGTCAAAACCAAAGGGCGGGAGGAGCTGTACAGCCCCGTCACCACGGAAAAGAAGTGGAACGCCCGTGCCGATCAAATCCGTCGGGATCACCGCAGCCTTGTCGAGTCCTACAAACAGCGCCAGCGCGACCATCAACGCCTGACACGCAGTCTCATGCGGCGGAATAAATACTAAGAAAAGAAACCGGCCTGCCGGGCCATGGTTAAACGGGGAGAACAAATATCATGCACATGACATTTATTCTGGGGGGGATCCTGTTGGTGATCGGAGCAGCGCTGCTTGTTTCGCGGTTTGAGAAGCGGGATCGGAATAATGCCACCAACATCGTGGGGATCTCGCTGATCGCGTTGGCGGCGGTATTCATCGTAAGCAGTTTCATCCGGATCGTTCCGGCGGGGACTGTCGGCGTGTATGATTTGTTCGGGCGCGTGAAAGACGCCGAGCGGCTGCCGGGATTGAATTTTGTAAATCCTTTCGCCAAGCTGCAGATCATGAATATCAAGACCGAAGAAATCAAAGAGGTGATGGTCGTTCCTTCGCAGGAAGGGCTGTCTATTAACGTGGATGTATCCATTCTTTACCGGATGCTTCCCGAGAAGGCCAGCGACATTTATACCACGGTCGGACAGGGGTACCGCGGCATCGTTATCATCCCCCAATTTCGCTCCGTCGTGCGCGGCGCGACTGTCGATTACGAGGCCAAGGCGCTTTATACATCCAACCGGGAGGAGATCGCCGGACGCATTAAGGACGACCTGCGTGATCTGCTGGCCGAACGTGGCATCGTTCTGGAGAACGTCCTGTTGCGGGCCATACAACTGCCGCCTACCGTCGGCGGGGCGATTGAACAGAAGCTCAAGGCGGAACAGGAAGCCGAACAGATGCGATTCATTCTCGACAAAGAGCGCAAGGAAGCCGAACGCCGTATCATCGAGGCGGAGGGGATTGCCAAGTCCCAGGAAATCATCAACAAAACCCTGACCCAGGAATATCTGCAGCACGAAGCCATCCAGAGCCAGATGAAAATGGCCAACAGTCCCAACAATACTGTTATTTACATTCCCGTCGGAACCAACGGGATTCCGCTGGTCAAGATGACGGACACGAATTAGTGCCCGCCGGGCCGGCGGTGCCGGGCCTCATCCAGGAAGCCGCCTTCTTTGAGGCGGCGGTAGATGTGCCGGGCCACGTATTCATTTCCTTTTCCCGAAAAATGATACTGGGGTGAGTAAAAGGTCGCGGGGTCTTCATCCTTGAGGATTTCGTCGAGGAGTTCCGCCGTGAAGTCGAAGTATGAAATGCCTTTTTCGTCCATGATCTCCATGAACGGCCGGTAGTTCTTGACGTTGTGATCCTTCAGCCGCCAAAAATCGCCGCTGTTGGGCAGGAAGACCACGATCGGGATCGCCCCCTCTTTGCGCACCTCAGCCGCGAATTCCTCGACAATAGCCATCGACACCCGGAATACCTCCGAGCGGGGGTTATACTCATATCCGTTAAAAATCTTGTCGCGCGGTTTAAGGTAAATCTTCTTCAGAACTTTAAAGAGTCGGGCCGTTAGAAAGAAGTCGAGCGGATCCTCGCTGTAACGGTAAAAATAGAAGAAATCCAGATGGCTGAGTTCCTGCCGGACATTCTTTTCGTCTCTCAGCAGACGTTCGTAATCTGCCAATTCGTCGAGGGGATTCGCAATCAGGGTGAGCTTCTCTCCATCCAGACGAAAGCGTGGTTTGGATAACGGCATCATGGAATGCGGCAGGTAAAAGGGACGGAAAATGGACATGTTCCGTGTGGGGTTTTCCGTCATAAAACCGATCAGAACAATGTCGGGCCGGAAGCGGCGGCCGTCATGCAGATAGCGGAGATAGGCCTGGTCAAGTCCGTAACCGCCGACGCCGAAGTTCAACGTTTCGAGTCCGGGGTCCAAACGGGTCAGGTGCTTGGTCCATGTCTGGTCATTAGAAACTTCGTCACAGTGGACAAAGGAATCGCCGAAGGCCGCGATGCGCAGTTTCGATCCGGGTGTGAGCGTATAGTCGCTGTCGGCCCGGAGTCCCTGCGCATTGGCCCGGTAGATATCGTGTTCACCGTTGGGTAAAATGGACCAACCCAGCTCGGGACTGTGGGAAATATACTCGGCTTTGCCGTCCAGGATCTTGCGGATCATCGCCCGCTGACCATCCGACAGCCGGTCTTTCATGGCTGGCCGGTACTCAATATTTTTGCGGTGGTGCAGGTAGAGGAGCCCCAGTCCGGCGAGTCCTTCCAGGACGACCAGATTTAACAGGATGAGGATGGCGGTAAACAGGAAGCTTTTTTTGGTCATATCCGGATATTATACATCAATTCGCAACGTCCCCAAGGCCTAATCGGCATTTACGGGTGATTCTATGCGGCCGGGACGAAAACGGCTCCGCATTATTCTATCTTCGTAAGGTTTTTTGTATCAGTATCTTACGGCGTTTATCCTGCCGGAGGCCGGGGCCGGCAAATACCGATTGGTATAAGTATATGTGTTATACTATACTTAATGAGCAATATTACAAGGTCCAGTCATATCTGAACTCAAATTTACTGATTCTATGCTGATTTCTCATCTCTACAAAATCCGTCAACACTTTCTGTGCCGGCAATTGGTCGCAGGATTGGTGTGCGCGCTGATCCTGACGCCGGTTCTGCCCGCCGTCGGTTATGCGAGTTCTCCGCTGCTGGAGGCCCTGCCTCAACCGGGAACCATGGTTCACCTCAGTGACCACTATGAACCGGCTCTTATTCGGGGGATGCGGGTCTTTGCCGACAACCCGTTGCGTTTTGACTTTATTATCGATGTCGGTCAGAGCGGACTCGCCGGTGATGAGCTGACGCAGGAAACGAGGCGGTTGATCAAATATTTTCTGGCGGCGTTAACCGTCCCCGAGGACGAAATGTGGGTCAATCTCTCGCCCTATGAAAACGACCGCATCGTGCCCGCCAGCTTCGGCATTACCGAGATGGGCCGGGATATGCTCGCACAGGATTATATTCTCAAACAGATCACGGCATCACTCATGTATCCGGAGGACGATGTCGGCAAGAAATTTTGGGAGCGCGTTTATACCAAGGCCCAGCGCCTGTTCGGCACCACAGATATACCGGTCAATACCTTCAACAAAGTGTGGATTGTCCCGGAAAAGGCGGTGGTTTACGAAAACGGGGATACCGCCTATGTGGTGCGCAGCCGGCTGAAGGTTATGCTCGAGGAGGATTATTTGGCCACCGAGGCGAGCCGCAAACCCAACGCCGCGTTCCGTCTGCAGACCGGTCAGGCGGCGGGCAGCGAGGAGCAGTCACCGGAGGTGACGGAAATTATCAGGGAGGTCATGATCCCCGAGATTGAGCGGGAGGTCAATGAAGGCGAGCACTTTCGTCCGCTGCGACAGATTTATCACTCCATGATACTGGCTACCTGGTTCAAACGTAATCTCCGTCAGAGTTTCCTGGGCCGCAAATATGTGGATCAAAAGAAGCTGTCCGGCGTGGATGTCGACGACAAGAATATCAAGAATAAAATATACCAGCAGTATCTGGAGGCGTTCCGGGAAGGGGCTTACAGCTACATTAAAGAGGAGTTCGATCCCGTCACCCAGGAAGTCATCCCCCGCAAGTACTTCTCGGGCGGGACGTCGCTGGCGTTGTCCAACGAGACCTTTGAGGTCACCCGCACGTTGTCGCCCGCCGACCGGGCGGTCATGGCGCAAACCGAAGACCGATTGCGTATTGCTCCGACGGGACTGGAATTGACCAGTCCGGAGTCGCGGCGCGACGCGGCTATCCTGGTAACCCAGTTCTACAACGAACCGACTATTGAGAATTACCAACAGCTCACCGCCGCCCAGCGCCAGCAAATCCGGACTCAGGCCGAGCGGCGCATCGGCAGCGTTCAGGTCGTCGGACGGGGGGAACAACGCTACGCGGTTGGTGATTTTGTGCGGGCCACGCTCGAACAGGCCGCGATGACCAAGACTAATGTCGTGGACCGGGTCGGCGAGGAGGCCTTGTTCATCTCACTGGGATCGAGTCCCGAGTGGATCTATCGCAGTTTGCAGCTGGCCAATCCCGAATTTGACCGTGTCCGTTATCTGGCCTTCTCGCTGCTGAGCGACAATCCGATCTCCGAGGATCAGGCCGGACGGTACATGGATTATCTTAACGATACTATCGGAGCCGATGTCCGCGGATCCACCGCGCCGATTGTGGTCAGTGATTTTCTCGGCGGAGGACGGACATTTGCCCGATTTGTCGGGCTGCTGGAGCAGTGGGCCGAACGGGAAGGGGTGGAGGATTTTTCGCAACGGCTGGTGATCCATTCCATCGAGGAACCGGGTTCTTATGGTGAAACCCCCGAGGGATTGGAAAGTTATCCGGTAATTCACCAGTTGGAAATGGACCAGGAGTTTTTCGAGGCCTCCATGAACTCGGAGGCCTACTTCAATACCCGGTGGACGCCGCGGTTTCCGCCGCAGGCGTGGGGGACCGAGCGCAGTCCCTTTGCCGAGGGTTACAACATTCGTCCCACCCGCCGGGCCGCGTTTCTGTCTTTTCTGCTGTCGGAGGCCCTGTTCGGCGAGAATGCCGTCGTCCGGCCGGGTGTGCTGACGATCGGCCGCCAAAAGGCCGTCCTGGCGCGCACTCAGGACCTGGACGCGGTTACGCAATCCGCTCGCTCTTACCAAACGGTGGAGGAGATGTACCGGAATCTCCCGGCCGACATTGAAAACGTTATTCGCGGATTCGCGCGGACTCTTCCCGCGGAGCAGGCAGCGGAGATCGAGCGCAGCCTGCCTTTCGCCATGGATCTTCTTGAACGAGTGCGCGGGCAGTACGCGGGTCTCCGTGCCACCGACGAACAGGGAGCTGAGATTAATCTCACGGTCGACAATTACCACAACCATTTTCACAATATGCTGGTCACAATGGGCAGTCTGATTTGGAATATGAGTGCCGGTCAGATCGAAAACGCCCGGGATTTCAAAGTCGTTTTCGCGTCGGCCCTCTTGCATGACTTTCAGTTACGCCAGGTGCTCGGTCCACAAGACGCCAACGGCCGGCGGTGGGTCACCGCCGCGTATGTTCCGGAGACGATGGAGCAGATCGGAGATCTCATGGGCGTTACCACCTACACCCGGCCCGAGGTCGAGAATGCCGATTACAGCGAACGGGTAGGCGAGACGGACAAGGAGGGCTTTCGCCGGGCCTTGCGGGGCTTTCTCGGGGAGGAAACATCGTTGGCCGATTTCTTCGCGGACGTCACGGCCGCGATCCGGCGGACCGATTTTGCATCGGACGTGGCAACACCGGAAATTACCTATCAGGAGCTGGCCGGATTGCAGCGATACAGTCTGGACGCCAATATCCGGAGTTGGCTTGCCGGCGAGCAAACATACACCCAGCTTCTCGACCGGATCGCGGAACGTTGGGACATTGCCTTTCAACGCGTCGACGAAGATTACAATAACTTTGTTTACGGTGCGGACAATCGGGACGAGGTCAGGAATACGGCCCTGACCTTCCTCCGCCGCCGGCAAGCCATTGACGTCGGGTTCCTGGGGGCCCTGCGCAATATTCCGGCGGAACGCCGGTCCAAGGTCTTTGAGTTGGCCAACCGTCTGGAAATGGCTGATTTGTCCGGCAACTTCTGGTTGACTTCGGCATCGGTTAATGAGGCGGTAATCCGCGGGCTGGCCAATGAGCTGCCGTTCGTTTCGGAAGAAGGGACATATCCTTATTTTGTCGCGCAGGTGGTCAGCACCTTGCGCAACCGGGCCTATTTGGAGGAGCTGCCGGCGGTCTTCCAGGAGCGATTTATTCAGCGCGTGGACCAGTTGGCGGATGTCGCGGCCGATACCGTCGTTCCGCGATACAACCGTCCGGTGGCGGATTTTTGGGCGCAGGAACGTGAGGATCTGGTGGCGGCATTCGGCTTGCCGACGGAGGAGCGTCGCTCCGTCGCGGACGGAAAAGACCGGGCGGTTTTGAGTGATGACGGACGGCGTATGCCGCAAAATCCGCGCACATACACGGTCAGTTCCGACTTGCGGACGCAATGGGTGGAGCGTTACGGCGCGAAAGTGATTGAGGCCATAGAAGCCTTCGGTAAACTTGATAACCTGTACTCATTGAATCGTAATTTGCAGGCTGTTGTGGCGGAGTTGGATGTACTGTACCAGGCGGCTCCGCGAAAGGAGGATGCGCCGCGGCTATTTATCCGTGGAGGGATCATCCGTCGGTTTCAGGCGCAGGACCTCAGCGATCTGCAGGACAACACCGACATCGATATCATCCTCCGCGACACCGACAACTATACGGTGCGCGGCCGGCAGGATGCCTGGTTCGACAATAACCGGACTCAGGTCATGGCCATTCCCGTTACGCCGCGACAGGATTTTGTAGAGATCGATCGCGGACAGTTGGAAGCGAGTCCGTTTTACCTGCTTGATTTATGGGCAGCGTATGCCGGGTCGGACCGTGAATCTCCCGAAGGCGGTTCGGACCGGGCCGTTCTGGTCACGGACCGGGACACGCCGGCGAATGAGGTGGCGGAGCAGAATGTCGGGGGTATCGATCTTAATCCCTCCTTGCTGGAAATACAGTCGGAAGGCCGCGGCATCGAACTGGAAACTCCGGTCGACATGCAGGATCTGGAAAATATACAGATTGAGGGCTTCACCCCGGTTATTTTCCAGATTGTTCCGGTCACCAATCTCCCGCTGCTGTTAGGGATCAATGACCTGGACAATCCGGAAGGTCCCGCTGACAGCCAAATCCAGTTGTCCGCCGTTTCACCTGGACAGCTACGCGCTGCCGACCAATCCCTTTAGCCTTGCAAGCGTCTCCATTGCTGTTGCCTAGAAACTAGGCAAAGAATCTTGCCATATTAACTTTCAAGTCAAGTGAAATTTGGCCCCCAAACGGGTCGAATCCTGCAAGACGCTGTCAGTAATGCATTTACAAATGTGAATTTTTGCAGTAGTATAAAATATTTGATGCCAATCATTTACCGCATAGTAACCAAAAAGACACATTTCCGTAACAATATCAGGCCATACTCTATAGTGACGTGAACTGAAAACGGAACATTATTACGGCGAACAGGAGACGTATGATGAAAAAAGCGGACATGCATGTCCATTCCAATTATTCCAACGATCCTTCGGAATGGGCGTTGCGTCAAATCGGAATGAATGAGTGCTATATAGAGGTAGAAGAGGTTTATGCGCGGGCCAAGGGCAAGGGAATGGATTATGTCATCATTACCGACCACAATACGGTGGACGGGGCCGTCCGTCTGAATCAAAAATATCCCGAAGACACGATTATCGGCGTCGAAGTGACCACCGGCTTTCCCGAAGACGGATGCAAGATGCACGTCCTGCTGTTCGATATCACCGCCGAACAATACCGGCATATCGAAAAGATTCGTCACAATATCTACACTTTGAGAGAGTACATCATTGAAAACGACATCGGTTACTCGGTCGCCCATGCTACCTACGCGGTGAACGGACGGCTCAATATGGATGTCTTTGAAAAATTGATCCTGATGTTCGATGTTTTCGAAGGCATCAACGGCGCCCGCAATCCCTACTTCAATGAAGTGTGGATGGACGGTTTGCGCAATTTAACGCCGGAAGATATCGACCGCATGTACCAGAAGCACAAGATCGAACCGATCAGCCGGGATCCCTGGGTCAAGGGATTCACAGGAGGGTCCGACGACCATGCCGGCCTGTTTTCCGCCGACACCTGGACGGAGTGCGAGGCCAGTACGAAGGCTGAATTTATCGCGGCCATCAAGAACAAACACAGTCTGGCCATGGGCCGGAGCAACAATTACAAGACGATGGCGTATGTGTTCTACAAGATCTACAACGACTTTCTGCTCCATTCCAATAACAAGAATCAGAACCGTGTGCTGAAGATCATCACCGACATCGTTTTTCGTGACGAAGCACCCAAGCTCAAGGATGCCTATATCATTCACCGGATGAAGGTCAGCAGCAAAAAGCGGGAGCGTATCCTGGCCCGTTTTATCGACCGGCTGGAAACGCAGATTCTGCATCAGAATATCAAGCTGGAAGACCGGATTAATGCGGTCTACGACAATATTTGTCGGCTGGGAGACGAATATCTCAAATATTTCATCAAGCGATTCCGCAAGGATATGGACAGAGGGAATGTCTTCAAGGCGATCAACAACCTGACCTCCCTGGTTCCGATGGCCTACATGACGCTGCCGTTTTCCTCCACCTGGATGCATCTCAACAAGGACCGAAAACTGTTGGAACGTTTTAAGAATGCGTATGCCCGGACCAAACGCGACGAGAAGGGGAAGGTCTTCTGGTTTACCGATACCTTCGTCGATCTCAACGGCGTGTCCAAGACGATTAACAATATGCTGCGTGCTGCCCGGGAACACGACATCCCGCTGCACGTGGTCACTTCGCACAAGAATCTCGACAACGAGCCGTGCGAGCATCAGAACGTCATCAATCTTCCGACGCACTTTTCCTTCACTCCCGAAATATACAATACCTACACCATGCACTTTCCGTCGTTCCTGCGATCCGTCGAGATCATTGAACGCGAAAACCCTCAGGAAATTATCATATCCACTCCCGGTCCGGTCGGGATGATCGGATTGCTGGCGGCCCGTTTGCTGGGGATCAAGTGCAAAGGGATCTATCATTCGGATTTCGGCGCGCAATTCGATTACATCATGGGTGACGGCTACTCCCCGCGTATGATCGAACGCTACACCAATTGGTTTTTCAACCAGGTCGATGAGCTGCAGGTTCCGACGAAGGAGTATATCGATATCCTGTCGCGCAAAAATATGCGGGAGGACAAGATGTCGGTTTTCAAACGCGGTATCGATACCGATTTGTTCCGCTTTGACCTTTCCGAAAAACAAACGACGCTGCGCAAATACGCCATTCCCGAAGGGTTCAATCTGATTTATGCCGGGCGCATCAGCAAGGACAAAAATCTCGATTTCTTGGCCAAGGTTTATCGAGAAGTCGTTCAAACGCGTGGGGATGTCAACCTCATCATCGCCGGGAACGGGCCGGCCCTGCCGCAATTGCGCGAAGACTTCGCCGGCGACGAGCGTGTTGTTTTTACCGGACAGGTGGAAAGCTCCGAACTGGCCAAGCTCTACAGCAGCTCCGACCTGTTGCTGTTTCCGAGTACGACCGATACCTTCGGGATGGTCGTGCTGGAGGCGCAGAGCTGCGGATTGCTCGCCTTGGTAACCGACGTCGGAGGACCGCAGGAGATTATCGTCGATCAGGAAACCGGCTTCGTACTGCCGGTCGATCATCCCCGCCTGTGGGTGGACAAGATCCTGTCTTTAATCAAGGTTAGTGAATATACCCCCGACAGTTATGTCAGTATGCGCAATAAGGCTTCCGAACGCGTCAAACAAATCTTCTCCATGGAAAAATCACTGGAAAACCTGCTTGGGTTCAATATACTGACAGGTAGGGAACAGGACATGATCGTGGCGAATGAGCCGCGCCGCATTGTGCTGAATGTCCTGGATGAAATGGGAGAAGAAGATGTTAGCACAAAGTGACCTGACGCGTTATTTCAAAATTATTCAGAACAAAATTCCCGGTCAACTGATCATCCAGATGACCGATCACTGCAACGCGTTGTGCCCGCAGTGCGGCATGCGCAAGACCGCCGACTTTCAGCGGTCCATCCTCGAAGTCGACAAGATCAAGCGTTATATCGACAAGGCGGCCGAGAACGGAGTGGAGGCGATATCGTTCACGGGCGGCGAGCCGATGTTGTTTTTTAAACAGCTGGTCGAGTTGATTGACCACGCGGCCAAGGCCGGCATCGAATACATCCGCACGGGAACCAACGGCTACATGCTGCGCTACGGCAAGAGCGAGGACGAGTTTCAGTCGCGTGTGCGCCGGGTGGTCGATGCCCTTGCCAAAACCAAACTCCGCAATTTCTGGATCAGCATTGATTCGGCCGACCCGAAGACCCACGAGGAGATGCGCGGGTTCGATGGGTTGATCAAGGGTATTGAGAAGGTCGTGCCGATGTTTCATGAGGCGGGGCTGTATCCGTCGGCCAATCTGGGTATCAACAGGAATCTCGGCGGGCCGCGCACCATGGCCATTTTTCAGGAACCGGGCCAACAGGATGATCAGTATCTGGAAAGATTTCACGACGAATTCTGTGCCGGCTTCGACCGGTTCTACCGGTTCGTCAAAGACATGGGTTTCACCACGGTCAATATGTGTTATCCGATGAGCGTAGGAACCGGTAACGACGAGCTGGCCTCCGTTTACACGGCCACCTCGATAGACAAGGTGGTTAACTTTTCGCGGCAGGAACGTGTTCAGTTGTTCAACGCCCTGCTGCAGGTGGTCCCGCAGTACCGTTCCGAATTACGCATCTTCACCCCGTTGGCCTCGTTGTATGCCCTTAAGAAGCAGTATCAGGAGGGAAAGGACCTGGGTTACGGTTGCCGCGGCGGTGTGGATTTCTTTTTCGTCGACTCGAAAGACGGAAAGACGTACCCCTGCGGGTTCCGCGGTGACGAAAACCTGGGCGACTACGATCAGCTCGATATGAGTACCGTGGATCGTAATGATACCTGCAACAAATGTGATTGGGAATGCTTCCGCGATCCGTCGTTCTTGTTCGGTCCCTTTCTGGAAGGCATCCGCACGCCCATTTCATTGTTTCGCAAGCTCAAGAAAGAGCCGTTGTTTTTCGATTTGTGGCGCTGTGATCTGGCTTACTACCAGGCCTGCGAGCTTTTCAGCGGTCGCAAGGCGCCGGACTACGGCAAACTGCAAAACTTCCTGCGCGAACGGCCATCCATCCTCAACTAGACTGCGCAGGCCAAACTTCGCAACCCCCTTTGCTCCTCAAGCATAAATTTATTTATACCAATGATTTGTGTTGCTTTCGGTATCCGACCCTCCCCGCAGAGGGTCGCCATTGACTTGCCACCTTATTAATACTATACTTATAAACATAATCAAGTCACGATTCCCCATCGACGAAGCCCTTTCCGGTTTCGGTATTTTCATTTCCGCTTGTCAACTTTTGGTTAATCCGCTTATCAATCCCGTACCGAGCTATGTCCCGCCGGGCGGAAGTGCTCTAATCTATGCCAAGATGCCGTATGATGTGTAAGAATTTTATTCCTGTCCGGAAATTCCTGAGCCTTGTTATCAGTGCTGCCTTGTTGGTCAGCGGAGTCCCCGTATCCGCCGGGGCCGACATTCTTGATGTCCTGCCGCAGCCGGGTGTCCGGGTCGGCGTCTCTGCGCCGGCGGAGCCGGCCATCCTCAAGGGAATGACGGTCTATCCCGAAAATCCCCTCAAATTCAATTTTATCGTGGACCGCGGCGAAGAAGCGCTGGCCGGTGATGATCGCGAGTCCGAGTATGCGACCCTGGTTAAGTATTTTCTCGCCGCGCTGACCGTTCCGGAAAAGGACCTGTGGGTCAATCTTTCGCCGTACGAAAAAGACCGCATGGTTCCGGAGCAGTTCAGCTATACCGAAATGGCTCGTGACCTGCTGGCGCAGGATTATCTGCTGAAACAATTGACCGCCTCGCTGATGTATCCCGAAGACGAACTCGGAGAGCGTTTTTGGTCTCGGGTTTACCGTCGGGCGCAAAATTTGTACGGCACCACGGATATTCCGGTGAATACCTTCAACAAGGTCTGGATCGTACCGGAACGCGCAACGGTCTTCGAGCAGGGTTCATCCGCCTTTGTGGCGGACAGCCACCTAAAGGTCATGATGGAGGCAGATTATTTGGCGCGTCGGAACGGGGGTGGTGACGAAACTGCTGAAAATGAAATCGCCGCCGAGGTGATCAGGGAAGTGGTCATCCCGGAGATTGAACGCGAAGTCAACGAAGGCGCGCATTTTGCCAAACTGCGTCAAATCTATCATGCCCTGATCCTGGCCACCTGGTACAAGAAATCCCTGAAGGAAGGCCTGTTGGCCCGGGTTTATGTCGACCGGAACAAGGTGAGCGGCGTTGATGTGCCGGATAAGGAAGATAAGCAGCGCATTTACGATCAGTATCTGGCCGCTTTTCGCAAGGGCGTTTACAACTACATCAAGGAAGATTTCGATCCCGTCCGGCAGACCACGGTGGTCCGTCAGTACTTTTCCGGCGGGGCGGGACTGCAAGTGGAGCAGATGGGTGTGTTCCAGGCGACGGCGGACTATGCGCAACTTTCCGGGCTCGCCCGCCGCAATATCGCGGCGCTGCTGGAAACCGATCCGCAGGCCTTGAGCGGACGCCTTGAGAATGTGGTGGTCAATCTGCGTGAGATTGCACCCGACGCCGATGCCGCCGTGATGGCCATTGACCAGTGGCGCAACGATCCTCAGATCCGAATCCTGTCCGGGGGGAAGGCCGGCCATATCAATCTGCCTGGGGAGTTGATCACCGTGACCGACCGGGAGGGACGTGTTATCGGCAGTCAGGAAAAGGCGGTCGCGCATGCGCGGGGCATTCCGCATATGGCGGTGAACATCTATCTCTATGATTCGCGCGGCCGATTGTTGCTACAACGGCGTTCCGATCACAAGAAAGAAGCGATCGGTAAATTGCAGGTATCGGTCAGCGGCCACGTGGATAAAGATGAAGAGCCACTGGCGGCCGCTTTGCGCGAGGCCCGGGAAGAAGTGGGTATCGCTCTCAATCCGGATCGCCTCACCCGGGTGACAGGGCTCAATGAGATATTCCGTGAGGAAATCCTTCCGGACGCGATCATCCGTAAGTTTGTCACCGTTTACGCCTACCGGGTGACCGACGAGGAGTTGGCCGCCATCGAAGCCAATTACAATCTGAACGAAATCTCTGAGTTGTGGCTGATCCCGCCGACCCTGTTCGAAGCGGTTCTCGCCCGTCATCCCGAAGACTTCTCGCGGTCTCTGCTGAATATCGTTTTCGACAAGAATCATGCCGTCTTCGACCGTTTGCGTGCGCGTATGCCCGACTTCGCGGTACTTGTCGGCGAGAACGATGTGCCGGATTTCACCGGTGTGGACGATCAGGCCTTGATCGTAACCCCTGAGCAGGCGGACCGTCGCGACGAGATTATCCGTAGCGGCTATGACGGGTTTGATCCGTTGGACTGGCAGAATCTGCCGGTATGGACGCGCAATGTGCTGGAATACTTTCAGGCCACCGACATTGATGCCTACCATGATTTGATGGCCAAGATCCAGGCCGGCTTTGTTCGTGCCGGAATGGACGTCCAGGAATTGATCGACGGTTTTCAAACCAATCAATTCTTGGTCATTGCCATTAACCGGCATCAGCATCCCGAGATTACGCTCATTAAATTACTCGATCCGGACGGCGAACAGAGATTGCTCGACGCGTACATCAAATGGACCGCGCGGGACAACGCCATCGGCAATCTGATGGGATTTACGGCGGGGGTGGTCGCCACTTCCGTGCGCGCGTTTGCCCGCGAAGAGATCTTCGGATTGTTTGCCGAGGGACGCCGCAGCCCGTCCATGGCCGAGATCGCTGCGCATTTGAAGGCGCGCGGCAAGAACGCGAACAAGGGATACCTGCACGGTATTCTCTATACCTTTGCTAAACTCGGCTGGCTGACCCGTTCAGGCCGTCAGGCTAACGATGCCATGACCTTTACGCTTACAGACAAAGGCAAGGCCGTCTTGCGGGTGGCGGATGCCTATGCGCAGGCAGCCGACTTCGACCGTATTGCTTTGAAGCTTTCCCGTTATTTGCGCGATGAATCGCCCCGAGAAACCGTGGAAGTGTTCAACAAGATTTTGGGAAAGATAGCGACTCTGTCGCGCGGCGGCTGGGATTTGCCGCAGGACATTGATCCGGCGTTGCGCGAGGAGATCCGGCAACAATTGGATGGTTTTATTGTCGGCCCGCTGTTGACCGTGTTGCGCGACCGTGAATTGAACATTGCCCCGAGTCTGGTGTCTGATCAATGGATCGATTTGCGCCACTACGCGACCAACGAGCTCAGCTTGGGACGGTTCCGGGCCGCCTTTTCCATTTTGGAGAATGTCGGATTTGTGGACGTGTACGGATTGGACGTCCGGATTACCAAAAAGGGAGAAGCCAACTTCCGCCGGACGCTCAATTACGGCGTGCCCGTATCGTATTACCCGACCTACGCCCTGGCCGAAGAATTGATGTTCGGCGATCCCAAGTCGATTGAACGTTACACCGCGGACGGGATCGAGACGCTGGTCGACCGGATTCTCAATACCGACGGATCAGACAAATCGCATGAGGGTTACTTCAAGAAGGTCAAGACTGAATTCGGCCACATCATGAGCGGAATGTTTGCCGAAGAACGGATTCCTGCTCCGGCTGAGATGCAGCGCCGGGTGGATGCCGGAGATCAGCCGTTTACGTTTATGATTTCCGATGTGGGCGCCGGCAAGGGGGGATTTCTCCTGAACATGTACGATGTCGTGATGAATTCCCCGTTCGGAGAATTGATGCGTGAGTATCCCGATCTTTACCGGGTGGTGCTGGTGGGTATTGATTTCAATCGCGCGGCGCGCGACAATATGGCCGCAAATTTCCAGACACAAGGTATCCCGCATATTATCCTGGACGGAGACATCGGCAAGCCGCAAGAAATTCTGGCCACCATGCAGCAGAAATTCGCGGAGATGAAGATACGGGCCGACATTATGTTCAATATCCGGTCGATGCTCGATCATAACCGTCAGTGGGCCGATGTCCGCGACCCGGCAGCGGCCGAAGAGCGTGAACCGATCTCAACGTCCGTGTTCGCTTACCGCGGGGAATTGATTCCCAACAACTACGTCGAGCAGAATCTTAAAGAACACTTCGCCGGCTGGGCCGAACTGGCTGAAGAGCTGCTGATTATTGAACTGCATACCTTGGACGAAGACGCCGTCGCAGGCAATCTCGGCCGGACGCTTGACGTGCCCTATTATCTTTCGCATCTGTTGTCCGACCAATACATCGTTGAACGGCCGGTCTTTATTGCCATGGCCGAGGAGGCTGGTTACCGCGTCAAGACTTTGGCGACCTATCCGAATGAACCCATGGCCACGGTCGGCATCTATCACTTCAGCAAATCAACAGCGCCGACCCGCGACGAAGCGATGGCGGCCGAAGATGTCTTTTTGGAACGGCGGACCGCATCCGGCCGGCCCATGTTGTGGCGCGACCGTCCCACGGAATTAGGTGAGGTGCGAGAAATGCTCGGCAGCGGCGACCGCCGGTTGACGGACATGATCCGTCACGCGCGTTACGCCATGCGGAACAATCTTCATCTTGATGCCATCGACATGGTCCCCTTGCCTGAATTTGACGGTCACGATGTGGAAGTGGCGGTGTTGGGGAGACAGCCCACGAATTCCTTCAAGCCCTGGATCGCCTACGGGATATTGCAGGAGGCCCAAGTGAATCCGGATTTGCGCAAGATCATTACCTCGACTACCGGCAACCAGGGGATTGCCGTGGCCTGGGTCGCGCGGACGCTGAGCGCGTTTTACGGCCGGCCGTTTGAAGCGGTTATCTACGTCGGAAAGAACACGCCGCCGGAAAAGCTTGAGGAAATGTCGCGGTTAGGCGCGACCATTATCGGAGACCCGCGTGAGGAAAGTCTGTTCGAGAATTATGATGACGCGTTCAAGGCCGCCGAGGCCGAAGCCGCGCGCTTGGGCGACGAGGCATATTACGTCTATCATGCCGATACATCGGCAATCATCAGCTACGCGGCGTTGGGCGAGGCGATTGTGGATAAGTTCATCGCTGAAGGACATGACCTGAGCAAGTCGGCCATCTTTGTGCCGGTCGGTGCCGGCGGTTTGGCGAGCGGGGTGGCTATTTCCGCCAAGCTGCGCGAGCCGCGGGCCAAAGTCATCCTGGTGCAGACGGAACGAACGCGTCACGCCTTCGACTCACTGAACGAAGGTCGGATGCATAATTATGTCGACGAATACCGCGACAAGCTGGATGAAGACGGGATCGATACCAAATCCATGGAACCGCTGGCCTTTGAGATTCTGTGGCGGCTGGCCGACGGGTTGGTGATGGTCGATTCGACTAAAATCCAGGAGAAGATCGGATACAAGCGGGTGCACGGGATCAAGGCGGAAGGCGCCGCGGTATTGCCTTACCTGGCTATGGAAGAGATATCGGCGGAGCTGCGTGAGGAAGGCGTCAAACATATCCTGAATGTCGGCACCGGGAGTAACATCAGCGATCTGGAGGTCACCCTGGCCACCCTGCTCTCGCCGGAGGGACGGTTGCATACCATGCAGTTGGCCGAAAAGCATCCGCCCAGTCAGGTTGTATCGCCGGGAAACGTGATGTTGTTTCAGGACACGGTTACCCCTGACGACGTGCAGGCCATGCGGGCACTCGCATCCCCGATTGCCGGAACCGAACCGGATAACGCAGACGTCATCCGTGAGGAAGGAAAGATTTTGTTGGCGGCGAAGGTGTCTGCGTTCCTGGGAGATCCCGGGCAAGAGTTGTCGTTCGGCGCTCAGCTGCCGCTGTCGATCTATATGAACCAGACGATCAGCTATGTCAACGACGACTGGCAGGACCACATCGGCAAAGGGCCGATATCCGTGCTCGGCGTTATTACAGAAAGTGTCAAGAATCCGAAACTTCAAGGGAAGGCAGAGGTCACGGTTCGCACCATGGTCGTGGCCGTGGACGGTGAGCTGTTGCTGGACGGAGAATCCCGTCTGCTGGTCGACGCGCCCGAACAATACGATAACCTGCCGGAAAGGCCGCATTTGAAGTTCGCGAAAGACGAGATCGAGTACCGCCAGACCTTGCAGTCCCACGAGATGGTGATCACCGAAGAGTTGCTGGAGGAAATGAGCCGGGTGTCCGGAGACTACAATCCGGTGCACCAGGCAGAGGATCCCGCTATAGCCAATCAATACGGTATCTTCAAACAACGGATCGCCCACGGCCTGCTGGGGGCCGCCCTGATTACCGGCTATGCGCGCGGCGGGCGTCTGCTGGACGGCGTGTATCTGGATGAACAGAATTTCACTTTCCTCAAGGCGATCTTCGTCGGCGATAAGGTCCGTGTCCGTTTACACGTGAGCGATGCCGAGGTCCACGAAGGGCAGCTGGTCCGTCGGTTCGCTTCAGAACTGGAAAAATGGAACGGCGAGAAGTGGGAGCGGGCGATCATGGGCGAAACACGACTGCTCTCTCACGCAACCATCGACCAATCCGTATTGAGTGAAAGAGATGAGGCCTTAACGGCCGAGGAACAGGTCGGGGGGATCGATTTGAACCCGGCCGGCATGGACCTGCGGATCCTGCGGGATGCCGATGGGATTCCGCTGCCCGTGGACCTGCAGCCGATCCGGGATATCCGGATCGAAGGGTTCGTTCCCGTCATAATCGAGATTACACCGGTCCATACCCTGCCCATGCTGTTGGGTGTGATCGTCCCGGATCCCGCTCAACCATCGGTACACGGACCCGCCGAAAGGCCGTTGGCCCTGGTTCCGGACCGGTCTACCCGGCTTGCCCGCCAAACGACTCCCTGAGGCTGTTCTTGCAGGTTTCTGTTTGCAATCATAAGTAATTTGGTTAAAATAAATAGCTTTGGTAATACGTTATGCCCGTAAATGCCTAAAAATTGGTCAAATGCGACAGGACCCATGAAAAAGTACAATGTCATTATTCTAGCCGGCGGAGAGAACGAAGACTGGTGCAACCAATACGGTTACAATAGAAAGGCCTTTCTGCCCATCAACGGGGAACCCATGCTCGGCCGCGTCATTAAGGCGTATCGGCGCAGCCAGTATGTGGACAAAATCGTGGTGGTCGGGTCCCGGGAGCTGGACCAGCTGGCAGCCATGAAATATGTCCACAAACGGGTTCCGGAGGGAGGATCCTTTCTGCAAAACTTGCTGCATGGCATCCTGTACGTTAAGGCGGCTCTGTACAAGTTCGCCTTCCGGCACAACGGCTATCTGATTTCTTTTTGTGATGCGGCCTACTTAAACACCGAGATCATCGACAAAACCATCGCGAATCTGGACCGGCACAACCCGGGGCTCGTGCTCCATTATGTCCACAAGGACACCCTGGCCAAGGCGGGCTTTCCGGTTGAAAATCGCAGTTACATGCCGGTGGCCGGAGGAAAATACACGGGTTCCAATATCTACTATGTGCGCTATTTTCGCGGACTGCTCCGCGTGCTGCGCGATATCGTGATTTTACGAAGTTATCGCAAGGATCCGGTCAAGATCCTGGAGCATATCGGCTGCAAGGACAAGAACTATAACGGGATTGCCGAGGTGCTGTCCCGTAAACTTAAGACCAAGTGCAAGATCTTTGTTTCCCCCTTTGCCGAGATGGGGGTTGATGTGGACAAACCGATTGATTACGAACTGGCCAAGATTGAATTGGATGAGGCCCGGCAAACAGGGCGAAAGCAGATGGAACGCGAGATGCGAAACATTTACAACGAACTCAGCCGGTTGGGAGTCCGGATCAACACGCATGACGGCAGGCAAACTCATCGCGAGACTTAGAGGCCCTGACGATATTAATCTGAAGTGTCTCGGTGCCGGTCTGATCGTGCTCGGCGTCTATCTCTTCTCCAAAAACCTTCAAGACAGTGAGCTCGTGCGGCAGTTTTTTGAGAATATTCGCAGCTTGGGCTGGTGGGCTCCTGTGCTCTATGTGGTGCTGTATATCGTAATGTCGGGGGTCATTTTGCCGTCGGCCGTGTTCAAGGTTTTTGCGGGAACGGTCTTCGGCGTGTTCCAGGGTGTGCTGGTGGCTTCGCTGGCGGCCTGCATTTCCTCATATATCAAGTTTCTCCTCGCCCGATATTTCTTCCGGGATACGATCAATAAAAAGATTCAGGCGAACCCGAAATGGAAGCGTTTGGATCTCCTTATCGAGAAGGAAGGCTGGAAGATTCTGATGCTGTTGCGCAATATTCCGGTCGGTAATGCGCTGTTTCTGAATTACGTCTGCGGAGTCACCAAGATGCCGTCGCGGGACTTTGTGGTGGCCTCCTTTGTGGGGCGGTTGCCGCAGACGTTCGTTTACGTCTACCTCGGATATCTGGTGGGTTACACCTCCGGTATCGACGGGGCCAATCCCACCCGCGTCACTTTTGAGTGGATTTTGTTGTGGATGGGATTGCTGGCCACTGTCGGTGTGACTTACTACGTCGTATACATTTCCAAGAAGCTCCTCGAGGATGCGGTCCCCGAGGCAGGCCTGACCCTCGAACCATAACCAACGGACATCCATTATGAAATCTTTTATCCCGACGATTGTATTGGGCCTGGCATTGGCCGGCGCGGGGCCGGTAGCCGCCGAAATCCAAAGTTACGACTATCAGACGCAGAATCCGCGGACGCGGGAAGACATAAACGCCTATACCGTCAAGATCGAACCGCTGCCCGACGGCCGGCGGAAGTATTCGCGGACCATTGTCGGTGACGATGAAGAAGTGGACAAGTACGAGGACTTTATTCTGGACGAGAACTTCGATACTGTGGAATGGACCAACAAAGGCGGTGACGGCAGCACGAGTTACACGGGAAAAAAGAACGGACGGACCATCATTCTTAAGGGGACGCTGGATGGGGAGCCGTTGGACAAGACGATCGAGTTGGAAGACGACCGGCCCTTTTATTTCAGTCCGAAATTTAATTTGCAGAAGCTGATATTGTCCGGCGAGTCCAAGACGGAATTTTGGACGCTCCGCAAGGACAAGTTGACGCCGTACTTGATGGAGGCCCAGCGGGACGGCACAAAGCGGATGAAAATAATGGGAGAAGAGATCGAGGCGGTGGAAGTGAAATACAATCCGACCGGTAAGTTCGCCCGTTATTACCGGCGCACCTATTTTTACCGGCCTTCCGATGGATTGTTTGTTTATCGCAAATCACCCACCGGGTCAGTTACGCGCCTGGTCGGGCCGTAATGACTTTTCATATTAATAAAAAAGCGCCTGCATCTTTGTGATGCCAGGCGCTTTTTTTATGTTTTTGCCCGGGGCCTATTCCTTGGATTTGGCCTCGCGGATTTGCACATAAAAGTTCTGCAATGCAATGTAGGGATCGATCGCGCCCACCATGACGGTTTCGTAATCGTCGCGCTGGCGGTAGGTATAGGCGTTGACCCGCCGCAAATATGACAGGCCGGTAAAGACTTCTTCCTTCTCCACGTCAAATATGCCCAGCCACAGAAACGGATTGAGGGCGTAATCCCCGATCCAGCCCAGGACGTCCCGTCCACTGGACGGGCCCAGAAGGGGGAGGATCAGGTACGGGCCGCTGCCCATGCCGTAATAACCCAGCGTCTGCCCGAAGTCTTCATCATATTCGCTCCATTTGAGATAGTATTCGGCCGGGTCGAACAGGCCGCTTATGCCGACGGTAGAATTGACCAGGAAGCGGCCGCCTACCGTGGCGGCTTGTGTGAATTTTCCCTGCAGCAGGTTGTTCACCAACGGCACCGGTGTCTTGGCATTCTTGAAGAAATCGTCGACGCACTCCTGAACGCGGTTGGGCAGGATAAAGTCGTATACGTCCGAAATGGGGTTGAAAATGTAGCGGTAGATCTTATCGTTAACCTTGAACATCCAGCGGTTAAAGCCTTCGTAAGGGTCCTTGATAACGATAACGGGTTCATACGCATCCCAATCGTCCTCATCCAGTTGAAAGTCGTCATCATCCTCGGGTGTAGCCACTTCTGTTGTGCCGATCGAGAAAAATTGGGCATGAGCGGAGTTGGGGGAGGCGGTGAGAAACAAAAAACAGATCAGAACGGCAGAGGTCCAAAACGTACGGTTCATAGAGGTATGTCCTTAATTCGATAATTCGATGTTTTTGTCCCGCAAGCGCTGCAGAAGGTCCTCGAAAGTGCCTTTGCTGAGAATGCTGTTGAATTGCGTGCGGTAGTTAGCCAGGAAGCTCACCGATTTTTCAACGGTAAGGTCATAGATCATCCATTGACCGTCGATCTTTGTCATGCTGAAGTCGACGATGATTTTCTTCTCGCCGTTAACGAAATGCGTTTGCACCTTGCTGCGGTCGCCTTTGACGATTTGCCGTACAAATTTGATCTCGCCGTCCTGGAAATCGTCCGACTTGCTTAGATAGACATCTTTCAGCATTTCGGTGAAAGTCTCGGTAAACTCACGGCGTTGTTCGGCGTTGATTTCCTTCCAGTGATAACCGAGTGCCCGCTTGGCGATTTCTTCGAAACCGAATATCGGGCCTAACAGGTCCCACAATTTTTTGCGGCGATTGGCCAATTGGTCCGGCTGCTGCAGCATAGGATCGCGCAGGATTTCAAATCCCTTGCTGATGGTGGACGTCAGCAGTTGTCCCGGATCATCGGCCCGGGCAAGGACCGGTGAGGTGGTAACCAAGGCGACGGTGGTGATGGCGGCAATAATGGATTTGTTCATAGATCCTTCCTTTACTGCAAGGTTATTCGTCCACGGCCAGGTTCTTTATGACCAGCATTAAATCGAATGGGGGTTCGGTGTCGAAAATCTCGTCTCCACCTTCAAGTATAACATCTGATGCGCCGGGAAGCAGCTCTATGAATTGAGCCCCCAGCAGGCCCTGTGTGCGGATCGAAGCAATGGCATCGTCCTGGACCTTAACGCCCTTATTGATATTGAGGGTGACGACCGCCTGACTGTCTTTCAGTTTAATGTCTGCGACCTTGCCGACCGGCACGCCCGCGATTTCGACATTGGTATCTTTTTTGAGTCCGGTGACCGTGGAAAACGTTGCGGTGAGCTGGTATTCATCCTGACCGAAAAAGTCGACGTGCCCGAGATTGACGGAGATGTACACCATGGCCAGAATGCCGGCGACCATGAAGAGTCCTACGATAATCTCGATGATGCTCTTTTTCATATTTGTCCACCTTTCGCTATTCTATCGGAGAAATAATGCATAATCCACCAGCTTATTCGATTTCTCCCATGAGAAACTTTCTTACGACCGGGTTATCCGAATTCTGGATTTCCTCCGCGGTGCCGGACGCCACGATCTTTCCCTCGTGCAACATCGCAACCCGGTCGACGACCTTGAATATGCCGGGGATGTCGTGGCTGATGATAAAGCTGGTCAGGTTATCGGTATTGCGGAGATTCTGGATCATATGATAAATCGAATTGGATATGACTGGATCCAAACCGGTTGTCGGTTCATCAAAAAGGATCACCTCCGGGTTCATGACCATGCACCGGGCCACGGCGACCCGTTTACGCATGCCGCCGCTGATTTGGGCGGGGTAGTTGTCGGCTGCTTCCTCCAGGTCGACATTGGCGAGCTCCCGTCTGACGATCTTGTCGATTTCCGCCGCCGAGTGCTTGGTCTTTTCCTGCAGGGGAAAAGCAACGTTTTCGTAGACGGTCAGAGAGTCGAAGAGAGCGCCGAACTGAAATACGATCCCGAACCGGTCCTTGAGGGCCTTGAGCTTGCGGCCACGCATTTGGCCGATGTCTTCGCCGTCGACCAGTACCTGGCCTTTATCCGGTTTCATTAATCCGATGAGATGTTTCAGCAGGACGGACTTCCCCTTGCCGGAGGCACCGATGAGCGCAAAGCTTTCACCACGGTTGACGGTAAGGCTGACGCCTCTAAGGACGTGATTTTCGCCGAATTTCTTGTGCAAGTCGATGATTTGAATCATGTGTGTGTCAGAATAACATAACTGATGTGATATAGTAGTCCAGCACCAGCACCAGGACCGAGCAGAGGACCACCGCGTCGGTGGTGGCCCGGCTGACGCCCTCCGCGCCGAAATTCCCGCCCACACCGGCATAAAAGCCTTTGTAACAGCAAATCCAGGTGACCAGCAGCCCGAAGCTGACGGACTTGTAGAGGCCCAGTTTCAGGTCCAGCATCAGGATGGATTCGGCCATCGCGCCGTAGAACAGGCCGCTGGAAAGTCCGGTGAGTTTCACCGCCACCAGGTAGCCGCCCCAAATGCCGGCGACGATAAAAAACGCGGTCAGCACGGGAAAGACCAGGATGCCGGCGATCAAATTGGGATTGATCAGATATTTGTACGGGTTCAATCCCATGGCATCCAGCGCATCGACCTGTTCGGACATGCGCATGATGCCGATTTCCGCGGTCAGAGCCGACCCGGCCCGGCCGACGATCATCAGCGCGGTAATGACCGGACCGATTTCTCTGATAAGTGACAGGGCGAGGATGGATCCCAGCTTTGCCTCGGCTCCGAATAAGATTAATACGTGGTAACTTTGCAACGACAAGACCATTCCGGTAAACGATCCGGTCAGAACAATGACGAGAATCGTTTTGACGCCGATGAAGTGCATCTGTTTGATGATGCGCTTAAGAAGCAGGGGAGGCGACAACAGGAAGAAAAGGGATGTGACCAAAAAACAGCCCATTCTTCCCATTTCGCGTATCACAGCGATCGTATTTCGGCCGGTGATTTGAAGGGGATTGGTGCAATTGTCCATATTGAAGATGTAATTTATGTTAATCCTATTATAATGGGATTCAGACTATTGTAAATGCGTAACTGTAATTTTCAACCCGAATAAAATGAAATTTCTCGCCGAAAAGACTGTGTTGCGGGACATGTTCGTCATCGCGGCGGTTTCGTTGTTGGGACTGGTCCTGGTCCTGGGGATAGTCGACCTGACAGCCTACACCGTCTTCGGTGTTCGGGCTCCGGGGCACGATGCGGAACGGTTTTTTGCGCATCATCCGAGGCTCGGTACGTTTCACCGGCCCGGGGCCCGCGGGTTCTGGCACCGGTATCGCGACGGTACCCGGTATTGGGTGGAAGTCAATGAACACGGGTTTGCGGACCGCGAGCGGCTGGTGACCAAGACCCGTCCACGGCTGGCCTTGTTGGGCGACTCCACCGCCGAGTTCTGGGAGGCTCCCCCCGAAGCCCGGGGTCACGAGGTGTTGGCCGAGAAGCTGGGGAAGGATTGGGAGGTTCTGAATTTCGGAGTCAGGGGGTATGGCCTCGATCAGCTCTATGTGCTGTTTACCGAGGAGGTGGCGTCTTTCCGTCCGGACATCGTCCTGCTGCATGTCTGCATCAACGATGTGTGGGATAATCTCCGACAGTCCGGCAAACCGTATTTTGTGCCGGATCCCACCTCTGCCGACGGCATTCGGATGGAAGGTGTGCCGGTCCCGGCCGAGGAAGATGCCGGCCGCCGATCGGGATGGCGCTGGTGGTTATGGGAACACTCCTATTCGCTGCGTCGGCTTGGCCTGATCCGTCACCCGGATCTCAAGGCCTTTTATCCGCTGGAGGAACACTTCGAGTTGCGCCCGTTCAAAATCAATTATAGTCCCGAAGATGTCCGCGCCATGTCGTTGACGGATAAGATCCTGACCCGCCTGGTTAAAACGCTCACGGCATCGGGGGCAAGGGTCCTGATTGTTGAGATGCCGTACCGGCCGGTGCTCACGGAGGAGGGACGGGAGCGGATCCGCAAGATTTACGGCGATCAGTTCGCGTTTGATAAATGGTCCGCCGCCCTAGCCCGGATCGCGGAAGAAAACGGTGTTCCGATCCTGTCGCTTCCTCAGGTCATCCGTGATGAAAAGGTCCCGGTCGACGAGATTTTCCATCCCGAGGACCAGCTTCATATCAACGCGCGGGGAATCGGGGTTTATGCCGACGCGGTCGTGCGCCGTTTGCGGGCATTGGGCTGGCTGAGTGCGGAGTAGAGATCGGGCGCGACTTGCGCCCTTGTCATCCGATCCTGTTATGCTATAATTGGCTCGTAACCTCAAACCTGTCCGGCGATTTCAATGATTCGAATCCTTTCACTGACATCCTTGGTGTTCCTGTTGGGCGTGGCTCCCGTCATGGCTCAAAATGTCCCGGCCGCGGCGCCGTCGCTCACCTGTCTTACCCCGGAGTTGGAACAAGCGTTGACCGTTCACCGTGACCTCAAAGGCATTCCGCTCTATGCGGTTCCCGAAGTATCCGAAGACCACATCAATCATATCTCTTATCTGTTCAACCGCATGCTCGTCCGGGATGATCAGCTGGACGGCAAAATCCGCAGCGCGATCAAGCAGGCCAAGATCGTATTTATGATCTTCGAAGACGGCGAGGATTTGGAAGAATTCGAGTATCAGATTTTCAACGACGTGAAAGGCTGCCAGCCCGTGCCGATCATCGCCATTGAAGTCCACTACTTGGGGTCCCTGGCCGAACAGCACGGGATGGTCGACGAGTCATTCGCCGACGTCGCCGAAACGATTTACTACGGCGGGATCAGGCAGGCGTATCCGGGATGGGCGCAGCGTTTAACCCGGGCGCAACGGTCCGCCTATGCCGACGGCCGTTTCAATCCGCATAATGCCCTGGACGCAGAGCCCCGTAGCGAATGGACCGCCCTTTATCTGACGATCGGTTTGGAAGTTTACTACGGACTGTGGCAGGGAAAGGAAATGGTCCGCAACGGCGAGTACCTCTTCAAGACCCGGGAGGAAATGCAGGAAAATGATCCCGCCCTGTTCGAATTGATCGAGGAAGTCTTTCCCAACATCCTTTACCTGTAACACCCCGCCACGATATCGTTCCGTACGGTGAATCCCTGTGACAGCATAGACACGATCGGTTTGTTGCTATCCTCTAAGTCAACCGTTTGAATCCGGTATTATGATTACGAAAACCATCAGTATCATCATCCCGGCGCTCAATGAGGCGGAATGTCTTCCCGGCGTACTGCGGGCGTTGACGGACCGGTCGGCGTTCACCGCTCGCCACGAGATTATCGTTGTCGACGGCGGATCGACCGACGGAACCGGGGAGGTGGCCCGGGAGGCCGGGGCCAAAGTTATCTTTTTTCCGGACGCGCCCCGCGGCAGGGCGTATCTGTTGAATTGCGGGGCTGCCCGCGCGACCGGCGACATTCTCCTTTTTCTGGATGCCGACTCACTGGTGCCTGAGCGGTGGGATGCCGAAATCCTGACGGCGCTTCGCCTGCCCGGTTGCGTGGGGGGCGCCTTTGAATTCAAGCTGCAAGGACGGGAATTCGGCCTGCGGGTGGTGGAATTCATCAACCGGTTGCGGTACCGGATATGGCCTTGGTACTACGGTGACCAGGGGATCTTCGTCCGGCGCGACATCTTTGAGGAGTCGGGCGGCTACCCTGAAGTCACGCTCATGGAGGCCTCCGATTTCTGTCGAAAAGTCGAGCGCCGCGGAGAATTGGCGCTGGTCCATCGGGACATGGTGACCTCGGCCCGCCGGTTTCTGGATCGGGGTATATACCGTGTGCTGGGTTTTGACATCCGTATGTGGTGGCGCAATCTCACGGGACGGGATGTGGAGCAGTTTGCCCAGCAATACTGGAGCGTCCGTCAGTCCCCGCAGTGAGCGCGGCTGCCTCAGCCGATGCCCCGGCTCCCTCGGAATGCCGGACGTCGCGGGCTCGGGATCCGGTGGATTTGAGGTGCTCGTAGCCTCCGCAGAAAATGTTGTTATTTTCGACCCGAAAGTGTAAAATGGGGTCTCTATCAACCACTATCTACGGGGGAAAAAATGCGACAGATAACGACCATTATGACAGCAATCCTTATGGCAGGCCTTTTGGTATCCGGGTCGGCCGAGGCTGCCAAGCGATATGATGTCAAATCCGGCTACATCAAGTACGAAACGTCCCAGGGGACGGAAGAGCTGTATTGGGACAACTACGGCGATCAGGAGGCCCGCTACACGGATTCGACTGTGACCGTCTTCGGCATGACCCAGAGTAATCAGTCCGTCAATATCATTGACGGGCGTTGGGCTTACAATTTTGAGAAAGGCAGCAGCAAGGCATCAAAAATCGACTACGAGCAGATGATGAAGCAGATGTCCGGCAGCAAGTCCCAGCAGCCGCGGGAATTTACCGAGCAGATGCTGGATGCCTTCGGCGGGGAAAAGATCGGCACTGAGAAAATCCTGGGCCGCAAGGCGACCATCTACAAGCTGAACAATATCGGCGACTACAGGGTGTGGGTTTACAAAGGGTTGGCCCTTAAGGCCGAGATGCAAATGATGGGCTTTTCCTACGAAATGCAGGCCGTTGAATTCAAGGAAAACGCGAATATCGATCAGGCCAAGCTCCGTTTGCCGTCAGGTATGGAAATTGCGGAGGTGGATCCCAGTGATATGCCGTCGGCCGAAGAAATCCAGCAGGCCCGGGAGACCATGAAGAATTTGCAGAACGATCCGGAAATGGCGGAAGCCATGCGGCAGTTCAAAGAAATGCAGAACGATCCGGAAGCCATGAAAGCGATGCGCCAGATGCAGGATTTTACCGGCAGTCCCGAATATAAAGAAGCGATGAAGGCGGCCGCCGGATCGCAGCAGGTGCAAAATGCGGCGGGCAACGAAATGCCCGGCGAAGATTTGGTCGAAGAGGTCGGCGGGATCATTAAAGACGAGACCGGCAATGCCGTCAAGTCCACCATCCGTGACACCACGCGCGATGTGATCGGCGGCGGGTTGCGTTCGATCTTCGGAAACTGATTTTCGACTGCTCAGATATCAGATGATAAACCCCCCGGGAAATCTTTTCCCGGGGGGTTTTTTATGTCCGCCCCCCTGAACGAAATATGAATGAAACATACCTGCATTGCCTGTGTTGCGGTGCCGACCGGGCGTTTGGTTAATCGCGTTGGGCACGTCACGAACCCTTCCCTCATGATATCTTTGGTGGTATGATGGATGAAATTATCCACAGGGCGCGCGCTGTGCGCCTCAAACTCACGCCGCGTCAATCAGGAAAGGTCCTGTGACCCGAACGTTTGCCAAACCCGTCATCGTTGTCAGCAAATGTCTGGAGTTCGACAAATGCCGTTACAACGGGGCGGTCATCCCCGCCAAGTTTGTCCGCAAGATTACCGAATACGTCCGCTTTCTGCCGGTCTGTCCCGAGGTGGAGATCGGCCTGGGAATCCCCAGGGATCCGATCAAGCTGATAGGGGCCGATGACGAACTTCGTTTATACCAGCCGTCCACCCGGCTTGATTTGACCGCACGGATGAATCGCTTCAACCGGCAATTTCTGGGCGGTCTCGAGGAGGTCGACGGATTCATCCTGAAGTTCGGGTCGCCGTCCTGCGCTCTGAAGGACGCCAAGATGTACAATGATGAGCTGAACCCGATCGTCACGGGAAAGGGGCCGGGGATGTTTGCGGCGGCCGTCCTGGAACGGTTCCCGGGGCTGGCGGTTGAAGACGAGGGGCGGTTGAGTAACTTCCGGCTGCGCGAACACTTTTTAACCAAGGTGTTCATGCTGGCGGACTTTCGCCGGGTCAGACAGCTCGGCCGGCTGCACGGCTTGGTTGACTTTCACGCCCGCCACAAACTGATGCTGATGGCTTACAGTCAGAAGCATCTGCGTTTGATGGGGCGGTTGGTCGCCGGAGCGAACGGGGCCCGGATGCCGCGCGTTATGGGGGAATACCAATCGCATTTGTTCGAGGCCTTTGCCCGCTACGCCCGGTACACGTCGCATATCAACGTTCTGATGCATGCCCTCGGATATTTTAAAAAGGAGGCGACGACCCGCGAGAAGGCTCACTTCCTGGGGTTGCTCGACAAATTCAGGGCGGAGCGGCTGCCCTTAAGCGCGATTCTCGCCGTGCTGCATTCCTGGTCGCTGAAATACAATAAAGAGTATCTGCTCGGGCAGACATATTTTGAACCCTATCCCGAGGAATTGATCGAAATCTCCGATTCCGGACTGGGACGCAATACGAGGTATTAAGATGGGAGCTCTTAAAAAAACACTGTTTATTTTCCGCCGGGACCTGCGCCTGCACGACAATACCGGCTTGCTTGAAGCCTTGAAGAATTCGGAGGAAGTTATTCCCTGTTTTATCTTCGATCCCCGGCAGTTGAAGAACAATCCGTACCGTTCGGACAACGCGCTGCAGTTCATGCTCGAGTCGCTCGATGATCTCGACCGGCAGCTTCAACAAAAGGACGGCCGTTTGTACCGGTTCCAGGGCAAGGCCCCGGAGGTGGTCCGTGATCTGATCGCACAGGAGGCCGTCGATGCGGTCTTTATGAATCACGATTACACGCCTTTCAGCATTCACCGGGACTTGTCGATACAGGACGAGTGCCGCAAGAAGAATGTGTTGTTCAAGGATTTTGCCGACTGCCTCCTGAACGAACCGTACGAAGTGCTCCGTGAAGACGGCGGGGTATACAGCGTCTACACGCCGTTCAAGAACAAGTCGCGTGAGAATGAAGTGCGCCATCCGCAGGCCAATCAGCGCAGGAATTTTTATGCCCGTCCCATCCCGATGGATGAGGGAGAGAAGATTCACCAAGAGATTCTAGCCAAGTCGAATGAACGGATCGCCCAACACGGCGGCCGACAAAACGGATTGAAAATCCTGAAGGGCGTAGACCGCTACAAGAATTATGATGACGAGCGAGATATCCCGTCCGTCGACGGGACCACCAATCTCTCGGCGCATCTTAAATTCGGTACGCTTTCCCCGCGCGAGGTATACTACGCGGTTAACGACGCGCTCGGCCGGAATCATACGCTCATCAATCAACTTTACTGGCGGGATTTCTTCACGCACGTGGGATATCATCATCCCGAAGTGCTGGGCAGCGCTTTTCATGAGAAGTACAACAAGATCAAATGGCGCGATTCGAAAGAGGATTTTGAGACGTGGTGTGCGGGCCGGACCGGTTTTCCCATCGTTGATGCCGGTATGCGGGAGCTTAATGCCACGGGATTCATGCACAACCGGGTGCGCATGATTACGGCGTCGCTGCTGGTGAAAGACCTGCAGATCGATTGGCGCTGGGGCGAGAAGTACTTCGCGCAGCAACTGATCGATTATGATCCGTTGGTCAACAACGGGAACTGGCAGTGGGTGGCCTCGACCGGATGCGACGTGCAGCCTTATTTTCGCGTCTTCAATCCGTGGCGCCAGCAGGAACGCTTCGATCCGGACTGTCGCTACATCAAGCACTGGGTCCCGGAGTTGAAGGAATTGTCTCCCCAGGAAATCCATGCCTGGGACGGCAGCGGCGGCCTGTTCGCGCCCGACTATCCGGCCCCCATGGTCGATCACAAAGAAGAGACAAAAAAGATCAAAGAGATGTTCAAGGCCCTGTGACACCCACCGTCGGTATCTTTATCCTCAATCTGGCCGTCACCCTGTTCCTTACGGGGTTGATCTGGACCGTGCAATGGGTCCACTATCCCTTGTTCGCCCGCGTCGGGGCGGAGCACTTTTCCGCTTATCATCATGAGCATATGCGGCGCATGACGGCCGTCGTGGCCGTGCCTATGCTGCTGGAGTTGTTTTCCGCCGGATTGTTGCTGCGCTTCCGCCCGCCCGCGATGTCGACTTCGGCCGTCTGGATCGGCATCGGCCTGGTGGCGGTGATTTGGCTGTCGACGATCATCCTGCAGGTGCCCTGCCACCACCGGTTGGCCGAACGCTATCTGCCGCGGGACCAGTCGTTTTTAACCTTCACCAACTGGATCCGGACCCTCGCCTGGACCGCCCGCAGCGGCCTGCTGTGTTCTGTTCTCTTGGCCATGCTGCGCCATTTGCGATGATCTCCCGCGCCCTCAATTACGTAGTATTACGTAATCATGCCCGTACAAAGCCCTATATCCTATTTATATATAGGGAGATACAATTTAAGTAGAGGTCCTATCTTTAATGGTTTTTGACTCATTTGCGGAAGGAAAAAGTCATGGCCGTTTACAGTCTCAATCAAATCATCACCATTATCACCGGATGGGAGAAGGATCTGCAGGAATTCTATGGCCTGCTTGATCACAATCTCAAGGACGAATCGGCCCGCCTTCTGACAGGACTACTCAAGAAGGATCAGGAAGGGACCGTGGAGATGCTGGAACGCATCACGCTCAAGAAAGATGAAGATCTGGAATACCAAAAGAACCTGCCGAATTACGGGAACCGAAATATCATTCCGGATTTTAAATTGACTGAGCTGGCCACTGCCAAAGATGTTCTGGACCAGGTCTTTGACTACGAAGAGGAGTTGCTGAGTGTCTATCAGCATCTGCGGAAGATCGTGGTCTATCAGCAGTCCAAGGATCTGCTGGATATGCTGATTCAACGCAAGCTGGGGCAGGTGAAGAAGATCAAGTCCTGCATGGACAGCGAGGGGCTGGCCGCGTGACAAGGGAGGGATGATCATGTCTATCAGTTCACGATTACGTAAACTGCTTGACGGTCATCAGATTCACTACCAGGTGATCCATCATGCACAGGCCTTTACGGCACCGGAGATCGCCGAGACCGCGCATGAATCAGGCAAGGAATTTGCCAAAACCGTGGTTTGTAATGTCGACGGGGTCATGAAGATGATCGTCCTGCCGGCGCATGAGCAGGTGGATCTCAGACACCTTGCCGAAGTATTTCATGCCGGAAGCGTGGTGTTGGCGACGGAAACCGAACTTGCCGCTATGTTTCCGGACTGTGAAGTGGGGGCGATGCCTCCGTTCGGTGAGATATACGGTCTGGAGGTCATGGTTGACGAGCACCTCGCCGGGAATGATCTCATTTCGTTTAACGCGGGCAATCATCGGGAAATCATCAAGATGCGTTACATCGACTTCGACCGGTTGATTAAACCCAAACCCGTGAAGGTGGTCCGCATCGTGGTGTAGCCGCCGTGCGATTAGGCGCGGAGGATGTTTGTTGCCGGACTGAATTGGTGATATAATCCAACCAATCTCATGAACAGCACACCTTCTTCCACGTCCAAGAGTTCGCGGCCGGCGAATCCGCTGACTGACATCAATTTTGCCCTGGATCGGTCGGTCATAGTGGCTATTACCGATATCCGCGGGCGCATTACGTACGTCAACGCCAAATTTTGCCAGATTTCAGGCTACCGGGAAAAGGAATTGATCGGGAAAGATCACCGGATCATCAATTCCCGATACCATTCCAAGGAATTCTTTCGGGATCTTTGGAAAACAATTGCCGGCGGAGAGATTTGGCGCGGGGAGATCCGCAACCGGGCGAGGAACGGATCAATTTACTGGGTCGACACGACGATCGTCCCGATTCTCAACACCAAGGGGCGTCCGGATCAGTACATATCGATTCGGTATGATATCACGCGTCTCAAGCAGCTCGAGGAAGATATCCGCGCTCTGCCCAAGGAAATTATGCGGGTCCAGGAGCAAGAGCGCTCGCATATCGCGCGTGAGATCCACGATGATCTGGGGCAATCATTGGCCTCGATAAAGATGTTTATCCAGGCGTCATTCGCTGAACACGCCCGCCAGTACGCCGAGATCAAACCGGTCGTCGATAAGACGATCGAGTACGTGAACCGGATCATCGACAAGACCCGCCGCCTGTCGGCCGGACTCAGTCCCGCGACGCTGGAGATACTCGGATTGCCCACGGCGATCAAGACCTTAGTCGCCGACTACCGGTCGCTGGGCGCATTCGATATCAAATTATATACGGGCCGTCTGGATAAGGTGAGTTTCCACGGGGATGTGATCAATATTTACCGGATTATCCAGGAGGCGTTGAACAATATCTACAAGCACGCCGCTGCCCGGTGTGTGGAAATCCGCTTCCGGAAAAAAGGCGCTCGCTATGAATTACTCATAAAAGACGACGGACGCGGTTTTACTCCGGGAAAAACAGAGGGCCGCGGGTTGGGATTGTCGACCATGCGGGAACGGGCCGTGATCCTGCGGGGATCGTTCGATTTGTATTCGGCCAAAGGTAAAGGGACCGAAATTCGCATCACGTTGCCGGTGAAAACCAATGGAACAACAACTGGACATCATACTGGCGGATGATCATGAAATATTCCGGGAAGGGCTCAAGAGTCTCATCGGTAAGGATTCCGCTATTCAGATCGTAGCCGAGGCCAGGGACGGTGAGGAGCTGATCGATGCCGTGCGCGCCAAGCCGTGCGATGTCATCGTAACCGATCTTTCCATGCCTAATATGGACGGGCTGTCGGCTATTCGCAATATTCTCAAATTCCGTTCCCGGGCGCGGATTCTCGTGCTGACGATGCTCAAAGATCACGAACATTTCCGTCACGCCATGAACAGCGGGGCTTCCGGATACATTCTTAAGGATGATGCTTACGATCAATTCGTTTTGGCCGTTAAGACCCTGGCCAAAGGCAAGAAGTACGTGTCCCCGTCGGTGTCGCAGATGGAAACCGACCGTTATTTGAGGGCGATGGATGACACCGACGCGCCCTCGTTAAATATTCTCACCAAGCGCGAACAGGAAATCTTGCGACTTGTTGCCGCCGGTCTGGCGAACAAAAACATTGCCAATGAACTCAATATCAGTGTGCGCACCGTCGAGACCCATCGCAACAACCTGACTAACAAGCTCGGGATTAAGGCCACGGCCGGGCTCGTCAAATATGCCATGACCAAAGGTCTGGTTTAATCCTTCCGTAGAAGTACCTATGCCGGTACGTACATTAGCCAATTTCGCCGGTTTGTCAGTGAATATATATTATTACAGGATACGGACCCATCAACCGACAAGGAGGGCGGCGGATGAAAAAACGACTGCTGATTGTGGACGATAATATGGAATTCCGGACCATGTTGAAAAGCTATCTCGCAACGCAGGAACTGCCGTTGGAAATATTCGAGGCCGGCACCGGCGAAATGGGTGTTACCAAGGCCTCATTCGTCAAACCGCACGTCATCCTGATGGACATCAGTTTGCCCAAGGCCAACGGCTTGACGGCCGCGCGCGAAATTCTCGGCGAATATCCCGATACGAAACTGATCGTGCTAACGATGTTCGAGGTCGATGTCTTTAAGCAGGCGGCGGCCGATTTGAAGGCGGCCGCTTTTGTGGCCAAGAGCGACATCTATGAGAAGCTGGTCCCGGCGATTCAGAAGAGCCTTGATTTGACCGCCGTCTGATTACGCGAGGAAAGCCATGAACGACGAAACAAACTCACTGCAGCACCAGTGGTGTCAGCGGCAGGTCGGAACGATGATGACGCATCCCGTCCAGGTCATCAATGAAGGAGCGGACTTGGGCCAGGTGGAGCAGGCCTTTCTGACCTATCATATCCGTCACCTCCCGGTGGTGGACGACGATAACCGCATTGTCGGGGTGATCACGCAGCGTGATCTGTATCGGGCCGTGTCGCCCACCCGGGACGCCAGCGGCCCGGACCCGTTGGCCGCCGGATCGCTTGTGGAAGACGGAGAACACTTTTACGACAAACAGCGTCTGCACGATATCGCGTTGGAGCAGGTGATGCAGGACCGTCCCGAAGTCCTGTATCCCGAAGATCCGTTAGGCAAGGCGTTGCGCCTGTTTGCGGCACGCAAAATCGGCTGTATCCCGATCATCAACCAGCGCCGCGAAGTGGTCGGGATTCTCACCCGCCACGATGTCCTCACCTTCTTTGACGCCGTCCTCAACCCGCCGTCGCATCCGCAGAACTGATTTAATTTGCCGTTTCCCTCCCCTTGATTTGTATAATTTCCGATTTCATGTATAATGGGGGCTTATTACAGGAGACAGACCATGCTGGTCGCCATCAACGAAGAGAGGAAGGCAAGATGAACCGGAAAGACTATCAGGGCGAGATGACATCGCAGGTATTGGAGGAAAGTGAGGCGTTGCTGCTGGATTTTACCAAGCTGGACAAGATCGCGGCGACCAAGTCGGCCGTGGTGCCGGTGGTCGTTCAGGACGCGGATAGCGGGGAAGTGCTGCTGGTAGGCTACGCGAATGAAGAGGCGCTGCGCTATACGATCGAGCACCGTGTGGCCGCCTTCTGGTCAACGTCGCGCAACGAGTTGTGGGTCAAGGGGTTAACCTCCGGGGATCAGCTTGACCTCGTGGACGTTTATGTCAATTGCGAGCAGAATTCGCTGCTGTACAAGGTGCGCATGGTGGGCAAGGGGTCCTGTCACACCAAACATGCCGACGGCCAGACGCGCCTCGGGTGCTACTACCGTAAGATTGTCGGCGATCATCTGGAATTTACCAACAAATAGCGAGGAGTATCATGAACGAGGCGGTCACGATCATCGGAGTGGGAGAGGTCGGCGGGGTATTTGCCCGCGGATTCTTGAGAAGCGGACATCCGGTCTATCCGGTAACCCGGTCGATGGATTTGGCGAAGCTGCCCACGGATTGGCCGCACAGCGCCGCGGTCGTGGTTGCGGTCGGCGAAAAGGATCTGGCCGCCACGTTGAAAGGCTTGCCCGCGTCGTGGCGCGACCGGACCGTGCTTGTTCAGAACGAGCTGTTGCCCCAGGATTGGCAATCACACGGACTGCAAAACCCGACGGTCATCAGCGTCTGGTTTGAAAAGAAACAGCCGAATGACTTTAAAGTTATTATCCCTTCGCCCGTGTACGGACCTTGTGCCGGGCTGGTGGCCGATGCCTTGGCCGCTTTGAATATCCCCACCAAGATCTGCGCCGATGAAGATGACTTGTTGGCCGAGTTGATCCTGAAGAATCTGTACATCCTGACTACCAACGTGTGCGGTCTGAAGGTCGGCGGGAATGTCGGAGAGTTATGGTCGCTGCATCAGGACCTGGCGCGCGGCGTGGCGAACGAGGTCCTTGATATCCAATTCCGGCTGGCGGGCAAGGAATGCCCGCGGGAACCGCTGATCGCGGCGATGCAAAAGGCCTTTGACGGCGATCCGCAGCACAAATGCATGGGCCGGTCGGCTCCGGCCAGACTCGAACGGGCGCTGGCCCAGGCCGAGCAGCTCGGTATTGCCGCCGAAACCCTGCAACACATTTCCCTGGCTTCAAAGTAACCGCGATCGTGGATTTTCCTCTGTTTTGCGGGCATCATGCCTGATTTTCAGGCTTTTCCTTCCTGATTTGTCTGAGTTTACCCAAATTTCACATGCCGGACACATTCCCATAACAGACTGGTCCTATAAAGGGTTATAGGAAATCTGAACAAGTTCCATGCCGGTCTGAATATAGACCCAAAGCGGACTCCAGCCAACCAATCCTCGCTTTTCTCCTTCATCATCTTACCTGAATCCCTACCATTAAAGGGTATATAGCGAAACGCAATACATGCGCTATATACCTATTTGGTCCGTAAACAGAGGTTTGTGTTTCCATAGAGATAGTGTATAATGTTGATCTTCAAGTACGGTAAAACCTATGAGAGCAGCAGTTATCGACATCGGATCCAATTCCACCAAGCTTGTCATCGGAGAGAGTGACGGGCAAAATCTGCGTATTATCGACAGCCTGAAAAATGTCAACCAGATCGGCCGCAGCACTTTTTATAAGGGCAGGATTGCCCAGGATATTTTTCATGAGGTTATCAGCGTTCTTAATAAATACAAAGAAGTGATCACCCAGTACGAGGTGGATAAGGTCAAGATCATTGCCACCACCGCGGTGCGGGAGGCGCAAAACCGCGATATTTTCCTGGATACGGTGCGCCGGATGACCGGTTTCGATGTGGAGATCCTCAATGTGGGGGATGTGGTTTATTACATCGACGCCTTTCTGTCCTACAAGCTCAAGAAAACTTATCCGATTAATGAAAAGAATCTGCTGATCGTGGAATTGGGCGCCGGCAGCCTGGACATCTCTGTCATGGAAAAGGGGTTCGCGGTCGCCAGTTTCGGGATGCCGCTGGGAACCTTGCGCCTGAAGCAATTCAAAGCCGGCATTGTCGGGAGCAAGAAAGAGATTTATCAGGCCCTGGAAGAGTACGTGGAGAACGAGATCATCAACACGAAGCGTTCTTTTCCGGATATCAAGATCGACGATATTATCCTGATCGACGAAAGTTATTCCACCGAGCTGCACAAGGTTATTCCCAACAAGAACCGCGCGGCCAGTTTTTTCACCTTTCAATTCCGGGAGTCGAATCTGCTGATTTCCCGGATCAAGGGAAAGAAGCTGGATGACTTGTCCGAATTTTATGATATTCCTTTTGAGCATACCGAGGCGATCGACGGCTACGCCATTGTTCTGAACAAACTGTTCAAGCTGCTGAAAAAAAGATCGATCTATATTCTGGAGACCTCGCTGGCGGAGGCCTTGCTGGCGAACGTTATTTACGGGACGGAGCTCGCTGCGAAGTACAGCAAGGAAAATCAGTTGATCTCGGTGGCGAAGTTCCTGTGCTACAAATTCGACCTGGATATCAAGCACGCCAAACAGGTGGCCTTTTTGTCGGAAGAGCTTTTCAAGCGGCTGCAGTCGGCCATGGGACTAAAGGACAAGGACCTGCTTTATTTGCTGCTGGCGTCGTATTTGCATAACATCGGATTGTTCATTAATAACCGCGCCCATCACAAGCACACGGAGTACATTATCAATTCTCTGAGCTTGTTCCGGCTTAAGCCGGTCGAGATTCGCTGTATCGCGTGTATCGCTCGCTATCACCGCAAGGCCATTCCGCAGAAGTCGCATTTTTATTACCAGAGCCTCGCGGTCAGCGAACGGATCCTGGTGCAAAAGTTGAGTTCCATTCTGCGCATCGCCAACAGTCTGGACGCCTCGCACAAGCAGAAGGTCAAGGCGCTGGATGTGGAGTTTGTCCGGCCCGGGGAAATCGATCTGGTCGTCTCCGCTCAAGAGAGTCTTGCCCTGGAGCGTTCGATGTTTACCGACCGTAAGAAATTCTACGAAGAGATATCCGGTTCCGTCGTTAACCTTAAAGTCAAACCGGTCACAACCGCATGAGTAAGACACAACCCACAGAGAGAGAGCAATACATTCCCCGTGACATCAGCTGGCTGATGTTTAACGAGCGTGTGTTGAAGGAGGCCACGGACCTGTCCAATCCGCTCTTGGAGCGGGCCAAGTTTTTGGCGATCTTTGTTTCCAACATGGATGAATTCTTCATGGTCCGGGTGGCCGGGCTGAAGAATCTGATTGAGACAAAGATTACCCGCAAGTCCCACTACGGTTATTCGCAGACCGAACTGCTCGACATGATTCTGGAAAAATCAGCCGGAATGATCCGCGACCTTTACGATGTGTACACCAACAAGATTTTGAAGCAGCTGGCCCGGAATAAAATCTTCATTTGCGGTCCGGCCGAATTGTCGCGGGACCAAAAACGCTTTATCAAAGATTACTTTGAGACCACGATGTTCCCGATCATCACGCCGATGGCGGTGGACCCGGGGCATCCCTTTCCGGTCCTGCCTTCAAAGACGATGTCGTTTGCCGTCCACATCAAGCGCAAAGGGGAGAGTCATCTGGCCATTGTGCCGGTCCCGAAAAACATCCCACGCCTGCTACGCCTGCCGTCCCCGCGCGACGAGTACCACTTCATCCTTATCGAAGATATTTTGCGAACATACCTGACGGACTTTTTCAAGAGTTATCGGGTCACGGAGTATTCCCTGTTTCGCGTTATCCGGGATAGTGAGATCGAAGGCGACGAGGAGCTGACGTCCGATATCCTCAAGGCCATCGATGACCAGGTGAAGAAAAGGACCTTCGCCAAGCCGGTTTATCTGGAGGCTGAGGCGAGCTGCAGCGCTGAGTTGCGTTCGATGTTGTGCGAGGGGCTGCATTTCAATCAGGATGAGGTGACCCAAATCAAGAGCAATTTCGATCTGACTTTCCTGTTTGAATTGTTCGGACATGTCGATCTGCCGCGGCTGACTTATGAAGGCTTTATCCCTCGGAAGATTGAGTACGATCATATTTTTGAACGGGTCAAGGAAGACGACATGATGATCCATATGCCCTATCAGCCGTTCTATCCCACCGTCGACCTGATTCAGACCGCCGCGCGTGATCCGAACGTCCTGGCGATCAAGATGACCCTGTATCGGACGAACAAGGGATCGGCTATTATCGACGCCTTGAAGGAAGCGGCTATCAACGGCAAGCAGGTCACCACACTGGTCGAGATCAAGGCCCGTTTCGACGAGGCCAACAATATCAAATGGACACGCCAGCTTGAAGAAGCCGGCTGCCACGTCATTTACGGTATCCCCGGCCTTAAGGTCCACAGCAAGATGACCCTGATCGTCCGTGAGGAGGAGGGACGGATCCAACGCTATGTGCATATTTCCACCGGTAACTACAATGAAACTACGGCCAACGTCTACACCGACATCGGTTACTTCACCGCCAATGACGATGTGGCCCGGGATATTTCCGAGCTTTTCAATGTCATCACCGGCTACTCTCAGCCGGCACGGTGGGATAGCATCGTAACCTCTCCGGACAGCCTGCGCGATTACACGGTCTCCCTGATCGAGCGCGAAATCAAATTCCAGAAGAAATACCGCAACGGAAAGATTTTCGCGAAATTCAACTCATTGGAAGATTTGAAGATTGTCGATAAGCTTTACGAGGCATCGAAGGCCGGAGTCAAGATCCGGCTGGTGGTGCGGGGTATCTGCTGCCTGATTCCCGGCGTAAAGGGTATGAGTGAGAATATCGAGGTCCGCAGCATCATCGGCCGTTTTCTGGAACATAGCCGGATATTTATTTACAACAACAACGATAGTCCGCGGGTTTTCATGGGGTCCGCGGACTGGATGATGCGCAATTTCGACCGGCGCATCGAGTTATTGTTTGAGGTGAACAAGGCCGACCTGAAGTCGCATTTGATGAGCATCATGGATTACAGCTGGAAGGACAACCAAAAGGCCTGGATCCTCGGATCCGACATGAAGTACGCCAAGCCAAAGTCAAAGTCCGCTCCTTTCAGCTTTCAGAATTATCTGCTGAAGTTGTACGGAGCGTAAATGTCCCCCGCCAAGATCGCCCTTAAAGCCTTGCACCGCCATTTCACCGTGTTTCACCGTTACTACCGGACGGCCTGCGACAAGGGCACGGTGCGCTCCATTCATCAATTGCGGACCAATGCCCGGCGTTTCCGCAACGCCCTAAAGACATACTCGCTGCTGTTCGACAAGGCCGCCGTGAAACGGTTTAACCGTTTGCTTCAAATGACGGCGCGGGAGGCGTCGCAGCTGCGTGATCTGGATGTGTATCTCTTTTTTTTGCAGGATTACAAGTCCAAATTGCGCAGCGACGTCCAGCGTCAGAGCATCCGCGATCTCCTTGCCGATCTGCGTCGGCAACGGGCTGCGCTGCAGCCGGCGGTTTCCAGGGCTCTCAGGAAGTATGCGGCTCGGCTGAGCGCCGACAAGGTCGTCGGTGTGCTGGAGCGTAAAATGAAGAAGGCCGACGCCGAGGTCGCCCACACGATGATGGATATCTTTCATCGCCGGGTGGAGAAAAGCACGCATCATCTGCTCGCCTATAATGTCATCGTTCCCTATCCCGAGAAAAAGACGGAGTTGCATGAGATGCGTAAATGCGCCAAGCATCTGCGTTACACCCTGGAGGGCATCCGGCCCTACTTTGATGTCCGGTTGGAATTGTACATCGGCCGCGTCTATTTCTTCCACAAGATTCTCGGCGACATTCATGACTGCGACGTGTGGTTGGATATGCTGAGCCGTTACCGTGCCGCTTATAAGATGAATTCGGATATGGGCAACAGTCTTAATGTATTATATAATTATCTCAAGAAGGTAAGAGACAGCCGATACCGCATTTTTGTTCAGCGCTGGCATCGCGCGCTGCAAAGCCGTCATTTTGAGGAAATGCTGGAATTCGTTTATGCCCACCACTAGCCCGCCCAAAATTGCCGTTCTCGCCGACGCCCACGCTAATTGGCCGGCGCTGGAGGCCGTGCTGGGAGACCTCGCCCGCAAGAGCATCTCGGAAATATGGTACCTCGGCGATTTTATCGGCTACGGCCCGTACCCGCGACGGGTAATCACGGAGTTGAAGAAGCGTGTCGCCAAGGCCATCGTCGGCAACTACGATTTGAATGTCTTGCGGCTGCCTCGCAAACGCAAGAAATGGATCCAGCGTAAAGACCCTTCCAAAATGTATTCCTTCGAGTGGACGTTCAAGCAATTGAAACGCGAGGACAAAGACTATCTTGCCCGGCTGCCGGCGCGAACCACGGCCGCGGCTTTGGGGCGCACCTTCCTGCTGGTGCACGGCAGTCCCGAGGCTGTCGACGAACCGCTTACCGCGGACACCCCGCCGGAACGGTTTAAGCAATTGGCCGCGAACGTGGAGGAGGATGTTATTCTTTGCGGACACACGCATCAGTATTTTTCAAAGAAGATCGCCGGCAAATATTTCGTGAATCCCGGCAGCGTCGGCCGGTCCTTTGACGGCAATCCGGCGGCTTCTTATGTTATCCTGGAACAGAGCCCGGCCGGGATCGCGGTACGGAATATGCGTGTCGCCTATGATGTGACGAAGGTGATCCGCAAGATGCGCAGCGAAGGATTTCCCAAGGATGTATGCGAGTCGATTGAAAAGGCGCGCCATCTGGACGATATTCTGGACGGCCGGCGTCGGGACAGCGGTGACACGGAGGTTTTGAAAGAGGTCGTCAAGTTGGCCCGTTCGTATTCGTATGAAAAACAGCATTCGCATCAAGTCACCAGGATCGCGTTGCGGATGTATGATGATTTGCAGGATTTGCATCAACTGTCCGAGCGTAACCGGCTCCTGCTGCAATCGGCTTCGTTATTGCATGATATCGGGTGGATCAAGGGGCGTTTGCGGCATCACAAGACAGCGCGGGATATTATCTTGAGATCCTTCCGGCTGCCTTTGACCAGAGAAGAGAAGGTCATCGTCGCTCTGGTTGCGCGCTACCATCGGCGCAGTCTCCCGCGGGAATCGCATAAGTATTATGCGGACCTGCCGGAGGAGCGGCAGACGGCTTTGAAAAAACTTGCGGCGATTCTGCGGATTGCCGATGGCCTCGACCGGCGGCGCATCAGTGCGGTGGACGATGTGCACTGTGCCGTCCGTAAAGATGCCGTCGCGTTGAATATCGACGCGGATGACTTTTCCGAAGTGGAAAAGGAGGCGGCCTTGAAGAAGGCCGACCTGTTCCGCGACATTTTTGGAAAAAACATTACCATTAACTGGAAGCCGTCCGCCGTACGCGGATAGACAGGCGGTACTAACCAAGGACAGGACATGGCGAATAAAATTTTTTGCGGAGTGGATGTCGGAGGCACCAAAATATTGGCGGCGTTGGTCGACGGGCGCGGAAAGGTGATGGCGCGAAAAAAATGCCCCACCCCCCAGGGCGCGCGTCCGCAGCGCATATATGAGGAGATCCGCAATCATCTGAGCGGGCTGTTTTCCGACAACGATGTCACGCCTGACGAGCTGGCGGGAATCGGCATGGGCATCCCCGGGATCGTGATGCCCAACCAAATCGATATCCTGCGCACCCCGAACATTCAGCTGGCCGGATTTCCGCTGGCGCAGCGTCTGTCCAAGTATTTCGGAGTGAGGGTCATCCTCGGGAACGACGTCAATCTGGGATTGCTCGGTGAACAATGGTTGGGCGCCGGGCAGCGATGCAATAATATCATCGGGTTATTCCCCGGAACCGGGGTCGGCGGCGGCATCATTCTGGACGGAAAACTGCTGATCGGTGAGCAGGGCGTGGCGGGCGAGCTCGGTCACGTGATCATCGACCAGAGCAGCGCGTGTATGAATGCGGGGCTGCCGGGTACGATCGAGGGGCTGGCCAGCCGGCGGGCCGTCGAGCGGGAAATCCGCGCCGCGATCGAGAAAGGTGAGAAATCCGTGGTCGGCGAGATGCTGGGCGACCGGACGGATCAGATCAAGAGCAAGATTATCGCCCAGGCACTGGCTAAAAAGGATCGGGTCGTTATGCGTGTCGTCAATGACGTCTGTAAAACGTTGGGCAATGCCTGCATTTCCATGCGGCATATTTTCAATCCGGAACTGATCATCCTGGGTGGCGGTTTGATCGAGGCCTGCGGGGACTACATATTACCGCGCGTCCGGCGGCGGTCAGGGGCCAATCCTTTTCTCTCCGGCATCGACGCCTGCCGGATCGTCCCGTCGCAACTGGGTGACGACGCGGTGATCTTGGGGGCGGTGGCATTCCTGAAGGATTCCCTGAAAACGGATCCGGCACTCAAGTCCAAGCTGTATCCGCACGTAACGCTTCAACGCGGAAAGATCCTGTTGGACGAGCTCGTCATGCACCGGGATTTTTACATCCGGGCCGACGGCAAGGTGCGCCAGGTCAACGGACGGGTCGAGTTTAAGAATTACTACCAGAAGAGCACGCTGGACGCGGCGTTGCTGACCCTGATCTGCCGTAAGAAAACGAAGATGCTGATCGTCGCCCAAAAGGACCGGCGTATCCGGTTGACCCGGGAAGGTCGCGATTTTCTCTTGCAGAACGGAACCGAGATCAAAATCCTTTCGCTGGAAGAGGCTTTCCGGCTCTATTCTTCATGGGGAAAGCGCAAGGCGCTGTTTGTCTCCCACGTGCCGGCGGTTTAGCCTTCCGCGGATATTTCCCAGATTTTTCCGGACCTTCACCGAAATTTTACATTGGTCCGGCATACTACATCCTGTAGTCAAGATCCCACGGAAACGACATCCAGGTAAGGTACATCATGACGATCCTCTTTTTCATCCTGTGCGGTATCATCGGTCTGACGGCCGGATTACTCATCGGCGAATTGTGCATTCACCTGGCCGCGCGCCGCGGCCGCCGTCAGGCAGTCCCCCTGACCGTCCCCGAACCGGATCCCGTCCCGTCCGCCGGCTGACCGCCCATCCGTAAGAGCGTAAGATATAGAATGGTATCGACATACGATCAGACCGGCGTCCGAGGCTTGCCCGTCTTCGTGGTTTACGGTATGATGAGCCCGCCTGACCAAGACTAACCGGACAAAGGAGGGAATATGCCCGAGCATTTATGGACGGATGCGGTCCAGGGCGTCAAACGGTTGCGCACCCGCGCCTATCGCCGCAAGACCGGCCAAGTGATCGTCGAAGGTTGGCCTGAAGTCTCACGGGCTTTAAAGGCCGGGGTCCGTGTGGACGCCATGTATCTTTGCCCGGAGATCTTTCAACCCGAGTCCGGAATTCCGGAAAATATTCCGGTGACCGAGGTCCCCCGCGACGTTTTTGCCGCCATGGCCTTCGGTTCCCGCCTGAAGGGCATCCTGGCCGTGTGTCGGCCCGAGCCGCTGGCATTGGCCGATGTGTCCGTCCCGGGGGATGCCACGGTGGTGGTTCTGGAGGCGGTGGAGAAGCCCGGCAATCTGGGGGCGGTGCTGCGGACCGCGGACGGAGCCGGGGTGGCCGCCGTCATCCTGTGCGACGGGAAGACCGACCTGTACAATCAGCATGTGGTGCGCTCCAGTATCGGTACCGTCTTTACGGTCCCCGTAACGGCGGCTACGTCCGAACAAACCTACGTCTATTTGCGTGAACGCGGGTGCGCCATTCTGTCGGCATCGGCCCATGCCGCCGAAGAATATACCGCCGTGGATATGCGCGGGCCGACGGCGATCATTGTGGGCAACGAGCACGCCGGCGTGTCCGACTTCTGGACCCGGCGCAGCGACCACCGTGTCAGGATTCCCATGCAGGGCGCCGCGTCCTCGCTTAACGTGACGGTCAGCGCGTCGATCCTGATTTACGAAGCCCGACGCCAAAAAACTCTGTGAAGGAGGTTGCCAAAAACCCTTTTGTGGTATAATGGGGATAAATTTTATTAACCCAAAGCAAGGAGGAAGCTTTGAAAAAGGTCATCGCGTTATTACTGGTGTTAACCGTCACAACCAGCATCGGATGTACAGGTTCTTTCAACCTGACCCGAAAGGTTTATGATGCGCACCGGTCACAAAGCGACAAGTGGGCGGATGAGTTGGTATTCCTGGTCGTTGCCATTCTGCCGATTTACGGAATCGCGACCTGGTGTGACGCCGTCATTTTCAACTCCATCGAGTTCTGGACTGACGAAAATCCGATCGTTTATAATCCCAACGGTCCGAAGAAATTCGTCAGCACCGACGGTGACAAGCTGGTGATGTCGTACGACGAGAAATCCGATGCTATTACCGTTACGGCGAGCAATGCCGATGGAACCACCGAAACGATTATCCTTGAGCGGACGGATGCCGCGGTTATCGCCAAAGATGCCGAAGGTAATATCCTGTCCTCATCCGTTCGCGGAGACAACGGTGATTTGGCGCTTTACAACGACCAGATCCAAATGGTCAAGAGCATCAATGCCGACCAGTTTGAGGGCCTGAAGCAACAGCTTCTGAAATAGATACGACCCGAACCTGTGCATTCCCGGGGGCAGATTCACTCGCGTGAGCGGATCTGCCCCCTTCTTTCAGGAGGAACGGAATGAAGACGCCCGGTCGTCCAAAACGATGGAATTATCAGCAGATCCTGCAATTGGCTGCTGTCGTCTTGGCCCTCCTTCTCCTCCTGGGAGGCCTCAAAAATTTCTTCCTTAAACAATTGCTGATCGGACTCGGCCCCAAAGTCATTGGAGCCCGCCTGGAGGTCGGTCGCATTTCTCTGAGTCTTGTGCGCCAGCGTATGGCCATCAAAGGCTTCAAGCTCTACAATCCCGATGGTTTTCCCGATGAGGTTATGCTCGACGTCCCGGAAGTCAGTGTGCGCCTGAACCCGTGGCGGATGCTGACCGGCCGGCTGGCAATGTCCGCCGTGGTCATCAATATGAAGGAGCTGGTGATTATTAAAAATGCCGATAAGAAGTTGAATGTCGACGCCCTGAAGATCGCACAGAGCGGAAAAGACCCGCCGGCTAAAGAGGATAAGCCGGTTAAGAAGGTGAAGAAGCCCAAATTCTTCATACAGGAGCTGCGGCTCAATGTCGAGCAGGTGGTGGTCAAGGATTTCAGCAAAGGCGAGACCCCGGTGATCCAGGTTTACGATATCCCGCTGAAGGACAAGGTGATCCGCGATGTCGACAGTTTTGAGAAATTGATGACGGTGCTGATCGTCCATGCGATGGGCCCCACGGCCATTAAGAGTGCGGGGATATACGCGGCGGCCGCCGTGCTCGGCGTCGGATTTCTCCCGGCCGGGATCCTGGGCATCATGGTGGCGGACGACGATTCGGTGTTGGCCACGCGTATGAGCAGGGACAAGGCCTTCGATTTTTGCCGGGAATTCATCGCCGAGCGGGGCGCATTGAAGAAACAGCACCGCGAGAAGGGATACCTGGCCGCCAAGATTGATGGTCATGATGTCCGTTTCGACATCACCGAAACCGAAGCGGGGGAGACGGCCATCACGGTCTCGGCCCGCAAATTCATGCTTCCCAAATCGGCTTTTGCCGGCGGAATTGTCTATCAACTCCGGAAGCGCATGAACGAGGACACCCGCTAGCGGCAGCCGCGCGTCATCCACACCCCCTCAGGCCGTATTTCCAGTCAAATAATCATTTGATTTAACCCGGAAATTTCTTAGAATAGTGAGAAAGATTAACCGTCCTATACGGCGACGGCTTCCCCGGGAGGCCGGCCGGCATACTCAATTCCGCAATCGCAATTCCAGAATATTCGCCATATTCTACAGGTTAAAGGAGATCCATATGAAAGCACACGCTTGGTCAGGTCAAATCATTTTCGCTCTACTACTCATGCTTACGGCGGGCTGTCTGAGCCCTGTCACGGCATTGGCGCAATCCGGAGACAAGGTGCAGGGCTACGTGGAGTCTCTCGAGGCCTCCAAACAGGGAATGAGCCTGTGGGACACGATCCAGAGCGGGGGCATCATTATGTGGGTGCTCTGCGGACTGTCCGTGGTGGCGGTGACGATCATCTGCTATCTCTTTCTGCACCTGAACTCGGGCAAGTTGGTGCCACGCGAGTTTACCGAAAAACTGATCGAGCAGCTGGAAGGCGGTCATGAAAATACCATCCGTGAGACCTGCAAGAACGAGTCCAACGCCGTGGTCCGGATTATCATGGCCGGACTTAACAAAAAGAAGCGGGGTATGATCTTCGCCAAGGAGGCCATGGAGAACCAGGTCCGGCGCGAAATCGGGGAATTGTGGCAAGGCATCAGCTACTTGGCGGATATCGCGGCGGTGGCTCCGCTGATCGGTCTGCTGGGAACGGTTTTGGGGATGATTCAAGCGTTCAACGTCATCGCGTTTCAGGAGGCTGTGGTTAAGCCGATATTGCTGGCGGGCGGTGTTTCCAAGGCAATGGTCACCACGGCGGGCGGGCTGGTCGTCGCCATTCCGGTGATGCTCTTCTATACCTATTTCCGCGGCAAGGTGCAGGGAATCGCCCATGAAATCGAAACCTACGGGACCGACATCATCAAGATATTCGAAGAGATGGGGGCCTGATCATGGCAAAGTACGCGATTTCGGAATACCAGAAACAACGCCCGGTGGTGCAGATGGCGCCGCTGATCGATATCGTTTTTTTGACGCTGGTCTTCTTCATGACCATCTCGATCTTCAACCAGCAGGAAACGGAGATCAACATCAGCGTGCCGCAGGCACAGGAATCCAAGGACGCGGCCCGCAGTCCGGGTGAGATCATCATTAACATCGATACCGACGGACGCTTTGTCGTCAATCAAAAAGAGCTCTCCCAGGACGCCTTGGAAAAGATGCTGGTGCGAGTCTCGACGCTTTTTCCGGACCAGTCGATCATTATCCGGGCGGATGAGAATACCATCCATAAACACACGATCAATGCGCTGGACGCCTGCGCCAAGGCAGGCATATGGAACATTTCCTTCGCCACCATGAAACCTTCTTCCGATCAAGAATGAAACCACGACTGGCGCTTAGCATTATCTTTGTTATCCTGACGCTCGTCGTCCTGCCGGCCGCGGCGCAGAACCAGGTCGATCCGCAGTTTGAAAAGATCGATTTTGCCAACGGGCTGTTTCAGCGTGGCCTGTACGATATGGCCGCCAGTGAATACCGCGAGTTCATCCGGCAGAATCCGGACAGTCCGCATACTCATGAGGCCCTGTTCGGTATGGCGGAGAGTTACTTCTTTAACAAGAACTACGAGCGGGCGGGACAGCATTACAAAGAGTACACGTTGCACTTTGCCAACCGTGACAAGATCCAGTTGGCGCGATTGCGTTTGGGGCAGTGTCACATCAATCGGCAACAGTTTGATGCCGCCCTGGAGGCGGTCAATGCCATCAGCGAGGACGGGCTGGAGGAAGAGTGGCTGCAAAAGAAGTATTATGTGCTCGCCCAGGTGTACGAAGCCAGGGGGAACACCGACGGCGCCGTGGAACAGTATCAAAAGGCGGCCCTTATCGACCCGTCCAGTTCCACGGCCCTGGAGGCGACCATCAAACTCGGGGATATTTACAAGGCCCGGGGGGAACATGCCGCGGCCGTGGATGCCTTCCAGCGGGCCACGGTCAACGCCACCGATAACGCATTCAAAGGGATCGCTCTTTACAAGCAGGCGGAGACCGCGTTCTTGTCGGGAGATTATGAGGTCAGCGCGGACCTGTTTGCCGAGGTGGTAGACCTGAATCCAGACAAGGCGCTGGTGGAAGATGCCGTCAGTAATCTGTTGCTGGCTTTGTTCAATGTGCCGGCTTACAATGCGGTGATCAAGCGCGCCGAACACTATCAGGACAAGTTGACTCCGGGCGGCCGGTTGTTTGACGTGCGCTACGTCACCGCACGCTCGTTAAAGCAGCTCAATCAGTACGATGCGGCCCTGGCGGAGATCGACCGGGCCCTGACCCTGGAAGGCCTCACCACCGACCAGAAGAATAAGGCGGTGGACGTGAAAGTGGAGATCCTGTTCTTGTCCCGGAAATATGCCGATGTCATCGAGCTGATCGACGAGTCCTGGAAGGGTCAGGAGGCGTATGCCGAGAAGGGCATGTTCTTCAAGGCCGAGTCGGAGTATAGTCTGGCAAACTTTGAGGCGGCGCACGGTTTATATGCACAGTTGCTGGAGAAATATCATGCGACCGAATACAAGAGCGAGGCCCTGTACGGCTTGGCGCATGCCAAGAACGCGCTTGGAAAAGAAGCGGAAGCGGCCGCGCTGTTTGAAGAATATTTTGCCAGCGCCGATGATGAAGGCAAGAAGAAAGAAGCGTTATTCAATCAGATCCTGCTGAAAAGCAAGGTTAAGGATTACGACAAGGCTATATCCGATTCGCTGGAATTCCTCAAGGCCTATCCCGACGACAAGAATGTCGGCCGGGTGCGGTTTTTGCTGGGCAGCATGTATTCGGAAACCAAACAGTATGATCAGGCGATCGCGACGTTCGAACAAATCGTTCAGCGCGACCTGGAGAATCCCAAACGTCTGGAGAGTATGTTCCTGCTTGCCTACAATCTCCAGCTGGCGCAGCGGTTGGATGATGCCCTGGCGTTTTACCGCCAGGTCCCCAAGGGCGAGGATACGGCGCTTTATTATTCCGCGTTGAAGAATATGGCCTTGATCCACCTCGACCGTCAGGAATATGAAAAAGCGATCCTGCTGCTGAAAGAGATCATCGAGACTTATGATGAGAATGACCTGAAGATCGATATGTACTTGTGGATCGCCGAGAAAAGTCTGGAAGCCAAGTCGTACAATACGGTGTTGGCCGTTCTTAAGAAGGCCGAGTCCAAGCTGACCACCGACGAAGACCGCCAGGCGCTGGCCTATTTCCGCGGCGCCGCTTACCAGGAACAGGGACAGTGCCAGAGCGCGTTGACCGAGTACGACAAAGTCGTCAACATTGAGTCGGAACGTTTGTTTGTCCCCAAGGCGTATCTCGGCATGGCCCGCTGTTTGATGACGATCAATCACATCGACGCGGCCAAGGCCGTTCTGGATACGGTGCTGCTGAGTTATGCCGATGAGGCCGAGATCAGCCTCAAGGCACGCTTTCAGATGGGCAGTCTTCTGGAGAAGAAGGAACAGCTGGAGGAGGCGGCCAAGTTTTACATGCTGGTGGCCGTACTGTACAACGATCCGTGGTATTCTCCGGAGTCACTGTTTCGGGCCGGAAAGATTTTTGAGCAGCTCAATAAACTGAACGACGCGCGTAATGTTTATCAGGAAATCATTCAACTTTACACCAAGAGCCACCGTTTCAATGAGGCGCAGAAACGGTTGGCGGCGTTAAATTCATGAATTACCGTGACGAAATCATAACCGCCCTGATCGTGTCTGTCGGACTGCACGTCCTGCTCTTTTTCGGCGCGACCCATGTGCGTTTGCAGGGGGCGCCTGAGAACAAGACCCCGGAGCGCAAGAATTTCCAGATTCAGAAGCTCCACGTCGATATTCCCGAACGCAAGGCCTTTGAGACCCAGCCGATCGATTATACCGAACGGATCAAGTTCGAACAGCCCGCCGAAATGGACTTGGCCAAGAAGGAGTTCGATAAATTCGAGACCGGGAAGAACGATCCGGTGCTCGAGGAATATGATGCCAAGATCGAAGAGTTGTTCGCGTCCCGCAATCAGGAGATCAAGCGGGACCCGGCGCAGTATTTCCGCGACCTTTCCGGACTCAAACGCAAACCCGCGGTGAAGACCAACGCTCCGATTATCGAGATCAGTCAGCTGACCGTGGAGAACACTGCTGTAGAGCCCGGTCAGGTGATCGATCAACGAATAGAGCCGGAAGAGTTTTATGAAAAGATGCCTGGCTTCACCCCCAAGTGGAATCCGCAGGTCAAAGATTTCAAGTCCGCCGAGACGTCGGGCGTCATTCATGGGGACTTCAAACCGCTGGTCTCCAAGAAAAGCCGGTTTACCGATTTGAAAGAGTACTTGGTCAGCGAGGTTCTGACATACACCGACCCGAAGACCAAGGAGAAATATTTCCAGATCAATATGAAGGTCGGTAAGGACGCCGCCGAACTCAAGACCATTACCAAAGAAGTCGTATTTCTGATCGACTGTTCCAAGAGTACCACCGAAAAACGATTCCGCGAGTTTAAGGAAGGATTGGAGTACAGCCTGAGCAATTTGAATCCCGGAGACACGTTCAATATCCTGGCTTTCAAAAAGTTCATCGTAGAATTCAAGCCGCAGTCGGTGGTTCCCAACGCAGAGAATGTCCGCCAGGCCCTGCGTTTTGTCGACGAGCTCACCTTGGGGACACGGACCGATGCTTACAACGCGTTGCTGAGCAGCATATCCCGGCCGATCAACCGCAATCCCTCCTACATCATTTTCCTCAGCGACGGTTATCCCACCCAGGGGGTGACCGAGCCCAGCCGGATCATCCATGAGGTCTCCGAATTGAATAACGGACTGCGATCGATCTTTGCGTTCAGCGGCGGGCTGAATGTTAATCGCTACCTGCTGGACTTTATCACTTACAAGAATCGCGGCTGGAGCGAATATTCCTACCGGTCACACCAGATCGGCCAGTACCTCGGGAACATGTACGACAAAATCAAGGAGCCGGTCCTGGTGAATCTGCGTTATCATGTGAGCGGATTGGCCGAGCAGGATATCTATCCGAAACTGTTGCCGGATTTCTTCCGCAATATTGAGTTTACCTTGTATGGGAAATACAGTGACGAAGACGACTTTGTGTTGCAGTTGGTCGGTAACGTCGAAGGAAAGGTGACAGAATTCGTTATCGAATCATCCCTGCATGAAGCGGCCGAAGGCACGCAGGACATCGCCAAGAACTGGGCTTTCAACAAGATTTACGAACTGATCGGACAGCTGCGCGAGGGCGAAGATAATACGCAGCTCATTGAGCAGATCCGCGCGTTGTCCAAGCGCTACAAAATCAGGACGCCTTATTTGGATTAACCGCTGTCAATCGGAGGACGGGAATGCGAAATAACGGTCTGAAATGGTTCATGTTGGTGATACTGGCGGCGGGATGCCTGCTGGCTGGGGGATGCGAAGACGCCTTTAAGGATATTAAACTACCGTCTTTGGCGGACGCCCCGGAAAAGCTCGGTGCGCCCAAACAATAAAAAAAGGCGGCCGGTCGCGCCGGCCGCCTCATGATACCGAAAATTAGTTGGAAACTTTGTCCAGGGCCTTGCTGGCGCCGGCTTCCATGTTCTTCATCGCCTTGTCGGCATCCTTTTCCATCTGGCTGCGGTTGTCGCATCCGATAGCGGTTCCGGCGACGAGCAGAGTGATAACGAGCAACAATGAGAATTTTCTGGTCTTCATGGTGGTCCTCCTTTGAAACAGGTTCATTAATTCGCCTAGTATAATGAGCGGGCGAAGAGTTGTCAAATTCTTATTTAATCAGTCAAGTTAAGCGGGCGATCGTCAGCGTAAGGGAGCATAAGTCGGATGGAACGTATGGAAAATGAAGGGGACAGCGCACACCCGCCCAAGAAAAGGATCAAGGAATGCCCGGAATTGCTGGCTGTCTCCAAGAAAGCGGGCAAGGCGATCAAGGACTTCGGGATGATACGCGCCGGTGACCGGATCGCCGTGGCGGTCTCCGGCGGCAAGGACAGTTTGTCATTGCTGCATGTGTTGCGCCACCGGCTGCGGGTTAGTCCCGTAAAATTTGAATTCGTCGCGGTGCATATCGACTTCGGGTTTGCCGACTTCGATCCGGCGGGACTGATTGCCTATCTCCGGGAACAGGAGTTTCCCTGCCTCCTGGAAAGCGTCGATTGGCTTAAGGATGAGCGGTATGATGAAATCGATTGTTACTGGTGGTCGCGCAACCGACGCAAAGCCTTGTTCCAACTCTGTGAGCGCGAGGGTTTCAACAAGATCGCCTTCGGACATCACATCGATGACATCGCCGAGACTATCATTCTCAATCAGTTTTACCGCGGCGAGATCGGCGCGATGAAGCCCAACCAGGAACTGTTCGGCGGCAAGCTGGCTCTCATTCGTCCGCTGGCCTATGTTCGTGAGGAGGCCATGCAGCAATTGGCCGAGCGGTTGGGTATCGCCTCCATGGGGCAGTCCAAATGCGCCAACGACGACACCTCCCACCGGATGATCATCAAGCGTATGCTGCGTGACAGTGAAAAGTATAATCCGGATGTGGTGATCAATATTTTTAACAGCCTGCAAAACGTGCGCAGCGAGTATCTGATCGAGAAGGTGAAGGAGTGAGCCTGGCGGTGCGGAATTCACTGGCCGACATTCACGCATACTGGTTCGAAGGCATTGACGACGGGAGGCCTATCGTCAAGAAGCGTACGCCGTTCGTCAAATGGTTCCGCAGCACGCGGGTGTTGGACCAGGAGATGCGCGACGGTTTCGGCCATTTGCTGGAAGAAGAGGTCCGGCACCCGGATCAGGCTCCCGACCGGACGGCGTTGTGTCGGATCATCCTGTATGATCAGTTGGTCCGCAATATGTTTCGGGGTACGCCGCGGGCTTATGCTTATGATGAGACGGCGCGTGATCTAAGCCGGGCTTTGATCGCGGACGGCCGCCACGCCGGCTACATGTTGATCGAACGGGTTTTCATCTATATGCCGTTGACCCATTCCGAGAATCTGGCGGACCAGGAATTGTCGGTGGAATGGTCGCGGGAACTGGCCGCCGTTGCCGGTCAGCGCTGTCCGCACAACAGCGCCTATTTTGCCGGTAATCTGACATATGCCCTGAAGTACCGGGATATCATCGCGCGGTTCGGACGATTTCCGAACCGTAACGGAATCCTGGGGCGCCAATCGACGGCGGAGGAAGAGGAGTTCCTGTGCCGAAAGTGAACTGGAGAAAGTGGGCGAAGATCACCGCTATCCTGATCGCCGTGGATTTGACGGTGTCGGGCCTGTGGTTGACCCGCGTGATGATACTGGCGCAGGATTACGAGTTGTATCCATCGGAACTCGGTATCGTGTTAATGGGAGACTCCTCCGATCATTTCACGGCATTGGGAAAACAGACACGTCAGCGGCTCAATCATGCCCTGGAACTTTACCGGCAGGGATACTTCCGGGAGATATTATGCGTAGGCGGATCGCGGCCGGTCCGGAACTATTCCGGCGCGCAATTAATGCGCAAATACCTCATCGACAAGGGCGTGCCTGCCGGGAATATCCTGATGGAAGAGCGGTCTTACGACACCCTGACCAACTTGAGCAACACCGCTGAGATCTTACGAAAGAAACGTCCGCTCAGCGTGGTGCTGATCAGCTCGCCGTTGCATATCCATCGCATCCTGGCGCTGAATGACTCGCGGTATTTGCAGGGAAGATTTGTTTTTTACGCCCCGCATCCGTTTTTCGGCGCCGATCCGCCGCTGAATCCGTGGGAAATGTGGAAGGCGATTCACTACGAATGGACAGCGTTCGCGGTCCGGCGGCTGCCGCACCGTGTGTATCACGGAATTGTCCGGCATCTCAGAGAACAGGGGTCTAAATCATGATCGGATCAACGCTTTTCATAACAGGTATTTCCTCGGGGTTGGGAGAAGACATTATGCGGCTGGCGGTGCGTGACGGGATGCGTGTCACGGGCGTGTTGCGCTCATCAAAGGAGCGGGACCGGCTGGCCGAAGAATTCGGCGATAAAATCGAGATCATCAAGACCGATCTCAGTGATCGCGACCGGGTCCTCGAGCTGTGCGCCAATCTGCGCGAACGGCGGTTCGACTACATCTGTCTGAATGCGGCCTCCGGACTGACCGGCCGCTTTCACGAACTGGATGAGGAATCCGTCGATGAGTTGATTGATGCCAATCTGTGGGCGAATATGCGCCTGGTCCGGGCGCTGCTGCCGCGCGCGCTGGAGATTCGCAGCAAGATCGTGTTGGTCAGCTCGCTGATTTCCGAGCTCACCCGGGATGACTGCACCACCTATGCGGTCACCAAGGCGGGTCTTTCCAAGTTTTACCGCTGCCTACATAAGGAATATCCCCAGTTGCCGCTGGTCTGCGCCGAGATCGGCCCGGTGGATACCCCGATCCATAAAAAGTCCGGCGGTGCGGATACACCCAAGAATCCCTTTATTTACAAAAACTGCCATACCATCGCCCGCCGGATTTATAAGGCCATGCTTCAGGATGAGGGGCTCAAGACATTGAGCTGGGATTGGGCGCTGCTGCGTATGTTCGCCCGGCTGACGGGTTAGGCCATGGCGGAGCGTATCCTTATTACCGGCGGATCGAACGGTTTGGGCGCCAGCTTGGCCGCGCTTTACCGTCAACGCGGCGCCGCCGTTACGGTCCTCGACCGCGAGGCGCCGCAGCCGGCGGAGGAGCACGAATATATTGAGCTGGATTTAGGCGCGGTCCCCGACGGTACGTGGCCGCGGATGCCGGGTCCGTTCGACATTGTCATTTGCAATGCCGGTATCAGTGTCTCCGGAGACTTTATCGAGATTCCCGATGACGCCGAGCGCGATGTGATGGCCGTCAACTTTACCGGGCATATGCGGTTGGTGAAGCACTTGTTGCGTGAGCGGCTGATCGCTCCGGGCGGGCGTATCGCTTTTATCTGTTCAGCGACCCGGTTCCTGTCGTTTCCGATCGCCTTGGCTTACAGCGCCAGCAAGGGGGCGCTGGACGGCTTTGCCCAGGCGCTGGAGTCTTATTTGGTCAAAGACGGGATTTCGGTGACCCGCGTCTATCCGGGACCGATGAATACGGGCCACAGCCGGTACTATCCGGGGGCGCGGACCACGGGCGGCCGGCTTCCGGAGCAATCCGCTCCCGGTATCGTGCGGGCCATTGACCGCCGCCGCCGGCAGGTCTGCCCGGACCCGGTAAGCCGCTTTTATTGCCTGGCCGACAAGTTCGTACCCCGTATGCTCGCCCGAAAGGCTTACAAATTCTATGAGGACAGGATGAGCTCATCATGCCCAAACGAAAATTCACTTTGAAGACGGAACGCCGCCGTCTCCCCAACGGCGTCACCCGGACGATCCGGATGATCGATCATCCTGGGGCGGTATTGATCGTTCCCTTTGTCAACTCGCGCCGGGTGATTCTCCTGCGGCAGTATCGGCCGGCGTTGCGCGCGTATCTGCACGAGTTTCCCTGCGGGACCCTGGAGGCCGGGGAACGTCCGCTGGCCTGTGCCCGCCGTGAGCTGGCGGAGGAGTCCGGTTTTGGTGCCCGCTCCTGGAAAAAATTGGGTGAAATCTTCACGGCCCCCGGATTTACGAATGAGAAAATCCACCTCTATGCCGCCACGGACTTGTTTGTGCGCCAGGCCGACCGTGATCCTGATGAAATCATCTCGGTCACGGACGTTTCCCGGGACGACATCAAAGATATGCTGAGGCGCGGTCGGTTGCGCGACGCCAAGACACTGTGCGCGCTGGCACTTTGCGGCTGGCATGTTTAATCCGTTATAACTTCCCGCCGTCCAACCATTTATACTTTTCAGTTTGCCGTCACGAAATTATGCTTGTTTCCGCCGAGGTTTCCCATTAGAATGGCCGCATTACGACGGGACCGAAACGCAGTCATCACCTTTGAAGAAAGGGGTCTGATGAGAATCCTCGTAGTTGAAGACGAAGAAAAGATCGCGAGTTTCATCGAACGCGGTCTGAAAGAACATCACTATACGGTGGACGTAGGCCGGGACGGAGAAGAAGGCCAGTACCTGGCCGATGTCAACGCCTATGACTTGATCCTGCTGGATATCATGCTGCCCAAAAAGGACGGTGTGTCCATTTGCCGGGAACTGCGTCAGCGGAAAAACGCCACCCCCATCCTCATGCTGACCGCCCGCGATGCTGTCACTGATAAAGTGTCGGGTCTGGACGCCGGCGCCGATGACTACCTGACCAAACCGTTCTCGTTTTCCGAGCTGCTGGCCCGCATCCGGGCGCTTTTGCGGCGGGGGAGGGAAGAGAAGGTCGATGTGCTGCGTATCGCCGACCTCGAAATGAACCTGCTCAACCATGAAGTCCGCCGGGGTGAACAAGATATCAAATTGACCAGCAAGGAATACGGTCTGCTGGAATATTTGATGCTTCACGCCAATCAGGTGGTTACCCGGACCATGATCTCTGAACACGTCTGGAAGGAGGACTTCAACAGCTTCACCAATGTGATCGATGTCCATATCCGCTATCTGCGTAACAAGATCGACAAACCCTATCCCACAAAACTCATTCACACGGTCCGGGGGACCGGATACATTCTCAAAGAAGCTTCGTCATGAACGTCGACCGGCCGCTGCGCAAGGACAATCAGGGCGTTAAGTACCGCTCCATTTCCTTTGAGATCAGTTTTTTGTACAGCCTGATCCTGGGGGTGATTCTGCTGGCCTTCAGCGGGGTGTTGTACTTCGTGCTGTTCCGGACCGTACACCGGGAACTCGACCGGGAGCTGAAGACGACGGCGGTCAATATCTGTTCTACGATCAATTCGTATCTCGAGGTTCGCGGCGAAGAGGCGGAGCCGTTGAAATTTGCACTGGAAAAGGCGATTGCCGATGAAGAAAAGAGTCCGCGGCGTTTCCTGTTCTGGACATCCAGTTTTGAGAAACGTTGGTTGCAGCAGGTTGATTCGATGGATCTGCAGGAGTACTTCATCAATTTCGTATCCACCACCAAGGCGTCGATTACCCGCTCGCCGAATATGTCCGAAGATCTGATCGACCTTATTCGGGAGAGCGTGGTTCCCAGCGAGGACGGGGATCCGACATACAAAACACTGACTTACAAAGACCGCCGGGTCCGGATCATCAATTATCCTTTTACCTACAAGGATCAGGACCACTATTATGTCCAAGTCGGCGTTTACCAGCGTCCGATCATCGATCTGATCCTCACCTTCCTTATATCGGTGGTGATCAGTATTCCAGCAATTTTGATCCTGACCAGTTTTATCGGCCGGCTGCTGGTGAAGCGGATCCTCGGTCCGGTCGACGAGATTGCCGCGATCGCCCGCAAGGTCTCACACGAGGACCTTTCGGCCCGGGTGCAGACCAAGTACAATTACCAGGAAGTGGCCTATCTGATCGATGACTTTAATGACATGATCGGCCGGCTGGAGAATTCCTTCGCGCATATCGAGGAATTTACCTCGCATGCCGCGCATGAGCTACGCACGCCGCTCACCGTAATCAAGGGAGAGGCCGAATTGGCGCTGCTCAACACACGCAGCATGGAGGAATACCGGCAGGCCATGAACGTCACGCTGGAAGAGGTTCACCGGATGTTGCGCATTGTCGACGACCTGTTGTTGTTGAGCAAGATCGATTACCGGCCGGAGGTGTTTATCTACGAACAGTTCGATTTTGTGCCCTATATCCAGGAAATTATTCAGCAGACCGAAATCCTGGTTCGCGACAAACATATCCGGCTGGAGGCGAATATTTCGGGACGTGCGGCCGAGATCAAGGCCGACCGGGTGCATCTGCGGCGCTTGTTCTTCAACGTAATAGACAATGCCATCAAGTTTACGCCGGAGCGCGGCCTGCTGAAGATTGACGTGTCCGTGAAGCAGGAGTACATTCAAATCGTCGTATCGGACAGCGGGATCGGGATCCCGCAGGACGAGATTTCCAAGATTTTCGACCGCTTTTACCGCACCACCAACAGCCCTCGCGGCGGCCACGGCCTCGGGCTCAGTATTGCTATGTCCTTGGCACACTTGCACAAAGGTACCATTCGCGTGACCAGCGAGTTGAACAAAGGGACCTCATTTTTCATCACCCTGCCGCGCGTATAGCGGACAGGCCTCCTCCCAGATGAAAATATTTAATGCTAATTTAATCTTCTCTTAATGTTGGCTTTGTTAGAGTGTTGGCGACGTCATTGGTCCGCAGGAGGTTGTCCCGGGGAGGGCGCTGCGGACATAACAGTCAGCTAACCGAAGTTAAGAGGAGAAAGGAAGTCATGATGACAAAAACATTTACCAAGTTTTTCGTGCTGATCGCTGTCATGAGTGTCGTTCTGTCAACGTCCGTTCAGGCAATGGAGGCGGAAGCAAAGGCTCAGGTGCGCGGGATCGTGGTTGATATATCCCCGGAATCGATCGTGATCCAGCAGGAAAGCAAAGAAGGAACGGAAATCAGTCAGTTTGAGCTGACCATCAACAAAGAAACCAAGTTCTCCGCGGATGAATCCGAGGACATCGCCTTGGGCGACGCGGTTGAAGTGGAATTCGCCGAAACGGCCGAAGGCAAGATCGCCCTGGCGATTCAGGAGATCAAGGCCAAGTCCGCCGCGCTGAAGGCAGCCAACACGGTCCTGACCGCTGATTTGGACATGGCGGAAAAATAAACCGGAAGCAAGATTCCCTCCCCCCGAAACACAGGGCGCCGGTCTCCCCGGGCCGGCGCCCGCTTCCCGCTAACCCCAGGGGAAAGGAGCCCGGCATGGTGAATTCTCCGCAATCGACCGGTCGATTGGCCGTCTATATCGCGCGGCGGGACGACTGCTGGAAGGCCATCAATTTTTCCAAAAGCATCCGCGACCGGGGCCGGCGCCGGTCCTATTTATTGGAGAAGGCCCAAGGCTTCCTGTCCGCGGATGAGTACGATCACGCCGCGCTGCTGGCTTGGCACATCCTGTATCAGGTCGATGCGCGCAGTCTGCAGGCGCATCAGATACTGAACCTCGCCTATCACCGCATCTTCAGCCGCCCGCCCCGCCCGTAGTTGTCGTCCCGCCGCCGTCCTCCGCAGTCATCCTTTTTCTGATGTGCAATATGTTATAATTTCGCTATAATGACAGCTTGAATCAGGTCAAGCATGAGGTTAAGAACAAAAATATTTTCCCTGCTGCTGGTGCTCCTGTTGTGGGCACTATGTTACGGTGTTTACTATCTCTTGTGCACGCCCACGGGAAGTCAGTTCCTGGTCCGTAAGATCCTTGAGCATTACACTTTGGACCGACAAGTCCAGTTCGAGTCGGTCGAGGGGGATCTGATCCACGGCATCACCTTCAATAACCTGGTTCTCAAAGACCTGGACGAACTGCCCAAGGACTCTCAATTTCTTGTCCAAAACTTTTCCATCCGGATAGAATCGTTTCATCGCACCGGGATCACAGCCGAGATCGTGAACGGACGGTTACGGTTACCCGTCTCCGAAGCGGTCGTGATTAACGGACGGGTGGACCACGGCCGTCTCGAAGGGACGGTATTCAGCCGCGCACTGGACGTCAGCGAAATCATCGGTTATTTGCCGAAGAATCCGCACACCCGCCATTTGGAGGGGTTGGTCAAGGAATTGGACGTCGATATCGCGGGTGAGCTGGCGATGCCGGTGGTGTCGGGCAGTCTGCGCATCGAGAATATGGACAATGGCCAGTTTGAAGTGGAGAACGTCCCGGTCACCTTCGAATTGCAGCGGCGTAACCGGCTGGTGACGGATGAATTATTCGGCCAGGTCCGTTTTGAGTCGGGTAATGTCATGAGCAAACGGACCGTCATCAAACTGCGGCCCAGCCATCTGTATTTTTCCGGTAAACCCGGGAATCCCCGGCTGGATATCAACGGCTTTTCACGTATCAGCAAGGTCGATATTACCATCGGGATTAAAGGTGATTTGGAGAAACCGAACGTCATATTATCATCGGAGCCGTCGCTGCCGGACGAGATGCTGCTGCTGATGGTCGCCACCGGTAAGCGGTGGAACGGTTTGAGCCAGAGCATTGAGTCGGGCGCGGTCTCTCCGGAGTTGGCCAAGGATTTTGTCCAGTACCTATTCTTCGGCGGCAGAGGTAATTTTATCGCCGACAAATTCGGCCTGTCCGATTTTTCCGTATCGGTCACCACCGATAAGCAGGGGGTCGGGGCCGCCAAACAGGTCACCGACAACCTGGAAATTAAATACCAGGTGGAACGGGAAACCAACGGTGAGACCGAGCCGGCGACGACCAAGCAAACAGTGGGCAGTGAGGTCCGTGTGACCAACCGGGTGACGCTCGATCTGAAAAAAGAATTTGAGAGCGGCGGTACGGAAGAAAATGCCGGGGCCGCAGAAATCATGTTGAAATTCAAGACCAGTTTTTGAGAGACATACGTGCGATTCTTTCATCTACAGAACAGGAAACGGAACTACACACATCCCCAGCATCCCCAGTACGCTTACCTGGATTATAAGGAGAAACGGACGCCTCCGAACCGGCTTCAGGTTTTTACCTATAATATCCAGTTCGCCAAGAAGGTGCGGCCGGCAGTCGAGTTGATTGAGAGTAATGAGAATCTTAAACACGCCGATATCGTGCTGCTCCAGGAGATGGACGCGGAAGGGGTCATGCACATCTGCGATACGCTCGGATATAATTACGTGTATTATCCGGCGGTCCGTCACCCCAACCACGGCCGGGACTTCGGTAACGCGATTTTATCCAAGTGGCCGATCGGCGAGCACAAGAAACTCATCTTGCCGCACGTAGAGCGGACCAAATTGCAGCGAATCGCGGTCCTGGCCGATATCCATGTGGGGGAAAGAAAGATCCTGGTTATCTGTATTCACCTCGGGGTGTGGCTGAAAACGGCCTACCGGACTCTGCAGATGAAGCGCGTGGTTAGTGAAATTCCCGAACGGGAAAAATACTGTATCATCGGGGGGGATTTCAATACACTGACCAAGCGGAACTATCACGCGACGATCGATCCGCTGATTCACGGCGGTTTCGATCTGGCCACCAAGAATATCGCCTGGTCCTACAAACACTGGTATATCCTCAACCGGAAGACATCCCTGGACCACATCTTCACCCGGGGCGCCCGGTTGATCCAAACCGACAAGGTGGCGTCGCGAAAAAAACCCAGCGATCACTATCCGATATGGGTCCAATTGGAACTGGACGAATAAGCAATGGACTATATTTTTTCGATCCTCGGGATTTTGTTTTACGTATATCTGGTGATGACGGTTGTCTTGTTGTTGTTGGACAACCGGGAGCCGTCGACCACGATGGCGTGGGTCATGGTGTTTATCCTGCTGCCGGTGGTGGGGGCGGTGATTTACATCTTCATCGGGCGTAATTGGCGGCGCGTGGATGAAAAGACCAAACTGTCACAACAATTCCTGGAGGACAGGAGCTCCGCGATGCTCGCCCCGCTGATCGAGGCGCAGATGGACCGCGGCAGTCGGCTCAAGCAAAAGAAGGATGTCGTTCACAAGCAGAAGCTGTTTCATCTTTTGCAGCGCAGCTCGAATTCCATTTTGACGACGAACAACGCGATTGAGGTCCTGCAAAACGGTTCGCAAAAGTTTCCGCGACTGATGGAGGACCTGCGCGGCGCGCGTGAATCGATCCACATGGAATACTTTATCTGGCGCTCCGATCCCCTCACCAAGGAAGTCAGGGACATCCTTGTCGCCAAACGCAAACAGGGCGTGGAAGTGCGTATTCTGTACGACGCCATCGGCAGTATTTTCCTGGACCGCCGCTATGTCCGCGAGATGCGCGCTGCCGGCATCGAAATGTATCCGTATTTCAATTTCCTCTCGCCGTTGAAGATCCATACATTAAACTACCGCAATCACCGGAAGGTGGTGGTGGTGGACGGACGAATCGGATACGCGGGCGGAATGAATATGGGGCAGGAATATGTCGACGGAGGCAAGCAGTTCGATTATTGGCGGGACACCCACCTGCGGATATCAGGCGAGACGGTCAATGTCTTGCAGGGAATTTTCGTGACCAGCTGGTACAATACAACCGGTAAAGAGCTTTTTGATACCAAGTATTTTCCGGCCGTACCCGCCGACCCGCACGAGCTGCCCGTTCAGGTGACGACCTCCGGGCCGGATTCGCGGTGGCCGTCGATCAAGCATCTTTATTTCACCCTGATCTCCAGTGCCGAAAAGAAGGTGTACATTCAGTCACCTTACTTCATTCCGGATCCGAGCGTTCATACGGCCTTGAAAATGGCAGCCTTCGGCGGGTTGGACGTCCGCGTCATCATTGCGGGGGTCCCGGACAAGAAGCTTCCGTATTGGTCCGCGTTTACCTACTTTAAGGATCTCCTGCGGGCCGGTGTGCGGATCTATCACTATCAAAAGGGGTTTCTGCATGCCAAAACGATTATGATCGACTCCGAAATCTGTTCGGTCGGTACGGCGAATATGGATGTGCGCAGTTTTCATTTGAATTATGAGTTGAACACGTTATTGTATGACGAACGGATAACCGCCGGTTTGGAAGAAGATTTTATGCGCGATCTTCAGGACAGTCGTGAGTTCACACTCGAAGACTACCAAGAGCTGGATGAGACCGTCAAGTTGCGCAATTCTCTTGCGCGTTTGCTGGCGCCACTGCTGTAAATATAGGATAATGAACCTTAGCAAAGGAGAAATATGGGCCCCTGGTTGGGTATAGCTGTTTGTTTGCTTCACTCCGCGATGTTTTCCGGGCTGAATCTCGGATTCTTCGGGATGAGCCGGTTGAGACTGGAAGTTCAGGCGGATCTTGGGAATAAAGACGCTCAGCGGATCCTGAGCCTGCGCAAAGACGCGCACTACCTGTTGTGCACGCTGCTGTGGGGAAATGTCGCGGCCAACGTCTTGCTGGCGTTGATATCGGAATCGGTATTGTCCGGAATCGGCGCCTTTATCTTTTCTACCTTCGGTATTACCATGCTCGGCGAGGTCGTGCCGCAAGCGTACCTGTCCCGGCACGCCCTGCGGACCAGCGTGGTGCTGGTTCCCGTGGTCCGGATCTACCGTTTGGTGTTCTATCCTCTGGCCAAACCCACCGCGCTGTTGCTGGACATCTGGTTGGGCAAGGAGGAGATCGGCTACTTCAAGGAAAAGGAAATCATGCACATCCTCAAGCGCCACGCCGTTTCCGAGGACGCGGATGTGGAGCATCTGGAGACGCAGGGAGCGATGAATTTCCTGGAGCTGGATGACATCAAACTGCGGGACGAAGGCGAGCCGATCAATCCGTTGAGTGTCGTCGCCTTGGACGTGAACGAGAACGGATTACCGCTTTTCCCCGACTTTGAGCGCGATCCGGCGGATCCGTTCCTGCAAAAGATCCATGCCTCCAACGAGAAATGGGTCGTCCTTACCGATCCGTCCGGAAAGCCGGTCTTGGTCCTAAATGCCGACGACTTTCTGCGCGATGTCATGTATTCCAAGGAGGTTAAGAGTATATACACTTATTGTCATCGGCCCATCGTGATCACCCAGACCGGCACCCGGCTGGGGGACGTGATTTTTAAGTTCAAGGTCAGGGCCGAGCATCATGAGGACGATGTCATTGATAACGACCTGATCCTCTATTGGAAGAAGGACAAACGGATTATTACGGGAGCGGATATCCTGGGGCGGCTGATGCGCGGGATCGTCAAGCGCGTGGAGGCGCCGACCGGGTGATCTCCCGGCTTGTGGAAAACTTTCCAAAGCTATGTGGTGTATTTGGATACATGCCAGCGCTAAATCGGGTGGCAATCCCCTCCGCAATCAATTATACTTATAACGGTTGAACCTATACCACGAAACGGCAAACTTGGGGTAACCCAAGGACCTTGGTTTCTTCGGAAACCGAGCGGCCGGCCCCTACGGGCCGACCGGCAAAGCCAGGGGTCCTGGAAAGGATAGCCTAGCTACCGAATGGGCAAACAGTGTTTGTGTGTGCGCGTAGCCGAGTCTATCCTGACAAATCAGGATAGGCTTTTTTTGTGGTTCCAACGGCTATTTGAGTCCTGTCTTGGAGGGGAGGATATGATCGCGCACCGGGGATACTGCACAGCTTTGACGGTAATCATCTGGACGCTGCTCTTCCTGGCTATGCCGGCCACGGTGGTGGCGGCCGGCGAGGCGTCGATCGGTTTGGGATATACCGAGCGTTCTATTGCCTTCAAGGAGTATGAAGCCGACCGAAATTCAGACGGAGAAATCCGCTACCTGATTAAGCTCATAAAATTCTCCAATATGAGGGTCGTTAAGGCCGGACAGGAGTTCTCCGCCAGTCAGGCGGCGCGTTATCTGCTGATGAAGTTCAAGACCGCCAAAAGCAAGATCGTTTCCGCGGAACAATTCATAGATGACTTCGCCAGCTACGCACCTGACGGCGAACCGATCTACATCATCGACCGCAAGGGCATGAATTATCCTGCCCGCCATGTCCTGTATGGCGAACTGCGCCGGCTGCGTAATCTGGGTTCGGCCAACTTCCGCTAGGCTCTCCCAAAAAATAATGCAGGCTCTTTTATCCCACGGAGGATCTGTGCTATTCTAAAGGTCCTATCGGAGGTCTCGCTATGAAAAAACTTTGCCGTTTGCAGCAGGAACGGAAAATCGCCGGTATCTGCAGCGGGTTGGGGGAGTATTTCGGGATGGACCCGGTGATCTTCCGGGTGCTGTTTATCCTGTCGTTCTTCGTCACCGTCGGCGGCCTGGTCTATCTGGTCATGTGGATGATGCTGCCGCTGCGGCCGGATATGGGTCTTTCCCCGAACATCAACCGCCTGTATGCCCTGGAAGAGGGGAAGAAAGTCGCCGGGATCAGTGCGGGGCTGGGACACTTTTTCGGGATCGATCCCAACATTTTTCGCGTTCTGTTTGTCGTTAGCGCGCTCGCCGGCGGTGCCGGCCTGTTTATCTACATAATCTTGTATTTTATCTTGCCGCGCAGCCAATCCGCCCGGCCGCCCGTGAGCCATGCCCAAGACTAAGCCGCAGACCATAATCCTGAATCGCAGGGCCATCGAGTCCGTCCTTGATCTCGGCAAGGCCCTCGCCGCCGTGGAGGATGCCTTTCGTCAGTACGCCCGCGGCCGCGCCCATATGCCGCCGAAGGTCTACTTGGACGTCAGGAAATACAACGGGGACTTTCGGGCCATGCCCGCTTATCTGGAAGACGCGCAAAGTTGCACACTGAAATGGGTCAATGTTCATCCCGGTAACCCGGCCATCGGACTGCCTATGGTGATGGCGGTCTTAGTCCTGAATGACGCCCGCACCGGCTTTCCGCTGTCCGTTATGGACGGTACGTACATCACCGCGGTGCGCACCGGAGCGGCCGGCGCCGTAGCGGCCAAACACATCGCGCCTAAGGGCGCGGTCCGCGTCGGACTGGTGGGTTGCGGAGTACAAGCGGCGATGCAGTTGACCATGCTCAGGCTGGTCCGGTCCGTGAAGGAAGTCCGTGTCTGGGGTCATCAGCCTCAGCTGGCCAAGGCGTTCCTGCGCAAGATGCGGCGTCGGAGTGAAGACATGACCGCCTGCGCCGGCGTCGAGGAGACCGTGGCCGGTGCCGATATCGTTGTGACCACCACGCCGGTACGAACGCCGATCGTCAAGTACGGCTGGATCAAGCCGGGAGCGCATATCAATGCCATCGGCGCGGACGCCGCCGGCAAGCAGGAGTTGGACCCGCGGCTATTGCAAGAGGGGCGGATCATTATCGACGAATGGAGCCAGGCCTCCCACAGCGGGGAAATCAACGTCGCCCTTAAGAAAGGGCTCATCACCAAGCGCAAGATCTACGCCTCACTCGGCGAAATCGTCGCCGGGCAGAAGAAGATTCCCGCCAAACCCGTCCGGACGACGGTTTTCGACTCGACCGGACTGGCTATTCAGGATGCGGCCGTGGCCCGGCTTGTCTATGACGCCGCCCGGCGCCGAAAGGTCGGACGCCGCATCCATTTATTTTAAAAAGGTGGCATTCGCCGCCGAAATTTCCTATAATAGGCACTTTCCAATTGACCGCGCAGGACGTTTTATGAGCGAAATATCCCGGGACTCTCTCTATGCTGAGCCGCACAGCACCATCGGAGACTTTGTCTTCGACGAAAATGTCGCCAATGTCTTTGACGATATGATCCGGCGGAGTGTACCCGGGTACGGTTCGATTATCAACATGTTGGGTGTGTTGACCGGGCAGTATGCCCAGGCTAACACGGTATGCTATGACTTGGGATGTTCGCTGGGCGCCGGCACCTTGGCCATGCGCCGCTTTGTCGTTCAGCCGGGTACGCGCATTATCGCCGTCGATAACTCCCCGGCGATGGTCAACAAGTGCCGCCAGAATATCGTGCGCAGTAACCTCACGGCCCCGGTCGAAATTTTGTGTGAGGACATCACCCGGATTCCGCTCGAGCCCGCTTCGGTGGTAGCCATCAACTTTACTCTGCAGTTTGTCCCTCCTGAGGAACGCCAAGGCCTGATTCAAGGGGTCAACGATGCCCTGGTACCGGGCGGTATATTGGTGATATCTGAAAAACTGGCCTTCGACGATCCCGCGGAGGAACAGGCCCAGGTCGAACTCCATCACGCTTTTAAGAAATTGAACGGCTACAGCGACATGGAGATTGCCCAGAAACGGACCGCTCTGGAGAACGTCCTCATTCCCGACACCGAACAAACCCACCGCGAGCGGCTGAAGACGGCCGGCTTCGCCCATCATCATGTGTGGTTCCGCTGCTTTAATTTTGCTTCGATGATCGCCTACAAATGAACCTGTACACCGATTCCGTCGCCCTGATGCGTGCGTCCGCGCTCGGGCCGTGGACCGACTGTCTGATGGACCGCGCCGCGAACGTGTTCAGCGGGACCCGCTGGGGAGATTTGCCGATGTGGCTCGAGACCCGGGCTGCGTTGCCGCGGATCACACCGGATTCACTGCAGTTGGATTCGGATGTGGTGACCGTCGGTTCTCCGGCTCAGACGAATGATCAGGGAAGAGAGGAACTGGCAGGTCTGCTGCGCCGGTTGGGTCCGTGGCGCAAGGGGCCGTACAACCTGTTCGGTATGCTGCTCGACGCTGAATGGCGCTGTGAAATGAAGTGGAACCGGTTGCAGCCGCATATTGCGGACCTCAGCGGCCGGCTGGTGCTGGATGTCGGCTGCGGCAACGGGTATCACTGCTGGCGTATGGCCGGGGCCGGCGCGCGCCTGGTCGTGGGAGTCGATCCGACGATGAAATATGTGATGCAGTTCCACATGATCCAGAATTTCGCCCGGTATCCCGCGGTGACCGTGCTGCCGGTGGGTGTGGAGGACATTCCCGCCGGGATGAGCTGCTGCGACACGGCTTTTTCTATGGGCTTGCTCTATCATCGCCGTGATCCGCTGGAGCACCTGCGGCACCTGGCGGGCTGTCTGCGGCCGGGCGGAGAGCTGGTTTTGGAGACTATCGTCGTGGATCATGCCGTTACGCCGCTGTTAAGGCCGGGTGAACGGTACGCCGAGATGAAAAACGTGCATATGATTCCTTCGGTGCCCACCCTGGAAGGCTGGGTGAAAGATGCCGGCTTTGAACGGATCCGGACCGTGGATGTGACGGCAACGACGTCACAGGAGCAACGGGTTACCGGCTGGATCGGTCAAAAGTCACTTTCCGACTTCTTGGATCCGAATAATCCCTGCCTGACGGTAGAAGGTCATCCCGCGCCGCAACGGGCGATCGTGCTGGCGGTCCGCCCGTAGTCCCGCCGTCAAATAATAATTCGCCATTCCCCATACAAGTATGATATAAAAATGGACAGCATCGGACCGCGTCATGGAACAAATCTCGGAAAAAAAATTGTACCAGGGCAACTGGCTCACCCTCGTTGAAACGGTGTACCGCAATAAACACGGTGAGGAAGTGGTATGGGAAAGTGTGCGCCGCCGCAAACCGTGGGTCGGCGTGATCGCCGTGGCGAAGCTCGTCCCGTCGATGCGCTTTATCCTGATCAAGCAGTTCCGGCCCACGCTCAACGGCTATGTGATCGGGTTTCCGGCAGGCATCGGCGACGGTGACGCGGAACACGCGTTGGTGGAATTGAAAGAGGAGACCGGTTATACGGGCACTATCAAAGAAGTCAGCCCGGTGATGAAATCCAATGCGGGTATTATTAACGACAGCGGAATGAGTGTTTATATCGAAGTCGACGAACATGCCCCAGAAAACCAGAATCCTCAGCAGAATTTGGAACCCAGCGAAGATATCGAAGTGGTTCTCGTCCCCAAAGAACGCATAAAGAAGTTTTTATTGCAAGAGTACGATCAGGGGACGCACATCGGAGGGAATCTGTGGTACTTGTTTGTCCTGAGTGATGTGATCAATCAGTATTAACAAAGGAGATGATGATGAGATTTCGGAAGAGTCCTTTATTGCTCGGTATCTGCGCGGCGGCGGTCTTGCTGAGCGGTTGCTCGGTCAAAATGGCGGCCAATATTCAGCAGTCCCATCAGGGATCGACATTGTCCTTCGGGCGCGACCGGGCCTACGTGATCAGTCAACTCGGGCAGCCGATCAAGACCGAGACGCGCAACAGCCGGATCGTAGATACCTATGAACTGCAGCGCAACAGCAAGGGCTGGGGATACTTCCGGGCCGGTTTGTACGGCTTTCTGGATTTCTTCACGGTCGGCCTGTGGGAGCTCCTCGGCACACCGATGGAGCATTTTATCCAAACCAATGAACAGGTGACGATCGAATACGACGACAACAATCAGATCTATAAGGTTCACTATCTGGAAATTTAGGGAGGAAAAGATGAAGTTGTTCTACACCAAACGCTCTCCCTACGCCCGAAAGGTCCGGGTCGTGGCGCTGGAAAAAGGGATCGACCTGGAATTGCAGGAAGAGGATCTCACGGCCAAATCCGAGGAGTTGCTCCGCCTGAATCCGGTGGGTAAAATCCCTGTCCTGGCGGCGGACGACGGCACGGTCCTATGCGACAGCAGCGTGATTTGCGAATATCTGGAGGATTATCAAAAACAGCCCGCCATGGTCCCGGACGCGCCGGCGCCGTATTGGCGGATGGTGAACCTGGATGCCGTGGCCAAGGGGCTGACCGATGTCACCGTGGCGGTTTTTTATGAGAAGTTGATTCATCCGGAGGATTATCACGCCAAGTTTATCGCCAACAAAGAAGAGACCATCGTCCGCACACTGAAGTATCTGGATGCGCACGTGTCGGACCTGAAAGATTTCAATATGGCCGCCGCGGCCACGGCCTGCGCCATCGGTTATATCCAGTTTCGGGCCCGCTATTTATGGCCCCAAAACAGTTGCCAAAGACTGACCCAATGGTATGATGAAATAAGTCAACGAGAGAGTTTGCAACAGACGGTGCCGGTCGCGTAATTTGATAACCTACAGGGGGTCATATGAAAATCGGAAACAAGCCCGTCAAAATTTTTGAAATCCGCAATCGCAAAGGATATGCCGCGATCTGCGACGACTGTCTGACCGAGGGCGCCACCCGGGAAGAGGCTTTCGACCGGATGGTCAAGGCCGTCTCCCGCATGGAGCGCAAGCTCAAGGCCCGCTGATAATTTCCGGCTGCCACCGTCGATCCCGGTCGTCCGCCATACCGATCCATGCGTCTCACCCGTAAAGAAATTCTGTTTATCTGTTGTCTGTATCTGGTTTGTGTGGCGATCCGTTTGCTGCCGCGGCTGGCCATTCATCCTCAATTATTGACCTTCGACGCGGATATCTGGTACCGCCTGTGCCTCGCCCAGTACGTCCTGGAAAACGGCCGCCCCCCGCAGTGGGACATCCGCTATCTGGCATACGGTCACGTGCCTTTCTGGTACACGCCGGGCGCGCTCTACATTTACGCCTTCCTTGCAAAACTGACCTCTTTGGACCTGCCCACCGTGACCTCACGCATTATGCCGTGGATCGAAGCGACGGCCATCGTTCCGTTCTTTGTGTTGTGCCGTTACCTTTATTCGGCCCGTGTAGCGGTGATTGCCAGCGTGTTCCTGGCGTTTACGCCCGCGTTCGTTTTTTGGTCGGCGATCGGGACACCGCAGGGTTTCTCGATGTTCTGTATTCCGCTGGGGATTCTGTTGTGGGTGACTTTTCTGCGCGGCCAATATCTCGGCGGCCGCCGGCTGCTGCATTTCTTCGCGCTGGCTCTGTTGCTGACGATTAATTTTGCGACCCATCTGACGTATTTCAATCACATCATTATCCTCCTGCTGGTCCATTGGAGTTTGATCGTGGAAAAGAAGGGGCGATGGAAAGACTACGGCTGGTTGATCGGGGCGATCCTGCTCAGTCAGATCGCGACGATGTGGTGGTGGCTGCCGGGGAAGCTGTACTGGTGGTGGACACAGGGGCTGTCGACGTCAACGGCGTCGGCCGACCGGATGATCTTCTTCAAACATTATGGAACGGTCAGCGGTTTGCTGGGGCATGTCGCGTTTTTCTTTTTGGTGTATTTTATCTTTCGGCGAAAGCACAAGGCCGAGCTGTTTTACCTGTTGCCGGTATTCTGGGCGATCTATCCGATCATCGAATCCCATATGGAGGGGCTGCTCATCGTTTTTCAAAAGCAGGATTTGTCCTTCAACAACCTTGTCCGTCCGATCGAGGGATTTCGCTTCTACAGTTTTTTAGCCCAGCCGCTGGCGTTATGCGCGGCGTTGACCTGTGAGCAATTCCTGCGGTCCCGCTGGATCGCCGGCGCCGGCCGCCGCGTGGGCAAGGCGGCCGCGGTGACGGTGGTCCTGCTGGCCGCGCTTTTGACAACGGACCTGTATGCCGGATTCAAGATCAATGAACGCTTCCGGGCGCACTGGGTCACGGTCAATGATATCAATTCCGCCCGTTGGTTCCGCGAGAATACACCGGCGGACGCGCGGATGGTAGCCGATTATTACACGGCGCAGATGATCAGCGGTGTTTGCGCGGGCAAGGCCTTGCTGGGGAGCATGTTTCCGCTCAAGGGGGCCGGGATCCCGCATATCAGCGACAGCTGGAAGGTCTTGTACGACATTCACAAGATATACCAGAGCGAGGATATCGCCATGGTCCGGACGATTTTGAACCGCTACGGCGTGACACATGTCTTTTACTCCGATGCGGTGCTGCGGAAGATTGAATGGGTACTCAATGGATACGGCGATCATGAAGGTCTGCTCGCCGGAAAGTATGACGGCCTGCTCGCGGTCGACCATCACAAGACGCTGTTGAATCCCGCCTATTTTGAAGTTGTTTATGAGAGTCAGGATGTGAAGATCCTGGCTTTGCGTGAACCCAGATAAGGAGAAACCGGTGAATACGGAAACATATAACTTGATCGACGGCGGCATCCAGAACTCGAACCTCTTTCTGCACATGCCGCTGTTTGACGAGATCAATTATCTCGGTCTGCCCGAGCCCAAGCTGCGTAAGTACCGTGCCGAACGCGAAGACTTGCCCTGCACGATGCTGGCCCTCAACATCATCCGTAAAGAGGAGGACTTCCTATGGGAAGCGGTGTCCGACTTTGTCAAGCATAGCGTCGCCACGGCGGCCATGGGCGTTCACGGCGTATACGTGTTTGACCTGTTGACCATCGACATCCACCAGGAAATCCAGAATTTTAATCAAGGGGAATTCTCGACAGTGATCATGAACACCGCCCGCAAGTTGCAACCGGGCCAGATCCGTCTGGTGAAATACTCTTCAGCCTACGGGATTCTGCAAAAGCTGGTGCATGAGGATTGGGGCAAGATCACGCTTAAGGCCGCGGTGGACGTCTTTAAAGACAAACCGCACTTTCTCGATTTGCTGATCAAGCGGTTGATCAAGAATTTCGATTTCGCCCATGACCCCGGGATCCTCCTGCTCAACGATCTGAGCAAGGAGCCGCTTTTTGATGCGGCGGACGCGACGCAGCAGGAGCGTATTCAAAAAGTCATTGAGAAGCAGATTCCCAAATCCATTGAGTTCCTTCCAGAGGTCTATATCCAGGACAGAAACGGCGTTCGGGAAATGTTATCCAACTCCGTTATCAAGTAAACCGCGCCGTATTTTCCCGTGGCGGGCCCGATTGACACCCCCCGGGATTTGTGGTAGCTTACTGGTTCATTACTCATACTAAAGCCGTAACTGAAAGAATTGCCGTGAATTACCGCGACACACTTAACCTTCCGCAAACCGAATTTTCGATGCGCGCCGGTCTGGCCAAGAAAGAGCCGGAGTACATAAATGACTGGTACGCCATGGACTTGTACGGTAAGATCCGCAAGAAAGGCGAGGGCAAGACCCCTTTTATTCTGCACGACGGACCTCCTTATGCCAACGGACACATTCATATCGGCCATGCCCTGAATAAAATTCTGAAGGACGTCATCGTCAAATTCAAGACCATGGAGGGTTACGCCACGAGCTACGTCCCCGGTTGGGACTGCCACGGCTTACCGATCGAACACAAGCTTTTTCAGGAGATCAATAAGAAGAAGGAAGAGGTCGATAGCGTGGCCTTTCGCAAACAGGCCCACGACTACGCGATGAACTTCGTGGATATTCAGCGCGAGGAGTTTAAGCGCCTGGGTGTGTTTGGAGACTGGGACCGCCCGTACCTGACGCTGGACCCGAACTATGAATACTGGATCCTGAAATCATTGTCCGAGCTGTGTAAGAAGGGTTACGTCTACCGCGGTCTGAAACCGGTCAACTGGGATATCGAGAACGAAACCGCCCTGGCCGAGGCCGAGGTGGAGTACGAAGACGTGACTTCGCCGTCGATCTACATCAAGTTTGAGATCACCGATGCCGGACAGCTCGGCCTTCCCGCGGATAAGCCGTGTTACTTGTTGGTGTGGACCACCACCCCGTGGACGCTCGTCGCCAATGTGGCGGTCGCGGTTCACGCGGCTTTCGAGTACGCGGTCGTGGAGGCCGGCAATGAAATCCTGATTGTGGAGCGGTCGTTGTGCGAACCCGTCCTGGCCAAGGGGGAAGTCACCGATTTTAAGATTCTGAAGGAGGTCTCCGGGGCGGACTTGACGTCCGTAACCTACCGCCATCCGCTTAAGATGCGGGGCGACTGTCCGGTGGTCACCGCCGATTACGTTACCCGCGAAGACGGAACCGGATTGGTCCACACCGCGCCGGGACACGGGGCGGATGACTTTCAGACAGGTCTCAAGTACCAGCTCGACGTGGTGATGCCGGTCGACGAAAAAGGTGTTTACACGCATCAGGGCGGCAAGTACGCCGGTCAGCATGTCTGGAAGGCGAACAAGCTGATTATCGCGGACCTGGAGGCCTCCGGGAACCTGTTCCGGCGGGAAGATATCGTCCATTCGTACCCGCATTCCTGGCGCAGTAAGAAGCCGATTATTTTCCGCGCCACGCAGCAGTGGTTTATCAAGATTGATCACGACGGTCTGCGGGCCAAGGCCAAGGAGATCATTGCCACGCAGGTCAAGTGGGTTCCGCCGGCGGGCGAAGAGCGGATTACCGCGATGGTGGCGGGCCGACCGGACTGGTGCATTTCCCGCCAGCGCTATTGGGGTGTGCCGATCCCCGCGCTGAAGCTCAAGGATGGCGGCGAGATTATGCTTTATCCCGAGGTGATCGACCACTTCGCGGAGATCGCGCGTAAAGAAGGGACGGACGCGTGGTTCGAGAAGGATATCGGCGAGTTGATCCCGCCGGGCTTTAAGGACGCGCAGACCGGGCAGTCCGAGTTCGAGAAGACATTCGATATTCTGGATGTCTGGTTTGACTCGGGGGTCAGCTGCCAGGCGGTGGTCAAGGATATGATCGGCGCCGAGCTGCCGATCGATCTGTACCTCGAAGGATCGGATCAGCATCGCGGCTGGTTTCAGTCATCGTTGATCCCGGCGGTGGCCATCGAAGGCAAGGCGCCTTTTAAGGAGGTCCTGACTCACGGGTTCGTTGTGGACGGCCAGGGCCGCAAGATGTCCAAGTCACTGAACAATGTCATCAAACCGCAGGAGATTTACGAAAACAGCGGGGCGGACATCCTGCGCCTTTGGGTCACGTCCAGTTCCTACAACGAAGACATCCGGATCTCGAAAGAGGTGATGGCGCGCTTGATCGACGCGTACCGGAAGATCCGTAACACCCTGCGCTATTTGATCAGTAATCTTTACGATTTTGATCCGGACAAGGATGTGCTCCCGTATGACAAATTGCAGGACCTGGACAAGTGGGCGCTGAACAAGCTCGGTGTGGTGTCGCGCCAGGTCATCGAAAAGTACAACGCTTATGAGTTTTCCAGGGTTTACAAGCTGATATACAGCTTTTGTAATGAACATCTGTCGAACTTTTATCTCGATATTCTAAAGGACCGGCTCTACGTGAAGGCTGCGACGTCGAGCGAACGCAAGGCCGCGCAGACGGCGTTGTACCATATCCTCAATCATTTGGTCCGGCTGCTCGCACCTGTGATCAGCTTTACCTCTGAGGAAGTCTTCCGGTTTATGCCGAAGGACAAGTCCTTCCGGTCCGTCGAAAGCGTTCACCTGCTGGACTTTCTCGAGATCCCGTCGGAATGGGATAATCCTCGCATCGACGAGTACTTCGCGTTGCTGATCAATCTGCGGCCGCATGTTCTCAAGGCCCTGGAGGACCAGCGCGCGGCGGATATCATCGGCGCTTCTCTGGAAGCCAAAGTCACCTTTCAAACAGCCAGCGACCGGGACCTCACCTATTTGTCCCAGTTCGGCGAACAGCTCGCCGACATGTTTATCGTTTCGCAAGCCGCCGTCCAGAAAGTGGCCGAAGTCCCGGCCGGACTGGATACGGATTTTGCCAATACCACCATATCCATCGTCAAGGCGGACGGGAACAAGTGTGTCCGCTGCTGGAAGTACCGGACGGATACCGACGCCGAACAGCTCTGCGGCGAGTGCCGCTCAATTCTTGCCGACGGACCGGAAGTCCCCGTATCATAAATCGATCAGCAACCCCTAACCAGGAGGACCCATGAAGTCATTATTGACCTTTGTTCTGTTTGCGTGCGCTATCTGCCTTTACGCGCAACCCGTGCAGGCGCACTGTGAGATTCCCTGCGGGATTTATGATGATCAACTGCGCGTGCGCATGATCCACGAGCACACGGCCACGATTGCCAAGGCGATGCGGCAAATTAAGGAGCTGTCGGCCGAGGGCGATAAGAATTACAACCAAATCGTTCGCTGGATCACCAATAAGGAAAAGCACGCCGAGGAGATCCAGGAAATCGTCTACCAGTACTTTATGACGCAGCGCATCAAGCCGATGGAAGGCGACATGCGGGAGAAATACATCAAGGAATTGACCTTGCTGCATGAAATCCTCATCCACGCCATGAAATCCAAGCAGGGGCTGGACGAAAGCCATCCCGAGAAGATCGACGAACTTCTGCACGAATTCAGTGACAGTTATTTTGCCGCGGAGGCCAAAGGCAGTCATTAGTCTCGTCGGCTTAATTCAAGCTCTCCGGGCGCTGATGCCCGGCGCCCGGAATGCGTTCGTAAGCTGCGTTTAAGTGAATATTTGCGCCGAGTCCTCTGTTGCAGCGGCAACCGGCAAGGACCGGCCTTGCCAAAGACCGTGAAACTGCTCGACAAACACTTAATCAAAGGTAGAATATATGAAGGTTAAATTTTTGATCTATCTATTTGTGGTTGCAGGGATTATCAGCATGACGGACAACGCACGGGCGCAATCGGACGGGCTGCAAAAAGCCATCTTCGCGGGCGGCTGTTTCTGGTGTGTCGAAGCCGCTTTTGAAAAAGTCGACGGAGTCGTGGCCGCGGTATCGGGCTACACCGACGGTCAGAAAGTGGATCCCACCTATCAGGAGGTTTCCTCCGGCCGGACCGGACATGCCGAGGCGGTGGAAGTGACCTTTGATCCGGCTAAGGTCACGTACCCCGAGCTGCTTACCCATTTCTGGCACAATATTGACCCCACGCAAAAGAACGGGCAGTTTGCCGACAAGGGGACACAGTACCGTACGGCGATTTACTATTTCAACGAAGACCAAAAGGCCCAGGCTGAAAAGTCCAAGGCGGAGTTGGCGGCCTCCGGGAAATTCGACAAGCCGATCGTCGTGGAAATTAAGCCGGCGCAGAAATTCTATCCGGCGGAAGAGTACCACCAGGATTACTACAAGAAAAACCCCGGACACTACAAGAGTTACAGCTATTTTTCCGGCCGGGTTCCGTTTATCAAACAAGTCTGGGGAGACAAGTAACTCGCCGGGACGTCCGTCCCGCTGCGACCGATTCTGAAAGCCTATGGGCCTGGAAATATCGTCCGAAAAAGAAAAGCAGTGGATTGAGGGGGAATACCGCCGGCAGAAGTTCTATTATGCCCTGGTCATGGTCACCTTCCTGCTGATGGCCTACTCGTTCATCGAGTTTATTATTCCCGAAAACCGATTGTCGGAGATCTACCGCATCACCTTTTTTTACGCCTTCCTGACCTTCATGGTCTCGGTCCTGATTCTGAACAAAAGTCGTAAGTATCTCAAAATCATAGACATGATTCTGAAAGAGCGTCACAATTCGTTCAAGTAAGAAATCCGTTTTCCGTATTTGCCCGCCCTTCTATTTTCCTCTATAATATAGCCAATCATGCGCCTGAAACCCGTCACGACGTGTTCTTACGGGTTTGTTTACGTCGGGCTGCTGTCTATTGGCGGTCCGCAGAAAGGAAAAGACGATGCTCAACAACAAACGTGAATCCAAACGTCTTGCCATCGAGATGAAGGGAAATTACCGGATTTGGGAGTCGGAATTTCCTTTCGCGGTTATTACGACCGTCAATATCAATCATACCGGTATCTGTTTTAAGACCGATCACGAGGTCCAAAGCGGACATTCGGTCGAGTTGAAAATCCGTCTACAGCCGGATGAACAGTTGTCGCTGCTGGCCAAAGTGGTCTGGTGTCATGAGGTGCACGAAGAGGGGTGCTTCAAGGCCGGGGTAAAGATAATGAACGTCAATTCCGATGACGCTAAGAAATTCCGTAAGTTTTACCAGACACAGTTGATGTATCCGCCGGAAGGTTAGGATGATCAGCGTTATCGTGCCGGTGTTCAACGAAGAGCGCGTGCTTACAGCACGCCGCGAGTATTTTGGCGACCTGGCACGGCAGGCCGAAGTAATCTTTGTCGACGGGGGCAGTACCGACAGGAGCGTGGCCGTTTTGGACGGGGCGCTTCGTGTGATCCGTGCCCCCAAAGGAAGGGCCCGGCAAATGAATGCCGGTGCCGCCGCAGCCGAGCAGGATATTCTGCTTTTTCATCATGCGGACAATACGATCGAGACCGGGACTTTACGGATGATCGAGGAGCAGGTTGCCGCTGAGGGGCTGGCTGGCGGCTGTTTGCGCCAAGTGATTGACCAGCCGGGCTGGATGTTTCGCTGGATCGCCTGGACGGGGAACGTAAGGGCCCGTTGCCGCCGTATTTATTACGGTGACCAGGGCATGTTTGTGAGGAAGGATGTCTTTCAAAAACTGGGGGGATTTCCCGAATGCGAGATCGGGGAGGACGTGGCCTTTTCCAAGATGTTGCGCCGGCATGGGCCCGTCCGCATGTTGCCGTGTCCGGTCACCTGTTCGGCCCGCCGCTGGTTAAGTCAGGGCGTTGTGAAGACGACCCTGATCAACACCCGAATAAAACTGGGATTAATGCTGGGGGACGAGGGGCAGCAATTGACCGAGGTCTATCGGGATATCCGGTAGTTCGTTAACGTATGGATCTTACCAACACTTATTTTATCGCGCGCCGTTTTTTCATCCGGTTTATCGGGGTGATATATTTTATCGCCTTCGCGTCCGCCTGGGTCCAGATAGAGGGGTTGGTCGGATCCAAAGGCATCCTGCCGGCCCAGGAGTATCTCGCCGCCGCCCGGGATTTCTACGGATGGCCCAACTTCTTCGCGCTCCCCACCATTTTCTGGATTAACTGCAGCGACTTCTTTATGGTGGCGGTCTGCTTCTTTGGGATGATGGTCGCCGGACAGGTGGTGGCCGGTGTTTATCCGGCGATCGGGCTGGCCATCATGTGGATGCTGTACCTCTCCATCGTGCATGTGGGACAGGCCTTCATGAGCTTCCAATGGGACACGTTACTATTGGAAGTCGGTTTTCTCAGTATCTTTCTGAGCCCGTGGGATCAGAAACTGAACACCTTTGATGAACCGCCTCCCCGATGGGTCATGTTCGCGATGAAGCTCCTGCTGATGAAGGTCATGTTTCAATCCGGTCTGGTGAAGGTCCTTAGCGGGGACGAAAACTGGCTGGACCTGACCGCATTGTCGTACCATTACTACACCCAGCCGCTGCCCAATCTGACCGCGTGGCATCTCTACCAGCAGCCGTTTTTTGTCCACGAAATGTCCTGTTTGATCATGTTCATCGTTGAGTTGGTCGTGCCCTTCGGGATGTTTCTCCAACGGGATATCCGGTTGTGGTCCTGTTCGATGATTATGCTGCTGCAGGCTGCGGAAATGCTCACCGGGAATTACGGGTTCTATAACCTGCTCATCTTCGCGATGTGTTTTCTGCTGATGGATGACAAGCACTTTCGCCGTAAGATTTACGACAAGACCTTTGCCTCTTGGGGGGATATCCCGGACCAAGTCAAGATTAAGGATACCCGGCTGTCCAGGCTCAAGGATGTGTTGTGCCAGATTGTGGTCGGTTTGGTGATTTCGCTGACTTTTCTGAATTTTGTCAGCATGAAGAGCACGCTGCCCCAGAGCGTCGACAAGATTGCCAAGATTTTTCGTCCGTACCTCATCAGTAACAGTTACGGGCTGTTCGCCAACATGACCACCGAGCGGACCGAGATCGTGATCGAGGGCAGCAACGACGGGTACGAATGGAAGACCTACGAGTTTAAGTATAAGCCCGGTAACATTTTCCGTGCCCCCCGCCAGGTAGCCCCCCACCAACCGCGACTGGACTGGCAGATGTGGTTTGCCGCTCTGATGCCGGATTACCGTTATACGCCGTGGTTTTCCAACCTGCTGAAACGTTTATTGGAGGGAGAGCAGAGCGTTATCAGTCTGTTTTTTGTCGATCCGTTCTTTGGTGATCCGCCGACGTACATCCGCGCGAAAGCGTTTACGTACGAATTCAGCAATAAACGTTTCCGGAAAAAGACGGATCAATTCTGGATACGCTCGGAAAAGGGTTATTACGCGCCGATCATGCAGCTGGACCAGTAATTTCTGTCTGCCGGGAAATATTTGGTCTCCCGCCGCTTGTTATTACACTTACTCAAAGTTATACTTGTAATGAGCGAGGGACATCAGATGACAGATGTATTTAAAAAACACTTTACGCCGATCGAAGCCCGCAAGCGGCTGCCGCTGGTCAAGCAGATCGTGGAAGATATTCTGCACAAAGGCCAGCGTCTGCGGCAGCTCATCCAGGATGCCCCGGCCGGGACCGGCCTGAGCGAAGGCGGCTTGGATCTGCAGTCCCAGATCAAGGATCATCTCCAGGAGCTGGAAGATTTGGGATGCTATTACAAGGATTGGACCTTCGATATCGGTTTGGTCGATTTTCCGGCCTTTATCGGGGGGCAGCCGGTCTATTTGTGTTGGCGGTCCGATGAGGATGATATCCGCTATTTCCACAGTGTCAATGAGACATACAACAGCCGAAAGGCCATTCCCGATCATTTACTCAATTAATTTCTCCCCTTTACATGCCTGCCTGTTTGACCAGCCGTTCACCCGGCTAGGGCCGCGATGCCTGTCGTTTTCGGTCGTCCCGGGAGGAGGACGTCATGGCCGCTGAGATTCACACCGCGACCGGACACCTGCCGCCGTTCTGGGACAAGTCGGTCATATTTTTTGCCAATATTCTTTCTTTGTTTTACGGTAATCTTGCTGAAACCGAGGTCCTGAAAAAGGAAGTCGGGGCGTTGGAGACCTACGGAAGCCGCCTGTTACCCCTGGTGGACCTGATGTTCCGGCAGAGGGGGAATGTCCTGGTCCTGGAGGTGGCTCCGGACGGGCATTTGGTGGATTATTTTCAAAGTGAGCTTCGTCTCACGTTGCCGGAGGTGCGGGTCATACCGCACGCGGTCTACGCCGAGCTGGGTGGGGACTATGCCGCCATGTCGGCTGCGGCCAAGCAGGCCTTTGACGGTTTGAAAGAACTGGATAACCAGTGGCTGGACGGTTATGTCGTGGACAACATCCTGATCCGGCTCGCCGGTCACCTGGGAAAAAAGACTATCGGAACACGTGAAGGTTCCCGCAAAGGCAATGACAAGATGCTGCTGCAACGCTTCCTGGAATCACAGGGATTGTCGGTTTTTGAGTCTCACGAAGCGGGTGACGTCGAGGAGATTAACGCAGCCATGCGCCGGTTGGCGGTCCACGGCTATCACGAGGCCGTCATTAAGGCTCCGATCGGAGCGTCGGGTGTGGGGATGATCAAATTTCCCGCGCAGAAAGTTTGCGTGGCAAGTGATTTTCCGGAGTATATTTTTTTTGAAGGAAAGGTCTTGGTTCAGGGTTGGCTGGATGAACACATTCCCGGCGTTCAAGTGGTGGGATCTCCCAGTGTGCAGCTTTTTGTCGGTCTGGACGAGGCCTTTTTGTACGACGTGACCGATCAGATATTGAGCGCCGACAGTATCCACGAAGGCAATGTGGCCCCGCCGCGTTTTTTCTCTCAGGGGCATGACTGCCGCGCCGAACTCCTTCGGCAGGCGCGAATCATTGCGGAATGGCTGCACGGCGAAGGGTACCGGGGGCCGGGCAGCATCGACTTTCAGGTGATCCGGCGCGACGGCAACCTTGAAATTCGGGTGTGCGAGGTCAACGCCCGGGTGACCGGCGCCACATATCCGGCTCTGCTGGCCCGGACCTTTTTGCCGGGTGGCGCCTGGATGATGCGTAATATCCGTTTTGACCCGCAACACAATACCGACAATTTGCTGGGAGTCATCGATGAGGCGGGATTGCTGTTCCGGCCGGGTCAGGACACGGGTATATTGCCTTTCAATTTTAACCCGGACTCCGAAGGCCGCGTCATTAAAGGTCAGTTCCTCTTTCTTTCTCCCGATATGCACGGCTGCGAGGAATCTATCCGACGGATGCAAGCCGTGGACAAAATCAAAGGAGTTTACGACCGTGACTAAACGACAGGAAGATCACGTTATTGAACAACGGTTGGTCGCGCTGACCCGCGACCTGATGCTGATCCCCAGTGTCCCCTCACGGCCGATGGATCGTCAACGGGCATTTGAACTCATCAAGAACCATCTGGAAGTCCTGGATCATATAGAGATTCACGAATACGAAGAGAACGGTATTCCGTCGCTGGTTGCCAGGCCAAAGGGGGTACGTAAACCCAAGATCCTCATGTGCGGCCATATCGACGTTATTGAACACGAAGACCCGGCCTGTTACCGTTCAAGCATCCGCGACGGTCGGATATACGGTCCGGGTGCGGGAGATATGAAGGGGAGTGTGGCGATCATTCTGGAAGTCTTCCGGCACATGAATTCCGTGATGGACAAACCGTCTTTGGCCTTGGCCATTACGTCCGATGAGGAAACCGGCGGTGAATTCGGTTTGGGGTATTTGGTCAATAAAATGGGGTTGCGCGCGCACAAAGCGATGATTCCGGACGGAGGGTCGCTCAGCGAGATCACCGTCGCGGAAAAGGGGATTTTGCACTTGAAGGTCACAGCCCAAGGGCAGTCTGCCCACTCGGCCCGCCCGTGGCTGGGTATGAATCCAGTGGAAGAATTGATGAACAAGCTGACCTATTTGAAATCATCCTTTAAGGTGATGCAGGAAAATCACGACTCGGAAGACAAGTGGTATCCGACTTGCGCGGTGACTCGCATCGGTACGGAAAACAAACAAATCAACCGCGTACCGTCGGAGGCGTACGCGGTCCTGGATATCCGTTTTCCCACACCGTACTCAACGCGTAAAATCAAACGACATATCCGGGAGATGCTCGGCGATAAGATCGCTGTCGAGCCGATCATCGGCGCCGAGCCCACCAATCTGTCTCCGGATCCTGAGTATCAGCGTGTTATCCAAGAGGTTACCGGCAAGCCGACGGAGCTTGTGCGCGACGATGGCGGCAGCGACGCCCGGTTTCTGGCCGCCCAGGGGATACCCGTGATGATCTCGCGGCCGCGGGTAGGGAATCTGCATGCCGTTGACGAATGGATTGATATTTCATCGATGGTTACCTTTTACCACATATACGAAAAGTACCTCGCCCGCGCACTGGCATAATTCGGCCCGCTGGCCGGTTGACAAATCTCCGCATTAACCTAAGATAAGAGAAACAACCTGCGCGCGTCATTGCCGCGTCTCACCGAGAGCAATTCCGCAAGGCCGCGACGGCGTGCCGTCAGGCGCCCGCCGTTGGAGTTCGATCCCTATGCCTTTTAGAATTCTTAATGTTATCACTTTGTTCTTGGTCTGTGCGAGTGTTCCGCCGTTCGCCTCAGCTGCCGAGAGGATCCGCATAGAGCCGCCGTCCGAGAATATCGAGAAGTTCTTCAATGAGTTTAACCGCGATACTCTCTATCTCGTGGAGGATTTTTATGATCCGGCGGTGGAATTTCATGATCCGATCGTGAGCATCTCCGGCCGTGATCGGTTGCGTCAGTACTACAAGGGGATGTACGAGGGAATAGATCGGGTCCGCTTTGATTTTAAAGGGGAAATCAAAGAGGGGGCCGATCATGTGGTTTTCTGGACGATGGTTTTGCAGACCAGGAAGATGAATAAGGGGAAGCCTATTTCCGTCGATGGTACTTCTCATATACGATTCGGCGGGCCGGAAGGGAAGGCGGTCTATCATCAGGACTACTTTGATGTCGGAGCTATGGTTTACGAGCATGTGCCCGTGGTCGGATGGATGACCGGTTACGTCAAAGGAAAACTCAAAAAGCACGCGCAAATGAAGGATGAGTAGCTATGGAATTTGCATCGAGAACGGCAGAGGCCGGTGATATGTCGCAGATCGTGGATGAACTCTGTATCGACGCTGAGAAGGACTTCGATATCGGGCTGCTGTTTGTCAGCGCGCAGCTGGATGAGCATATCCGGGAAATCGAACGGACCGTTGCCGACAGGCTTCCCGTCAGTCATCTGCTGGCGTGTTCCTGTGCCGGCATCATCGGTAGTGAACGTGAGGTGGAGGGTGCGCCGGCCGCGAGTTTGTTTCTCGCCAAGCTGCCCGGAGTCCGTTGCCGTGCCTTTCACATTGAGCAGGAACATATCGAGCAGCTGAGTTCCCCCGAAGACTATTACGAAATGCTTGAGGTTTATCCGAATGAAAATCCTGTCTTCGTGTTGATCCCCGATCCCTATCAAATTGATTTGAATGCCTTTCTTGAGGGCATGAATGAGGCTTACGCCGGCCGACCGTTGGTCGGCGGTTTGGCCAGCGGCTCGACACAAGCGAACGGCAATGTCCTGATCGTCAACGGCGAAGTTCATAACCGGGGTATGATCGGCCTGGCGCTGTGCGGCGATATTCATATCGACACGATTGTTTCGCAGGGATGCAAGCCGATTGGTAAAACGTACATCGTTACCAAGGCCGACAAGAATATTATTTATGAAGTCGCCGGCAAGACTTTTCTGGATATCCTGCGCCAGGTGTTTCTGGATTTGAACGAGACGGAGCGTCAACTGATGCAGCAGGCCCTGCTCGTCGGGATTGCCATGGACGAATATACGCATGATTTCGGGCGCGGTGACTTCCTGGTGCGACCAGTCATCGGCATTGATCAAGAAAGCGGTGCCGTGGGGATCGGTGATCGGATCCACGCCGGTCAGACGATTCAGCTACATCTGCGGGATGTGAAGACGGCCGCGGAGGATCTGACGGAGTTGCTGAAAAAGTTCAAGAAAAAGCGACCCTCCGATAGCCGCGGGGCATTGGTTTTTTCCTGTAACGGGCGGGGTGAAGGTTTGTTCGGAGAACCCGATCACGATATTACACTTATTCAGAAACATTTGGGGCCCATCCCGGCCGCCGGATTTTTTTGTGCCGGTGAAATCGGGCCGATCGGCGGGAAAAACTTCATCCACGGATTTACCGACAGCATTGTGGTTTTTTCTTCGGACTAGGGTAACCGGCCGGCGTAGTTATTGAGGAGGCGGTAGATCCGCTGCTGAGCCGCCGCGACGGCCGCCTGTTGTGCCGGAGTCAGCGGGTCGAAGGCCTGGCGCTGATGCAGGATATCCGTCACATAGAAGATGCCGACTGCCCGCCGCAGGATGTGACGCGCCGATTGATAAAAGGCGCTGGCCTGCATTTCCAAGACATCGATCTTGCTTTCCTTCAGAAATTCCGCGTACGTTTCCTCAAGATAAAATGATCCCAAAGAAGCGCAACTGACCTTAGGGAGCTGATTCTTCAGCGGCTCCAGTGCGGCGATGATGTCCAGACTGGCGTGGCTGGTTTGGTCAGGATGGGGTTCCTTCGTGAGCAGCGCGCTGAAGCTCTCCAGATTCAAGGCCGACTCGGCCAGGACGACAGAGCCGATGCTTAGGTCGTCGTCCTCGACGGCACCGCAGGCCCCGAGGAGGATCAGGTTGCGGCAGGGAGAGTCTGAGAGATGCAAGACGGCGTCGCCCACAAACGGGGCTCCGATTTGGGTATGGATCAGTGTAAAATGCGGTGCCTGTCCGGCGGCAAAGGGGCTGCCCCGGTGCAAGGAATCAATATTCAGGGCTTCAGTCATTCCCGGAGGGAGAAAGGGCGTGAGAACACAGGTAGGCTGGATCTGTTCCTCCGGGATGCCGAAAAGTTGCTCGAATGCGGGCATGAGGGTCAAATTCCTTACGGAATGATTTTCTTAAAACTTTGACTATGCTAAAATTATACCATTCTTCCCAACCGGCGCAACGATCACGCGTATATTTGTCGCGGGCCGGTCAGCATTTGTGCGGGCGGTGACCGCCGCCCAAACCGTCAATCAGATAGTAAAGGAGAGATGATGAACAAGACGATACTGCGCGGCCTGATCCTCGGGGTCTTTGTCGCGACGATATTTTTTGTGAATTTAGCCGCCAGTCAGGATGCCGGCCAAACCGGTGAGGTGGTGGAGGCCGCTACGGCAGAAACCGCGGAGGCGGCCACGAAGAAGCCGTTGTTCAATCTCGACAAAACAGCGCCTCCTCAAAGTTTGGGAGAAATGGCGACGGACCAGGTCGAGACCGTAAAGAAGCTGGCCACGCTCATTATCGAATTCTTCGTTAAATACAGCTTTCAAGTTCTCGGCGGGATTATCGTCCTGGTCTTGGGATGGTTTATCGGCGGCTTTATTTCCCGCCGGCTGCTATTGTTCTTCGACGGGAAGAAGTTCGATGTGACCGTCTCAAAGTTTATCGCCCAGTGCGTAAAGCTGATGGTAATGGTCTTCGCGGTTATCGTCGCCTTGGGCAAGTTCGGCATCGAAATCGCGCCGTTGATCGCCGGTCTCAGTGTGGCCGGATTCGGTCTGAGCTTTGCTTTGCAGGGACCGTTGTCCAACTATGCCGCGGGGGTGTCACTTATTTTCACCAAGCCTTTCAAGGTCGGTGATATTGTCGAGGTCGCCGGACGCACCGGCGAGGTCCTGGAAATCAAACTGCCCAGAACCGAACTGCGCACCGTAGACGGCGTGTTGATCATGATCCCCAACAATGACATCGTCGGTGAGATCATTCACAACTGTTCCGAATTCAAACGGGTCGATATTGAGGTCGGTGTCGCGTACAGCTGCGACGTCGATAAGGCAATTCAGATCATCCGGGATATCATCAAAGCGGATCAGCGGATCAACCAGGGCGCCAAGGCCCAAATCGGCATCCAGGGATTCGGTGATTCCAGCGTCGATCTGCAGGCTCGGGTGTGGTGCCCGCAGGATCAGTACTATCAAGTCCTCTATGAAGTCAACAAGAAGATCTTCGACGCCTTCAACCAGAACGGCATCGTCATCCCGTTCCCTCAACGCGACGTCCACGTGATCAAAAACGAGGTGTAATGCCCCATGGCACAGCCCCATCTGCGTATTGCCATGATTGTGGGAAAATTTCCGGTTCTGTCGGAGACGTTTATCGTCAATCAAGTCCGCGGATTGAGGGCGCGCGGCCATGACGTCGACATCTACGCCCTCTACGGCGGCCCCGACGGCACCGAACGGACTCTGTGTGAACAGGGCGGGCAAAACGGGATCAAAGCCATCTATCCGCCGCGCCCCACCGGCAAACTTTTACCTGATATTAGTCTCATGCTTATGAAGGCGGCCCAGTATCCCGAACAGGCCGGACCCATGTGGCGGCTGGCGGGCGAGTATGACAAGCTCGGCCGACGTGAGATATTTATGCGCGGATCGGCTTTTTTCGGACAGCAGCCTTATGATGTGGTGTACTGCCAGTTTGGATCCGTGGCCCTGGATATCCTGCCGCTACGTTCGATGCCGGCCTTGTCGGGGAAACTGGTGGTCGCATTTCGCGGCGCGGACGTCAGCAGCTATGTGCGCGGCAGTGATTGCGGTGTTTACACGGAGCTCTTCCGGGACATTGATGTCGCCCTTCCCAACAGTGAATTTTTCCGTCAACGCTTGATTGATCTGGGTTGCGAAGCCGGCTGCTGCCGGGTGATCAGGTCCGGTATTCGTGTACAGGATTTTCCGTATCGACCGCGTGCGGTCCCGGGCGACGGCATAGTCCGTTTTATCTTCGTGGGACGTTTGGTCCCCAAAAAGGGACTAGATGATTGCCTGAAGGCCTTCAGTCTGGTCCGGCAAAGCCGCGACAACTTTCGGCTGACGATTGTCGGACATGGGCCGCTGCGCCGGGAAATCAATGAGCTGATCGACATCCTGCAGCTGAAAAAACATGTCCGGATGATCGGTGCGCAGCCCCATCACGAAGTGCGCAGTATTCTGGACGAGCATCATGTCTTTATTTCCGCCAACAAAACGCCTCCGTCCGGAGATCAGGAAGGCATTACGAATACTCTGAAAGAGGCAGCCGCGACCGGGTTGCCGCTGATCTCCACCCGTCACGGCGGGATACCCGAGTTGGTAGAGGATGGCGAGAACGGTTATCTGGTGGACGAGGGGGATATTGAACGGCTGGCGGCCCGCATTATCCAGGTGATGGACCATCCCGAGCTGTGGCCGGCCTTGGGGGCGAAAGGGCGGAAGCGGGTGGTCGGCGGGTTCGATCAGGAGACATGGAACGAGAAATTGGCGGGCGAACTTCTACAAGCTGTTGGTATGAAATAGTTTGTGGTGGTGTTGCCGCTGCCGGACAGAGTGGCGGCTCCACCGGAAATGTGTTATAGTTTAAAATCTCTGCGACACAATTACTTTAACGCCAAGGACCGAAAATGATCAGTCTCAAAACATCCGTGCGGAATATTGTCACGATCCTCTTTATCCTGCTGGGTTGCATCTTTTTTCTCTATTCGTACATGCTCAGCATCATTCCGGTCATCGACCTGGGATATATGACGTTGGGGGATATCTACGCCCTGGACGGTTTGTTGTTCTTGATCATCGCGATGAGTGTATTTACCATCGTTAAAAGCAAAAGGCTGGTGTACCGCGGACGGCGTATGTGCGTTCGACGGACATTCTGGTGCATCAGCAGCGGCACCCTGAAAATCCTTTTCTGTATCTGCCTGACATATTGCTTCTTTTACTACAGCATTACCTTCGAGTAATTCTCCCCCCGAGGCCGGATATTTCCTTTTCATCGTCCCGTTTTTTGGTATACTAAGATCGCTAAGGAGATTTCGATGAAGTCTGAAAATCAACAGGAGCTGCGGAACCTCAGCCGTACCGCGTACCGCAGTGGCATTCTACCGATCTTTCTGGGACTGGCGATCGTATTCATCGGCATCCGCAACCAGGACGTGTTTGACGGCGCCGTCGGACTGTTCGTGTTTATTGTGGGTTATGCCTTTGTGAAGATTTCCTCCAAACTCAAGGCCGTGATCATCAAAGAAAACGTCTAGACGGCGTCCCCGATCGGCCCTGCCCATGCCTTCCCGCCCGGAGTGCTTCCCAGGCCCCCTTTTTAACTCCCGATAAGACACCTCAATATACTATTTGTCATAAACATAAATAGTGCTATAATATGCGTCTGCATAATAATTGAGCAACTGCTGATTCGACAACTTCGGGGGGAGAGGAACATGAAACGGGGAATTTTTACACTCGTGTTGCTTCTGCTGATGACAGGAACCTGTTGGGCAGAAACAACATGGCAATTGGCGCCCGGCCGATCCAAGCTGGGATTTCGCGTCAAACATATGGTCTTCATGGACGTTGAGGGCCGTTTCAAGAAGTTTGAAGGCAAAGTGACTACGCCGGGTGATGATCTGACAGCGGCTAAAATGGTTGTCATCATCGCGGCGGACAGCGTATATACAGGCATCAAGGACCGTGACCGCCACCTCATCGGTGAAGATTTTTTCGATACGGCACAGTTTCCCGAGATTACCTTCACCAGCCGGGAGGTTACCAAAATCATGGATCCGAACGGGGAGTGTTATAAAATTACCGGGGATCTGACGATGCGGGGCGTTACCAAACCGATCATCCTCATGGCCAAGTGCAAATCGATGAAAACGCTGCCCAACGGTCAGACCCGCATGGATTTGGTTGCAACGGGGACCCTGAATCGCTTTGATTATCAACTCCAGTGGAACGAGATTCTGGAAACCGGCAAGGCCATCGTCGGGGAAACCGTCGATCTGGAGCTGAAGATCGCCTTATTAAAATAGCCTGTGCGGTTAGGGATGAAATGGGTAGCGCCGCGCAGCGCCATGTTCGTTCCTTCCGCCTTTTGGCCAAACATGACCGGCTGATTAAGATGTTGTCTCTGTATTCGCTGTCATCTCCGGGTCGTACTTATCTCCTTGCGGCCTCGTTGTGGTTCATGACCTTATGCTTGCCGGCTACGGTCCGGGCCCAGTACGGTAGTCCGGATCCCCACCAGGCCCTTTTCGATGAGAGTCCGGTTCCCTCCGCAGCGAGTTGCAAAACCTGCCATCCGATCCACTACAAAGAATGGTCTGTGTCGCCTCACGCGTACGCGGTCATCAGCCCCGTAAATAATGCGATGCAGGGCAAGATCAATGTCCTGACCAACGGGACCAACGGTGACTTTTGTATGCGTTGCCACACACCGGTCGGGTTGGACATGAATGAAGATGTTTTTATGTCCGGCATGGACCGGCATCCGGTCGCGCGGGAAGGCATTACCTGCGTCGTTTGCCACCGCCGGCCGATTCCCTACGGCAAGGTCAGCGGCCGCATGTCCCCCGAAAAAGGAGATATCTACTCGCCGGTATACGGTCCGCATGACAATAGCGAACTCAAACGCGTAATCGAAAGCGGCGAGTATGATGTCAATCCGGTACGTGGAGAAGAGGGGCGCGCGATCCACGCCGATGCGATCGAAATGCCCCAGATCAATACCTCCGGATTCTGCGCCAGCTGTCACGACGTCAACCATTTCACCGGTTTTCGGCTGGAGGAAGCCTTCTCGGAATGGAAGTCTTCACCGGCCGCAGCCCGCGGTATTTCCTGTCAGGACTGTCATATGGGGGTGACCCCCGGGATCCCCTCGGGTTATCACGAAGAGCCGATCGCCGTCATCGGCGGCGAGCCCACCCGGCCGCGCAAACGAACCAATCACATGTTCACCGGACCTGACTATTCCATCGTCCATCCGGGCATCTTTCCCCACAACCCCGCGGCTCAGGATACTGCCACCATGCGGGAGTGGCTGCAGTTTTTGTATGTCGAAGGCTGGGGTACAGACGCCTTTGAGGACAATGTCGGCGCGGACTACGAGTTTCCTGAGCGATGGGCCGACGTGGCCGACCGCTACGAGGCGCGCGAGATTATCAATGAAAACTTGCTGTTGCTGAAACGGGCCGAAGAGGACCGGTTGACATTGTTGAAGGTGGGTTATCAGTTGGGGGATGTGGTCGTGGATCGGGCGGACTCCGGCGGCATACGGTTTAAAGTTCAGATTTGGAACGGGACATCGGGCCATAATGTCCCGACGGGATTCGACGCGGAACGACTGGTATTTCTGCAGGTGACGGTGACTGATGCCGAAGGCCGGACGGTTTTTCAATCCGGGGACTTGGACCCCAACGGGGATGTGCGAGACCTGCATTCGGTCTACGTACATAACGGCGAGTTGCCTCTCGACAAGCAACTATACAGTTTGCAGTCCCGGTTTATCACGCGCATGCTCCGCGGCGGGGACCGGGAGCAGGTGCTGGCTATCAATTACTCCCCGGACCCGCTGCCGTTTATCCGTCCGCCGACGCAATCGACGCTCCTGTTGGGCCGGCCGGCGGCTTCCCGCAAACACCGGCAGACCATTCCACCCAACGGATTCCACTGGGCAAGCTATCGCATCGATAAAGGCCTGTTGCGGGGTTACCAGGGGCCTTTCCGGGCCGATATCAAACTGATTGCCGGCATGGTCCCGGTCAATCTGGTCTATGAGATTCAGGATGTGGGATTTGACTACGGGATGTCCCCCCGTGAGGTGGCGGACGCCATCGTGGCCGGCCATCAGGTCTTGTGGCAGAAAACCATAACGCTGACGCCCGGTAAAGTCTCCGCGGTGAGTGAATTGTCAACACGATGAAAATATCGAATCTGAATAGTAAAGGCTTGCGGTATGTGTCGTTGGTTATCGCGGCGGTATTGATAAACGCGGTCCCGTCCTGGGCGGCGAACATGACCGCTTCCTCCGGGGAAAGCCTCAGCCGGATCTCGGACCGTCCGCTGCCGCTGCAGATTGAGGGGCATCCCCGGCGTCCGCGACCCCTCCTGGAGATCGGTGATCCTTTTCTGAAGACCGGGCCGATCAGCAAGGGATTTGAATTGCCGACCGGCGCCGTGTGGCAGCCCAGTCTGATGGCGTGGGGCACCTACCGCACGGCCGTCCAGGGATTCTATGATGGTGAGGAGGAGAACGCCGAGTGGACGAACCGCTTCGACCTGTGGGCAAATTTGTATCTCACGCCCACCGAGCGGATCCTGGCCGGTGTGCGATTTTTTGATCAGGAGGGGCGGTTCACCGGCTATACCTTCAAGGCGCCCGAAACCGTCCGTGAAGACGGCAAGGGTTTCGATGATCATTTGAACTTCGACATTACGACCCTCTTTTTCGAAGGGGACTTCGGCGAGTTGTTTCCCACTCTGGATCTTGCTGACAAACACGGACTGGACTATTATGTTTCCGTCGGGCGGCAACCGATCCGCTACCAGGACGGCATGCTGATCAACGATAATATCGATGCGCTGGGGATTTCCAAAATCAACCTCCGTCCCCCGACGGTCGCGAATATGCGGACCACGGTGTTGTGGGGGGCGAACGAGTTGAATCGTACCAATTTGCCCAATGACGATGCAGACGGCATGCTTTACGGGGTCTTCAACGAGATCGATTGGAAGCGGAGTACCGTGGAGCTCGACGCCATTTATGTCTATTCCAGCCGGGCCCTCGGGAGCGGCGTGTATCTGGGCTTGGGAGCGACGCAGCGCATCGGTAACATCAATTCCACACTGCGCGTCCTGGGATCGATCCCCGTCGCCACCGAAACCGTTCATAACCGTTCGGGTGTGGTTTTGTTCAATGAGATGTCGATGACTCCGCACGGTACGGATGATCTGGTTTACCTCAACGCTTTCGCCGCCTTTGACGAATTCCGCTCGGCGTCGCGGGAACCGGGCGCGGGCGGCCCCTTAAGCCGGACCGGTATCCTGTTTGAAGCCGTCGGCTTGGGGCGCTATCCGGCGCCCCTGAGCAACGCGGCCAACGAGGCGATCGGCGCCGCTCTCGGGTATCAGTGGTTCTTCGCCAACAAGCGTCGGCAGTTGGTGTGGGAGCTGGGAGGGCGGTATGGGTCCCGCGAGGGAGGCCAACGCGCTGCCGGGACGGGACTGCGCTATCAAATCGCGGTGGGCCGGCGGGGAATCGTCCGACTCGACGGGCATGTGATTTATGACCGCGACCGGTCCGGCCCGGCGGGCAACCGGGACGATGAAATCGCCTGCGGCGTGCGTCTGGAGTTTCTGGTCAAATTCTGATATCCCGGCGTGCACTATGCCGATTATCAAAAGTTCCGATTGATGCTATAATGGGGAGCATTTAACGTGTATTACGGGACGAGGTTTTATGCCTAAAACAAGGCTGGCCGGCGTCAAGATTTTGTGTATTCTGGTCCTGCTGAGCTCATTTCTTCATATTCACAGCTTGCTGGAAGACACGCCCTGGTATTTTGAGAACTACGCCTATCTGCCGGCTTGGCTGACCGTGATCCGCTACTGTTTTTCCTGGTTTCAGCGCATCCTTGGGGTCACGGCGGCGGTCCTCACCTTGATGTACCGGGAGCTGGGCCGGAAGCTGTTGTTAATTATCGGCATCTTTACGATTACGACCGTGTACTGGAAGCATCCGTTTGAGGCGGTAAAGATTCACGCGGAGGGATTGCAAGCTTCTTTTCCGGAGCCGGCACAACAATTCTCCCTGGACAGCATTGCCGCCACGGCCACGGTTCTTTTGATACTCATAGATGTGACGTTTCAGGGGATTGTGATCTATTATTTTACCCGCAAACGGGTGAAAGAGGCCTTTGCAAACTCATGAAAGATGCCGATCAAAAATCCGGATTCAAATATCCCTGGGCCAAACCGTATATCGACGAGTCCGACCGGGTGGCGGTGAATCAGGCGTTGGATTCGGGTTGGATATCGGACGGCGAGTTTGTCCGGCGGTTTGAGCAAGGATTCGCTCATGCTATTCAGGCCGATCACGCCTTGACCTGTTCCAGCGGAACGGCCGCGCTGATGCTGGCCCTCTTGGCGCTGGAAGTCGGGCCGGGGGACGAAGTTATTGTCCCCGGGTACGGATTTGCCGGAGCCGCCAATATGGTCTTGGCTGTCGGCGCCAAGCCGGTCTTTGTCGACGTGTGCGCCGACGACTGGTGTCTCGATCCGTCCCAAATTGAGTTGTTTTTTACGCCGCAGACGAAGGCCCTCATCGTTATTCATAACTACGGTGCCATCGCCCACATGGACCGGATCCTGGCCCTCACCAACCGTTACAATGTCAAAGTTGTCGAAGATTGCGCGGAAGCCGCTTTTTCCGAATACCAGGGGCTTTTTGCCGGCTGCATCGGCGATGTGGGATGCTTCAGTTTTCAGGCGGCGAAGACCCTGGCTGCCGGGGAGGGGGGTATGGTGGTGACGCAAAGTGAAGATCTCTATGAACGGATGCTGTTGCTGCGTAATCACGGCATGCAACCGGGCCGGCACTATTTTCACGCGGTGGCCGGTCACAATTTCCGGATGACCAATCTGCAGGCAGCCCTCGGCTGGGCGCAGCTGCAGAAGAAAGAGTTTCTGTGCCGCCGCCGCCGTATGATAACCGATTACTATCGCGACTTTTTTCACAAATACCGGGAACTTTCATTCCAACTGATCAAACCCAGTGAACATCCCATCTTTTGGGCAAACGCCGTTCTCTTGGACGAGAACGCGGAACACACGCGGGACGAGGTGATGAAATCCCTGGCTGCCGCCGGAATAGAGACCCGGCCCGGTTTCGTCACGTTCGATCAAATGCCGCCTTACCAGGCGCATCCGCTGCCCGTCGCCCGCGCCCTGTCCGAACGCATTTTGTGTCTGCCGACTTATGCGGCCCTAGAGAAAAATGACCTGCACGAGATTTGCCGTGAGGTCAAACGTCATGCCGTTAAGGAAAAAAGTTTCTTTTAGTATGTCAGTCGCTGTCTCCGTAATTCTTCCCGCGTACAATGAACGCGACAATGTCCTGCCGCTTATCGATGAAATCCATACCGCTTTGAGCGCTTATGCACACGAGATAATTGTGATCGACGATCAAAGCTCCGACGGTACCGTCGCGGCCCTGCAAAGCCGCCGCGACACGTCGGTGACGTTGATCGAAACGAGTCGGCGTATGGGGTTGGGGCGTTCGATTCGCGCCGGGATCGAGCAGGCGCGGGGCGAGTGCCTCGTGGTGATGGACTCCGATTTTAACCACCAGCCGCGGTACCTGCCGTTTATGGTGGGGGCGATGGAGGTTTACGACGGGGCATTTGCCTCCCGGTTTTACCCGGGCGGGGGGATGAGTAGCGTGTGGCGCCAGTTCCTCAGCCGGTCCTTCAATGTCTTCGTTCAATTAATGCTCAACAGCCCCGTCAAAGATCACCTGTACGGTTTTTTCATCATTCGCCGATCGGTCCTCGAGCGTTTGCCCATGGATGATATTTTTTGGGGGTACGGGGATTATTGTATGCGGCTAATTTATTATGTACGCGGAGAGACCGACCGTATGCTCCAGTTTCCGGCGGTCAACGGCGAGCGTCGCTTCGGTCGCGGCAATCCGTACTTGTGGCGGACATTTATTCAGTACGCGCGTGCCGTCTTTGCGTTTGCAGGAAAAGTCCGCGGCTATTCGAGTCTGAGCAATCGGTAGGAGTTTATGATCAAGGAAATCCGACATTGCCGAATCTGCGGTTCGGCGGACCTGTTACCGGTCGTCGATCTGGGGTGCCAGGCCTTAACGGGCTTGTTTCCGCGCCGTCTGGAGGAAGAGGTTCCGATCGCGCCGCTGCAACTGGTTAAATGCGACGACGCCTCCGCCGAGTGTTGCGGGTTGTTACAACTCAGGCATGCCTTTGATCCGCATTATATTTACGGTGAACGGTACGGATACCGGTCGGGTCTCAACCCCGCAATGACCGAACATTTGGTGCGGACGGTCGCGGATCTGCGGCGGCGGGTCGATCTGCGCGATGGAGATGCCGTGATCGATATCGGCAGCAACGACGGCACTCTGCTGGGCAATTTTGAAGAAGGGCGATACCGACTGATCGGCATCGATCCCACGGCCGGCAAGTTCCGTGAGTTTTACCGTGACGATATTACAGTCATCCCTGATTTTTTCAATCCGGATACAGTGCGGGCCTGCCTGTCGGGGGGCAAGGCCAAGCTTGTCACGGCGTTGTCGATGTTTTATGATTTGGAGAATCCCGTTGAGTTCATGTGCGACGTCCGGGATTTGCTTCATCAAGAGGGGCTGTGGCTGATCGAACAGAGCTACATGCCGAGCATGATCGACCGTACCGCTTACGACACGATCTGCCACGAGCATCTCGAGTATTACCGGATGAAACAAATCAAGTGGATGGCGGATCGGGCGGGGCTGAAGATTGTGGATGTCATATTCAATGATGTGAATGGCGGAAGCTTCGGCGTTATCTTCGCACGGGACGATTCATCGCATGCCGGGGCCGCGCTGCTCGTCGAGCGAATTCTTTGCCGTGAAGGGCTGCGACAGTTTGAAACCCTGCAGCCGTTCGCCGACTTTGAAGATGCGGTACGCGAACATCGCCGGCAGTTGATCACGATGATTAAGAGTCTCCGGTGTCATGGGGCCACGGTCCTCGGCTATGGAGCCTCGACAAAGGGAAATGTCCTGCTGCAATATTGCGATTTGAGCCCCACGGATATCCCGGCCATTCTGGAGATTAACGCGGATAAGTTCGACTGCTACACGCCGGGGACCGGCATTCCCATTATCAACGAGGAAGCCCTCGAACAAATCCACCCCGAATATTTGTTGATTCTGCCGTGGCATTTCGAGAGTGCGATCATAAAGAAAGAGGCGGCCTTTCTCGATCGCGGGGGACAGATGATCTTCCCGCTGCCCAAGGTCCGCATCAATCAGTCGGACCGCAAGACCCGTAACGTGGACTACAGACCATTGGAGATTTAATCCGGCGACCGAAATACAAAGCGCCGTAATGTCGTATGTATGAAAAAAAGGAGAGAACATGTCAAAAGTAATCGTGGGAACAATTTTGATAACCGTACTGACCTTTGCGCCTCCGGTCTTCGCGCAAGACGCTTCTCCGGAGGAAGTCATTCAATTGATGGAGATCAGCGGTATGGGAGGGCTGGGTGAGGAGCTGGTCGATGAGTTGATGCCCGAACTCAAAGCCATGTTGCCGGATGCCCCGCCCCGTTTCTGGCAGGAAGTACGAAATGACATCAACACGGCGGAATTGATCGACAAGATTATTCCTATTTATCAAAAATATTTAACATCGGCCGATATTCAAGCCATACTCAAGTTTTATGATACGCCGGTCGGCAGAAAGTTATTGGGCGTTCAGGGACAGGTTTCAGCGGAGTCTTACCATTTAGGTCAGGAATGGGGGCAGTTCATTGTAGAGCAGGTAGTAACTAAGTACGAAAGAGAAATCGGTCCATTGCAATAATCATGCCCCCGGGATTCCGGGTTCGATCTAACAGGGCCTTCACCTACCACCACGCCCGGTCCAGTGCCCGATACTGAATGGCCTCGGCGATGTGGG
>JAGQKV010000010.1 GCA_020429915.1 Candidatus Omnitrophota bacterium | reverse complement strand
CACTTAGTGGTTGAATTCAGCATATAGTTTTACTAACGAAATTATTGTTTTTCTTGTCCTAAGTATTGTTCCAGTTTCTTTAATTGCTTTACCATTATTCTTAGAAAAGAATATTTCCTATTTCTGTATGTTTCTTGGCATACTTATATGGTTATTAATTGGGAAGTTAATCGCAGGCATTGCGATATAGAGAATAAGAATTTAATATTCTTGTTGTTTATGACGAAGTTAGACATGAGCCTCCCTTCAAGGTTCGGGCCCTTGAAACTATAACGCAAATGTGATAGCCACGCTCAAAAACCGCCAATACCGCCCGAATTTTGATACTATACCCCGCTTTAAGTCGATTTGATGTATGCTAAAAGTGTGCTAAAAATCATGATAATTGGTATCAAATTGTACCAATTCATAAAAAAAGCCCCCCAGGATTTCTGGGGGGCTTTTCTAGCCCAAGCTCTTCTTTCAGAATAGGTTATGTATCTTATTGCTTCATAAAAATGGTGCCGAGACCCAGAGTTGAACTGGGGACACAAGGCTTTTCAGGCCTCTGCTCTACCAACTGAGCTATCTCGGCAAGAAATATCGGTTTCAGGCAGGTCGGAATTGATGGTCATTGTAACCAACGGCCTCCCCGTTGTCAATAAAATTAAACGTCCGCCGGAGTACCTACGTCTTTCGGGGAAAATTCGCATATCGCCCAAGGCCTCTTTCAGTACACATAAGGCGCTTACTCGGTAAGCTCCGACATAATCTTCACAAAGACGTTCTGTGCGGTGGAAATACGCGGGAAATTGTAACGGCGGGCCTTGACGCTGATCCGGGTTTGATGGTCGGTCAGCGCTTCAATGGTGATGCGGACATGGGCCTTCTCGACGTTCACCAGGATAATCCCCGCGTCCCGGGACGACTCAGTGACCATCCCCAGAATGGACACGACTTCCAGGGCCGTTTCCCAGACCGTATCGGACTCGGTCTTGGCGATCCCCTCCACCGTGTCGGGACTGACCACATAGCCGCCCAAAGCGCCGATCCCCCCGACGACCAGGTACACACACCCACTCAACGAGGCCAGAATAGGCAGCATCAACAATTTTTTAAAGAACGGAATTCGGTTTAGAATCTTGTGAATCACGACAACACTCCCTTAGTTTAATGACTATGCGCGGGCCAAAAGTTGGAACGGAGAAATCGGTAACGATTCATAAGGCCTTCTCCTTACTTCCTGCGCCCGGCACCTCTTAATGATGATTGTCCTGGAGCTCTTTCTTCCAGGGATAGTTCGAAATGAACAAGGAGGCGATCAAGATGACCACCATCCAGACAGGACCGATCAACAGGACCCCGGACAGGTCGTACCCGCCGTACGGGGCCTTGAGTTCGGTGATCAAATCGTTGACGATCAGCGCGGTCAGCACCAGCGGGGTCACGTACATCACGCAGGTGTCCCAAATCGACGACAACAAGGGCGGCGCCACGCTGTTAATATGCTTGCGCAGCTTGCTGGCCTTGTAAATCCACGCCACCACAATACATTGCAGAATACCGATAATCATCAATCCGTAGTGCGTAATAAAGTGATCGGCGATGTCCAGCCAGATCAGCCCGCTTTTGGTGGTAAAGACCACACTGCCGGCCAGGCCGGTGATGCAGACAAAGGTCACCACGCCGCCGCGGTTATATCCGAATTTGTCGATCAGCGCCGAGCTGAAGGCCTCCAGAATGGAGATCCCGCTCGATAGCCCGGCAATTACCAACATTGCGAAAAAGACGACGCCGAAGACGTTGGAAAAGGCCGGCATCAGGCTGATGGCCTTGGGGTACGACACAAAGGCCAGTCCAATCGTCTCGCTGACGACCTCGGTAATCGGCTGATTCGTGGCGTGCGACATATACCCGAGCGTGCCGAAAACGGCAAACCCGGCGATGAACGAAAACGCCGAATTGCCCAGACTGATGATCAGCGCGTCCTTGACGATATCCACCTTCTTGGGAAGATACGACGCGTAGGCGATCATGATCCCGAAACCCAGCGACAACGTGAAGAAGATCTGCGAAAAGGCGTCGATCCAGATCTTGCGCTGGCCGAGCTTGCTGAAGTCGGGTTTGAGGTAAACCGCGATCCCTTTACCTGCCCCCTCCAGGCTCACGCTCCAGAAGACCAGGATGAGGATCAGCGACAGCAGCAACGGCATAAAGATCTTGTTGGCCAGCTCCACGCCCTTCTGGATCCCGAAGAACACGATCAGCCAGGAAAAAAACCAGATGGCCGCCAGCGACGTGAGGATCGGCATGCGGACGTCGCCCATGTCGAAGGGCTTCTCCGCCATCTGCAAAAACTCTTTAAAGAAATAACTGTTGGGGTCGTCGCCCCAAGCCAGATTGAAGGAAAAGAACACGTAGTTCAGACACCAGGCGATCACCGTTGAGTAATACAGCATGATCCCGTACATGACGATCAACACCGCGAACCAGCCCAGCCATTCCCAGCGGCGGTTGACGGTGGCCATCGCCATCGGGGCGGACCCGCGCATGCGGTGACCGATACCGAGCTCAAGGATCATCAGCGGGATCCCGACGACAAACAAAGCCGTAAAATATGGAATGAGAAACGCGCCGCCGCCGTTCTCGTAACACAGATAGGAAAAGCGCCAGATATTACCCAAACCGACGGCCGAACCGATGGCCGCCAAAATAAAACCCATCCGCGACCGCCATTGCGGGCGGGGATGATGCGCTTCGCTTAATCGAGGTTGAGACATACGGTTACAGTTTGTGTAACGGCAGGAATGTTGTCGGAAAAGTTATGAAGGTATTCTAACGAGGATTGACGGACTTGTCGATGGAATTTCGGAAAAATTGGAAGGTTCGGCGTGCCTGCGGCCGACGGAGAGCAGCCGCGCTATCCCTCCTCGGGCATACCCAACGGAATCAGGACCAGCGTGACATACAGGGCCGCCCCGATAAGCGAAAGTCCGCTGAAACCGACGATCGGCGCCAGGTAGATGCTGAGCGCGCTGCCGATGACGCTCAAATAGCCGTTCAGTCCCCACGCCAGCGGCAGCAAATTCCGGTTGATCCGCCCGACCAGCTTGATCCCCTGGGGAAACATCATGCCCAAAATGAAGCCGGTAGGGAGAATGATGACGAACGCCAGTAGAATCCGCCAGGCCAGCCCCATACCCAGGGTCCTGGTGATGACCCATGGGATGTAAACGTATCCCGCCACCAGGATCCCGGCGCAGAGTATCGCGATCGTGCGCAGATTCAGGCGCCGGGAGCCGCAAAGTTTGTCCGAGGCCAGCGATCCCAGGCCGAGCGAGAACAGAACCCCGGCCAGGATCACCGAGAAGGAATAGATCGGATTCCCCAGATAGAGGATAAACTGGTACAGAAAACTGATTTCCACAAACATGAACGCGAGGCCGAGGCAGGAAAAGAAGTACAGCCACGGCAGATCGCGGCGGATCCGGACCTCCCGGCGCTTGATCAGCAACGTAGCCCCTAACATTAACGCTCCGGCGAGGATCAGGACCAACACAAAAGCGAAGTTGTAGAAATGCAACAGGTGGTGACTGAACGCCAACTGTGAATTCCCGGCGAAATAGTCCTTCCAGAACCCGATACTCAGCAGGGACGGCAAATGGTAATAGTTGTCGAGAAACGGTTTGTCGTCGCTGATGGGACGGTAATCGGCCAGCTGCCGGTTGCTGAGGTCGGTCAATACCGCGCGCACGTCCCTGGCCGCAGTAACGGTCCGGATGAGCTTGGCCGCCTCCAGGCTGTTGGAATGCAGGTCCAGGCCGTCGGTGTGCGGCGCGTAGACCAGCAGGTAATCCATTTTCCCGGCGTTGCTTTGAATGAGCCGCACCTCCTGTGCGGTAAACGGGGTCCGTTTGACCAAAAGCCGGGCATTGTCCACGGGCGCGAGCATGTTCGATCGGATACCCGCTTCGACGATGTCCCGCGGGGCCACCAGCACGACATGCGCGGAGATATCATCGACCCCCAGCGCGGCGAACGATTTTTTAAAGGAACCTAAAAGCTTCAGTTTATTGCCGTTAACAATCCCGATGTAGCCGTCGTCTTTCAGGATATTCAGCACGCGCAGGAAGGCCTCCCGGGTGTAAAGGAACTGCGAAGTATTGGCCGTGATGCCCAAGTATGTGTTGCGCGGCGACCCGGCCCAGGAATACAGCACCACGCTATACTTGCGGTCCGTCGCCTCCAGAAAGGTCCTGCCCTCGGCCACGATCATGTGGACGCCGTCGCGTTCGAAAAACTCTTTCAGGTGAAACTCTTCGGTGCTCCGGGCTTTTTTGACGATCAGGGGATTGAGCTCGATCCCGGTGATATCTGTCCGGCCGCGGGAATAGCTGTAGGACTCGACCATGTCGTTGCCCGCGCCCGCACACAGCACGAGCATGTCGTCCGGTGTGCCTTTGAGAAACGCCAGTGTCGCGGCGGAAAATTCCTCAAACGGTTTGAGGCGGTAAGGATCATCCGGTTTAAACTTCACCACGTGGGCGATGCCGGCTCCGTTGTCCAGCATGAATTTGTACTCCATCTCGCCGCTTTTCTCGTCGAAGCCCTTCTTGACCAGTGTCACGCGCGAGTAGGCGTTCCATTCCGACCACACTTCATTCTCGATGCGGACATGAAAGGCGTCGGACACCGTGTTGGATAACAACAATCCGCCCGCCAGCAACGCGCATATGGCGGAGGACATCACGCCCAGCCGGCCCCCTTCCCCGCGCAGATTGATCAGCAGCGCGAAGATAAAGGCGATCAGCGCGATCAGAATGGGGATCGTACTGATTTCAACGACATTGAGCAAATAACTGCCCAGCACGCAACCCAGCGTCGCCCCGCACAGATCGTAAAAATACAGCTTGGCCGCCTCCTCACTGAAGAACTTGTAGATCAGCGAAAAGATCAGGCCCACCACGAAAAAGCACAGCGAGAAGTAAAGCCCGTTGGAAAAGGACAGTTTGTAAACGGCGGCGAAGAAGCTGCGCACGTCCTGGTCCGTCGGGATCTGGTCCTGCAGCACCAGATTTACCAGGGGATTGATTTGGGATTGAATGGTGTTCTGAAAGAAATAGCAGAAGTAAAAGATCAGCAGAATGCCGAAGACCTGCAACAACGCCTGCACCTTAAAAAGCAGCTGCTTGAGCGTGAGGTCACGGAAATAGTAGTACGCGACCAGGCCGGCGGAGCTCAATCCCAGAAAAGCGAACGACACGGATAAAAAAGGAAGTTTGAGATAGGCGCGCAGATAGGACGCCAGGATAATCTGCAGGATCAGGATGATAAAGCTGGTGACGAGGAGGGTGGCGTAGGCGACGGATGTTTTTTGAGACAGGAATCGCATTAATGAAATCCGGCCGCGGCTGATGTTCGAAACGCAATGAAAGGGGTTGCGGTGCCCGGGTTCATCTCACGCGGATCAGAACAGGGATTTGTCCACGATGATGGCGGCAAAGACGATGGAAACCATGGACATCAGCTTGATCAGGATATTGATACTCGGTCCGGAGGTGTCTTTGAACGGATCACCGACGGTATCGCCGACCACGCCGGCCTTGTGGGCGTTGGAACCCTTGCCGCCGTGATTCCCCTCTTCGATATACTTCTTGGCATTGTCCCAGGCGCCGCCGGAATTGGCCATCATGACCGCCAGCAGGAATCCCGAGGCCGTGGCCCCGATCAGGAGACCTCCGACGCTGTTGATCCCGAAGAGAAAGCCGATGGCCACCGGGGTGACGATGGCGATTACGGCGGGGACCCGCATTTCCTTGAGCGCCGAGGTGGTCACGATATCGACGCAACGGGCGTAATCCGGTTTGGCCGTGCCTTCCATTATCCCGGCGATTTCTTTGAACTGACGCCGGACCTCAACCACGACCTCACTCCCCGCGCGGCCGACCGCGCTCATCGTCAGTGACGAAAACAGATACGGCATCATCGCCCCGACAAACAGCCCCACCAGAACCAGCGGGTCCATCAGATCGAGGTCCATCACCGCGCCTTCGAGAACGACCTTTTCCTTGAAGGCGGCGATCAGCGCCAGGGCCGTAAGCGCCGCCGATCCGATGGCAAAGCCCTTGCCGGTGGCGGCGGTGGTGTTGCCCAGCGAATCAAGTGCGTCGGTCCGTTCCCGGACCTTGGGATCCAATCCGGCCATCTCGGCATTGCCGCCGGCATTGTCGGCGACCGGACCGTAGGCGTCGGTGGCGAGCGTGATGCCCAGCGTACTCAACATCCCCACCGCCGCAATTCCGATTCCGTACAAGCCCAGGCTGAAATTCTCGAATCCGCCCGCCAAACCGAAGGCCGCGATGGTGGCCAACGCGATGATCACCATCGGAAAGGCCGTGGACTGCATCCCCACCGATAATCCTTCGATAATCAGCGTGGCCGGTCCGGTGAGTGCGGTGTCCGCGATGTGCTGGGTCGGTTTATAGTGCGCGGACGTGTAATATTCCGTACAAAGCCCGATCAATATCCCGGCGGCCAGACCGGTGATCACGGCCCAAGCGATCCCCACATACTCCGGGCCGAGCAGTACACGGATAATCACATAAGCGGCGGCAACGACGACTCCGGAGGCGATAAAAATCCCTTTGCGCAGGGCACTAAGCAATGCTTTCTGGGTGGCGTCTTCCTTGGTACTGACAAAATTCATCCCGATAATCGAAGCGATGATCCCGACACCCGCCATCATCATCGGCACCGTGACCCCGTTGACACCGAGCCCGGCAGCGACGCCCAAGGCGGCCGTGGCCACGATCGACCCGACATACGATTCGTAAAGATCCGCGCCCATCCCGGCCACGTCCCCGACGTTATCGCCGACATTGTCCGCAATGACCGCGGGGTTACGCGGGTCGTCCTCGGGAATCCCGGCCTCTACCTTCCCGACCAAATCGGCGCCCACGTCGGCGGCCTTGGTAAAAATCCCCCCGCCGACCCGCGCGAACAGGGCCTGAAAGCTGGCACCCATACCGAAGGTCAGCATGGTGCTGGTCGTGGCGGTAATTTTGTCCATTCCGTCGGGGACCAGATGGTGGGAGTAGTACCAGTCGAGGCTGCAAAACCAAAAACTCAAATCGAGAAGTCCGAGCCCGACGACGATGAATCCCATCACCGAACCGGATGAAAAGGCGAGACGCAACCCCTGGTTCAGGGAGTACTGGCAGGCATTGGCGGTGCGCGCACTGGAGAGCGTGGCGATCTTCATCCCGCAGAAACCGGCCAAGGCCGAGAACAACCCCCCGGTCAAAAACGCGAACGGGACAAAGATAACGAGGTAGCCCTGAAACGCCAGCAGCATCAGCAGGCAAAAGACAACCAGAAAGAAGATGCCCGATACCTTGTACTGGCGCTTGAGGTAAGCCGCGGCGCCCTCCCTGACCGCCTGGGCGATTTCCACCATTTTTTCGTTCCCTTCATCCGCCTTTAGAATCTTCAGCGTGAGGAACAAAGCGAAACCGAGCGCGATTACCGCGCAGATGGGGACCAGTGTAAAGAAACCGAGCATGGCTACACTCCTTACTGTTTTAGGAAAAATGGGGAGACTCTGAACGGATCCGTGTCCAGCGTCTTTTAAAATACGTAAATCTTATCCTTTGCAGGGCTTGCGGCCGTGGTTGGCCTTCTTGCTGCGCCAGTTGAGCTTACCGCGTCTTTTTTTCTTACTCATAATAGTATCCTCAATTCGTCCTTTTTTTTAGCAAAATCTTGGGAAATTTCGCCGAAAGATTCCGGTAATCGCAACCGAAGCCTCTGATCCAACTATATGAAAGATATATTTATAACTAAAATCGGGCAGGAATTCAACCTATTTATTCCGGGCGGGCGGGCGGACGGCATCCTCCAGCTCCCGCAGATGACCGATCACCGCGTACGGTCCGGCCGGTTCGATATCCTCCCGCCGGTGCGATCCGGTGGTCACCGCCACGGTCCGAACTCCCGCGGCGTTTCCCGCTTCCACGTCAATGGCCATATCGCCGACGTAAACGGCCTCCGCGGGGCTGATTTGGAGCTTGGCCAAGATCAGTTCAAGCATATCCCCAGCCGGCTTGGGGTTGGCGACCTTGTCGCCGCACAAGACGTAATCGAAGTAATCCGCGGCCTCCAACTGTTTGAGGATGATGTGTGTGAAACGGGTGGGCCGGTTGGTGGCAATGGCGGTGGAGCGGCCGGCGTCACGCAGGCGTTGAAGGGTTTCCTTGGCGCCGGGCAGATAGCGCACGCCGGTTTTCAGCGCCGCGCGATGGTGCTGCCGGTAAATGGACAGCGTCTTGTCGATGTCCTCGGCGCGCACGTGCTGGGCGATCAGGATCCGTTCGCCCCAGCCGACGCTGCGCTTGACCTGCTCATCGGTGAGTTCGGCATAGCCCATCGCCTTCAAGGCATGATTGATGCTTGCCGCCACCGCCCGGTACGCGTCGACGAGAGTCCCGTCGAGATCGAATATGAACAATTTGACTTGTGACATGGCGGGTAAGTACTAAGATGACCGGCGTTCGATGGCCTGCGGATTAACAACGCCGCCCGACAGAATAAACTTGAAGGCGGCTTCGATGGATACGTCGAGAAAGACCAGCTCTTTACGCGGAATAATCACCGTAAACCCGGTCAACGGACTGGGCGACGTCGAGATAAACACGTTGCACAAATCTTTCTTAATGACGTCCTTAACCTGCGGCGGGGCGTCGTTTGTCAGAAAACCGACGGAATAAATCCCTTTACGGGGGTACTCGAGCATCACCACCTGCTTGAAAGACACCATCCTTTCGCGTGAGAATAGGAAAATGGCGATTTCCTTAAAAGCGGGATAAAGCTGACGGAAAAAAGGCAGCTTGACCAGCATCTGCTCGAAAATGTCGTAAACCTTCTGCCCGACGAAATTGCGGGCGAACATACCGATCAGGATAATAATATAGATCAGCAGAACGACACACAGGGTGTGAAAAGCGACGCGGTACACGCCGGTGAAATAAAAATCCTCACCGTAACGGTCCGCGATGATCGGCTGCAGGACGTTACCGAGCCACGCGTCGAGCGAGGTCAGACCCCAGATGATCAGGACAACGGTCAGGGTCAACGGCAGAAAGATGATCATCCCCGAGATGAAATAGTTGCGCATTTTCTGCAGCATAATGTCCTCCCCCTTACCTCAGCAGATATAACCAGTATGACCCGGCCAAAAAAACCGTGGTCATCAGCCATGTGTCCCAGCCCAGCGGACCGAAACGCGGCTTCCCCTTTTTCGCGATGCCCGTCATCGCGATGATGACCAGCAGCATACTGACCACGGCGGTCAGCACATGGGTCGGCGCCACATCGTTCAGCACCGGCCCTTCCGGATTGACCAGACTGCACAAAAAGATAAACGACAGATTGGTCATGTTGCTGCCGAACACATTGCCGACGGCGAGATCGAGCGACCCCATCTTCAGGGCCGACAGCGTGACCACCATTTCGGGCAGCGAGGTGACAATCGCCACAAAGATGCTGCCCACGAACGTGCGGCCCAGACCGGTCTTTTCCGCGATGACATCGGCGGAATTAGCCAGCACCATCGCCGCCGCCACCACCACGGCCGCGCTTATGATAACATTAATCCAAGTTTTCGTTAAAGAACCTTTTTGGCTATCTTCTACCACAGGCCGTCCGGCGGCGCTGTGTTCGCCTGCGCTGAGTACGCTGATGCGGTGCATGCCCGTAATATAGACGAAAACCAGGATCACTCCGCCGAAACTCAGCGGTCCGACATGCGGCGTATTGGGAAAAAGAATTTCCAGAATGACGATAATCGTCAGCAGCAGAATGTACCAGCAGGACGTCCGGATAGACTTGAGCGGCTGGATCGCGTTGGTGACGGATTGATCGCGGAACACCAGGTCCATCAGCACGATCAGCATGGGATTGAAATTGTTGCTGCCCAGCAGATTTCCGACCGCCAAGTCGTCGGCGTTCAAGGAGCCGACCGCGACCACGCAGGTGATCGCCTCCGGCAAAGAAGTGATCAATCCCAGCAGCAGGATCCCGACCCACGCCTTGCCCAAATTCATCTGTTCGCTGAGCCGGTCGGCCTGATGGGTCAGGTGCACACCGGCCATGATGATGATGATTGAACTGAAAATAAATTGTAACCAGTACATCCCGGCCCGCTATTGAAAATGACGGTATAAATTACTCTTTCAGGGAATACAGCAACAGTAAACCGCCCAGGGCCGTGATGAATCCGATGCTGCCGCGGAGAATAACGGCCAGGTCATCGAACCACAATAAGATCATCGTAATGCCGGCCACCACCAGAAAACAGCCGCCGATAAATTTGACAAAGCGTTTTTGTTCTCCGGCGTCGTTGCCTTTCTTTTGTGCGTCTTCCTGCTTTTCAGTCATGTCGATTGCACCCTCTTCTTTTTGGCCCAGTTATGTGTGTCCGGATTGATTTTCCAGCGGCGGTGCATCCACCCCCACTCATGCGGATATTCGCGCACGACGCGTTCGATGGTGTCGGTAATATGCTGGACGTTCGCTTGCAGCATTTTATCATTATCCGGATCGTCGATGAGTTTCATCGGCGGTTCGACAAAGACCCGCTGCATCCTGTTTTCGCGGCGGACGATAAACATGCTGAGGATCGCCGCTCCGGTCCGTTTGGCCAACACGATCGGCCCGGTGGCGGTCGCCGCCGGGCGGCCGAAGAAATCGACGAGCACCGAACCGGCCGTCCCCGAGTGCTGGTCGAGCGGAACGAATAAAATCTCGTTGTTCCGCAGGACTTCCAGACATTCGTTCACGCATTTCCGGCGCGGTTGCGCGTAGATGGTGTTCAACCCCGAAGCCGTCCGCAAATTGAGCAGAATTTCCTCCATCTTGGGGTCGCGCGACGGCCGGATGATGGAACTGACCTTATAACCCTGCAAAGCACAATAAAACATCATCAACGGAAAATTGCCGAAGTGCGCGACGGTCACGATGGCGCCTTTACCCCGCTTCAATGCTTCGTCGAGATGTTCCCGGCCTTCCATGTAAACCATCGCCGAGACGTTTTCCGGATGGGTCAGATAGTGAAGCATTTCAACCATACCGTAACCCATGCTGCGAAAACACTTCTTTTGGATCGCGGCGATCTGAACGGGCGTCTTGTCCTGACCGAAGGCGATCGTCAGGCTTTCCTTGGCGGTCCGGCGCAGTCGGATCAGGAACGGATAGGCGATTGACATCGTCACACCGGCAATACCGATTACCAAATTGTACGGCAGATGCCGCATCAGCCAGTAGAAGCTAAGAAACGCCCCGCGCGTGATTTTGCGCGTCAGTTTTTTATTCTTGTCTTTGGACATGGTGCATTAACCGTCAGTTGTTGACTGCGCCGATCACCCCTTGATGACCCCTTGAACCGTCACCAGCAGACTTTCCCGGTTTACCGGTTTGGTCAGATGGGCCTCGCCGCCGGCCTGCATCTCGGCTTCAATATCGTCCTGGGAATCTTTGGCGGTCAGAAAAATCACGGGAATGTGTTTGGTCAGTTTGTCCGTCTTTAACCGGCGGCAAACCTCGCGCCCTTTGATGCCGGGCAGGATCACGTCGAGCAGGATCAGGTCCGGCCGCTGGTGCTTGGCGATATGCAGGCCGTCTTCCCCTTTGTGCGCGGCGGCCACCGTGTATCCGTGGGCGGTGAGGATCGTACGCACCGTACGGATCAAAATCTCATCGTCGTCGATGACCAGAATGCTGCGTCCCTTACGGACCGGCGTGCCGAAATACGCCCGCACGTCCCGGCTGCAAAAATAAACGCCGAACGCCAGGGCACCGACAGCGAACCACCAGGAAACCACCCGGGGGTACACAAAGGCGAGACCGAGGGTGTAGGCCCCCAGCAAGACATTGCCGCCGATCAGCACATAACGCGCCGGCCGGCGGCGTCCGTAGATGCCCAGCGTCGCCACGAAAAGGACCGCCAACAGCACCATCAGCAGCGCGGCGTGGAGACGAAAAGAGACGACGGGGATATAAAGCGCGTAAAAGGCGAGTGAGGTAACGTAAAGCAGGGCCAGCAGAAAACCGATAATCCTGATCGCTTCAAACCGTTTCGTCATGGTCACCAATAAGCGCTCCCTATCGACTATTGAGTTTGTACGTTCTTGGTCAGGACAAAGGCCAGGGCGGTGAATACGATCGCGATGACTGACGGCACGAGATAACCGGCTTGAAAACCGCCGGACTTCATAGCCAGACCGACGGTCATTACCAGCACCACGCCTGCAGCCAAGTAATGAAACAGCTGGCGAAGTTTGTGGCCGAGAATCGAGGCCAGCCCGGTAAACAGGTACAACGCCGCGGCCACCGTAATCATCACGATAAATCCGTCCTCTCCACCCGATCCCGGCTGAGCCGCGGACATCTGTCGATTGATCATGACCGGCACCGTGAATAACAGGACACGGATCGAGACGATGGTCTCCAGCCACCACAAAATTGTTGCACCCACAGACGGTTTGTTCATGTCGGGGAAACTCCTCATTTTTTATTATAGTGAATCGTTTTGGTTAAGAAAGCCTATTTTAGTCTTTTTGGCCCAAATTGTCCACAGGATAAACAATAAGCATAAGAAAACAAACACGTTGCCGAATTTTGTATAAAACGTCCGACGGTCGCTCAGGGGCACCTCGACCGTCATGGCCCCCCGGACCTCGATCGTCCGGCCTTGCTCATCCTTCACATAGCGCAGAAGGCGACCGCGCGGATCGATCGCGGCGCTGACCCCGGTATTGGTCGCCCGGACCAGGCTGCGTCGATTTTCCACGGCCCTGAACAACGCCGTACTCATGTGCAGGGTCGCGGCCTTGGTGTCCTTGAACCACGCGTCATTGGTCATATTCACCAAAACCCGGGCCCCGCGCTGCACAAACGGACGGGCCACCCGCGATACGGTATCTTCGAAACAAATCAGGACACTGAACGGCGGCTGCCCTTCATAACGGAAGACCGTGGGCTCGCGGCCCGGCGTAAAATCCGCGATCGGAACGATATCGGCCAGCGGCCCGAGAAACCGGCGCCCGGGCAAAAATTCGCCGAAGGGCACGAGATGGATCTTGTCGTACTGCTGATGGACCACTTGGTCCGGCCCGACAATAAAAACGGTGTTGTAGTAATCCTCGACGCGCTTTTCGATGGCACCTACCAGCAGCGGCGTGCGCACCTGAAAAGCCAAGCGCTCCACCTTGGCAAAAAGCTCGTCGTCTTCCCCGAGAATACCGGGAAACGAGGTCTCCGGCCAGATGATCATGTCCGGCCCGCTTGCCGCCAGTTGCTCGGTCAGACCGTGATAGTTGTTCATGATCATCGGCCAGGCAAATTCCTGCCACTTTTTATCCTGTTCGATGTTCCCCTGAGCGATCCCGACCTTCCACGTCTCCTCGGGAAGCGGTTCGGTCCACCGGATTATCCCGTAGGCCAGATGAGCGGCCATGAACATCGCGAACAGCGTGACGTACAAACCGTAACCGACATAACGTTTGGCGAAACGGCGCTCGTGAAGAAAGACGTTGGTCATGACAATCAGAAACGAAATCCCGGCGACGCCGGTCACGTCGGCGATCTGGATGCTGAGAAGATTACGCCACTGCGAATGGCCGAGGCTGATCCAGTCGAAACCGGAAAAGAGCCAGCCCCGCAACCACTCCAGGACCACCCACACCGCCGGCAACACAAACAGGCGCAACAGCGGCTCATCGCGTTCGGTCCGGCAATACACCCAGCCGAAAACGGCATAATACAGCGACAGATAAAGGTACAGCGTGAAGACACCGATCGCCGCGATCACCGAAAACCATTCCGTCACCCACAGGATCCAGTACAACGTTCCGTAAAATGTCAGAAAGCCGCAGCAGTAACCGATGCGAAACCCCTGCGCCGGTGTTTTTCCGTCAAGGGCGCGCAGGAAGGGAATCAGCGCGATCCACGCCAACGGCCACAGCGACAACCGCGGGAAGGACATCGTGATCAGCAAGGCCGTCAGGAAACACAGTCCGAAATTTTTGAGGTGTTGTCCCATATTTGTCGTAATTAATTTAACGGCTCGTCAACCAGAACGCGCCGAGCGCCAGCACCGCGCTGAAAACGAGATGGACGCCCCGGACCTGATGCTGTGACGTCCGCGTTCGGGGCAGGAGCGGCGCCGCTTGTTCAATAACGTGTAATCCTACTACCAGCACCAATATCATCGTAGTGACGTACTTAATCCTCTGCTGCAAATGGTGGGCATCTTCCAACAGGATGGTGACGCCAAGTACCAAGCCCCCGTAAAGGGCCACCCCGCTACCCAGCACAATATACTTTTCCATCAAGGTCGAATCGCGGTCCAATCCGAAGTACGGCAAGGCGAGCAGCATGAGATAGCCTCCGGCAAACAGTCCGCTTACCCCGCAAACTACGGCCAGCCACACCGGAAAACCCAGGTCCACCATGCGGTGGATGTCACCGGTCGGAAACAAAAAGTACCCGGCGGTCAGCATCAAAGAATTGATACATAAAGACACTATTCCAAACAGGATCACCGGTGCCGCCCACACGGTCTGCAAAAGGCCCAATCCGATCACCGCGCAGACAACTCCGGCAACACTGCCGAGCAGGATCCCGCCGGAGGAGATCCACAATTGTTGCGCAAACGTCGACGGGTCGGCGTAGTAACTGACATGGCCTCCGGCCAGCGGGTTCATCGAAATCTTGGGAAAGTAGCCGTGAACGGCTTTGATAAACAAAGCATGCCCGAGCTCATGGATAAACAACGCGGCACAAAACGCGAAGACCGCATTGCAAAAAAAGAAAAAGGCCCGCACGGTCGTCCACGCCGGCCGGCTCATCCCTTCCCCTCCTTAAAGGCCGCGCCGACATGGCGCCGCGTAAAGTAGTAGACGGCCGATCCGCAAAAGACCAGATCGACGAGCGAATGCACCACCCGCGACCAAAACGGGATCAGCGGCCGTTGCAACCGATAATTGCCGAGATCCTCCGGATAAATCGGATACGCCATTTCGATAACCGTGCCGGCAGGCAAGGCATTGATCCCGGACGTATATTCCTGATAAATCGCGATATTGTGAAAGACGTCCCGGGGATGTTTCCAGTAGAGTGTCAACAGCGTAAAGACACACAGACAGATAAACAGCTGCCGTGCCCATTCACACCGCAACAGCAGACCGCCGGCCGTGATCAAACCCACGACGCGATAGGCGATGGAGATGATGTACCGATCGTTAATGCTGCCTACCGGCAACTGCTGGAACATAAAGATGTAATAGTCGTAACGGAGAAAACCGAAGAGTTTGTAAAGGGTTCCAAGGATTAAGAGAAGGCCGAAGACTGCGATGCCGCGCGGTGGGGCAACTATTGACCGCAGCATCTCTTGTATTTTTTACCGCTGCCGCACGGGCAGGGGTCATTGCGTCCGACCTTGGGCCCCTGGTTGGTCACGGGGACCGATTTGGGTTGGGATTCCCGGGGGCCAAGTGCCGACGAACCGGTTTGCGGCGCGTCCGGCGGCTGCCCGACGTTGCGGGCGACATCGCCCATCCCCTGGATATCGTCGTGCTCGAAATGTTGCGGGAGGTCTTCGAAGACCCCCTTCATGCTGACCTGGCGTTCCACCGGCTGCAATTTAAAAATCAGCTCAGCGACTTCCTGATAAATCGAGGAGTACATCGCCTCGAACATGGCGAAACCTTCCTTCTTGAACTCGATCAGCGGATCACGCTGGGCGTAGGAACGCAGGCCGATCCCTTCCTTGAGCTGGTCCATCGCGTAGAGGTGATCTTTCCATTTGGTATCGATGATGTTCATCATCAGCATCCGCTCGAGAAAACGCATCTGCTCCACGCCGAATTCCTTTTCCTTTTTGGCGTAGTATTCCGCTACCGCCTCGCGCAGGATCCGCATCGTCTCTTCCTTGTCCTGATCACGCAGCTTGTCCTCAAGCGCGCCGACATCGAGATGAAACGCGGTCTTGAGATAATTGTTGAGCCCTTCGAAATCCCACGCCTCTTCATCATTTTCGCGGAACAGGTGACGGCTGATCTCCGCCGCCAGCACGCCGTCCACCGCCTCCTCAATAAGGAACTTGACGTCGTCGATCTCCAGGATCATGCGGCGCATGTCGTAAATGACTTCACGCTGGCGATTCATAACGTTATCGTATTCGATCAGATGCTTACGGATTTCAAAGTTATGGCTTTCGACGCGTCTTTGGGCATTTTCCAGAGCACCGTTGAGCCACGGGTGTTCGAGTACCTGGCCTTCTTCCATGCCGAGCTTGTCCATCATACCGATGATCCGGTCGGAGGCAAACAGACGCATCAGGTCGTCTTCCAGCGAAACATAAAAACGCGACGCCCCGGGGTCACCCTGACGGCCCTGGCGACCGCGCAGCTGGTTGTCGATGCGNNTGCGGCGCGACTCGTGGCGTTCGGTCCCAAGGACGTAAAGGCCGCCGAGTTCTTTGACCTTGACCTGTTCGTCTTTGCATTGCTGTTTGAACTCGTCGATAAATTTCTGCGTCAGCTCTTCGCGCTTGTCATCGTCGGCGTCCTCGCTCAGTTTCTGATTGACCAGATTGGCCGCCAGATATTCGGCATTCCCGCCGAGAACGATATCGGTCCCGCGACCCGCCATGTTGGTGGCGATCGTGACCCCGCCGAGCCGGCCGGCCTGGGCGATGATGTGCGCTTCCTGCTGGTGGAATTTGGCGTTCAGGACCTTGTGCGGCACGCCGCGCTGGGTCAGCATCCGCGACAGCAGTTCGGACTTTTCGATCGAGATGGTCCCGACGAGCACTGGCTGTCCCTTCTGATGGCATTCCACGATGTCCCCGACTACAGCTTCGTACTTCTCGCGCTGCGTCTTGTAAATGGCGTCGGCGTGGTTGAGGCGCTGCAGCACCTTGTTGGTCGGGATCACTACGACGTTCAGTTCGTAAATCTGTTTAAACTCGTTCGCTTCGGTGTACGCGGTCCCGGTCATCCCGGAGAGCTTTTCGTACATGCGGAAATAGTTCTGAAAAGTAATGGTGGCCAACGTCTGGTTCTCGCGTTCGATCTTGATGCCTTCCTTGGCCTCCACCGCCTGGTGCAGACCGTCCGACCAGCGGCGGCCCGGCATCAGCCGGCCGGTAAATTCGTCGACGATAATAACCTCACCGTCCTGGACCACATAGTCCACGTCGCGGCTGAAGAATTCCTTGGCCTTGAGCGCCGCCAGGACGTGGTGGCGGTATTCGATCGTGTGCATCTCGTGCAGGTTATCGATCCCCAGGGCCTGGGCCGCCTTTTCTTCTCCGGTGTCCGTCAGCGCAATCGACTTGTTTTTCTCATCGGCAAGGTAATCCACCCCTTCGCTGAGATCGATTTCCTTGTACTTGGCCTCCACCTCGTCTTTCTCGGTAATCCGCCGGCCGGTGAGCATCTTGCTCACGTCGAAAGCCTTGTAATAAGTGTCGGTGGCCTTTTCGGACGGACCGGAGATGATCAACGGGGTCCGTGCCTCGTCGATCAGGATGCTGTCGACCTCGTCAACGATACAGAAATGATGTGGACGCTGGACCATATACTCGCGGCGGTTGACCATGTTGTCGCGCAGATAGTCGAAACCGAACTCGTTGTTCGTTCCATAGGTAATGTCACAGGCGTAGGACTTTTGCCGTTCTTCCGGGATCATGTCGTGCAGGATCGCGCCGACCGACATCCCCAAGAATTGGTAGATCGGCCCCATCCATTCGGCGTCGCGCTTGGCCAGGTAATCGTTGACCGTGACTACATGCACTCCTTCTTCGGTCAGGGCGTTAAGATACGCCGGCAGGGTCGCCATCAGCGTCTTCCCTTCCCCGGTGGTCATTTCCGCGATATTCCCGCCGTTAAGGACAATGCCCCCGATCAACTGCACATCGTAATGACGCATCTTCAACACCCGCCAGGCGGCCTCACGCACGGTAGCGAATGCCTCGGGCAACAGCTCGAGCAGGACCTTCTGCTTGGTCTTACGGTATTTGTCTTCGGCGGCGTCGACCTTGATGTTCAGGTCTTCTTTATCGGTTTGATCCGTGGTGGAATTATACTTGTCGCGCAGGTCGTCATATTCGCGGCGATCGCTGCTGATGCCCTTGAAGTAACGCTCTTTAAGCAGGCGGGTCTGGTCTTTCAGTTGCTCGTCGGTCAGCGCTTTCATCTGCTCTTCCATTGCGTTGACGGCGCCGACCGTCGGGACCATCTTGCGCAGTTCGCGGATGGACGGCAGCGGAAGATCGTCGGGGACATGCAAATTTACCTTGGCCGGTTGACTCTCTATGACCCGTTGGGTGGATTTGGCGACCAACGGCCGGAAAATAAAATCAATCATCTTACCTATCCTTCGTCATCGGCCGCGGTGGATTGTTTCTCGGCGGCCTGGGCCTTTAAGTAGGCCTCAATAAAAATGTCGATGCCGCCGTCCATGACCTTGGCGACATTGCCGGTTTCCGTGTCGGTGCGGTGGTCCTTGACCATCGAATACGGGTGCATCACATAGGAACGGATCTGGGAACCCCACTCGATCTTCTGTTTTTCGCCGTACACCTTGGCCATTTTTGCGTCCTGCTCTTTGCGTTTCAATTCGTAGAGCCGCGCGCGCAGGATCTTCATGGCCGTCTGTTTATTCTGCAATTGCGAGCGTTCGTTTTGACATTGTACCACAATATTTGTAGGCAAGTGGGTTATCCGCACGGCCGAATCGGTGGTGTTCACGCTCTGACCGCCCGGTCCGGAAGAGCGAAAAATGTCGATGCGCAATTCGTCCGGATTGAGGTCGACCTCGCCGTCATCCTCGATTTCGGGGATGACGTCCACCGAAGCGAATGACGTATGCCGCCGTTTATTGGAATCGAACGGTGAGATACGCACCAGCCGATGCACGCCTTTTTCGGCCTTTAGATAACCGTAGGCCATGTCGCCTTCAATCTCGAGCGTCGCGTTCTTGATCCCCGCCTCTTCCCCGGGCAGGACATCGACCATATTGCAGCTGTAGCCGCACTCGTCCGCGAACCGGGTGTACATCCGCAGCAGCATATTGGCCCAATCGCAGGATTCGGTCCCGCCGGCACCCGCGTTGATGCTGAGGATCACGTTGTTGCGGTCGAACGGGCCGGAGAGCATCAATTGGACCTCCAGCTTGTCCAGGCTGTCCTGCAGCCCTTTCAGCTCATCCCGGATCTGCTCGAGCATTTCCGCGTCATCCTCGGAAATCTCGGCTAACTCTTTTAATTCCAACAACTTTTCTTCGCCGTTCCGGTACGGTTCGACGCACCCTTTAAGGTACTTCAAATCGCGCATCAACTTGTTGGCGGCGTCCTGATCCTCCCAGAAATTGGGCTGATTCATCTGCTCCTGGATCTCTTTGATGGCCTTGTCCTTGGCGGCCAGGTCAAAGATACCCCCGGAGGTTCTGCAACAGGACCTCCAACGCGGCGATTCTTTCGGTAATTTCGTCCAACATCTATCGGGCTCTAATAGTAATAGAAATTAAATAAGTGCGTATTATATCACAACGGCAGGCGAATGCAATACGGCACCGGGGGGCCGTCACTCGGTCATTTCTTTGACGTTTTTGTCGAGATAGACCTGGCAGGCGGGGGTAAAATCCTCGAAATTTTCGACCAAGGCCGTGTCCCGGCAGACCGCTTCCCGCCAACCCCTCCCTTAGGGACCAGTGCGGGCATGAACGCGGTACAGGGTATTGGAAAAAACATAGTGCCGCAGCACACCTACGTACCAGTTTTCCACCGGCCGGTTGCCCACGGGCTCCAGCCGGAACCGCTCCGACATAAATTCCCGGAAGCCCAGTCGTTTGGGGTAGGCGGCCAGGGCCGTATCGGTGATGTAGACCGGCACCTGCTGCGCCAGCAGGCCGTCGATATGCGCGCGGAAACCGCGCATCTGATCGGAATCGATCGAATACAGCGACCCCGGCGGGCCCATCGGTTCGCGCCGGCTGTAGCGCTTGATAAACAGCGAGTGATCACGCTCGATGATCAATGCGCCCGGTTCGGTAGACTCACCCACCCAGACGAAAAAATCAGTCAGTAACGTGTGCACATGCCGGAAGTTCACTATCTGAAACGCAAAACGCGCATTCATGATCAAGGTAAACATCAGCAACGCCATCAGGGGATAATGGATCCACCGGCGGTCCTGCCAAAACGTGGCAAAGAAATAAGCGGCGGGAATAGTCAGCATCAACGAACTGAGCAAATAATAACGCGGCGCGATGTGCCAGAAGATGCCGTAAAGCACGGCCGGACAAATCACCAGTGCCGCCAGCGCCGCCGTTGTCCGGGGGCGCTGTTTCGTCAGCAGCAACAACCCGCACCCCGCGCCGATCGCACCCAGCTGCGACAGTGTTGAGAGCACCCACAAAGCAATGACCTTAAACCGTTGCGGATCGAATTTATTCTCGCCGACGATGTACTTCCAGATGTCGGCGGAACGGTCCGGTCCGTCGGCCGCCTGCCCGGCCTGTGACAACAGCGGCAGATAAAACAACGCGGTGACCGCGGCCGTCACCGCTGCGAACACAACCCAGCGTACCGCCTCCCGCCGCCATCCCCCGGCCCGCGGCTTAAGCAGGCAGATCAAGGACACCGGCGGCAGAACAAAGGCCAACTCCTGCAACCGGCACGCGCCCATCAGTCCGAACAGGATCGCCGCCGCGATCAGCGCCCCGGGGGTGTCGGTGCGGTCGTAGCGGAACAACCAGACCAGTCCGCCCAGCCCGAACAAGACCGCGGCAATATGGCTGTTGCCGAAAACGGACAGGGCCAGGAACAACGGGTTGATGGTCATCATCGCCGCGGCGAGCCAGGCTGTCTTGGCCGAACCGAACAGCTCTTTGACCAGCAGATAAAAGAGCGGGACGCTGACGGCGCCCAAAAAAACATTCATAAAGTTGACCGCCGCCACGCAGTCGCCGGCCTGGATCCAGTGAAAGAAACCGGTGAATACCGCGGCCAGAATGACGGTCAACGGGAGCCCGGTCAATTGCAGATAGTGGAGTTTACCTTCGGCGAGAGATTGTTCGGCCGAGACCGCCAGCAGCAGACAGTCCGCGTGGTACGGCCCCTTGCTGATCAACAACAGGCGCAGGATAAGATTAACCGCGAACAGGATGACAAGCGGCGCGAGCCGTGACCAAACACTGTCGGCGGAGGTGGGTTTCATTCGATGTGACGTTTGAGACCCTTGAGTTCGAGATTGAAGTCGTCCTTGCTGTCTGCGTAACGGCGGGCGTCGCGTTCGTCGACCAGACCGCGTTTGACCTTGTCGACCAGCGATTTCTTGAACGACTGCATGCCGAAGAGCTCGCCGTCATCGATGTAGTTTTGTATCTCCCGGATGCGGCCTTCCCTGATCAGGCGGGCGATAGTCGGCGTCACGACCATGGTCTCGTAGGCCGGGATGCGGCCGCGGCCGTCTTTGCAGGGCAGCAAACGCAGCGAGATCGTGCCCTTGAGAATCATCGACAACTGCATGCGGATTTCATCGTGCAAATGCGGCGGAAAGAAATTGACGATGCGGATGATCGTCTGCACGGCATTGATGGTATGGAAGGTCGTCATCACGAATGTCCCCAGCTCGGTCGCCGTGATGGCGGCGCGCATGGTTTCCACGTCGCGGATGTTACCGATATAAATAATGTCCGGGCTCTGTTGCGTGACGTGCTTCAACGCCTTGGGATAACTCATGACATCGATCTCCAGCTCGCGCTGGTTGATGATGCTTTTGTTGTCCCGGAACAGAAACTCGATCGGGTCTTCGATGGTAACGATATGCTGGGAACTGATGTCGTTGATGTACTGGATCATGCTGGCGATCGTCGTCGATTTTCCGTTACCGGCCGGGCCTGAGACGATGAACAGCCCCTTGCACTCCTCGCAGAACATCTTGCAAATTTCTACCGGCAGGTTGAGCTCGTCGAATCCGCGGATCTTGCTGTGGACATGGCGGGCCACCAGCGCCGGGGTCCCGCGCTGGGTAAAGATGTTGATCCGGAAACGACCGATCTCCGGCTCTTCATGAATGAAATCGATGTCCAGGTCTTCCTTGAACTGTTTGCGGCGGGCGTCGTTGGCGAGCAGGATCGTGACGATTTGGTCCATCTCCTCACGGCTGATCTCATGATCGCTGATCAAATCGACCTTGCCGTTGATCCGCGCGCGGGGCTTGGCCTTGGTCCGCAAATAGAGGTCCGACGCCTCTTTCTTGACCATCAGTTGGAAGTAGACCGATACGTTCATGATTCCTCCTTCAATTACCGGCGTATTAGTTGTTCGCCTGTTCCAAATCCAGCAGGGTTTGCTTTACTTTCAGTCCGCCGCCGAATCCGGTCAGCTTTCCCGATGATCCGATCACCCGGTGACAGGGGATCACGATCGACAGCGGATTGCGGCCGTTGGCCCCGCCGACAGCGCGCACTGCCTTGGGCCGCCCCACCATCCGCGCGATGTCGGCATAGGAACGGGTCTCCCCGTAAGGGATCTGCTGCAAGGCGCGCAGCACGTCCTGCTGAAACGGCGTTCCGTTCAGCACGAGCTTCAGATCGAATTCCTTGCGTTCCCCACGAAAATAAGCGGCGAACTGCTCACGGGCGTCGGCGAGTTTGCCGTCATCACGCACCCAGTCGGGATCGGGATGGACCGGACGCTTGGCGGTCGGGAAATTCACGGACCGTAAACCTTCGTCATCGGCGACCAGCAAAATATCGCCGACCGGACTTTCAACATAGCTGTAATACATCAGGAATCCTCCTTGGGTTTGCGGGCAAAAACGTTTTTATCTCTGAGATGCCGGTGGTATTTGACTGCGAATCGATGGGCTTCGTCACGGGTGCGTTGCAGGAGTTTCAGTCCCAGTGAGTCTAAAGATAGTTTAACAGGATTCCTTTTGTTGGGGAGAAAAACTTCCTCTTCCCGCTTGGCCAGTGACACCAGCGGGATCTGAACACCGAGTTTAATCAGCTCCTGATGCGCCGCCGAGAGCTGCCCTTTTCCTCCGTCGATGACGATCAGGTCGGGGAACATCTTTCCTTCATTCTTCAGCCGCCGGTAGCGGCGCCGGACCACCTCGGCGATCATCTTGAAATCGTCGATCCCTTCCACTTCCTTGATTTTGAAGCGGCGGTAATTGTTTTTATCGGGACGGCCATTGAGAAACGAGACCATCGATCCCACCGCCTGGTTACCCATGATGTTGGAGATATCGAAGGTCTCGATCCGGTTGGGCAGCCGCGGCAGGTTGAGCGCGCGCTGGAGCTGTTCGGCTTCCTTGTAGTAATTGACGTCGCGCGTACCCGAATACAACGCCCCGATGGCGCGCAACTGGTCGCGGATCTTGGCGGCGTCTTCGTAACGCTGCGCCTTGGCGTGGGCCTCCATCTCCTTATGGAGACGTTTGTAGAGATCGTCCTTGCGGCCTTCCAGGATCAGCTTTACGTTACGGATATTTTTCATGTACTCGCGCTTACCGATCTTTTTGATACACGGCGCTTCGCACAAGCCGATATGATAGTCCAGACATTCCTTTTCCGGGAACGGATCACAAGTGCGAAAATGAAAGATTTTGCGTAACAACGCAAGCGCCTCGCGGATCAGTTTGGGGTTGATGTACGGCCCGTAATAGGTGTAACCCGCAATCCGTTGGTGCGGGCGCTCGACCGAAATCCGCGGAAAATCCTCATCGGTGATCTGGATCAGCGGAAAGCT
>JAGQKV010000009.1 GCA_020429915.1 Candidatus Omnitrophota bacterium | reverse complement strand
GTTGCTGTTGGTCCTGTTGCTGTTGATCCTGTTGCTGTTGGTCCTGTTGTTGCCGGTCCTGTTGCTGTTGGTCCTGTTGTTGCTGGTCTTGCTGTTGCCGGTCCTGCTGTTGTTGATCCTGTTGCTGTTGGTCCTGTTGTTGCTGGTCTTGCTGCTGATCTTTTTGCTGGTCCTGCTGATTTTGCTGGTTTTGCTGCTGTTGATTTTGTTGTTGTTGCTGCTTCAGCTGTTCCAGTTCCTTCTTAACATACTCATAATTGAACCGGGCATCGGCGTCATCCGGATGGATGTCCATGGCCTTTTCATATTCCGCGAGGGCCTCCTCGTAATACTGGATCGTTGTATCGAGGTCCCGATCTGCCAGAAACAGCCGTCCGCTTTCATACAGGGTATTGCCCAGGTTGTAATGAGCCTGCTGGCGCAACGCATCGTCATCGCTCAGCACCGCCTTGCGCAAATGGTCGAGTGCCTCGTCGTACCGGTTTTGTTTGTAATAGGCGGCGCCCAGGTTGAAATTAATGATATCAGATTCGGAGTCCTTTTTTAAGGCCTCCTTGTACTTTTCCGCGGATTTCTCATAGTCTCCGTCACGGTAAGCATCATTGCCCGAGTTGACCTGAAACACCTCCAGCACCGCCTCGGCGCTCCGCGGAGTAACGGTGGTCCAAAGCACTAGCACCAACAGCAATGCTATTTTCTTCGGCGTGTCAATATGCATGATTCCATACAAAACAGGAGCAAAGCCACGGACAGCGGCCATTGAAAACGCTCATAGAAACGCTTCTGCATCTTGCTCTCTATTTCCCTTTTTTCCAGTTTGGCCAGATCGTTCTCGTATATGTAGTCCAACCCGAACTCGGCTCCGCTGGATTTGACATACACGCCGTCGGTCAACAGCGCGATCTGCTGCAGCAGCCGTTCGTTCAGGCGGGATTTGACAAAATTACCCTCATCATCCTTAAGAAAACGGGCCGATCCCTGCACGTCCGAGAGTTGAATCAATTCGCCTTCCTTCGTTCCGATCCCGATCGTATAGACGCGAATCCCGCTCTTCTTGGCCCGACGTGCCTGCTCCACGGGGTCGCCTTCATGATTGTCACCGTCGGTGATGACGATGATCGCCTTGTACTGGCTGTCGATCTCATCGAAACTCTTCATCGCCACCTGCATGGCCCGGTCGATATTGGTCCCGCCACGCGGAACACTGTCGATGGTCAGGTCATCCAGGCTTAATGCGAATCCGGCGTAGTCATTGGTCAGCGGGCACATTAAAAAGGCGTCGCCGGCAAAGGCGACCAGGCCGATCCGGTCGCCCTTGAGTTTTTTTAACAAATCGAGTACCGCCAGTTTGGTGCGCTCCAAACGGTTGGGGCGGACGTCCTGGGTCAGCATGCTTTTGGAAACGTCCACGATCACCATCACGTCGATACCCTGACGCCTGACTTCTTGCCATTCGAACCCCCACTGCGGCCGTGCCAGGGCGATGATGCCGAAGATAAATGTCAGGATCAGCAGGACATATTTCAGGTTCCGCGCCGCCGGTGAAACGCTCCCGGCAATATCCGGCATGAGCTTGGCGGAGACAAACTTCTGCAATTGCCGACGGCGGTAAGCGGACGCCCACCACAGGAACAGGACCAACCCGGCCACAATCCAAAATCCGTTGAACATAAATTGTTGGGCAAACTGCATCAGGGCAACCTCATCATCCAGCTGTTCGTCATCAGCACCTCGGCCAGCAACAGGGCCAGCGCACCGAGCAGGAAGCGGTCGAACAGCTCGGTATATTCGAAGTAACCGATTTCTTCGATCTCCGTTTTTTCCAACTGGTCGATTTCCTCGTAAATCTTGCGTAACTCATCGGTATCCGTGGCCCGGTAGTACTTCCCGTTTGTCGTGAAGGCCACATCCTTTAGAAGTTCCTCGTCGATCACGACCGGTTGCTGGACATATATACGCCGGCCGAAGAAGTTACGCGGTACCGGGGCCTGACCATCGGATCCAGCGCCGATGGTGTAAATTTTAATATCGAATGATTTGGCTACCTTGGCGGCCTCCCGCGGATCGATCGTGTTCCCGGTGTCTGCCCCGTCCGTCAACAGGATGACGACCTTGCTCTTGGCCGTGCTGGATTGCAGTCGGGATATGGACGCCATGATTGCCGGGCCAATGGCGGTCCCATCCTTAATGATACCGAAATTGATCCGCTTCAAGTTCGTTTTCAGCCAGGCATAATCGGTGGTCAACGGCGTCACCGTCCACGCCCGCGCGGCAAAGGCGACCAGGCCTATCCGGTCGGATTTGCGCTGTTCGATAAAGTCCGACATCACCTGCTTGACGACCTCAAGCCGGTTGATACGCTGATTACCGACGACAAAATCCTCGGCCGACATACTTGTCGACGTGTCCACGGTCAAGACGATGTCGATCCCCTCGGTCTTGCGGATGGTTTCCTCGTTAATCAGGCGCGGTCCGGCCAGAGCCACGACAAACAGGACCAGGGCCGTATAGCGTAACAGCGGCGGGATAAACAATAACCGCAGCCGCAGGGACTGCCCCGTTTCGCGCACCAGCGCCTCGGCGGAGAAGCGGAGTGCGGGGCTGGGCCGCCGGCTGCGCAGAAACAGCACCAAAGTGATCACCACAGGAATCAACGCCAAAATCCACGGGGTCTTGAATATCATTTCGCGTCTTCCTCGTCCTCGTATGACTGCATGATGAATCGCCGGGCGAGCTCCCAACTCTGATCGGCTTCCTCTGCCGTCGGCGCGGCCTTGGCAAACTTCACCACGTCCGCCTGCTGCATGAAACGGGCGAGCAGCGCCTTGTGTTCCTCGGCCACGGCGTCATGGTGCCGGATCGATACCAGAAACTCCTCGGTCGTCATTTCCGGAGCGCGGATGCCGAAATAATCTTCCATGTAGCGACGCAGGATATCCGACAGTTCGGAGTAATACTGATCGAATTTGTCGTACTCGAGATACTTCTTTGCCTTGAGTTTCTCCAGCAGCTCCAGCGCGATATCCCACGGCGGCCGCGGCGGCACCGGAGGGACATAGGCGCGACGGCGGCGGTACATCCGTACCCACCACCGCAACAGGACCGCGATCCCCGCCAGAACAATCAACAACAAAAGAGCGACCAACACCGGATCGAGCGGATAGGCCACCGGCCCACGGATATCACGCAGCCCTGTTTGATCATCCGCTCCCAACGCAACCGGCGGGGTCAGGCTGCCGACGACCGGCAGAATAAGTGTCATGAGGAATCTGGCTTTCATATTATCGGCGAATCTTTTTTAAGCGTTTCCGAAAAAAACGGACGACCTCGTCCACATACGAGCCAGCCGTCGAGATATTGATAAAGTCGATGCCCAATGATCGAAAAAGTTGTTCCCGCTTTTCGATGCGGGTTCGATTGGCTTCCTCATAACGCCGGCGGACGCCCGCGTTGCCGGCATCGACGCACACCAGCCTACCCGTCTCCGCGTCCTCTAAAACCACCAGACCGCAGTCGGGCAGCGTCAGTTCATGCGGATCATTGAGCGTGACCGCGATCAGATCATGGCGTTGATGCGCGATGGAGAGTGTTTTTCTAAAACTGTCATCTACCTCTCCCTGCGGCACTTCCAGGTTGTGCCCCAGGAAATCGGATATCAGAAAAGTAATGGCCTTACGGGTCGTCACGCGGCTCATGAATTCCAGGGCCTGCCGGATATTGGTGGAGGTCCTTTGCGGGCGGAAATACAGAACCTCACGAATCAGACGCAGGACGTGTCCGCGCCCTTTGCGCGGCGGAATGAACAGTTCGATTTCGTCCGTGAAAATGATCAAACCGACCTTGTCGTTATTGCGGATCGCAGAGAGGGCCAGCAACGCCGACATTTCCGCGGCCAGCTGACTTTTGAGTTCATCGCCCGACGAGAATTTAGCCGACGCGGACAGATCGACCATTATCATCACCGTCAGTTCGCGTTCTTCGATGAACTTTTTGATGTACGGTTTGCCGGTCCGCGCGGTCACGTTCCAGTCGATGCTGCGGATATCGTCGCCGATCTGATACTCACGCACCTCATCAAACTCGATCCCCTGCCCTTTGAAGACACTGTGGTACTGGCCGGCAAAGGCATCGGTGACCAGCCGGGAAGTCGTGATTTCAATCTGCCGTACTTTGCGGAATAGTTCTTTGGGTATCATACGCCTACCGTTACGAGTTGACTCGCTGGCAACGGAGAGACATGACCGGAGGGAAAGAGCACCCGAGGAAGGATGGCGAGCCTGCGATGGTGATTTCCCGCAGTTTGTGTCTCTGGCCCCGTTGCTCTGTGTTAAGGAACTTCGATTTCGTCGAAAATGCGTTGAATGATATCTTCGGACGTTTTTTCTTCGGCCTCGGCCTCATAACTGATCAGGACCCGGTGGCGCAACACGTCCATGCCGATGGTCTTGACATCCTGCGGCGTCACGTAGCCCCTGCCCTGCAGGAAAGCATGCGCCTTGGCGGCTATGGCCAGATTGATCGTGGCCCGCGGCGAGGCTCCGTACTGCAAGAGGCTCTTGATGTCCGACAGATTGTACTTATCGGGATTGCGCGTGGAATCGACAATCTCGACGATATATTTCTCGATCTTCTCGTCCATATAAATCTCGTCGACCACGCTGCGCGCTCGCAGCAGGTCCTCCGGAGTAATCACCGGCTGGACACGGATGTCGGTTTTGGTATGCGACATGCGTTTGAGAATCTCATGCTCTTCCTCTTTATTAGGATAATCGATCTTGATCTTGAGCATAAACCGGTCGACCTGAGCTTCGGGCAACGGATAGGTCCCTTCCTGCTCGATCGGATTCTGCGTTGCCAAAACGAGAAACGGATCGTCCAAGGTCAAGGTGTCAGAACCGATCGTCACTTGCCGTTCCTGCATGGCCTCCAGCAGGGCGCTTTGCACCTTGGCCGGAGCGCGGTTGATTTCGTCCGCCAGGATGATATTGGCGAAGATGGGGCCCTTCTTGGTCTTGAAGTCGCCGCTCTTCTGATCGTAGATCAGCGTCCCGGTCAAATCGGCGGGAAGCATGTCCGGCGTGAACTGCAGCCGCTGGAATTTGGTCTTGATGGTCGCCGACAGCGTCTTGACGGCGGTGGTCTTGGCCAGCCCCGGCACCCCTTCCAGCAAAATGTGACCGTTGGCCAACAGGCCGACCATTAGCCGTTCGAGCAAGTACCGCTGACCGACGATGACCTTTTGCGCCTCTAAGAAGATGCCTTCGATAAAAGCGCTCTCCTTTTGCACTTTCTCATTGATCACCGTGATTTCACTGCTTGTCATAAGGAACCTCCCTTAACTGACATTACGGATTGGGATGTCTGCGGTAGTTGATTGTATTACATGCGGAGGGGATTTTCAACTCCTAGTTGTGCGAAACCTTAACGCAGCAGGCTCAGCAGGTCCGGGGCGGCGGGAACAGTATTGGCCGGAACAGCGGGCGGGGCCTGGCTCAAATCGGTTGACGCATCCGGCCTGTCAGCGATCCCCAGCAACAATGGAACACTGGTAACCGGGACCGTGTTGATGATCACCGGATACAAACCGTTAATATTGACGTCCTGGATCTGTTGCGGGGTTAACGGTACCGGAACGCCGTTCGGATCCCGGCGCACATCGATATTAAGATTGTTGGGGGTCAGATCGATACCCCCGACCGGGTTAGCGCCCAAGACCGCCTGGTCGGCGGTCACCTTGTAGGCGACCGGATAGCTCGCATTGGACGGGCCGGAGAAACTGCGCGGCAGCGTTCCGTCGGCATCGGCCTTGGCCACGTCACGCTTGCGGAAGATGTTGATCAGGACATCCTGCCCCCGCGCGTCCTGCACGGCGCCGACAACAAACAGGGCCTTTTCGGGCCGCTTGTTGATGACGTCCTGCATCAGCGGATAGAAATCTTTGCGCATTTGCGCGTAACGGTCCATGATCGGGAAACCGTCGTCTTGGCGCATCACCGCTGTCGCGTCCTCCAGCAATTGCCGGGCAAAATCGGCTGTGATGTAGCCGGCATCCACAAAACGTTGCCCGTCGACAAATCCCTGGCTGCTGGTGTCCTCAATCCAGAATTTGTCGAAGATCGGTTCACCTTCATCGGCATCGGGATTAATCCGGAACAGGAAGCCGCGGGTCAAATCTCCCTCGCTGGTATGAAGATGAATCAGAAAATCGCCGTTGCGCTGGTCGCGGGCCATGCTGTTGGCCGGGAGGTTGTCCCAGTACTGGTGGTCGAAGATAAACCAGACCTGATCCCCGGCCCGGCGGTTTTGCAGTTCGGCCAAAACGTTCCCCAACAAATCAACGTAAGAATCATAGGCAGCCAACAGGTCCGGCGCCAGTTGCGGTCTTGAAGGAGTCGATTCGGTCACCAACGGAGCGGCATCGGCGCGCTGTTCCTGTCGCTGCCCGGACAGCCGGACGAGCTCGAGCACCGTCGGCAAGCCTTCCTCGGTGGCGGCCTGTTCGGCAAGACGCGTCGCGAGCGGAGCGGCGCCGAGGTCGATGCCGCGCGCGGCCAACTCGGCGGCAAACCGGTCCTCACGCAGCTCTTCCAAAATAGAACGGGACATCTCGGCGAAACGGTCCTGACCGGATATGATCAATACTGTATTTTCGTCGGCGGCAAAGAAAGCCGTTGTCAGATCAAATCCCAACTCGCCACGCTGTTCATTCCGGCGCGCCAATCCGGTTTCGATCAGGCGCGTCAATACTACCGCCGGTTCGATATCCAAACCGACTGACAAACGCTTGAGAGCGGATTCCTGATCGATACTGGCGAGGAACGCCTCACGGACAAGGTCCGTATCCGCACCGAGGAAATCCGCTGTTTGCCGCAGATCGTTTCCGACTAATATGGCATTGTCCAACCGCCCCTGCCGCCGGGCCGCCAGGACTTGTGCGTACGGCAGCAGGAATTCACCATAAGCCGCCTGCGGAAAGGCATCTTTTTCCAATCCCATTTCAAAATCGACCACGTTGATGCCGGACGGATCGAGGGTATCACGCAGCAAGTTGAAATAGTTGTCCAAATCACGGACCCCACGTTCCGCAAACGACTGCGCCATTCGCAAATTCTCGAGCGGATCGCCGGCCAAGTCTTCAATAAACATATCACCGGCAAAAATAGCGGAAGACAACGCCTTGTTCAGCTTATCAATATAATCATACACGGCATATTCACTGTTCCTCTCCTGTAGCGCATCACCCCCCTCATTAAAGAACGAAAACGTTCGCCCCGCGAATATCTGCAGGAATGAAGATTCCCCGGTACTGTACGTTTTCAGGGCATCCGCCGCCGCCTTGGGCGTGCTTTCATTCAACGCCATCATCCGGCGCGCCAATTCCTCAAGATTCGCGGGCACCGTGCCGGTCCGCTCCGCCTCCGCCAGCGCGGCGACCGCATCACGGTTCCAACGTTCCAATTCCTGCCGGTACTCGCGCAAACCCCGGTTGGTCACAAAGGTGTCGAGTTGTCCGGCAATGGTTTGCAGGATTTCCAGCGTGCTTTGCAAGCCGTCAAACTCCGCGTCGGTGACCGCGAGGACCGCGCGGTCGGCCGAAGCCCCTACCGTCGTCAATCCGGCGGATTGCCGGTACACTTCGCTGTACACGGCTTCCTGATTGAGGAAACGTTGAAACGGCGTCACTCCGTACTGGTGTCCCAGACCGAACAGCGGGAACGACTGGATTTGATAGGTCCGTCCGCTGCGATAGTCCGAATCCAGCCAGTCGAAGGCCGAGGTATCGTTGCTGCCGTCCCACCGGGTTCCGCTGCGGGTTTCGATATTGTCGTAAATAACCCCGGCGGTGTATTCGAAGGGTGTATCCAGAAATCTGTCCAGGAGGGCGCGCGTGGTGTTGCTTTCGCTGGCGACTTCATTGATAAAAACAAGATTTTCGAAGCTCGACAGATTCAGCTGACGGGAAATCTGCCGCAGAAACATCTCGCCGTACGCGTCGATATTCTCGTCGGTGCCGAGCTCCGTGACGTTTTCACTGGAAAAATCGATGATGGTGAGGTCACCGCGGCGGTCGGCGTAGCGTGCGTCCAAATAAGTCAGGGCCACCATGGCGTCGTATATCAAATCCGCGCCGCGGCCCAGGGCTACAAATTTCTTCCCCGCGTACTCGGGATTATCCAACAGGGCGCGCGCGTAGGCAACGATTTGCGGGGCATGCTGCTGAAGGGCCTTGAAATAAAATTGGTTCTCCGTGCGCAACCGCATGCCGCCGATCAGTCCGGGGAGCTCATCATAGCCGAAGAGTCCGATCGAATCCGTCGGTCGGTAGCCGGCCGAACGGCTAACGAGGAGATCATCGCTGAACAGGTTGCTTTGGGCCAGGAGTTCGGCCACCGCCGGTTCATTGGCTACGGCCCGGCCGAGTTCCTTCGAGATCGCATCGAAGTTGGCAAGCTCGGTCAGCACTCTGCGTTGATCCGCGTTCAGGCCGGCCGTTTTTTCCAGCTGGTCGGGCAGCACCCCGGCCTTGCGGAAAATGGACACGTTCGACCCGGCCCAACGGGTCAAAGTACCGCGTTTCTCAAGGTAAGCGATAAAGTCCGAATTCCCCTCATTGATGAACGCATATCCGCCCGGTTGCAGAATACGGTTGATTTCCCGGGCGATGGCAACAGGGGCGTTGTCATGGGTATCCGAAATCATCGCGGCATAGACGAAATCAAAGGTGCCCGGACCGAACTCACGTCCGAGATCGGCCATGTTGGCGTGATGCAGAGAAATTTGGTTAGGAAACATATTGCTTTGCGCCAGGGCCTCCGCCGCGGTCTGCACGCGATCCCCCACCCACTCGACACCGTGCACTTCCTGCAAATTGAATGCCGAACGGACCGAGATCAGCTCCGCCGCGCTCTCACCGAATCCGAGTATGGCCCCGCGGCGGAAAGATCCCGGTAGCGGGATGGACTCTTCCCGTAGAAGGTCCATAAACGACCCCAGAGATTGATCCACCGTCGCGTTACTGCCCATACGGTTGCTGAAATCCGAATAAGCGGGATCCCTGCGCCAGGCCGGATTGGCGTCAATCCCGCGCGGGACAAAGCGTTCCCAGTTGGGCCGCGATAACACGGCCCGGTCGACTCCGGCCTCTCCGGAGGCGGCGTCATCAATTCCGTCGGGAAAAAGCCCCAGTTGTTCTCCGGGAGCCGCCTCAGTTCCTTGCGCTTCGTAGATCGGAGCGATACGCGCCCAGCGTTCGGCGTCCTCGGGCTGAGCCTTTAAGGCCTGCCCGTCCCGGTACAGTGTCCGCGCCGCCTGCCCGCTGAGACGGAAGAACCGCTGCGCCTGAAGCAGGCTCGGACTGTCATACACAAAGTCTTCGGACGTATCGCGCGGGATTTCCCTGAATCCCTGCTGGGAAAAATAGCGTTCGGCCTCGGCGTCGGCGGGGTTGAGGACCAACTCGCCGGGGTTCGCCGTCTCCGCGTCCGCATCCCAGGCACTGTCGGTCAGGCTCGTCCGCATCACTTCCGACAGCAGGATCTTACCATACCCCGTGCTCCGGTATTCCGGGGCGACTTCGATATAATCAACAATGTAAGAGCGTTGTCCCACGAGATCCGCGTCCACCGACGGGATTTGCCCGATGCGGTGACTGGCCAGACCGACGATCCGGTTACCGTCACGCGTGCGCAGGACCATTAAGGAATTCTCATTTCCGCGCGGCCCGCGTCCCCGGAGCCACTGGCCGCGATCGAAACTCGACGTCTCACCGGACTGACTCAGTTGCTCCAAATACTCATCCACGACGGCCGCGAACTCCTCGGGCCGGACCTGATCGGCGCGTAAATCCTGCGTACGGGTGGCCAGGACCGCCTGGTCACGCCGCCGGCGGTTGGTGTTCAGCAGCCCGACCTGCACCACTTCGGTATCGCCGACCGGGGCCGAAAGGACCGCCGCGTCCGACGTGCGGCTGATCACACCTTCACGGATACTCATCCTGAACCGCACCCCGCCGGAGAAATACTTGCGCGGGATCACCTCCTGTGTCACCGGATCGAATTCTTCCCGGATGTAGCTGTAGACGCCCTCCTGAAAGGCCTCGATATACTGCCGGTAAATCCGGTCCTTGACCTCTTTGTCATCGATGTCGATACCGTTGACCTTGTTTTGGTCAGAGTAGAGCTGGTTGATCAGACTGGTCTTGATCGATTCTTTGTACCAGGCCGCCAAAATCAGGGAGTGATAAATCTGCCGCAGGGTGGCGAAATTCTTCCCGTAATTCACTTCCTCCTCAATCGCCGGCAGGATCACCTCACGGATGACTTCCGACGCCAGGCTGTTGACCTCACTCTCGTCTTTTTCAGCCGGCACCGCCTGAGTGCGCTGCGCCAAGTTTTTATCAAGGGCGATGTAGTCTTCTTCCAACATGACCTTCAAGCGGGTATTGACGATATAGGCGGCATTCCCCTGCTCATAGATGACCGCTTCTTCGGGGATGATCCACACCTTGTTGAAGGTGTTCACCGGAATATCAGTGGTCCCGAAACGGGCCTGCGCCTGCTTATAGATACGGTCCCAAAAGTTGTGACCGAGTTCTTTTTCGGGATACATCAGGGTAGCGGTGAGTTGTTTGAGCAGATAATCCTGGGCGAGCAGATCGCGGCCCATATCGGTGTAACCGAACTTTTCCGGTATGATGCGCTGTTGTTCGAACGGAGAAAGGTTGACCCACAAATCGTCTTCCGGGACGGTCAGCGCGGCCATAAAATATTTGATGAGCCGGATCTTTTCCTCTTCCAGACCTTCATCGCGGCGTGAGCGATGACCGGTATCGACGATGAAATCAAGCTGAAACGGTTCGGTGGGGTTGATCATGATCCCCTTCAGCAAGGTAGGAACAAAACGCTCGGTCGTGGAGACCATGGTCCCGGGACGCGGCATCGGAGCGAAAATGCTCTCGCCGGCGACGACGGGGGTCGGCGTCACCCCGACACCGATAAATGACATCAGGACGAAAACCGTCAATACGCGGACCGGGGCGTGACGGCGCAATTTGTGAAGGAAAGTCAGCATAGGGGTTCTTAATATTAGTAGTTAGACTCACCACTAGTATATAAGACCGCGCCCTGAGAACCAACTCCAATTTGACCGGAAGCAAGACCTTAAGACTATGCATTTCAGTGCTTTAGGAAGGTTTTGCAAAAAATGTCCGGACAGGACCGATTTTAGGCCAAATACACATCGATCCGGTACGCTTCGCGGGCCCGTACGCGGGCGGCGTGCGCGGTCTTGATCTCCCCTCCGTCCACCGACACCGGGGTATCTTCGCCGCAAAAACGAATCTCGATCCGCTGCGCCGTGGCGGCCTGCGGGCCGAAGGTATTCTTGCCTTCCGGATTGTGATAGACGACCAATGTGCTGTTGAGGAACTTGAAGGCGTAGGTGTCCGGCGGAAGCGTCCAGTTGTAACGGTGGCCGTGACCGTCCTGGAATTCCACCTTGGCGGGTTTCTTGGTAAACAACCAGTCCGCGAGGGCCGGTTCAAAGGCCAGAGACAGATCACCTTTCGCGCTCACGCGGAAGGGCCGGCCGCCGATATTCATGTACAGCCAGATATGCAGAAACTCGGCCGTGCTGCCGGACAACCGCGCGACGAATCCCTGACCGTGCAGCTTGCTGTCTTCGTGTGCGCTGCTGACGATAAACGACGAGTTCTCGAGGATGCTGCGGCCGTACCGCGCCGGTTTTTGAAACGGAATCAGGGCATCTGCGAACAGCTGATAGAATTCGTCGACCAGACCGGCGCGCAGGACCTCGAGCAAAAATTTGTACTCCATATGCAGCCAGATGGATTCGTTCTCGAGCCAGCCGCGCGGAAAGATCCGCGTCCGGCCGATTTCCTCGGTCTGGCCGGACAGATCCGCATTGACCTTGAACATCTTCAGTTTCTCGTCGAAGAGCGGCCCCTGCCGGACTTCTTCCAGTAAGGCCCGCGCCTTGTCCGGACCGGACTGGACCTTCAGCGCGTGGACATAGCCTTCCAGGAACGGCGGAAGATCATGGCGCTGAAACGCCTGCGGTTTAACAAAACCGTTGCCGCCGCGCTTGCCGGCTTCGCTCTGCTTATACTCGGTGACCTCGTGATAAAAGTATGTCGGCATGTACTCCCGGCCTTTGTGCGCGAGACGGAACGACTCATCGGTCTTTTGCTTGACGAGACTGAGGAAGTTCTTGACCTGGGCCATGGTCATGCCCGTTTCCCTCCCGTCGATAAAATGCCGCACGCGCTGCCGGTAGTTTTCCTTGATATCGTTCGCCTTGGACCAGTAGTCAAAACCCTGCTGTTTGGAGGTCAACAGGTTGGTCAGGCCGGAGACAAAGCTGGCCAGTTCCTCGAACACCGGGACAGTATCCTTGTCTTTGACGTCCAGCGTCTTCAGGGAATCCAGTAGAAATCCCGCGTAACGGTTGAGCTCCATCGTTTCGCTGATCGACGAGCCGGTCAATCCGGGCAGGCCGTTGAGCGCGTCATACCAATTGGGCTTGTCGGCCTCCATCTCCACGCCGATCCCGCTCGGATCAAGGCTCGCCACTTTATTGGCGATAATACACACCAGTTTGATGAGCAGATTGGTGAGATACGGCGCTCCCTGGCCGCCTTTGACCCGCAGTTTATGATCGAAGGCCGCCGGATCGAAGTCCTCGCTCTCGTCGCAGACCGAGTCGTACTGGCGCACCCCGAATTTGGTCAGGTGATAGCGCTGATCGCGCGGCCGGACGTGATGGTGATTCAGGTAAAATGAAAATTCCCGGCAGTCGAGCAGCAACTCGCGTAATTTTTCGGGAAACAATCCAAGATAACTCTCGATCAAGTCCAGGTTATAGGTCCAGTGGTCCGACCAGAACCCCTCGCCGTGGTCGGCCATTTCCTGCATGCGGCAGATCTCCAGGATGTGTCCGAGGAAATCGCGTTCGCCGTGCGCCGTCCGGTAGTTGTTTTTTTCCATGAAATCGAGCAGCTCCCCCGGCTGGAAATTGGCGGTCACGAATTTCTCCAGCGCCGCCCGGTCCCCGTCGAGCAATGACTCATCGAGAAGCGCTTTGAGGGCGGGCTTCTCCGCCACCCGAAACGACGTGCCCTTGACCACCAGCGGATTGTAGCCGTCGGCCTGGGACAGGTTCAGGAAATTGATGATGTGGCTGTCGCGGACGTCGGTGTTAAACCAGACGTCGTTGCGCCGGTTCTGATTGACGTCGCGGTAGTTACCGTTCCCCTGTGAGAAATAAGTCGGCGCAACGGTAAAGTGATTGTAGTCGCGCTCCAGATCACCGTGCTTGCGGCTGTAGACATTGAAGGAAACAAAACCGTCCTTGGTCTTCACCGAAATCGGCAGCCCGCCCCGCAAGATATTGTCCAGAAAGGTGTGTCCCGCGTACGCGTTGTAAGTGGAAGATGAACTGACAGTCTGCGCGAATTGCTTAATATGTTCGACGATCTCCCGGTTTTGCTGTTGTTTGTGACCGGCGAAGTCCGGTTGCCGGACGGCCTCGATCATCCGGTTGAGCAAATCGACATCGCGTGCGTATCCCACAACGGAGAGGATATCCTGACGGCCGTCCTTGGGCAGATCAAACTTGCAATGGGTCATGGCGCACGGGGTTTTGTTGCTGGTCGCCTGCGGCGCCGACGGTTTAAACGAACCGTTGAGAAATGCCTCGGGCGCCGAGAAATCCAGACTGGCGCCGAAGACATGCGCGGCCTCCACCAGCGGCGGTAGCAATTCACGCTTGGGGGACGACGCGTTGAGACTGAAGAAGAAATTGCCCTCGGTGATGTGTGTCACCTGCGGAGTATCGGCGACTTCCACATTCAGTTGATAGAACGGCGCCTTGTGATCGAGATTGCGGACTTTGATCCAGGCCTCGGTCGTGCGCGCCAGATTCTTGATCAACCAGTCACTGAGCCCGTACGGGACGATCGTCGGCATCCCGTCGATCAGTTCCCCGCTGTACTTCTTGGAGCCGGTGTTGATGATACTCACCCGGCGGATCAATCCGGAAAAAGGCTCGTCGGGAATCGTGTAATAGTGCACCTGCGCCGTCAGCCCGAGATCCTTATTGTGTTCCTCGAGAATCAAATCGTGGGCGGAGATCCGCATCGTCTGCGTCTTGGTGTACTCGGTGCCGGTCAGGTGATTCTGGAACGGTTCCCAGTAAATCTTCTTGTTACCCTGCATCAATTTAACAAAAGTGCGGAACCCCTGCAGCGGTACCTGGCGGTAGGATTTGTTCGCCGGCTGAAACTCCATAATCGCCTTGTTCTTCGACTCGATCCCGAAACTGGCGATACACTGGCCGCGGTTAACGTAGAACACCCACATCGGGATGCCCCACAGCCCGGCGACGCCCGGAAAGAAACTGCTGAAGGCCTCGGCCCGGTTGTAATCCTCGATGACAAAGTACCCGTTGGATTTAAGACTGTATTTCACCGTTGTCTTCTTCGCTGCAGACATAAAACTCCTCTTCCCTGTTGATTATTGCGGCTCACGTGCCTTACGGAATAAATTGTAGTAACCGGAGAACTTGGCCCAGCGGATCGGGAACACAAGGTCCTCTTCGTCCATGGTCACCCGGTTGAGCTCATAGAAATCTTTGTTAAACCGGTCGAATCCCCGGTTGGTGGTGACGGCGCTCACGTAACCGGCCTGACGGACCAGCTGTTTGATCTCATCATTGAAACCGCCCACCGGATAGGAAAAATGACGGACCGGGATACCCAACCGCTGTTCCAGGATGCGGCGGCTTTCGGTGATCTCGCGGGCGATCCGGTCGGCAGGCAGTCCGGGAAGGTACTCATGCGCGATCGCGTGACTGCCGATCGTGATCCCGGCCGCGGCCATTTCCCGCAGCTGGTCCCACGTCACGTAACCCGGCTGACCGACCTTGTCGGTGCTGATGAACATCACGGCCGGATAGCCGTAACGGCGTAACAGCGGAAAGGCATTGGTATAGTTGTCGGCATAACCGTCGTCGAAAGTCAGAACGACGGTCTTGCGGGACAGATGCTCTCCCTGCTGTTTGGCCCGGATATAATCATCGTAGGGGAGGACTTCAAACTGATAGTCCCGCAGATACCGCAGGTGTTTTTCAAAATGGTCCGTGGGAACGGTGGCCACCGGATGCCGTCCGGTCTCGTCGATGTGGTGGTACATGATCACCGGCACCACCCGGTGCTGATCGATCCAGATCAGCCAAAACGATCCGCTCAGGACCAGCAGGATACAGATCACCGTCAACGCGCGCTTGATTTGTTCGATGGATTCGGCGGATGAGGGTGTGATGGGCGCCATTCGCTTAACTTTGCATCAGGGCGGACTTGACCAGTTCGCTGACCAATTTGTTGTCCGCGTTGCCGGCCGTCTTCTCCTGTACCGCCTTCATAACCGTTCCCATATCCTTCATGGAATTCGCCCCGGTTTCGCTGATGACCCCGGCGATGATCGCCTTGATCTGATCGGCCGACATCTCTTCCGGGAGATACCCCTTGAGTACGGCCAGCTCGCCGCTTTCCTGTTCCACCAGGTCCTGCCGTCCCGCCTTTTCGTACTGGGAAATCGAATCCTGCCGCTGTTTGATTTGCTTTTTAAGGACGGTGACCACATCGCTGTCCTCGAGCTTGTCCACGCGCTTTTCGATCACTACGTTCTTTAACTGCGCGCGCAGGAAATTCAATGTGGCTGATTTGAGCTTATCCTTGGCCTTCATCGCAGCAATGTAATCTTTATCGATCTGATCGTGCAGCATGCTTCCCCCCCTTCTTGTCTCGCGACGGACCGTTCCCGCGGCCGGCGGACGCCCCGGAGTCGCAAATCGGTCTCAAATGCCCTCTATATTAATTGTTTTGTCCCGTGATTTCAATCCCTTTATGATCTGAATCCGGCTTTTCCGGACCCCGAAATGGTCGGCGAGGCAGGAAATCAGCGCCTTATTGGCCTTTCCGTCCACCGCCGGGACGGTGAGCGCGACCTTCAGCACGCCGCCTTCTTCCTTAATCAAGAGGCGCTTGGCTGAAGGGGTGACGCGGACGGAAATTTTCATAAGACCTATCCTTTTATGATGATGCCATTTACTGCAGGACAAACCGATGGATCCCTTATCTTATCGTGTCCCTAACTTACGTCAAGAGTGATGATCCGCAGAAACGAGACCGGATGGCGCGTACGGTGCCAGCCGTTCTCGATATGTCACCCGAATATGACCCGGCCCGGGCGTCATTGTAAATGCATATTGCCGATGTCCTTGAGGATATCGGGCAAATTTCTTTCGTAATGCGGATTTTATGCCAGGACCCGGCGCTAATTTTCTTCTAATGCCCCTGGGACGCCATCAGATGCGGTAATCAGCTTTCCAACCACCGGAAACTGCACCACATATTTATCCCCGTGCGGAGACTGGTCGAGGATGGCGGTGAGGTCATAGCCGGCATAGGCCTGGCCGTGGCTGGGATCGTGCTCTCCTCCCCGCCACAGGCGGCTCTGAGTGACATCGTAGATGACGCCCTTGACGGCGACATAGGCGGGGCGGCCGTTCTTGCCGTCGAATTCGCGCAGCTGGGCCTTGGTGAGATTCAGCGGGGTTTTGTATTCGCGTAGCGGCGGATGGTCAAATTCCTTCTTCAGGTCCTTGGGCTTCGGTACGATTTGGGGATCCTGGCCAGCATCCGTGGCATAAATGACCTGCCCCCCGGCATTCCAGGCAGATGCCCCGCCTTCCAGGACAGAAACGTTGTCCAAGCCTAAATCAGCCAGCCAGTTCGCAGCGTAAGGGGCACGCCAGGTGGAATGGGTGCAGTACATGACGACCGGCCTGTCCCGGGGGATCTCGTCCTTCCTGTCCTTGATGTCATCATAGGGAATGTTAATGGCTTCAGGTAGATGGCCCGCGTCAAATTCTTCCGCCTTTCGAACGTCCACAAACCGAAACTCCCGCTCCGCCTTGACCCACTGGCGAACGGTTCGAATACTCACGTACGGGGCTTTGGGGAGAGTTGACTCCTGGGCATTAGCCAAGTTTAGGCCCATTATAAATGAACACAGAAGTAATTGTGGTACGATTTTAGTCAACAATCGCATATTCACGACATGTGTCCCCTGTTTATCCGGGACGGGGCTCGTTCCTTGGTGAAGGGTATCAGTATGATCGTGGCGTACAGGAAGGCGGCGATCAAAATAAACCAGTTAAAACCGATCATGATCGATAAGTAAATACTCGCAGCACTGCCGACGGTGCTCATATAACCGTTCAGCCCCCACGCCCAGGGAACCAGACGGTCGCTGTGATGAGATAATTTGATCAATCCCTGCGGGAACATCATGCCCAGAAAAAATCCGAGTGGAAATATGATGAGAAACGCCACAAACATCTTCACCGCGATCGGCAGCCCCAAACTTTGCCCCAGAAGGCCGGGGACCGTACAGTAATAGATCAACAAGAGCACCGTTATAATCCCGGCCACCGTCTTGACTCCGGACTTAAAGAACGCCAAGTAGGAAGTGGAGAACCGGGAGCCGATCCCGCTGGAGATCAGCAGACCGGCAAGGATCACACTGAAAGAATATATAGGATTTCCCAGAAAGAGAATAAACTGGTTCATCACGGCAATCTCCACCAGGATAAAACCGAGCCCCAGTACTGAAAAATAATACAGATATTTCAAATCCTCTCGCAACGCCCCGACCTTCACCGTAAGCACCAACGGCAGAATGATGAAAAACGACGCCAGCAAGATAATAAAAATAATGAACCAGATTGTATAAAGGTTTAGCGAAAACTCCTTTGTGGCGCTCCTTTGAGAGACCTTGCCGATATTCATCCAGAAATCTGGGCTGAACAGGTACTCGGTGTAAAACATGTTATCCAGGAAAGGCCGGTTATCGGTAACCACGGTGAAGTCGACCTTGTTGAGATGGGAGAGTGTCCGCATATGCTCTTGGGGATTCTCAGCGCGGATGGCATCCGCATAGATCACGTAGTTGGGATCGTTATAATTGGGAGCATAAATGATCCGCAAATCAAAACTCGCCGCCTTCTTGGCGACTTCAACCAATTCGGCATCGGTAAAGGGTGAATTTTTGTAGAACAAAATGTGCTCATTAAGACTGGCCATGACATTCTTGCCGAAGACTTGGCTATACTGAGACTTTCCCATATATTCCATGAGCACCACGTGGTCGGCAAAGTGTCCGCCGTTTACCTCGTCAAAAACCGTTTTTAAGACGCCGATCAGCCTCAATTTATTGCCGTTGACGATACCGAGAGTGCCGTTGGGCTTCAGATGCTCCAACACGCTGCGAAATGCCTCTGTTGTAAACAAGTAGCGTCCGGTATAGCCGGAGATTCCCAGGAAATTGGTCACCGAGGCTCCGGCCCAGGAATAGATAATAGAATCGTACTTTTTCCTGTCCTGTTCGAGAAACGTCCTCCCCTCGCGCACCAGCATGTGGATATGTGGCTGGTCAAAGAATTCTTTGAGGTGGAACTCGGGAAGCGACATGGCCTTCCTCACGATCAACGGATTCAGCTCGATACCCGTGACATCGGTCTGACCGCGGCCGTAGCTGTTGGCCTGCAGGACATCGATGCCCGCTCCCGCCATCAGAATCAGAACATCGTCGGGAGCGCCCAGGAAAAACGCCAGCCGCGGCGGGCTGAACAAGTCCTTGAAATCGATATAATAGGGATTCTGCGGATTGTAGGGGACCAAATGCGCGTTGCCGCGGCCCCCGTCGATGCTGAAGCGATGACGAACCGTGTCCTCTCCCTTCTTTTCCTGACGAATCAGTGACAGCCGCGAATAAATATTCCACTCAAACCACAGTTCTTCGACCTCGTCCTCCATCTTGTAATCCATCACCGACAGATGCGGGTCATGCCGGTATTCCATGAACCGGGTGTTCTGGTTCAGATAGAACGTGTAGCCGGCCACGCACAAAAGGCCGATGGACGTATAGCGGAACCACTTGCCCAGATTGTTCTTAAGACTGATCACCACAGCAAACACGGTTACGACCATCACAAGAAAAACCGGGATCGAACTGAATTCAATGACATTAATGAAGAAAGTGCCTACCACGCATCCCAATGACGCCCCCAGCAAGTCCCACAAATACAGCTGGTGGGATTGATCCACGTGTTTCTTGTAGAGATATGAAAGAATGTTGCCCAGAAAAAAGAAGCACAAAGAAATGAACAGCCCGTAACAAATCGACGTCACGATAATGTCCACAAGGATAAAGTCGAGCAGCCGGGAAAAACCCTCCCTGGCCTCCTCGCTTTTTAACACGTTGCTTCTGTCCAGACCGAGTCGACGGGTCAGTTCAAAACCGTATACGGAATAAAACAACAAACTTGCACCGAAACAGTTGGCGAGATTGACTATATATCCGTTCGGGTTGGGATGATCTTTGTCACGGAAGCGCAGGTAGGTGTAAATGCCGGCCGAGCTCAACCCCAAAAACGCGAAAGAAATCGCATAAAACGGCATTTGGACGAGATAGCGTAATAGCGACGACAGCCACAATTGCAGGCACAGGATCGTGAAACTGACGGCGAATATGAACGTATATTTAAAACGCATACAAAAGTTTTCTATGACCTTCTCCTAAACGACGCAATTCGTTTGTTTCCATGCCCCAAGATGGTTCTTCCACTTGTAATACGTCATGTTACTGATACCATGCTGCCGGCATGCTTCCTTCACGGACAGCCCGGCCTCGACTTCCTTGATGATCTGAATGATTTGTTCATCGGTGTATTTTCGTCCCATTAACAAGCCTCCTTTCTGGCTTGTTCTATCACATTTGCGTCATAGTTTCAATGGTTCGAAGATTGGAGGTGAGGGCCAGCCAGCCTCTGCAACTCACTTCAAATACGTAGGCAGAAATAAAAATAAATAGCATAAGACAAAAAACATTAGACCATTCCAGAACCTACAAAGAACAGTAAGTACAGGTATAGATCTTTCCGTAGGCCCCCAATATTTCTTATAAACCCTAAATGTAAACTTAGCCACATCTTCCGCCTTTGCAACGCAAAGAACGTTTACTAAAATTAGTGATCCTATAATCATTCTACCGATTATCAGTCTAATATCCATATTGCACTAGAACATTGAACCCGCAGACACCATTCTTATTTTTTACTACTACGGGTTTTTGGAATAGTTGAATAATTTGTCGTTTACCCATTGCCAGTTCTATAGGCGAGTCCATGTATCTTTTATTTTTCCATCTTCATAGCAACTGGTGTCCTTAGTAATTACGCCATTATTAAAAACTCTCTTTTGCATAATATTACCGTCTGTGTCATACAACAAATGCTCACCGTCAGCTGTGGCGTCATCACCAAAAGTCATTTCCGAATGCAAAGTCCTGACCACTCGAATTCAGTACCTGTCGAACACTTCCCTACCCGTCGCTATTGGTGTAATACGTGTCGCCGGAGCGTGTCATGATCAATAGCTCGTCGATGCGGGAGCCCATGACGTAGTCGGCCTGGAGGGTATTTGAGGAGTTGTACTCTTCAATGACTTCGTTTCCATCAACGAAGTCATTGAAAAATTCGCCTTATAAGCGTTATTTTGCTCACAAGAAGTTCCACGACCTCGTTTCCATCCAGTGCGAAAGCTACGCTTTCGCACACTAGGCGACGCTTCCATATCAAAAGCTAAGCGCACACCTTACACCGTTACGCACACGGTCCAGGTGCGTAACGGTCAGGACAGCGTCGCCGCACAACGATGCCATTAAAAAAACCGCGTTATAAGCGGTTTTTTTAATGGCGATTTCCGCATCTTAATTGAGAAAGAACGTACTCTTTACGGCTATAGATTTTTGGTGGAAAGTCTTGTAACCTTGCCATTCTTCCAAACGATAAGCGGACGGCCGGATTTTTTCCGTTCTTTAATTTCATTTCTTATGGCCTGTTTTAAAGCTAATTCCGCCTTCTGATGAAGGGCAAAACTCTTTTGTCTTTTAATCATGATTTCCACCTATCTGCTGATAAACAGCATCATCAATAATGTGAATATTTTCTCCGACACAATGGGCAATAATCCTGGGTTCCTGTGTTGAATTGTCAAATAAGACCCAGGAATTACAAATATTTCTGTATATCTTTATAAAATTATTCAAACTCTTTCCAAACCGCCTGCGGATATCCCTGACGGCGACATGATGTCCTCCGTTTTTCACCCGGTCCGCAACGCGCTGAATCGACAATTCAACGTTATGGATCCATAAATAGAATATATGAACCTCATATCCCTTGCTCTTGAGTGATCTGATTATTTGCATGTGTGTCCGGCCGGACAATGTCGACTCAAAGGCAAAATCAGCCCTTTTCTTGGCCAAATCACTGATTTCCTCCTTAAGAATTCGCCCGGCCTTAATAGCCGCCCTTTCGGGATTCAGCGGCGACAGCCCCTTGGCGATCAAGTCCGCATTAACGAAGTTCACACACTTGACGTATTTTACAAGTAAAGTATTGGCGAATGTTGTTTTTCCGGCGCCGTTAGCCCCGGCAATGATATAAACCTGTGGTCTTCGTTTCATATCGGGATTATAGCACAGCACCCCGGCGCTTTGGCCAACCTATTAGGATTTCTGCAAGAATACTTACACCAAGCCTTTACAAAGGAGCCGCCATGCATTTCTCCAACAAACTTGTCACCCTGTTCTGCGAACTTACCCAAAGCCGCCTAGCCTTTCTGCGTGTAGAGAATCAAGTCCTTCGCGGAAAATGCCCCTATCGGCGTATGGTCCTCACCGACCAAGAACGCAACCGGTTGATCAAGTTCGGCCGGCCGCTGGGTGGCGACATCAAACGCCTGATTTCCATCGTTTCCCCTTCCGCTTACTACAGCTGGATACGTAAACAGTATAATCCTTCATACACATCCCAAAGGCGCGGCCGCCCCCGAAAATTCACCGTCGCGATCAAGGAACTCATTGTTGAGATGGCCAAACGCAATAAATGGGGCTACACGAAAATCATCGGAGAATTGAAAAAACTTGGCATCATCAGATCCTCCAAAACGTCGATCAAAAATGTCCTGGTCGAATACGGCATCGACCCATTAAGCATCCGCTCCCAGGACACCTGGGACGGTTTTCTGAAAAGGACCTTTCAAACCCTGTGGGCCTGCGACTACTTTTCCAAGGCCGTCTGGACACCGTTCGGTCCGAAAATCTTCTACTGTCTCTTTTTTATCAATATCCGAACCCGGCAGGTCCATATCGCCGGGATCACCTCCCATCCCAACAGGGAATGGACCCTGACCCAAATTGAAAAACTGAGATCCACTTTTCAGAGGGAATCGTTTGAGACCGCGGTATTGATCCGGGACCGCGATAAGAAGTATACCCATGAATTCGATGAGTTTTTCTCCAACCAGGGCATAAAAGTGCTCCCTACACCCTTCCGGTCGCCGAACATGAATCCCTATGCCGAGAGCTGGGTGGCCACGATCAAGCGGGAGTGCCTGAACCATTTTATTGTCCTGGGAAAGGTGCATCTCGAATATCTGATCTCGGAGTTTGTCAGCTACTATAATAATCGTCGGCCTCATTCCTCGATGAACAATGCGCCGCTGACGCGCTTTGAGAAGGCCAAACATGGGAAAATCCTCGCGAGACCGGTGCTCGGAGGATTGATGCATGATTACTGCATAGAGTAAACATGCGATACTTCAAATAATTTGACTTTCAGCAGAATGGGTGCGTCTATAAATTGACGCATTCCGGGTTCCCGCTCTTTTTCAACCGCTGTTGGACTTTACCTTCGTGATTTACCCTACCCAAAATTAGCATTAAACCCAGTGAACTAAATTTTGTATCCCCCTCATTGAAAAATTCTTAAAATTTCAGCAGAATTTTACCGTGGGGTTTTTGTACCTACAGGGGGATGGACAAAATGGAAGAAAATGGTGTCTTTTATTCTTCCGGCGCGACCTTCAGCACGCCGTCGTCCTCTTTGATCAGGAGACGCCTTGCTGAGGGGGTGACGCGGACGGTAATTTTCATCTTTCCTGTTTCACTATAATTATTGAAGTTACGGCAATATCATGGCGGTGTGATTGGTCCGCAGCCAGTCTTTGTACTCCTGATAGTCCGGCATATGCCGCTCCACTTCCCGCCAGAATAAACGGCTGTGATTCGGGTGGATCAGATGGCACAACTCATGAATGACCACGTAATCGACCACATCGATCGGCGACAGGATGATCTGCCAGTTGATGTGGATCAGCTGCCGCTGATAGTCGCAGCAGCCCCACATGCGTTTTTGAGAGCGGATGGCCACCTTCTGCGGCATGACACCGATCCGCCGGGCGTGGTGAAAGATGCGCCCCCCGACAATCTCCTCGGCCTGCCGGCGGTACCACTGGATGAGCTTGGCGCGGATACGTCGTTCCCGCTCCTCTTCCGGAATGTCTTCCGGCATGTAGACGAACCATTCCCGTCCGCTGAAACCGATCTGAACGCGCTTGCCGCTCCCCGGGACCACCTCCAGCGGATAAGCCTTCCCGAGGAACAGAAACTCCGCCCCGTGCCCAAAGCGCTTCTCCTCGACAACGGCATAGGACTCGCGGGCCTGCGTTACGCATTTCTCAATCCAACGGAGTTTCTCTTTTATGAACTGGTCGATGAAGCGGCGGGACGAACGGAAAGGAACATACACGGCGACCCGGCCCTGCTCGTCAATCTGAATCGTGCAGGTCCGACGCGCACTAGAGCGGACGAGTTGGTACGGGACCGAACCGAGCGAACACTCCAAGGCGTGCTCACTGCGTTCCATTTTCTTTGTGCCTCTGGTCACGGCAGTAGGTGCGTCGTAGCGGGACTTAAGCGGGATTATTCGACAAAGGTGACGTCAACCTGGACCGGCTGCTTCGGCTTGGCCTGCGCCTGGGTCGTTCGCGGAGCGGCCTTGCCGGCGGCGACGGGCGCGGCCGTTTCGGAACCGACGCTCTTGACTTCCGGTGCCGCCGTACCGGCCTTGGCAGTGGCTTGGATATCAGCCTTGCCTTTGGCCTTATCCAGGCCGGCCGTGCGGTATTTGTCCAGATCCACTTGCACCGGCTTGCCGTTGCGGACGAAGTAACCGTTGTTACCGACCTCCGAACGGATCCGGTCGCGTTCCACCAGGGCATCCTGGCGGATCTGTTGCGCCTGTTGCCGGAAATGCTGCAGCTTGCCCTTCACCTTCGCGACTTCGGCCTGGTAAGCCGCCAGCAACTGACGGGCCTCGGCCTCGGTGCGTATGTTGGACGTCGTCATGGTCGTCCATTTGGTTTGCAGGCCTTGCAGTTCCTGCGTCAGCTGGCGGTTCTTTTCTTCCAGCAAGGCGATGGCATCCTGCATCTGGGTTTTCTCACCGGCGCGCGCCTGTTCGATCTGCGCGATGCGGCCCATGAGATCCTGCTTTTCCTGGGCATTCAATTCTTCGATCCGGGTAATCTGCGCCGTCAGCTTCGCGCGCTCCTTGTCGTTAAGCTGTTCCATTTGGGCCAGCTTGGCGGTGAGGTTTTGCTTCTCCTCATCGTTGAGCGGAATAACGGGTATCGCCTTCGCGGAGGCCGAAGCGGCCTTTTCCAATTTGGCCATGGCCTGCTGCGCCGAAGTGGCCTGTTCCTGCGCCAAAGAGGCCGCGGCCTTGGCTGCCGACTGGGCATTGGACAGACGGATCTCCAGATCGGCCATGTCACTGCGCAAGGTGGCGGATTCGGTTTGAGAACGGCGCAAATCAGCCTTGGTGTTTTCCAAATAAGCCTCGGTATCGGCCAGTACGGCCTTGGTAAGTTCCAGGTCCACCCGGACTTCACCCAGCAGCCCCTGGCTCTCCGAATACAGAGTCCGCGTGGCCGCCAGCTCTTCGCTCACGCTGGCCAGTTCCATTTGCGTGGCTTCCAACCGGGACATGTAGCTACGGGTGAGCAACGCCTGTTGCTGCGTCACATCCAGCAGACGTTCGTTGGTTTCGGTAATATCACGGTAGATCATTACGGATTCGTAAGAGATGAAAATCGTCATGGCGATCATGACCAGGATCAGACAGGCGTTGATGACGCGCTTCAGGCGGCGGCGGATGGCAATCGACTTGATCCCCTTCTGCACACGCCCGCGCAATTTGGTCAGGACATATTCGCCGGGTTCAACGAACCGGACACCGCAGAGATATTTGTTTTTTGAAAAGGGTTTCTTTTTGTGCCAAACGAGCTTGCCGTTTTGCGGTATAAAATTATCGTGGCCGAGCGATGTATCGAAAGAGAACCGGCAACCATCGGTGGGAATAAAGTTTGAGTTGGTTTCCAGCAACATGCCGGTGGTGCTGATGTTACGGATAATACCGTTGCCCTTGATATCTCCGTCGTTCACGCGCCACTGGATGTGACGGCTTTCTTTGATTCGCAAGTTGTTACGAGCTTCGTTGTATATAGCGCTGGATTTGTTTACCATATACTGTTCCCTGCAGGTTTAGGTTAGTTGACTGAAATTATTATAGTGCAAATTCAAATTATAACAAGTGAATTTCAAATAATTACAACCTTACCTACCACAATAACTTTAGACCGTACTGTAATGCCGTTTCACGGCCTTTTGCGGCTTTCCGGATCGCAGCCGCGCGCTACAATTTCTTCAACAGACCGTCCAGGGCATCAATCAAGATGTCTTCCGTTCTTACCGCGGGCGGCGTCCCGGGTGCCTTCTGCCCCGGCTCGAGTTGCTGGGTACCGGTAACGGTGGGAGCGGCCGGCTCTTCCAAATCCAGAGCCTTGCGCAGGACGCCCTTGAGTTCCTCCTTACCGCGGTTTTCATAATACTGTTTGGCAACGTCCTTCAGATTCGGCAACGGTGGACCGAGCTTTGTTACCGGACCGCGGTAATCGCGGAACGGGATACGCAGACGTTCGGAACTGTCCTTGAGAATGTCCAGCCCGGCCACCTTGCCCATCCACTCCGCCGAAACCTCGGGATCCACAAACATCTCCGACCGCAACGAGAGCTGTCCGTCCAGGCCCAGCTCCCCGGCCGCCCGGACAAAATAACCGTCCGCCCCGAAATCGGTCTGCTGAACGGTCAGGCGACCGTCCCTGATATCGACCTTGATATCCGTGACCTCAAAGACCGTATCCTTTTTGGCGAACTGTTCCTGGTAGCGCGCGCCCAGCCGCGAGTGCAGTCCGGTAAACGTATTTTCCAGCCCGCCCAGCTTAACGGCTTGGGGAAGCTGACCCAGCACGTAGTCCAGCAGATTAAAATCCAGGATCGTCGCGTCATGCAGCTGGAGCACGGACGAGCCGCGCAGATTCTTTTGCAGGGATGCCTCATCGAATCCGGCACCGGTCGCCTCCAGCGTCCCGTTCAATTCGGCCCGGAACTGCAGATTCATTTCGGACAGGTCCACCAGGTCGGCCAGCGGCAGATGCTCCAGACGGACATTCGCGCGGAAGTCCTGGGCACCCAGATAATCCTTGATCAAGGCCGTGCCGTTGATCACTCCTGTTCCGACGGCGACGCGCATATTGTCCAGTTGGGCCTGCTGACTGTCGGCATTCACCTGGGCGTCCACGCTGACCGGAACCGGGACCTGCTCCGTCCGGACCCGCAGACCGCTCAGCTTACCGGTAATACGCAGTTCGTTCAGACCTTTCTCGCCGATCAGCAACTCGGGGACTTGAAAAGCGAGTTGACCGTCTTCAATCACCTGCAATCCGCTATCCTTGACTTCGGGCGCCAGCCGGCGCACCGCGTCGAGATCAAGGTTCTTCAGCAGGACCGCGACGTTCAGATCCTTCACCATGAGCTGTCGGCTCGCTGTCAAAATTACCGCCTGACCCGCAATATCCACCAAGGGCTGATCGCCGGTCAGCAATCCGAAATTGAGTTTGTACGGAAACGGACGGTCCAAGGCAAAATCCGTTATATTGAGATTGAGACGGTTGACGGTGACGTCGAAAGGCCGGCCGTCCACGGTGTCCTGAAAATGCAGACGGCCGTCGCGGATGACGATCTCGTTGATTTGAAACTCGCCGATCTCCTGCGTCTCCGGCGCCTTCGTGGTGTCTGCGCCGGGTTTGCCTTCCTGTCCAGCCCCCTCCACCGGCAGTCCCTTTTTCGATTCCGGCGTCCATTCAATCTCCGGCCGGTCGATCAGCACCACGGGAATGACGATTTCCTTTTTTGTCATAAACCGCCGCGCGTCAAGTTTAAGTTGGACCTCGTCCACCTGGAAAAGGTCCTTGATGACCACACCCGTGGCGGAGAAATTGACGCCGTTCTCCCACGAGAAGCCCAGGTTGAGATCTTTGATGGTCGCCGGCCGTTGCAAGGCGGCACTGATACGCTGCTCGGCGATACCCTTGATCTTTTCCGCGTTAATTGTCTTCAGGGCCACGAACAGCAGGATGCCCAGCAGGACAATTACCGCGAGAATAAAGATGACCAACACTTTGAGAAATTTCATTGTCTATTCCTCTTTAACCAGGTTTTCCAAAATCTTTTTCAATTCCGGGAGATCCGTGACGGGCCGCTGACAAACGGCATTTTCGCAGACATACGCGGTCGGTCGACCGTCCACCGGCGGCTGCTTTTCCAGGAACGGCACCAGCTCCCACAATGCCTCGCCCTTACGCGGATCGCTGTCACGATGAATCAGGACCCGGTTCGGAATAAAACTGCGAAAAACCTCGTCAGACATGTCACGCACCCCCGCATCTTCCCGCGCTCCGGCGATCACGATCTCCGCCGACGGACCGACAGCGAAATCAAACGCCATCAGCATCTGCGCAAAGGCACTCGGCCGTTTGCGGACAGTCCCGGCAAAGGAGGCAAACAGCTTCTGAGCACGGTCGAGATATTTCTTGTCAAAGGTAATGTGGTACAACCGGACCAGGGCCAGGGCTGCCATCGAATTCCCGGAAGGGATTGCCCCGTCATAGATCTCCTTCGGACGATAAATCAGATCATCCGCCCCTTCTGCCGTCAGATAATACCCGCCGTTCACTTTGTCGGCAAACGACTCGTCACAGGCCGCTTGAAGGGCGACGGCCTTCTCTATATATAGAGGATCAAAGGTCGCTTCATAAAGATCGATCAAGGCGTTGATGAAGAAGGCGTAATCCTCTAGCATCCCCGGGATCGACGACTCACCGTCGCGGTACCGGTGCAGCAAATGACCGTCCGTGAGCATATTGGCCAGAATAAAGCGCGCGGCTTCTTCGGCGGCCTGCAGGTAGCGCGGCTCTTCCAAAACCCGGCCGCCGAAGGCCAGGGCTCCGATCATCAATCCGTTCCAGTCGACCAGCACCTTGTCATCAAGATGCGGCCGTGGCCGCTCTTCACGCAGCGGGAAAAGCGCCTGGCGCGTCCGTTGCAAACTCGCGGATACATCTTCGACACTGACGCCGAGTTGCGCGGCGCACGCCTGCAGATCCTCGGCTTGCGCCAGGACATTGCGTCCGCCGAACTCGCCGTGCGGATCAGACTTGGCGTTTCCGTCCGGACGGATCCCGTAATAACATTTAAAGATACCTGCATCCGCCTGACTCAGGACATCATCTATCTGAGCGGACTGCCAGAGAAAGAATGCCCCCTCCTTCTTGTTATGTTTTTGCGCGGGATCCGGCAGCATCCCCGCAAACTCATAGGGGTCCAGACTGTCGGCGTCTTCGGCGGAATGAAACGCTCCCTGGGCATCACGCAGATCGCGCAGGCAATAATCAAAGGTCTCGCGGGCCACACGCGCGTAAAACGAATCACCGGTCAGCTGATACATTTCGACGTACGTGCGGCCGAGAATGGCCTGGTCGTAGAGCATCTTTTCAAAATGCGGAATCTGCCACTCCCGATCCGTGGAATAACGGTGAAACCCTCCGCCCAGGTGATCATACATGCCGCCCGCGGCCATGCGGTGCAGGGTGAAGGCCACCATTTCCTGGGCCCGGGAATCCGGTGCGCGCCTGGTGTAGCGCAGCAGGAATGACAGGTTATGGCTGGTCGGAAACTTCGGGGCGTGGCCGAAACCGCCGTACACATCGTCATACGTCTGCCGGAATTCCGTGTAGGCTTGTTCAAAAATATCCTTGGTCAAAGACGCGTCACCGGAGCCCCCGGGAAGATGTTCCTTGAGCATTCCTGTCAGCGCGTTTCCGGCATTCAGCATCTTTTCGCGTTCGTTCCGCCAGCCGTGTTCGATCGAGGCCAGGACATCGAAGAAACCCGGGCTTCCCCATTTCGCGTAGGGAGGAAAATAAGTCCCGCCGAAAAACGGCTTCCGGTCGGGGGTCAGAAACACGGACAACGGCCACCCCCCCTGGCCGGTCATGGCCTGCACAGCCGACATGTAGATGTGATCCACATCCGGACGTTCCTCCCGGTCGACTTTTATGGAGACAAAGTGATCATTAAGGTATTTGGCGATCATTTCGTTCTCGAAGGATTCCTCCTCCATAACGTGACACCAGTGGCAGGTGGAGTAACCAATGGACAGAAAGACCGGCTTATCCTCGCGACGGGCCTTGTCAAAGGCCTCCTCCGACCAGGGATACCAATCCACCGGGTTCGCGGCATGTTGCAGCAAGTAGGGGCTTTTTTCCCGGGATAGGCGGTTGAGTTCTTGCTGTGGTTTCATAAAGAAATCCTGCGGTTGCCCGCCCGCCACGGCGGCCGATGGTAACGCGGCCGACAGACCGCACAAGGTCATGAGCGTCAGGAATCGTAGCAACATGGGTGAGTTCGACGAAATGGGTCACTTAACATGATCACCGTTCCCGGAGACCTACAGTCTACCACATCTTTTCTTCGAAATCATCAAGGGCATTTTTGATCGATTGCAACCGGTTCTCTTTCTTCCCGGTCGGGGGGACCGGCCCGGCGACTTGCGCCCCGGACGTGGCGAGGTTGGGGGTTTGGAACCGACGCTGCGCGCGGAATTGCTGGGTTTTTTGCTCGATCAATTCCTCGTCGATCTTGGAAAGGTAATGGGCTACTTTCTTGTAGCCCGGCCGCATCCGCTGTATCTCCTGGAAGATATTCGCCGACTCATCGTAGATTTTCTTCTTGTACAAACGGACGCCCTTTTTATACATCTGGGACAGACTTTTATCAAATTCCTGCTGGACCTTCTTGCGCTTGCTTTGCAATTCTTTTTGCCGCTCCTTGACCAGCTCTTCGATTTCCCGCTTTTTCTTTTCCTCAAGTTCCGCCAGCGTTTCCAGATCACTGGCCTTGACCTTGGCTATGTTCACATTGTCCAAGGCCTTGTTAATCGCGGACGTGCGGTCCGCAGACGGTTTTATTTTTTCTGCCGCAGAATCCGTCGATTGCTGGGCCTGCGCCAACTTTTGCAGACGCTTCTTTTCTTCTTCACGCGCCTGGGCAAGCTTGCGTTGCTCAGTCTGAATCCGTTCTTCAATCTTTTCCAACTCGCGCTGCTGTTTGATCGTCAGCTTATCCTTTTCCTCACGGCTGAGATTGGTCTTGGCGAGGATGCTGTTTTCCTCCTTTACGCGTTCCTTCTCCAGACGCTTCAGAATACGCTTCCGGCGCTTCTCGAAATCCCGTTCCCAACGCCGTTGTTCCCGCGCCGAGAACCCGCTGTGCGTAAGCAGCTGATCGAATTTGTTGATCTGAAGCTGTGCCTTGGACTCTTCATTGGCGGCCAGCAGGTCGAGGGCTTGCTGACGGGTCTCTCTCAAGTCGTTCTTAATCTTGGCCAGGAGTTCTTCCTTGGCCTGCCGTTCCTCACGCTTACGGCGCTTCTCCTCTTCCTGCGCCCGGAGTTCTTTTTCCTGCCGGGCGTTTCCCTGCTCCGTCTGCAGTCGTTTTTGGTCCGCGCGTTGGGCTTCCAGCATTTCCCGGTAAATGTTCGCGTCACGGTTACTGGCCAGCTCTTCTTGTTCCGCCCGGGCTCGCCGGTCCAACCGGGCGAGCTTTTTGTTTTGCTCCTCCGCTTCACGCTGTTCCTTGACCAGCTTGCGGTAATCGGCCGCATCCTTGGCGTCAGCCTTACCTTTGTCTGACGGAACGGGCGGCGGTGAGGTCGGCTTCTTTTGCGACGCCGCAGGTAATTCTCCGGCACCGGAATCCTGGGGACCGGACACACTCACCAGCGACTGAATCTTCTTCAGATAACGCCGGGTGCGCTTGTAATCGGGATGCATCTGTTCGACGCGCGCGAAGAAAGAATGAGCCTCGGGGTAATCCTTCTGACCGTAAAACTTTTTGCCCTCGTCATACAGATCCTTCACGAGTTGAACGGCATATTCAGGCGGAGTCTGATCAACGTCCGGCGCCATCCCCACCGCACCGCCGGTCAACGACGCGGGCGGTTTGAGTCCGTTCCGGCGATCGGCCTTGCGGGCGGCAGCCGCAAAATACTCTTCGGTCCGGTTCGTGATTGCTTTTTCGCCGGAGGGTTCCGGAGACGGAACAGCCGCGGCGACGGCAGGGGATTCAGCCCCGGGCGCATCCTTTTCATCGTGCTGCGCCATCTTATGCCGGTACTCTTCCCGCTGGACCTTTTGCCGGTCAAGAATGATATCGATCTTGCGGAGATAGCGCTGCGTCCCTTTGTAATCCGCCTGGCGTTCACTGATTTGGGCAAAAACGGTCTTGGCTTTGCGATAATTCTTGGCGTGATAAAGATTCTTTCCAAGCCGGTATTTTTCCCTAAGTTCTTCATCGGTCATTTCGGCAATCGACGCCATGACCTCGCCTTCCTTCATCTCGGCATCCGCCAATCTTTGCAAACGCGCCTCCCGCGCCTTCCTGGTCTCCTCCCCGGTCAACTGCGCGGACTCCATGGTCCGGCGGGAATATTCGATGTCCGACATCGGATGGTAATAATCATCGTCGATCTCCGCTGCCAGCTCTTCGAGAGATTTCTTACGGGGAGCGGCTTCTTCAACCGGTGCGGCCTTTGCCTCGGCCACGACCAGTTCCGCGGCCGGCGCCGGGGGTTGCTTGCGTGTGGCCGTCACGGGCTCATCCGGCAACGGTTGGTATTTCTCGTTGAGCCATTCATCAGCTTTGCGCATGTACTCCGCCGCGCGTTTATATCCGGGCTTGATCCCTTCGACAGTGGCGAATTTGGCCTTGGCACCGGCGTATTGTTCTAATTTGTAGAGCCCTACCGCTTCCTTGTACGTTTCCTCGACGACATCCGCCATGCGCCGCGCTGATTCCTTCTGCTGCCGGGAAAGCTCTTTATCGATATCCTTGCGGTTAGAAAGCAAGGATTTCCGCTCGCCTTCGGTCAATACGCCATCCCTTTCCGCCTTGGCCCGTAGCTTCTTCAGTTCCTTGCTATTGGTCGCCAGTTTCTTGCGCTCCATCTCGGTCAGCGGTTTGACAGGGCCTGTGTCGTCCATACTTGTCACCGGTTTTGTAAACGCGACCATATCCTTATGATTCTCGGCCTCCGTTTGTTCGTGACTATCGGCGGACTCTTCCGGATAATTTTTCGGCACGCCGGAGGTCATCCCCGGAATGGGTTCGACCTTCTTGGCAATATTGCGCCGGCCGGGATCTGCATCCTCATCCGAATCTACATCCTTCGTCTTGGCAGCCACCTTTGGCGGCTCCGCCAGTTTCCTGGCAATACGCGCCAGGTACTTCTCGGTGCCGCGATAGCCCGGTTTCATGTGCTGGACCTCTTCAAAGAGGTCCATGGCCTCCTGGTATTTCTCCTGGGCATACAATTCCTTCGCCTGGCGGTATTTGTCGCGATGCGTATCGTCGCCGCCGCCCGACAGAAAAGAGAATATTCCTCCGACACCGTTCTTGTTGTCCTTCTTCTCGGCATGCTGCCGCGCGATATCCCCGTCGATGTGACTCAGATAATCCCGGGTCGCCTTATACCCCGGATAGATCGATTCCACCTCGATAAATTTGCGCTGCGCCTCGGTTAGGTTGTGCTCCTGGTAGAACGCCAGGGCCTGTTTGTACTTGCCCTCCGCCTGATCGATCCGTTTGCGCTGCTCGTCGTCGATGGCCCGAATCACCTGTTCGTTGACCCCGGGCGCCGGCTTAAACAAAGGTGCGGCCGACTTACGTGCCTGCTCCCGCATGCGGGTAAAATCATTCTCGCTGCCCGGAACTTTCTTATGAAGCTTGCGGATGTAAGACTGTGTCTTTTTATAGTCGGGATAAAGCGCCTGGACTTCATAAAACTTCTCCAGGGCCTGCTTGTGGTAGTCTTTTTTGTACAGCGTCAATGCTGCGTCGTACACAAAAGCGGCTTCTTCCCGCCGCCGTTCTTCGTCCGCCGATTCGCGGACCAATTTGGGATCGACCTTGTTCTGGGCGGCCCAATCGTCCCGATCGCGTATCCGCTTGTACTCCTCTTTAAAATACTTGACCTTGTCTTCCTCGGTAAAGGTCACGCCGTGCTTCTTGATGTCACCATCGATCCGGGCCAAATATTTAATCGTATTCTTGTAATCCGGAAGCATCCATTCGACTTCCTTGAACTTTTCCTTCGCCACTTTGAACTGTTTGTCCTTGTACAACTGAACCGCCTCCTCGTACAGGCTGTCCGCCCTGCGGCGCAGTTCCTTTTGCCGGGCCTTTTCCTCCTCCTCGAGTTCCTTTTTCCAACGGGCCTTGGACTTGGCACTGCTGAAGGTCTTATTCTTCAACTTGTCCTCGATCATCTTTTGCTGATCGGACTCGATCCTGTCATTGATCAGGGCAATGTAACTGCGGGTGGCCTTATGATCGGGGAACATCTCGTCGACTTCCTCAAAGGCCACCTTGGCGGCCAGATATTTCTCGTCCCGGTAAAACTTCACCGCCTCGCGGTATTTCTTGTTCACTTCCTTGGCGGTGTATCCGCGCTCCTTTTCCAATCGCTTCAGACGGCGTTTTTCAGCCTTACGCAACGCCTTCTCCTGCACCCGTTGCCGGCGGACGCTGAGGTTGATGTAGTCCTCCATTTCCTCATGTTCGGTAATCTTGATGGCCTTTTCCCACAGTTCGCGCGCCTGATCGAGGTCGCCGCGTTCGTACAATGTGGTTGCCTTATCAAAATACTCGCGTGCCTTGGCCTCGCGTTGCTGGTTCCGCCGATCACGCGCCTGGTCTTTAAGCTTGTCATCGACCTGTTCGATCTTCTTCTTGGAGCGCTCGATCAACTGTTTCAAGTCGAGGGTAAAACCTTCCTCGGTCTTGACATCTCTAAAGCTGGGGTCTTGGCCGGGGACTTCCTGGGCATAACCCGGGACGGCCGAAAGGCAGGGCACCAGGACGGGCAGCACAAGGTGCAACACGAGGGTGATAAACAGAATTTTCGGGGCTGTTCGCATCCAGAATCTGATTTGTATACCTATAAGTATAAATACTTTAGGAAGGAGTGTATTGTGTGTCATTTTATCACAGGCTTTTTGGCCTCTTCCAGAATTTTCTCTAGTATTTTCTTCGCTTTTTCGTACTGCCCGTTCTTGTAATATTGGTCAGCCAGATCCTTCATTTGCCGTAAACGCTCCTCTTTGCGGACGTTTTTCCGCACGAATTCCGCGGCCTCATCATGCATCATTCGCCCGGCCACAATGATATCCTTATAGATCCGCCGTGATTCCTCGTAGTCCCCGTTCTGATAAGCTAGTTGGGCCATGACAAAGTAATCGTTGAGCTCCCGAAGGATCGGACTTTCGTCCCGCGTCAGCTCGTCCTGGACCATAATCCACGCCCAGCGCGCCACTTTTTCTTCCAGCCATTTCTGGCGGGCGCGCTCGATCTCCTCAGGACTGCGGTCGTAAAGCTTACCGGTGACGCGGACAAACGGACCGTAGGTGCTGTAATCCAGATCGGTCAAGTCGTCCGTAAAGTCCGTGAAATCGTAACCGACGCCCAACTGCGCGTACTCGCCAACGCGACGGGTCACCTCCAGCATAAAGCCTTGCTTCTTGTCCTCGGCCTCGCGGACGGTGAGCATCCGGTACTCCCCGCTGACCGCCCAGTCGCGGTTGACCTTGTAGGTCAGACGGTGGATCATCAGCCACGTCAGGGTCTCGGTGAAATCGAATCCCTCCACCTTTTCCTTGGACGCGCGCATAGCGAATTTCTCCGTGACCTGCCATTTATCATTGACGTCATAAATCAAGTCCGTGGAGAAGACGTGCGCCTTTTCCTCCTCAATGTCCGCGTTGTCTTCCTGGCTGGCCGGTGAACGGTTCTCGAGATACGTGTACTTACCGAGGACATTCAAACTGTCGAACATGATCGGACGGTAGGCCCCGCCGATCACAAACTCCTTGTACTGGGCGATCTGCGTATCGAGCGACGTATCCACCGTCTCCGAGTACTCAATCTTGGTGAAAAGCGAGAACTCCGGAGTGAGCTGGCCTTCCGAGGCGTTGCTGACCAGAAACTGACGCTTGTCCGTCGTACCTTCGTCAAAGCGGACCTCAAGTTTGCTGGAACTCTTGAAGACCTCCAACCCGGTTTCCTTGTCTTTTTTCACATATCCGGCAGCCAGAGAGACAACGTCCCTGTCCGTGGTGGTCCCATCCAGATTCCTGACTTCGCCTTTTTCATAGCGGCCGGTAACAGCCCAACGATCGTCGATTTCGCCGGTCAGGCCGAAGACATTGGTTCGGGAGACTTCCTTGACCCCCTGCGCAAACTTGCGGCTCAGGGTCCCCTGGAGTTTTTTGCCGTCGCGGACCAGCGAGATGCCGTACTGGCTTTCTTCGGATTGACTTTCACCAGTGGACCCGAATATACGGGACGTAGTCAGTTCGACATCATCGGTCAATTTCTTCTTCGATCCGAAGGATACCGTGGTCTCGTCGAGTCCGGTGTTGGAATTCGCAAATGAGATTTTGTTCTCCACCTCCGTGTCCTCGTCGATCTGTTTTCGGCCGCCGATGGACAGGCGGGTTCCCCGGTAACCCGACGACGCTTCGGAAACGCCGACCTCACTTTCCAGTTTTGTCGATTCATCCCACTCCGTGATGCCGGCGACGGTAACATCGGTCTTGCGCCGGGTGCCGTCACCGGTAACTTTGACGGTGCTCTTCAACGATGTTTGATCCGTCACTTCGGTCGTGCCGGACAATTCCGCGGACGCAGTGGTGACACCGGTTTCGTCGGCCCCGAAAACAGCGTCCAAGCTGGTGTCCTCTCCCAGCTGCCGCGAACCGTTGGCGCCGATGGCCACGGCGCGAGTAAAGCCTTTGCTCGACGATACCCCGAAAGCAGTCTCGAGCTGAATCCGCTCGTTGACCTTGGCAATGGCACCGAGAGTCGCCGATGTGTCGCCGGCGGCCTCAAAGGTGTAGCCTGCCGTCAAAGCGAAGCGTTCGTTCATGTCGGCGATAAGCCCGATCGTCGTGGCGGTACCGTCCTCGCTGAAGACCTCTTTAAATGTGACCGTCAGCTTGTCCGTGGGTTTGGCCGCGACGCCGATCTCGGTCCGCCAATCGCCTTCCCCGATCGTCGCCTGCTGCTGGAAGGAGAAAATCAGGCGCTCATTGATCGGGAAATCGGCACGGACCGCCACAATATCAACGGCGGTCCCGGCCGCCTCATCCTCTTTGCGCTTATATTCCGCCGTCAGGCGCAGCAAGCGGGCTTCATGAATTAATTGAGCGATGGTCGTCGTGGTCCGGTTCGATCCCACCTGCAACCGGGTCTGGTCGTTGCCGTCTTCCAGTAGACGTTGAAAATCCTGTGAAAGGGTGAACCGGGTCTTCTCGCCCAAATCGTAGGTGAGCTTATAACCGAGCAACTCCTTGCCTTGCTGCGATGTCGTGGCGGAGCTGGAGAATTCATTGTCGACATATTTGAAGTACGCGTCGATACCGAACCGGTTAAAGAGTTTGGCATTCCCCTTCAGACCGTATGCCTTACCGCGCGCGTCTTCACTGGTCTTTAGTTCCGTGAACGACAAACCGCCGTCGGTGGATACGAAATTGGGCTGCGATTCGGCGACCGTTTGCGCGTACTCGGCCGTAATTTGGGCGTTCTCGCCGAGCTTCAACGTTACGTCGGTACCGCGCAGCTGATAGTCCGACTGCTCCAGCTCCTCATTGACATAAGTCGTCCCGATCAACAGATTTTCGCCGACGGCCTGACGGGCGCGAACCCCCACGGTCCCCTCATCAACTTTATCCTTGGCCTGATATTCGTAATCCACCACCACGTAAACGCCGTTACCGTCGAGGAGGTCGTCATCCGCTATGGAATACGATTCCACCAGCGACGGCACGGGCCGCCAGAAAACCATCCGTCCGGAGGCGTAGTCCATCTCATAGTCCGCCCCTTCCACCATATCGCGGGTGGCCAGCACCAAGCCGTTGATCTTGTCCCGCACTTCGACCGTCACCTTATCGGATCCTTCCAGGACATCTTTATGCTTCAGGTAATACAGCGTTCCCCCGGTCGCCGTGAATTCGACGTGCGCGCTGCGTTGCTGGGCCTTCGCGCGGAAGGCGATGACCTTGGTCCGGGCATCACCGTACTTGGTAGAGCTCACCGATTCGTAGTCCACTTTGCCGCCGTACAGCGAACGGGAGAACCGTCCGAAGTCAGTCTTGTCGAAACCGATACTGTAGTTGCCCCAAATGGCCGACGACTTGTCCCACTCGACCAAAGCATACAGATTACCCTGGGTATTGGTGGCCTCATAGTCGATCTGACTGCCGTCCCCGTAGATCGGATAGTATTCCTCCGGATCGAGGTTGCGAAAGATCTCCTTACGTTCGCGTTGCGTATCGAAACTGGATGTCACGAGATATTTGCCAAGGATCTTGCCTTTCAAGTAATAGGCCAATTTCCCTTCGGTGTAAAATCCCTCGTTGTAGCGGTCGTTCTGAAGGACCGGTTCGACGTTACCGCGGGTTAATGTGTATCCCATCCGGGCATCCCCCATGGCGACGAAGAACAGCTGATCCTCCCCGATGCGCAACGGTTTGGAGTAAGTCTGCACGGGGCGGTTGTATTCTTCCCGAATTTCTCCGTATCCCTCGACGACCCGAACAACATCTTCCTGAACCAGGTCCGATCCGACATCTTCCTGCACCATCAAACTGTAGCTGCCCTTGGGCAGAATGACCTCCAGCGGTTCCTGGCGGCCTATGTTGCGGGTGTCCTTGCCTTCAACGATTTCCTGCGCCGTTAATCCGTGGCGTTCCGTGATGGGTACTTCGGTGATCAGCTGCCCCTTGTGCAGGACGCGGACGCTCTTCAGGCGCGTACCGAGCCGGTCGATCGTAACCCGCTGCCCGTCGACCAGGATGGTTTGCACCGTCAGACTGCTCTGCTTCATATTCTTCATGCTCCACGCCTGATACTCCAGACGTGCCTCCGTCTGACGCTGCAGGTACGCGTCCCGCTGCAGGTCATTGGTCATCACCTCAAACTCGATCGACTGCGCGGCCGTTTCATCGAACTTGCCTTCTTTGTCTTCGATCATCAAACGGAACTCGTAGTTCCGGTTCGGGTCGATATAATTCCCCTTAAGATCGCGACCGTCCCAATAGATCGGGTCGAACACATTCAATTGGTCGCCTTCAATACGATGAATCACCTTGCCGACGTCCTTGTCGATAATCTCCAACACCCATTTATGGATAAACGCGGCATAATTGGTAAATATCCTGAACTCAACCGGCTTCACAAAGATGCCGTTGAGGACGCCGACCGGGTCTTCAAACAAAGCCACGTGCAGCCGCGGCTCCGGTTTGGCGTCATCCAGCGTCACCTTCACTTTCTTGGCAAAGAAGACCGAATCCTCGGTGGCGGCAATTTCCGAGTCCTCCTTGATCCCGAAATTGGCCTTCACCATCAAACCGGGAGTGATATCCACGACGACGACCTTGTCCGTGGTGAGATATGTTCCCTCCGGCAGCGTCCGCTCATCCACCCGGAACAAATGCCGGCCCGGCAGCAATGCCGGGACATTGTAACGCCCCTCCTTATCGGTGACGACTACCGTCCCGTCCTCGGTGACGATGCGCACGTTGGGCACCGGTTCTTCGGTAATAATTTTATCCTGCACCGGATCATAGACCGGCGGGTCCTGGACACCGTTCTCGTTCCGGTCATAGAAGACTTTACCGATCGTGGTCCCCAAATCAAACAACGGATCCAGTATGACCGTGACGACTTCCGTGGCCGGATTGGAATACTGAATACCGCTGACATGCCGCGCGATCGCCACGTTTTGATAGTCCCCGACCACTACCCCGGATCCGATGACCAGCTGATACTTCAGGATCTTGGTCTGACCCACGTTCACATCACCGATATCAAAGACCACCGGCCGGTTGCCACGCGGATTGGCTATCGGGACCCCGTCGAGAGTCACCCGATTTTGAATGTACTTAAAACCGGCGGGAATGCGGTCGTGAATGTAGGCGTCCGGCGCGTCGATCACGCCGACGTTTTCGATCTTGATCGTATAGGTGATGACGTCCCCGATCCGCGCTTCGCGCTTGTTGGCGTCCTTCTCGATACGCAGGAGGTCCGGGGCCGGGTCCATCGGCAGATCGATCTGCATAACCGATCCGGTGATCGTAAACACCTCGCCCTTCGATCCGGTGTTAATCTCTCGTCCGGGATCGAATGTGTCCAATATGGACGGAAATGTATAACTCTCCGCCGTGACCTCCAGATGGAAATCGTCATTGATGGTCAGGAACGAATAAAACCCGTTGGTCCCGGTGACGACCGGATTCACATCAGTGGCGTCGATGTCCACACCGGGAACAGCCGGCAGCCCTGTGGTTTCATTAATGAGCAGGACCTCGGCCCCGACGATCGGTGTATTCCGGATCGAATCGAAGACCACCCCGAACGGATCGGTTAACGCGAATTCAAAGATGTCGCTGGCGACACCTCCTATCGTGACCGAGACAAAGTTGGTCCCCTTGGGAAGCGGTGAGCTCAGCGTTACGCTGAAGGTCCCGCCGGCCGTAACAATACCTGTCCCCACCGACGCCAAGAGCAGGTTGCCGTTGGCGTCATTGGCCAAGACCTCCACTGCCTCACCCGGGTCTCCGAAACCGGTAATCGTCGGCATCGAACCCAAAATCCTGTCGCCGTCGGCCGGGCTGGTGATAACCGGCTGCTCGGCGGTGGTGGGCGCCGCCGAGATCGTGAAGAGCACCGAGTTTCCGAAGGCCGGTCCGATAAAGGGAGTGAGCGTAATCGCGCCCAACGGCAGCGTTCCGGTAACCTCAAAGCGGTAGTTGGCATTGGCATCCGCCACCGCGGAACCGATAAGCATGTTCGCGCCGTCGCGGATCTCCACCGTCGCCCCGGGCGAACCTGTCCCTATGATGGTCGGCGTGTTGTCGGTCGTCTCTCCGGTCACGGGGACATCGATGGACAACAGACCGAAAACCCAGTTCACCGTGGAAGCGGGCGTATTTTCGATACAATTGAAACAGGTGATGATATTGGTATTGGCTGTAGAATAGTCTACGTCGACAAATTGGGATATTTGGGGCGATGTGGTAAAGTCAAGGAACCATTGTCCGGCCGCCGCCGAAGGCCGCAGCACAATCTCGGTCCCCGACATCCCCTGCAGGATGAAGCTCCCCTCCACGGTTTGTTCGGACCCCGATTCGAATATAAATGTCTTACCGGCCGAGTCCGAGAAAAAGTCGTGGAACCGGGTGTCCCCGGTAATACTTGCCGTCGCCCCGCCGTCGAATTCCACCTGGCCGCCGTTAGCGACAAACGTCCCGCCCACGCTCATGGTCCAATCATTAGCCACGGTGAAGGCATAACCGGGTCCGGGCGCGCTGAGAGTACCTGTCGTCACCGAAACTCCGCCGTTGACATCCAGGGTCCCGGCAGTGGTCAGCAACTGTCCGCCTTCTATGAGCAGCGATCCTCCGATGCTGATAATACCCATGAGGGTCGAATTGTCCACCGTCCCCGAGGACAGCGTGAGCGTTCCGGCAATATTCAGCGAACCGGTGGTCCTAAAACTGTCCATCGTGGCATTAACATCATTGATAATGACATTGTAAAAATCGAATGTCCCCTGGTCGGTAATCAGGTAGGTGTCCGCCGTACCGTCCCCGTCACCCAGGAATATAAACAAACCGGAATCGTTGTCCGACAGACCGAACGAATACATCTGATTGCCAAAAAGCGTGATCGTCCCGTCGTTGCTGAGCGTACCGGCCACGGTCAGATTGTAATCTTCCAGCATAACGGTCGTTGCACCCGGGTTCAGCGTCAGCTGATCTATTCCCACGTTGGCCGTCAAGATGGGCTGGGTGGGAACAGGCGGTATGATCGCATGGTCATTCCCTCCGGGGACAAAGCCTAGGTCCCAGTTCATCGGATTCTGCCAGTCGGTGGACTCATCCCCCTCCCAGGTGACGTCGGCCCCGTCAAAATCCCAGTTCGTGGTGGTAGCAGGAATAAACTCGGTGGAATTCATCGGAGCCAGCAACAATCCTCCGGAGGCGTCGTTGTCGGTAACGGACAACCAATCCAGTTGCTGCACCCCTCCCGGGAGCAATGTCAGATCGGCCTGCACACCCACGCTGTCGCTGTTGATCGACAACACCCCGCCCATCGTCCCCTCCAATTGCAGCGTGCCGGTTACGGTTTGTTCGGAGGAGGTGGAAAATGTAAAAGTGTCCGGCACCAAAGTCATTTTGGACAGAGTGGCAAATGTCGTGTCGACATCACCGGTAATACCCTGAGCGAGACCGTCAAACACGACCACACCGCCCGAATTGGCGAATGTCCCGCCGGTGGAATGATTAAAATCGCCGCCGATAAAAAATGTGCCCGTTACATCGGGAGCGGTGAAAACGCCGCCGCCGAGCAACAGGTCTCCTTCCAGATCAACCGTGCTGCTGGTGGACGTCAATGTGCCTCCGTTGATGACAAGATTGCCCCCCACCTGAAGCGTATCGGCGTTTGCCGATGTATCGAGGGTGCTGGAGGTCACGCTTAACGTACCGTTCACCGTCAGGGTGCCGCTGGTGTCGAAGTTGTCCATGGTCGCATTGCTGTCATTGATCACGAGGTTGTAAAAATCGACCGTTCCGAAATCGGGAAGGGTGTACGTAACGCTACCACCGTTGCCGTCGCCCAGAAAGATGAAAGTCCCGCTGTCGGCATCCGGGGTGGCGATCGAAAGCGTTTCGTTGCCGAACAGGGTGATCGTTCCTTCGTTTGACAATGTCCCCGACAGCACCAAATCCTGGCCATCCATCTGGACCGTCGCCCCTGCCTGCACTTCAACGTCGACAATGGCGACATCCACATTAAGGATGAGCGGATTAACCGTGCCCGCCGGAATAATAACATTGTCGTTTGAGACGGGGATCAGCCCGAGATCCCAGTTGCCCGCCACGTCCCAATCCGTGCTGATGCTTCCCGTCCAGGTGAGCGTGGCCCCACCGAAGACCCAGTTGTCATTCATCCCCAAGTCCACCGAATTGACGCCCGCCACCAAGGTGAGTCCGTCGCTCGCGTCGGAAAGTCGGACATTCAGGCTGTTGAGTACCTGGAAGCCGCCCGGCCGCAGATTAATTCCCCACTGGGTGGGGTCGGCATCGTCGTCGTCACTGGTGATCGTCAGCAGCTGACCGAGAGTCCCGTGCATCTCCAGGGTGCCGGTGATCGTCTGTGTTCCGGTGCTGTCGAATATCATGGTATCGGCTAACAGGACGGTCTTAACGAAATTGTTGAACGTAGTACTGCCGAGAACGGACTGCGAGGTTCCGTCAAACGTGACCGTTCCCGTACCGCCGTCATAAGCGGCGGTATTGTTCCAGTCCCCTTCAATCGTAATGTTCTGGATACCGGCATCGACCGTTCCGGCCGTGTTGACGAAATTATTGTCGATATTGAGATCGTTGGTTACGACGTTCAGCGTGCCCGTTCCCGTGTGGTATAGATTGTTGAATAATTTTCCGGAGACGATACCGCTGGAATCGAGTGTTTGCGTCATGGTTCCCTTGAAATCCAGGGTCCCCATATTCGGCGTGTAGGCACCGGTCGCGTTGATCCAGTCCCCATGCAGCCGGATCCAGCCGGTGGTCGTGGTCAGTGTTCCTTCCAGTGTGATATCGTCATTGGAACACAAGGTCCCTGTATTGACGTTGATTTCAACGGTGCTCGGTATAAAAAGACCCTGCTGGGCGTAGAGGGCGGTGGACAGCAAGCACACCATCCCCGCGGTGATAAGGCCTGACAGCATAACCTTGCGTCGCGCGCTTCTTAATTTCCGTGTTTTGGACTGGCTACGAACCATGGTTGAATTAAATACTAGTATTAATAGGGGCGTGCAAAAAAAAATTGATTCTGACGACTCCCCCGCGCCGTCGAAATTTATGTAAATCCATTTTTCTTAGTAATTTAGAGTAAAACATACTAATTATATAATAATTTTAATATTAAATGCATTCAATCTTTTCTTGGATTATTTTCAGGCAGGAATTGCGGCGGGATCGACGAGAAATGGAGATATTTTCAGGAAAAAGAGCGGGGCCGCTGAAGACGGCCGATAATGCTCCGGCGTGCTCCGGACCGGGACCTACTCCCGGACATAGTAATAGATGGTCAGCTTCACCCAGTCGACATCTTCGGCATCATTCAGCTCGAGCATCAGATAGCTTCCCGGATTCACGGTCGTACTGCTAAGACTGCCGGCGGTTTCGGTATTTTCATTGTCGGCCGGCCCCCCGTTGTGCGACTGGATATTGACAATAGTGGTTTCCGTTCCCGTGCCAATATCCGGATCGGTCCATTCTTCCACATCCACCTGATAGGTAGCGTCGGCACTGGTGATAATGCGGACGGCCGTGACCTCGATACCCCGCGGATAGTTGTAGGTATCCACGGTAAACATCGGCACTACCGTGTTCACGGTCCGGATCTGATCGGGTTCGATCAGGGTGATGTCTTTCTGTTGAATCATCGGAATCGGTACACGCGTACCGGCGGAAATACCGCCGGAATTTCCGGCTTGGGCTTCGAGCGTCAGCGTGCCCGTAATGTTGATGGTCCCTGTCGTCGTGATCGTAAAGTAGGCGTTGGTACCCGGCACAGAGCCTGTACCGATTTGGAATTGGTCGTCATTGTCGTTGCCGGCATCATCCTGCACACCCATCCAGAAGTCGGAGTCAGCCATCGACGGCGTGAAGGTGATCGTCGGATCCGTGGTTTGGGCCATCTGCAGCGTCCCGCTCATCGAATCGCCGGAATTCAGGACAAAGATATCAGTCATACTGCCGGACTGGATGACCGACCAGGCACCTCCGATAAAGGCTTGCAGCTCATCATCGGTCGAATCATAGGCGATCATACCGTTGCGCGGAACCGCGATATTCGTCGACGGATCCGCTACACGCGTCACCCGCAGGGCGGCATTGGTGGCAGAAAGATCCAAAATCGTGCTGACACCCGGATTACTGGTGCCGATACCCAGGGTCCCCTGCGTCAGGATCAAATTCCCGCCCGTTCCCGGGGTGATGGTCAAATCTTCTCCCGTCGGAGTTGTCATATCCGGCGCCACGCCCGAGAAGACCAGCGTTCCGGTCATGGTGTCACCCGCGCTAAGGACATAGATATCCTGCACGGCGACGGTGTCGCCGTTAATCGTGATACCCGTGCCCGCCGTCAGATTAGTGTCATCGCTGATATCCACCATACCGCCCGACTCAAGTTCAACCCAGGTACCGGCGATGTAAGCCTGCAATTGATCGTCGGTGGAATCGTAGGCGATCATACCGTTCAAGGGTGAAGCGATATTCGTTGACGGATCGGATAACCGGGTCACACGCAATGCCGCGTTGGTAGCCGAGAGATCCAAGATGGTACCGGACGCCGGAGCGGATGTCCCGATACCCACAGTGCCGCTGGCCGTGATCCGCACGCCTTCCGTGCCGCCTAAAGTGAAGGCCAGCGTATCCGCGGCCGGTGAGAACAAACCGGTATTGGTATCGTCGAACAAGGTAACACTCGGCGTACCTACGGTACCATCCGCCAATTGGACGACGCCTGAATTGCTGATCCGCGCCACCTGGGAACCGAAACCTCCGGAGTATATGTCGATATTTTGCTGGACCTCAACAGCACCGAAGTCGTCTACCCGGAATAAATCTCCACCGCTCGAGTTTTCCAGCAACAATACGTTTCTTCCGGTGTTTGTCGTCGAGGCCTGCGCCGTAAGTAATGCCGTGGGTGCGGTTGTACCGATTCCAACGCTTCCCTGCGTCGTAATAATGAAGTAGTCGCTGCCACCGACGGTCGTGCCCTGACCGATGACAAAGAGATCATCGTTAACGCCGTCGTCATCTTCTCTCACACCCACGAAGAAGTCCGTATCCGCACCGTCCGGTTCAAATGTGATTACCGGATCATCAAAGACCATCTGAAGCGTGCCTGACATGGAATCACCCGCCGCGTTCACCCAAATATCCGTTACGGATCCGCCACCGATGTCGACCCAGGTACCTCCGATGTATCCCTGCAGTTCATCGTCGGAGGAGTCATAAGCGATCATCCCGTTGCGCGGTTGCGCGATATTCGCGTTCGGATCCGCCAGCCGCGTCACGCGCAAGGCTTGATCCGAAGCACTTAAGTCGAGGATGATACTCACCTCAGGGGCACGCTGAGAACCGATCACCATCTGCGCGTCGACATTCAGATTTCCCGTCATCGTATCGCCCGCCGTCAGCACATAGATATCCTGCACAGCAACCGTGTCCCCGGTGATCGTGATGCCCGTGCCCGCCGTGAGGTTCGTATCGTCGCTGATATCGATCATTCCCGCCGCCGAGAGTTCCAACCATGTTCCCCCGATGTAGGCCTGCAGCTGATCATCGGTCGAGTCATAGGCGATCATACCGTTGCGCGGTTGCGCCACATTCGCCGCCGGGTCTGCTAAGCGCGTCACGCGAAGCGCCTGATCGGACGCGCTCAGATCGAGAATGATGCTTGTTTCCGGCGCGGCTTGGGATCCGATCACCATCTGCGCGTCGACATTCAGATTGCCGGTCATCGTATCGCCCGCTGTCAGCACATAGATATCTTGCACCGCGACCGTATCGCCGGTAATCGTAATACCGGTGCCCGCCGTGAGGTTCGTATCGTCGCTGATATCGATCATTCCCGCCGCCGAGAGTTCCAACCATGTTCCCCCGATGTAGGCCTGCAGCTGATCATCGGTC
>JAGQKV010000002.1 GCA_020429915.1 Candidatus Omnitrophota bacterium | reverse complement strand
ATGCCATCCGGCAGCGCAAAAATTGTTGACAAAATCCTCAAAGAATGTTAACCTTACTAACATTATCAGGTTAGTAAGGAATATAAATGAAGATTTCCGCCAAAATTGATTATGCCTGCAAGGCCCTGCTGGAGTTGTCCATGCATTGGCCGGCCCAGACACCGTTGTCGATGAGCGTGATCGCGGCCAAGCAAAGGATCCCGTTGCAATTTCTGACGCAGATATTGATTACGCTCAAACAGCTCGGGTACACCGACAGCATCCGGGGCAAGAACGGCGGGTACCGGTTGGCCCGTCCGCCGGCCGAGATCCGGATGGATCAGCTCATCTCGGATTTAGGCAACGAAGGGTTTTGGAATGAAGAGGGCGCCGAACGGGAAGGCGGGACCCACGTTATGGAGGCGATCTGGTACGAATTGGATCAAGTCGTCCTGGATCATCTGAAGACGCTCAACTTCGAAAATATTTGTGAGCGTGTCCGGATGCAACAGAACATCGTCAGCTTTGATATTTAAGATGGAATGAGCATGGTAACTGTTATGTTGGGGCTGGCCGTGTTTTTCGCCCTGAATATGGGCGGCGCAAGTTTCGCCGCGTCGTTTTCTGCCCCGTACGGCGGGAAGATCCTGAACCGGTTTCAATCCGCCTCACTGTTTACGGTGTTCGTCATCCTTGGAGCGGTGATGTTCGGTCAGAACGTCTCGCATACCTTGGGTGAAAGCATCATCCCCGCGGAGCTGCTGCGGAGCCGGTCGGTGACGGTGATATTTCTGTCGGCCGGCCTGAGCATGTTCATTGCCAACATGACCAATATCCCGCAATCCACATCGGTGGTCACCGTGGCGGTTATTGCGGGCGTGGGATTGTATCACCAGCAGGTGACGATGCGCACCATCATGTGGTTGATCCCGTTCTGGTTGCTGCTGCCCGCCGTCAGTTACGCCATAACCCATGTCATTGCCGGGTACATATACCCGCCGCGTCGGACCAATTTTTGGATATACCAGAAGTTTGTCAATCAGCGTAGCAAGCTGCGGCGATTTGTCATCATCGCCAGCTGCTACAATGCGTTTTGCGTGGGGACCAACAATGTCGCAAATGTGGTGGGACCGCTGTCCGGTCCAGGACATGTTGGCTTAGTGGGATTGTTGCTGGCATTTTCGCTAGTATACGGAGCGGGGGCGTTCGTGTTCAGCGGTCCGATCAAAACGGCTGGTCAAAAGATCGTCCCGCTGGGTTTGCTGACGGCCTCGATCATCTCTCTGGTCAGCGGGACATTAATGCTGATGGCCTCCTGGCTGGGGATCCCGCAGTCGTTCGTCATGCTGCAGATGGGGGCGTTGTTCGCGGTATCGAGTATCAAGCACGGCTCTGACTATACCTTTGAAAATCCGCTCATCCGGCGGACTTTTTATACGTGGACGGTCAATCCGTTGATTACCTTGCTTATCAGTTATGGATTATCGTGGCTTATCATCCGTTAATATGAAAAGACCGATCATCAATGATGTTACCGAACTTATCGGCCGCACGCCGCTGCTGCGATTTCGTCATATCGTCCCGGAAGGCGGTGCCGAGGTGTTGGGTAAACTGGAATCGCTCAATCCCGGCGGCAGCGTCAAAGACCGACCGTGTCGCGAGATGCTTGAGGAGGCCGAGTGCAAAGGACTCATCGGGCCGCAGACAACGATTATCGAGCCGACCACCGGCAATACCGGTATCGGGTTGGCCATGATCTGCGCGGTTAAGGGATACAAATGCATCCTGACCATGCCCGAGGATCTGAGTCTGGAGCGGATCTACATGTTGCGCACATACGGCGCTGAGGTGATTTTAACCCCGGTGCGCGAGGGCGTGCCCGGCGCGATCCGCAAGGCGCGGGAGTTGCATGCCAAATTGAAGGACAGTTTTATGCCGTTACAGTTTCAGAGCGCCGCCAATCCTCAGGCCCACTACAAATCGACCGGGCCGGAAATTTGGGAGGATTGCGAGGGGCATGTCGACGCGTTTGTGGCCGGAGTTGGGACCGGCGGCACGATCACCGGGACCGGCGCTTTTCTTAAGGAAAAGATTCCGCATATCCGGATCGTTGCGGTGGAGCCTGCCGGATGCGCGGTCCTCTCCGGTCAAAAAACGGGGCCGCACAAGATTCAGGGGATCGGTGCCGGATTCATCCCGGAAATCCTGAATCAGGATCTCATCGACGGCGTTGAGATCGTCACCGATGAGCAGGCCTTTGGCATGGCCCGTCTTTTGGGCCGCAAGGAAGGCGTTTGTGTCGGGATCTCTTCGGGGGCCAATGTCGTGGCCGCGCTGCGGGTCGCCGCGCGACTGGGGCCGGGAAAACGTGTGGTCACGATTCTTTGCGACACCGGGGAGCGCTATTTCAGTACGGAACAATTCTTTGAGGCATAACCAGTCGAATCAGATGACAGCAGAGGACGCTATGCAAAATAAAGTGAGTGGATTCGTAAAACAGACAGCGGGATTTACCCCCGAGGACATCATCCGCTTTGCCTGCGAACAGTTCGGTGAGCGGTTGAAACTGGCGAGCAGTCTGGGAGAAGAAGACCAGGTACTGACCGATATGGTCGCCCGGGTGCAACCGGAAATCCGGGTGTTTACCTTGGACACCGGTCGTCTGTTTCAGGAAACGTATGAGCTGCTGGCCAAGACGCAGCAACGCTACGGGCTGCGCTACGAAGTATATTATCCGGATACCCGGGCCGTGGAAGAAATGGTCCGCGAGAAGGGGATCAACCTTTTTTATGACAGCGTCGACAACCGGAAGACGTGCTGCGGCGTCCGGAAGGTTGAGCCGCTTAAGCGCGCGTTGGCGAATACCGACGCGTGGATTACCGGATTGCGCCGCGCGCAGAGCATAACCCGCGCCACGATCCAGACCTTTGAGTGGGATGAGGCCAACGGTAAGATCAAAGTCAATCCCCTGGCCGCCTGGTCCCGGGAACAGGTTCAGGAATACATCCGCGAGCACACGGTTGACACGAACTCTCTGCACGCCAAGGGATTTGTCAGTATCGGTTGCGCCTCCTGCACACGGGCGATCCAACCGGGCGACGATATTCGCGAAGGACGTTGGTGGTGGGAGAAGCCCGAGAGCAAAGAGTGCGGTCTGCATAATAATCCCAACCGGCCCGTTAAATAATCCAGAGGTCGGGCCAAAGTGCAAGATAATACGAATAAAGTTAAGCGAAGCAAAGGATGCGACAATGTCTAAGACAATGACGAAACTCGATCAGATCGAAGCGCAGAGTATTTTCATATTCCGCGAGGCCTACCGCGAGTTCAAGAGTTTGGCCATGTTGTGGTCGATCGGTAAGGACAGTACCGTGCTGTTGTGGCTGGCCCGCAAGGCCTTTTTCGGTCACGTTCCGTTTCCGCTGGTGCATATCGATACCAGTTACAAAATTCCTGAAATGATTACCTACCGTGACAAGCTGGCCCGTGAGTGGAAGCTCAATATGGTGTACGGTCAGAATAAGGCGGCGCTGGAGGCCAAACAAACGTTTCCCGACGGAGCTATCGACCGGATCAGTTGCTGCAAGGCGCTGAAAACTGAGGCGCTGAAACACACGCTGGCCGGAGACTGGCCGCGCTACCGGTTGAACCATGATTCCGGTGAGTACGAGATCGACAAGAATACCGAACCTTACACGGGTGTGATCGTCGGCGCGCGCGCGGACGAAGAGGGCAGCCGTTCCAAGGAAAGGTATTTCTCGCCGCGTGACCGGAACAATGACTGGGATGTGGGTGACCAGCCGCCCGAATTGTGGAATCAGTTCAAAACGGATTTCGCTCCGGGAACACACGTGCGCATTCATCCGCTGCTCGATTGGACGGAACTCAATATTTGGGAATATATCGACCGCGAAGAAATCCCCATTACCGGATTGTATTTCGACCGCGGAGAGGGAAAGCGTTACCGGTCGCTGGGATGCATGCCGTGCACTTCACCGATCGACTCTACGGCCAAGAACGTGAAGGAAGTCATCGAGGAATTGCGTTCCGGAAAACTTAAGAATATCGCCGAGCGCTCCGGCCGCGAACAGGACAAGGAAGACGGCGGCGGTCTGGAGACGCTCCGAGTCGACGGATATATGTAATCGCGAGTACAGAAAAGGACCATATCATGACAGAACGAGAACAAATGAATGTCGTTATCGTGGGACACGTCGATCACGGCAAAAGTACGCTTATCGGCCGGATGCTGGCCGACACCCACAGCCTTCCCGATGGCAAGCTGGAACAAGTCAAGGCGCAGTGCGCCCGTAACGCCAAACCGTTTGAGTACGCCTTCCTGCTCGACGCGTTGAAAGACGAGCAGTCGCAGGGGATCACTATCGATACCGCCCGCTGTTTTTTCAAGTCCGACAAGCGCGACTACATTATTATCGATGCCCCCGGCCACATCGAGTTCCTGAAGAATATGGTGACCGGGGCCGCGCGCGCCGAGGCGGCGATGCTGCTGATCGACGCGAAGGAAGGGATCCGGGAAAACTCGAAGCGGCATGGTTACATGATGTCTTTTCTGGGTATCCGGAATATTACGGTCTGCGTCAACAAGATGGACTTGGTCGATTACAGCCAGGATGTCTTTAACGATATCAAGGAGCGCTACACAGCATTTTTGAAAGAGATCAATCTGACCCCGCGCCATATCATTCCGGTCAGCGCGCGGGAAGGAGACAACATCGTATCTCTCTCCAAGAAAATGCCGTGGTATGACGGTTTGTCCGCTTTGGAGGCCTTCGATGATTTCGAGAAGGCTCCACCGCGCATTGAAAAGGCGCTGCGTTTTCCCATCCAGGATATCTACAAATTTACCCAGCAGGGCGACGACCGGCGAATTTTCTCCGGCCGGATTGAAACCGGAGAGCTGGCCGTGGGCGATGAAGTGGTTTTCCTGCCTTCCAATAAACACTCCAAAGTAACGACCGTGGAGGGCTTCAATCTGCCCGCGCAGCAATCGTCGTTTGCCGGTCAAAGCACCGGTGTAACCCTGGAGACACAAATATACGTAAAGCCGGGCGAGATCATGTGTCTGGCGAACCAAAAGAAGCCGCATGTGAGCACTAAATTCCGGGCCAATCTTTTTTGGATGGGCAAACAGCCCTTCGTGAAAGGAAAGAATTACAAGCTCAAACTCTCGTCCCAGCAGGTCCCTGTCGTGCTGTCGGAGCTGGTGAGTGTGCTGGACGCCTCCGAATTGTCGTCGATCGGAAACAAGCCCCAGGTCGACCGGCATGACGTGGCAGAGTGCGTTCTGGAGACCCTTAAGCCGGTTGCTTTTGATGAAGTCACCACTGTTTCCGAAACCGGCCGTTTTGTGATCGTCGATAACTATGAGATTACTGGCGGCGGGATTATCCTGGCCCCGGTTTTTGATCAGACCAGCGCTCTCAAAACAAAGATCAAGGCCCGGGACCACAACTGGCAGCGCAGCGAAATTTCCTGCAGCCTGCGCTCCAAGGCCTACTCGCACAATGCCGCTTTTGTCATGATTACCGGCGCGAAGAATACCGGAAAAATCGCCTTGGCCAAGGCCTTGGAAAAGAAGCTCTTTGAAGCAAAAAAGCTGACGTATTTCATGGGTATTTCCAACGATCTGCTAGCGACCGAATTCGGCACGTCCGATAAGACCCTTAACCGGGTGCAGCATATCCAGCAGTTGGGGGAGATCGCGCACGTCATGGCGGACGCCGGGATGATCTTAATTGCCAGCATATCCGATGTGGATTCCTACGAACTGCGGATGTTGCGCGATTTGACGCAGCCGCATCAGACCATCGTGGTCCACGTGGGTGAGAATCAATTCGATGACGAACAGGTCGACATAACCCTGCCCGAGTCGGCGGCTACCGATGATGCCGCGCAAACCATCGCGGACCATTTGCAGAAGGTATTGCTGCCGGCCCCGGAGTATTCCATTTAAGCGGCCTTTAAGACAGGAGAATATTCTCCGTTGACACGCCCCAAACGGGGTGTTAATATTTGCCGATCAGAAATAAGTTAAAAAATGACGTACATAGACGATCCCAATAGCCAGGAAGAACGCTGCGACTGCGGCAAGTTGCTGTTCAAGATGACGCCCCGCGGCCTTGAATTCAAATGCAATCGCTGCAAGCAAATTCATCTCGTCCCCATCCACCGTTTGGACGCCGAATTTCGCAATATCTGTCCGGTGATCGATCAGGAATCGCACGAGTCAAAGAAGTCATGACTCCATATCTAGCATTTTCTTCCCGCTGACTATTTCCCACCCGCGCGTGACGGTTTGCGACAAGTATTTGCCCGGCAATAGGATTTGTGCTAATTTAGTACGGTTAATTCTTACCTCAAAGCGACTTACCAAGAAGTATCACATATATGAACATTTTGCTGACCAATGATGACGGCATATACGCGCCCGGAATTTATGCCGCCTATCGCGAACTGATAAAAGTCGGGACTGTGATCGTGGTCGCGCCCGATTCCGAGAAATCTTCAGTGGGCCACGGTATCACTCTCGCCCATCCGGTCCGTTGTAAAAAGGTCCAGCGGAAAAAGAAATTCTTCGGTTACGGGGTCAGCGGTACGCCGGCTGATTGCGTGAAGTTTGCCGTTGACGTCATCCTAAAAGGAAAGCCCGATTTTGTGGTCTCGGGGATCAATCAGGGGCCGAACGAGGGATGCAGCGTCCATTATTCGGGGACCGTGGCCGGAGCGCGGGAGGGGGCGTTGATGGGGATTCCTTCGGTCGCCGCATCGCTGGACTCCTTTGAAAAGGCTGAGTTCGATTATGCGGCCAAATGTATCGTCAAGCTGCTCAAATTCGTCGGGAAGCACCCGCTGCCGGACGGAACATTTCTGAATCTGAACGTGCCCTGTGCTCCGCGTGACGAAATTATGGGCATGCGCTTTACCCGCCAGTGCCTGGAACCGATTCACGGAACGTTTAAGAAATGCAAGGACCCGAACCTGAAAGAGTACTTTTGGCTGACCGGCAAAATGGCCTATCGCAGCCGCGATAATGATATCGACACCTACGCGCTCAACAACAAGCACGTGACCGTAACGCCGGTCCGCTGTGATTCCACCGATCATGATTTTTATGAACAGGTCCAATCCCTTAAGTTGTAACTATGATCTCGGAAGACCAAATCCTCAACGCGCGTATTCTCATAGTTGATGACGACCGGGTCGGCGTCAAACTGCTCGATGAGATCATCCGCAAGGCCGGATTCAAGAATGTCCGGACCACGACCAATTCTACGGAAGCGATTGCGCTATTTGAGGAGATTCAACCCGACCTGCTGATTCTGGACTTGTGGATGCCTGAGTTGACCGGGTTCGACATCATGGCAAAGTTGGCGACTGCCTATCCGGACCGTTTCCTGCCGATCGTTGTTCTGTCCCATGATGCCGATCAGCAGATTCACTACCAAGCCCTTGAATCCGGGGCCAAGGATTTTCTGAACAAGCCCTACGACCGGGTGGAGGTCATGATCCGGTTTCGTAACGTCATCGAAGCGCATCTGCTGCATCTGCAAGTCCATCAGCACAACAAGATGCTGGAGGACCAGGTGGCGGAGCGGACCCGTCAGCTGTCCGATGCCCAGCTCGACGTCATTACCCGCTTGGCCCGGGCGATCGAATACCGCGATTCCGAGACCGGCTTTCATATCATACGGATGAGCCGGTTTTCCGCCTGTCTCGCCCATGCCGTCGGGGTCTCAGAGCTTGAATGCGACCAGATCCTGCGCGCGGCCCCGCTGCACGACATCGGCAAGATCGGCATTCCCGACAGCATTTTACAGAAACCCGGGGCGCTCACCGATGATGAATGGACGATGATGAAGTCCCACACGACCATCGGTGCCGAACTGCTCTCGGGCAGCCAATCCGAGTTTATGGAGGTCGCCCGCACCATCGCGTTGACCCATCACGAAAAGTGGGACGGCAGCGGATATCCGCGGGGTTTGAAAGGGGAAGAGATTCCGTTGGTGGGGCGTATCTGCGGGCTTTGCGATGTTTTTGACGCCTTAGTTACGGCCCGGCCCTATAAAGGTGCCTGGGGGCTTGACCAGACGCTGGACGAAATTCGCAAGGGCCGTGGCAAGCATTTTGATCCGGCTCTGACAGATACCTTCGTCGACATTTTACCGGAGATCCTCGAAATTCATCAAAAATATAATGATGCCCAGGAAAACTGACAGCTCACAGATGGTCCGCGGGATTTCCGTGGCGGTGGCCTTGATCGCCGGGTGCGGTCTGTCGCTGGTATCTCCGGCAGTGGCGCAGCGCGATGCCGATGTGTTGGCGGAAAAGGAGCTGGAGATACGGAATTTGCGCCGCCGTATTTTTGATTTGGAATCGCAAGTCCCGACGGACGATCGGCAAGACCGATTGCGTGCCGAGATCGACCGCCTTAAGGCCGATGGCCGGAAAGACCGCTCCGCTTTGGAGTCGGATTACGCGGACCGCATCGAGGGCCTCAATGTCCGCATTCGGGAGCTTCAGCGGGAATTGAATGAGTTGCGGCAAGCGGCCGGCGATCAGGAAAAGGCAGCAAAGAAGGAGATCGACTCGCGTGACCGGCAGCTGCTGCGCAGCAACGAAATGTTGACCAAGGCGATGGCGGAGCGTACCGCTTTGCAGGAGCGTTTTGACAGGTTGCAACAAGAACGGGATGCCTTGGCAGCCGAGCAGGCCAAATTGATGGAGGAGGCGGCGGACCAGCGGAAGAACCGTAAACGTCTGGTGGAAAGGACTGAAAAGCCGTTACTCGACAAGATCTCCCGTCTGGAAAAAGAACAGCGGGAACAACTCGCAGCCGCGGAGGAACAAGTTAAGCGGCTTCGGGACGACCATGCGCAGCAGGAAAAGAAATTCACGTCGGAACGCGACGAATTAAGTGAGCAGATCCGGCAGTTGGCCGATGCCGCTGAGGAGGGCGCGCGCCGCCTGAAGGAAATCGAAAAGAAAAGCGGCGATGACCGGCGGCACAGCCAATCGACTATCGCCGACCTGCAAGACCAGCTGCGCAAACAGGAGTTAGAGCTGAAGCAGGCCGCAGCCGCCGTCGCGGAACTTGAACAGGAACGGACGGAATGGGTCAAGACACACAAGGATTTGAAAAGTTCGCTCGACAAGGCGGCCAAGCTGCGGGATACCGCTGTAGAAGAGGAGCGGCAAAAGCAGGCGGATCACCGCAAGGAGTGGGAGAAAAAAGCCGAGGCGCTTGAGAATCAACTCTCCGGCGTACAGCAACAACTGCGCAAGCAGGAAGCCGAGTACGAAAAGAATCAGGCTCAATGGAAGCGGGACCTGGAAAACAAAGAAGCCTCACTGGGCGATGTGGAGGCCCGGATTGCCGAGGCAACCCGTCCCGTCCGGGAAGAGCTGAAAACCAAAGAGAATGCGCTTGAAAAACAACGGGCTCTACTCGACGCGGAGCGAGAAAAGCAGGAATTGCTGACCGGACAATTGCAGGACAAAGATGATAAAATCGCCGTATATCAGAAGCTTGTCGACAAACAGGAGAATGATTTGAAAGACCTGCGGCAGCAGCTGGCCAGCGGAAACAAGGATCTGGAGCGGACACTTCAGGCTGAACGTGCGCCGTTGGAGGCAAAAATCGAAGCGTTGAATAAGGAACTGACGAGCGCCAATAAGCAGTTGCTACTGCAACGGACGGATGCTGACAAGGAGTACGCTGAGCGGCAGCAAAAGTTGCGTGAGGAAATATCATCCTTGAAAATCGATCTTGAGTATCAAACCAATAAGAACGCCAAGTTGACGGAGGGTAAGGGTCAAATTGAAGACACCTTGATCGCCTTGCAAAAGAAAAACGAGCTGCTGCAGAAGACCGTCACGGAATTAAACGGACGGATCAGCCAAGTCGATGAGGACGGGCTCGCCGTGCGCAAGATTCGCGAACAGAACAGCGAACTGGAAGAGCGGCTCGAGATCCTGTTGCAGGAGAATGCCGATTATCAACAAAAAGTCCTGGAACTCACTGAGTCCGTCAAGGGGATTACCAATGCCGAAGAGATGGCGCGCGAATTGGCTGAAGCGCAAGACCTGATACTGGGTTTTAAGAAGGATGTCGACGCCAAGACCATCGAGATATCCGGGCTCGTTTCCGAGAATCAGGACCTGCGCAAGCGCCTGCGGCAATACATTAAGGACACGGAAGATTTGTCAAATACCGTCAAGAGCCTCAAGACGGAAAAGCTCAGCCGCATATCCGATGAAGAGCTCGGCGCATTGCAGGAGCAGGTCAATTCGCTTCGTTCCGCGCTCTCGAAGGCCCGTCAGTTGATCGCGCAAAAGGATGTCGCTTTGGAAGACATCCAGGCGGACCGTGATCTGCTGCGCGCGGATGTGACCCGGCTGAGCGATGAGCTCGGCAAGCAGATAAAATCCGTTGGTGAATTGGAATATGCCAAGCGCAACAATTTCGGGGGGTATTCCGAAGAGGAATTGCAGGCGGCCAAAAAACCGTTGTTGCTGGAAATCAGCGTATTAAAACAGCGGGTTACCGATTTGGAACGACAACTGTTGGAGACATGGAACCGGGCCGAGGGAATGCTGCTCGAACTCAAGAATCATCCGCAGATCAAGCAGGCGGACAGCGGATTGTCTCTGGACGACGTTTTGCCGCGGCGTTAACCGTCGTGACACTCGTCTAAAACTTGAAATCGAAAATGTTCCATAATATAATAGGGCAACTTTCAGACGCAGTACTCTCACAAAAACGTATTCAGGTGGATGGAGGATTTAATGGAGGAAAAGGCGCAAATTACGGTTAACGGCCAGACCTATGAGTTGCCGGTATTGACCGGAACGGAGAATGAGAAGGCTATCGATATTATTACTTTTCGCAAGGATTCCGGTTGTATCATGCTGGACTACGGTTTCGGTAATACGGGGGCTTGCCAGAGTGCTATAACTTTTCTCGACGGAGAAAAAGGCATTCTCCGCTACCGCGGTATCCCGATCGAACAAATCGCCCGCAATTCGACCTTTGTCGAAACGGCGTACCTCCTGATCAACGGGCGCCTGCCGACGCAGGCCGAGCTGGACAAATTCGCCAAATCATTTACAGATCACGCGGCGCTGCATGACGGTATGCTCAATTTCTTTAAAGGATACCCGAAAGATGGTCATCCCATGGGGTTGTTATCCGCGACAGTGTGTTCATTATCGGGATATTATCCGGAATTGTTAAAGCCAGAGCCTAGCGACGAAGAGATTGACATCATTGCGGCGGAATTGCTTTCGAAAGTCCGGACGATTTCCGCGTATATGTACAAGAAGTCCATCGGCGCGGACTTTGTCCCCCCGCGTGCCGACCTGCGTTATATTCCCAATTTCCTGCACATGATGTTTTCCACCAAAGACAAGGATTATTCGATGAACGACGCGGTGGTTTCCGCGCTGCAGGCGTTGTTTATTCTCCACGCGGATCATGAGCAAAATTGCAGCACGTCCACCGTGCGTCTGATCGGCAGTTCCTGGGCCAATTTATTTGCCTCGGTCTCCGGAGGTGTTTGTGCCTTGTGGGGGCCGCTGCACGGCGGGGCCAATCAGAAAGTGGTGGAGATGCTTGAGGAAATACACGACGCGGGTGGAGATATTCAAAAATTTATCAACAAGGCCAAAGATCCCAAAGACAATTACCGGCTTATGGGATTCGGCCACCGCGTTTACAAGAACTTTGATCCCCGCGCGACCATTATCAAGGAGCGCTGTCATCAACTCTTCGAGACGCTCGGAATGCAGGACCCGCTTTTGGATTTGGCCGTGAAGCTGGAAGCAGCGGTCCTGAAAGATGATTACTTCGCCGAACGAAAACTTTACCCCAACGTTGATTTCTACAGCGGCCTGATCTACAAGGCCATCGGCATTCCAACCAAGATGTTTCCGGTGCTGTTCGCTATCGGACGCATGCCCGGATGGATCGCGCACTGGAAGGAAATGAAGACCGACCCCCGGTCGCGTATCGGCCGGCCGCGTCAAATCTATACCGGACCCAATGTCCGCGATTACGTTCCGATCGAAAAACGGTAATTCTGGCCACCTATAAACCGCCCATTCAAGAATTGTCTTCAGAAAGGGGTTCCTTGTGATTAACTTCCGCAAGACCGCACAGTTTGACCAGGATGCCACTGTCCTGATCTTGGAGAAAATCCAAGTCCGCCAAAAGAAACTTCCCGCCGAGATCGATCTTAAAACTAAAGAACAAATAGCGGCTGTCTACGAATCGGGACAGTTCAGCGGTGATAAGAACGAATTGTTTCCGTTGGCCACATCGAGCGGACTGATATTGTTGGCGGGAATAGGGGCGCGCAGCGACACCTCGCCGACTGCGTTTCGGATTATGGTCAAGGCCGCGCTGCAATCACGTTATCTCTGCAACAAGGAAAACATTGAGGTTGTGCCCAACGACATCAAAGACGAATATGTCAACGCCCTGATTGAAGCAATCATGATCGGGACATATCAGTGGCAAAAATACAAGACCAACGGAAGCATCGGCGTCCGTTATGATCAAAAGCACTATTATGTGATCGCTACCCGCAAGAAATCCCATGAACAGGTACAGGGCATTTGTGCCGGGACCAATCTGGCGCGGGATTTAGTGAATGATAACGCGGATTTGGTCACCTCCACGTATTTGGAAAAGGTGATCAAGAAGTTGATCAAAGGTCGTAAGCATATAACCCTTGAAGTGCTGGGAAAAAAAGAACTCAAGGCCCATGGGCTCAATCTCCATTTGGCGGTCAATCAGGGCAGCCGCCAGGAGCCCAAGCTCGTGATCGTCAAATACGCCGGCAGCTCAAAGAAGAAGGGTTATACTGCCATCGTGGGGAAGGGGATGACGTTCGACACCGGCGGGCTGAACCTGAAACCGACCGGGCATATCGAGACCATGAAGCTTGATATGGGCGGGGCGGCTGCGGTCATCGGGACGTTGAAGAGTACGATTGAAATCGATTTGAAGAAGAACATTCTCTTCGTTTGCGGGCTGGCCGAAAATGTAACGGGATCGTCTGCCTATAAGCCGGGGGATGTTCTGACCAGCTATTCGGGAAAGACCGTCGAAGTCGCTAATACCGACGCAGAGGGCCGGCTGGTCCTGGCCGACGCGATATCTTATGTGATTAAGAATTATGCTCCGGAGAGGCTGGTCGACGTCGCGACATTAACCGGGGCGTGCATCGTGGCGCTCGGTTTTAACTACACCGGCCTGGTGACGACCGATGAAACCATGGCCAACCAATTGTTGCGCTACGGCAAGGAAACCGACGACCGCGTATGGCGTCTGCCGATGTATCCCGAGTTGAGCGAAAGTGTGAAGTCCATGATTGCCGACATCCGTAATTTGGGAGTCCCCAAGGGGGCCGGCGGAACCATTACGGCCGCGGAATTCTTGCGCCAGTTCGCCGATAACACCCGCTGGGCCCATCTCGATATTGCCGGAACGGCGTTTGTCGACAACGGCAAGCGATTTTATTTCGGACACGGTGCGACGGGCGCCGGAGTCCGCCTGTTAACCCGTTTTCTGCAGAATACCTGACAATGGGAAAAAAGCGACGACAGAAGCTGTTCCGGAGGATCCTTATTTATTCGCTGCTTATCTTGGGCGGTTTGACGATGCTCGGTGTTCCTCAGGCGTCATCACGCGCCGGCGGCGGCGCCTATGTGATAACGCTCGACGATGATACCATCAATCCGGTCACGGCCGAATACATTACCCATTCGATCGGCGAGGCCGAGGAGGACGGCGCACAGATCCTTGTTATCAAGCTGGATACGCCGGGCGGGCTGCTCAGTTCCACGCGTATGATCGTGAAACGTATGTTGACCGCGCGAGTCCCTATTGCGGTCTACATCGGGCCGTCCGGTTCCCGGGCTGGTTCCGCCGGGGTCTTTATCACCTATGCCAGTCACGTGGCCGCCATGGCACCGTCCACCAATATCGGCGCGGCACATCCGGTCCAGATAGGCGGAGGAGACGGCCCTTCTAAGCGCGGTACGGATTGGGGGGAATTGAAAGAAATGCTTGAAGAAATCCGCGACAGTCAGCGCGAAGCCGAACGCGACCGTCATCCGGACGGTGTGCAGAAAATAAAGGAGTCGGATTCCAAGGGCGGGGACAAACAGACCGCCGCTGGAGATGCAGATGCGCAACCGGCCGGATTGGACAAAGAAAACGCCTCCGAAGACGCATCCCCGGCCGATGCCGATAAGACGTCCACGGATACAGACGACGCGGACGGCGCAGACGAGCAGCGGCATGATACGCTGACGGCAGACGCTGATCCGATGAGCAGCAAGCTGCTCAACGATACGGTCGCGTTTATCAAGGCAATTGCCAAAGAGCGGGGCCGCAATGTTGAATGGGCTATTGACAGTGTGGCCAAAAGCGACTCGATTACCAACGACGAGGCCCTGGAAAAGAATGTGGTCGAGTACGTCGCAAGTGACGTGAGCGACTTGCTGCGCCAAATCGACGGCCATACGGTCCGGGTCGACGGTCGGGACGTTGTCCTTCAAACCGCGGGCATCCGAATTGTAGACATCCCCATGGACGCCCGGCAGAGCTTTCTCAATATCTTGGCGAATCCCAATATCGCCTATTTCCTCATGATCCTCGGCTTCTACGGACTGTTGTTCGAGATCACACATCCGGGTATCGGCGTGCCGGGTGTTTTGGGGGCCATATTTTTGATTCTCGCGTTTTACGGCCTGCAGACCCTCCCAACCAACTATGCGGGCGTGGCTCTGATTATTATGGGGTTGGTGCTCTTTATCGCCGAGGCGTACACGCCCACCTTTGGCCTCTTAACGCTGGGGGGCGCGGTGTGTCTTGTCTTGGGGTCTGTCCTATTGTTCGATTCGGCCGACCCGGTCATGCGCGTCGACAAGAAACTCATCGGATCGCTCGCTCTGGCGACCGCGGGGACATCCGTTCTTTTGCTGACGTATTTGCTGCGCGGACGCCGCAATCCTCCGATGGGCGGCTACGACCGGCTGATCGGACAGAAAGGCGAGGTCAAGAAGGAGATACGCGCCCAGGCGGAAGGCGGCCGGGTGTTTGTGTCAGGGGAATTGTGGAACGCGGTCGCGGATCAGGATATTGCTGTCGGTGAGAAGGTTATTGTGGATTCCGTCCAGGAAGGCATGACGCTCAAAGTTCGTAAAATCGTATAAAAAGGAGATGACATGGGATTCATCGGTTTCCTCGCATTTGTCGTATTTTTACTGTTCATGTGGATCAAGATCATCAATGAATACGAACGCGCTGTGGTTCTCACCCTGGGGCGTGTGCAGAAGGCGCCGCGCGGTCCCGGAATCATTTTTATCGCCTGGCCGTTCGAAAAAGCGATTATCGTCAGTACGCGGGTTATCACCCTTGACGTGCCGCCGCAGGATATTATTACCAAAGATAACGTATCGGCCAAGGTCAACGCGGTATGTTATTTCCGGGTGATTGATCCGATTAAGGCGATCGTCGAGATTCAAAATTATCAGTATGCCACCTCCCAGATGGCACAAACGACGCTGCGCAGTGTTTTAGGGGAAATGGACTTCGATGATCTGCTGACCAACCGGGAGGTCATTAATGAAAAGCTGCAGACCATTCTCGACAAGAGTACCGACCCGTGGGGGATCAAGGTCTCCAACGTCGAGGTCAAGCATGTCGATATTTCCGAAGATCTGCGTCGCGCCATGGCCCGTCAGGCAGAGGCGGAGCGGGAACGGCGTGCGAAAGTCATCGCCGCCGAGGGGGAATTTGAGGCTGCCGAGAAGGTTTGCCAGGCCGCCGAAATGATGCAGCGTCAGCCGATGGCGCTGCAGTTACGTTATTTGCAAACACTTGTCGAGATCGGTGGCGATCAAAACACCACCACGCTGTTCCCGATCCCGATCGACATCTTTAAGGCCTTCCAAAACCAGGGAAGTCCCAAACCGTAAGGAGATTTGCCATGAGTCACCGCATTGAAACAGACAGCCTCGGAGAAGTGCAAGTCCCGTCCGACCGCTACTATGGGGCGCAAACCGCCCGTTCGTTAATCAATTTTCCGATAGGCGAAGAGACGTTTCCCCGTGAAATTATCTGGGCCTTGGGAACCATCAAGAAAGCCGCTGCCATTACTAACGGCGAACTGGGCATTCTCGACAAGGCCAAGGTCGAATTAATTGCTGAAGCCGCCGACGAGGTGATCGCGGGGAAATTGGACGATCACTTTCCGTTGTCGGTCTGGCAGACCGGGAGCGGGACTCAGTCCAACATGAACGCCAACGAGGTAATCGCCAATCGCGCCATCGAAATCGCGGGCGGCGAACTGGGGAGCAAGGACCCGATTCACCCCAACGACGACTGTAATAAGGCACAGTCGTCCAATGATGTCTTTCCCACGGCCATGCACGTGGCGGCCGTTCGCCAGATACACGAACACCTGCTGCCCCGTCTGACCGAATTGCAGGCCGCGATCAGCGCCAAGGCCGATGAATTTGCCGGCATCATCAAAATTGGGCGCACGCATCTGATGGATGCCACGCCGTTGACCTTGGGGCAGGAATTTTCCGGCTATGCCCGTCAGCTGGAACAGGGCTTGGTGCGGATCAAGGGGGCGTTGCCGCGTCTGTATGAGCTGGCCTTGGGCGGGACGGCGGTCGGGACCGGGCTCAATACCCATCCGGAATTTGCCGTCCACGTGGCCCAAAATATTACCAAACTCACCGGACATCCCTTCATCACGGCCGAAAACAAGTTTGAAGTCCTGGCCGCGCACGACGCGATCGTGGAGATGAGCGGCGTGCTCAAGACGATTGCCGCTTCGCTTCACAAGATTGCCAATGACATCCGCTGGCTCGGATCGGGGCCGCGCTGCGGTATCGGTGAGATCATCCTGCCGGCCAATGAGCCGGGCAGTTCGATCATGCCGGNNTGCCGGGCAAGGTCAACCCGACCCAATGCGAGGCCCTGACCATGGTCTGTGTCCAGGTGATCGGCAACGACGCCGCGATCAATATGGCGGGGGCCTGCGGCAATTTCGAGTTGAACGTGTACAAGCCGGTCATGATTTACAATCTGCTGCAGTCGATCCGGTTGTTGGGTGACTCCTGCCATGCCTTCAAGGACAAATGTGTTGTCGGAATTCAGCCCAACAAAGAGAACATTCAGAAGAACCTGACCAACTCCCTGATGCTTGTGACGGCGCTAAATCCGCATATCGGTTATGACAATGCCGCCAAGGTCGCCAAAAAGGCCTACAATGAACACCTGACGCTTAAGGAAGCAGCCAAGGCCCTCGGCCTGTTGGACCCCGATAAATTTGACGAAATCGTTCGGCCGGAGGAAATGATCGGGCCGAAAGGATAAGATGCGATACCCGCGAATAGTGACATTATGTCTGGTTGCGCTGGCGGTGCTGGCCGGGGGGTGTGCCGGTAAGGGGCGGATGTTGTCCTCGAGCATAGCCGGCAGCGGAATGGAGGAGCAACGGCTCGATTTGGCAAACTTTATCGGCGAGCGCCTGCATCTGGCCGCCACTTATCCGTCGCATATCTCCAGGCTGCAGCTCAACCTGATTTTTCCGGAACAGCATAAATTGCTGGCCGAGGCGCATCCCACTATCGCGTTGTACGCGAGCGACGGCCGGATGCTATGGCAGCATGATATCGAGGCGAATCAGGCGGATTATGTGGTCAACCGCAAGCTGAGCGCGCCGACCTTTTATGCCAAGATCGGGGTCTACTATTGTTATGAGGGCGAGCAAGGCCTGTGCATGATCCAGAATATTCTTTACGAGGTGGACGCTTCGGACCGCTTGCCTCCGGGGCCGCTCAAACTGGAATATCAGCTGCCGGGCTCGTATTTTTGATGAGATCGACCTTGACGGGGCGGGTCCGAGGTTTTATCCTAATAGGAACCTAACCGGACAATTGCCATGGTCAAAAAAGCAAAAACTGGGATAGAACGGCGACAGTACGTACGCGCCAAGCGCGTACTGAGCGTGGAGTTCAAACTCAAGCAAACCCGCCGTAAGTCCGTTGACAAATCCACTTACTTATCCACCACCGAAGATATGAGCATCGGTGGCATTTCTTTTTACAGTGATCAGAATTACGTTGCCGGAGATGTGCTGGATATCCATGTGGTGATGTCCGGTGTCCTCGATATCTTCCACGGACCGGCCAAGGTCGTCCGTTGCGAGCCGCGCAAGCCGGGATCCTTGTATCTCGTCGCGGTTAAATTTATCAAGCCTGCCAAACGCCAGCGGCGCACCGCGGCAACCACCCGAAAAACCACCAAAAAACGCATTTAGATTTGTAAGTCTTTTACGCAGGACCGATGGGGGATCAGTCCTTGAATTCTGCGATGAGCCCTGAGAGTGTTTCTTTGGCGTCGCCGAAGACCATGCGTGTATTTTCAGCAAAGAAGAGTTCGTTTTGGATGCCGGCAAACCCGGGGTTCATGGAGCGCTTCAGGACGAAGACGGTCTTGGCCTTGTCCACGTCGATAATCGGCATGCCGTAAATCGGAGATCCTTCGTCATGACGGGCTGCCGGATTGACTACGTCGTTGGCCCCGATCACCACCGCTACGTCGATATTCTCCATGTTGGGATTGATTACATCCATCTCAATAAGCTTGTCATAAGAGACGTTGGCCTCGGCCAGTAAGACGTTCATGTGACCGGGCATGCGCCCCGCGACCGGATGAATCGCGTAGCTGACCTCGGCGCCGTTTTCTTCAAGGATTTCTCCGAGTTCCCGGACCACGTGCTGCGCTTGGGCCACTGCCATTCCGTAGCCCGGGACAAAAACCACTGAACCGGCCGCCTCGAGGATATAATAGGCATCCTGGACGCTGATCGGTTTGGCCTCTCCCTGAGGTCCACTGGACTTTTTTTGCGTTCCCGAACCGAAGCCGGAAAAGAGAACATTGTTCAGCGAACGGTTCATCGCCTTGCACATGATATTCGTGAGGATAATGCCCGCCGCTCCGACCATGGACCCGGCTACAATCAGGATATTGTTTTGAATGACAAAACCGGCGGCACAGGCCGCTAAGCCGGAATAGCTGTTCAGCAAGGAAATAACGACCGGCATGTCCCCGCCGCCGATCGGGATCACCACCATTACGCCCAGGATCAGCGAGGCCAGGACAATGATCAGAAATATTGGATAATTGTTGGCCGGATCCATACAGAACACGGCGCCGCCGATAAGGACGCCGAGCATCAGCACGGAATTGACGATCTGTTGTCCCGGATAGAGGAACGGTTTGCTGGAAATTTTTTCCGAGAGTTTGCCCCATGCGACGATGCTTCCGGTAAACGTCACCCCGCCGATGAGGACGGAGAGGATCGTCGTGATCGAGGTGAGCATGTCGCCGTGCGGCTGATAGTGATAGACCGACCACCCCACAAGCAAAGAGGCTATGCCTCCGGAGCCGTTGAACAGGGCGACCATTTCCGGCATAGCCGTCATCGCCACGAGCTTGGCCGCAAAAAAACCGATAGCGCCGCCGGCCGCCGCCGCGATCAGAATATAATGGAAACTCAGACCTTTGGTGAGCAGGACCGCCGCGATAGCCAAACCCATGCCGACTGCCGAAAGGAGGTTACCTTTGCGGGCCGTGGCCGGTGAGCCGAGCATCTTCAGGCCGAAGACAAACAGAACCGCGGAGAATATGTAAGCGAAGTTGATCAGGACGTCACTCATGCCGAGTCACCTCCCGGTTGTGCGGTCGATTTCTTTTTAAACATGCCCAGCATCCGGTCCGTCACGTAGTAGCCGCCGATCACGTTGATGGTGGCGAAGAAGACTGCGGCGGCGCCCAGCCAATAACTCCCGGTGTTGCCTTCACCGCCTGCCGAGAGGATGGCACCGACGATGGTGATCCCCGAAATGGCATTGGCACCGGACATCAGCGGAGTATGCAAAGTCGCCGGGACCTTGGAGATCAGCTCAAATCCGAGAAAAATGGAGAGTGTCAGCACGAAAAATAGATAGACCAGAATTTGCGGATCCATGACTTAGCCTTTATTCCGGAAGTTTTTAATCATTTCATTCACTAGTTCACCGTTATGGGTGATTAAACAGCCCTTGATAATCTCATGTTCAAGGTCCAACTTAAACTCGCCGGATTCCTTGTCGGTAAAGGTATCAAGAAAATTGAACAGATTGGACGAGTACATTTGGCTTGCGTGCACGGCAACACGGCCGGGAAGGTTTCCCAGGCCGATTATCGTGACTCCGTTGACGTCGACTTCCTCATTGGGGCGGGATCCCTCGACATTACCACCGGATTCCACCGCCATGTCGACAATGATGCTGCCGGGTTTCATCTGGGCCACCATATCCTTGGTCACGATGATCGGAGCTTTGCGACCGAATAATTGGGCCGTGGTGATAACAATGTCGGACTTGGCACAGACCTTGGCCATGCCTTCACGCTGCAGTTTGAGTTGTTCGTCCGTGAGGGCCTTGGCATAACCGTCTTTGGTCTGACCGGTGTCTCCTAAATCGATCTTAACGAATTTAGCTCCCAGTGACTGCACCTGCTCCTCGACGACGGGACGGGTGTCGAAGGCCTCGACGCGCGCGCCGAGGCGTTTGGCGGTGGCAATTGCCTGCAGGCCCGCCACCCCGGCGCCGATAACGAACACATGCCCGGGGGAGATGGTCCCGGCGGGCGTATTCATCATCGGCAGGATTTTATTGAGGCGTTCGGCGGCCAGAATGACAGTGACATAGCCGGCAAGATTGGCTTGTGAACTGAGCGCGTCCATTTTTTGGGCAAAGGTCGAGCGCGGGATCATTTCCATGCTGATCGCGCTGATTTTGCGGGCAACAAATTCATCGATCAGCTCGGTTTCATTGAAGGGATCAAGAAAGCTGATATGGATCGCACCGGCCTTAAGTTTCGCGATTTCCTCCAAGGGAGGTTTACGCAGGCGTAACACGATGTCGGAAGTGGAAAGGATCGTGTCGCGGTCCACCACCTTGGCGCCGGCTTCCTGGTAATCGCCGTCTGAACAATAAATGTGCTCACCGATAGACGATTCGACCTGAACAGGAATTTCTTTTTTTGTCAGTCGTGAAATGGTGGCGGGAATAATAGGGGAGCGGGTTTCCCCAAGGTGCACTTCTTTAGGAATTCCAATTAACATCCAATTTCTCCGCGAGGTTGCTTGGTATGTTCTCAGGATAAACAAAGCTTTATCATAAGTCAAGGAGGTTTTTGCGGGATTTGGAGGTTGACAAGGTTTTAGGGCCAGTATACGATAGAAAAATATCACCTCACTTGTCCAACGAAGAAAGGAACGGTTATGCCCTCGGATCTTGGTACGGAACAACGGCCTCTGCGAGTGGCGGTTGTCGGTAGCGGCCCTAGCGGGTTTTATGCGGCCGAAGCGCTGTGCAAATCGGATGTTCACGTCAAGATCGATATGTTTGACCGTCTCCCGGCCCCGTTCGGACTTGTTCGCTATGGTGTGGCCCCGGACCACCAAAAAATCAAAAATGTTATCAGGGTTTACGAAAAGACCGCCGCACGTGACGAAGTTTCCTTTTACGGGAATGTTGGCGTCGGGGAGGATATTTCCGTCGCGGATATGCGAAAATATTACGATGCGATTTTGTTCACGGTCGGCGCCGCCAGTGACCGGCGTTTAGGGATTGACGGCGAAGATTTGCCGGGAAGCTACACGGCCACTGAGTTCGTGGCTTGGTACAACGGGCATCCTGATTATCGTGACCGCCGGTTTGATTTATCTCAAGAGGTGGCCGTGATCATCGGGCAGGGAAACGTGGCTATGGATGTCTCGCGCATTTTATGCAAGTCGGTTGACGAATTGAGCAAAACGGATATCGCCCGGCACGCGCTGGAGGCGCTTGCCGAGAGCCGCATCAAGGAAGTCCATATGATCGGCCGGCGCGGTCCCGCTCAGGCCGCGTTTACTCCGGTGGAGATCCGTGAGTTCGGCGAGCTGGAAAGTTGTGTGCCGGTATTCGCCAATCCGGATGACTTGAGCCTCAGCCCGGCCAGTCAGGCGGAGCTGGAGGATCCCAGGAACGCGCCGAAGAAGAAAAATTATGAAATACTAAGAGGCTTCCGCGATCTTGATTCCGGCTCCGCGGCCAGGAAATTTTATATCCATTTCTTTCAGAGTCCCACGGCCCTGTTGTCCGACGGCGGTGACCGGGTCGCCCGACTGGAATTGGAACGCAATGAGTTGACCGGCGATCCTGGTAAGCAGAAGGCACAGGGAACGGGGGGGAAATCCGTAATGCCTTGCGGCATCCTGTTTCGCAGCGTCGGGTATAGAGGCTTACCGATCGAGGGGGTGCCGTTTCATGAGCAGTGGGGTGTATTTCCCAATGAAGGCGGCCGGATCCAGGACGACGGCCAGACGGCGACGGGGTTGTACACCGCGGGATGGATCAAACGCGGGCCGTCCGGTGTGATCGGGACCAACAAGCCGGATGCCGAAGAGACAGTAGGTAATTTACTGGCGGATATCGGTTCGCTGGTGCCTTGCAGTCAGCCCGACTCCGCAGCCATGGAGGCGGATTTATCATCACGCAATATCCGGTATATCCGTTTCGAAGACTGGAAGAAGATTGACGCCGCCGAAGTCGCCAACGGCGAAGCCGTAGGTAAAATTCGTGAAAAATTTGTCAGCGTCGATGAGATGCTGGCCGCCGTATCATAGAAAGATTCAAGCAGCACTATGGAAAAAACGCATCAGGAAACGTACCCTCTCTACATTCCCCTTTATTACATTTTGTATCTTAAATACCGCAAAGTGAAACGGCAGTCCGCGACCCGGAAAATGGAACGGCTGGCGCGGAAAATCGGACCGGTCGGCTTTGTCCCGGAGGGTGAAGGGCAGTGGACGGTGGAGGTGGAAGGCGAGATTCCCAATCCCACAGAGCATATCAACCGCAGCGCTCTGTGGATGGACGAAGACCTCGCCTTGTCCGAGATTCAGGAAATTATTGCCGGCATTGAGGCGACAAAAAAGAAGCTCGACGCGAAAGACCTGCGGTACACGTCGACGGCCGCCTCATTCATTCCGCGGATGTACACGGAGTACTCCGAGAAAAAGAATTCCTGGGAAAATGCCTGGTGTTTTCGGCACGCCGACATACAAAAAGGACAAAATATTCTCGATATCGGCGGGGCCTCAACGGCATTCAATTTCTTCCTGGCAGACAAGGGCTGCTCGGTGACATCCATCGACAACGACTGGGGCAACTGTGGGATCGTCTACAACATGAACTACGTGGGGCAAAAGATGGGGTGGGAATGCCGTGCCATCGATCGCGACGCGGGACAGCCGCTGCCGTTTCCCGACAATCATTTTGAGCGCATCTTTTCGATTTGTGTGATTGAACATCTGACCTCGCCGGACCGGCAAAATCTCATGCGGGAGCTGGGCCGTGTCTTGAAACCGGGCGGAATTGCCGCTTTTTCAACGGATTATGATAACGACCGGGAGGTGCTGGTTTTCGACAAAGGACTGCGTTTCGGTTACCGCGAGAAGTTTTTCCACGATGTCGTTGATCCTTCTGGGCTGCGCCTGCACGGGAACACCACTTTGGTTGACGCCTATCCCTTAAAGAATTTCCTCGGTGCCTTTTTTCTGCGCAAAGACTAATCGATTACACAATCCGTAGTAAACGGTTTTTCCATGAGTTCCGCCGTGGCAGGATTGTTTTGGAGGCGGGATATGATGGCGTCGGCGCCGACGCGGCGGTGAAATGCTCCCAGGTCTTCGCCGGGCTGTTTCTCTTTCGTAAACCAGGTGAATAAAAAGTCGATAACATCGGCGACTCGCTCGCGGTCGACGGAACGAAGATACAGGTTTTCCCCGTCCGCAGAAATCAGCGGTTGCCCTTGGTGGCGTCCGGCTTCGTCGCCGAACAATTTGAATTGATAGCGGTTCAATCCGGAACCCACCAGTCCGATCGATTTGGTGGCGGGCCGGAAGCATTGGCGCTCGCAACCGGTGATGCCGATCGATTCGGTCATGTCTCCCCAGCCGCGTTTTTCCAGCTCATCCAGCAGTTCCGGTTCGAATTTCTCCGAATCCGTATACGTCAGCCGGCAGGTGTCGCGGCCGACGCACGCTCCCGAACGCAGCCGCAGCGCCGAGTAGGATTGTCCGTTACGCTGACCGTATCCGTATCCTGCCAGGTGATCCTCAAATTCCTGCTTTTGATCTGCCGGGATATGGCTGAAGATCAGGTCCTGATTGGGAGTGATAGAGAGCTCCACCGGAAACTTTTCCATGGTCTCGCGGACCATAGATTTGAGACGTCCGTTCGTGCTGTCATCGCGCAGCCGGCCGTTTTCAATGTAGGCCCCGAAAGAGAAGAGTCCGTCGGACGGTTGTTCGTACCAGCCGTGATGCAGCATGCGGTCGCCGTAATCCAGTTCCGGATTCGGCTTCTCGAGCGGGCGCCCGAGTACCGCCGACACCTGGTCGCGGTACCAATCGACACCCTGCTTACGGATCACATATTTGACGCGCGCCCAGAAACGGTTTTGCCGGTCACCCCAGGATTGATGAACTTTGACCACGGCATCCATCGTCGCTAAAAGCTGCTCTTCGGAGACGATGGCCAACGGTTCGCTGAACATCGCCGAAGACGGTTTGCCGTTGCGCTCGCCCTGTCCGCCGCCGACGTAGATTTGATAGGCGGTGACCGCATTATTTTCCACCACGGGGGCCACGCCCATATCGTGCGTGCGCATCTCGACGCAGTTATCCGGGATCAGCCGCCCTTCGGCGTGATGCAGGCAGGTAAACGCGATCTTGAACTTCCGGTTCAGTAAATTGGGGCCGTAGGTGAAAGACTGCTCCGGGCGTCGCACATGCTGCGGATCGATCGCGAAGATTTTCAGGAACGGTTCCAGCGGCAATTGGAAATAGAGGCCGGCTTTTTGCGACCATTCATACGCGTTGAATGCCGGAGAAAAACGGGATAGGGGGCAGGCCATCACATTGCGCGTGTTGTCCCCGCAGCCGTTGAGTGTATTGAATCCGGCCTCGGCCAGGCCCTTGACGATAGCTACGACACCATCTTTCTTGATCCAGTGAAATTGGACCGTCTGCCGGTTGGTCAGGCGCAGGGTCGGCAGTCCGTACGGATTCTGGCAGTGTCGTTCGGCTAATTCATCGATCACCCGCCACTGGTCCCGGGTGATGGCGCCGCCGCCGGGATTGGCCATACGGATCATATAATACCAGTGCTTTTCCGCTCCTTTGATCGTACGGTCAAATTCGAGATAGATCCCCGCGGATTTGGCCAGCTGCTCGGATTCCCAGACGATGTCGGCTGTGGTGCTGTCGCGGAAGTCATCGTACAGCGCGGATTTCTCGAGCCCGGCATGATTGAGCTTGTTGACTTCTTCCTTGCAGTAGTCTTCGGGAGAAGTCCTGAAATTGGGGATGAAAGGTTTCTTCGGCATATGTCTTTGGAAGCTGTTCCAAGGGTTAAGAACCACATATTATCGGATTTGACCGTAAAGTCAACGATTAAAATAACATGTTGGCAGCACCGCATGCTAAAATACACTCATCATGTCCGATTTTCCAGCCCGCTATTGGCGTCCTCTGGACGAGCAGCGCATTGTCTGTGAGCTGTGTCCCCGGGAATGCACCCTGGCCGACGGTCAGCGGGGCTTCTGCTTTGTCCGCCGGAATGTCGGAAACAAACTTATACTAACAACTTACGGAAGAAGTAGCGGGTTTTGTATCGATCCCATCGAGAAAAAACCACTGAACCATTTTTATCCGGGGACAAGCGTCCTGTCGTTCGGGACGGCGGGCTGCAATCTCGGCTGCAAGTTCTGTCAAAACTGGGATATCAGCAAATCCCGTGAATGGGACCGGCTGACCGATCAGGCCTCGCCGCAGACGATCGCCTTGGCTGCCAAAGAGTTCGGCTGCCGCAGTGTCGCCTTTACCTATAATGATCCGGTGATTTTCGCGGAGTATGCCATCGACATCGCCCGGGAGTGCCGGCGGATGGATATCAGGACGGTGGCTGTGACTGCCGGCTACATCAATCCCGCGGCGCGCGCCGAGTTTTACCAGTACATGGATGCCGCGAATGTGGATTTGAAGGCCTTCAGTGAAGAATTTTACCGCAACGTAACGTTGTCGTCGTTACAGCCCGTTTTGGACACCTTGGTCTATTTACGGCATGAAACCGATGTATGGCTGGAAATTACGACGCTTCTAATACCGGGAAAAAACGATGATCCCGCCGAGATCAAGGCCATGTGCGGATGGATTCGAGAGCGTTTGGGGGACGACGTTCCGCTGCATCTGACCGCGTTTCATCCGGATTATAAAATGCTCGATGTCCCGGCGACCTCCGTGGAGATCCTGAACCGGTGCCGGGAAATCGCCGTGAGCGCCGGCTTGAAGTTTGTGTACACGGGCAATGTTCATGACCGGATCGGTTCCAGCACCTACTGCCCCGGATGCGGGACATGCCTGATCGAGCGGGACTGGTACGTGCTGGGCGCTTACCGACTAAAACATAAAAATCAATGTGATCAATGCGGGACTGTACTGCCCGGCCGTTTTGACGACCGGCCCGGGACGTGGGGCGCCCGCAGGCAGCCGGTCAGTTTGGCCGATTTTCAATAGGAAGGGGTTAATTCCATGCGTATGATCAGTTGGAACGTCAACGGCATTCGGGCCATTAGCAAAAAGGGATTCAGCGACTGGCTGCAGGCGGAGTCGCCGGATATCCTGTGCCTCCAGGAGACCAAGGCGCACCCGGAGCAGCTGACCAAGGAGGTCCTCGAGCCGGCCGGATACCGGACCTACTGGGCTGCGGCCGAAAAAAAGGGTTACAGCGGGGTGGCGGTATTTACCAAAGAGACCCCCAAATCCGTGGAATACGGACTGGGCGTCCCGGAATTCGACAGCGAGGGCCGGACCCTGATTTTAGACTTTGGGGCGTTCATATTGTATAATATATATTACCCGAACGGGGGAGCCGGAAACAAGCGGGTTCCGTTCAAAATGTCGTTTTACGACGCTTTCCTTGAGCACGCCGAACGCTTTCGCAACGCCAACCGGAAAGTCATCATCTGCGGTGACGTCAACACCGCCCATGCCGAAATCGATTTGTCTCGCCCCAAGGAGAATCAGAAAACTACCGGCTTCCTTCCTGAAGAACGCGCTTGGGTGACCAAGTTTATTGAACAGGGCTACATCGATACCTTCCGCCATTTCAATCCCGATCCGGGGCATTACACCTGGTGGGATTATAAAACCCGCGCCCGAGAACGCAATATCGGCTGGCGTATAGATTATTTCTTTGTCACAGCCAACGTGCTGCCGTATCTCCGTGAAGCCTTCATTCTGAAGGACGTCATGGGATCGGATCACTGCCCCATCGGCATCCAGGCGGAAGGACTCGCCGGAGGGGAGGAAACACAGGACATATTGTCCAGTGGGGCTCGGCAGCAGGCGACATGATCCGACAAAAGGAGGGAGCCATGTTACCAGTCAGTTCGATTATGACGAAGGAGGTCGTTAGCGTGATGCCGGACACTCCGGTGATCGAAGCCCTGGATCTTTTACGGCGGCACAAGATCAGCGGGTTGCCGGTAACCAGCCAGGCCGGCCGGGTCGTTGGAATCCTGTCAGAGAAGGACTTGCTGCGCATTTTACTGGAAAAAAATGTTGACGTATGTCCCAAAGTGGAAGATTATATGACCCGGGAAGTTATCTGTTTTACGGAGAGCGATGACGCGGTGGAGATATGCAAATTCTTCCTTCGTTCCACTATCCGGCGGGTACCGATCGTCGATAACGGTCGTTTGGTCGGCATCGTGAGCCGGCGGGACATTCTGACGCTCGTCATGGAAGCCAAGAGTAAGATGTCCGTACTCCGTTATGTGTAGAAGCAGGAGAGATTTTTATGCCGGAAAACACTCAAAATTCAGCGGTTGCCGACAGCCTTAAGCAGCTGATCGAGGACACCCTTGTTAACAAGTGCAATGCCGGATTAACCCAGGATACCGAGGTCGAAGAGCGTGAGATTATCGAATACGACGGCCGGATGCGTGTCGGAAGTCTGGAGAAATTCAACGGCCCGTGCTACACCGTGGGATTCAATTTATTCGGGTCGGAAAGCGACCAGAAAAAGGGGATAGCCACCGGTACGCTTATCTTTTTTGTCGAGGAGGAATCCGTTGAGCGTCTTTTGAAATCGCTGGAGTTCCGCGGTTTCGACGAGGAAGACCAGGGGTTTGTTCTCGAGCATCTGGGGCAGTTTTTTCAATCCGTCTCGCAGGACTATGCCGAACGTATGGGCGGCATGGGCTACGGCCATTTGCTGGTGTCGAATCCGACGGCCTCAAAAAATAATTTACCCGACGGCATGACCATCCCCGTTAACAGCTCGCAGTATCACGAGTTGAGCTTCCATTTGTGGAAGAAAAAAGCGATGGTAATCGATTTGGTAATGGCCGCTCAGTAATTTCCGTCAGGGACATCCGCATGGCAATACTGTACGACTCCAAAACCCGACGGGTCCAGCCATGGATCCCGATCGCCTTTCTTCTCATACCCGTCATTGTCCTGGTTATCGGCTACTTTCTGACCAGGGACAAGGTTCAACAATACAAAACCGATCAAGAGCAAAAGCAACAAGAGGACGTTTTCACGCGTTTCTAGCGGCATGCTGTATACCCTCGAACAAAGTGTCTTGGTGGTGGTGGATATCCAGGGAAATCTGGCCGCGGCCATGCAGGACAGAGAGGCGCTTTTTGCGAACGTAATCCGGTTGATCAAGGCCGCCGGCCGTCTGCGGGTTCCGGTGATCGTGACCGAGCAGGTCCCCGAGAAAATCGGCAGTACGGTCCCGGAGATCGCTTCGGTTTTTCCTCCGGACGCGTCACGAATCCCCAAGGAATCATTCAGTTGCTGGGGCTGTCCTGATTTTCGGGAACGGCTGAAGGCGAGTCTGCGCCGCGAGGTGATCTTGTGCGGCATCGAGGCGCATGTTTGCATATCGCAGACAGCGCTCGACTTGCTGCAGGCGGATTTTCGGGTGGGGTGCGTTGCCGATGCCATCAGCGCCAGGACGGCGGATAACAAACGCCTCGGATTGTCCCGTATTGAAAACGCGGGTGCGGAGCTTTTGTCGACGGAAATGATTATTACGGAATTGTTGAGGACGTCGGCGCATCCGGAATTCAAGAGCATACTTCAGTTGATCAAATAAGCAAGGGAGGAACCGTCATGACAGATGAGAATACAGCTCCGGGACAACCGGCCACCGTAGAAAATTTGCTCAACGAAAACCGGCTCTTTCCGCCTCCCGAGGATTTCAAGGCCAAGGCTCTGTACACGGACGAATCGATCTATGCAAAGGCCCTGGCCGATCCGTCCGCCTATTGGGTGAGCCACGCGGAACGATTGGACTGGTTTGAAAAATGGAATCAGGTCCTCGATTGGCGTCCGCCGTTTTCCAGATGGTTTGTCGGCGGCAAAATCAATGCCTGCTACAACTGTCTCGATCGGCACATTAATGCCGGGCTGGGCGACCGGCTGGCGATATTATGGGAGGGGGAGCCCGGCGACGAGCAGCGGTTGACGTACAATGATGTGTTTAAGGCCGTTAACAAGTTTGCTAATGGGCTCAAACAGCTGGGCGTCAAGAAGGGGGACCGGATCGCGATTTATATGCCAATGGTCCCGGAGGCCGCGTATGCCATGCTGGCCTGCGCCCGGCTCGGGGCGATCCATACGGTTGTGTTCGGTGGATTCAGTGTGGACTCGTTGCGGGACCGTATCAATGACGCGCAGGCCAAGGTGCTGATTACGGCCGACGGCGGCTGGCGGCGGGGTAAGGTTGTCCCGTTGAAAGACACCGCGGACCAGGCCGTCGCGGGGTGTGAGAGCATTGAGCATGTGGTGGTGATCAAACGCACGGAGAATGAGATCCTTATGCAGGACGGCCGGGATGTTTGGTACGACGACCTGGTGGCGTCGGCCTCCGAATCGTGCGCACCAGAACCGATGGACTCCGAGGATATTCTCTTTATATTGTACACGTCAGGGACCACCGGAAAGCCCAAAGGGATTATTCATACGACCGGCGGATATATGACGGGTGTCAGCGCAACCACGCGTATGGTATTCGACCTGCACGACGAAGATATTTTCTGGTGCACCGCGGATGTGGGCTGGATCACCGGCCACAGTTACATCGTTTATGGGCCGATGGCCAACGCGGCCACACAGGTTATGTATGAGGGATCCCCTGATTATCCGGAGCGCAACCGGTTTTGGAAGATTATCGAGAAGTACAAAGTCTCGAAATTCTATACGGCACCGACGGCGATCCGAGCCTTTATGAAGTGGGGGGTGAAATGGCTGGAGGGATGCGACCTGTCGAGCCTGAAGCTGCTCGGCACAGTCGGTGAGCCCATCAATCCCGAGGCGTGGATCTGGTATCACAAGTTTATCGGTGCGGAGAAGTGCCCCATCGTTGATACCTGGTGGCAGACCGAGACCGGCAGCATCATGATATCTCCCCTACCGGGTATCGTTGCCACCAAACCGGGATCGGCCACCCGTCCGATGCCGGCGATCTCCGCCAAGATCCTTAACGAAGTCGGCGAGGAGATTCAGGTGGGCGGAGGATTTCTGGCCATCGATACACCGTGGCCCTCAATGCTGCGAGGCATCTGGGGAGATGAAGAGCGGTACAAATCTACCTATTGGGGCCGCTGGCCCGATACCTATTTCCCGGGCGACGGAGTCAAGCGCGACTCGGACGGCTACCTGTGGCTACTCGGACGCGTTGATGACGTCATGCTGGTGGCCGGGCATAACATTAGCACTATGGAAGTGGAAAGCGCGCTGGTCGACCATGAGGCGGTTGCCGAGTCGGCTGTGGTGGGCGTGACCGACGAGGTGAAGGGGCAGGCGATCGGCGCCTTTGTGATCCTGCGGGAGGGATTTGATGACAGTGACGAAATTCGTCAGCAATTGATGAAGCATGTCGCTGAAAAAATCGGGGCCATTGCCCGGCCGAAGACGATCATCTTTACCCATGATCTGCCCAAGACGCGCAGTGGTAAGATCATGCGGCGTCTGTTGCGTGACGTTGCCGAGGGGCGCGCGTTGGGCGATGTGACCACGCTGGCCGACCCCGGCGTGCTGAATTCTCTGAAAGAAAAATACAGTGATTCCTAGAATATTCCTGCTGGTGACCCTGCTGACCCTTGTTGCGGGACCGGTTCGCGCGCAGACTTTTCCGCTGGACTTAATCCGTTTGCCGCCCGGTTTCAAGATCGAACTTTACGCCAAGGACTTGCCCAATGCCCGGGCCATGGCGCTGGGAGAGAATAACACGGTTTATGTGGGTAATCGCCGGGAAAAGCGGCTGTACATCCTTGAAGACCGAAATCAGGATTACAAGGTCGACCGTAAATATGCCCTGAATTTCGGCTTTCAATCTCCGCCTAACGGCGTGGCCTACCGCGACGGTTCCTTGTATGTCGGCGAGATCGGACGTATTCTGCGCTTCGATGACGTACAGCTGGGGTTGAACCGCTCCGTCCAGCCCGTCGTCGTCACGGATGACCTGCCCTCCGACGCCTGGCACGGCTGGAAGGTCATACGCTTCGGTCCGGACGGCAAACTGTACATCCCCGTCGGAGCGCCGTGCAATGTCTGCGTTAAACGGGATCCCCGTTACGCGTCGATGATGCGCATGAACCCGGACGGCACCGAGCTCGAAATCTTTGCCAAGGGGATCCGCAATTCCGTAGGTTACGATTGGGACCCGCGGACCGATGAGTTGTGGTTCACCGATAACGGCCGCGACATGCTGGGCGACGATCTGCCACCGGATGAACTGAACCATGCCCCGCGGCTCGGAATGCACTTTGGATTCCCGTATTGTCACGGCGACGGCGTCGCCGACCCGCGCTTCGGCGCGGACAGGCCTTGCAGTGATTTTACGTTGGCGGCCCAATCCTTGGGGGCGCATGTCGCATCGCTGGGGATGCGGTTCTACCGGGGTTCGATGTTTCCGGCGGAGTACCGGAACCAGATCTTTATCGCGGAACATGGGTCCTGGAACCGCAGCAAGAAAATCGGTTACCGGATCACACTGGTCAGGTTGGAGGACAACAAACCGGTCAGCTATGAGGAATTTGCCACGGGCTGGCGGCAGGGGGAAAGTGTCTGGGGGCGGCCGGTGGATGTGCTGAACATGCCTGACGGATCCCTGCTGGTATCGGATGATTACGCCGGGGCCGTGTACCGTATAACCTACTCAGAAAAATGAGTGATAAAGATGATTGCAACACCGGCCGGCTGTGATATACTCATAAACTTACCTTGGAGTTTTCTATGAATCAAGCCACCCAAGACAAGCCCGGCGGGCATAAAACCAGTTTCGCATCAACCCAGCGTACCGACATGTGGTGGGTCGAACCTCTTTTGACCGGGTTGGGTTTTCTGTGCTTCGTCGTTTACACCACCTGGGCCATGTGGCAGGCCAATCACTACTGGCACGGGTCGTACCTTTCTCCACTGTATTCTCCGGTCCTGTTTGTGGATCCCACGGCACCGGGTGCCGTTCCGTTGGAACATGCTTGGTTCGGTTCCTGGCCGCAATGGTGGCCGAAATTTCTGCCCGCCTCACCGGCCATGTTTATTTTGATGGGGCCGCTGGCCTTTCGCAGTACGTGCTACTACTACCGCAAATTTTACTACCGCTCATATTTCCTGACCCCGCCGGCCTGTGCGGTGACCGCGCTCCCGCAGGCGGATTATAAAGGGGAGACCAAACTTTTTCTTTTTCAGAATTTGCATCGATACACGCTGTACATTGCGGTCGGTTACATCATCTTACTGGCCTATGACGCCTTCATATCCTATTTTCACCACGGCAAGCCGGGTATCGGTGTCGGTTCACTGGTCTTGACGATCAACGTGATCCTGTTGTCCTGTTACACCTTCGGCTGTCACGCTTGGCGTCACCTGGTCGGCGGAAAGGCGGATTGTTTCAGCTGTCCCGCGGGGAAGGAGCATTTGGGACACAAGGCCTGGAGCAAGGTTTCGATGCTCAATCACAATCACCAATTTTGGGCGTGGGTGAGTATGATTTGGGTCGGTTTTACCGACTTTTACGTGAGAATGGTCTCCATGGGTGTGTGGACCGATTTCAATACGTGGGGATTTTAATAAGGCCGTAACCTCCAACAAGACTATGAATATATCCGAGATACAAACGATCGAACACGATGTGCTGGTGGTCGGTGCCGGCGGGGCCGGTATCCGCGCGGCCATCGAATGCGCGCAACAAGGCCTTAATACCGGGATGCTTTCCAAATCGTTATTGGGAAAAGCACACACCGTTATGGCAGAAGGCGGTATGGCGGCGGCCTTGGGAAATGTGGACAAGCGGGACAACTGGAAGATTCATTTCCGCGACACCATGCGCGGCGGCAAGTTTCTCAGCCAATGGCGTATGGCCGAACTGCACGCTCAACAAGCCCCGGATCGCGTCCGCGAGCTTGAAGAGTGGGGCGCGGTTTTTGACCGGACACCGGAGGGGTTGATCAGCCAGCGCAATTTCGGCGGTCACCGCTATCCGCGCTTGGCGCACGTGGGGGATCGTACCGGTTTGGAGATGATCCGGACCCTGCAGGATTTTTGTGTGCATCAGGGAATTCATTGCCACATGGAATGTACGGCCTTGGATCTGCTTTTGAATGACGGTGAGGTGTGCGGGTTGGTTGCGTATTGGCGGGAAACGGGACGCTTTGTCATCTTTCGCGCCAAGGCTGTCGTATTCGCGACCGGCGGCGGCGGCAAGGCCTGGAAAATCACGTCCAATTCCTGGGAATATTCCGGAGACGGTTTCGGGATGGCGTACCGCGCCGGTGCCGAATTGATCGATATGGAATTTACTCAGTTTCATCCGACGGGTATGGTGTGGCCGCCCTCGGTGCGCGGAGTACTTGTAACGGAAGGTGTCCGCGGTGACGGAGGCGTTTTGCTCAACAACAAGGGGGAGCGTTTCATGTTTAAATATATTCCGGAACGCTTCGCTTCGGAAACGGCCGACTCGGAGGAAGAGGCCAACCGTTGGCTGGACGGGGACAAAGACGCGCGCCGTCCGCCGGAACTGTTGACCCGGGACGTGGTGGCCAAGGCCATCAAAAAAGAAGTGGAAGAAGGCCGCGGATCCCCTCACGGTGGAGCCTTTTTGGATATCGCCAGCCGTCGCCCCGCCGAGTTCATCAAAAAGAAGCTGCCATCTATGTATCATCAGTTTAAAGAGCTCGCGGAAGTGGATATTACCAAGGAACCGATGGAGGTCGGGCCGACGCTCCATTATTTTATGGGCGGCATCCGTGTGGATCATGATACCCAGGCCAGCACGGTGCCCGGATTGTTTGCCTGCGGCGAATGTGCCGGCGGTATGCACGGAGCTAACCGCCTCGGTGGCAATTCCCTCTCCGACTTACTGGTATTCGGTAAATTAGCCGGTGCCGGGGCCGCGAACTATATCAAGGGCAAGTCGCTCAAGGCGGTTGACGAGAAACAGGCGACTGCCATTATCCGCTCGGCCACCGACATCTTGAACCGTGAAGAAGGGCCGAATCCTTTTCTTGTTCACGAAGACCTGCAGGCGGTCATGCAGACCAATGTCGGCATCGTGCGCACCGGTGAGGAGCTTCAAAAAGGTATTACGGAATTGCAGCGGCTTAAGGATGATGCCGCCAAGGTTAAGGCCCATGCGACCAGCCAGTATAATCCGGGATGGAACGAAGCGATTGATTTAAGCAATTTGATTGTGACCGCCGAAGCGGTGGCTCGTTCGGCGTTGTTACGCGAGGAATCCCGCGGCGGCCACACACGCGTTGATTTCGAGGGAGAGCGCGAAGAGGGGCTGACCTACAATGTCGTGGTGAAAAGAAACGCCAAGGGAGATATGGACGCCCGTCGGGAGAAACGTCCCGAACCGCCGAAGGCCCTGGCCGATATCGCGTATGCGAACCTGGAAGATCTGGAGGCGCAGAATGGCTAAGCGGATGTTCCGGGTGTGGCGGGGAGACGCGGACGGCGGGCGATTTGAGGAATATACGATCGACGTCGATCAGGGGATGGTGGTACTCGATTGTATTCACCGCATCCAGGCCCTACATGCCACTGACCTGGCCTGCCGCTGGAACTGCAAGGCCGGCAAATGCGGTTCATGCAGCATGGAAATCAACGGGAAGCCCCGCTTGAGTTGTATGACCCGCATGAATACCTTCGCAGAGGATGAAGTTATTACCGTCCAGCCGATCAAGACCTTTCCGCTGATCAAAGATTTGGTGACCGACGTCTCCTGGAATTACGAGCAGAATAAGCGTATCGCGCCGTTCAAGCCCGGTAAGAAAAACAAGGACGGCAACCATGTCATGTACCAGCGGGACGTCGAACGGGTCCAGGAATTCCGCAAGTGTATCGAGTGCTACCTCTGTCAAAATGTCTGTCATGTCCTGCGCGATCACGACAAAAAAGACAAGTTTGTCGGTCCGCGTTTCATGATCCGCCTGGCCTCGCTGGAAATGCATCCTTTGGATACGGAGGACCGCATTCCCAAGATCAAGGAGGAATACGGCACCGGCATGTGTAACATCACCAAATGCTGCACCCAGGTCTGCCCGGAACACATCCAGATTACGGATAACGGGATCATACCCTTAAAAGAGCGCGTCGTGTCCCGCTACTATGATCCTATCCTGGCGTTATGGCGCAAGATCTTCTCCAAGAAAGATCCCTCCTGAGGTCCAAGGCGACCCGTTGGCTGCTGAAGACGGTTATCGTCAGCGCGTCGGTCCTGATTTCGACCACCCCGGCGGCTACGGCCGTCACTATTACGAAAGATACGCAATACCGTTATATCCGTAGCGACGGCCTGCCCGATCATGCCACCGGTACGTTTCCCAATCCGGGAAACCCCAATCGGATTTCAGCAAAAGCGTACCGTTTTCGGATTCCGGCTAAACCTGTCCCTGCCCCGCAGATCATACCGCTGACCAACCGGACACTCTTCGGCGTCGGGCGCAACGGAATCCCCTTCGATCCGGGAACCGCCGAATTCTACCGGAATGATCCTGCCAGCGGCTGGAATTACGAAGCCCTATCGGGACGGATCGATCTCGGTCTTGACGACCAAAACGCGCACGTTCAGCCCGACGGAGCATACCACTATCACGGCTTACCGGCGGCATTGATGGGCTATACACCCGACGGGCATTCCCGTCTGATCGGTTACGCGGCGGACGGTTTTCCGGTCTTCGCGCTGCGCGGCTACCGAGAACCGGATGACCCGGCGGCAGGAATTGCGGAACTGCATTCATCCTATCGCTTGCGGGAAGGGCGCCGATCTTCGGGGCCGGGCGGGGAATACGACGGTACCTTTGATCAGGATTATGAGTATGTTCCGGAGGCGGGAGATTTGGATGAGTGCAACGGCCGATTCAGTCAGGCCCCGGGCTATCCCGAAGGCACCTATTATTACGTCCTTACCAGAGAATTTCCCTATATTCCCCGGTGTCTCAAAGGGACTCCCGACGAGAGTTTTCGAAAATCCGGTCCGCCACGAGGCAGCGGTATGTCCGGCACGCCGGGTCGCCGCGGTCCGCCTGCGGAGGCGGTGGCCGCCTGCCGGAACCGCCGGGACGGCGAGAATTGTTCCTTTCGGGCTCCTCATGGTACAATATCCGGAACTTGCCGCGCCCTCGGAAATGAGACGGCCTGTGTCCCCGCGGGTCACCGCCAGGGGCCGGTCAGGCGTTAGGCCAGCAATAATATTCAAGATTTGACCACCCTATAGTTATGTTGCCGACAATCGACAAAGAAACCGTGCTTAAATTTGACGTGCCGGGCCCGCGCTATACCAGCTATCCCACCGCTCCGGTCTGGACCGAGGATGTGGGAGCCGACGTATACCGCGAGAAGCTGACGGCCTTCGGCAAGTCCGACAAGACCCTGTCGCTGTACATCCATATCCCGTTTTGCGAATCGATGTGCAGTTATTGCGCCTGCAATGTGATTATCCGCCGGCATGAAGACAAGTACGGTGAAGAGTATCTGCGGTACCTATTTAAAGAGCTGGACCTTGTCCGTGAGCAAATCGGTTCCCGGAAAAGGATTCGGCAGTTTCACTGGGGCGGCGGGACGCCGACGTTCCTGAATGAATCGCAGATCGAACGTTTGTTCAACAAGGTGCATGACGCCTTCGACATCGATTACGACGGGGAAGTTGCCATCGAAATCGATCCGCGCACCATCGACAAAAGCAAGATCCGCACTCTCAAAAGTCTCGGATTTAACCGGATCTCGATGGGGGTCCAGGATTTCGACCTCCGCGTGCAAAAGGCGGTCAATCGGATCCAATCATATTATGTGGTCCGCGAGTACTACGATTTTTGCCGGGCCCTCGGTTTCGGTTCGGTCAATTTTGATTTGATTTACGGGCTGCCCTACCAGACCGTGCGCAGTTTCGAAGATACCGTGCACGATGTGATCGCGATGCGTCCCGACCGGGTCGCCCTGTACAGCTTCGCGTACGTCCCGTGGCTTAAAAAGCATCAGAATAAAATCGACCAGCAAAACCTTCCGGACAGCGAACACAAGATCGATATTTTTCTAAAAGCCCGCGAACGGTTTACGCTCAACGGTTATCTGGCGATCGCTATGGACCACTTCGCTCTCAAAGAGGACGAATTGGCGAAGGCGTTTCTGCAGGACAGGCTTTATCGCAACTTCATGGGTTACACCGTCAAGCCGGCGGACGAATATATCGGATTGGGTTTGACCTCCATCGGATTTCTGGAAAACACATTCATCCAGAACGAAAAGATCATCGGCAAATATTTCGCGGCCTTGGATGAGGGGCGATTGCCCGTGGAGCGCGGGATGGTGCTTAATGAGGACGACCGGATCCGCCAGTACACCATCAGCGGCCTGATGTGCCATTTCCGGCTGGATAAAAGTCAATTTCGCGAACGCTTCGGTCACGCGTTCGACGACTATTATGCCGCGGAGCAGGGGCATCTGTTGAAATGCCAAGAGGAAGGATTGCTAGAATCGAACAATCATGTTATAAAGGTTACCGAGTTGGGCAAACTGTTTATCCGCAATATTTGTATGGGTTTTGACCACTATCTGCAACAGCGGAAGGTGGCGGCCCGCTTTTCAAGGACCGTGTAATGAGTATCGATCGCCGCATCAATCCGCGCCTCGCTATCGAAATGGAGGCCTCATTCGGTATCTCCGGTGAATTCCCGCACACCATGGAGGCGACCGTCGTCAACATCTCCGCGGGAGGCTTCGGCTTCTTTACCCACGAACCGGTCAAGCCCGGACGGGAAATCCTTTTGTGCGTTGATCTCCACGCGGGTGTCCCGGCCACGATGCACGTGGAGTCGGTGTGGTGCAAGGCGGTCGGTGACGTGGGCCGTTTCCTCATCGGCGTCAGGCTGACCGAGACCGGCGGCCAAGACTTGGAAAGATTTCTGGATTTTTATACCAAGCTGGTCAAGTCCCAAACACCGGTTGCGTCGTAAATCAGAGCTTAAATCACTTCTCAATAATCTTATGAATCAAGTCGCAGACAAGCCATTGTTGTTGCAGGCCTTCTCCGGGGAAAACCGTACGGTTCCGGTGTGGTTTATGCGACAGGCCGGGCGCTACCTGCCGCAATACCGGGCGATCAAGGAAAAGTATTCGCTCAATGAGATGTTCCGTACGCCGGAGCTGGCGGCCGAGATCACCTGCCAGCCGATCGACATTTTGGGGGTGGATGCCGCCATCCTGTTTGCCGATATTCTGACATTGCCCCAGGCCATGGGCTTTGAGATCACCTTCGATAATACCAAGGGCCCGCTGATCAGTGCCGATCTCGAAGCCGGCACCGTCCGGGACTTTGACGACATTCCCCACATTACGGAAATCATCCGCCTGGTCCGGGAGAGGCTTCCCGCGCGTGTGCCGTTAATCGGTTTTGCCGGGTCGCCTTTTACCGTAGCGACCTATTTGATCGAGGGGAAGTCAGTGATCAATCATACCAAGACGTTGCAGTATATGTTCCGCCGCGAACAGCAGTTTCACCAGCTCATGGAGCGCCTGACCCAGAATACGATCCGGTATGCCCAGCTGCAATTTGCGGCGGGCGCGCAGGTGTTTCAGCTGTTCGACACCTGGGCCGGCATCCTGCGCCCGCTCGACTATGCCCGCTTCGTTTATCCGTATGTGCAAAAAATATTTGCCGCCCTGGAGCTGCCGACGATTTACTACATAAAGAACACGCATCATTTGTTGCCTCTCGTTCAACGGGTCAGCGCCGATTTTATATCCGTGGATCACAGTGTCGTGCTCGGTCACGATCATGTCCTGCTGCACAGCGAGAAGGGAGTCCAGGGAAACCTGTACAACGGACTATTGTACGCGGAGCCCGAGGTGCTGCGGCGCGAGGTCAATGATGTGCTGATGGGCGGCCAGCGCTATTCCCGCTATATTTTTAATCTGAGCCACGGGATCTTTCCGGACGTGGATCCGGATCAACTCAAACGGATCGTGGATCTCGTCCATGAATTTCCCTGGAGTCCGGCGTGAACGAATCAATTCGCAAACGTATCTTTGTGATCGGCGGAGGCATCAGCGGGCTGGCCGCGCTGCACTATCTTAAATTGCGGTACCAGAAATGTCCCGAGGTCGAAATTGTCCTGCTGGAAAAACGGTCCGTCCCCGGCGGGGTTATCGGGACCGAGATGATTTCCGACGCACGCTTTGAAACGGGGTCGAACGGTTTTCTCAACACCCAACCGCTGACCTTTCAGCTTATCGAAGAGCTCGGTCTCAAAGACCAACTGATCGAGGCGTTTCCCGACAACAAAGTGCGTTTCCTGTGCGTCAAGAACAAGCTCTATCCGCTGCCGGCCAATCCCTTAGGATTGCTGTCATTTCCGCTGTTGTCGGCGGCTGATAAACTGGCCCTCCTGAAAGAATCGTTTGTAAAATCCAAAGGCCGCGAAAACGAAACGGTACACGAGTTTGTCAGTCGGCGTCTGAGCCCGGGCTGGGCAAAGATGCTGGCCGATCCGATGATCAGCGGAATTTATGCGGGTGATGCCCGGGAGATCGTCCTGCGGGACGCCTTTCCCACCTTGGCGGAGTTGGAGGCGGAACACGGCTCACTGCTGAAGGGGCTGATGGCCGCGCGCAAAAAAGGCGGTGGCGGCAAGAGTCTGTACTCCCTGAGTGAAGGGATGGGGTCGATTATTCACGCCCTGTATCAAAAGTATCAGGCCCATATACGTCTGAATCAGGACGTCGATGATATCCGCAAAGAGGCCAACGGCCAGTACCTGATCAGGACCGATGAACAGCTCTACACCGCCGATCAGGTATTCCTGACCGTTCCGGCTTACGCGGCTTCCGATATGTTGCGGGCCATGGACACGCGGATTTCCGACCTTTTGGACCAGATTCAATATGCCCCGGTGGCCTTGGTCGGATTGGTTTGCGCGAAGGAGGAATTCGTCAACCTGCCGGCAGGCTTCGGGTATTTGAAACCGTCCGCCGAAAAAAGTCCGGTTATGGGTGTATTATTTGAGGATCAGATATTTGAAAACCGCGCGGCCACCCGACAGTGTCTGCTGCGGATCATGATCGGCGGGATGCATAATCTGCAAATTTTGAAATACTCCAAGGAAGAGTTGATTGCCGCCGCCCGCAAAGAGGTCATCCAGGTCCTCGGATTCAAGGGCGAACCCTTTCACATCTTTTTCCAGGCCTGGAGCAACGCTATTCCGCAATATGATCTTTACCGCCATCGGATCCGGCCGCAAATCGCGGAAGGTTTGGTCCAGCACCCCAACTTCCATATCACCGCCAATTACTGGAACGGCGTTTGCGTCAATGATTGCCTGCGCAGCGCGCATCAGACAGTCGCCGACTCCCAGTGGATACTCAACTAGACTAACCGAGGGATTTGAGGCGCCGCCGTTCATAGGTGGCCAGCAGCACGGCGCTCACCGCCATGCTCCAGATGATGATCAGTGTGATGCTGACGGCAACATGCTGATTCTGGAATTTCTCACGCGACTTTTGTTCCATGAGATAAAGGAAGGTCTCGATGACCCCGAAGATGGGGGACGGGGCAAAAAGAGCCACCAGTGCGGTCGGCATCTTACCGGCGCCGGCGGAGATAATGGTTCCGAACAACGGGATCAGGAACCACAGAATGACGATCACGGTAAAGAGAATCGGCTTCTTGCTGTGCATGGCGCTGAGATTAAAATACTCCACGAACGAAACAAAAAATACGATATGCCCCAGCAGGATCAGGGAAGCGAGCACTGCGTTGCCGGGGGATGTGCTGAACAGATGAAAATAGATGGCCAGGACCGTCGCGCACAGCAGGCAAAAAAGCCCGCCCCATACGGCGTTGCTGCTGCTGTTATGCGCCCAGTTCAGGTGGCCGAGGCCGAGTTTTCGGGCGCGGCGCAGACCGCGCTGATAACCGATATGGCTCGGCGTGGCCAGAAGCGCCCCGATGATGGCGAAGAACATCATCAAGATCAGGAGAGAAACGATATAGCCTTCCGGTCGAAAATGCTTGTCGTCGCTGAAAAAGTGCAGCGACACATAGCTCCCCGTAAACAGTGTGAAGGTGTAAAACGCGCTGGTCAGCAACTGACTTTTCGAAAGGACCGGTTGTTCCACATTCGTGAAGCGGCGGCCGATACCCGCCAGGAACAGGGCCATGAACGGTATTTGCACCAGCATCTGAAACGGTAAGGCCGGCAACACCGCGCCGAACAACGTGTAATTCAGCTCGGCCTGATTGTTCTGTCCGTAGTGAGGCCAACCGCGTCCCGCGTTTTCCGGTTTCAGCACCGAATCGAGTTGTTCATACGCCGGCAGCCAGGTGCATTGGTAGACAAAGCTGAGCTTGTTGGCAACAAGGATGTGCGCCAAAAAATAGATGCCGACGAAAAGGATCAGCGCTCCCGCTTTATTTTTCAGCGGATCGCGGGAGATGCCCATTAGGGCGAACAACGCGTGGTACAAAGCAGCACACAGTGCGAGCTGGATATAAAATTGCAGAATGGCGATCACCGGCAGGTTGTTGAGCAAGGCCAGGATGAGCTGGACCGTCAGTATCAGCAGGGATATCCACCATTCGAGCGAAGTGGAACCGAGGACGAGTCCGAGAATTTGATGCGTACGCGGCGTGGGCGAACTGCGGTGGAAATCGATGGTCCGGTTGGTGCGTTCCCGTGAACTGAGGCGATAGGCGCTGACGCTCCCGAAAAAGAGCAGCACAATCCCCTGCAAAATAGCCAGTGCTGAGATGCTGTCCACGAACCAGGGGGTGACATCCTGCGCGGATTTGAGTCCCAGACGGTCATCAAAATAGGCGTTGGTAAAGATCATCGCTTCGATGATAATCAGCAGTGTTACCGCCGAGCCGACCGTGGCGGGCCGGTTGCGTTCCCGCCAGCATTGCAGGAAATTCGGATTGTTCTTCAGGTCGAACAGGTTCACGAGACCTCCTTGGCGCCGATCTTCAGAAAGATGTCTTCCACGTCGTCTTCGACGCAGGTAAAGTCGTAAATGCTCGTTTCCTGCAGGGTGAGCTGGGTGAGAATCCAGGCGGCGTCTTCCTTCGATCCTGTAAACAGGCAGTTGATCTCCTGCTTCTCTGTCTTGGCCATGGACGCGCAGTGCTTGGAGTTGCCGAGAAAATGGTAGACCTTGTCGACGTTGGCAGGCGTGGGGGATGCCAGCCGGACTGTCAGGCGTTTATGCGATCCCAAACGGACCCGGATTTCTTCGATGCTTCCCGAAACCCGCAGTTCGCCCTTTTCCATGATCCCGACGGCGTTACAAAATTCACTGAGTTCGGTTAGGATGTGGCTGGAAATGAGTATGGTTTTTCCCTCGGCGGCGGCCTCCTTGAGAATATCGCGCATTTGTTTGCGGGCGAGAGGATCAAGGCCGCTGGCCGGTTCGTCTAGGATCAGGACCTGCGGATCGGGAAGCAGGGTCTTGGCGAGGATCAACCGCTGGCGCATACCGCGCGACAGGTCTTTTATCAGGGCGTCATGCTTCTCGCTGAGGCTGACCTTTTTGAGCCAATGTTTGACTTTGCCCGCGCGTTGCGCGCCCGGGATGAGATAGGCGGCGGCAAAGACGTCAAGATATTCCCAAACCTTGAGGTTCTCGTAAACCGGAGGAAAGTCCGGCATGTAACCGAGTTTGCGCAAGGCCTCACGCGGTTCCAGTTCCAGATCGTGTCCGGCAATCTTGATCTCACCGTAGGTTGGTTCGAGGATCCCGGCAATGGCCTTGATGGCGGACGTCTTGCCGGCCCCGTTGGGGCCGACCAGTCCGTATATCTGGCCCGCCGATATTTCCAGATCGATGTCCTTTACGGCGTTGACATCTTCGTAGTCCACCCGCAGTGATTTGAGGCTGATCATGGTTCCCATTATATTACATTTGCCCGGTTTTTTAAATCGTGACGGCCAAATAAACCTTGTGATCTCGGTAAATTTCCATAGAATGGGATGAATAGAAAGGCCCTCCTATGAACCGGAAAATCCTGGCCGCCGGCCTGACCCTGCTCATGGTTGCCGGCGGATGCGATCAATCCCCGCAAATCAGAAAATACACCGAAATTCACCGCGAGCCCGAAGCGTCTTCGCTGCGGGATCCGCACGCCGGTCTTTCCGTGGCGGTTGCCCCGTCGATGCGGACACAAGACCCGGCGGTTCAGGCCATGCTGGACAAGTCGGTGGCCGAGACCGCACTGAAGTGGACTGCGCCGGAGGGTTGGTCGGAAGAGCCCGGTTCCGGGATGCGGCTGGTGACCTTTACCGGGGCCGGCCCCGACCCGGTAACATGCACGATCATTTCGCTCGGAGGGACGTCCGGGGGGGTGGAGGCGAACGCGGTCCGCTGGACCCGGCAGCTGCAAATCAACCCGACTCCCGGTGACATGCATGCCTTTCTGGAGTCCGCGGGCACAATCACCGGCGACGGCGGACTTGACGTGCAGGTGCTGGATTTTCGCCGTCTGCAGGAGGGGCTGCCGGCCGGGACGCCGAGCATGACCGCCGGTCTGCTAACCCTGCCGGACAAAACCGTCTTTCTGAAGATGACCGGCTCGCTCGAGGCGGTTACGGCCAATCAAGAGAACTTCAACACGCTGTTACGATCACTGAGGATGCCATGACCAGCCGCTATCTGAAACTGAAAAAAAGCGCGCCGGTGCGGTGGGTGGCTTCGGTCCGCATCGCGGTGGCCTGCTTGGTCTGGTTATTCGTCCTGACCTTTTGGGGGACGGTGGCGCAGGTCAGCGACGGGTTGTATCAGGCGCAGGAAAAATTCTTTCATTCCTGGTATTTTTTGCAATGGGGATTCTTGCCGCTGCCCGGAGCGCAGCTGACGCTGTGGATCCTGTTTGTAAATCTTGCGGCCAATGCGGTCTTCCGGTTTGTGTACCGCTGGGCCAATGTGGGTATATTGATTATTCACCTGGGATTGCTGTCCTATTTTGTCGGTGCCTTTGTCACGCTTCACGGGGTGGAAGAGTCCAATCTCACCTTACGTGAAGGCGAAACGGCGAATGTCGCTCAGGCCTATCACGACTGGGAGCTGGCCGTTTGGTCCCCCTCGGACGGCGATGCCCTTGAGGTTACGGCCTTTGACGTGGCGGGATTGAAATCCGGGGAGGTCGTGACCCTGACGGATCCCCCGCTAGAGTTCGGTGTGCGGCTGTTCTTTGCCAACGCCCAGGCCTATACACGCGGGAAACCGCCGCAGCCGAATTTACTAAATGTGTCGGGGATCAATGATCTCAGCCGGTTGCCGCTCGATTCCGCGCCGGAAAGGAATTTCCCGGGCGGGATCTTTACCGTCCGATTGCCCGACGGGTCGCGGCACGACGTTTTGCTTTATGGTCAGGAAAGTCAGCCCACCCCGTTGGCGGCCGGGGGGAAAGGGTACTTGTTACAGATCCGCCGCAAGCGGTATGAACTGCCGATTACCGTCACGTTGAAAAAATTTGAGATGAAAAAACATCCCGGGACCGAGATTGCGCGGAGCTATCGCAGTTATGTTCAGATCGAACACCAGGGAATCCAGCGCGATGCAGAAATCTATATGAACCATCCGTACCGGTTCAAAGATTACACGTTTTATCAGGCGTCTTACGCGGTGGATCAGCGCGGAGAGTTTCGTTCGACGTTGGCCGTGGTCAGAAACCGGGGACGTCTGCTGCCGTACATATCCAGTTTGGTGACCTTTGCCGGCCTGGCCGTTCATTTTCTCGTAATGGCTTTTCGCAGGAGGTCGCGATGAGACGTTTCATCACAGTGGCGGTGCTTTTACTGGGGGTTCTCGGCAGAACGGTGGCGGCGGAAGATGCCCCCGTTTGTCCGGTCGCCAAGGCCGTTTCCGAATACGCGGAATTCGGCCGGATAGCGGTGCTGGACCAGGGCCGGGTCAAACCGTTGGATACTTACGCGCGTAGTCTGCTGCTGCAGTTCTCCGGCCGCAGTACATTTGACGGAGAGCCCGCGGTCACCTGGCTGGCCCGGGTCCTTTTCGATCCGGGGCGTGCTTCCAGCTATCAGGTGTTCCTGATCAACAATCCCCAAATCCCTGAATCGCTGGGCATTGAAGTCGCGGAAAACCGGCGCTATTCATTCACCCAATTGGAGAAACGCTATCAAGATTTACAACGGTTGGCCACCGCAGCCGCGGGCATCGATCCGAAGGACCGCGACATTGTCGAGACCGAGTTGATCCGCATTCATGAAAATGTCCGGCTCTACTCCAACTTGGCAGTCAGTTTTGCCTTCGCGCTGCCGCACCCCGATTTTGCCGTGGCTTCACCGTCTTTGCGTGAACAACTGGAGCTGCCGGCCGGAGGTGAGGTCTTCAGCTACATCCGGATTGCACTCAAGGCCGACGTTCTGCAGCGACTTGCCCAGCCGCTGGAACGGCTGGAGCAGTCACGCTGGAGCGCCGAACAGCAGGAAGTTGTCCGGTTAGGTTCCAATTTGTTGCGGTGGTCCATGCTCTACCGGGAACTTCCGGTCAAAATCATGCCATCCTACCGGGATGCGGACGAGGGCTGGTTGAGTCCGATGGACGCGATGTCGACCGGGTTGCGTTTTGCGGCGGGCCGGCAGGAGCTGCGGCTTCTGGAGAAGATGCTGCTGACGTATTGGGCAGGGCGTGATCTGGAATTCAGTCTGGTTGCCAAGGGATTTACGGAATCGGCCCGGCAGCGGGCCATGACGGTCTACGGCCGCGAGTTGAAGAATTTTCCCTTGGAACTGACATATAACCGGCTTAGTCCGTTTCTGTGGGCGAAGATCCTTTATTTCCTGACGTTCCTTATTTTTGCCGCCGGACTGATGCTCCCCCGGGCGGAATGGTTGCGCCGCGTGGGCTGGGGAGTGCTTCTGCTCGGCGGCGGGCTGCACCTAGCGGGGGTGGCGATGCGCATTGCGATCCTCCACCGGCCGCCGGTCTCAAACCTGTACGAGACGTTTCTTTTTGTGGGCCTCATCGGGGTCGCGGCGGGGATGGTGATTGAGCGGGCGACCCGCAACTGGCTGGGGATCGCGGTGGCCGCGATTTGCGGGTACGTGTTCTTAAGTATCGCCGCGAAATTCGGCGCGGAAGGGGACACGCTGCAGATGCTGGTGGCCGTGCTGAATTCGAATTTCTGGCTGGCCACCCATGTAACGACGATCACGGTCGGTTACGCCGGGACGTGCGTGGCCGGCGTGGTGGGGCATGTGTATATCCTGCAATTGATCTTCCGGCCGCAGGACAAACAGCTGCTGCAGACGACACATAAGGTCCTGTTGGGCGCGCTCGGCTTCGGATTGACCTTTGCGTTTCTGGGGACGAATCTGGGCGGCATCTGGGCAGATCAGTCCTGGGGCCGATTTTGGGGCTGGGACCCTAAGGAGAACGGCGCATTGATGATAATTTTGTGGACGGCCATACTCTTTCATGCGAAAATTGGAAAATTGATCGGCCCGCTCGGTCTCGCCGTTGGGAGTATACTGGGGATCATCGTGGTCATGTGGGCCTGGTTCGGGGTGAATTTGCTCAGTGTGGGTTTGCATTCCTACGGATTTACCTCCGGGTTGGCCACTAACTTGCTGGTGTATGTCCTGGCTCAATTGCTGTTTCTAACCGTCACATATCCCTTAGCCAAGAAGAGGATGAACGCATGATATCGGTCCAGTCAGCCCAACAGATGATGCAAAAAGCGATCCAACCTTTTCCCTCCGTTGAACAACCTTTATTAAAATCCTACGGGTGCGTGCTGCGCGCCGATATTGTGGCGGACCGTCCGGTCCCGGCAGGGGCGATGTCCGTTATGGACGGGATCGCGGTTCGCTACGCGTCCGTCAAAAAGGGAGTGCGTAAATTTCTGATCGAAGGCCTGCAGGCTGCCGGGCATCCGGCGCTGGATTTAAAGTTTGCGGATTCGTGCGTGCAAATCAGTACCGGCGCGCTGATCAGCGGCGGATGCGATACGGTTATTCCCATTGAAAAGGTCAAGATAACCGAAGGCAAGGCGATGATAGCTGCCGACCTGGAGGTTCAAAAAGGGCAGTTCATCCGTAAGGCCGGCTCTTTGTACAAAGCCGGCGCCAAGCTGGTGAAGGCGGGCGCTGTGCTGGGGCCGGTGGAAATCGCCGTGGCCGGAGCGGTCGGCGCCGCGCAGGTGACGGTGTCGGTGCCGCCGCAGATCGCCGTGGTCTCAACCGGCGACGAACTGGTGGATATCGATCAACCGGCGGAAGATTATCAGATCCGCAAATCGAATTCGCTCTTTATTCAAGCGGCTCTGCAGCGGACGCAGTTATTCAAGGCCGATCTCTACCATTTCCGCGATAATTTGAAGGTATTGAAACGACAGGTCGGCGCGTTGCTCGAGCGTTACGACGCGCTGGTCACCACGGGCGGCGTTTCCATGGGAGAACTGGATCTGATTCCGCAGACCATGGCCGACTTGAATGTCGAATGTCTGTTTCACAAGGTTAAACAGCGTCCGGGGATGCCGTTTTGGTTCGGCACCACCAAATCCGGAAAGCCGGTATTCGCGTTGCCCGGAAATCCGTTGGCCGCGCAGATCGGCACCTACCGACATGTGATCCCGCAATTAAAAAAGGCCCTTGGAAGTCCTGTCAGCAAGGAATATGTAGTCTTAACGGAACCCCTGGAGCCGCCCACCCGGTATGCCTACTACTGTCCGGTCACCGTAGATTCCCATGATAACGGCAATTTGTCGGCGACACCGCAGCCCTATCGCAATTCCGGAGACTTTGCCGCCATGGTGGGGACGGCCGGTTTTGTCGAAATCCCGCCGCAATCGGAAAAGATCAAAAAGGGACAACCCGTTTCATTCTACCGCTGGTAATGATGAAGACGATTCGCATTCAATATTTCGCGCGTCTGCGAGAGGACCGCGGGCAAAGTGAAGAGGAGTGGTGTACCGACTGCGGCTCGGTCCGGGAGCTCTACGCGCAGCTGCAGGCGGTCCACGGCCTTTCGTTGGCGGCCTCTTCGGTCAGGCCGGCGATCAATGGGGCCTATACACCATGGGAGACCGAATTGAACGACCGGGACGAGGTAGTTTTTATCCCTCCGGTCGCAGGAGGATAGCTTATGCGGTATGTTTTTTGGTTGATACTGATGTTTCTCGTGACACCGCTCGCCGTTGCCGAAGATTATTCGGAGTGTGATGTCGATGTCGGGTGCAGTGATGAACCCGCCGACTATCAAGATGTCCAGGTAAAGGTTATCGGGCTGTCGGAAATGCGGCAATTGTATGAATCCGACACTCTGTACACATTGATTGATGTGCGCCCCAAGTCCAGTTTTGATCAAGCGCATATTAAAGGTGCCAGTTCGCTTTTTGTCGCCCGGGCCAGGCCCGAGGAAATCAAGGCAGTCCTGCCGGATAAAGAGGCGCGGATCATCGTGTACTGCAGCAACCCGCGCTGCCCGATGAGCCAACAGGCGGCTCAGATGCTGGTGTTCCTGGGTTACAAGGATGTGTCCAGCTACAAAGGCGGCTTGGAGGAATGGTCCATGAACGGATTGCCCATGGATTCCACGCTGTTGACGCCTTCGCCGCCCAAAACGGATCATGAAACATAACCTCCTGGTCATCGGACACCGCGGCGCGAAGGGGGTCTATCCCGAAAATACCCTCGGTTCCATACAAAAGGCGATCGAGGCCGGTGCGGACATGGTGGAGATCGATGTGCACGCCTGCGCCGGCGGTGAAATCGTGGTGATGCATGATGACCGCCTGGAACGGACCACGGACGGCACCGGATACGTCAGCCGCAAATCGCTCACTTACCTTAAGGGTCTGGATGCGGGACAAGGGGAGAAGGTCCCGACCCTGCGAGAGGTTCTGGACCTGATCGAGCGGCGTATCGCCGTCAATATTGAGCTGAAAGGACCCGGGACGCTCGGGCCGGTTCTCCACATCCTCGGGGAATATGTATCCCGCCACGGCTGGACGTACGATCAGTTTGTCGTCTCCACCTTTGCCCGGAAGCATCTCAAAAGACTGGCAAAACATCATCCTAAGGTGCGTATTGGCGCGCTCCTGGCCTACCGGCCGTGGGGGTTCATTCCGTTTGCTCGAGCCATCCGTGCCTATTCCGTGCATCTCAATCTGAGGGTGACCTCCCCGCGTCTTATCCGGGAGGCCCGTGAGGCGCAGCTGAAGGTCTTTGTGTGGACCGTCAATGATCCGATCGACATCGACCGGATGCGAGCCTGGGGAGTCGACGGCATATTTACCGATTTTCCCGCCCGCACAAGCTGACGGAAAAATTTGCCCTCCCCGTCAATTGATGATATAATCTGCCAAATTTCAGGACTTTATAGATATACACACGATGCCGATCTGACACGCCGACCGGGAGAAATTAAGGAGACCCCCAACATGAGTTTCGAATATATTCGCAGAATTCCCACCGTAGATGAAATCCTGTCCGAACTTCCGCTAAGCGACGAACTGAGGGCGGTCAAGGCCTTGCGGGACAAGGAAGCCATATCGATTTTTACCGGCGAGTCCGCCAAGTTTATGCTGATAATCGGCCCCTGCTCCGCCGACAACGAGGATGCCGTGGTTGAGTACGTCAACCGGCTGGCCGCGCTCCAGGAGGAAGTCGGGGAGGCGCTGATGCTGATCCCGCGGATTTACACCAACAAACCGCGTACCACGGGCGAAGGCTATAAGGGAATGGCGCATCAGCCTAACCCGCAGGGGGAGCCGCATATTGTGGACGGTTTGATGGCCATCCGCCGTATGCACATCCGTTCCTTACAGGAGACCCATTTGAGCGCCGCCGATGAAATGCTTTATCCGGGAAATTATCCGTACCTGGAAGATCTGCTCTGTTACGTGGCGATCGGGGCTCGCTCCGTAGAGAATCAGCAGCACCGGTTGACGGTCAGCGGACTTGATATCCCGATCGGCATGAAAAATCCGACCAGCGGTGATCTGAATGTTCTGCTTAATTCCATCCAGGCCGCACAGGCGCCCCACACCTTTATCTACAACGGGTGGGAGGTCAAGACGCCCGGCAACGCCTATACCCATGCCATCCTGCGCGGAGCCTTTACCCAGTACGGGCGAAATATTCCCAATTTCCATTACGAAGATTTGATGAGGTTGACCGATATGTACCTTAAAAAAGGCTTTGCCAACCCGGCCATCATCGTGGACGTCAGCCATGCCAATTCGGGCAAGGTGTTCAGCGAACAGCCGCGGGTGGCGATGGAGGTGCTGCAGAATATGGAGCGCTCCCAGGCGCTCAACGGTATTGTTAAAGGAATGATGATCGAGAGTTATCTCGAAGAAGGAGCCCAGCCGGTGGATGGCGGCGTTTACGGTAAGTCCATCACCGATCCGTGCCTGGGTTGGGAGGACTCGCGCCGGCTGGTCCTCGAAATCGCTGAATTCATAACCAAATTGAGAAAGTGACATGAGTCCTCACACTGGAGTATTGTTGGTTAATCTGGGGACACCCGACAGCCCGCAGGTGCCGGATGTCCGCCGCTATTTACGCGAATTCCTGATGGACGGACGCGTCATCGATATCCCGGCCTGGCAACGGTTTTTACTGGTCCAGGGGATCATCGCGCCTTTTCGGGCTCCCAAATCGGCGGCCGAATATCAAAAATTGTGGACCGAGAGCGGCTCGCCGTTGTTGATCTATGGTGTGAAAATACGCGAAATGCTGCAGGCCGCACTTGGTGAGGAATACCAGGTGGAGCTGGGGATGCGTTATCAGAATCCTTCGATCCGCGAGGCGCTGGACAAATTTGCTCTGCGCAGCTTGAAAAAGCTGGTTGTCGTTCCGCTGTATCCGCAGTACGCCTCGGCCTCCACTGGTTCGTCGATTGAGAAGGTCCTAGATGAATTGCGCCGGATGGAGACCTTTCCGCGCCTGGAGGTCGTCAGTCAGTTTTTTGATCATCCGCTTTTTCTGGAGGCGTTCGCCGAAATCGGTCGAAATTATATCGCCAAAAAAGATTACGATCATTACCTGTTTACCTATCACGGCCTGCCCGAACGGCAAATCCGCAAGAGTTCCACGGGGTACTGTCAGCTGAGCGCCAAATGCTGCTCGGTCCTGCACGATCGCAACCGGTATTGTTACCGGGCGCAGTGCTACGAAACCACACGGTTGCTGGTGCAGCGGCTGGGGATTGAGGAGGGCCGCTACACGGTCAGTTTTCAATCCCGCTTGGGCCGCGATCCGTGGATCAAACCCTATACCGATAAAGTCATCGACGAGCTGGCCGCTCAAGGGGTCAAACGCATTCTGGCCTTTTCGCCTTCGTTCGTGGCGGACTGTCTGGAGACCACGGTGGAGATCGGCGAAACCTACTATGAGCAATTTGTGGCGCAGGGTGGGGAGTGGCTCGACTTGGCCAATAGTCTGAACGACCATCCCCTGTGGGTCGATTGTCTGACGGATTTGGTCCTCAACAACGCTGTGCCTGCTGCGGTCGAAACTCCCTGAAATACTGCGGATTCGCCGGAAAATCGTTTGAATTGAGACGGGCTTTTTGTTATACTCCGACTTACCTCTTAATAATAATAGTGAAAGATAACGCATGAACATTATTGCCGTGGGCATCAACCACAAGACGGCCCCGATATCCATTCGCGAGAAATTTTATCTGACTCCCATACAAGAGGACCTGCTGCTCAGTGAATTAAAGTCCGATGCGGCCGTGACCGAGGCCTTCGTGGCGTCGACCTGCAACCGCACCGAGGTCTATGTGAATGTGATCGACGCGGACTATGAAATCCAACGGGTGGTCATGATCATCTGCCAGATCCGCGGAATTGCGTACAACAGCGGTCTGATGGGATACTTTTATACCTATCACGATCGTGTCGCTGTGGCGCATCTGATGCAGGTCTGTGCCGGTCTTGATTCGCTGGTGATCGGCGAACGGCAGATTCTCGGCCAGATGAAGTCCGCCTTCGACAAAGGGCAGCAGAAGGGATTTTTTCTGAAGAATTTCAATATCCTGGCCAATGTCGCCATCCGGGCTGGGAAAAAGGCGCAGGCGGAGACCGATATCGGCATCGGCGGTTCTTCCGTCAGTTGGGCAGCCATCATGACGGCGGAACGCGATTTAGGTAGCCTCAGCGACAAGTCCGTGTTGATGGTCGGGGCCGGAAAGATGAGCAAGCTGGCCGTCGGTCAGATTTCCAACAAGGGATTCCGGAAGTTGTACGTGATGAACCGCACCGAACAGCATGCCCGGGACTTGGCGGCCCGCTTTGAGGCCGAGGTGGTTTCATTTTGTGATATGAAGGAAACTTTGGCGTTGGTTGACCTGTGTGTCTGCTCATCATCGGCACCGCATTATGTGATCGAGGCCGGTGTGGTTGAGAAATGCATGGCGGCCCGCGGCCAGCGTCCTCTGATGTTTGTCGACATTTCGATGCCCCGCAATATCGATCCCAAGATCGCCCTGCTTGACAACGTGTCGCTGTATCACATCGATGATTTGGAATCTGTGGTGGAAGAGAGCTTGTTGAAACGGCAGGCCGCCGTCACGGCTGTCAACGAGATCATCGCCGCCAAGATCGACGAGTTCTATACGAAGATCGAAAAGACCGGTTTGTTTCAGACCAGTGATATGTAAACGGCCTGCGACGGGCGGTCGGTCGCCGCGCGCCTTCTCGCGGGCACGCGTCGCGCCGGAGGGATGGCCCGGAGCTTAACAGGAGGCGGGTATCGGTCATGACCGCAGCTGCCAAGCATAAGGTCCTCAAAAAAGAACTCTCCCTCATTAACGTGTATGCCATCGCCACCGGCACAACGCTCAGTGCCGGTTTTTTTCTCCTTCCCGGTTTAGCCGCCAAACAGGCCGGTCCGGCCATGATCCTCAGTTATCTTATCGCAGCGATTCCTCTTGTCCCTACGATGTTCTGTATGATCGAACTGGCCACCGCGATGCCGCGCGCCGGCGGCGCTTACTATTTTTTGGACCGCAGTCTGGGCCCGCTCGCCGGGACGATCGGGGGGATCGGCACCTGGCTGTCGCTGGTGTTGAAGTCGGCCTTTGCGTTGATCGGGATGGGGGCGTATTTGAGCCTTTTTATTTCCGGCGACATTATGATCCCGGTGGCGTTGGGATTCGCCCTGTTTTTCGGCGTCGTCAATCTCCTCGGGGCCAAGGAGATCGGCCTGCTGCAGGTGATTATGGTGGCGGCGATTCTGGTGTTGCTGGCGGGATTTATCGGCACCGGGATCTGGGAATTGCAGCCGGCGAATTTCGAGAATTTCTTTATGGCCGGATCCACCAATATCCTGGCCACGGCCGGTCTCGTTTACATCAGTTACGCGGGCATCACCAAGGTCACCAGTGTAGCCGAGGAGGTGGCGGACCCGGAAAAAAACCTAACGCGGGGTATGCTGCTGGCCTTTGCCACCGCATTGGTCGTCTATGTCCTGGGGACGATCGTGATGGTCGGGGTGGTCCCGATCAATGATCTCAGCAAGAGTTTGACGCCGGTCGCTCTGGCGGCACAGAATATCGTCGGACACTGGGGAACGGTGCTGGTAACGATCGCCGCGGTGTTGGCCTTTTTCTCGATGACCAACGCGGGCATCCTGAGCGCCTCGCGCTATCCGCTCGCCATGAGCCGCGACCATTTGCTGCCCCGACAGTTTCGCTCGTTGACCAAGTCCGGAATTCCCTACGTCAGTGTGCTGTTCACTGTCGGTGTGATTATGTTGATCATCCTGTTTCTCAATCCGCTGAAGATCGCCAAGCTGGCCAGCGCCTTTCAGCTGCTGGTTTTCGCATTTTGCTGCGGGGCGGTGATCATCATGCGCGAGAGCCGTATCGAGGCCTATGACCCGGGTTTCCGTTCGCCGCTTTATCCTTGGATGTCGATTGTGGGGATCGTCAGCTCGGCGTGGTTGATTATCGAGATGGGGATCACGCCCACGCTGTTCAGTGCGGGGCTGGTGGTGGCCGGCACGGCCTGGTTTTTTTACTATGCCCGGCACCGCGTGGAACGGGGGGGTGCCATTCTGCATGTATTCGAACGTCTCGGTCAGAACCGTCATCTCGGGCTGGACGCAGAGCTGCGCGGAATCCTCAAGGAAAAAGGGCTGCGTGATCAGGACCCGTTTGAAGAGATCATCGCACAGGCACAGGTGATCGATTTGATCGAACGCGAGAGCTTCGAAGGGGTAATCAAACAGGCCGCAATGATGCTGTCCACCAAACTTTCGCATCCGGTCGACCAGATCGAGAAAGAATTCTTGGATGGGACCAAGGTCGGCGGGACGCCTGTTTCGGGCGGGGTGGCGCTGCCGCACATGCGCCTGTCGCACATCATTGAGCCGATGATCCTGATGGTGCGGGCGCGGGAGGGTGTTGACCTGGAGATCGAGGAGGATTTGTGGGGGCCGCACGTGCCGCAGGGGGAAATTCATGCGATCTTTTTTTTGGTGAGTCCGGAGGAGAATCCCAAACAACATCTGCGCATTCTGGCCAAGATCGCCGGCCGGGTCGACGATCCGGGATTCATCGACGAGTGGCTGGCCTGTGAAGATGAACAGCAACTCAAGGAAGTCCTGCTCCGGGATGAGAATTTCCTTAATATCAAACTGCGGATGGGGACCAGTTCAGAGGCCTTGGTCAACCGGCGCATTCGCGATATCCACATGCCGGAGGAGGCATTGATCGCCATCATCAATCGTGACGGCATTCCGATCGTCCCCACCGGCAGCAAGATGCTTCATGAAGGCGACCGCCTCACGATTATCGGGGATAAAAAAGGGATCGCCGAGTTCCGGCGGTTGTACATGTAGCTTTTAAGCGGGGGACGCGATGGGCAAACGGTCGATGCTTCAGTATATGTACATCGGCTGGCAACTGGCTGTCGGGTCCGCCGTATTTATCGGCGCCGGCTACTGGCTGGATGTCAAGACCGGCGGGCACTGGTGGACGGTCGGCGGAGCCCTCGCGGGTATGGCGTATTGCGGGTATATCATTTGCCGGGTCATTAAGGACATCAGTGCGGAAAAGGACGAGTGAGATGACAGAATGCGCTTGGGCGGTCCTGATCAACGCGCTTAATTTTTGGGCGATGCGCCGGATAAACTCCGGGGCGGAGAAACTTCCTGAGGCGGCCGGATTACGCTACGTCATCTCGGGCAATGCGGGCCGTATTTTTGGCTTGATTGCCGGATTGGTTGGTGTTATCCTGTGGGCAGAAATCAACCGGATTTATTTTATTGTAGTATTTATACTGCTCTATATCGCCAGCCTACTTCACACAACGATTCGTTATGGAACAAACGGGTGAACAATTTTCTTTGGGAGACCATTTGCTGCATCACGTGGCAAACTCCCACGAATGGAACCTTCAACTCCCGTTCATACCCGCCATACCGCTGCCAGTCCCGTTAAGCCTGCATTTGGTCATGCAATTTATCGCCGTTGGATTGCTGGGCTTTGTCTTTTGGCGTTTTTTCGATTTCAAGGGGAAGTATCCGCGGGGCCGCTGGACTAACGCCATCGAGGCGGTGGTAATCTTCGTACGCGATGATATCGCGATTTCCATGTTGGGAGAGGAAGACGGTCGGAAGCTGACGCCGTTATTGTGCAGTTTCTTTTTTATCATCCTGATCCTGAACTTGATGGGTTTAATCCCGCTGTTCTCGACGGCGACGGCTAATTACAACGTGACCGGAGGTTTGATGCTGGTGACGTTCGGTTTCATGACGGTGGGGGCGATACGGAAGGTCGGCCTTAAGAAATTCTGCGGTGCGTTCGTGCTCCCGGACCTGCCGGCGTGGCTGACGCCGCTGGGCGTCTTCATCGAGGTCCTCAGTTTCTTCATCAAGCCGACGGTACTGATGATCCGTTTGTTTGCCAATATGTTGGGCGGCCACTTTGTGATCCTGACATTGACCGGTTTGACGGCTGTTTTAGGGGCCGTCATTGTTCCCGGGGTGGTTCCGGTAGTGGTGTTTGTCTATTGCCTGGAGATCATCGTCGCCTTTTTTCAGGCGTTTGTCTTTACCGTGCTTTCGGCGCAATTTATCGGCATGATGTATCATCCGGAGCACTAGGAACAAAAATTTTACATTCGCTCGGGGATTGTTATAATCAGTACAAATTTATTTTCAAAAACATAACGAAAGGAACGAATATGACTGGCGCAACATTTGCCGCCTTGGGGGTGGGGCTCATAACTATCGGAGCGGGAATGGGTATCGGCAAGCTGGCCGCGGCCGCCATGGAGGGGATCGCCCGCCAACCGGAGGCGACGAAAGAGATTCGCCAGGCCATGCTGCTGGCGGCGGTCCTGATTGAAGGGGTCGCTGTTATCAGTATCATCGTAGCCCTCTTAACCATCATCCTGAAATAATTCTTATGAACGCACCGATGAATGTCATAGACGCCGCCGCGGAAATGCATCCGGAGAGCCATTTGCCCGAATTTCTGGCGCTGGATATTATGCTCATGCTGGTGACGTGGACGTGTTTCTTCGCCTTCGCCCTGGTTTTGGGTAAATTTGCCTGGAAGCCGATCCTGGCCGCACTGGACGCGCGGGAGGAGAACATCAAGAAATCCGTGGAGGATGCCGAGCAGATTCGCCAGGAGATGGAGCAACTGGCCAGCACGCAAAAGATGATGGTTCGCGAGGCCGAAGAACAGGCCAAAGGGATCATTGAGGATAGCCGGAAGGCCGCCAAGGAAGCCGCGCGCCACATTACAGATCAGGCTCGGGAAGAAGCACAAATTATCCTGCAAAACGCCGAACGCGACGTGACCGAAAAGGTAAAGGAAGCGCAGGCTGAGCTGCGCGAGGTGGGCGCGTCGGTGGCCGTGGAGTTGGCTTCCAAGATTATCGAGGAACATCTCGACGAGGCAAAAAGCAAGAAGTTAATCAGCAAGTATATTGACGATTTATGAGTAAGATTATCGCCGACCGATATGCCCGTGCCTTTTACGAGCAAACGGAAAAAGCCGGTACTTCCGGGGACGTCAAAGCCGATATGGACGCTTTGCGCGATCTGCACCGGCAGTCCGCTCCGTTCGCCCGGTTGTTGACCGATCCTGTCATTTCGGCAACGGACAAAAAACAGGTGCTCACGGCCTGCTTCACGGACAAACTCTCTCCCCCGACGCTTACATTTCTGGATTTTCTCGCCGAAAAAAAACGGTTGGCGCTGCTGCCTATCATGGCCGGCTGTTATGTCGAGCTTTATCTCGATGCACGCGGACAATTGCCGGCAAGTATTGAGAGTAAGGTCCCCTTGACCGAGAGTCAGGTCGGTAAGATCCGCGAGCGCTTTCGCGCTCTGATGGGGGCCGATATTATTCCCGAAATGATCGTTAATCCGGATATGCTCGGCGGTTTCCGGGTGAAGATCCGTAATACGATTTATGATCATACCGTCGAATCCAAATTGCTTAAATTCAAGCGTTCGATCATCAATTATTAAGGAAGCATAATGCAAAGCAAAATCAGACCCGAAGAAATTTCCACGATCCTTAAAAAGCAATTGGCGGATTTCAATAATCGTGGCGATATTTATGAAGTGGGGACGGTGCTGACCGTCGGCGACGGTATCGCGCGTGTCTACGGGCTGGCCGGGGTCATGGCCGGCGAGCTGGTCGAGTTTGCCAACGGCGTGCGCGGAATGGTCCTCAATCTGGAATCGGACAACGTGGGAATTGCGATATTCGGATCCGATACGGGGATCGTCGAAGGCGATCAGGTCAAGCGCACCGAGACCATCGCGTCGGTGCCGGTCGGCGAGGCCCTCACCGGGCGGATCGTCGACGCGCTGGGGACCGCCATCGACGGGCTGGCTCCGATCGAGACCCACGAGATGCGCCAGATCGAGACCAAGGCGCCGGGCATTATCGAGCGCAAGAACGTCCACGAACCGTTGCAGACGGGGATTAAGGTCATCGACGCGTTGACCCCGATCGGCCGCGGTCAGCGCGAGTTGATCATCGGTGACCGTAAAACCGGTAAGACCGCCCTGGCCATCGATACGATCATCAATCAGCGCGGTAAGGGCGTGCAGTGTTTTTACGTGGCGATCGGTCAAAAGAGATCGACCGTCGCCCTGGTCCACGAAACACTCAAACGGTACGGGGCGATGGAATACACGACGATCGTCGCGGCGACCGCCTCCGACCCGGCCCCGATGCAGTTTTTGGCGCCGTACTCCGGCTGCGCCATGGCCGAGTTCTACCGCGACAGCGGGCGCCATGCGTTGATCGTGTATGATGATTTGACCAAACAGGCCCAGGCCTACCGCCAGCTGTCGTTGCTGCTGCGCCGCCCGCCGGGACGTGAGGCCTACCCGGGGGATATTTTCTATCTGCACAGCCGACTGCTCGAACGCGCCGCCAAGATGAGCGACAAGATGGGCGCCGGCAGCCTGACAGCCTTGCCGGTCATCGAGACTCAAGCCGGGGACGTGTCGGCGTATATTCCGACCAACGTTATTTCCATTACCGACGGTCAGATTTTTCTCGAATCGGACTTGTTCAATTCGGGGCAGCGGCCGGCCATTAATCCCGGTATTTCCGTATCGCGGGTCGGTGGGGACGCCCAAATCAAGGCGATGAAGCAGACCGCCGGGACACTGCGACTCGATTTGGCGCAGTACCGTGAACTCGCCGCGTTTTCACAATTTGCCTCGGACCTCGATGAAACAACGCGCCGCCAGTTGGAACGGGGACAGCGGCTGATGGAGGTCATCAAGCAGGGCATATACTCTCCTTTGCCCGTGGTCAATCAGATCGCGGTCATCTACGCCGGTGTTAACGGTTATCTCGATGATATCCCCGTCGACCAAGTTCAGGAATTCGAACAACTCCTACACCAAGCTCTGGACGCGGAATATGCGGATTTTGTCAGAAAACTGGAAAAGGAACAGGTCCTCACCGATGAGATCAAAACGGATCTGGACAGATTGATCATCGACTTTAAAAAGAGAAATTTCGACAACGATGAGCAACATCAAGGAATACAACAAAAAACTGAAGAGTCTTAAGAATACGCAGAAGATTACGCGTACGATGAAGATGGTCGCGGCCAGTAAGCTCCGCCGGGCCCAGGAAGCGCAAGGAAATGCCAAGCTGTACGCCCGGCATTTGGCCGGGCTGACCTCGCGGATTTCGGCCACGGTGCATGCCTCGCTGCATCCGTATTTTGTCGCCCGCAACCGGGACCGGCGGATCCTGATTTTGGTGATCACGTCGGACCGGGGATTGTGCGGGGCTTTCAATCATAACGCCAACAAACGTGTGTTGCGCTGGGTGGAAGAGAATCAAGCGCAGTACGAGTCGATCTCGCTGAGTTTCTGCGGCCGGCGCGGATATCAGTTTTTCAAGAAGCGGATGGCCGTGCACAAGTATTACGACGGCATCGTGGCCGATCCCGGCTTTGAAGGCGCGGAATTGATCGGCGCCGACATGGAAAGTGATTTTCAGTCCGGCCGGTTCGATGCCATTTATACGGTGTATAATCAGTTTCTCAGCCCGATTTCGCAAAAAACAGTGTTTCGGAAAATCCTGCCGATCGACCCGCATGAATTGGTCGACGAAGCGGTCGATCATCCTGCCGAGTATATTTTTGAGCCACAGGCCGAGGAGCTGCTTAGGTTTCTGATACCGCACTACCTGTATTTTGAGATTTATTTTTCATTGCTGGAAAACGCCGCCGGCGAACACGGCGCGCGCATGTCGGCGATGGACAACGCGACCAAAAATGCCTCGGAAATGATTGAACGCTATACGCTGTTGCGCAACCGGGCCCGCCAGGCGGCGATCACCACGGAACTGACAGAAATCGTCGCCGGAGCCGAGGCCATCAAATAAGGATAAGACATGGCAAAAACTAAGCAAAAATTGGGTCAAATCGCGCAGGTGATGGGGGCCGTTGTCGACGTCGTTTTTCATGACGAGGATCTGCCGCCAATTTTTACCGCGTTGAAAGTGACCAATCCCGCGATTAACGATGAGCGCTGGAATTTGGTCCTGGAAGTCGCGCAGCATTTAGGCGACCGGGTGGTGCGAACCATCGCGATGGACAGTACCGAGGGCTTGGTGCGCGGCCAGGAGGTGCTGAACACCGAACAGGGGATGAGCATGCCGGTCGGGGAACCGACGCTCGGCCGGGTTATGAATCTGCTCGGGGAACCGATCGATGAGGCCGGTCCCATCAGTACGGATAAATTTCTTCCGATTCACCGCGAGGCCCCGGAATTCAAGGACCAGGACACATCTGATACAATTCTGGTCACCGGGATTAAGGTGGTTGATCTGTTGGCTCCGTACCGCAAGGGCGGCAAGGTCGGTCTCTTCGGCGGGGCCGGGGTCGGCAAGACGGTCTTGATTCAGGAGCTGATTAACAATATCGCCAAGGAGCACGGCGGGTATTCGGTCTTCGCCGGCGTCGGTGAACGGACCCGCGAAGGAACGGCCCTGTTCCAGGAAATGAAAGAGGCCGGGGTTATCGACAAGACCTCGTTGATCTACGGTCAGATGAACGAACCGCCCGGAGCCCGTGCACGGGTGGCCCTGTCGGCTTTGACTGTGGCCGAGTACTTCCGGGACGATATGAATCAGGACGTGTTGCTTTTTATCGACAATATTTTCCGCTTCACCCAGGCGGGCTCCGAGGTATCGGCACTGCTCGGGCGGATCCCGTCGGCGGTGGGTTACCAGCCGACCTTGGGAACGGACATGGGGGAGTTGCAGGAACGCATTACCTCCACGAAGAACGGTTCGATTACTTCCATTCAGGCCATTTACGTGCCGGCCGATGACTACACCGACCCGGCGCCGGCAACGACGTTTGCTCACCTCGACGCCACGACCGAACTGTCCAGGCCCATCGCGGAGCTCGGGATTTATCCGGCAGTCGACCCGTTGACCTCGACGTCAACGATCCTGGCTCCGGAAACGGTCGGTGAGGAACATTATCGCGTGGCCCGGGGTGTTCAGGAAATCCTTCAGCGTTACAAAGAGCTGCAGGATATTATCGCCATTTTGGGGATGGACGAATTGTCCGAGGAGGACCGGCGGACCGTGGACCGGGCCCGTAAGATCCAGAAGTTTTTGTCGCAGCCGTTTCATGTGGCCGAACAGTTCACCGGGATGAGCGGTTGCTATGTGCAGCTCGAAGACACCATCCGTTCGTTTGCCGAGATCCTGGACGGAAAGCATGACCAGATTCCGGAGCAGGCGTTTTACATGGTCGGCAGCATCGAACAGGCCTTAGATAAGGCAAAGACATTCGCATGAGTTCAACGTTCATTTTGTCAGTGATTACACCGGATGGCGCCATTTTCGAGGAGCCGGTTATCGCGGTGTCGGTGCCCGGCCAGGAGGGGTCGCTCGGGGTGCTCAACCGTCATGCTCCGATGGTCGCCAAACTGAAAGATGGCTTGGTCAAGGTTCGGCGCGAGGAGGGCGAAGCCTATCTCGCCATCGGTTCCGGTATCCTCGAGGTCGATCATCACACCAAATGTCTGTTGCTGGTCGATTACGCTTATCTGGCCGGTAACAAGGAAGAGGCAATGGCCCGCCTGCAGCATTCCCGTTGAGAAAAGCCTTTTCGGAATAATTTTAATTGTTATAATCAGGTGCATTAGTATATGGATAATGAACAGCACACAGAAGTGCCCGCGGAAGAGGAAAAATCGTTTCTGCGGGTGATCGTTCATTCGTTTTTCATCATACCGTTTCTCATCGCGGTGTTCGGTGTCCTGTTATTTGCCGGAATGCGGTTGCTGACCCAGGAAAAACGCAGCGTCTACGATTACCTCAATGACGTCAAGGTCGGCGGCCGCAGTAAACGCTGGCAGGGGGCCTTTGAGCTTTCCAAAATGCTCGCCAATCCCAAGCTGGTCCCGCAGGAGGAGCGTTTTGACAACGAACTCATCTCGGCCTTTAAGGCGGCCCAACATGATGACAACAGGGTGCGCCAATACCTGGCGCTGGCGATGGGCAGAACGCAACGTAAGGTCTTCGGGCCGGTACTCACCGCCAGTCTGGCGGAAGAAAAGGAAGAGAACCTGCCGGCACTGATTTACGCCATCGGCATGATCGGCGATCCGGGGAACGCAGAACGCCTGCATGAGTTTGTCGGTCACGGCAATGCGCGCGTCCGCTCAATCACGGTGGTCGCCTTGGGCCGGTTGGGAGATCCACAGTCCGTTGAGTTTTTAAAAAAAGGATTGCAAGATCCCGAACCCAATGTAAAATGGGGTTCAGCAATATCCCTTGCCAATATGGGTGACCTATCCGGCAAATCCGTATTGTTGAATGTGCTGGACCGGGACTATCTCAGTCAGTTCTCCGAAGTCGACCCAACCGAACAAAACGACTTAATTATGGCCGCCATAAACGCCGGGGCCGTGTACGACGACCGGGAGATCAAGTCCCGCATAAAGTTTATATCAGAGAAAGACAATAATATGATGGTCAGGGCTGCCGCCCTGAAGGCAGTAAAGAAATAGTCACATGTCAGACAAGAATAAACCGCAGAAGAATAAATCTCAAAAAACGTCCAAGATCCCTCCGCGCCCGACAGCCCCAACGCAAGATGCCGCGGGCGGCGCTGATCAGGCGTCCAATTCGCAAAACAAGCAGATCGGAGTGACACCGCAGGAGCTGCAGAAAAAGTCTGCAGTCGCCACGCCCATCGTCCGTGCACCGGAGGGGGAAAACGTCGACCGGCGCACTTTTATCAAGTGGGCTGCCTTGGGATGGACCGCCTTTGCCGCGGTGATCGGCGGTTACGGGACGCTTTTGCTGCGCTACCTCTTTCCGAACGTCCTCTTCGAACCGAAACAATCCTTCCGTGCCGGCTATCCGGACGATTATACCGTCGGCGAAGTGAACGAGAATTTCAAAGAAACCCAGGCCGTGTGGATTGTAAGAGACGCCGAGAAAATATACGCCCTATCCACGGTATGCACCCATCTGGGTTGTACTCCCAACTGGTTGGAGAGCGAAGGCAAGTACAAGTGTCCCTGTCACGGTAGCGGCTTCTACAAGAATGGCATCAATTTCGAGGGGCCCGCGCCGCGACCCTTGGAGCGGTTCAAGATCACCCAGGCTCCGGACGGGGAAATTATTGTCGACAAAACCAAAAAATTTCAACAGGAAAAAGGGGAATGGACCGATCCCGAGTCGTTCATCCTCGTCTAAATTTGTCTAGGTAGTTTTATGTCCGAAAATAACGCATGGAAAAAGTTTCAGAGTTTCGTCGTTAACACGCAGGTCTGGCGGGCTATTTTCCGGACCGGTATCCCGACGACCCCCCGCCAACGGATGATGGTCGTCCTTAACGGCGTCTTTTTGCACCTTCATCCGGTAAGGCTCCCCAAGCATGCGGTCAAAGTCAAGTACACCTGGTGCATGGGCGGGCTGTCTTTTTTTGTTTTTCTGGTCCTGACGATCACCGGAATTCTGCTGATGTTTTACTACAGACCTACGGTGGAGTACGCCTACGGTGACATCATCGATCTTCGCGAGCAAGTCCCGTTGGGGATCATGAGGGAGATCCACCGCTGGGGCGCTCACTTGATGGTTATCACCGTGTGGCTGCACATGTTTCGGGTCTTCATGACCGGATCCTACAAGCCGCCGCGTGAATTCAATTGGGCGGTGGGGGTTATTCTGCTGGTCCTGACCATGCTGATGAGTTTCACGGGATACTTGCTGCCGTGGGACCAGCTGGCCATCTGGGCGATCACCGTCGGGTCCAATATGGCCGGGGCGACGCCGTTCGTGGGGACCGGCGGGCCGGGGTCATCACTGTTGGCCATCGGGGATGTCAATTTCGTGACATCAACAAGTGACGCCAAGTTTGCCATGCTCGGCGGACGATTCGTCGGCGAGGCCGCCTTATTGCGCTTTTATGTCCTGCACTGCATCGGCCTGCCGTTTGTCATGATGATTTTCATGATCGTGCACTTTTGGAGGGTCCGCAAGGACGGGGGGATATCCGGACCGACTTAAGCCGGTCTCGGACAGCACTAATCTGTACAGAATCGAGTCAGAATGATCGAAGCGATAAAAGCTTTCATCAACAAGTTTACCAATCCGCAAATTCTCTTTCCTTTGTTGGCGGTCGTTTACGTCTTCGTCTTTCCGATCAACAAGTTTTTTCTTCGGATTAACGAGCGTTTGGGGATCTACAAACTGTGGACCAACGCCGGCGGAGCCTTGATGATCGGGACGTTGTTCTCGTTTTTCTGTTTCGGGATGACCGATGCCAACTTCCGCAAAATTGTCACGAAACCGGATAATGTGCCGATCGTGGGTCTGCTGTTTTTAGTGGTCTTCTTCCTGTGGTTTGCCATGAAACAGGCCTACGAGAACGACGCCCGGATCGCAGCCGGGAAGAGGCCAAATGAAGCGGAAGATGCCAAGGAAAAGATTCTGGTGTGGCCGGATCTGGTCTACATCGAACTGATCGCGCTCATTCTGTGCTCGGTGCTACTGTTGGTATGGGCGATGTCCCTACATGCTCCGATCGAGGAGCCGGCCAATCCGTCCGTGTCGCCTAATCCCTCCAAGGCTCCGTGGTATTTTCTCGGATTACAGGAGATGTTGGTTTACTTCGACCCCTGGCTTGCCGGGGTGGTGTTTCCAACGGTCATCCTGTTGGGCTTGATGTCTATTCCGTTTATCGACAATAACACCAAAGGTTCCGGCTACTACACTTTCAAGGACCGGCAAATGGCCGTCTCCATGTTCATGTTTTTGTGGCTGGTCCTATGGATCTTCCTTATATCTGTAGGGACTTTCCTGCGCGGACCCAACTGGAATTTCTTCGGTCCGTTTGAATACTGGGACTCGCATAAACTGGCGGCCTTGACGAATATCAATCTGTCGGAGTACGTGTATATGATTTGGATGAAACGGGAGCTGCCCACCAATATTCTGTTGCGGGAGATGTGGGGATTCTTGGTCCTCGGTATTTATTTCGGACTGATGCCTCTGCTGTTTGCCAAGACCTTCCTCAAAAATGTCTTCAAAAACCTGGGACCGTTACGCTACAGCGTTTTTGTCATTTTGCTGCTGCTGACGCTCAGCCTGCCCATAAAAATGCTGCTGCGCTGGGCTTTCAACGTTAAGTACATCATAGCCATACCGGAATTTTTCTTCAATATCTAGGAATCGGTGAAACATTGGGAAAAGACGAACGCCATTATAATATTAACAAACTAAACGTCGTCTTCGCCGTGGTTAGCGTTGTGCTGTTGCTGACACTGATGAGCGTGTTTATGAACGATTATGACCGCGACTGGAAGGATTACCAGCGTCAATTCCGCACGATTGAAATAGAAAAAGCCCGCGTCAAACTCGACAAGGAGAATATCGAGCTGTCCCAGCAGGCAGAGTATGAAGAACTTGAGGGCAAAATAGCAGCGGCCAAGCAGGCTTATAAAGACAAGTGCCTGGCGCAAACGGAGCTGCAGGAGCAGATCGAAGAGGCGAACGCCAAGTTGACGCTGGTGGAACAAGATTACAAATTCCGCAAGGCGGAATTTGATGCGGCCAAATACCGGTTTGAACACGGCGAGGCTTATCATGAACACGATGTTGATCAATACAGGGAAGCGTTTCAATCCTTGGATCAACAGGTAACCAAATTGGCGCTCGACGTCGAGGAGGCCAAGACCGCCCTGAAAAGCAAACAGCGGATGATGGACAACTGCGGCGCCCAACTCGCTCAACTGGAGCGCGATGAGCGGCAGATGACCGCCCGTCAGAGCATCCTCGTCCGTCAATTGGACAGCATCGATCCGAATGCCATGAATCTGACCAACCAGGTCGCCAATATGGTCCGCGACTTGCCGATCCTGGAGTTGGCCAATCCACGCAACAAAGTCGAACAAATCGTACTCAAGGATGTCACCGAGGACGTCAATTTTATGAATGTGCCGCGGGTCGACCGCTGCACCACCTGCCACCTGGGTATTACCAATCCTGACTACGTAAACGAAGCCCAACCGTTTACGACGCACCCGAATCTAGAACTTTACGTGGGGAAGAATTCACCTCACCCGCTGGAGGAATTCGGGTGTACCGTTTGTCACGCCGGCCGTCCGCGCGGGACGAGCTTTAACGGCGCGGTGCACGTGCCGTCATCGCCGCAACAAAAGAAGGAGTGGGAGGAAAAATACGGCTATCATCAGATGGAACTGTGGGAGGAGCCGATGCTGCCGCTACCTTACACAGAGGCCGGTTGTTACAAATGTCACTCCGGAGAGTTTCCGGTCAAGGGCGCGGAAAAGTTGAGTACGGGGCTGGCCATGATCGAGACGGCGGGCTGTTATGCTTGTCACGAGATCGAACGTTACAAAGACTGGCCGAAGCCGGGGCCGAACCTGACCAAATTGGCCGGTAAAATCGATAAGGAGTGGGGCTGGCGCTGGTTGAATGATCCGCACTCTTTCCGGCACAATACAATGATGCCGTCGTATTTTAATCAGTCCAACAACAGCGATGTGGTGTCCAAGAAACGCAGTGATCAGGAAATTCACGCCATCTTGCATTACCTGTTTGAGAACGCTCAACCCTATCCTAGCGACCGGTTGCCGATCAAGGGCGATCCGGCACGCGGCGAGGAGCTTGTCGCCTCAGTCGGCTGCTATGCCTGTCACCAGATCCAACCGGAGAAGGGCGACGAGATGGTCACCGTCGACGGCTTGCGCCGGCGCTTTGGCCCGAATTTAATCGATATCGGTACGAAGACGTCCGCCCGCTGGTTGTACAATTGGTTGAAGGATCCTAACAGCTATCATCCCGATACCGCGATGCCTAATTTACGGTTGACCGATCAGGAGGCTGCGGACATTGCCAGTTTTCTCATTCAGGACAAGAACAACGCGTTCAGTCAGCATCCGGTCCCGGCCGTTAACGTCAATGTGCTCAACGATATTGTACTCGGTTTTCTCAAACGGGCCGACACCGACCAGGGCGCGCGCAACACGCTGGCCGGTATGAAGCTTGAGCAGAAACTGGAGTTTGCCGGGGAAAAGCTGATCGCGCAATACGGCTGTTTCAGCTGTCACAATATTAAAGGCTTTGACAATGCCAAACCGATCGGCGTGGCGCTCAGTGAGGAGTCCAGTAAGTCCCTGCACAAATTTGATTTCGGATTCTTGCATATCGAACATAGCAAACATGCTTGGTATGCTCAAAAGTTGAAGGATCCGCGCAGTTTTGACAAAGGTAAGATTAAGGCTCCGGATGAAAAGTTGCGGATGCCCAACTTCAATCTTAAGAATGATGAAATTGAAGCCATTGTGACCGCCTTGTTGGGATTCGTCGACGAGAGTCAGGTGCAAGCCAAGATCAAGCCGCGGACACCGGAAAATTTGGCTAAGGAGCAGGGAGAGGAGCTGGTGGCCCAGTTTAACTGTCGTGGTTGCCATATGGTCGAAGGACAGGGCGGCAGCATACATGACAGCGTGGAAAAATGGTTGGTGGATTTCGAGGAAAAAACGGATAACGAAGCCGCCAAAGTGCGCGACAGCTTTTCGCCGCCCAATCTCCACGGAGTGGGCCGCAAGCTCAATCCGGAATGGCTGTTCAATTTTCTGCATGAACCCAAGCAAAAGGTCCGCCCGTGGTTACGTGTGCGCATGCCGACTTTCAATTTCAATGTCGTGCACCTGAATACGTTAGTGAAATATTTCCAGGCCGTAGACGGCGACAATTTTCCGCTCAAGATAAATGTCGAGACCGGCTTGACCGATAAAGAATATGAAGCCGCCGCCAAATTGTTCTCCGAGGACTATTTCGGTTGTACTCAGTGTCACGTGGTGGGCAGCAAACTGCCGACCGGCTCACAGGACTCCTGGGCACCCAACTTGGCCTTGGCCAAGACGCGCCTGCAGCCGGAGTGGCTTATCGAGTGGATCAAGAATCCTTCGAAGCTGATGCCCGGGACCAAGATGCCGACCTTCTTCGATCCGGAGAACTACGACACGTCCGGACCCGATGATCTGTTGGACGGCAACGAAAACGAACAGATCCGCGTCCTGCGTAATTTCCTGTTAACTCTTTCCGAAGAACAACAGCGGGACGTCGCCGCGCCTGTGCCCGAAACACCGTAAGCGCAGGCCGCGTTTGCCCTGATAGTCAGGTCGTCCGATGCTGTATACCATCACTCTACTCACCACTCTTTATTTTGCTTTCACCTATCCGTTGTGCTTTTGGATCAGTCGTCATGATCCACTAAAGAATAATTTTCATCATTTCCATCTGGGGCTGCCTGTTATCGTCGGTATATTGGCCCTTTTTTTTGTTGTTCGCGCCGAGACGCCTAGCTGGGTGAATATTGGGGCGGTGCTGTGGATGATCGCCGCACTGGTATTGACGGCGTATGCCTGGCGCCGTGAGTCTGCTCCGATCGGAGCTACGACATTTTTATGCGTGTGTGGGTTGGGTCTTACCTATCAGGTTCAAAGCGGTCTGGTAGCGGGGGGGCTGCCAGGCATGTTGACGATGACGTTAAGCGGGCTGATCTTCTCGGCATCATTGTATGCGATGAATTTGGGACACTGGTATTTAAACGTTCATGGCCTGCCCATCAAGCATCTGCGCCATGCCGCCAATGCCTTCTGGATTTTGATTACCGCTCGGTTACTATGGAACCTCGTGCATGCTGTTACCGGGCAGATACTTTATCAAGGCCAGAATATCAGGCTTTACGAGTTCATGGGGCGCCTGGACGGTTTTTTGCTGATGGTACCGATTTTCTTCGGGGTGCTGTTACCGTTCGGGGCGATGTTTATGGTCCATGAAATTATCAAGCTCAAGAACACCCAGGCCGCAACAGGCATTTTATACGTTATCCTGTGCGGCGTTTTAGTGGGTGATATCGCCTACAAATATTTCCTCATCAAATTCGGGATAACTTTGTGAACCGGATTGTTGCCTGTCACTGTCCCGAATGCAAGCAGTATGTTCAGGTCCCCTGGACAGGGCAGACGGATTTGATGTGTCCGAATTGCGGGCATCAACTGGGTGCCGTCTCCAACCCCGATGACGTGTTCGACCGTTGTCCGCGTTGTCCCTGCCGGCAATTCTACCTGTCTAAAAATTTTAACCAATTTCTCGGCTGTCTGATCATGGCTGTGGGTATAATCTTTGTCCCGTGGACCTACGGGTTGAGCCTGCCTGCGGTTTTTCTGATAGATTTGGCGTTGTACCGCAAGGTACCGCATATTCTCAACTGCTACCGTTGCGGTTGTGAGTTCCACGGCTTTGAAGACCAGCACCATCGTTTCAAGCCGTTCCTGCATCATATCGGCCTCAAATACGACAAATACCGGTAAACGGTTGTTGTAAGAAGATGTAACTTTTCCGCATTCCCGCCGTTACAAGAGGGAAAGGTCAGCCGCACCGGACGGGCGCCCGCCGGCGGAAGACCTCGTAACTAGTTAACAGAGAGCGAATTACGGCAAAATGGATCAGACGGACGAAGACATCATGCACGATTTCCAGCAGGGAAATCGCGAGGCCATCACCATGATATTCCATCGCTACAAGAATCGGATACTCAACTTTTGTCTGCGGATGCTGGGCAACCGGGCCGACGCCGAGGATGCCACCCACGATGTATTTGTCTCCCTCATCGGGAGCAGCTACCGTTATCAGACGAACGCGAAGTTTTCGACTTGGCTCTTCACCATCGCGCGCAACCGCTGTATCGACAAATTGCGCAAATCCAAACGGCTTTTTTCGCTGACCTTCACCAATAGGGACAAATCGGTGGATGAACAATGGGATGTCCCGGACCACGCCGACTCCTCGGCCGAGCTGCTGCAGAAAAAGGAACGGGCCCGGCACGTTCAGGAGGCCATCCTGCGGTTGCCGTACCAGCAAAGAGAGGCGATCGTCCTGCGGGAGTATCATCGGTTTTCATACGACGAAATAGCCAAGATCCTGAATTGTTCCCTGGCCAATGTGAAGCAGTTGATCTTCCGCGGGCGAGAACGGCTCCGCACCGAGCTGGCTTCTTATATTCAGGAGGGGCATCATGAATAAAGATTACGAAAAAATTAAAGAGCTTATCTCATCATATATTGACGGAGCCGTTTCGGACACGGAACGGCATGAAGTGGAAGACCTTATCCTTAACGACACTCAATGGCAGGAATATTACAAGGAATTGCAAAAATTGTCGGGAACGTTGCAGGAATGGAAGGATGAGGAAGTCTCGGCCGATATGGCCAATGAGATTCAAAAGACGCTTCTAGATGAGAAGCTCCAGGAGGGACCCACTATGAAAGGCGACACCTGGTTGAAGGTCGGCGGAGGCGCGCTGGTGACATTCGCGCTGTGCATGATCGTAGGAATAGTCTATTTGCGGACGTTTTCACAGGAGGCACGTAACGACTACGCCTCAAAATCACAAATTTACCGTCCCAAGACATACGAACCTTACTATTTGGAGGAGGAGCGTCGGAATGTCATGCAGAAAGCCGGTGAAGACGCTCCCGGAATGAGGCGGTCAGAATTTTCCCAACGAAAAGCGGGTAAGCCTGAAGGGGAATCGACGCCTCAGGCTCAAGCACCCCTCGCTGATAATCAGTATGACCTGGCAGCTTCCTACCAGGAAATCGACGCAGCCGACCGGTTGGATGATGCCCGGCAGTCTCAGCCGTCACCGGCGGTTCGGGAAAAACAGAAGGCGGTCGGGCATGGCGGTTTCCAAAGTTCAGCTTATACGGGGCAACCGATCGTGATGAATGACAAAAAGGCTGATGAGACATCGACCAGCCCGGCGCGGAGTATAGGTGGATTTCAAGCCTCCACTTATACAGGTGCCGAGAAGATACGTGGGTTGGGGGACTACTCTGATGCCGATGGGAACAAAATACCGGCGCAGATCTCCGGCAGTCGTTCACAAACGGCCCCCGGTGCTTATCGCGATATGCTGGAGTCGAAAGACCGGAGCGCCGTCGCCAAAAGCATCACGGAAGAACCTCGCAAAGACCGGGCCTTCGCCGGATTCAAGCGGATCGAGGTCGACAACGGCCAAATCATCGGTGGGTCGGAAGCCGTAATGGCCCAAGGGATGATCATGAAGGAGGAGGTATATAACCTTCCCACCAAATCCAGGGCGCGCCGACCGTATCCCTACGATGCGGAAGAGCCGATTTATGAAGCCGAAGAGCAGGTTCGTCGCGGCTATGATATGGGTTACGGCGATGATGCGGATGAACTCTTTTATCCCGCACCGCCCCCCGAACCCGATTACACGCCGCCGACTTACTATCATCGTCCGCCGGAGCAGAATACCGAAGAGTACGATCCGATCTATGAAAATCCGTTCCTGGTCGCATCCAGCGCGCCGCTATCAACCTTCTCGATCGACGTCGATACGGCGTCCTACAGCAACGTGCGCCGTTTTCTGGATCGCGGGCAGCTGCCGCCGGCCGATGCCGTCCGGGTGGAGGAAATGGTCAACTACTTTGACTATAATTATCCCAAGCCGACCCGCGGGGAACCGTTTAGTGTGACTATGCGCGGATCCGTTTGTCCTTGGAATACCCGACACCTGCTCGTCCAGGTCGGTCTTAAAGGGAACGTGCCGTCGCAGCGGAAGATTCCTCCGAGCAATCTGGTGTTTTTGATCGACGTTTCCGGTTCGATGAAACGGTCGAACAAATTGCCGCTGCTCAAGCAATCGTTGAAACTCATGGTGGACCAATTGCGTCCGGACCAACAGGTGGCCATTGTAACCTACTCCGGCTCAGCCCGGTTGGTGCTGGATTCAACACCCGGCACGTACAAACACCGGATTCATGCCGCGATTGACAATCTGCAGGCGGGCGGTTCGACAGCCGGTGAGGCGGGGCTGAATCTGGCTTATCGCATCGCCCGCGATAACTACATCCGCAACGGCAACAATCGCGTCATTCTGGCCACGGACGGAGATTTTAACGTCGGTATGAAGAATGATTACGAGTTGGTCCAATTGATCGAAAGCAAACGCAGGGAGGGGGTGTTCCTGTCAATTCTCGGTTTCGGCTCCGGTAATTACAAAGACGCCAAAATGGAGAAGATCGCCGACAACGGCAACGGGAACTACTATTACATCGATTCTCTTGAAGAAGGGCGGAAGATCCTGGTCAGTGAACTGGGATCCACGCTCTTTACGATCGCCAAGGACGTCAAGATCCAGGTCGAGTTCAATCCGCAGCACGTGCATGCCTACCGGTTGATTGGGTACGAAAACAGGGTTATGAACAATCGTGATTTCAATAATGACCGGGTCGACGCCGGAGAAATCGGGGCCGGCCATACGGTCACCGCTTTGTATGAAGTTGTCCCAGCCTACGGTGTGGAGCCGGTTCCGTACGCCGAGCAGGGTGTTGACCGTTTGAAATACCAGAAGCCGCGTATGTTTGTGAATCAGGAGCTGATGACGGTCAAGCTGCGCTATAAACCGGTCAAATCCAATCACAGCCGTCTGATTCGCCAAACATTCAAGCGCGGTGACGTCACCGACTACATGGACCCTGAAGCGGCCTTTGCCAGTGCCGTAGCCGAATTCGGTCTGTTGCTGCGTAACTCCCGATTTAAAGGCCATGCCAGTTATGATCAGGTCCTGGAACGGGCGAGCCGTACCCGCGGCAGCGATCTGGAAGGCCTCCGGGCGGAGTTTATCCGGCTGGTGGAGCAGGCAAAGCGTCTGGACCATCGAACGCACTATCCGCGCTATCCCTATCCGGAGCCCTACACCGGATACCAGCCCTACCCGGCGGAGGAATCTCCCCCGTTGCAGTTCAAATAAGTCGGTGATAAAAGGGTGGTTTTTCCTGGCGGGAAAACCACCCTTTTTTGCCAAACCCGCTTGACAATCCTGACTGCTTCACCTATATTATAGTCACTACAGCACCCCCCTATATTACTTTAAGAATATGAATATATACTACGTAACACTAGCCTCGTTTCTCGCTGCCATTCTTGCTTTTCCCATGCCGGCGCAGGCGGCCGCGATCAAAGGTAAAGTGACCTATCAAGGACGACGACCGAAACTCCGGCCCATCAAAATGGGGGCGGATCCCGTATGTCTTACCAAGCATACCGACACGGTATTTCCCAAAACGATCATTCTGGGGCCCAACAATGAGCTTAAGAATGTCTTTTTGCAAGTCAAGGACGGGCTTCCCAAATCCAATTTCCCCGTGCCCAAGGAGCCCAAGGTGTTAAACCAGCACGGATGTATTTACACGCCCGCCGTAATGGGCGTCATGGCCGGGCAGCCGTTGAAAATCCTGAATCCGGACGGAACGTTGCACAATGTGCATGCCTTGCCGAAGAAAAATGCCGAGTTTAACGTCGCCATGCCCAAGTTCCGCACAGAAATTACCAAAACCTTTGATAAGCCGGAGTTCATGTTTGAGGTCAAATGTGACGTCCACCCGTGGATGAGTGCGTATATCACGGTTATGAGTCATCCGTTTTACACGACGACCGACGAAACCGGTACCTACACGATCGACAATCTGCCGCCGGGCCAATACGTGCTGGAGGCCTGGCACCAGCGCTTGGCTCCGCAGCAGGTGACCGTCACCTTGGGCGAAGGGGAGACCAAGGAGGTAGATTTTACATTTCAACGACCGGATGGAAAGTAAGGGATTAGTATGAGCGAATCACATCACGAACTGCCGTTTTGGCGCAAATACATTTTTTCGGTAGACCACAAAGTCATCGGTATCCAGTATGGGATCACCGCGTTGTTCTTCTTGTTGTTCGGTTTCGGACTCATTATGCTTATGCGCTGGCAATTAGCCTATCCCGAGCAGCCTCTGCCGCTCATAGGCCATCTGTTCGGTGATTCCCGGATGCCCGGCGGTGTCATGCTCCCGGAGTTTTACAACGAACTTGGCGCCATGCACGGAACCATTATGGTCTTTCTGGGGATTGTTCCGCTGGCGGTCGGCGCCTTTGGAAATTTTGTGGTTCCGCTTCAGGTCGGGGCGCCGGATATGGCCTTTCCGCGCTTAAATATGACCAGTTACTGGCTGTATTTCGCGGGCGGGATCATCATGCTCGGCAGTTTCTTCCTTCCGGGGGGAGCCGCCTCATCCGGCTGGACGGCTTATGCTCCGTTAGCCGTTATAGCATCCGTGGGACAGACCTTTTGGATTATCGGTATGGTTTGTCTGATCCAATCGTCTTTGTTGGGTTCCATTAACATCATTGTCACGATTTTTCAGTTACGTGCCAAAGGGCTGACATTCATGCGGCTGCCGTTCTTCGTGTGGGCGCAGCTGGTCACGTCATTCCTGCTTGTATTGGCCTTTCCGCCGCTGCTGGCGGCCGGCGTCATGCAATTGATGGACCGGGTCGCGGGTACCAGCTTCTTTATGCCGTCGGGATTGGTGGTCAGCGGTCAACAGCTCGACATCAGCGGCGGGGGAAGCGTGTTGCTGTGGCAGCACTTGTTCTGGTTTTTAGCACACCCGGAGGTGTATGTGTTGATATTACCGGCGATGGGGATCGTTTCGGAAGTCATAGCCAACAATATCCGCAAGCCGCTTTGGGGCTATAAGTCCATGGTGTATTCGATTGTTTTTTTGGGATTCATGTCATTTGTCGTGTGGGCGCATCATATGTTCCTGACGGGGATGGGGACTGTCATCAACGCTTTTTTCCAGGCGACCACAATGATCATCTCCATACCGTCGATCATCATCCTGACGGCATTGTTTATCTCTCTGTGGGGAGGATCGATCCGGTTTAATACCCGGATGCTCTTTGCCCTGGCGTTCTTGCCGATGTTCGGGATCGGCGGCCTGACCGGTTTGCCTTTGGGCCTTTCGACGGCGGATATCCACTTGCACGACACCTACTATGTCATCGGTCATTTCCACTACGTCGTTGCCCCGGGTACCATTTTCGCGCTGTTTGCGGGGATTTATCATTGGTATCCGAAGGCGACCGGACGCAAGATGAACGAGCTTTTGGGGCAGCTTCATTTCTGGCCGTCCCTGGTCTGTATGAACTTCATTTTCATGCCGATGTTTATCGTCGGGTTGGCAGGTGTTTCGCGTCGGTTGTACGATGGCGGTGCCGGCTATGAACATGCCCAGGACGTTTTGCATCTGAACATCACGTCCTCGTGGGCGGCCTGGGGGCTCGGGCTGGCGCAACTTCCGTTTATCTTTAATTTTTTCTGGAGTATGTTCAAGGGCAAGAAAGTCGAATCGGATAATCCGTGGGAAGCGACCACTCTGGAATGGAACACTCCGAGTCCACCGGGACACGGTAATTTCGTTACCGAGCCGGTGGTGTATCGTGCGGCTTACGAATATAGTGTTCCCGGCGCCAAGAGAGACTTCAGTCCGCAGTACGAACCTGAGGTCGAAATGGAAGAGGCCCCGGCACAGAAGGAGGCCGCCTGATGGAGATGATTCCGTACACAGTCGAAGCGCGACCGGATACAGGACTTTACAATGCGAAATTCGGTATTTGGCTTTTTCTGGCTTCCGAAGTCATGCTGTTCGGAGGGCTTTTTTCAGGCTATGTCCTGCTGCGCACCGGATCCCCGGCGTGGCCGCACGGTTCCGATTTGCTCAACGTGCCGCTAGGCACAGTGAACACATTGGTCCTGATTTCGTCGAGTGTATCGATGGTTTTGGCCTGGGTGGCTCTGAAAGAAAAAAACATCCCGAAGTTTAAGCTTACCCTCGGTTTGACGTTATTGTGCAGCTTGATCTTCATGATTATTAAAGCGATCGAATACGGCACCAAATTCTCTCACGGTATATTTCCCAAGGAGAGCGCGTACTTTGCCATCTATTACACGCTCACCGGATTACACGCCCTGCATATCGTGGGCGGGGCGATAGTGTTGATGTATTTCTGGCTCCCGGTGGGAACCAAGATGTGGAAAACTCAGCCGCAACGGTTCACCAATCGAATCGAGGTGGTGGGGTTGTACTGGCACTTTGTTGACCTCGTATGGATATTCCTCTTTCCCGTTCTTTACCTTTTATAGGATAACTCATATGGCAGAAACAACCGATTTTAAAAAAGAGCAGGCCCTGTATTACAAAGTCTTCGGCACCTTGGCCGTACTGACCGTCATCACCGTCGCGATCAGCAGCCTGAAGATCGGTATCGCTTTGGCTATTTTTTTGGCGTTGTTCGTGGCGACCACCAAGGCGTCTCTGGTGGCCTCGTTCTTCATGCATTTGAGCCATGAAAAGAAATTGATTTATCTGGTGATGAGCCTTACCGCATTTATGTTCTTGTTTATGATGATTTTCATCGTTTATACGGTTCACGACGTGCCGGATGGGACCAAGAACCTCAATTTCGAGTACTATGTTGAAAAGGCGGGTGCGCACGGCGGAACACATGGTTCGCATACGGAAACGCCGGAGGCTCCGGAGGCGTCGGGAGGGCATCATTGAGCCTGCGCGGTTTTCATATTCTGTTTGTTATGGCTACGGTATCTCTTTCGGGGTTTTTCGCTTACTGGGCTTATCAACAGTATCAACTCACCGCTTCTCCCAGTTATCTGTGGAGCATGATCGGCTCGCTTCTGGTCGGCGTGGGTTTTATTGTTTACGGGATTATGTTTGCTAAGAAAGTAAAGGACTGACATGGTGCGCGTGATCATAATGATTAATCTGTTCATACTGGCCGCCATTCCGCGCGCAGCTCTGGCGTGCAGCATTTGTTTCTATGGCGACACCGATACCCCGGCCAACCGTGGTCTGCGGTGGGGAGTGCTAACGTTGCTGGCGGTTTTATTGGTGATCATGGCGGTGTTCGTTACATTCTTAATAAGGTTTAAGAAGCGCGCGCGATTGTCGACAGGAGAGTTATGAATTTATCCGAAATGCTCAATCTTCCCATAGTTGCCTCTTCGCACGGGCACGACATCGACATGGTGATTATCCTCGTCCATCTGCTGATGGTCGGCCTGTTTATCGGTTGGGGGATCTTTTTTGTGATCTGTATCGGACGCTTCAACAAATGGGTGAATCCCAAGGCCAATTACCGCGGCGTGAAATCCCATGTCTCCAGCTACATCGAGGCCGGAGTCGTCGTGGCCGAGGCCCTGCTACTGATCGGATTCTCGATCCCGTTTTGGGCGAAGCAGGTCAATGCCTTTCCCGACCGCAAGGATATTGTGGAAGTCCGTGTGGTGGCAGAGCAGTTTGCCTGGAACGTGCATTATCCCGGTGCAGACGGTTTATTCGGAAGTGCTCGTCCCGAGCTGGTCGACACACAGACCAACCCGCTGGGTCTTGATCCCGATGACCCTAACGGTAAGGATGATTTTACCACCATCAACCAGTTACATCTTCCCATCGGCAAACCGGCCATCATCTACCTCACTTCTAAGGATGTAATCCACAGTTTCGCGCTGCCGATCATGCGCGTGAAGCAGGATGCCATCCCCGGCCTGGTTATTCCGACCTGGTTTACACCCACCAAATCCGGTACGTCTGAAATCGGCTGTGCCCAGCTGTGCGGAATTGGCCATTACCGGATGCGCGGCAACCTAGTCGTGCACCATCAGGAAGAGTATGACGCGTGGGTGGCGCGCAATGCCCCTGTGATCGGGGAGGAGGGTGCAGAGGAATATGACGACTTCTGGAACTAGTACCGGCCGTCCCGGTTCCCGGGACCTCTCGCGAGCCGATTCTCAAGATAATCCCTGGTTACGCCGTTATACCAAGCTCACCGTTACCGCCACGCTGTTTCTGATTTTTGCCGGGGGCATGGTGACGTCGACCGGATCCGGATTATCCGTCCCTGATTGGCCGCTTTCTTACGGTACGCTTTTCCCGCCGATGGTCGGCGGCGTATTCTATGAACATGGCCATCGGATGATTGCCACATGCGTCGGCGCCTTAACGCTGTGCCTGGCTATTTGGCTGGCTTTTGCGGAAGTCCGCAAGTGGATAAAGGTCGTTGGCTTTTGCGCGCTCGGCGCCGTGATTTTGCAGGGGGTTCTGGGAGGCATTACGGTGCTTTTTTATCTTCCGACACCGGTATCCGTGGCACACGGCGTTTTGGCGCAAACATTTTTTTTAATGACAATCTTCCTGGCTTATTCCCAGTCTGTGGAGCGTCGCCGTCGTCAGGAGTTGCCGGAGGCACGAGACGGGCGTCTGCAGGCGGCCGCGATCCTCATGTTGGCCGGCATTTACGTCCAGCTCATTCTGGGGGCGGTCATGCGGCATACCGGATCAGGGCTGGCGGTTTACGATTTTCCAACCATGGCCGGGCAGTGGTGGCCGACGGTGAACGATCAGTTCTTGGCGCGCGTCAACGACTGGCGTTTTGAGCATGGCCTCGATCCGATCGCACGGGCAAATGTGTTATATCACTTGGCGCACCGTTTCTGGGCCGTCATTCTGGTGATCATTGCGGGAGTCGTCAACATGTTCGCTCTGCGTTGCCGGTTGCCGCAAAAGGACTCTGTTTTGCGTATCGTGTTCGGGATTGACGCAGTTATCGCGACGCAGGTTTTCCTGGGTATCGCCACAGTGCTAACCGGGAAAGGACCGCTCACGACCAGTTTGCATGTGGTGACCGGAGCTGCCTTATTGGGACTCACCTTTCTGCTGCTGTTGCGCATCGCTCCGTTGCGAATGTCAGTATTTATGAAGGGGCATTCGATATGATGCGTGATTATTTTGAATTGACCAAGCCGCGCATCGTTCTGTTGGTATTAATTACCGCTACCATCGGCTACTATTTGGGCGGGCAGGGGATCCATTCCTATGTGCGCCTGTTTTACTTGCTGTTGGGAACAAGTTTGGTCTGTGGTGGTTCAGCCGTACTGAATCACTATCTGGAACGCGATACCGACAATTTAATGAACCGCACGCGCAAACGGCCTTTGCCCGCCGGACGCATCGAACCCCGCCGCGCCTTGCAGTTCGGCATCCTCATCAGTCTTTTGGGAATCTTCGTGCTGTACACGAAGTTGAACATTCTGACCGCATTTCTGGGGCTGTTGACCAATTTTATGTATGTGTTGGTTTACACGCCGATGAAAAAAGTCAGTTGGTGGAATACGACTATCGGTGCGTTTCCCGGCGCCATGCCACCGTTAGGCGGATGGGCTGCCGCGACGGGACATCTGAATTTCGATGCCGGGATACTTTTTTTGATCCTTTTCATTTGGCAGCATCCGCATTTTTATGCAATTGCCTGGATGTTTCGTGAGGACTATCGTAATGCCGGTTTCAAGATGCTGCCCGGTCGCGAACATGACGGCTGGGATTTGTTCCACCAAATCCAGTGTTACTCGATACTATTGATCCCGGTGTCATTGATCCCGGCTGTGACCGGACTATCCGGATTCATTTATCTTCTGGGCGCTTTTGTCACGGGACTGTGGATGCTGTGTGTGAGTCTTCAATTCATCCGCTCAGAATCCCTGCTCGATGCCCGCCGTCTGCTGAAGGCAACGGTAATTTATCTCCCCATTTTGTTAACCCTGATTATCGTCGACGCGCGCTTTTAAATCATGGCCGCTTCCCGCAAAAATCTTGTCATGGCAGGCGTTGCTTTATCCGTCGCACTGGCCGTTATTTGTGGTGTCTATATTTTCCAGTCGTCCCTGCAGCGACCGCGTCTGCCTGTCTTGGGACAGGTGAAGCCGTTCACCTTCACGGATGCACAGAACAAAAAGCTGGCTGCGCAGGACCTGTACCGGAACGTTTGGATTGCCGGCGCATTCTCAACCCCGTGTGTGAACGGATGTAACGCCATGATGAAGAATATGGCCTCTTTGAGCCGGACCTTTGAGCAGGTGACCGCTGTTAAGCTGGTGGCGGTGACACTCAGTCCCGTACGCGATACGCCTCAGGTACTGTCTGAATTCTCCGGGCGCTATGTGCAGGGGAAGGGGAATTGGTTTTTTGTCGGGGGAAGACGCGAGGAGGTGGATGAATTTGTCCAGCGGCAGTTGCGTCTCGATCTGGATGCGACCGGGGCCTTCAGTCCCACGCTGGCGTTGGTGGATCGCAGCGGGTATATCCGCGGCTACTACGACGGAACGGTGACCGCCGAGGTGAATCAGTTATTCCTGGATGCATCGGCTTTGTTAAAGGAGCGGTTCTGATGGGTATCCCGGTGTTTCCGACGATCAATGCCACACTCAACTTTTTGGCCGGTATTTTCCTCTGGTGGGGATATACCGCCATCAAGAAGGGGGATCAGCAGACCCATAAGAAGGCCATGATCGCCGCCCTGACGGCGTCCGGCTTGTTCCTTATTTCTTACCTGACGTATCATTATCTTCACGGATCCACCAAATATGCGGAAGAAGGCTTCATCCGCATGGTATATTTCGCCATATTGCTGACGCATACGCCGCTGGCGGCCCTGATGGTTCCTTTTATCCTGGCGGCGGTTTATTTCGCGCTAAAAGGGGATTTCGCGCGGCATGTCAAGATTACACGCTGGCTGTTTCCGGTGTGGATGTATGTGTCGGTGACGGGTGTTGTTATCTACCTGATGCTCTACGTATTCTAAGCCGCCTTGTTATCGCCGGTGCTCGCCGACGACCGGCCCAACCGAGAGATGGCGGAAAACATCTGCTTTTCCTTCGCCCAGAAAAAATTCCATTGTCCCAGCAAAAAGCCGAAAACCAGCAGCCCCAGCTGATAGGACGGAAAGACGACCAGCAGCCAGCAGAAGAACTTCAAAATGAAGGGGGTCTCTTTGGTGATACCGACCAGATGAAACACCGGTCGGCGGACATATACGATGCTCATGCCGGCTAGTGAGAAAACCAGCATGATGGCGAAAAAGTCCCATAGGGAATTAATTTTCCACTTGGTCATCAATCTTTTGACAAAGGGGGGAAGGCTCATGGTCGACAAAAATTGGTATACAGAAAATATCCGCCGAGAATCAAAGTAACGACGGCGCTGACGGCCAACACATAGATCATGAATTTAAATCCGTCGGCTCCGGAATCGAATTTTAAAACATCTTTGTTTTTGCTCATTGTCGGACGAAGTAACGGTTAATAATCCAGCCGCAGGTAAATAAGGCGATGCAGACGACCAGGACCGTCCGGCTCATCAGTTCCGGAAAGTTCCGCAGGAAGTCGATCAATATGATCGATAAAGCCGCCGCTTGGAGCATCTTGGCCACGTAATACATCAGGCCACCTTTTTTTTGATGCCGGACATATCCAGTATGATCTGCGTGTTTTTGCGAAAGCAGTTGTTCTGGATGATCTTCACCCGGAGGTAGTCGCCGATGCAGAAGACAAATAGGCTGTAATAAATCCACGCCGGTACCCGCTGCGTGTCGACTGCTCCCACAAGGACAAACAGGACAATCATATACAAAATGTTCATCATCAGCGGAGGATACACCTCCCGTTTGACTCCGATGGATCGCTTATGATAACCGCTATCGAGGTGATGTTCAAGTGTATATTCTTTTACGCTGACGCCGGTGCCGACAAAGAAAAAAATGACCAGAGTTTCGGTGAACGAATAGACGATGCTGGTCAGAATCATGAAGGTGACGTGGTCTGCCTGCCAGACGTGAAATTTGAGAAAGCTTTGCAGAAAGGCTATGCTGAGTAAGACAAATGTCACGGCGCTCATGACATAGCAGGTAATCATAAAAAACCACATGTACGGGGAGCTCCGCTGGGCGCTGAATCAACTATCTAGTTCGGCTTCGGTGTGCCGTAGGGAGGAGTGGTGGCGTCGCTGAGTTCGATCTGGTAAACTTCTTCAAATGTGGCGGTCGGCAACATCTCAATCGCGTCCCAGGTCATTTTGGTGCATACGCGGGCGCAGATGGAACAGCCGGTACATTCGTTAAACCGGATTTGAACTGGCGGAATAATCGTTTCGTATTTTCCGTCAGGAACAGGTGCGATGCAGTCGACCGGACAAAAAGGCACGCAGGCTTGGCAACCGGTGCAATTATCCTCATCCACGACAGCAACCATTTTCGGTTTCTTTTTCTTTTCAGTGATTTTCTCAGGAAGATTCGGAATGTTCTTGTCGTGGTCGTAGCCAGCCATTGAGACACCTCCCGTCATAGTACGCGTTTGGTGATGCCCACTTCGGTCTGTATGCCAGCCCTATCGGAACAAGGATAAGACCAGAACAAGACTCCGAGGATCAGCTATCGGCGAGCGGCTCTTTCTTTTCGGTAATCACCGGTAGATCCGGAGCCTTTGAGGAATTCAACTCAATGTAGCTCTTCCATTGATCGGGAACATCTTCTTCCGTGTAGATGGCCTGAACAGGACATTCCGGAATGCAGGCCCCGCAGTCGATGCAAACTTCGGGGTCTATGACGAGCATTTCCTCGTCTTCATGAAAGCAATCGACCGGGCAGACGGTTACACAGTCGGTATATTTGCATTTAACACAAGGTTCGGTTACAACGTGAGTCATCTCGACCTCCATTCATGCTGGTTATTTGTATCTTGAATATATCGGAATAAGCTTGGATTGTCAACTTAAAGGCGCCGGCCTACAGTGCGACCGTTTCACCGGTCCTGAGTTCCTCCTCAACCCGCTTGTCCGGCCCGGTGGGGGGTGGAGTGCTTCCGAATGCAGAGCGGATTTTCTTGAAGAAATAGTCCATAAATGCTTTAAATCCATGCAGTTTTCGAAGCAGGTCTCCCATGCTTCGGATCGAGATCAGCATTTTCCACATCTGCTTCGGGCGCAGATAGAATTCTTTGAGGCCGCGGTCGATATACTCGTCGATTTCTTCGCTGCTGAATTGCGGATAGCTGAGCAGTGTCCGCTGTTCCTTTTGAGCGTTCAACCATTCCCGCCAGTCGTCCGCACGCAAGAATTCATTTTCTTTCGCCCATTTGTAAAGAGAGGTGCCCGGGTAGGAGGCCACGCCGGTGATCTGGACCGTGTCCAGCGGCAGGCTCTTGGCAAAATCGATGGTTTGCTGTGCCGTTTCCCGTGTTTCCCCGGGGGCGCCGATCATGAAGCACCCGTGAATGGTGAATCCCAGCCGATTGGCCTCATGGGCATAGTCACGGGCCATATCCACCGACACTCCGCCTTTATTGATCGCTTTCAGGCCGTCGTCATATCCGAATTCGAATCCCGTCATTAGCATCCGGCACCCGGACTCACGCATCAAAGGGAGGACTTCCAAATCGGTATTCACGCGCATATTGCAGGACCAGGATATGCGTTTGTGGAGTCCGCGTTTCATAATTTCCTCGCAGACTTCCTTCACGTGCTGGGTATCGGCGGCGAATGTATCGGTCTCAAACATGATTTCGCGGACTTGCGGGTGGATCTTCAAATCGTATTCCATTTCATCGACGACACTCTTGGCTGTGCGGTTGCGAAGCCGGTAGCCGTACATAATTTGCGGGTCGCGGCAGAATGTGCAGCCATTGTTACAGCCGCGGCCGGTAATCAGTGTCAGGAAGGGGAATTTTTTCCCGCCGTCCGGATACCACTCCGGTTCGATCAATTGCCAGGCGGGGAAGGGGAGCTCATTTACGTCGACGGGCGGACGGTCGGGATTTTTGACCGCCTGCAAGGATTCGGAATCCCACCAGGTCAATCCGAGAATCTTGCCGGGATCCACGCCGTCAGCCAAATCGCGGACGGTGTGATCGTATTCGCCGCGGGCGATAAAGTCCACGACGTTACGGCCTATCTCGAAGGTGTTTTCCGCCTCGGCCGAGGCGTGCTGTCCGACAAAGCATACCCGGCAGCCCGTTCTGAGCTTGATTTCCTTGGCTTGTTCAATGTCGTTATAGATTGACGGGGTCGTGGCATGAATAATGAGTAATCCCGGGCGATGGTCTTCGCAGATTTTGAAGGCCTCTTCGGGTGTGAGGTTGCGCGCGGCCGCCTCCACGAATAGGGTATCATGACCTTGATCCAGCAGGACTTGCGCGGCGGTCAGGAGATATTCCGGATGGCGCTGGACGCGGCCTCTTGACTTGGCCGCCCAGCGGGCGACGCGCACAAAGTCATCCCCGAAGGAGGGATTCAGTATGGCAACATTCATAGGTACAATCGGGCAGGGCAAGTTGAAGTTGATTTCTATATGCATCATAGTGAGCTGGATGTCCGGGTGCAAGGGTAATTTTGCTTTTTTTGCCCGGTGAAACGGTTGACGATCCTATACGGGTTTAATATAATACGAATTCGCGTCCCATGAAAAGGGCGGCACCCCAAAAGCATTCGTCCTAATTTCCCATTAACGTCCATAGAACAAAGGATTCATTCGTGACTACAGATTTTAATCATGACGCCAGCAAGAAAAGCCTCGAGGTGCGGGGACAAACATATACGTATTACGATCTCAAGGAGCTGGCCGTCCAGGGCATCGGCGATCCCGCGGGGCTGCCTTACTCCATCAAGGTGCTGCTGGAGAGCGCGCTACGCAATCTGGACGGATACGCGGTTACGATGGCCGACATAGAAACCTTGCTGGGGTGGTCCCCCGCGTATACGGATCCGAAGGACATCGCCTTCAAGCCCGGTCGGGTGATTTTGCAGGACTTCACCGGAGTTCCGTGCGTGGTGGACCTGGCCGCAATGCGCTCGGCCCTGAAACGTCTGGGAGGTGATCCCCAGAAAATCAATCCCCAGGTTCCCTGCGATCTGGTCATAGATCACTCGGTACAAGTGGATGTCTTCGGCTCACCGGATGCCCTGGCGAAAAACGTGGAGATGGAATTTGCCCGGAACAAAGAGCGGTACGAGTTTCTTAAATGGGGGCAAAAGGCCTTTGACAATTTCCTGGTCGTTCCGCCGGCGACCGGCATCGTCCATCAGGTGAATTTGGAATACTTGGCCAAAGGTGTCCTGCAGAAGAAGTCGGGCAGTGACGTGGTCGTCTTTCCCGACAGTCTGGTCGGCACCGACAGCCACACCACCATGATCAACGGTTTGGGCGTGGTCGGCTGGGGCGTCGGTGGTATCGAAGCGGAAGCCGTTATGTTGGGTGAACCGATCTATATGCTGATGCCTGAAGTGATCGGCTTTCGTCTGGACGGTCAACTCAAGGAGGGGGTAACGGCAACCGATCTGGTTCTTACCGTCACACAGATGCTGAGGGCGAGGGGAGTGGTCGGGAAATTTGTGGAATTTTTCGGGCCGGGCTTACGGCATCTGACATTGCCCGACCGCGCGACCATCTCCAATATGGCACCGGAATACGGGGCCACGATCGGGTTGTTCCCGGTTGACGAGGAGACGCTGCGTTATTACCGGTTGACCGGCCGCAGCGAAGAAGAGACGGAACTGGTCGAAAAATACATGAAGGCGCAAGGCATGTTCTATGATGCCGGCACGCCCGATCCCAAATATACCGATGAGCTCTCACTGAATATAGGGGATGTTACACCCAGCCTCGCCGGTCCCAAGCGTCCGCAGGACCGCATCACGCTGGCCGAAATGAAAGACGCCTTTTCCAAAAGCCTGACTGCGCCCGTAAAAGAACGTGGCTTCGGATTGGACAGCGGTGATTTGGACCGCCAGGCCCAAGTCGTGAACGGAACCGCCGAGACCCTGCGGCATGGTTCCGTCGTCATTGCCGCGATCACCAGCTGCACGAATACCTCCAACCCCTATGTGCTGATCGGCGCCGGGTTGGTGGCGAAAAAAGCGGTGGAACGCGGACTCAGCGTGAAGAATTATGTGAAGACCAGTTTCGCCCCCGGATCTCAAGTGGTTGAGGAGTATATCCGGGCCTCAGGATTATTGCCCTACTTGGAAAAGCTCGGTTTCCACATCGTCGGTTACGGTTGTACCACCTGCATCGGCAATAGCGGACCGCTTCCCGAGGAGGTCTCCAGGGCCATTGTTGAGGGGGATCTCGTAGCGGCAAGCGTTCTGAGCGGTAACCGCAATTTTGAAGGGCGGGTGAATCCGCATACCAAGGCCAATTATCTGGCCAGTCCGCCGCTCGTCGTGGCCTACGCCCTAGCCGGATCCGTACAGACAGATTTGGTCAATGAACCGATTGGTCGGGATGCACAAGGAAAGGACGTTTACCTCAAAGAGATTTGGCCAACACAGAAAGAAATCAGCGATTTGGTCGCGCAATTTGTCTCCGCCGAATCTTTCCGCAAGCGGTACGCCAACGTGGCCCAAGGCAATGAAAACTGGAATGCGATCAGCCAGACCTCATCCGAACTCTACGACTGGAAAGAGCTCAGCACTTACATTCAGGAACCGCCGTTTTTTGACGGGATGACCAAAGACACGGCGCCGATCGCGGCCATCGGCGGGGCCCGCTGTCTGGTCATGGTGGGCGACTCGATTACCACGGATCACATCTCGCCGGCGGGGGCGATTGCCGCCGATAGTCCGGCAGGAAGGTATCTGCAGGAACAGGGTGTTGCCCCGAAAGATTTTAATTCATACGGTTCGCGCCGGGGAAATGACCGGGTCATGACGCGCGGCACGTTCGCCAACATCCGGCTGCGTAATCAACTGGCCCCCGGCACGGAAGGATCCTGGACCATGTATTTTCCGTCACAGGAGAAAATGAGCATTTTTGATGCCTCCCAGAAGTATCGCTCCGACGGTACGCCCCTGATTGTCCTGGCCGGCAAAGAGTACGGAACCGGATCCAGCCGTGACTGGGCCGCCAAAGGAACAGCCTTGCTGGGCGTGAAGGTCGTGATCGCGCAAAGTTATGAACGCATCCACCGCAGTAACCTGGCCGGCATGGGAGTAATACCGCTGGAATTTCAGGCGGGGGAATCGGTCGATTCTTTGGGGTTGAAGGGCGATGAGCATTTTGACTTCGAAGGCATCGGCGACTCATTGCAGCCACGCCAGCAGATCAAGGTCCGCGCCACCGCTTCCGGTGGAAAGGTTACTGAATTTACCACGACCTGCCGGCTGGATACACCGGTGGAGATCGACTATGTCCGTAACGGGGGGATCCTTCACACCGTCCTGCGTAAGCTGGCGTAAGCCGGGAAAGGATAACTTCATCCGAGGCGTCGGCATCATGCTGGTGTTGTTGTTTTTGCTTCCCGTTACGACGTACGCCGGGCAGCCGGTGTCGAAGTCTGCAGCGGTGATCTCCTATACAGGTGACGGCGGAGATGTTTACGAACTCCGCTGGGCTTTCACGGAGCAGGTTTGGAATCAGCAGGAAATCTTCATCACCGTGCATGTCAGCGACCGGAAATACGGTCCCGATCACATCGCCCGCATTTATGCCCGGGAGGCCGACGGTTATCGGCTCCTTGAAGAAGTTTCAACCCAGGGCAACGGTTATCTGCTTCGTCCGAATTTTTTTCCGTATGAAACCCGGGGCCTGGCCGGTCGCCGCGACCGTCTTTTTCTTCTGCAGCTGACGGAGAAGATTTACGGGACGGGAAGCTTTACCCAGGAGCATATATACCGGATCGGCTCAGAAGGTGGGGGCTTGACGTTACAGCCCGTGGATTATGTTCCGGCTCCGGAATCCTATCGTCCGTATTTAGCTGTCGGCGAGGCCGTTTGGAAAGGGGAAAACAACCGCTTTTCCGGAGACGGTCTCGATTTTGAGTTTTTCATCTGGCGCGAACGGCATGACGGTAACTGTTGTCCGAGCGGCGGCCGGGTGAAGGGACATTACAAAATCGTCCCTGTGGCGGGGCGGGAGGCTGTACCGGCGTACCGTATCGAAATGGATACCTTCGAACGGTTGGCTTATGAGCAGCCGGACTGACCGGGCGGGAATTCTTCATTGACAACCCCCCAGCCTTCCGATACAATCATTATTTCTCTATTCTCAAAGACTTAGAACTTTTTAGCGGAGTCGTAACTATGTCCGGCAAAACAATGTATGACAAGATTTGGGATGCGCATTTGGTCCGCGAAAGCCAAGGCGATACCGCCATCATCTATATCGACCGGCATCTCATTCATGAAGTGACTTCACCCCAGGCCTTCGAGGGCTTGCGCCTTACTCACCGTAAAGTCCGGCGTCCGGAAAAAACTTTTGCAACCATGGATCACAATGTGTCCACCCGGACCAAAGATTGGTCCTTGGTGGAGGAGACTTCCCGTATCCAGATGGAAACGCTGGCCAAGAATTGCCGGGATTTTAATGTCATCCTGTATGATTTCAAGCATCAGGACCAGGGGATTGTGCATGTTATCGGCCCGGAGATGGGGATTACCCAGCCGGGACTGACGATCGTGTGCGGAGATTCTCATACGTCGACCCACGGCGCGTTCGGCGCCCTCGCCTTCGGCATCGGTACTTCGGAAGTGGAGCATGTTCTGGCCACTCAAACGCTGCAGCAGAACAAATCGAAATCCATGCTGATCAGTATTGAAGGAACATTGGGATTCGGAGTGACGCCCAAGGATATCATTCTGTACATCATCGGTCAGATCGGAACCGCCGGTGCCACCGGGTATGTGGTCGAGTACGCCGGAAGCGCGATCCGCGCTTTGACTATGGAGGGCCGGATGACCATTTGCAACATGAGCATCGAGGCCGGCGCCCGTGCCGGTATGATTGCGCCGGATGACACGACGTATGCCTACTTAAAGGACCGGGATCACAGCCCTACGGGAGACGACTGGGAGGAAGCCGTCGCTTACTGGCGCACGCTGCCTTCGGATCCGGATGCCGTATTTGATCATGAGCTGCATATCAAGGCCGAAGATATCAAGCCGCAGGTGACGTGGGGGACATCCCCGGGACAGGTCACCGATGTCGAAGGGACGGTCCCGGACCCGGATGATTTTACCGATCCGGTGGCGCGCGCCGGAGCCCGCAATGCCCTGGAATACATGGGTCTCAAGCCGGGAACCAAGATATCCGATATCACCATCGACAAGGCGTTTTTGGGATCCTGTACCAACGGCCGTATTGAAGATTTGCGGGTGGCCGCCGAAATTATTAAAGGAAAAAAGGTGCATAAGGATGTTCAGGCGATTGTCGTGCCGGGTTCCGGACGGGTGCGCCGGCAAGCCGAACGAGAAGGGCTGGACCGGATTTTTAGCGAGGCCGGTTTTGAATGGCGCTTCGCCGGATGTTCGATGTGCCTGGGTATGAACGACGATCAACTCACGCCGGGACAACGCTGCGCTTCATCGAGCAACCGTAATTTTGAGGGACGGCAAGGTCCGGGAGGGCGCACGCACCTGATGAGTCCTCAAATGGTGGCCATCGCCGCACTGGAAGGCAAGATTTGTGACATTCGCAACTACCTGCCGAAGTCCGCGTAACCGATAATCACAGGGAAAGACAAATCAAATTATGGAAGCATTTACTGTACACAAAGGTATTGCTGCTCCGTTAGACCGGGTCAATGTGGATACCGATATGATCATCCCCAAGCAGTTCTTACGGAAAATTGAGCGCACCGGTTTCGGTCAGCATCTTTTTCACGAACTGCGTTATCTTGACTATGAGGGGACCAAGGAAAACCCGGATTTTGTCCTTAACCAGGCGGCTTACCGGCCGGCCACGGTTTTGGTGGCACGGGACAATTTCGGGTGCGGTTCGTCCCGGGAACATGCGCCTTGGGCCTTGGCCGACTACGGATTCCGCGTCATCGTCGCGCCGAGTTTTGCCGACATATTTGCCAACAACTGTGTCAAGAACGGTATCCTGCTGGTCCAGCTTAAGAGTCAGGACGTGGATGAGCTTTTCCGTCAGGTGCTGGAGCAGCCCGGGGCAGAAATCGCCGCGGACTTGCCCCGACAAATCCTCACCGACACGAAAGGCGGGGAACATGCCTTTGAAATAAACGACTTTGCCAAAGAATGTTTGCTTAAAGGGCTTGACCAAATCGGCTGGACCCTGCAGCACGAGGATAAGATTAAAGACTATGAGTCGCGTCTGCGCGATGAGCGCTCCTGGCTCGCTTAACACAATCACATCGGATCGATCCATGACTAAGAAACGCACAACGAACCTCCGTAAGTATTCGGCCGAGATAACGGACGGATACGACCGGGCGCCCAGCCGCGGTATGTTGCGGGCCGTGGGCTTTAAGACAGCGGACTTCAAGAAACCGCAAATCGGTATCGCCTCGACGTGGAGCATGGTGACCCCGTGTAATATGCACATCGACGAGCTGGCGCTGCAGGCGCAGGCCGGTGCCGATAAGGCCGGCGGTAAAGGCGTAATCTTCAACACGATTACGATTTCGGACGGAATTTCGATGGGATCGGAAGGAATGAAATATTCCTTGGTCTCCCGGGAAGTGATCGCCGATAGTGTGGAAACGGTAGTTGGTTGTCAGGGGTTTGACGGCGTGGTGGCGATCGGAGGTTGTGATAAAAACATGCCCGGCTGCCTCATGGCCATGGCGCGGCTGAACCGGCCGTCGGTATTTGTCTACGGTGGAACGATACTGCCGGGCTGTTACAAGGGGGAGAATAAGGATATCGTATCCATCTTTGAAGCGGTAGGCGCGTACGCGAACAACAAGCTCTCCAAAGGAGATCTGACCGGCATCGAATCATGTGCCATACCGGGGCCGGGGTCCTGCGGGGGAATGTACACGGCGAATACCATGGCCTCCGCGATTGAGGCCCTCGGCATGAGCCTGCCGAACAGTTCCGCCCAAGCCGCCGTCTCCGAGGATAAGCGACGCGATTGTGTCAACGCCGGTAAAGCGGTGCTGCAGCTCATCAAGAAGGGAATTACCCCCCGGGACATCATGACACGCAAGGCCTTTGAAAACGCGATTACCGTCGTAACGGCACTCGGCGGCTCCACCAATGCCGTGTTGCACCTGCTGGCGATGGCGCGCGCGGCGAAGGTCAAACTGACTATCGACGATTTTACCCGGATCGGGAAAAAGGTACCGGTGCTTGCGGATTTAAAACCGTCCGGACGGTTTGTGGTGGCGGAGTTGGTCAAAATCGGCGGTCTTACTCCGCTGATGAAGATGCTGCTGGCAAAGGGGCTGTTGCACGGGGACTGCCTGACCGTGACCGGAAAAACGTTGGCCGAGAATCTCAAAAGGGTCAAAGATTATCCCAAAGGGCAGGAAGTTATTCGCCCGTTCACTAACCCGATTAAAAAAGACGGACACCTTGTTATTCTCTACGGAAACTTGGCGCCCACCGGCGCCGTGGCTAAGATCTCGGGTAAAGAGGGGATGCGCTTTGAAGGTAAGGCCCGGGTTTTCGAATCGGAAGAAAAAGCGCTCCAAAAAATTCTCGACGGGACCGTAAGAAAGGGGGACGTGATCGTGGTCCGCTATGAAGGACCCAAGGGCGGCCCGGGAATGCGGGAAATGTTGTCGCCGACTTCGGCGGTCATGGGCCGCGGTTTAGGAAAGGACGTAGCCCTGATTACCGACGGCCGCTTTTCCGGAGGCAGTCACGGTTTTGTTGTCGGTCATATTACGCCGGAGGCCTATGAGGGCGGGCCGATCGCGATTATTAAAAACGGCGATCCGATTGTGATCGATGCCCGCAAGCGGGAAATCAATCTGGACATCCCCGCGGAAGAGATCCGCAAGCGGCTTAAAAGCTGGAACCAACCCAAGCCGCGCTACACCAGCGGGGTGCTTTACAAATACATGCAACAGGTGACGTCCGCATCCGTTGGAGCGGTAACTGACGCGGGACCGCAGTAAGGAGCGGCAACCGAAATATGGCGGGAAACACTTACGGCGAAATATTTAAGGTGACTACGTTCGGTGAAAGCCACGGTCCGGCTATCGGAGCCGTACTCGACGGGGTTCCTCCGAATCTAGCTCTGGACGTCGCTGACATCCAAAAAGAATTGGATCGACGCCGTCCGGGGCAAAGCAAGATAACCACTCAGCGGCAGGAGCCGGATACGGTGGAGATACTCTCCGGAGTCTTTGAGGGCAAGACCACCGGTACGGCGTTGGCCCTGCTTATCCGGAATAAGGACCAGCGTTCGCGTGATTATTCGGAAATAAAAGATGTATTCCGACCGGGCCATGCCGATATGACATTCCTTAAGAAGTACGGCATCCGGGATTACCGCGGCGGCGGCCGTTCCTCCGGAAGGGAGACCGCATGCCGGGTGGCTGCCGGGGCAGTGGCCAAACAGCTACTGATACAACACAGCGTGAAAGTGATTGCTTACGTTCATTCCGTGGCGGACATTGTGGCTGAGCAGTGCGATTTTGCCGTGATCGAAGAAAATATCGTCCGCGCGCCGGACATGGCCGCGGCAGAGAAGATGATTGCTTTGATCGATGAGGCCCGTCGGAATTTGGATTCTTTAGGAGGAGTGGTTGAGGCTGTAATCCAAGGTTGTCCGCCGGGACTCGGTGATCCGGTTTTCGACAAACTTGATGCCAAGCTTGCGCACGGGTTGATGTCGATCGGTACCATCAAAGGCATCGAATTCGGCGCCGGTTTTGCGGCCACCCGCATGCGCGGAAGCGAGAATAACGACGAATTCGTGAACGAGGGCGGGGAGATCCATACCAAGACCAATTACGCCGGCGGGATTCTCGGCGGAATCTCCAACGGTGAAGAAATCGTTCTGCGCGTGGCTGTCAAGCCACCATCTTCCATAGCACAGTCTCAGCAGACTGTGACCACTTCCGGTGAGCAAACCCAAATCGAAGTCAAAGGCCGGCACGATCCGTGTATTTGTCCGCGCGTGGTTCCGGTGGTCGAAGCGATGATCGCCCTGACCCTCGCCGATTGCCTCTTGTTACAAAAGACCATCTCCTGACGATATGTCCTCATCCGAAATCAAACCAAGGACGATACTGATTACGGGTTGTTCCAGCGGTTTCGGACTTCTGACGGCCGCCCGTCTCGCGGCGGCCGGCCACCGCGTCTATGCCACCATGCGCAATCCCGATAAGCAGGCACCGCTTATCAGCGAAGTCAACCGGCGCGGCGGGGAAGTGGCCGTGTTACGTTTGGATGTGACCGACCCCACCACGATTGACGCGGCCCTGCAGACGATAGCCCAGGAGGCCGGAAATCTGGATGTCCTGGTTAATAATGCCGGTTATGGAATCGGCGGGGCATTTGAGGACCTGTCGGAAGAGGATATCCGGGAGCAGTTCGAAACCAATTTCTTCGGCGTCCAGAATGTCACCCGGGCCGCGATTCCGTTGATGCGCCAGCAGACCGGCGCCAAGATTATCAATATGTCCAGCGTCCAGGGCTTTTACGCGACACCCGGGTTCGGGGCTTACAGCGCTACCAAGTGGGCTCTGGAGGCATTCAGCGAGAGCCTCCGCTATGAACTTTCAATATTCGGAATCGATGTTTTATTGATCCGCCCGGGGACCTTCCGTACCAAGATTTTCGACGAAAACGTCCGTTACGCCAAGAATTTTTTCAACACCAGCAGCCCGTACTACGAACTCTCTCAGCACGTGAAAAAACTGGTTGAGGATCATGTGGCCCGTAGCAAGAATGATCCCGAGGACGTGGCCAAGCACGTCGAGATGCTTATCAACGTAAAAAATCCTCCGTTTCGCAGTATTCCCGACCGCGGCGGCCGTTTTATGTACCGGCTGCGTCGATTTTTACCATTCCGCGTTTTCTACGGAATGGTTTACGGTCAAATTTTCAAGGGCTATCGGTCGGAAAGTTGATCGGACCGGTCAAGACGGAAGATCAGCCAGGGAAGGGTACTCAACAACAGGACCCCGGCCGCCGTAATACACAAAACACTTTGTATGGTGATCCCCGCATCGAGGGCCACAGCGACGGGTAATGGCCCAAGAGCGGTCAATCCGTTGCGGTAGGTGGCTACCAAGCCCTTAATGCTGCCCATGTGTTTGGTGCCGTAAAAGTACGGATAAACCACGTTGGTGACGGGACTGCTGAAACCGAGAGCAGCTCCGATTAACGCAAAGAACAGATAGACCTGCGTCGGCGGTCCGCCGACACCTGCCAGCAGCGTTCCCAATCCCAGTAAAAAAATCAGTCCGCCGAAAGGGAGCATCGGTCCGTAGCGGTCCACTACCTGGCCGATCCAAATCGATCCGGCTGCCTTACAGAAGGCGTAGAGCATCAAGCCCCCGGCGGCCAGGCTCATGTTCCAACCATGGGCCTCAAATAAGGTGTTCTGATGAAAGAATAATCCCGTCACGATCATCGGCGGCAAGCAGGATGCCACGATCAACAAGTAAAATTTGATGTCGCGAATGACATCCCGTAAGGGGACATCGCGATGAGGGCGGACCTCGCGTTGTTCGGGGTGGCCGCGTAGATGTTGGGGGTTGACGTCGATTTCACCGGCTTGAAACTGACCGTGAACAATACTCGCCCGGCGCAGCAAAAACAGCTGCAGCGGGAGCATGAGGACGATATTCACGGCCCCGAACACGAGATAACTGTTACGCCAGCCGACCGTGTTTAGCAGCAGTACGGCCAAACCCGGATAGACCGCCTCGGACAGCGGAAAGCCCAATGTCATAATGCCCATAGCCTTACCGCGGTTTTTATGAAAAGACTTGATCATCAGCGTGGAGGCGCACAACCCGTAGACTCCCTGCCCGATCAGCCTCAGGATAAAGAAGGCGATAAACACCGCCCACACCCCGGTCGCAATGGCCAGCAGCCCGCAACCCAGCGCCATCGCCACCGTGACGATTTTGACAATGGTGTGGATGTAATAGCGGTCAATCAGCCGGCCGGCCGGATTCAACAGCAAGGCCGCCGAAAGTGTGGCGGCGGAGTAGAGTCCGGCAAAAAGACTCTGTGAAATAGACAACTCTTTGAAGATGGGGCCGACGAAGAGCGCGATCAGGAACGTCTGTCCCGGCGCGGAAAAGAATATTTGCAAAATGCCGAATAAGAGAAGATGCGGGTGCCGTCGGAAAAAGGACAACATGCAGATTAGGCGGCGTAGCCCATACGGTGTACCAGAAATTCTTCGCGGTTACGGCACGTCAAATACGGGTTGGTGCGCTTCTGGCTGGCAAGAGTGGCGCAAGGTGTCGGGCCGTAATTGTGGCCCGGGAAGATGACGGTGTCGTCCGGCAGAGGCATAATAATATTGTACAGGGTGTCATACATTACCGAGGCGTCACCTCCCGGCAGGTCGCAACGGCCGCAGCCGTCCACAAAAATGGCGTCACCGCAGATCATCACATTTTCATACAGAAAACTTTGGCATCCCGGGGTATGACCGGGAGTGAGCAGGCAGCGAAACTCGCGGGATCCCACTTTTAGGATTTGACCGTCTTCGGTGGTGACGATATTCTTGTGCTTGGGTGTCAAGAATGGGGGTTCATGCCGTGAAATGTATGCAGGCACATCATGCCGGGACAGGATTTTATCCAGACCGTTGACGTGGTCGGGATGGCCGTGTGTGAGGAAGACCGCCACAATGCAATAGTTCATTTGTTGAGCCTGGCGGCACAGAAAATCGACGTCCCAGGCAGGATCAACTACTGCAATTTCACCGCTTGACACGTCACCGACAAAATAGAGAAAGTTGTTTAAAGGGCCGATTTCAAACTGTTTCAGTATGAGTTGTTCGGGGAGATCCATCGACTACGAAAAAATAGCGAATATTGTAATTAACATTTCCGTTCTTTTTGGCTATCATTATAGCGGAGGCCACACAAAGATCAACAATTTCAACCAAATTAGCGCACTATTTGCGGATGTGAAGGAGTTTATCATGAAAAAGGTGTTAGTGACTATGTTGCTGGTGTCTGCCCTGTCGGTCCCGGCGTGGGCCCAGGCACCCAAACAACAAGGGATCAAGGAAGTCGCCTTAAATTGGCTGGTCCTCGTTGATAACGAACAGTATGAAGAGAGCTACAAGGAAACGGCGTCGCATTTTCAGGCTCAATTGACCCTGGGGCAGTGGATCGGATCGCTGAAACGGGTGCGCACTACGATGGGGAAGGTGGCCTCGCGTAAATTTCTTTCTTCGACGTACATGACGGAATTGCCCAATGCCCCGAAGGGGGAATACGTCGTGGTGCTGTTTCAATCGGTCCTGGAAGACGGCCGCAAGGCGGTCGAGACGGTTACCCCGATGCGCGACACCGATCAGCAATGGCGCGTGTCCGGTTATTACATCCAACCGTTGCCAAATTAATCCACCCGTCAATCCGAATGGGTTGACAATCCCTCCGTCCAACTTATAATGAAAATAAGAAAGGATGGAGTCAGCATGGCGCTCGTCAACTCGATTGCAATTCCGTTAGGCAAAAAAATCCCTCACTTTCAGCTGAAATCTCCCGCTGGCGATATGTTTGATTCCCAGGCATTCTTTGCCGAGGGAAAACATGCCGGCCTGATCGTGGCGTTTATGTGCAATCATTGCCCGTACGCCCAAGCGATTTGGCCGCGGCTGATTACACTTTCCGAATATGCCAAGAAGCGCGGCATTATGACGGTGGCCGTGAATCCAAATATCCACCCCGATTACCCCGAAGACAGCCCCGTTAAGATGCTGGAAAAAATTAAGGAGTGGGAGATTCCTTTTCTTTATCTGATCGATGAGGACCAATCAGCGGCACGCCTTTTCGATGCCCAATGTACGCCGGACTTGTACCTGCTTGATGAGAATCAAAAATTGGTCTATCACGGTCGTTTGGATGATAATTGGCAGAATGAAGCCAAGGTCCGGCAACAAGAGCTGAAGGCGGCCGTTGACCAGTACACGCAGGGTCTTCCCGTCAATTCCGATCAAAAACCCGCCATGGGATGTTCCATCAAGTGGCGGTGAATCGAAGGTTCCGGATCCCACCGGTGTTCGACCGTCTCCCAAGCAATTAAGTTACAAATTGACTTATATAAGCTGTGTGGTATATTCTTAGATTGTAACCAACACCCACAGGATTTCCAATATGGACAACATTATTCGTCTGACCGAACCCGCGGTTGATAAGATTCTTGCCATGGCTGAACGAGAGGGCAAGGAAGGTGCTTATCTGCGCGTGGGAGTTGTAACGGGTGGATGCGCGGGTTTGTCTTATGATATGCGTTTTCAAAAGAAGCCGTATGACAACGATATTATTGTAGATCAGGGGAGAGTCAAGATCCTGATCAATCCGGAGAGCGTGCCGTTTATCAAGGGCACGGAAATCCACTACGTCGATACGCTCAAAGAAAGCGGTTTTCAGTATAAAAACCCCAACGCGACAAACAGCTGCGGCTGCGGAACGTCATTCAGCTGACATATCTTCAGGCCCCGGCGGGGCCGGTTGTCGCCGCGCGGGCCGAGCGTCTTCAAGACTCCCGCGCACTGACCATAGCATGGCTTATGGTATTGTTGATATTGGCAATTCTTATCGCGGTTTTTGTGATTATCTATATCCTTGATTAGGACCGCGCGCCTCACGGTACGGAATTTGTCTTCCCCCTAACACAGCAGACCAAAGGAATTCGCATGATTTCTCCACGTGACCGGATCCAAGAGGAACACCTTTCACCGATGAACGTTAAGTATGAGCCGTTACCGGGATCCCGGAAAATCTATAAAAGTTCCGCCAAGTATCCGGATCTAAGGGTTCCGGCGCGGGAGGTCGCGCTTTCCGATTCGGTGGATCCGCAGAACAACCGCACGGCCAATCCGGCGGTGGAACTCTACGACACGTCAGGGCCGTATACGGATCCGGACAAAACCGTCGACATCACCAAAGGAATCGAACCCCTGCGACTGACATGGATTGAGGGGCGCAAGGATGTCGAACGCTTGCCCGAGTCCGACTCAGCCTATCGCAAACAACGTGAGTCGGATCCTGCTTTGGATAAGTTACGGTTTCCCAAACACCGGCGGCCCTACCGGGCCAAATCCGGGGCGAACGTAACGCAATTGCATTACGCGCGCCGGGGGATTATTACGCCGGAAATGGAGTTCATAGCCGTGCGGGAAGGCTGTGCGGCGGAATTCGTGCGCGATGAAGTGGCCCGCGGTCGGGCAATCATCCCCGCCAATGTCAATCATCCCGAATCCGAACCGATGATTATCGGGCGCAACTTCCTGGTGAAGATCAATGCGAATATCGGCAATTCCGCGGTGACCTCGAGTATTTCCGAAGAGGTTGAGAAAATGAGCTGGGCGATCCGCTGGGGCGGTGACACCGTTATGGACCTGTCTACCGGGGCCAACATTCATGAGACCCGTGAGTGGATCATCCGCAATTCCCCGGTGCCGATCGGTACAGTCCCCATCTACCAGGCCCTTGAGAAAGTCAACGGCAAGGCTGAGGAGCTGACCTGGGAGTTGTACCGGGACACCCTTATCGAACAGGCCGAACAGGGAGTCGATTACTTTACGATCCATGCCGGCGTTTTATTGCGGTATGTACCGCTTACGGCCAAGCGGGTGACCGGCATCGTATCCCGGGGAGGATCGATCTTGGCGAAGTGGTGCCTGGCGCATCATCAAGAGAATTTTCTGTACACACACTTTGAAGAGATCTGTCACATCATGAAACAATACGATGTCAGTTTCTCCCTCGGCGACGGTTTGCGGCCGGGTTCGTTGGCCGACGCCAATGATGCGGCTCAGTTTGCCGAGCTGGAAACCCTCGGTGAGCTGACGAAGCAGGCTTGGGAGCACGATGTACAAGTCATGATTGAGGGGCCCGGGCATGTGCCGATGAATTTAATTCAGGAGAATATGGACAAGCAGTTGAGCCTGTGCCACGAGGCCCCGTTCTATACGCTCGGCCCGTTGACGACGGACGTCGCTCCCGGATATGATCATATCACCTCGGGAATCGGGGCGGCGATGATCGGCTGGTTCGGGACGGCCATGCTGTGTTACGTGACGCCTAAAGAACATCTCGGTTTACCGAATAAGGCGGATGTTAAAGACGGGATCATTGCCTACAAAATTGCCGCCCATGCCGCGGATGTCGCCAAAGGACATCCGGGCGCCCGGACGTGGGACGATGCCTTGTCCAAGGCGCGTTTCGAGTTCCGGTGGCGCGATCAGTTCAACCTCAGTCTCGACCCCGAGACAGCCATGGCCTACCATGACCAGACCTTACCGGCGGAAGGCGCCAAGGTGGCCCACTTCTGTTCGATGTGCGGTCCGAACTTCTGTTCCATGAAGATTACCCAAGATGTTCGGGAATACGCCGAGAAACACGGCCTGAAGGAAGACGAGGCGCTGGCCGCGGGAATGGAAGAGAAGGCCCGGGAATTTAAGGATCAGGGCGCCAATCTCTATCAATAATACTTACGTTGTGACCTTCTGCGGAAAAATAGAAGGATGGCTCGCTATAAATGACAGTAATCGAGAGCGGTGTTCTTCCAATTCTTCAAGCGCGCGGTCGCGATACTCTTTGGTTTCCTCAACCATCTTGGGAATAAGCCCCCGGTAATAGTTGATTCCATCCAGCATGTTCGCCTCGAATTCCTGCAGATAAGCCTGTTGCTTTTTCGTGACCTGCGGAAGGGACTTTTGCACTTCCTTGCAGAAGTAATCCACGTACATCCGCAATTCCTTGATAAACATATTCGGGCGTTTGTCTGTATTCAGCAGATTGAGGCGTCCGTAGATGTGGGCGATCATTTCTTCGAGCGAAGCGATCCGGGAAAAATAGGCCATGTTGGGGCCCGGGCAAATGGCGGAGAAGGCGGTTTGCCCCTTACGCACCAAATCGTTGTTGAGAAGGGCTGCCGAACCTAGGTCATGGCAGATGCATGATTTGACCGTGACCTTCTTAATTTCGGCTTCCTTTTCGGCCGGATTCAGGTCGGCCTGAACGAGTTGCTCCAGTTTCAATTTTTGATATTGCCGTGAGGCCGTACATATCGGGGTCTCCGTGAATTCCGTATTGGAGACGAGATGGCCCTTGGGGCATGCGCTCCCCGGACGTCCAGCCGTAATCCGGCGGTCTCGTTCCGTATCGCTTTGCGTGTCGCGCAGATTATTGAACGGTACTCCCAACGGTGAGACTTCGCTGAGATACAAGTCGTCTTCGCCGGCCCGGGAAAGTTTATGCAGGGTTTCGAGATCGACATTGGTCACCTCGGGACACAGCAGGAAGGGGGATGCCCAGCCGGTTCCGTCCAGATCGTAGTAATTTAACAGGAAGCTGTCTTCCAGAGCCGTGCCGATTCCGCCTTGAGCGGTAATGCGTAATTCCGGCGGGTACGCCAGCGTGGGCCGCTGCTTTTGGCTTAGGGCTTCATTGCACATCTTAAAGAGCGTTTCAATCAACTCCGTCCGCTTTTTCTTGAATTCTTCCAAAATGGGACCAAGCAGGTATCCGTCCGAGGCAAAGGCATGGCCACCGCAATTCAGACCGGATTCGATGCGGAATTCAGAAACCCACAATCCTTTCTTGGCAAAAAAGCGTCCTTGAATGAGCGCCGAACGGTAATCGCTGACCTTCAGCACGATTTTCTTTTTGATCCGGCCCGTGGTGTCGGCATAGAAATCTTCGAATTTTTCGACATAGCTGTACAGTCGCCGGTTGATCCCGGCTGAGAATATGATAGCCGAATTTAACGTGCTTTGGGCATACCCGCGCAGGGCGGAGAGAGCATCGGAGAATTCCATCCCGAGTTCTTCCCGCTTGCTGGAGAAATTGGTCCTGTCCAACTTGGTCATGATGTTGACATCGATGCTGCCCGGTTTCATCAAAGTTCGCAGACGGGTCTGCAGCTCCGCTTTGAGATCATGGTCTTCGGTCGCCAGCATTTCCTTGTAGAGCTTTTTAAGCGGAGAGTTGTTGGCCAGCATTTCAAAGTACTTGGTGATCTCGCCGCCCATCTCGAAACACGAGTTGCGGACCTTTTCGAAGTGATCTTCGACAATATGGCGGACCAGGTTCAGGTATTCCTCGATCCGGCGGGCCCGGAAATCAGCGTCGTATTTGGTGATCGGTTCAAACTGCATACGGTACCGGTTGGCATAATACTCGCGCATTTGCTCGATCAGTGTGTCGTCTACCAGGGAAATAACGGACGAAATCCCGAAGGGAGCGACCTTGACCGGAGTATCGATGGAAAACGCGGTTCCCATCACCGGTATATGGAATGTGTGCGGGTTGGACATGCTGGATCCTCCTTAAAAATGTCTTACTATTATACATACTGATATAAAGAAAACCAAATTTTTTCCCGTTTTCTTCCCCCGGCCAGGTCCGGCTTGATATTCACAAGTGTTTGTAATACAATATCCTTTCAAAACCAAGCAGGAGGAGATGTGAACGCAGAATTTTACCAGAACTTGACGACCGCGGCCTTGGCCGGGGAGCCGGTCGACAGGAATGTCGCCGAACAGGTGCTTTCCGATCCGGATATTGATATCCTTGACCTTCTTCATGGCGCGTATGTTGTTCGTAAGTCATTCCGAGGAAATATAGTTACGATTCATATCATCAACAACGGCCAGAATGGTTACTGTCCGGAAGATTGCCAATACTGTGCCCAGGCCAAGAGCTCCGATTCCGCCATTCACGAATACCCGCTCAAGTCCGATGAGGAGTTTCTCAAGGAGGCCAAAGCCGCCTACGAAAAAGGGGCTCATCGGTATTGCATGGTATTTGCCGGCCGCGGACCGTCCCGAAGTCGGGTGGAGCGTCTGGGCGCCCTGATCCGGAAAATCAAAGAAAACTACCCGCTGGAAGTCTGTGTTTCAGCCGGTTTGCTCGATGCCGACAAAGCCGCAGTCCTCCGGGAGGCGGGTCTGGACCGGCTTAATCACAATCTCAATACCTCCGAACGGCATTACGGATCTATTTGCTCGACTCACACATATGCGGACCGCCGGCAAACACTCGCGGCCGCCCGTCAGGCCGGGTTGCAGCTCTGTTCGGGGGTCATTGTCGGGATGAAGGAGGATCCACAGGACCTGATCGATGTCGCCATCGAACTGAGCCAGCTCAAGGTCGAGTCGATACCGGTCAATTTCCTGATGCCGATCCCGGGGAACCGGCTCACCGATCCTCAGGGGCTGACCCCGCAATATGCCCTGCGAGTGCTATGTTTGTACCGGTTTATCAATCCGCAGGCTGAGATCCGCATGGCGGCTGGGCGTGAAATGCATCTGCGCAGCCTTCAGGTGATGGGGCTGTATGCTGCGGATTCCCTATTCTTGGACGGATATCTCAATACCAAGGGAGATGACCGTCGCCGTACTCTGGAAATGATCCGGGATGCCGGTTTTACCATTAAGTCCGAGATTCCGTTGGAACAAATCCTCGCCGGCCCGCAGAACATCACGCGGCCGGATGAGCCGGAATCCCGAACAAAGACCGTTTTGAAGGACGCCGCGGATCTGCGTCCCTGTATTGAGAAAAGGCAGTAAATCCAGCCGATTTTACGCAAAAATCCCCAAAAAATTGGTAAATTTTATTGAACTGGATAGGGTTGGTGCTATGATGAAACTCGAATCAACACCCCCAAATCCATTACCTTAGTATCGAGGAGCTATGTCAAAAGAAGTCCACCATATTCATCGCATGGAGCTGCTAATGGATGCCGGTTTCGGTGCTCAAAAAGCCGGTGATATCCTGATTCGCGCGTTTGCCCACAGCGGGCGCTATGTTTTTATCGAACCGATGATCCCGGCGGAAATTTCACCACCCGCCCGTTCAAAGCCGGCCCTGTCCGGCACCATTATTCGCGTCGGAGACACGGATTTGACCAACATCGGGAATGACACCGACATCCTCATTGCCCAACACGAAATCGTGTTGGATCGACGTCTCGACGATGAAGAGCATAATCCGAACTGTCGAGTTTTGTTGGATATCGGCGATCAAAAGACGAATGAAGAATCTTATGAAATGGTCTGTAAGCGCGCGACGAAGCTGGGATTGAAAATATTTCCCTTTGATTTGACCGACACCGCCAAGGCCGATATTAAAGCCTTGGCCGGTAAAGGCAAAAATATGTATTATCTCGGCATGATCAGTGCCATGTATAACGTTCCTGAAGAAACTATGGTCGAGGAGATCACGGCAACCTTCGGCAAGAAGTTGAAAGAGGAAGTGCTGGCGCGTAATATCGAAATTTTCCAGGAAGGACATCATTTCGCGTCGAACAATTTCGATTTTAGTTTTGAGATCGCCTCAGCCGCCGAATCTTCACAGGAGAAGATACTTATCGACGGCAACACCGCATTAAGCATGGGGATCATCGATGCCGGCATCAAGATCGTCTGCGGATATCCGATTACCCCCGCTTCGTCAATTATGCACACGCTGGCGCGGAGCTTTCCGTCGTACGGAGGCATGGTGCACCAGGCAGAAGACGAGATCTCGGCAATCGGGTCGGCGATCGGGGCGTACTACGGCGGTACGCCGGCCCTGACGGCGACTTCGGGGCCGGGATTGTCACTTAAGCAGGAGTTCATCGGTTATGCGTCGGCGGCGGAAATTCCGATCATCATCGCTGATGTCCAACGTTCGGGGCCATCCACCGGGATGCCGACCAAGACCGAACAGTCAGATCTGCTGTCAGCGATCTACGGGGCGCACGGCGACAACACCCAGGTCGTCATCGGAGTTGGATCCATTTTGGATTGCTTCTACGCGCCGCAAATCGCGCGCTATTTCGCCGAGAAATTGAGGCTGCCGGTATTTATCATGAGTGACTTTCAGATGGCCAACAGCTACAAGGTAATCCCCAAGCCGAAGGCATACGCCTTGGAGGAAAACGTCGATGAGATCGCCGACGAGGTGCTCGAATATTTCGGCATGAGCCGGCTTCCGGACGACATTGAGATGGTCCGCCGTGATCAGTCTCCTCCGGGAGTCCCGGGGCACATGCGGCGGGTCACCGGTTTGAATACGGATGAAGAAGGAAAGGTTAATTATTTCGCCAAGAGCAATCAGCGGTCGCATGCCGTTCGTAACGAGAAAATTCATCATGTGCAGCGCAGTCTCCGAGAACCCGAGATGATCGGCGATTGTCAAGAAGGGGATATTTTGGTTATCGGCTGGGGGAGCACCTTCGGTGCTCTAAGCGAAGCAGTTGTGTCATGCCAGAAGCAGGGACTTAAGGCGGGCGGGATTTGTTTTAAGGTTATTTATCCGTTACCGCTGATGTTGGCCGACATTTTTAAACGCTTTAAAAGGGTTGTGACGGTCGAATTGGCCTTCGGCGATTACCTCAAGCGGACTCCATTGGCTATGTTTTTGCGCTCAAAGACATTGGTCAATGTCAAACCGATGATTTGCCGGGCAACCGGCCGGCCTATTACGCCGATGACCATTGAAAACGCCATCAAAGAATCTTTGAATAAGGAATAAGCAAATGACCACCGCTACCGAGCCATCATCCCAATCCCCGCTGACGATCAAGGAACTCAACACCGAAAATCCCCGCTGGTGCGCGGGCTGCGGTGATTTCAGTATTATCATGGGTATCAAGCGCTTTATGGTTAATCAGGCCATAGCGCCGCACAATACCGTGAATATCTCAGGCATCGGTTGCTCAGGACGGGCTCCGTTTTACATTAATACTTACGGTGTGCATTCGATTCACGGCCGCGCCATCCCGGTGGCGACCGGATTGTCTCTAACCCGTCCGGAGCTTAACCTGTTTATTCATTCCGGCGACGGAGATGCCATCAGTATCGGCGGGAATCATCTTATCCACGGGCTCAACAAGAATTTTAACTGCGTCTTTGTCCTTTATGACAATGAGTTGTACGCGCTGACCAAGAGTCAAACCTCGCCGACCACTCGGCAAGGTCACAAGACAAACACCCAACCGGCCGGTACTTATCTGGCGCCGATTAAAGCCTTGCGTATGGTCTTGGGGATCGGCGCTTCCTTCGTGGCTAATACGGCCGACTGGATGCCGGATCATTTGGTCAATACGCTGGAGGCGGCCTACCGTCACAAAGGATTTTCGTTTGTACACGTTTCGCAGCGGTGTCCGCATTTCGACCCGTATAATTTTGAACACAAATCCACCGATTGGTTTTCTTTTCTCACGCATGAAAAGGGAATCCCGCCCGACAAGCGGATCGCTGACAAGACCGAGCAGCTGCAACATGATCCCTCTGACTTGACGGCGGCGTTCGCCCTGGCCAATACCGACAGGACCTATTTCGGCCTGCTGTATCATGATCCGGCCAAACCCCGGTACGATACCCTGATGCAGGAACAGGTCGCGGCCGCCGGCTCCAAAGACCGGACCAAGATCCTCGACAAATACAAGATTTAGCATGGAAAGAGTCATAATCATAGGTTCAGGGCCCGCAGCCCATACGGCAGCGATCTACGCCGGACGTGCCCAGTTGAAACCCGTGATGTTTGAAGGTTTGATGGCCGGCGGTGTGGCGGCCGGCGGACAGCTGACGACCACGACGGATGTCGAAAATTTCCCGGGCTTTCCCCAGGGCATTATGGGGCCGGAACTGATGGAACGGTGCCGCGAACAATCGCTCAAATGCGGTGCCCGCATTGAGACCGTGACCGTAGACAAGGTCGATCTGAGTACGGCTCCCTTTAAGGTCACCGCGGGAAAGAGCAGCCTTGAGTGCATGACATTGATTATCGCCACCGGGGCGACGGCCAAGCGCCTGCACGTAACGGGGGAAGACAAGCTTTGGCAACGGGGGATTTCGGCCTGCGCAGTCTGCGATGGGGCGTTGCCTATCTTTCGCAATAAGGTTTTATTTGTGATCGGAGGCGGTGATACGGCCTGCGAGGAGGCGATGTATCTGACCAAGTACGCCAGCAAGGTCATCATGTGTGTCCGGCGGGACGTGATGCGGGCCTCGAAGGTTATGCAGGAACGGGTAACGCGTAACGAGAAAATCGACGTTATGTGGCACACGGAGTTACGTGAGGTTCTGGGGGAGAACAGTTTGGAGCAGGTAAAACTGGTGGACAATCAATCCGGAGGTGAAAGTCTTCCCGCGGCCGGCGGTTTGTTTTATGCCATCGGCCATGAACCGAACACGGCTTTTCTCGACGGCCAACTCGAGACGGATGAAACGGGGTACATCGTCACCCGCGGCAAGTCGACCGCCACCAGCCGCCCGGGAGTATTTGCCTGCGGGGATGTCCAGGACAAAATTTACCGCCAGGCGGTAACCGCGGCCGGGTCCGGTTGCATGGCCGCCCTGGAGGCCGAACGCTACCTTTCCCAGCAGTAATCCCGGATCCCCCGGCCGATTCCGTCCGTGGATTACGCTTTGAATTTGCCTACCAAATGTGTTAGCATACACCATCTTCTGACAAATTCGCTGTCCGCTTAATCAAAAGAGAACACAATGACCGATCCCGTCGACCGTCAATTTCCTGTCCCTAAGTCCGATTCCTGGAAAATGTTTAACCGGATCTCGGCCCGTTATGATCTGCTCAACCGGTTGTTATCGTTGGGGCTGGACCTTTCCTGGCGCCGCCGGCTGTGTACGTATTTGCCCGACAAGCCGGATCTTAAATTACTTGATTTGGCCACCGGGACCGCGGATGTCCTGATCACGCTGGCGGAGAACGCACCGCGGCTGACCGAAGGCGTGGGAGTGGATATGGCGGCTCGCATGCTGGACATCGGCCGCAGGAAAATCATCAAAAAGAATCTTGATAAAAGGCTCACCCTGCGCACGGCCAATGCCAATAAAATTCCATTTGAAGCAGAAACCTTCAATTGCACCACGATCGCTTTCGGAATCCGCAATGTGGATGATCCCCTGGTGGCCCTGCAAGAAATGCGCCGCGTATTGCGACCGGGCGGGCGTAGCCTGATATTGGAGTTTTCTTTTCCGAAGAATCCGTTGTTGCGCGCGGGGCATTTGCTGTACTTGCGCACCGTCGTTCCGGCCTTAGGCTGGTTATTGAGCGGCGAGTACGCGGCCTACAAGTACCTCAACGAAACGATTGAGCAATTTCCTTATGGGGAGGAGTTTTGCGAACTGATGCGTCGGGCGGGATTTTCCCGTGTCAGTGCGCACCCGCAGCTGTTCGGTGTCGCCACGATCTATCAGGGTGAGCGGGAATGATGACCTTGTTTTGCAGTGACCGTGTGTACGGTCACGCGGAGCTCCGTGAGGCCGTGACCGGTCAGATTTCCCGGTTGCCGCAAATGGTCTCGGCGATAGGCGACGCCGACACGGTTTTGCGATTTGAGTTTCACTGTGAGCCGATGCGTCCGTTGGGTTGGTTGCATAACCAAGTCAATGCCGAGAAGATTTATTGGTCGGACCGGGAAGGTATTGAGGAAACTGCCGGTGTCGGACGGGCCAAAATGCTCACCGGATCGGGATCGGCGGACTATCAGGAAGTCTTTGATGCCGTTGACGCGAGCCTCGGAGACGACAATCAGCGGGTTCGGTTTTACGGCGGTTTCAGTTTTGATCCAGGCGATGAAGCTGGCGTATGGTGTGATTTTGGCGCGTATCGCTGGGTCGTCCCCCGGTTTGAAGTTGTCCGTCGTGATACGGAGTATGTGTTCGCCGTCAATATACGGGTGGCGGAGATTACGCCGGACATTGTTTCTCAGGTGGTCGGCGAGTTGCAAGACTTGGAGTTCTCGGGGGAAACGCGCTACCGGCAGGTGCCGCGCCGGTTAAGCCGGGTGGATTTTCCGAACCGGGGAGCCTGGCGGAGACTGGTGGACGGTTTGCGGCTGGAGCGCAACCATAAGATCGTGCTGGCCCGGCAAAGTAATTTCGCGTTTCATGTGCCCATCCGGCCGAGCGCGCTCGTCAATTTCTTAAGCCAGACGTCTCCCGCTTGCTATCATTTTTGTTTTCAACCGCGTCCGCATCACGGTTTTGTCGGTGCGCCTCCCGAACGTTTATTTCGCCTCGACGGAGACCGGATTCTGACCGAAGCGGTGGCGGGGACGATGCCGGCTGGGGTCTGCGAACAGGAGGCCCAGGCCTTCAGGCGGGAGTTGTTGGCCTCCGATAAGTGTCGGCGGGAGCAGCAGTTTGTGGTCGATCATCTGCGTACGGAGCTGCAGCGGTTGTGCACGGAGTTTGAAATTCCTGCCGAACCGGGTGTCATGGCGTTGAATAATGTGCAGCATCTTTGTACCCAAATGACCGGGCGCTTGTCGGCCGATGTCACACGGGCCGACATATTGCGGGCGCTGCATCCGACCCCTGCCGTGGGTGGATATCCGGCGGCGCAGGCCTGCCGGCAAATCAGTGCCTTGGAAGAATTTTCCCGCGGCTGGTACGCGGGGCCGGTCGGGTGGATCGCCCGCCGATCCTGTGAGTTTGCCGTGGCGATCCGCTCGGGATTGGTCGTCGATCACATCTTGTCCCTGTATGCCGGGGCCGGGATCGTCGAAGGTTCTCAGGCCGATGACGAGTGGGAAGAGATTGAAACCAAGATCAGTCGGTTCATGAAAGTATTCGGATGAGTTCCCGAAAGATTAAAAGTGCGGACCTTCAACAATTATGGGCCGACCTCGCCGTTGAGGAATTGATCCGCTGTGGTGTCGAGTATTTTTGTGTTGCGCCGGGATCGCGCTCCACGCCGCTGACCGTGGCGGTTGCGGCCAATCCCAAGGCGCGGCAGCTGGTACACTTTGATGAGCGCGGTTTGGGATTTTATGCCCTGGGTTATGCCGCCGCCCGTAAAGGCGGGGTGGCTGTGATTACGACATCGGGGACGGCCGTGGCCAATTTGTTGCCCGCAGTTATCGAGGCTTCCAAGAAAAAGCTGCCACTGGTGGTACTCAGCGCCGACCGGCCTCCCGAGTTGCGTCAAACCGGGGCCAATCAAACGATCACGCAGCCCGGCATCTTTTCCGGCTACGTCCGGTGGGAAACGGATCTGCCGGTGGCCTGCGCTGAGACCGACCCGGCCTTTGTATTGACGACCATGGATCAGGCCGTCTATCGTTCGCAGGGCGAGATTCCCGGTCCGGTCCATATTAACTGGATGTTCCGTGAGCCGTTTGCCGCCGAGTCCCAACAGGGCCGTCTGGGTTCCGCGGTTGGCCCTGCGTTGTACGGTTGGGCGCGCACCGCCCGCCCATACACGACCTGTTTTTCACCCGAGACGCTGCCCGCCGCGGCCGCCGTTGAGGCCGTCACGGGACGGATACTATCGGCTAAAACCGGAGTCATTGTTTGCGGAAAATTGTCCGGACCCGCGGCGACCCGCCATGTTCTGCGCTTGGCGCAGAAACTGCAGTGGCCGGTCTTTCCCGATATCACTTCGGGATTGCGTCTGGCGCCGCACGGCGATCTTGTTATCCGGCATTATCAGCACCTGCTGCCGTATCTCCGGGAGGGAGTGGATGCGGTGTTGCACCTCGGCGGTCGCATGACCGCCAAGTCATATTATGAATGGTTGGCGCGCTATTGTCCGCGGGACGTGATCATGGTGCTCAACCATCCGTTGCGAAACGATCCGCAGCATCAGGTGGAAATCCGGGTTCAAGGCTGCCCCGGGGAATTCGCGCGCAAGTTGGCACAAGCGGTCCGCCAACGTCCGGCCGGACAACATCTCAAGCGTTTTCAACGGAAGGAAGCCGCCATTCAAAATACGATTCGGCAATGGGGCGCGGGGGACTCCCGGATCAGCGAGCCGGCCGTCATGCAGATCGTCAGCAACTGTCTGCCCAAACCGCACGTGCTGTTCGTATCCAACAGTCTCGCGGTGAGGGAAATGGACGCCTTCGCCGACGGACGCCATGAGGTGCCGGTGGGCGCCAACCGCGGAGCCAGCGGCATCGACGGCATACTGGCCAGCGCCGCCGGTTTTGCCAAGGGTTTGAGTCGCCCGGTGACGGTCCTGGTGGGCGATCTGGCGTTTCTCTACGACATGAATTCGTTGGCGCTGTGGTCCCGGGATGTGCCTCCCGCGGTTATTGTCGTGCTGAATAACAACGGCGGCGGCATTTTTGAATTTCTGCCTATTGCCGAAAATAATAAGGACTTTGAGCGCTATTTTGCCGCACCGCACGGCATGCATTTTGACGATATCGCCCGCCAATTTCACGTGCACTATGAGCGGCCTGAAACGACGGCTTCTTTTGAGAAGGCGTACCGCGCCGCCGTCAAAGCGAAGTCCGCCACACTCATCGAAGTGGTGACCGACCGCCGAGAGAACTTCCGTTTGCATCAAACCATCGCCAACCGAATCCGCAAATCTTTGGGAAAGCAGGAAAGAGGATAACATGACCATGACGAGAGAATCGATACAGTGGCAATCAGCCGGACAGTACGAAGATATTAAGTATGATAAGGCCGAGGGGATCGCCAAGATTACCATCAACCGGCCGCAGGTCCGCAACGCCTTCCGGCCCCAGACCGTTCACGAAATGTCTCATGCCCTTAACGAGGCGCGAGACGATGAATCCATCGGTGTCATTATTCTTACTGGTGAGGGCGACAAGGCATTTTGTTCCGGCGGTGATCAAAAAATCCGCGGGGACGCCGGATATAAGGACAGCGACGGGACGAATCGTCTGAATGTGCTGGACTTCCAGCGCCAGATGCGCACCTGTCCCAAGCCGATTGTCGCCATGGTCGCCGGTTACGCGATCGGCGGCGGACATATTCTGCACCTTTTATGCGACCTGACGATCGCGGCGGAAAATGCCCGTTTCGGCCAGACCGGCCCGCGGGTCGGCTCCTTTGACGGGGGGTACGGCGCCAGTTACATGGCCCGTATCGTCGGACAAAAAAAGGCACGTGAAATCTGGTTTCTTTGCCGGCAATACGATGCGCAGCAGGCGCTGGCGATGGGCTTGGTCAATACGGTTGTTCCGTTGGATCAGCTCGAAGCGGAGACCGTGCAATGGTGTCGCGAGATCCTCAGCAATTCGCCGTTGGCCATACGTTGTTTGAAGGCGGCGTTGAATGCTGATTGCGACGGACAAGCCGGTTTACAGGAATTAGCGGGCAACGCGACGATGCTGTTTTACATGAGTGAGGAAGGACAGGAAGGCCGCAACGCCTTTGTAGAAAAACGTAAGCCGGACTTTTCAAAGTTTCCGCGACGCCCGTAACGATTATGACCTCAATGGCCATCAAAAACTGGATGCTGGCGTGCCGTCCCAAGACTTTGCCGGCGGCGATCGCGCCGGTAGTCATCGGTACGGCCATGGCCTTCGGCGACGGACTCTGGCACTGGCCGACGGCGCTGGTGTGTTTGTTGACCGCCGTGACGATCCAAATCGGCACCAACCTGGCGAACGACTACTATGATTTCAAAAAGGGCACGGACACTGCCGAGCGCGTGGGGCCGGTGCGAGTCACGCAGGCCGGACTGATCAAACCTGAAACGGTGCGCAACGCCTTTGCCGGAGTCTTCGCGGTGACCATGCTGGGTTTTCTTATATTGGTCCAACGCGGCGGCTGGCCCATCGGTCTGCTCGGGGTCGTTTGCATCCTTTCCGGTATTTTTTATACGGCAGGACCTAAGCCGCTGGGATATCTCGGGCTGGGAGAACTTTTTGTGCTGGTTTTTTTCGGTCCCGTCGCGGTGGGCGGAACATACCTGGTGCAGACATACGAACTGAATTATGCCGTAATTCTGGCCGGTTTGGGGCCTGGGTTGATTTCCGTGGCCATCCTCGCCGTCAACAACTACCGCGATATCGATGGCGACCGGCGCAGCGGTAAAAAAACGCTGGCGGTGCGGTTCGGCCCGATATTCGGTCAGTATGAGTATGCGGTGAGTCTGATGCTGGCCGCGCTGCTCCCGGTCCTGATTTACATGCTCATCCACGATCATGTGGCGATCCTGGTCTGCAGTGTCATCAGCGTGTTGGCATTGCCCGGCATAAGGACGGTTTTCGGCAGCACCGATGGGGAGCGGCTGAATGCCACGCTGGCGTTTACCGGGAAGATTCTGTTGATTTACAGTGCCTTGTTTTCCGTGGGATGGATCTTATGAAGATCGACATCGTCAAACTTTACTCGTACGAACTCAAACTGCTTCGGCCGATCGTGGTGAAAGGTCATCAAGTGCTTAGCCGGACAGGTTATGTTTTGGAGCTGGGGGCCGGGCCGGCGCGCGGTTATGGTGAAATCTCTCCGTTAGAAGGATTCAGTTCCGAATCTATGACCTCCGTCCGGGACCAGCTCGGCCAGTTGCGGCACGTGCTGATGGCGGACCATATGCCGGACCATTTGGAGCGGCTCGAGGGTGGCTTTCACGATTGGCTCGGAAATTTTTCGCTGCTGCCGAGCGTCGCCTTCGGCATCGAGATGGCGATCCTCAATCTCATCGCGGGCGGTCGTGATGTAACGCTTACGGAATTGCTGGCTGATACCCGCCACACACACATTCCGATCAACGGGTTGTTGCAGGGTGAGCCGGCGCTTTTGATCGAACAAGCCCGGCAGCTGGTAGCGGAGGGATTCACCGCGATCAAACTCAAGGTCGGCCGCTCTCTTGAAGACGACATCCGGCTGGTTAAAGGGATTTCCCAGGCCATCGACGGCCACGCGTTATTGCATCTCGATGCCAATCAGGCGTGGTCGCTCGATGAAGCGGTTTATTTCGGCAATGAAGTCGGCTTGGCCGCCGTCGATTATATCGAGGAGCCGCTGGCATCGCATCCGGATATCCCCGAGTTTTTCAGGCGGACAACCATCCCGGTCGCCCTGGATGAAACCCTGCGGGTTGTCAGTTTCAATGATGTCAAGAAAATGGAGGGGGTGGACGTGATCGTGCTGAAGCCTTCGATTATCGGCGGCATTGAAAAGACCTGGGATTGGGTACGCGACGCCAAGGCGCAGGGGATCAATACCCTGATCAGTTCCATATTCGAATCTTCGCTCGGCTTGTTGTGCCTGGCCAATCTCGCCGGCTGTTCCTTTCGTAACAACGCAGCCGGTCTGGATACGGGCAAGTGGTTTGAGTCGGATTTATTGCGCGAACCGCTGGAGATCCAGCGTGGCAAAATGGAAATCGGTGGCCGGCGCATGACCGCCGCCGATATCAATTTCGACCTGCTCACTGAAGTCCCTCTTTCATGAAAACCCTTCGCTGTCCCATCAACCGCATCGCTAGCGGAGCGCGACGGAACACTTCGGCAGTCCAGTACGGTGACCGACAGCTGACCTACCTGCAATTGGAACAAAACATTACGTCCTACGTGGGACAACTGCTTGAAGGCGGCGCCAGAAAAGGCCGGCGTGTCGCCTTGGTGGCGGAGCCCTCGGCTGGCTTTATTATTGCCTATTTTGCTTTAATCCGCATAGGATGCACCGCATGCCTGATCAGCACCCGGAAGCCGGCGCGCGCGGCAATGGAGGAATATGCCCGTCTGAAATGCAGTCATATCCTCGTCCCGTCGGACAATCGCAGCCGCTTTCAGGGGGTCGAGGCGATTCAATGGCCGGATGAGGATTCGGATGGGCCTATGCCGCTGGGTCAGGTCGAGTACGCGACGGATGCGCCGGCCAATGTGATGTTCACTTCGGGAACGGCCGGCGAACCCAAGGCGGTCATTCACTCCGTGGGCAATCACCACTACAGCGCCAAGGGATCCAATCTGAATATCCGTCTGGCGCCCGGCGACGGTTGGTTGTTGTCATTGCCGGTTTACCACGTCGCCGGATTGAGCATCCCGTGGCGATGTTTTGAGGCCGGTGCCACAATAGTGATTCCGGCCGCCGGTGTGCGATTGCCGCAAGCGATTTTAACGACAGGCGTTTCACATATTTCATGCGTGCCGTCACAGTTAAGCGAGCTCATGGAGGACGCAACAGCTAGGCGGAAACTGCGGAAGTTTAAGGCGATTTTGCTCGGTGGCAGTCCCATGCCTGCAGATTTAATGCGGCGGATATGCCGGGCCGGGTTACCGGTTTATGCGAGCTACGGTTTGACCGAGATGAGTTCCCAGGTCGCGACCACCCGCTGTTTACGATCAGCAGAGGATGTCGGGCGGGCCCGGGTGCTAGCTTACCGGCAGGTGCGGATCGGCCCGGACGAGGAAATCCAGGTCAAGGGGCCGATGCTATGTCTCGGGATTTGGAAAGCGGGCCGGCTGAAACCTGTCGGCGGCAAGGACGGGTGGTACCGTACCCGTGACCGCGGACGGTTGTCACGGAAAAATGAACTGCAGGTGCTGGGGCGGATGGACAATATGTTCATATCCGGCGGCGAAAATATTTTTCCGGAGGAGATCGAGCGTATTTTGATGGGTTTCGAAGAGATCGGTGCTGCGGCGGTGCTGCCGGTGCCCTCGGTCCGTTACGGTCAGCGGCCGGTCGGTGTCGTGCAATTTCGGGAGGGCAGGAATCTGACGGCGGAAGAGTTGCGCGGCCGTCTCCAAGGGCGTCTTGAAAAGTTCAAGGTGCCGGATGCCTTTTACCGCTGGCCGCCAAAGCTGTCGAACGAGGGCTTGAAGGTAGATCGCAAACGATTGACGGCCCAGATAAAACCGCGCCATTTAATCCGCTGATGCGGCATTGTCTGCGGCGTACAGTTCCGCTATCCGGGCCTTCATGCGTTCGGGTAACGGAATTTTTTGTTGGGTGTCCTTGTCGATCGTCACGTGAACGGTCCGCGCCGTGCCGACCAGGGTGCCGTCATCTTTGAAGATCTCGTAGGCGAAGGTGAAGGATGTTGTGCCGACCGACGCGACACGAACGTGAATCGTGATCCGGTCTCCGACAAAGAGAGGCGCTTTGTAATCGCTCTCCGCGTGAACGATGGGGAGGAAGAAAGGTTGATGCTTGAGCAATTCGCCGAAACCGAAACCGATCTTTTCCAGCAGGGCCTCATACGCGTCGTGGATCAGTTTGAACTGGTTGCTGAAGAACAACAACCCGGCGGCGTCGGTGTCGTGCAAGTTGATTTGTGTGCGATAAGTATGCATGGTAAAAACCGATTCCAACACGGTGATCGGATTATAGCATATTCGGGCCGCGGCACAAGAAAATTAGCGCCGGGGGCCTGTATTTATGTTGACAAATAAGTCTGCAGTAGTATGATGTTAAAGCTTATCCTCAAGAATTCAACTACGTATCGTTCACTCGCTCGACCGCTAATCAGAATATGAATGTGAAAGCCCTTATTGCGGAATTCATCGGAACATTTGCCCTCGTTTTTGTTGCCGTAAGTGTTTCGGCCACGGACTATGCTGTCAACGGGGCTACCGGTTTGCTGGGGATCGCCTTTGCCAACGGTTTGATCATCGCCACCATGGTGGCTGCGGTCGGAGCTATCAGCGGCGCTCACTTTAATCCGGCTGTCACGGTATCCATGTTGTGTACCCGAATGATCGACAGCCGGCACGCGGTCGGATACATTTTGTCTCAATGTGCGGCGGCCGTTGCGGCGGCTTGTCTGGTCAAGTTTTGTTATCCCGCTGATGTTCTGGTCGCCGTTCGTATGGGGACGCCCGCGCTGGCCCAAGGGGTGGCGCCGGCGATGGGGCTTTTGATTGAAATTGCCCTCACCTTTATCCTGGTCTTTGTGATTTTCGGTGTCGCCGTGGACAAACGGGCACCGCAGGGGGCGCCTCTTTACATCGGGTTCGCCGTTTTGCTTGATATCCTTGTTGGCGGTCCGCTCACCGGCGCGGCAATGAATCCGGCGCGCTACTTAGGGCCGGCGATTATGGGCGGCGGATTACAGGATGTATGGCTTTATTGGTTAGGGCCGTTGCTCGGAGGTATGGCAGCGGCATTTGTCTACAGCGGGGCTTTGCTGGAGCATTAATCAGATCACCAACTTATTATCAGCTTGACCGAAAGGAGAAAGGCATGCCAGAGCTTAGCGATAAAGTTACGATGAAGGGGAATCCGGTGACTTTGGAGGGTAATGAGGTCCAAATCGGCGCCGACGCGCCGAATGTGACTTTGACGGCCAACGATTTGTCTGCTTTTGAGTTGTCGTCCCTAAAAGGCAAAACCGTTATTCTGTCTGTAGTCCCGTCGTTGGACACGGGTATCTGTGATTTGCAAAGCAAGCGCTTCAACACGGAAGCTGCCGGGTTGGGTGATGGGGTGGCGATTGTCACGATCAGCATGGATTTGCCGTTCGCGCAGAAACGCTGGTGCGCCGACACAGGAAGCGACAAACTTATGTTTTTATCAGATCACAAAGCAGGCGCGTTCGGCGAGGCCTACGGGCTGATGATCAAAGGCGCTCGCCTGTTGGCGCGGGCCGTAATGATCGTCGATGCCGATGGAATTCTGCGCTACCGGCAAATTGTTCCGGAGATTGCTCAGGAGCCGGATTACGAGGATGCACTTAGGGCCTTAAAGGAAATTGCGTAACGCATAATATTCGACACAGGACAGTAAAAGGAGATAGATAATGCCACATACACTTCCCGATTTACCGTATGCATTTAATGCCTTGGAGCCGCACATCGACGCCAAGACTATGGAAATACACCACGGCAAGCACCATGCCGGTTATGTCGCCAAGCTCAACGGGGCGATCGAGGGAACGGATCTCGCCGACAAATCCATCGAAGAACTTCTCACCAATCTTAAGTCCGTCCCTGAAGACAAACGCGGCGCCGTGCGGAATAACGGCGGGGGTCATTATAACCACTCGCTTTTCTGGCAAATCCTCTCGCCGGCGGGAGGCGCTCCTTCCGGAGATCTGGCCGCGGCGATCGACAAGGCCTTCGGATCGGTCGACGGATTCAAGGAAAAATTCTCCAACGCGGCGGCCACCCGGTTCGGTAGCGGTTGGGCCTGGCTGTGTGTCAAAGACGGGGGGCTGTGCGTATGCTCCACGCCGAACCAGGACAACCCGATCATGGACATAGCCGAATGTTCAGGCGCCCCCATACTCGGTCTGGATGTGTGGGAACACGCGTATTATCTCAACTATCAAAATCGACGGCCGGATTACATTGCGGCCTTTTTTAACGTGATCAATTGGGATAAAGTCGGCGAATTGTACGCCGCCGCCAGCAGTTAATTTCAGGTATTCATTCGTATTTTGCGTATGGCATCTTAGGGACAAGTTTTTGTAATTTTGATGTCAATATTTTCAAAATTTAACTTGATTTCGTGTCCCAAAAAGATACTATATATAGTGCCTCGCAGGCCCGGATTTCCCATATATTGTGTTTATAGCCTTTTTTTTAAGCTTCTGTTTTGCAACGCTTTGTGACGATTTTGAGCAGCGTAGCCCGCTGGTTCTCTCGAAAAATCTTGGTTTCAACCCGTCCAACCGCAAAGGAGTACATTCATGTCCAATGAAACGTCTCTAAACTTGGAGATGAAAGTCCACAAACGAGGTGGCCAAGTGGTCGCCTTCAACGAAGCCCGGATTCACAAAGCAATCGGGAATGCGTTGAAAGAACAGAAGAATCTGCCGCGGGAGGCGGAGTTATCGATTGTGGACGCCCACAATACCGAGATGGTGACCAAGAGCGTGGTTTCGGTATTGACCGAGCGTTGGATGGCAAACAACCGCCTAACCGTCGAGGAGATCCAGGACGAAGTGATTCGTCAGCTTTATGAAAACGGATTCAAAGAGACCGCCGAGATCTATGCCAACTACCGCAAGCAGCATGCGGCTCGCCGGGCGTTGTTCGAACTGTACTCCACCACCAAACGCAACGGCAAGGTGGTCTCCTTTAAGCCCGAGAAGATCACCATGGCCGTGGCTATGGCCTTTCGGGCGCACAACCACGGAATTCTCTCCCAGGATATCCTGAAGCATGCCAAGCGCGTGTCAGACAATGTCATTAATGAAATTCTCTCCACGTGGTCGGAGGGCAAGTGTATACATATCGAGGAAATCCAGGACTTGGTCGAGAAGAACCTGATGGTGTCCGGTTTTCACGAAGTCGCCCGCAGCTACATCATTTATCGTGAAGAACGCGCCAAGGCCCGTCGCACGGATAAATTGCAGAGGACGGCCAAGCAAACCTTTGATTGGGCGCGCAACCTGAAGTACAAGTCCGAATCCGGCGAAGAAAAGAGCCTGGACCTCGATGAGATCCGCTTTCAGATCGATACGTGCTGCCAGGGTTTGGAGAATGTCGACCCCGACAAGATTCTCGAGGAATCTCTCAAAAATTACTTCAACGGCATCACCATGTCCAAAATGGAGGCCTCCAATATCATGGCCGCCAAATCGTTCCTTGAAAGGGAACCGGACTACACCTTTGCTGCGGCACGGCTGCTGTTGCTCAAGGAGTATCGCGAGGCCCTGCGCCGGCCGATCAGTTTTGAGGAAATCAAGACTGAGTATCCGATTTATTTCGCGGACTACATCCACCAGGCCGTCGAATACGAGCTGCTTTCCCCGGACCTGCTTCAGTTTGATCTGAAGAAGCTGGGTGCGGCCCTGCGGCCCAAGCGCGATTTCCGTTTTCGCTATCTCGGCCTGCAAACACTTTATGACCGCTATTTTCTGCACTGGGAAGAGCGCAGGCTCGAACTCCCGCAAATCTTCTGGATGCGCGTCGCCATGGGATTGGCGGCCAGATCCGGCGACCGCAAGAACGAAACCGCCATCGAATTCTACAACATGCTTTCCACGTTTCGGTTCATTTCCTCCACGCCGACGCTTTTCAACTCCGGGACGCGCCATCCGCAGTTATCATCATGCTATCTGACCACCATCAATGACGACTTGAATCATATCTTCAAGTGTATCCAGGACGACGCGATGTTGTCCAAGTGGAGCGGTGGTCTGGGTAATGACTGGACAAATGTCCGGGCGATGGGTTCACGCATCAAGGGGACTAACGGTAAAAGTCAAGGGGTCATTCCGTTCCTGAAGGTCGCCAATGACACGGCGCTGGCGGTCAATCAGGGTGGGAAGCGCAAAGGGGCGATGTGTGCCTATCTCGAAGTCTGGCATCTGGACATTGAGGACTTTCTGCAACTGTGGAAGAATACGGGAGATGACCGCCGCCGCACCCATGACATGCATACGGCGAACTGGATACCGGACCTCTTCATGAAGCGCGTTAAACAAAACAGCCACTGGACATTGTTCACGCCGAGCGAAGTCCCGGATTTGCATCACATTTACGGTCGCGATTTTGAACGGCGCTACGAGTACTATGAAGAACAGGCCAAGGTCGGAAAAATCAAGCATTACAAAGTCATTCCGGCGGTCGATTTGTGGCGTAAGATGCTGAACATGCTGTTCGAAACGGGACATCCGTGGATTACCTTCAAGGACCCCTCCAACGTCCGCTCGCCGCAAAGCCATTTGGGGACGGTGCACAGCTCCAATCTCTGTACCGAGATTTTGCTCAATACGTCAGCCGACGAGACGGCGGTGTGCAATCTAGGATCGGTCAATCTGGCTGAGCATGTGTTGCCGGAAGGCGGCATCGATCACAGTACGCTTGAAGAAACCATCGCCACAGCCGTCCGGATGCTGGATAATGTGATCGACATCAACTACTATCCCACCGCCGAGGCAAAACGGGCTAATCAGCGTCACAGACCGGTCGGTCTAGGGATCATGGGTTTTCAGGACGCCTTGTACCTGCAGAACATGAGTTACGCCTCGCGCGAGGCCGTTGAATTTGCCGATGCCAGTATGGAGGCTGTATCCTATTACGCCATCTCCGCATCGATCAAGCTCGCTGAAGAGAAGGGGCCTTATTCGACTTACCGCGGATCAAAGTGGGACAAGGGGATGCTGCCGATCGACACGCTGGCATTGCTTGAAGAAGAACGGGGTGGATATGTCAATGTCGACCGCAGCAGCCGCATGGATTGGACTCCGGTGCGTGAGCGAATGAAAAAGCACGGCATGCGCAACAGTCTGGTGATGGCCATCGCGCCCACCGCGACTATCGGCAACATCGTTGGTGTCACCGCTTCCGTCGAACCGCTCTACAAGAATATTTTTGTCAAGAGCAACCTTTCCGGCGAATTCACCGTCGTCAACGAGTTTTTGGTCCGCGACCTTAAGGGGGCCGGTTTGTGGGACCAGGAGATGATTGATGATCTCAAGTACTTCGATGGATCCGTGCAGGAGATCGACCGGATCCCCGAAGACCTGAAGCGTAAATACGCGACGGCCTTCGAGATCGATTACGAGTGGATCATTGAGGCGGCTTGTCGTCGTCAGAAATGGATCGACATGGGGCAATCTCTCAACCTGTACCAGGCCAAACCCAGCGGCAAGAAAGTCAGTGACATGTACATGATGGCCTGGGAAAAGGGTTTGAAGACCACCTACTACCTGCGTTCGATGGGGGCGACCCGCATCGAAAAGAGCACGGTGGATGTGACCCGGTATAACAATACCGTCGGGCAACGCGAACGCGACGAATTCGGCAGGGTCACCGGAGGCGATCCGGATGATTCCCCGCTGAGTGTCGAGCCGAGCGAAGACTGCGAAGCTTGCCAATAGTCTGACCGACAATTTTCAGAGCTTCTTTGGACACTTAGATAAGAACAACCAGTGAGGTACCTCTTATGTCTGAACCCTGCTTCCGTATGTCAGAAAACCGCATCACGGTCGATGACAAAAGAATCATCAACAACGACCGGACGGTCGATTGTAATCAGCTCGTGCCCATCAAATACAAGTGGGCGTGGAATTACTATCTCGACGGCTGTGCCAATCACTGGATGCCTCAGGAAGTTTCGATGCAGCGGGATATCGAGCAGTGGAAGGACCCCAAGGCTTTTACCGATGATGAACGGCATATCATCAAGAGGACCTTCGGATTTTTCGCCACGGCGGAGACCCTGGTCGGTAACAACCTGGTCCTGGCCGTGTACCGCATCATCGATAATCCGGAGGCCCGGCAGTACCTGTTGCGTCAGGCCTTCGAAGAAGCGATCCATGTCCATGCCTTTCAGTACATCGTCCAGTCGCTGGGCCTGGACGAAGGGGAGATGTTCAACATGTACCGCGAAGTGGAGGCTATCTACAACAAGGATGAGTATGCCATGAGCTGTACGGACGGTATCCTTGATCCGAACCTGGACACCCGGACCACGGAGGGGTTGCAAAAGTTCATCAAAAACCTGATCGGTTTTTACGGGATCACGGAAGGGATCTTTTTTTACAGCGGTTTCGTAACCATGCTGTCCTTCGGCCGCCAAAACAGGCTGCCCGGGACCTGTGAACAGATTCAGTATATCCTTCGGGACGAGAGCATCCACATGAACTTCGGGCTGCAACTAATAAATACCATTATCGACGAGAATCCGGAAGTTTGGGACCCGCCATTTAAGGCCATGATCACCGAATTCATTCTGCGGGCGGTGGAGCTGGAGCATAAATATGCGGAAGAATGTCTTCCCAACGGGATCCTCGGTCTGAACACGGATTTGCTTAAAGAGTACATCCAGTACATCGCCGACCGCCGGTTTGAGCGTCTGCGTTTGCCCAAACAGTTCGGTTCCGAAAATCCGTTCCCGTGGATGAGCGAGATTATCGACCTGAAGAAGGAGAAGAACTTCTTCGAAACCCGCGTCACCGAATATCAAACCGGCGGTGCCTTGGAGTGGTAAAAAAGACCAGCTCTTGACAAAAACCCGTCAGTGCGTCATAACTGAAAAGGGCTCTCTATTAACAGAGAGCCCTTTTTCATGGAAAAAGATCTAAGGAGAACGGCATATGCCGTGCAGCGACAGTTCATCCAGTATGGTCATCAAACTCGACTCCGAGGACAATTTTGTGTCCTTCGAGTATGCCAAGATCACCTGCGGACGGGAGATTACCGGATCCACGGGGTTGTCGGAATACTTAAAAGGCTATGCTTTGCCGGAGATCTTGGCCATTTCATTCGCCGATCTCGCCCGGGACTTAAAGGTGGAGGCGGAGGAGGATCAATTTATCCTGTATCTGGAGTGGGATGTGCTGCGGGCCGGTATCGCGCTCTATTTGGGGGTTGAAGATTCGCATATCGATACCGAGCGCTGCCTGATTACCTCCATCGAAACCGATGAAAACGGTACGGAAATAGCCGAGGTCGTGTTGCCCCCCAGGGAATTACCCAAAATCCTGCCCTGCAATCTTGCCGAGCAAGCCGATTCAAAAGAGTAAATAAGGTGCGAGCGGAACGGAATGGTCCGCGAAAGGGAGGGGATTAGGTCTCCTCGACGCCCTTGGCCATGACGAGCTTTCCGGAACGGACCATCTCGATGATGCCGAACGGCTTCATTTCTTTCTCAAAGCTGTCCAGTTCGCCCGAGGTGCCGGCCTGTTCAATCACCACGACCTTATCGCTTTGATCCGCGATGCGGGCGTTGTAAATCGGCAGCATCTTTTTGATCTTGGTCAAGGCGGAAGGAGTGTGCTTAACCTTCAAGAGGGCAAATTCGCGGGTGATCGTTTCCTCTTCGGAGTGCTCCTCGGCGTGAACGACGTCGATCAGTTTCGCTGACTGCTTGATGATTTGTTCCAGTGTGTCCGGATCTCCCTGGGCGGTAATGGTCATGCGGGAAAACTTAGGATTCACCGCCGGTGAGACGACGAGGGAGTCGATATTGAATCCCCTGCGGGCAAAGACCTGCGCGCAACGGATCAGGACGCCGGGTTTATTGGCAACGAAAAGACTGATGGTATGAATATTGTTCTTGGTTTCCATTAGGTGCTACCTGTCGGTTTTTCAAGTTTCTGGTCCTTGGAAGGCGGTTCAATGATCATTTGATAGGCGGATTTACCGGCCGGGATCATCGGAAACACGTTGTCTTCCTTGATAACTTCCGCGTGGATCAAAGCGGGTCCTTTGTATTTGAGCGCTTCGGCGAGCCGTTCGTGGCAGTGCGCCACCTTGTTGATATGAAAACCTTTCACGCCGTAAGCTTCAGCGAGTTTGACAAAATCCGGATTTCCTTCCAGATCGACGCCGCTGAGGCGGTTGTCGAAAAAGAGTTCCTGCCATTGCCGAACCATGCCGAGGTACTTATTGTCGATAACCACGATCTTGACGGGCAGTTTGTGGATGAAGATCGTCGACAATTCAAAAAGAGTCATTTGAAAACCGCCGTCCCCGACGACCGCCACAACGAGATCCTTGGGACAGCCGAACTGCGCCCCGATCGCCGCGGGGAATCCGTAACCCATGGTGCCGGCACCGCCGGAGCTGAGCCACTTTTCACCTTTAAGGGTCAGATTGAATTGCGCCGCCCACATCTGATGCTGGCCCACGTCCGTGGCGATAATCGCTTTCCCCTTGGTGATTTGCTGCAGATCATAAAGGACCCGTTGCGCCGTCAGGCCTTTGTCGTCTGAAAATTTGAGGGGATACTCTTTCTTATAAAAATCCAGTTCCTTCAGCCAGTCCTTGGTGTCCAGAGGCTTGACGTGCTTGATGAGTTCCTCGAGAATAAGACGCGCGTCGCCCACCGCGGTGGCATCACATTGCACGATCTTGCCCATTTCAGCCGGATCGATATCAATATGAATTTTCTTGGCGCCGATACAGAATTCAGCATTGTTGCCGTTGATACGGTCATCGAACCGGGATCCGATTGAGCAAATCAGGTCGCAACGGGTCAGCGCTTTGTTGGCGTAGGCGGTCCCATGCATCCCGAGCATACCCAGCGACAACGGATCGGTTTCCGGAAAACACCCCTTACCAAGCAGGGTATTGGTGACCGGGCAGTGCATCTTCTTGGCTAGCTTTTTAACGGCCTCGGACGCACGGGAAATGATGGCCCCGTGGCCCACCAGCAGCAACGGCCTTTTGGAGGCATTAAACAATTTCGCGATGCGCTTAATGTCCGACACCTTGCCCTTATCGGGAGGATTAAAGCCCGGAAGATCCATTTTCGGGTCCAATGAATCACCGGAAAAGGGTGCCGATGTGATGTCCTTCGGTAAGTCGATCAGGACCGGACCGGGGCGGCCGGTATTTGAAATATGAAACGCTTCTTTGACAATACGCGGAATGTCGTTAGTCTTCTTGACCAGATAGCTGTGCTTCACCACCGGCATTGTGATGCCGAAAATATCCGATTCCTGGAAGGCGTCCTTGCCCAGCATCGGGGAGATGGTTTGCCCGGTCAGCACGATCATCGGCACGGAATCCATCTGGGCCGTCATGATTCCGGTCACAGTATTGGTAGCGCCCGGTCCGCTGGTCACCAGAACCACGCCCGGTTTGCCCGTCGCCCGGGCATACCCGTCGGCAATGTGGGCCGCGCCCTGCTCATGACGGACCAGAATGAGCTTGATCTTCGAGCCAACGAGGGCATCGAAAATGGGAATGGCGGCGCCTCCGGAGAGGCCCCAGATATATTCCACGCCGTGGGCTTCCAGACACTTAATAAGTGCTTCCGCCCCTGTGAGTTGCTGATTCTGGGGGGCGGGGGCTGCGGCCTTGGCGGTTTTTTTACGGGTGGTTTTTAGCGTCTTGGAGCGGGTGGTTTTGCGTGCCATATGGGGTTCCTAAAGTCAATAATGCTAGTAATTTGAATCGGTATTATAACAAATCGTCTTCTGAATGCAAGATATTTATCCTTGCAATCAATATTCAGATCGGATATTATTGAGAAAATTTGAGGCCTATATGATTAAACAAAACTCCCCGAGAGTCCCCAAAGGCGTGGGTTTGATTTCCGGCGGTCTGGACAGCACGTTAGCCGCGAAAGTCATGAAAGATTTGGGCGTAGACGTCCACGGCGTTTTTTTTGCCATGCCGTGGGGCTGCTGTGACAAGGCCTTTGCCACCGCCGCCGCGCACAGTATCGGGATCAAATTCATCACCCTGCAACTGGATGAACGCTATCTGGAGATCGTCCGCAAGCCCCGTTTCGGACGGGGCACCGCGATGAATCCCTGCATCGACTGCCGGATCCATATGTTCACCCGGGCAGCGCAATACATGCGCCACATCGGCGCCGACTTTGTCTTCACCGGCGAGGTCATCGGGCAGCGGCCGATGTCGCAGCGGCGTGAGGCCATGCGCCTGATTGAAGAACACACAGGATTACAGGGCAAACTTCTGAGACCGCTCAGTGCCCAGTTCCTGGATCCGACGGATGTGGAACGGGAAGGGTTGGTCGATCGCGACCGTCTGCTGTCTCTGAACGGACGCTCCCGTAAAGAGCAACTTGACATGGCCGAAAAGTTTAATCTCCAAGGGTACAGCTCGCCTGCTGGTGGTTGCTTGTTGACGGATGAAAATTTCTCCCGGCGTATCAAGGATACGTTTCGTTACGGTTATCGTAACTTCCGTGAGACCATCTCGTTGAAGTGGGGACGTCATTACCGGCTGAACAAGGATTTTAAATGCATCGCCGGACGGGATAAAGAGGAAAACGACGGCCTGCTTCACTTTGCTCATCCCGACGACATCATTATGCAATTACCGGATAATCTGGGGCCGACTTTGATCCTCAAGGGGCCGTCTCCGGACGACACCATCCTGGCGCTGTGCGCCGGGATCGTACAACGCTTTTCGAAATATAAGGACCACCCCCCGGTCGAAGCGTGCTACTGGAGCGCCCGCAACCGAAACGACATTCACACCATCCAGGCCGTCAAGCCGAGCGAGGAAGAGCTTGATCGGTATAAAGTTTGACTTATGAGCGTTACCGTCAGTAAAACTCAATCGGCCTTGCAAGCCGTGCTCAATCCCGCCAGCCACAAGAACATTGTGGAGGATGGCATTGTCCGCAACATTACCGTGGAAGACGGACGAGTTTCTTTCGACCTGGTCCTAAGCAGCGCTTCGGCTTCGGTGGCGCATGAGATTAAAATGAAGGCGGAGGAAGCCGTCAAGACGATCCCGGGTGTGACCGAAGTCCTGGGCAAGGTCATTCAACAGCGACCGGCTGCCGTACGGGACTCGATTCCCGCGGAAGCACCGATTAACAAGGTCAAAAATATCATCGCCGTGTCGTCGGCCAAGGGGGGCGTCGGGAAATCGACCATGACGGCGCACCTGGCCCGTCAGTTGTCGCTGGAGGGCCACCGGGTCGGTATTATGGACGCGGATTTATTCGGACCGTCCATTCCGACGCTCTTTCATCTGAAGCAGGCCAAAGTCTACGCCAAGGAAAATCAACAGTTGGTGCCTGTCGACTGCCAGGGCTTGAAGCTGATGTCATTCGGCTTTCTTCTCGGCGATCAACCCGCGGTTATGCGCGGGCCGGTCGTGACGCGCTACATTCAGCAGATCCTGATCGGTACGGACTGGGGAGAGCTGGATTATTTGTTAATTGATATGCCGCCCGGCACGGGTGATATCCAGCTGACAATCACGCAAACCATCCGTCTTACAGGCGCGGTCATCGTCACCACGCCGCACACCTTGTCATTGCTGGACGTGGCGCGCGGAATCATCATGTTTGAAAAGGTGGAAGTCCCGATCATCGGGATCATCGAGAACATGGCGTTTCTGGATACGGGCGCAGGCGAGAAAATGTATGTGTTCGGAACGAGCAAAGCGGCCGAACTGGGAGAGCGGTTCGGCGTGCCGGTATTGGCCGACATCCCCCTCACCGACAGTCTCAGCAAAGGGCTGCAGGATGGTCCCGAGCAGGCGTTTATCGAGCAAAGCGTCCGGGCGATGCAAACTCAGCTGGAGCGGATCAAGTCCGATACCCGCACGGTTCCCCGGATTGACTTCGACGACCGGTATGTCACATTGAGTTGGAGCGGGGGAGAGCGCTGGCAGGTGAAGAATTTCGATTTGCGGTTGATTTCCCAGGATGCCTTGAGCGTTAACGAAATGACCGGTGAGCGGATCATCACTGCGGATGACATTCGGGCGGATATCGCGGCCAAGGAGATCACACCGCTGGGACACTACGGCATTGCCATCGCCTGGAACGACGGGCACTCTTCGGCAATTTATACCTACAAAAATATCCGGCAAATCGCCGCGATCACCAAGACTTAACCCGCCAGGACCTTTTCCAGTTCACCCTTTTGGTGCATCTCGGTCATAATATCGCAACCGCCGATAAACTCACCGTTGACGTAGAGTTGAGGGATGGTCGGCCAGTCGGAATATTCCTTGATGCCCTGACGGATATCATCGTCTGCCAAGACATTGGTTGAGCCGAAATCCGCCTTGTAATGAAGCAACAGGTTGACGGCCTGACTTGAAAAACCGCACATCGGCTGTTCGGGTGTTCCTTTCATGAAGAGATAAATCTTTTTGCTTTTGATGGCGTCTTCTATTCTGGCTTTCAAAGCGTCGTCCATAATATTCTCCTTGTTCAATACCCAAAATCCTGCCGTACTTTTTCCCACTCCGACGGTGTAAACGTCTTCAGTCCGAGCGCGTGTACGGTGGTCGCAAAGGCTTCTTTGAGGGGTTTCATAACCATTTGATGCTGTTTGACCAACATTTTTCCTTCAAACTCCGGTGATATGACCAGCGCCTGCAGGTGTTCTCCGTCATTGTACGGGTCCAGCACGATGGCCCGGCAGTCAGGCACATGTTCTTCGATGATGCGTTTGATTTGATCGAGTGTCATTGGGAGTAATTCTCCTTGAGCCAGACGATGATGTCATCGGATTCGTACATGATCTCACCGTCGATTTCAAGAGCCGGGAACTGGGAGCGGCCGCCCTTTGCGCTGAGCTCGGCGCGCAGTTCCGGATGCGCGGATGCGTTTTTCATTCCCAGTTGGATGCCGTTTTCATCCATGAAATGGAGGACTTTACGGCAGTAGGGACACGTCTCCAAGTAGTAGAGATTCAGATTGGGCATACAAGCGTCCTTTCCTCGGGATAACCGCTCATATTGTACTGGGAGACCGGAATTGGTCAATAAGTTTTTCGGTGAAGTCGATCACCTGGTCTTCCAGTTGCACGTTATTCAGCTTGTTGATTTCCTGCACGCAGGTGGGAGAGGTTACGTTGACTTCCGTCAGATAAGGGCCGATGACATCAATCCCGACAAAGTAGAGTCCTTTTTCCTGGAGATGCGGTTTGAGCGTTTGGCAGATGTCCAGTTCGTGCAGTGTAATCTCGGCGGGATGGGCGGATCCGCCGGACATGAAATTATTGCGAAAATCGTGGGGGCCGTGGACCCTCAGAACCGCACCGATCGGTTCGCCGTTGAGCAGAAGGATGCGTTTGTCGCCTTGCTCCGCCTCGGGAATATACTTCTGCACAATAATTTCCTGTGACCAACGGCGCGTGAGTTTGATGAGGCTTTCCTCCACATAATTGGTGTTCGACAGGCGGATGATACCTTGGCCCCCGAATCCGTTGACCGGTTTGGCGACCACCAATTCGTTTTCATCGATAAACTGCAGGATCTCGTTTTCTTGCTGTGAAACCAGTGTGGGCGGCATGAGTTCAGGAAACTGGGTCGCCCAGATTTTTTCGTTGCATTCGCGCAGGCCCGAGGGTTCATTAATGACCGGAATGTGTTTGGGGAGCAGGTCGAGCATCCATGTTTGCATCAAGTACGTTTCATCAAAGGGAGGATCGGTCCGGATAAAGACGGCATCGATTTGCCCTTCCGTCAGGATCAATCCGGTGACTTCTCCGAACGGATTAGCCGGATCACGTTGCGGGGTAATCCGGTTGACGCACATCAGGATCCGTCCGTTCTTACGGGTAATGCCGCCTTCGTTGAGGATGTACACCGCATGGCCGCGCCGGGCGGCACCTAACATGAAACAGAAGGATGTATCCTTATCGATGTCCCACTGCTCATACTTGTCTACCAGAAAGACAAAATTCATAGTCACCTCGCGGTTTTAGGCCTTCGATTTGAGCTGTATAATCTCCCGGTGTGCGGCGATCCCGGCGATCCGGGCGAGAATGCGGTACACGTCAAACATATTGATATCGGGATGCGCCACGCAGTCGCCGTATTTTGCCGAGTGCGGGCAGATGGTTTGAAAACTCATTCCTTTAGAGTTGAGATTGTCCCGCTGCCCCTTGGAACCGTGCATGCGGTAAAAACCGCCGATGAGATTGTTTTCGATTTGATAAATCACAACCTCACTGACCTGTTGCGCCACATTGTATATGGTCGGGACGCCCTCCTGGAGCAGAAATTGGGAGATGGCCTGCGAGCTCTTGCCGACGGACATGGAATTGCGCTTTTTGCGGTTCAAATGCAAAATATCGGCGGCATCTTCAATCGCCATGACACCCATGCCGTAGGTACCGGAATTGCTTTTCAGGACAATGTAGGGTTTTTCATTGATGTGGTGCTCACGATATTTTCTAGCGATATCCGCAAACAGCCCGGCGGCGGCGTCTGCCAAGCGGTGCCGGTCGGATTCTACATTGATGTCGATGGGGCTGACTTCCTGGAACTGACACGTCAACAGCCACGGATCGACATCGATGATGGCGGCAAATTCCTTCATGAGGTCAGCCGTGTGCGCAAAATGATGCGACTTTAACCGTGAGTGCCAGCCGGCGGCAATGGAGGGATAGATCGGGACATTGGCCTCTTTAAGGATATCCGGAATGCCGGTACTCAGATCGTTATTGAGAATAATCAAACAGAAGCTTTCGCGACCCGCTTCATAATCTTGCAGAATCTTTCGAAAGCAATGAACGCGGACCGGATGGCCGGTGGCCGTTTCCAGTTCGACGAAACGCGTCTTTTCGCAAAAGTCGGGTTGGATCGTAAGAAAGGTGGCGATCTTGACGTTGAAGCCGGCTTTCTCGGTGATCTCCTGCAAGATGCGGATATTCTCGAGATACCATGTGTTGCGCGTGTGTTCCTCCGCCACGATCAGGATGTTACGGCAACCGGCCACGCGCCGCTCGATGGCTTGTTTAATATAGCGCACCGCATCGGCCTGACCGTGTTCGCACAGATTATTGAAGCCGGCCGGAAAAATATTAGTGTCCACCACGGCCATCTTGAATCCGGATTCGCGTATATCGACCGAAGAGTAGATCGGGAGTTCCTTGGAGCCTTCATAAGAGGTGAGCCACTTGTGGATCAGCGCTTGTTTCGCCTGGATTCGGCCGATCAGAGAGGACATCGCGGGGGACATGGTTGCTGTTGTTTGAATGGGATTCATAAGCAAATACGTTTATATACACATAATTTGTGGGTATTATGTCCCATTTTGCAGGGAGTGTCCAGTTTTTATTTGAGTTTATGCGGTGTGTTGATCCACGATGAGGGTGCCGATGGTGTCGCCTTTGACGTTGACCATGGTGCGGATCGCATCCAACAGCCGGTCGATGGGGAGCAAAATGGCGATGGCTTCGGCCGGCAGCCCAACTGATTGGAGGACCATGACCATGGTCACCATCCCCGCGCTGGGGATGCCCGGCGCCCCCACCGAGGCCAGGATAGCCATGAAAAACACCATGAGCTGCTGACCGAGATGCAGATCAACGCCGACCAGATTGGCCACGAAGATAGCCGCCACGGCCTCGTACATCGCCGTGCCGTCCATATTAATTGTGGCCCCCAACGGCAGGACAAAGCCGGCCACATCCTTATCCGCCTCAAGGTTTTCTTCGAGACAGCGGTAGGTGATAGGGAGGGTGGCTGAAGACGAACTGGTTGACAGGGCCGTAACCAGGGCCTCCCGGACCCCTCGATAATAGTCCAGGGGCTTGATCTGCGTAAAGACGATCAGCAATACCGGAAGCGTGACAAAGCCGTGAAAGAGCGTGGCCCCGATGACCACCAGCATGAATTTTCCCAGGGCGGCGAACAGGGAGGGGTCCTGGGTGGCGACCAGCTTGGTCAGCAGACAGAAAATCCCCACCGGCAGGATGACCATGATCCAGTTGACGATCAGCATAATCAGTTCAAAGAGTTCATTCAGGAGGTTAAGGGTCGTGCCGGCCTTGTCGCCCATGACGACCAACGCGATACCGAGGAACATCGCAAAGATTATGGTGGGAAGCACCTGGCCCTCGGCCATGGCCTGAATGGGATTGATAAAAAGATTGGCGAGAAAATTCTTGATAAATTCTCCGACGGTGAGCTGCTGGATGCTGGAGTGAGACATGGCTTCCTGGAACATGCCGATCTCAATGCCCTCGCCGGGACGGAATATATTTACCACGGTCAGGCCGAGCAAAACCGCCAACATGGTGGTTGAGACGTAGTAGAGCAGGGCGAGTTTCCAAACCCGTTGCATTTGCGCGTGAGCCCGGAGGTTGGCGATCCCGACCGCGATGGAGGTAAAGACCAGCGGGATCAGGATCATTTTTAACAGGGAAACAAAGAGTTTTCCGCCCGTTCCGCACACCTGGAGGCTGGTCGCGGACCAACCGGACTGAGTTCCTTGCCAGTTTAGGAGAAATCCGAAGGCAACCCCGGCGAGAGCCCCGGTCAAGATTTGCGCATTCAAACTTAATCGCATACGAGTATCTTATTTTGATATTTTGGTTTGAATGATATGTGATTATGTTACACTAATTACCATCGGAAATCGAAACCTTTTTGGGGCAAGATGAAGACCATACACGAATTTTTGTTCCGGCCGGCACATCCAGCCGCGTTGGGGTTGTTCCGTCTGTTGTACGGGGTTATCCTGCTGGTGCACTTATGGGATCAGTGGCCCCATATCGCCGTCAATTTTATTGAGCCCGAGTTTCACTTCTCCTACCCGGGACTTTCCTGGATACATCCGTTGCCGGGGGCCGGGATGTATGTTGTTCACGGGCTGATGGCGGTGCTGGCCGTTGGGATATTGCTCGGAATCCGTTTCCGAACCTGTCTGGGCGCCTTCCTCTGTCTGTACCTCTACACCTTCCTGATCGATGCGGCCTATTATAAAAATCATTACTATCTGACCTTTCTCACCGGGATGTTGTTATGGTTTACGCCGGCCAACTATTGCTTTGTCTTCCGGGCGCCAGAGCGGACGGTTCCGTGTTTCAGTTGGCACGTTTATCTGATCCGTTTTCAGTTTTGTGTGGTGTATTTCTATGCGGGGCTTGCGAAGCTCAACTGGGACTGGTGGTACGGTGAACCGGTCCGGCACCTGCTGCGGGCCGGAGCGGCGGCGGGCAAAGGGGGGGTATTGTCGCCGCTGTACGGCCTTGACGTGTTTATTTATTTGATGATCTATGGCGGGGCAATGTTTGATTTGCTGGTGCCTTTTTTCTTGATTAATCGCGCCACGCGCAAATACGCCGCGCTGGTCTCCATTTTCTTTCACAGTTGCAATCACCTGATTTTTCCGAACATTTTGATATTTCCCTTTTTGATGATGTTCTCTTTGGTCGTGTTCTTCAACTCGGACTGGCCTACGCGAAATCGTTTTCTGAAATATTATTGCAAGGTGTCCACACCCGAATCGACGGATCCGACGGCCCGGCAGCGGTGCTGGGTGCCGATTCTTCTCGGATTGTACGCGGCGGTCCAGATCGCGTTGCCGCTGAGGCATCATCTGTACCCCGGGGATATATTCTGGACATCGCAGGGAGAACATTTTGCCTGGCGCATGATTCTCAAACGGGAGCGGGCGAATCTGAAGATGTATATCGTCGATCCGCGCACGGGTGAGAAAATTAAGCCGGAGGAAGGCTTGATTAATTTCCGCCAATTTATCGTGATGAAGACCCGCCCCCGATTCATTTTGCAGTTTGCGCACTACTTGGCGCGGCGCTCGGGGATTCCGGGAGCCAAGGTTTATGCCGAAAATTGGCATTCGATCAACGGCCGGGAATATCAGCTCAAAATATCACCCGAAACGGACTTAACTCAAATCCGCACATCGCAAAGTTTCCTGGATTGGATGGCCCCGTTTGACAAACGCTTACCCGCCCACATTGAAGACCCGGATCGAGCAGCTGCTGCGAAGTGAGCTGGCGGCGTCCCATGTTCACGTGGATGACCTAACCGCACAGCATGCCCATCACGCCGGAGCCCGCGAATCCGGCGGCGGACATTATCTGGTGACCGTGGTCAGTGATCTTTTTGAAGGGGAGAATTCCGTCGCCCGCCATCGCCTGGTGTATCGCGCTGTCGTGCCGCTCCGGGCGCAAATACACGCCTTGGGTATCAGCGCGCACACTCCCGCCGAATGGGAAAAGTCAGGTGCGTAATTTGTAGCCGATTTTGAAAAGCCAGACGCTGATCAGAAAGAAGAGGAGTGCCATGCCCAAGGTCACCAGCGCGCTGATCAGTACCGAAATGTCGGATACGCCGGTGACGCTGAACCGCATGCCCTGGACGAGGTAGAACATCGGATTGAATTTGGAGATGTCCTGAACGAGCGCGGGGAGAAGGTGGATCGGATGAAAGACTCCGCCGAGGAGGACCAACGGGAAGATGATATAGATATTCCACATGTTGAGCATATTGAAATCTTCCGCCCACAACGCGGCGATCATGCCCACGCATGAGAAAATGACGGAAATCATGACCATGAAATAAAGCAGCAGCATCGGATGCAGCGCCGGGATGTTCCCGAAAATTAGCGATACCAGATAAATTCCGGTGCAAACCATCACGCCCCGCATCACCCCGCCGGCCAAGAGGCCGAGGACCATTTCTAAATACGACAACGGCGAAAGCAGGATCTCCTGAATGTGATTGTGCCAGCGGCCTAAGAACAGGGAAAATGAGGTGTTTTCATAAGAAGTGGAAATCAGGTGCATTGTCATCAACCCGGGGACGATGAAAGTAAGGTAGGTCAATCCCGTTGAGCTGAAATCGATCCGGTTGCCCAATGCTACACCGAAAACGAAGATAAACAGCGTGGAAGTGAGCACCGGCGGAAAAACGCTTTGGGTGGAAACCGACAGAAAGCGGAATATCTCGCGTTTGGCCAGCGAGGCGGTGCCGATCGGATTCGTAATCATTCGAGTCCCGTCACTTCCATAAACACATCCTGTAGGGATTTATCCTGGAGGATGCTCTTTTTCTCACCGATGCGGACGATTTGTCCGTGGTTAATGATGCCGATGGTTTTGCAAAGTTTTTCCGCTTCTTCCATATAATGCGTAGTGAGAAAGACGGTTTTGCCTTCATCGTTGAGTTGTTTAAGGTAGTCCCAAATCTGAAATTTCAATTCCAAATCGCAGCCGGCTGTCGGTTCATCCAGGATGATGATTTCCGGATCATGGATAAGGGCGCGGCACAACAGCAGGCGTTTTTTCATCCCGCCCGAGAGGGCCCGGTGTTTGACGTTGCGTTTATCGTACAGATTAAAGCGCTTCAGGAGTTCGTCGGCCCGGCGCGCCGCCTTAGGCGGGAGGATCCCGAAATAACCGGCTTGAAAAACCAGTAAGTCACGGATTTTGAGAAAAGGATCGAAATTGAATTCCTGCGCGCACAGTCCGACCAGCCGGCGGGCGAAGAGATATTCCCGGCGGGTATCGTACCCGAAGATCTTGGCGTGTCCGCCTTGAAAATTGGACAGGCCGGTGAGCACATTGATCGTTGTGGTTTTGCCGGCGCCGTTGGGGCCGAGAAAGGCGAAAAAATCCCCGCGCCGAACCCGCAGGGTGACATTTTGCAAGGCCTGCTGATTGCCGTAATATTTGGTCAGTTGATCGATTTCGATGGCGTGCTTGGAGTCGCGCATGGATTAACCGCTCACGGTTTGGGCTACTCTTTTGTCGAACTCGGCCTGGGCGTTGCGGGCCGTATTGCGAACGATCTCGGGTAGGGCGGGATGGATGTAGATCATGTTGAGCAGATCGTCCAGGGTGCCGTCTTTGTTCATAAAGGCGATAATCATGTGGAGCATATTCGATGCTTCCGGGCCGACGATGTGAGCTCCCAGAATCTTTCGGGTCCGCGCACAAAGCAACAGTTTACAAAAACCGTGGTCCGACAGCAAGGCCATTCCCATGGCGCTTTTTTTGTACGGATTGACGGCAGCCACGTATTCGACGCCTTCGGCCTTCAGTTCTTCCTCGGTCTTGCCGACACCGGCCACCTGCGGATTGGAGAAAATCGCATGGGGGACCGGGCGGTATCGCAAAGGTTTCGGGTCGGACTCCTTGAACACGGAACGAAAGAGATATTCTCCTTCAAAATTAACGGTGTGGCGGAAAAAATGCCGTCCGATGCAGTCGCCCATGGCGTATACCCCGGGGATGCTGGTGCAGAGGTAATCGTCAACCCGGATATACCCTTCGTCCGTCAATTCCATGCTGGTATTGTGAAGGTCCAGCGTATCGGTATTCGGGACAACTCCGGTGGCGATAAGTAGCGCGTCGGACATCATGGTTTTGGAATCCCCGTCCTGTTGGTACGCCACGCGGAACCGGCCGTTGCGATGTTCCACTCTCTCTGGCACGGCTCCGAAGTGACAGTCATACCGCTGCGCAAAAACGCGGGAAAATTCGGCCGCCGTTTCCTGATCCTCCTGGCGGAGAAAACGCGAACGCACCAGAAAATGTACTTCCGTTCCCAGAGCGCCGTAGGCATGTCCGAGCTCGACAGCGATGTAGCTGGCGCCGATGATCGTCATTTTACGCGGCAACGCGGTGTTTCGCAGGGCCTCGGTACTTGTCCAGTAGGGAGTTTCGGTAATCCCCTGGATGTCGGGGATCCCCGGTCTTGAACCGACGGCCACAAAGATCTTGTCGGCGGTGAGTTCCTCACCGTTAACGGCTATGATTTTGTCGGCGGTGAAACGCGCCGTGCCGTGATAAAAGTCAATGTTGGGATTCTTTCCGTAACCGGCCGATATTCCGTAGGAATCGGCGTCGACGGTATTGGAAATGCGTGTGACGAGCTTATTGAAATCGACGGTAAAGTTGGGATTGTTGTGGATATCGAAGCGCGCCGCGTCGCGGATTTCCTGGGCCACGTCGGCTGGATGGATCAACATCTTTGAGGGTATGCATCCCCGGTTGAGGCAGGTGCCGCCCAATCGGTCTTTTTCGATTACGGCGACTTTCAGTCCGAGCTTTGAGGCCGGGGTCGTGATTTTCGATCCCCCGCCCGAACCGATAACGATGACGTCATACTGTTTCATTCGAAATTAGAAATATCTTGGCGCTGCTGATTATGTATTGATGACGTCTGTCATTGTAACAAGCCGGATTGGAAATGCAACCAAAATCAAACCCAACAGGCTTGGCAAGCGGCGCTTTCATCCAGAAAACGGTAGAGGCGGTCGGAAATTTCCTGGTAGCTGTCCAGCCGCATCAGCTCACCGCGGAGTTTCGCCGCATTCGGCAGGCCGTGCAGATAGCCGGCGTAGAATTTGCGGAAGGGTTTCAAGCCGCCCCGGAGACCTTTCAGTTCCACGGCCATCTTCAGGTGACGCAGGCAGACTTCAATGCGCTCATTCAGGGTTGGCGGAAGAGGGACGATCCCGGTATCCAGGTACTGCCGGCACTCGCGAAATATCCATGGATTACCGATCGCGGCACGGCCGATCATTACTCCGTCACAGCCGGTCTCCAGCATGCGCCGGCAGTCTTCGGCACAAGTTACGTCGCCGTTACCAACAATCGGAATGGAGACGGCCTGCTTGATTTTTGTCAGCCAACTCCATTCGGCAGGGGCCTTGTTGTGGGCTTGGCTGCGGGTCCGGCAGTGTACGGTTAGGGCCTTGGCACCGGCGTCCTCGACCATCCGGGCGACGTCCAGGATGACAATGTTGTCCTCATCCCAACCCAGGCGGGTCTTGACCGTCACAGGCAGGTCTGTGCCGTTGACGGTGGAACGCACAATCTTTTCAAAATGGGGAAGATCCTTGAGAAGGGCCGCGCCTTGACCGCGGGCGACATGGTTCTTAACCCAGCAGCCGCAGTTGATGTCGATAAAATCAGGGCCCAGACTTTCGGCCATACGCGCGGCGTCCATCATGTTTTCTTCCACGCCGCCGAAGATCTGAATGGCCACCGGCCGTTCCTGATCGCACACCTCGATCTTGTTGATCGCCCGGGGGATGTTGCGGATGATTGCTTCTGAGCTGGTGAACTCCGTATAGACCACGTCCGCGCCGATTTCGCGGCAGATGACCCGGAACGGAAGGTCGGTCACGTCCTCCATGGGAGCGAGCATGACCGGCTGGTCGATATTGATGGATCCGATTTGCATATTATCTCGAAAAAATCCAGTCCCGTGCGATGGAGAGCATATTACCCAGGGTGTCTCCGTTGCACAAACGGTACAAAACAAAAAGGACGACAACGATTACGATGGACATGAGCTTTTCACCGAAGTTTTTACGTTCGCCGATCATAAACCAGGCAAATAAGCTCAGGCCGCATATCAGCAAGATAAGGCCCGGCGGCATACTAGGCATGGCCACCTCCCCAAATTAGGAAATTTGTAGTATAATCTATGATTTTACGGAAAGCAAATCATTGCCTCCGTCAGCTTCCCCGGCGAAGTAGTACTAGTATACTCAAAATAGCTGCGGAAATAAAGGCAGAAGAACAGGATATGACGAAAATGGAATTATCGGCAACACAGGAAGGAATTAAGCACGTCGGAGTGGGCCGTAAGGGCAGCCGCCTGCTGTCTGCGGACCTGGTAGACCGCATCGGCGCCGAAGTACGAGCCGGCCGGGTACCCGGGGCTGTCCTCGGGGCCTTTATGGCGGGGTTAGTCATGAAGGGGCCGGATACGAACGAGCGGCGGCTGAACGCGTTTTTCGGCAAACCGGTGCTGGATGATCCGGCTGCTCTGGCGGATCTCCTGGCCGGAGCCGCTCCGGAGCCGATTCACGCTATATGCGCCAGGCTCCTGGCCGGTGAAGAATTAAACGTGGATGAGGCCCGGAATCTGGGGCGTTATCTGTTCGCTCCGGATGCGGCCGAGGCGATTTGCGGCATGGCCGCGTCCGTGCTGCGTGTGCGGTATGAGACTCCGGACGAATACGAAGGCCTGCTCGCCAGTATCCGCGACACCTTTGAACCCGCGTTTCAAACCCCGGTCCCGCCTGGAAGACCGGTAATGAATCTGGCCGAACCGTTTGACGGCGTGCGGCGCTCCTATATGATTACACCGCTGGTGATGCGCGATTTGCAGCATCGGGGTTTCCGCGTCGTGGGGATGTGCGGGCGGAGCGGCGGACCGAAATTCGGCAACAACCTGAAGGCCGTGGCCGATGCCCTGGACGCGCGATTTCTGTCCGGGAATCAGGACTTAACCGATGAGGATCACCCCTACGGCTGGTTTCTCGATCAGGCGGCTTTATCGCCGGCTTTGGATCGCTGGGTGGAGATCCGGCGCGAGATCATCAAGCGTCCTTTTTTGGCCACCCTGGAGCGTTTTGTCGATCCGTGCCGCGCGGAGCTTATGGTCGCCTCGGCATTCCACCCGCCCTACGGAGAGAAAATGCTGACTATCTGTGAACGGGCCGGATATCCGGCCAGCATTGTGGTCCGCAACGGCATGGAGGGGACGATCGCCTTTCCGCTGATCCGTTCGGCCCGGATCCTGTGCAGCGTGCGGCTTGGTTCAGGCGAGTACCGACGGCATGAAATTATTTTCGATCCGGCGAAGACCTTGACGCGACCGTATGCAAAAGAAGAAATATTGACCGAGCCCGACTTGGCGGTCAATACGCGGCTGATTCAAACCTTTTGTAAGCGCGGAGCCACCGACAATCCGCAATTTGACGATCGTGTGAAAGTTACTTGTGCCGGGTTGGCCGAGGCCGTAGAATGGATCAGTTGTCATGCCGGAAAGTGAGGGGAGCTATGATTTGGATTAAGCTGGGAAGTTTATTTATGTTCCTTGCCGTGGCCTTGGGCGCCTTCGGTGCGCATGCCCTCAGGGGAAAACTCTCGGAGTACCATTTGTCGGTCTATCAGACCGCCGTGCTCTATCAATTTATTCATGCCCTGGCCCTGTTCGTCGTTGCCTGGCTGACGTCCGTCAGTTCGGATCCCAAGGTGACCTCGGCCGGATATTTCATGGTCGCGGGCATCATTTTGTTTTCGGGGTCCCTGTATTGTCTGGCCGTCACCCACATCAAATGGTTCGGGCCGATCACTCCGTTGGGGGGCGTGTCGTTCCTGATCGGTTGGGGACTATTGTTTTTTAGTTGCTATGATCACCTTAAATAAAAAACTCACCACGGTTTCCTTTTACACGCTGGGATGTCGTCTGAACCAAAGCGAAACCGCGGTCATTGAGACCGCCTTCGACCGCGACGGATACCGCGTCGTATCCTTTGACGAACCGGCGGATATCGCTGTCATCAATACGTGTACTGTCACGGAGAACGGTGATGCGGACGCACGCCGTCTGGTAAATAAAGCCTGCCGCATCAATCCGCGTGTCCGTATCGCCCTGATCGGCTGTCAGGCGCAGATCCAGAAGGATCAGTTGCTGTCTTTGCCGAATGTGCAATGGGTCGTCGGCAACCAACGCAAAATGGATTTGGCGGCCATCGTATCTGAATTCGAGTCCCAAACGGAACCGCAGGTGATCACCCCGACCATATCCCGTGATCCGTTCGTTTCGCCGGTAGCCGGTCTGCGCGAACACCGCACCCGGGCCAATATCAAGATTCAGGACGGTTGCGATTTCTTTTGTTCTTTTTGCGAGATCCCGTACGCCCGCGGCCGCGCCCGCTCCCGAGTCTTCCCGGATATCTTGCGCGAAGCGCGGTTGTTGGTTGAAGCCGGGCACCGGGAATTGGTCGTAACAGGCATCAATGTCGGAACTTACCGGTACGGCGCTTACGGATTTATGGATGTCATCAATGCGTTGGAGGATATCTCCGGATTGGAGCGGATCAGGATTTCCTCGATCGAACCGACCACCATTCCCCGCGAGCTTTTCAGCCGTATGAACAAGACCTCCAAACTTTGCCGGCATCTGCACATCCCTTTGCAAAGCGGTTCGGACGCCGTGCTGGCGGCCATGCAGCGTAAATATACCCTGGCCGAGTTTGCGGAATTTGTGGGCATGGTGAGAGATACGGTTGACGAGGTGTGTATCGGCACCGACGTAATTGTGGGTTTCCCCGGGGAGAGCGAAGCCGAGTTCCATGCGACCCGGGACGCGCTGCTGTCCCTGCCGGTCCATTATTACCACGTGTTCAGCTATTCCCAGCGGCAACTCGCCCGCAGCCGGCGCGCGGCCGCGCCTGTGCCGGATGCAGTTATCCGTGAACGCAGCAAGATCCTGCGGTCCATGGGCCAGCGCCAGCGTGAGGCGTATTATCGGTCCCTGATCGGCACTTTCCAGCGGGTCCTGTTCGAGCAGACGAAAGGCGGCTGGTTCAGCGGGCTGACGGATAACTATGTGCGCGTGCATGTTGCGACGAAGCACAATATTGCCAATCAGATAGGCAAAATTAGGATCGATAGGGTAGACGCAGGAAAGGTCTATGGTATAATTGAAGAAATTTGACTCCCAGCAATCATCATGGATGAAGCCGTAACCAAGAAGGAAAACGTCGCCCAGGTTCGCGCGTTTGTTGAGGACATCCGGAATGTTCCTTATCTTTCCAAGGAAGAACTGGAATATATCCTCAATAAATACGAAGCGTTTTTGAAGAAGTCTTTCGGCGACAACTGCCACCAAATCCGCTTTTTGCGGCGCATTTCTTTTTTCTCCACCGCTGAACGAACAAAAAAGCGCAACGAGATTACCATCTGGTACGGCGGTCTCAACGAACTGATCGTGCTGAGTAATACTCTGTTGGAACTGTGGGAGGACGAGCCGCCCGAAGAACCGATTGAGTACGAATTGCCGGAAGAACTTGAGGAGGAAGAAGAGGAGGAAATTCCGGACGAAGAATTCTTCCCCACGGATGAGGCAGCCGAGATTGCACGGAAGATCAAGGAAATCGAGAAAGAGGAGGCGTTGCAGGAAAAAGGGGCGGGGCTCAAGGAAAAGGAGACGATCCCGGAAACGCCGGCCGACCTGAAGGAATTGGAAAAGAAGGTCGACGTCATCGCCGATGTCCTGACCTTTATATTTAACGGTTGCGTCTGGCTCTTGAAAGGGACGTGGAAAGTGCTGAGCCGATTGATCATTCATCCGGAGAAATTATTTAAGGAGTGGCAGGAAAAAATCGCAGCCAGCATGGAATACAAACCGCTTGAAGAAGCGGAACAGCAGGAGAAGGGGCCCACGGAGTGAGTCTGCTTCGCCTAACCGTTGCGGCCAGCCTCATCCTGGGGAGTTTCTTTGCTGGGATCGAAGCGCCGTTGGCCGCCGAACGTCAAGACGGGAATCAGCCCTTTGCCGTCGTTGAACTCTTTACCTCCGAAGGATGTTCCAGTTGTCCGCCCGCCGATACCTTTTTACGTGACATAACTTCGCTGGCCCGGGAGCAGAACTTGCGGATTTTCACCCTGGGTTTTCACGTGGATTACTGGGATTATCTGGGTTGGCGTGATCCCTATGCCAGCCGGGCATTCAGCAATCGTCAACGCCGCTATGCCCAGGCCCTGCGCGAACAGACCGTCTATACACCGCAAATGATTGTTAACGGCATGGATGCCTTCGGCGGATACCGCCGCGACCGGGGGCAACGAGCGATCGACCGCGCACTGGCCACCCCGTCACCGGCGACGTTGATATTGACCGGCGTGCGCCGCGACCGCGATAAGTTGAAGGTGGGTTATCAAGCCAGCGGCTACGGCAGCGACAATGTCTTGAATATGGCTTTGGTTGAGAGGGGCTTGAAGGTCGACGTGGCGCGCGGGGAGAACGCGGGGCGTCTCTTGCAACACGATAATACCGTGCGGCGCTTCGCCTCGGTCCGGATGACGAGTGAAAGCGGCGAGATCAGTATTGATATACCCGGGAAGATCGACCTGACCCGTGCGAGTATCGTTGGCTACATCCAGGACAGCGGAACGATGCGTGTTCTCGGTGCTAACGTTTTTGATCTGAGAACATTAACGCCTTAAAAATCATAAAATATTTCTTCCAATCCGTTTGAATCATGTTATTCTGAGCCTATGAAAATAAACCGCTCTGGATTCACACTAGTGGAAATCATGATCGTCGTTTTTATCGTGGCCCTGCTGGCGACCTTGGCGATCCCGAATCTCCTGCAGGCCCGGATTACCGCGAATGAATCCGCAGCCAAAGCCACGCTTAAGTCGATCAGTAACGCCCTCGAAAATTATTACAGCATCAACAGCCAATACCCTTCATCGACCAGCGCCTTGCTGGGCGATACGCCCCCATATCTGAATACGGACTATTTTAGTGCACCCCATCAGGGATACAATTTCAGCGCCGCGCTGGCCGCCTACACCTATTCCATTGTCGCCCTTCCGGTCAGCACTTCCACGGGTTCGGCCAGCTTCTCGATGACGACGCAGGGCATTCTCATGCAGAACTAGTCCGCAAAATTTCCCAACTAAATCCTGTCGAAATCTTTGGGTGTGATAAAATGGATGTGAATTATAGGTTATGTTTTCCGCTTATCACGGAGCTTTAAGGATTTTGAAGGTGCCTGCCTTATTTCCATCAATATTGGGGGCGGCTGTTTTTCTTTGTGTCTGGGCCGGAATCGCACCGGAGGCTTTCTCCGAGATTTCGCAACCGGTCATGTCGCCTAATTGCAACGAGTTTACATTCGATGCCAGCGGCTCTGCTGATCCCAATAACGAAAAGATCAGTTACAGCTGGGACTTCGGCGACGGTCGGACGGCCGTGGGGCCGGTGGTGGACCATCGCTACGAAAAGTCCGGGAAATATCCGGTCCTTCTTAAAATCACCGACAATTCCGGCTCCGAATGTTCGGAGGACAGTGTCACCCAGGAGGTAGAGGTTAATATCCCGCCGTATGTGGAATTCTCGTCTCCCAGCCGGGTATGCGCCAATATGCCGGTAAAACTGGATGCCTCACCGAGCCGGGACGATGCCGGCAAACCGTTATCCTATTTGTGGAACTTCGGCGATGGAACTCATTTGACGACCCAGAAGGCGGTGGCCGAAAAAACCTATAACATCGGCGGGACTTATGAAATGACTCTGACTGTGGACGATAACATGCATTCGGTCTGCAATACCGCCACCGCCACGCGGATGATCTACGTCAATGAAGCCCCGCGGATCGATGCCGGCCCGCGGAACAAGTTTCAATGCGTGCAGCGCGAAGCCGACTTAACCGTCCAGCTGGATGCTTCCAACACCTATGATACGAACGCGGACAATTTGACATTTACCTGGGACCTCGGTGACGGTCGGACGCAGACCGGAGCCAAAATCTCGCATACCTATCCCGGGCACGGAACATATGACGTGAAATTGCTGGTTAACGACAATTCCGGATTGGAGTGCGCCTCGGATGTCGCTTTTTTTCAGGTACGCCTGAGCAAAGCGCCGGAGGCGGTGGCCGGGCCTGATGTCGTGGGCTGCACCGGAGAGAAAATCGACTTCGACGGCCGCCAGTCCGCGGCGGAACTCAAAGGCACGCTGCACGGCCGCTGGGACTTCGGCAACGGACAGTCTGCGGAGGGGATTCGAACAAGCTATGCGTATTCCAAATCCGGGACTTACCAGGCCGTGTTAACCGTGGAAGATAAAATGAATCAAATGTGCCCTCCGTCAATGGATACGCGGAAGGTGGTCATCAACGCGGCTCCTCAGGTGTCCATCACCGCCGAAAAGTTGGCGTGTGTGGGCGATCAAATCGAGTTTCGCGCGACGTCCGCGCTCGATCCGGACGGTGATTCACTGGAATATTATTGGACCTTCGGCGACGGTACGGTCAGCCAGGGGCCGTCGATTGTCAGCCACACCTACACTCAGGGAGGAGAATATCGGGTGACTGTTATCGTGGACGACGGACAGGGGACGGCCTGCTCGACGGCAAGTGCCGAGGCGCGAGTCCGGATAAACACACCTCCCGTTGCCGACGCCGGTCCGAATTTGACATGTTGTGTGGGACAGAGCGCTGAATTCAATGCCACTGCGTCCAGCGACGCCGATGACGATCCGTTATTGTATACCTGGACTTTCGGTGACGGAACCGTCCAGGAGGGCGCGCTCGTCCAGCATCGCTACGAAAAGAGCGGCTCTTACAAGGTCGTTTTGACAGTCGACGATAATTCTCAAACTCATTGCAGCACCACCACCGCCTCATTTGTCGCGGAAGTCAACGCCAAGCCGACGGCGACCTTCAGCATCCGCTGACGATCAAACTTAGACTAACAGCCAGGAGAAAACATGAACGCAGAATCCAAGAAATTTCTTATCGAACTTCTCTCGCAGTGCGGCCCGTCCGGTTTTGAGGAGGCGCCGCAAAATGTGTGGATCAAGCGTGCGGAGAAGTTTGCTCATAAAACGTACAAAGACATTCACGGCAACGCCTTTGCCGTATTGAACCCGAAGGCCTCTTTTAAAGTCATGCTGTCGGGGCATTGCGATGAGATCGGTTTTATCGTCTCGCATATCAACGATGAGGGTTTTTTGCATGTGATTCCGATCGGAGGCATCGACCCGGGCACCCTGCCGGGAACGCAAGTTAAAGTCCTGACGGAAGCCGGCCATATTGACGGTGTGATCGGCAAGAAGGCGATCCATTTGACTGAGCCGGAGGAGCGGAAGAATGTCCTGCCCATCAAAGAGATGTGGGTGGATATCGGAGCCAAGGACAAGCAGGATGCCCTGAAAACCGTCCAGCCTGGTCATCCGGTTACCTTCGCGCCGAATTTTATTGAGTTGGCCAATAACCGTTTCAGTTCCAAGTCCGCCGACAATCGCACCGGTGCGTTTGTGGTTAACGAAGTGATCAAGATTTTAAGTGAACGTGAGTTGGGCAGTGATGTCGGTGTCTACGCCGTGTCGACGGTCCAGGAAGAAGTGGGGTTGCGCGGTGCGGTGACCAGTTCCTTCGGCATTGAACCCAAAGCCGCCTTTGCCGTTGATGTCGGGCATGCTTCCGATATGCCCGATATCGACAAGCGTCTGGTCGGTGACGTATCCCTGGGGAAAGGGCCGTTGCTGCACGCCGGACCGGTCATTAACCGGGTCCTTGGACGGATGTTAATCGAGACGGCCAAGGCCAAGAAAATACCTTACCAGTTCACCTCACTGGGGCGTCCCGGCGGCACGGACACGGCCGCGATACAGGTCAGCCGCAGCGGTGTGGCGACCGCCCTGGTGGCCATTCCCACACGGTACATGCATACAATGGTCGAGACTTGCTCCTATAACGATTGCGAGAATGCGGCCAAATTGATTGCGGATACGATTATGCGACTCAGCCCGCAGACTGATTTCACGCCATAGCGCGTGATGGTGTAGTGGGGCACCGGATATGGCGTCAGGCAACAGTTTCGTAAATCGAATTCTGCACAGGTATCCTGCGTACCACGTTGTTCGCAGTGTTCACCCGCGCTTTTGGCGCTTTTATCTGCTCGTAACGGCTGTTATCGCCCTGTGTTTTTTGCAATTGGCCAAAATAGCCGTTCCGTCCGTTCAATTGATGTTCCTGCGTCAATTTCACTTCAAGGACCGCAGCTTTGTGCGCTGGGCCGTGCAACAAATGGTCCCGACCATGTACAGCTTCGGCAATGAACTGTGGTGGGATCGGCATCCGCTGACGCAGACGAGTCTGTTCTATGAGAATGCGGACATTACTCGGCGCTACTATTTGTGGTTGAATCACTTCCCGTTGCATTTCGCCACTTACAATCATTACCGCGATCTCTTTTTTGTCGGCCCGGATGCGCACTATATCGTGATGCGTTCGCGATTCCGGGAGATGGAAATGATCTCGTGCTACCGGATGAAGAATGTGCGCGGCGAACTGTTGCTCAGCCGGTATGAAGAAGGGGATCTGTGCGATGAGCGTTGAGCGCAATCAAAGAGTCGTCGGCATCGTGCTGTTATTCTGGCTGGTGGGCTGGTTCGTTCGAACCAAGTATTTCTTAACGTACCTGTTCGGCCATATTCTGCGTTATCCGGTTCGTTTTGATTTTTTCCCGGATTTGTTTTTAAGCGGCGAACTCTCGGTCTTGTTGTACTTCTTGCCGCTGCTTGCCGTTCCCGCTTTAATCCGCCCGTCTCGTACAAGCTACATAGTGGCTAGCGCGCTGGTCACGGTGACGTCCGCTCTGTCGGCCTGGCACATAGATACCTATAACGATGCCACGAACGTGACCTGTTTTTGGGTTGGGGGGTGGTTGCTGTGGGCCTCTGTCAACATAAACAGGGAAGATGAAACCTTTCAGTGGCAGGCCTGTTTCCTGGCCCAGTTGATTGTGGCGATGGTTTTCCTGGGAGGCGCCGCCGGTAAGATGACTGCGGCCTATACGGACGGCGAAGCGTGGCGGCAGATGTTCCTATCACATGAACGGTTTTGGTTGTCCGGCTGGATCCATCGCGTTTTCGGCGATTCCCGTCTGGGAGAAATCAGCGTGATTATGTCGCGGCTTATGATCGGCGCGGAATGGACGATGGCCGCCATCCCGTTGTTACCCTACCGTTGGGGAGCCGGCATCGCAATCACACTTATGGTTTTTATGATGCCGGTCACCAATACAATATTGATTTTCTCGGTGCTGGGATGCATGATCGGGATGCTGATCGGGGGGTGGATGTTATGTCCGGGGCCACGGACGCCGGCGCTTCCTGAGCAGGTCTAGTCCGGCCAACGCGTCAGTTTGGGAAAAAATATGAAAAAATCACGCTTGCTACAATTTTACGTGTGGGGATTTCTGATGGTCGCCTTGGTCTCCCTCGTATGGGCGGAACTATTGGTGCGGACCACGATTCCTTACCGAGATCTTTATGAAATGACCGGGCGCAAACCCACCCTGGTGGGCAATGAATGGGCTGCGACGGATGCCTTTGCCGCGTTCAAAGGACGGCCGGGTTTCTCCTATGTTGAGGAGGAACTGACAAAAACGATAAACCGCCACGGATTTATTTCCACGCCCGACCTGGCTGTGAAGAAACCGGCGGGGACGGTACGGATTGTTTTTCTCGGCGGATCCTCGACGGCCGGGACCGGGATTAACCTGAGTGACACCGAGACCTGGCCATGGCGTGTCGCCGAGACCCTGAAGAAAAACTTTCCGGGCATCCGGATCGAATTTATCAATGCGGCGGTCGGCGGTTACACATCATTTGAATCCTACGGCCGGTTGTGGAGCCGGATCAGATTCTTCGAACCCGATATCCTGGTACTCAATCATGGCTGGAATGAAATGTCGTATTTTCAAAACGGCAAACCGGATGAGATCCTCCAGTGGCGTGAGACGGAGGACGGCGAGTGGCGGTTTAACCGGCCGCGCCTGCGCCGCCTGTTTGAACCGCTGCCGATCGATCCGCTGATCCGGCATTCACAGGCCCTGACCTACGTCCGGCTGATGCTGACACGCAGCAGCGATCAGGGAGAGATGACCGAGAACGACCCCTCGGGACCGTTGGCCGAGAACTTTGATCCGCGCGGACCTGCCATCTTCCGTGACAATCTCAAATTAATCAAGTCGGCCGCCGCTGTCATGGGGGCGAAGCTCTTCGTTATCAAGCAGCCGACATTAATTGTACCGGATTTGCCTGATGCGCTGCGCAAGGAATGCGGGTACCACCATCACGGTTTTGACCATGACGCGCATGTCCGGGCCTATAACGAGATTTATCGGGAAATTGATGAGGAGATCGTGGCCGCCGATATCATCGATCTGCGGGGCCTCTCCGGCCGCAAGGAGCTGTTCTATGACCACGTCCATCCGACCCACCCTCTTGGCGTTAATGCGTTTACGGAACGGATTGCACCCGTCCTGAGCGCCTGGATCGCCAAACTTAAACTCCCGCCCTTGAAATATGAATAAAGTCTTCGTATAATTCGTTGGGCGCTGTATAAGGGGATTTACACGCAGTCATTTTGGCTTATTTATACCGTTTTCTGCGTCCTCACAATGGCAATCATCAAACGACAGGAGGAAGTTCATGAAGAAACGTACGTCACTACTCGCGCTAGCCGCTATCACAGCTTTGAGTTTCGCCTTGCTGTCCGGCACCGTGGCGGAGGCCGGCTCCCAGTGCAAGAAATGCGACAAGGCCGAAAAGTGCAAGATCGCGAAACTCAAGGACACGGCCATGATGCTCTGGAAACACAAGGATGCGCTGGGCCTCACGGATGAGCAAATGAAGGACCTGAAGAAGATCAAACATGCAGCCATCAAGGATATGATCCGCCTGCAAGCCGATGTGGATATCACCAAAGTCGATATCAATGCGGCGATGTGGGATGCGCAGATTGACCCCGGCAAGGTCAGTAAATTGATCGATACCAAATACGGCTCCAAAAGTAATATTGCCAAGAGGTATGTCCAGGCCCTGGCCGATATGCAAAGTGTCCTGACCGACGATCAGCGGGCGACCTGGCTGGAGATGCGGATGTGGAAGAAGATGTCCAAGTCCTGCTGCGGAAAGCAAAAAGGCGGTTGCGACATGTGTGAGAAAATGGGTGGAAAATGCGCCAAGTGCAGCAAGAAGACGCCTGACGGAATTTGCCCCATTACGGGCAAACCCTTGGTTCAAGACAAAGGATCCATGAAAGGATCCATGTAGTTTTTCGTACTTTCTTAAAGGTATAGTAAGCGAGAGGCGGCCCAGTGACTGGGCCGCCTTTTTTGTTATCGCGGGTTTTCTGTTTGCTATTCCGTCTGATTCCGGGCATAATTACTTAAAAGTTTAACCCGTCCTTTTGTAACGTCCATGTCGATCGCCAAATACATCATTCTTGCTGCGACCGTGGTGCTGATAAGTCTTATCAGGTTTCTTCACGTTCGCGAAATTGTTCATCTCCCATTGCTGGAAATGATCAGTTACCTGATCGCCGTATGCGGTGTGGCTTGGTATTTGAGCGGATCCTGGCATCCCGTCACGCTGGGAGCTGTTCGCGCCCAACTGCATCGTAAATACGGATTTACTTGTATTTTCTGCCTGGGGTGCGCGATTTTACTCACGCTGACCGGCCTGCTGTGGGGACCTCCGGATATCACCCGTTTATCTTTTCCGGTCCAGCAGGAGGGAGAAAACGGCTACAAGGCCCCGGAAGTTGTCCGGCCCGGCGATGCGGTCCGAGTATATATTCAGCCGGAGAGGCGGTTGCCCCTGACGTCGATTTCCGGCCTCTGGAAGGCCAATGTTATAAAGGCCACACTGGTGTTGGATGAACCGCGGCGGCTGCTCCCCTTGCCGGATACGAGTTCGCTCCCGGCGGAAGAGACCTGGGAGGATGTCAATCCCCGGGACGGCAAGCTCTATTTTCGGCCGACACGCCAGGATTCGGCTATTCCCAAATTCAAGAACGAAACGATGGTCCCCTGGATAGAGTTTAACGTCCCCTATGATGAATCCATCGGCGGCCGTGAGTCCGCGGTTCATGTGGAAATGACAGGCGTATATCCCTACCTGCTTCAAAACGGTGAATACCGCACCGAGGAGTTCCGGTTGATTGAAGACGTGCCGTTCTATGTGGCAGACGGCGCGCAATTCGCGGCTTATCAGAGGTACCAATCGCAGTACAAGTCCTGGGAGCAGTTTCAGCGGTTTCGTTATTATGCCGCCATGACGTTTTTGTTGTGCGGGCTGCTTTTTCTGTGGTTGTTGGTGCGGCGGCCGCGTCCGGCCGGCATACCCGTCCGGTTGATGAGCCGTCGGATAGGGCAATGATCTTGAGTTTTTGATATTTTGGTTTATAATTTCTGAGTTCAATTCGTGCGACAGCTTTGCGGGTATCCCTTCTATAGGATACCCTTTTATTTAGGGTGAATTTATGAAACAGGTGATCCGAAACCTCGTGTTTGCGACCGTCACGGGATTGATGCTGGCCGTAGTCGCCGGTCGTCCGGCTGAGGCCAACAATTTTTACTATTTCAGTGAAAAAAAGCCCAATTTTTCCTCTTCGCAGCTCACGGACCACTACAAAACTTCCGTCTTCAGTCCCAAAATAGAAATCGGCAAGATTTCGCATTTGTTTCCTGAGACCGTACGGCATGTCTACTGGATCGGAAAGACCGACTTACAAACCAAACCGTATGAACTCTATGCCATCTGGTTCGGTCCCGACGGGACGGAGCGCCAACATGAACGGTGCCGATGGGGCGGGACATCCGAATACCGTTCGGAAATGAAGTTTCCCAAGAAGAAGGGGGCGGAATTGCTGGGGCAGTGGGTGCTGCAGATCCAGGATGCCACCGGTGACATTATGTTACGCGAACGTTTCTATGTCGGTCCCGCGATGAATATCCTGATGCCCGATCCGGCGAGCCGCTGGGACAATGCCGCCTACGATATTAAGGACGCCGATGCCGTGGTCCTGTTGAACGATGTGCGTTACAAAGTCCATGGGGAGCACGGCATTACCAAAACCGTTTACAAGAAGATCAAGATCCTGACCGAGGCCGGCAAGGCCTTTAATGAATTCTATGAACCGTACAAGGAACGGCAGTTTCCACGGATCAAGTTCGCGCATACGGTCAAGCCGGACGGCAGCATAAATTCCGACGCGCAGCAGTTCGCCGGCGTGTTGCAACGGGTCCCGCCGCACTACCGGTCGGCGCGGGTGATGTTTGTGCGCATGTTGCAGGCGGAGCCGGGTGACATCGTGGAGTACGAGATGATTTTCGAGGAACCTTTTTTGCCGGCGGAGGATTTGGTGTACGACGAGTTTTTTATCTCCGAGGGAATGCCGGTCCTTGAGGCACGCTACACCGTCACCGTTCCCGACAGTATGGATTTACAATACAACATGCTCAATACGGCTGCCGAACCGACGGTCACGCGTATTCCGGCCGCCGCTCAAAACCAGCTCACTTGGGAGCGGCGTAATATTCCGCCCGTTGCCGGTGAACCGGCTATGCCGGACTACCGGCGCCTGGGCGAATCGGTGATTATCAGTTCGGCAAGGGAATGGGTGCAGGTTGCCGATTGGTGGCAGGCGCATACGCGCAAAAAGCTTCAATTAACCGATGCGATTGAAGAAGTTGTCCGGGACATCCGCAACCGGCAACGGACGAGCGCCGATGCTTTACTGCCCATCGTCTCCGGGGTGGCAGAACGTCCGGTGATCGCCGGCATCATAATCGATGATGAATTCGGCTGGTCACGGCCGGACAAAGGCGCCCCCCGGGTTGAGTCGACAGCGATCACCGCATGGATAACCCGGCTGCCGGTTTTTGAAGCGAGTTTACAGCCGGTCGGTGTTTGGCTCCGGGCGGCTGATCGACAGGAAGTGGCAACGGAGATGTACCGGGATCTGACAACGGCTTTGCGGGATACGGGAGATCAATTGCGCGAATTCCTGAGGGATATCTACGATTTTGTCCGTTACGACACAGATCCGGTCGGTTTTGATTTTGCATGGGCCGATCCGGAACCTGTCCCGGCCGAGACCACGCTGGAGAAGAAGAACGGGGACGCGAAAAATCGCGTCGTGCTGTTGCGCACCTTACTCCGGGCAGCCGGTTTTGAATCGCAGACCGTGCTGCTGAGAACGGCCGAGCACGGGCGGCTGGCGCCGGGCGTGTGCGGATTGGGCGAATTCAATCACGTGGTGGCGATAACCCGAATCGGAGGAGACGAGTACGTTCTGGATCCGCTGGCCCGGTACTATCGGGGCTGGACATTGCCGACAAGGACGTACGGAGCGGAGGGGGTCGTTGTCGGCGGAGGCGAAGTCCGGTCCGTGACAGTCCCGGCCCAAGATCCCTCTGAAGGCCATACGCAGGTCAATATCTCGCTGACCATGAATAAGGAATTTAATGTGAGCGGCAAATTGCGGATCGAGTACTTCGGCCGTATGGACGCGGAAATGAAGAATGAGTTTAACAGCTGGGACCAAAACGGAATTGCCGCTTTTCTGCGCCGGCAGCTGAGCGACTACATTCCGGGCGGTAATTTCGACAAAGCGAATCTGTTCAATCAGGAAAAGCGGACCCGCAATGCCCGGATACAGCTCGGCTTGCAAGTGACAACGCCGTGGATTACGGGGGAGGCCCCGTGGATCGTGGTGTTGATCGGGCCGGATGCATTTTTTCCTGACTACGTCCGGAAAGGCCGTGTGCACGGGGTTCATTTGTCAGGATTGCGGGATGTCCGGGTCACCAGCCGTGTCAAGCTTCCGGAATCCATCGCCGTCGGCGACCTGCCGGAGGATGTGCTGGTCGAGACGGAGTATTTATCCTACGCGGCGCGTTTTCGCAAGGACGATCAGGGAAGCCTGGTTCTGGAGGCGCGCTTTGCCGAAAAGAAAACGGATATCGGTAAGGATGAGTACGCCGCCTTCTTGGCCGACTACGAAAAGATGGCCCGCGCCCTGGGCGCCGGAATCCCCCTGATTCCCGCCCCTCCCAAGCCCCCGGAGCCCGTCACCGACGGTCGCTAAATTTATCCAGCCTCGTATTGACCGTCAGGATTATCTTGGTTATCATGGTCATGCACCCACAATCGACCCGGGAACTGTTTCCCGGGTTGTGTCCGCCTTACGTGAGGATAAGTCATGGCAAAAAAGAATTCGAACATCAAGTGGCAACTGAGCTACAAGGGCATGACCAAGGAAGATCTGGTCAAATCCTATCGCAAAAACCTGCTGTATTATTTGTCCAAGGACCAGTACTCGGCCACCCGCAAAGATGAGTTTTGGGCCCTGGCTATCTCGATTCGCGACCGTATCGTAGAGCGCTGGATCGCCACTCAGCAACGCTATCATAAAGACAACGTGAAGCGCGTGTACTACTTGTCCCTCGAGTTCCTTATCGGGCGACTGCTAGGAGCAAATATCTACAATCTGGGTCTGGACAAGGAGGTCGCCGATGCCATGGCCGATGTCATTGAAGATCGCGACCTAGATGAACTTCGCGATGAAGAACAGGATGCTGGTTTGGGCAACGGCGGCCTGGGCCGGTTGGCGGCATGCTTTCTCGATTCGATGGCGACTCTGGGGATCCCTTCGCACGGCTACGGGATCCGCTACGACTACGGGATTTTTAATCAGAAAATTCAGAACGGTCATCAGATTGAGCGCCCCGACGAGTGGCTGAAATTCGGTAATCCCTGGGAATTCGCGCGTATGGAATACGCGGTCCCGGTCCGTTTTTACGGCAAGGTGCATTTGTTTACGGACGATCACAACAAACTGTACTGCCGTTGGCGGGAGACGCAGGATGTTTTGGCCGTGCCGTACGACATTCCGGTGATCGGATACAAAAACGATGTCGTCAATACGCTTCGGCTATGGTCCGCCCGCAGTACGGAAGATTTTGATTTCGAGTATTTCAACAGCGGGGACTATGAACAGGCGGTCGATCAGAAAATTGCCTCGGAGAATATTTCCAAGGTGCTTTATCCGAACGACCAGTTTCAACGCGGCATGGAGCTGCGTTTGAAACAACAGTATTTCTTCGTGTCCGCATCCATTGCGGATATTATCCGGCGGTACCGCAGCGAAAATATGGATATCCGCAATCTGGCCGACAGAACCGTCATCCAGTTGAACGACACCCATCCGTCGTTGGCCATCCCCGAAATGATGCGTGTCCTCGTTGATGAGCATGATTTGACGTGGGAGACGGCATGGGGGGTGACGTCCAAGACCTTTGCCTACACCAATCACACGCTGATGCCCGAAGCCCTGGAATGCTGGTCGGTTAATTTGATGGAAAGTTTGCTGCCGCGCCACATGCAGATCATTTACGAAATAAACATGCGTTTTCTGGAAGAAGTTTCCCGGCGCTTTCCGATGGACGCCGAGCGGATGTCCCGGATGTCGATCATTCGGGAGGGGGAATCGAAGATGGTCCGCATGGCGCATTTGTCCATTATCGGCAGCTTCTCGGTTAACGGGGTATCCGCGCTGCATACGGACCTGCTGAAATCCCGTGTCTTGAAGGATTTTTACGAAATGTACCCGGAGCGCTTCAACAACAAAACAAACGGGATCACCCAGCGGCGTTGGCTGTTGAAAGCCAATACGTCCCAGGCGGCTTTGATTACCGAGGCCGTCGGCGACGGTTGGGTCCGGGAGCTCGATCAGTTACAGGGGCTGGCGAAGCTGGCCAAAGATGAAGCTTTCATCGAGCGGTGGCGCAAGGTCAAACTGGAGAACAAAAAGGTGTTGGCCAAATATCTCGATAAACACCAGGGAATTAAAATCGATACCGCTTCCATGTTTGATGTGCAGGTGAAACGCATCCACGAGTACAAACGGCAATTGCTGTTCGCGCTGTATATTATTCAGCAATATCTGTTGATCAAAAACACGCCCTCGGAATTCATCCAGCCGCGGACCTTTATGGTGGGCGGCAAGGCGGCTCCCGGTTATCAGATGGCGAAGTTGATCATCAAATTTATCAACAATGTCGCCAAGGTCGTGAATCACGATAAAGGCGTCAACGACAAGATCCGTCTCGTCTTTCTCGAAAATTATCGTGTCTCGCTGGCCGAACGGGTCTTTCCGGGCAGTGAATTGTCCGAGCAAATTTCCATGGCCTCGACCGAGGCCTCAGGTACGGGCAACATGAAATTCACTCTGAACGGGGCCCTCACGATCGGGACCTATGACGGGGCGAATATCGAGATTGCCGAGCAGGTTGGCGAAGATAATATCTTTATTTTCGGGCTGCGGGCCAATGATGTCGAACAACTGAAATCGGAAGGATACCGTCCGCAGGTTTATATCGCCAAATCACCGTATTTGGCGGAAATTATCAAACTCATTCGCGGCAATTATTTTTCCCTGAACGAGCCGGATATCTTCCGGCCGATCGTCGAAATGTTATCTTATCACGATCCCTATCTCATTTGCGCCGATTTCGACGACTATTGTCACACGCAGGCACAGGTGTCCAATCTCTACAAAGATACCCTGCGCTGGAACAATAAGTCCGTTCTGAATGTTGCCAAGGCCGGCTTCTTTTCCAGTGACCGGACCATCCGGTCTTATGCCGAGGACATTTGGAAACTGGATGATGTAAAAAAAAAGGCTCTGAGCGGACAGATCGCTGAGTAACGCCATAAGTATGCTCCGATACATCCTTGTTTGCCTGATCGCAATCCAGCCGGTGATCGCCATGGCCGCGGAGTCCGGTGCGGTGGAGTGCGGCGAAGACGAGGGGTGTTTTCTCCAAGCTGTCCGCCAGTGCCGGCCGGCCGCTTTGCGCTCTTGTGAACGCCGGCAGGCCGGAGCCGTATCCCGCCAAACCTACTGCTTTCGTCATGAAATCTTGGGGGCATCGGATCTCAGTTGCGTGATCAGCGTGGAAATGGCCGGCCTGGAGATCAGTTTTACCCAGACGTTTTTGGAAGATATGGCAGAACGTGGCGTTTCGGATCAACAACTGACCGACATGCAAAACCGGTTCGATCAGGCTCAATCGCTGCTGAATCCGGTTATACGTATTCATGAGCCGCGCCGATTTCACGTTTCGCCGCGGCGCTACGATCAAAATATGCTGCGTCGGATGAACATGTCTTTCTTACCGAACCGATGACCCCTCTTCGGGGAGAATTGAAAGGAGGCCGGATGGCTGCCAAATTTGTGATGCCGATTGTCCTGGCCTTGTTGCTGACTTCGGGCGGATCGCGCGCGTCGGCCCTGGATTTGCAGGATTTAATCCGGGAGACACCTTACGCGGATATTGACGTGCAGCTTCAAAACCGTGCCGTTGACGAACTCCGGAAGGAAAAAGGGATTCGACCGGAAGGCCTCTTCAAGCATATTCTTGCACATCCCGACATATACTCACCGGCGGTGATGTTCGTCCTCTCCGACAAGTTGTATGAATCAGACCGGCGTACCGAGGCGATGTTTTGGTTTTACGCCGCATTGTTGCGCGCGCAATATGATGCCAACCGTTGCACGGATGAGTCCGTGCATGCCGCATTAAAGATTATGGCCACCAAGTTCGGCGGCAACATTGAGCAGTATGCCCGTGAACAGCTTCCCACCTTCCGGCAAATTATCGCCCATGTTACTCAATTTGAGTATGATACACCGCACAATTATGATCACCGCTGGATTAATCTGCACGGCATGCGGACCGCGCGGGCGGTGAAGGCGGCGCAGAACGGAATGAGCCTCAGGGATGACCAGCCCTTCAGCCTGCCTGCTGAAGATTGGCCGAAGATTCATCGGGAAACCGTGGAGGCTTTTCGGCAGGAGATGGAGCAAAGGAGCCGCATGTGGGCGCAGGAGCAGGGGCCTCGATAGGGACGGCGGCCCGATGCGGCATGTTTGAGGGGGCGCGGCATAGAGCTTGACACAAGTGTAGAGTTTCCATATATTAGAAGAGGCCGAACTCAGGAAGAAAGCAGTATTTTGGGAACTTCTTGAACCTGCGGTGGGCGGGGAACTCGGCTCGGCAAGACCACCCATCTATCAGATGTAGTGCCATATAGACAAGATTGTTCTTCACCAACAAAGGGGAATGGGTATGAAAAAGGCGTTGACGACCGGGGATATCGCCGACTACTGTCAGGTAACCCACCGTACCGTTCTGGATTGGGTCATCCAGGGAAAGATCAAGGCCTACCAAACTCCGGGCCGCCATACGCGCGTCCTGATCCACGATTTTATCGATTTTTGCCGTGAATATAATATTCCTGTGGATGAAGAGCTAACCGGAGGCTCTGACAACGGAAAAGACCGCGTGCTGATCGTTGATGACGATAAGCAGATGGTCTCCGCCCTCAAGCGTTACCTGTGTCTGCAGGATAATATTGAGGTGGATACCGCGTACGGCGGTTTTTCGGCCGGGACAAAATTTGTACAATTCAAACCCCACGTTGTCATCCTGGATATCCGTATGCCCGGTATCAGCGGAATTGACGTTTGCGAAAGTATCCGTTCGTGTCCTGAACATAAGAATGTTAAAATCTTGGCCATAACGGCGGATGCGGACACGAATCTGCCGACCAAGATGAAGCAAATCGGCGCCGATGCCTTTCTGCTCAAGCCATTCAGCAACGAAGACCTGCTTGCCAAAATCAGGGAAATTCGGGCACCACGGCAACAGGCGAAGCAGTTAAAGTAACCGCGGGCGGTGCATCCCCGCCCGGAAAAACGGCAGCAGTATACTGCCGTGATGGCATTCTGCCTCAATATGCTCCTCGTCTGCCGGAAATTCCTCTGTCCCAGAGGTTGATCTGCCGCCGGCCGTCAATCAAATCCAATTTTTGAATCGCAATTCGGCCGTAGGAGTGTTATAACAAAGGCTTGAACGCAAGGTTTCCTGCCTGAAAAACCACTACCCGTAAGGATCAATATAAAACGATGAGAGAACATAAAATCATTTTGCCTCCTGATGACATCTATCCGGTGGATCCGTGGCGAATTGTACAGACGGAGTTTCTGGATCAATTCATGCCCCACAACGAGACTGTTTTTTCGGTTTCCAACGGCTATCTGGGGCTGCGCGGAAATGTGGATGAAGGCAAACCGACTTTTCAGCGCGGTACGTTTATCAACGGATTCTTTGAATCTTTCCCCATTAATTACGGGGAAAAGGCCTTCGGTTTCGCCGAGACCGGACAATCGATGGTCAATGTGCCGGACGCCAAGATTATCAAGCTGTATGTGGACGACGAACCGTTTTATCTGCCCGTCGCCCATTTGCTCAAGTACGAGCGGGCGTTAAATATGAAGGAGGCCTTGCTGGAAAGGGAATTGCTCTGGGAGACGCCGACCGGAAAGCAGGTGCTGATTCATTCCACCCGCATGGTTTCCATGGAGTATCGCCATCTGGCCGTGATCCGTTACAATTTGACCGTCCTGAATGCCGCAGCCAATATCATTTTGTCTTCCAAGCTGATCCATTTCGAGGACGAGCAGTTTGAGCACAGTGCGATTCATGATCCGCGCAAGGCCGGACGCTTCGAGAGTCCGGTTTTCGACATTGAACTGCAGCGTCACCGGGATAATCGCATGATATACGGATATCGCACCAAACAGAGCGGGATGACGATGGGATGCGGCGTGGATCATATTATCCAAACCGAGAATGTTTTTAACCAGCATGTCACCAAAGCCGAACACGAAGTCAAGATTATCTACAACATCTACGCCAAACCCAATTCTCCTATAGAGATTACAAAATTCATTACGTATCACACTTCGCGCAGCGCGGATCCGCGGGATTTGTCGGACCGTTGTGAGCGTACGTTGTCCAACGCGATTGATATGGGCTATCAGAAGATTGTCGACGACCAGCGTGTCTACATGTCCAAATTTTGGGATATCAGTGATATTGAGATCAAGACCCGCGATCCGCGGGTCCAGCAGATGATGCGCTTCAACCTGTTCCATGTGTGGCAGGCCGCTGCGCGGGCGGAGGGGACCGGGATTGGGGCCCGGGGGCTCACGGGATCGGCGTATGACGGACACTATTTTTGGGATACCGAGATTTTCGTGCTGCCGTTTCTCATCTACACGGAGCCGCGTATAGCCAGGAATCTGCTGAAGTTCCGGCACAGCATTCTGAACAAGGCGCGTACCCGGGCGCGCCAGGTTAATCAAAAAGGCGCGTTGTTTCCGTGGCGGACCATCAACGGAGAGGAATCATCGGCCTATTTCGCGGCGGGTACGGCGCAGTATCACATTAATGCCGATATCATGTACGCGTTACGCAAATATGTCGACGCCACGGAAGACACGGCCTTTATGGATGATTACGGTGTTGAGATGCTGATTGACACGGCGCGCCTGTGGTACGATCTGGGTGCTTTTCCGCACGGTAGCAACGGAGAGTTTCATATTCACGGAGTGACCGGTCCGGATGAGTATACCGCGATTGTGAACAACAATCTTTACACCAACATGATGGCCCGGCGAAATCTTCACAATGCGGTAACAGCGGTGCAGCAGCTGCAAGACAACAGTCCCAAGAAGTTTATCAAATTGCTTCGCGAAACCCGTTTGGAACCCGAGGAAATCGAGGAATGGAAAAAGGCGGCGGACGGGATGTACATCCCCTATGACAAGGAAGCCGAGATCCATCCCCAGGACGATAATTTTCTCAAACGGGACGTGTGGGACTTTAAGAACACGCCAGAAAGCAAATACCCACTTTTGCTGAATTACCACCCGCTGGTATTGTACCGGCATCAGGTCATCAAGCAGGCTGACGTCGTCATGGCCATGTTTTTGTTGAACGAAGAATTTACACCGTACGAAAAGAAGCGCAATTTTGATTACTATGATCCGTTGACCACCGGCGATTCTTCATTGTCGGCTTGTGCGCAGGGGATCATGGCCGCGGAGCTCGGCTATGACGACTTGGCCGAGCGGTATTTTCGCCACAATATTCTCATCGACTTTGCCGATGTCGGTGGGAATGTCGCAGACGGGGCGCATATTGCTGCTATGGGCGGGGCTTGGTTGTGCGCGATCTACGGAATTGCCGGATTCCGGGACGACAACGGTGCCTTCAGCTTTGATCCCCATCTCGGAGGATACGTGGAACATCTTAAATTCAGCCTGGTCCTGCGCGGCCGGACCGTGGATATTGAAATGAATCAAAAGGAAACTCGCTACTCTATGCGGGCTGGGTCAAATTTTATCATTAAACACCGGGGCGAAGAGGTCGCTCTCAAGCCCAAGGAATCCGTGACCATGTCCAATGCCCCCGCATAATCAGGGGGGGGGCGGCCCGGGGCGTCACGGTTGTTTTTTGGGGATATCAACTGTAGAATAGGGATCCGTCGTCTGTCAAACACGTAATGGCGACGATTCCGTAACGATTATACATGGGAGTTAAATCATGGAAAAAGAACAGACGCAAGTGCAGGTTAATCTGGATAAACTGGGGATTCAAAACAGCAAGGATATTTTCTATAACCTGAGCTATGACGACTTGTACGCTCATGAGCTTCATCCGGAGATGCTCGGACTGAAGAAAGGGGTTGTTTCCAAGCTCGGGGCCGTGGCCGTGGAGACCGGATCGTTTACGGGACGTTCTCCCAAGGATAAGTATATCGTGGAAGACGATCTTACGCGTGATACGGTTTGGTGGGCTAACGGAAATCCGTCAGGGTCCGACAATAAACCTCTTTCCCCGGAGGCCTGGGAGATCCTCAAGAAGATTTCGGTTGAAGAATTGTCGGGTAAAAAGCTCTACGTTATGGACGGCTTTTGCGGCGCCAACCTTGATACACGTATGAAAATCCGTCTGATCACCGAGGTGCCGTGGATGGCGCATTTCTTCAAGAATATGTTTATCCGCCCGACCGAGGAGGAATTGTGGGATTTCCAGCCGGACTGGACAATTCTTAACGCGTGCGGAACCACCTTTTCCGATTTTGAGAAGCACAATATGCGTTCGGAGGTGTTTGTGGCGTTTAACATCAAGGAACGGATGACCTGTATCGGGGGAACGTGGTACGGAGGAGAGATCAAGAAGGGGATCTTCTCAATTATGAATTACTTTTTGCCGCTGAAGGGGATCGGGGCGTTCCATTGTTCGGCGAACCAGGGCCGCTCCGGTGACACGGCACTCTTTTTCGGCCTTTCGGGCACGGGAAAGACGAGTCTTTCCACGGATCCCAAACGCGCATTGATCGGAGACGACGAACATGGCTGGGACGATGAGGGCGTTTTTAATTTCGAAGGTGGCTGCTATGCGAAATGCATCAATCTTACCGAAGAGAGAGAGCCGGATATCTACCGGGCCATCAAGCGCGACGCCTTGTTGGAGAATGTTGATATCGACGCCGAAGGTCACATTGATTTCGCGTCGGCCAAGAAAACTCAGAACACCCGGGTCTCCTACCCCATTTACCATATCGAAAATATCGTAAAACCGATATCCAAAGGGACGCATCCCAAAAACATCATATTTCTCACCTGCGATGCCTTCGGCGTATTGCCGCTGGTGGCCCGACTGAGCAAAGAGCAAGCGATGTACCATTACCTAAGTGGTTACACCGCCAAGGTTGCCGGCACCGAACTCGGGGTGACCGAACCGCAAGCCACCTTTTCGGCATGCTTCGGTAAGGCGTTTTTGACCGTACATCCGGTGAAGTACGCCGAAATCCTTGCCGAAAAGATGGACCTGCACGGCTCCAGCGCCTACCTAATCAATACTGGCTGGGTGGGGGGCCAGTACGGTGTTGGTCATCGTTTCCCGATCACAGATAACCGGATAATCATAGACCATATCTTCAACGGGGAATTAGACAGTGCCGAATACGAGCATCTGCACACGTTGAATCTGGACATCCCGAAGGGCCTTTCCGGTCTGAAGTCCCAACTCAACCCACGTGACGCCTGGGAGAACAAAGAAGAATACGATCGTGTCTGCCGCAAGTTGGCCCAGATGTTTGTCGACAACTTCAAGACGTTTACCGACTCCAGCATGGGCAAGGCCCTTGAAGCTGCTGGTCCCCAACTGTCATAGCCTCCGGTATACGCTTCCATACATTAGAGTGGATCTTATCCTGCCTAGAAATACGTCAGATTGTGCCTAAATATTGGGCAAAAATTTAGTTTTTTACGGTTTTCGACAATTTTGATATAATCCTGTTACATCTTGGCCCGGTAAACGTCTGTTTTGACGTATCAACTAAATCATCGTGCCAAATATTGCCGCCTGTCATCAGCGAAGAGCAGCGAACGCATAACAACGGGCAGGGGGGGGAATCGGCCTTCAACGGATAGAATGCCATGATCAGAGCAAATGACAACAATGACGGACAGCCTTTGTACGGACAAAAACTTTTGGAGCGCGGCATCATCACCCCGCATCAACTGGAGCTGGCCCTGGAGGCCCAACAAAACGGGCGTGGGGAACGTCTCGGGGAACTCCTTGTGGAGATGGGGTTCATGAAGGCCGAGCAGAACCGGTCTCTTTCCACTGCAAACTCAGGAGCCGCCGGAGGCCTTCAACTGAAGACAGCAGAAATCCCGCGACCCGTTATCGATTTGATTCCTTCCAAGTTTGCCAATCATTACAAGGTCATACCGGTCCAGTTGAATGACAATGTTTTAAGCATCGCCATGGTCGATCCGGAGGACGTGCAAACCCTGGATGAATTGCAACTGGTGGTAAAGTACCGCTTGAAACCGATCCGCACGAGTGAAAAGGATATCCTGGAGGCCATCCGCAAATATTACGGGCTGGGGGCGGAGACCATCGACAAGATGATGGGCGGCGTGCAAACCGAGATTGCTGAGTCGGTGGTCGAGGAGATCGACGAACAGGATTCTGAGGCCTCGATCAGCAAATTCTTGAATCAAATATTACTGGAAGCTTATCAGGAGCGCGCTTCGGATATTCACATCGAACCTTTTGAAGACCAACTGCGTATACGTTATCGGGTTGACGGTGTGTTGTTCGACGCTAAGGCCCCGTCGAATATTAAATATTTCAAGGATTCAATCAACTCTCGCATCAAGATTTTATCTAACCTGAATATTGCCGAAAAACGACGGCCGCAGGACGGGCGGTTCAAGGTCCGCATTAAGGATATCGATATCGATTTGCGCATATCATTCATGCCGACACCGCACGGTGAAACGGTGGTCATGCGCCTCCTGAACACAACGACGCTCTATAGGCTCGACGATTTGGGGTTTTCTCCCGGCGAACGGCATATCGTCGATAATTTACTCAGCAAACCGCACGGCATAATCTTTTTGACAGGTCCCACCGGTTCGGGGAAGACGACAACTTTGTACGCCGCCCTCTCCTCGATCAACAGTGACGAGAAGAAGATCATTACCATTGAAGACCCCATCGAGTATCAGCTGCCGGGTATTACACAGATTCAGGTGAATCCGGAAATCAAACTGACCTTTGCCAACGGACTGCGTTCGATGTTGCGCCAGGACCCGGATGTGATGATGGTCGGGGAGGTCCGTGACCGGGAAACGGCGGAGATCGCGGTTCAGATCGCTTTGACCGGACACCTCGTTTTTTCCACGCTTCATACCAATGATGCCGCCAGCGGAGTTGCGCGGTTGCTGGATATGGGGATCGAACCTTACCTGATTACCAGTACGGTGCAGTGTTTTATCGCCCAGCGCTTGGTGCGCAAGATATGTCCCGAATGCCGCATGCCGGTGACGGTAACCGGCAGTATGCTGGAGGATATTGATCCGTTGGTGGGAATCAAGGAGGGTGATGTCATTTATGACAGTGCCGGATGCGAAGCCTGCAAATTCTCCGGTTACAGCGGTCGGGAGGGGATCTACGAGTTCCTCGTTCTCAATGATGAAATTCAGAGTTTGATCATCAACCGGGCGACAGCGGGTGATATCAAAAAGCTCGCGCTCCGGCGCGGCATGCGGACTTTGAACCATAACGGGTGGGAGAAAGTCAAACTGGGGCTGACCACTCCCCAGGAAGTGCTGCGCGTCACTCACGATGAGATAGGCTAAAACGGCTATGAATACATTTAATTACAGAGCGAAGCAGGGTCCCCGGAATATCGTGCAGGGAACGATCGAGGCGGAAAACAAGGAGATGGCCATCCGTAAAGTGATCCAGTCCGGTTACACGCCGATCGATGTGTCCCTTGCCATGGCAGGCGCGAAGCCCAAGAAGAAAGCGGGGCAGCGGTCGCGTGTCGCCACATTGGGAGTGAGCGGGGTCCGCCCCAGGGATATCGTCGTTTTTACCCGGCAGCTGAGCGACTTGGTCGATGCCTCGGTGCCTATTCTGCGTGCGATGGCGATTGTCCGCAGGCAAACCGATCGTCCTGCGCTCAAAGAATTGTATCAAAGGATCTATTCGGCCCTGGAGAACGGCAGCTCGCTTTCCGAAGCCTTGCGGGGTCATCGGAAATTGTTTTCAAACTTTTATGTGGAGCTGGTGCGAACCGGCGAGGCCAGCGGCCAGCTGGCCATGATTCTCGACCGGTTGGCCAATTATCTCGAGAAGGAGCAGGAAGTGCAGGGGCGCGTTCTGTCGAGTCTGGCTTATCCTTTTCTGATTTTACTGGTGGGAATCGCCACCGTCTTTGTTCTGTTGACATGGGTCATTCCGCGCATTACGGTCATGTTTGACGACCTCGGCCAAGAGTTGCCGACCGTTACCATGGTCCTGATCGGTATAAGCGAATTTTTCGCCGGGTACTGGTGGGTGCTGCTGGCGGCTGTGATCGGCTTGATTGCGGGCGGCACGGCGTACGCGGGGACGCCTCAGGGGGCCGCCGCGATCGATGAGTTTAAACTGCGCATTCCTCTTCTGGGAGGATTTATCCGGATGGTCGAGCTCGGAAGGGTCAGCCGCACGTTGGGGACCCTGATCGAAAGCCGTCTGGATATCACCTCCGCGCTGAATTCGGCCTGTAGCACCGTCCAAAACAACATTCTCAGGGAGGAGTTCAGTCATGTCCCCAGGGAAGTCAGTCAGGGGGCTGCCGTGCATACCGCCCTAAAGAAATGCTCTTTTTTTTCGGAAATGGCCATCAATATTATTACCGTGGGAGAAGAGACCGGAAATCTCGGCAAGGGATTCAATAAAGTTGCGCACACTTCGGAACGGCTTGCCGATGATATCATGAAGACCTTGGTATCTTTGGTCGGGCCGCTGGTCCTTATGATTATTGTGGGCATCGTCGGTTTTATGGTGGTGGCGATGCTTCTCCCGATTTTCCAAATGAACCTGCTGATTTCATAATAGGAGGACAAAGTATGAATTTGAACCGAAGAACCGCTGGTTTTACACTTGTTGAAATAATGCTGGTCGTCATCATCATCGGGATATTGGCCGCCATGGTCATACCGAATTTCGCGGGAAGGTCCAAAGACGCGCAGTTGAAGGCGACCAAGAACGATATCGAAGTGGCGATACCTATGGCCTTGGATATGTTTGAGATTGAAAATGGCGGTTATCCCACGACGGATCAGGGGTTGAAGGCGCTCATTCGTAAGCCGGATTCGGGCATCGGTTCGGGCGATACCTGGAATGGTCCGTACCTTAAGAAAAAGGATGTCCCTTCTGACCCGTGGGGAAATTCCTATGTATATGTGTCTCCGGGAGTCAATAATCCGGAGTCTTTCGATTTGTATTCGTTCGGAGCCGACGGTAAGGAAAGCGCCGACGATATCACGAACTGGAACTCGTGAATAAATCTGGCAGCGAGGCGGGGATGAGGATGTTATGGCGAATTACGAAAGAATTTGGCCGGACCCGTACCGTCAGTTGGCGGACGACGTTCGGGCATTTACGTTGGTCGAGATCATTCTGGTTTTGCTTATTCTGACGGTCATCGCGGGATTAAGTGCCCCGAGCCTATCAAAATCTCTCACCAAATATCAATTCGAAAAAAGTGCCGCTGAACTGATCAACCTGATGCGCTATGCGCAAAGCCGGGCGATTACCAGAAGCCGGCCGGTGCGTCTTGAATTCAATACGGAATTGACGGAGTATTGGCTGACGGAGGTCCGTAGCGCGGATCCCAGCGTGGAAGAGGCGTCGAACGAGTTTGAGCGGCTCTCCGGACGCATGGGGGCCAAGCGACGAGTGCCGGCGGAATTGGTCGTGAAGATCGATGCGACTATCGCAGGGCTGACATTTTATCCGGACGGACGGATGGACAAGGCGGAGTTGGCCGTGTGCAAGCAAGAGCGCTGTAAAATTATTTCGACGCGCATCCAGCGCGGTTTCATTCGCAGTTTTGATTCGGAGGGTTACAGTTGAACTATCACACAGGAAGCCGCTTGACTCGTGACCGGCGTGGAACACTTCTCCTGGAGGTCCTGTTGGCATTGGTCATCATGTCGATCAGTCTGGGTGTGATCATCCAGTCAATGACCTCCAGTCTGCGGGGGGCCCGCTATGCCGCTCAATACACCCAGGCCGCGATGGCCGCCGACACGGAAATGACCCGTTTGTTGAAGGAATCGCGTATTCAGGGCGCGGGACCGTCTGGCAGGCCGGAAGGCGGGAATGACGAGCCGGACGCGTTTATTTTTACCATCGACGCTGCGGCCAGTCCGGAGGCGAGTGATCTGGAGATCGATACCTTGACCGCGGAGTGGCAAAATGGTGGCAAGACCAGTCGCTTTCAGATCGCGACGTACGTACGGACAGCCCCATGATCCGGCGGCGGGAAGGCTTTACCCTTATCGAGTTAATTCTTGGGCTGAGCCTGCTGTCGGTGGTCATGCTGACCATTTATTCGGTTTTCTGGGGCGGCGTCAGGTTGAGTTACAAAACCGATGCCTCGCAAGAAGTTTACCGTCAGGCCTACTGGTCCCTGGACATGATGAGCCGGGAAATTGAAAATATGGTGAAGTATAATCTGTCCGAATCGTATCCCGAAAGATTCAGTTTCATGGGAACAAAGGACAAAATAACCTTTATGGCACCCACACCCAACGGTCTAAAAGCGGTGAGCTATTTTTTATTGGCGGAGGAATCCGGGAAGGTTCACAAGACCATTGTCAACTATCAGGCCTACAAAAAGAACGTGCGTGTCACTCTCGGCGACAGTCAGCCGGAACAAACCCGGCTGCTCGTCCGTCGTCAGACGGATTTCCCCGATTTCGTCACCGGTCAACGCGATGCGGATATTACCGATGATGATGACCTGGAAGTGATTGCCATTCATGTTAAACCGGAAGGGTTACGATTCTCGTACAGTACGCTGGGAGTCGCAGAAGAAAATGAGGCCGCCTCCGTCAGTTGGGCAGACGAGTGGGAAGGTAATGATTTACCTCTCAGCGTGCGGATTGAGCTCAATTTGGTTCCTCCCGATAATCCGGACGGGATCGTCACTTTCGATAACGAAGTGCTGATCCCCCCACAGGTCTGGAGCCGGTTGAGATGAGGCGCTTAAGGTTAGGCCGCTTGGCCGGCAATCGCGGGGGGATGGTGATTATCACTGTTCTGTGGGTCCTGGTTCTGCTCAGCTTCTTATCGCTAAGCCTCGGACAAAGTACGCGCATAGAATTTGCCTTGGCCAACAATTTTATCGGGAAGATTAAGTCGAAGTATTTGGCCTGGGGCGGCGTTCAGTATGCGCTGCATCTTATCGAGGAAGATACGGCGGATGAAGAGTCTGCCAAATTCGACAGCCTGACCTGGTGTGCAGTCCGGCCGGTCGCAGACAAGACGGCCGAAGATCTCTTCCAGCGGCATGAACTCGGCGACGGTTACTTTGAAATCGGCTATTGGCATCGGCAAGCGGATGGGGCGAAGCCGGTGCATGCCTACGGAATGGCCGACGAGGAGCGGCGCATTAATCTGAATACGGTTACCAAAAATAACTTCCTTATCCTGAGTACGCTCATCCAGGAGTTGGGGTATGAGGAAGAAGTCGCCCTTACGGTGACGCACGGGGTGATTGACTGGCGTGATCCGGATGACGTCTTGAATGATTCGGAGTACGGAGCGGAATTGGAATATTACCAAGGATTGGAGAAGCCTTATCGACCCAAGAATATGCAGTTCGAATCCTTGGAAGAACTTCTGCTGATTCGCGGGGTCACTCCGGAGTTGTTTGCCGACTTAAAGCCGTACGTGACCTTATTTCCGCCGGGTGGCGAGTTGCGGATCAATTTTAACACGGCTCCCGAAATCATGTTGCGCTCACTCGCTATCGCGGTTTCCGGACGCGCCAGCGGTACCGATGAGAACGATGCCGAGTCCTTGGTACGAAAAATGCTGGATTACCGCCGCGGCGATGATCGAATCGAGAATACAGGCGATGACCGGATTATCGAGGCGGACGGTCTCATGCTCAACCGCAGGGAGCAGGCACTGTTTATCCGGATGTCTAATTTGCACCGGACCCGTAAAGCGAATTTCGTTCGGGTTTTTGTAACGGGTGTCGATCAAAACCGGATGGTCACATCGACGATCGAAGCGGTGATCGGTCGCGACAATTTGGATATGGTGTATTGGAAACGCAATTGACGGGCTCAAGGATATGAGTAAAAACATTCCTACAGCGATAGCAATGACGGACAACTGCCTCAAGCTTGTGCGGGCTCGGTATGTGCGCGGACAAGGCCAGATGACTGCTTTGGAGGTTCAACATGTCAATGGAGACGCCGACGCGGAGCTGCTGCCGGCACTGCGGGAACTTGCCAGGCTCAAGGCCGTCAAAGCAGGCGGGGCATATCTGGTTCTCCCTCGGCATTTGGCGATTCTCAAGGTATTACGCCTTCCGTCCCAGGACGAGCGTGAGCTTCGACAGATGGCGGAGATTCAGATAAGCAGTCAGACACCTTACACCATGGATGAGGTCGAATACGACATTCGGGTCATTAGCCGTGATGAAGAAGGATATACCAAGGTCCTGCTGATCGTCATACCCAAAGATGTCACCGAACGTTTTATCGATCTGGCCGAGCAGGCACGTTTTACGCTGGCCGGAATAACCATCAGTTCATTCGGATTGCTGGGATGGTTCCGGTACCAGGCGGGCCGCAACCGTCTCGATGCCAAATCACCGCTGGCCTTATGCAATATCGATTTGAATCATACAGAGATTTGCTTTTTAGAGAAACAAAGATTGATATTTTCCCGCAATGTCAATGTAGGCCTTAGGGAATTGCGCTCTACGCCTGATGAATTGATCCAGCAGATAGCCTTGAGCATCAAATACTACGAAAGCGAAAGAATGGGCGGTCCGTTATCACGGTTTGTCGTAGTCTCCGGACAGAGTGATTTGCAGGAGTTTATCGGACAGTTGGAGGGGCAATTGCAAATGCCCTGCGAATCGATATCGCCGACAGACGGCGTGAGCCTGCCCCGCCATTTGCGTGATGCGGTCCTTGAAGCAGATGCGGGGTTAACGCTGACGGCGCCGATGGGAATCCATTTTGCGGACCCTAAGCAAGTGGTCAGTTTGCTGCCGCGCTCCATCCGTGCTTCGAAGCAAAATAGGATTCTTAAACGTGAGTTGATCAAACTCTTTTTGTGCGTCATGCTGCTGTACGCCACCGCATTGTTTGTTTGGTCGATCAGATTGAGTGAAAAAGAGAAGCAGGTAGAGCGGCTGCGTTCTGCCGTCAGTGAGCTCGATCCGCAGATCGATGAAGCCAAACGAAAGATGAGGCTTATTGAATATTTCGATCAGTATGTCGACGGACGCATCTTTATTCCGGAAGTCATGGGCCAGTTGGCGAAGCTTGTGCCTGAGGATATTTCCCTGAACTCACTGTACCTTAATGAACGATGTGTGTTTACGATACAAGGTTATGCGCAGACGCGGGAGGCCTTGAATGATTTTCAAGCCCGGTTGGTCAATGAACCGATGTTTCGGAAGGTCAATCTTGAATTCGCTACGTCCCGTCGCATTTTCACAATGCAGGTCACGGATTTCAAATTTACGGCATCCCTGTGTGATGAAGAGGAGCCCTAGTCATGGCCGCGCTGTCTAATAGAGAACGCAATCTGTTTGTCGCAACGGTGATCCTGGGGGCCGTTTATCTCAGCTATCAATTCGTAGTCGTCCCGATGCGCCGCCGGCAGGAGGCCGCTGAGGATCAGATTGTTGCCCAGCGGCAGTTGTTGAATGAAAAACGACGTGTCATTGCACGCGGTATGGCCAAGACAACCAATTATGAGTACTATCAGAATCTTTTCCGGCAGGAGGGACGAAATGAACAGGTTATGTCCGGAATACTCAAGGAAATCGAAGAGGTCGCCAGGAATTTTGATGTCCGTATTGCCAGTCTGCAACCGCAACGAGTGAACGAAAACAAGTTTTATAACGAATTCTCGGTAAGTTTGAATATTACCACTAACTTTGTAAACAGCATAAACTTCTTATACCATCTGCAAAAGCAGCCGTATATGTTCACGGTAGACGAGTTTTATTACGACAAAAAGGCCCGGCGCTCTCAAGAGATCAGCATAAGGCTGATTCTTAGCAAGGTCTTGATTCCATAGTTATCAGAAAGGGACGTGTGCTGTATTCACATCTTTTCCAATCCAAGGCCGGCAACGTGGGCATGCTGATGCTCCGGGGGCTTAATTGTGTGCTGTTGGCGGGGTTGTGCGCCGCCTTGCTGTATGCCGCACAGCTGTACCGCGGCGCCTTGGGAGAGAGTCAAGGAGAGCCGATTGACGTCAGCGTGCCGGCCCGCTCCGGGAAGCCGGTCAATCCTACGCTGAAAAGCGCACAGCCACTCGCAGCTTACCTGACGGATCTTACCAAACGGGATTTGTTCGAAGCCCCCTGGGAGAAGCAAAGCGAGGTGCCCGAGCAACCACCGGACGATTTCGAAGGCGCGAAATCCGTTATGGAATTTACCCAGAGTGTGCGTCTCGTAGGGATCATCCGGGACGAAAATCCCAAGGCCGTGGTGGAGGACTTGATCAATCGGGAGACGCTTTTCGTTTCGTTGGGCGATGAAATCAAGGGCGCTATACTGAGTGATATTTTCGAGGATAAAGTAATTTTTCGGATCGGGGATGAAGTGATTGAAATGTACCCCTAAAGGCCGGAAAGAGAGCCCCGGGACGGATTATCTCATCGCTGACCGCCCATGGATATGCCGGTTTTCCTACAAGGCGGGTTTAAGCTATACAGGATGATCCAGGACAGTCCCTGACAAACCCGGACATAAAGTGTGTCGTTCAGAGTCTAAATAGGCGGCTTGACATGCCGCGGGTTATGGTATATCGTGTAAATATCCTGTTTTCCCTAATTAAACACAGGAATTGATCGGATTTAGCCATATCTGACCAATATGTTTCCCCGCTAATTCCTTCAATCTTCGCTCGGTCGATTTAGACGCATTTTGTGTATCTGACCATATTGGCGCGTTTAATTTTGTCGGTGGCCGTTATGAAGGAATGCCAAAAAACACCCAACCACAAAAATCAATACCACCTCACCCTACTTCTTCTGCCTGTTTTTGTTCTGTTTACGGCGCTATCCGGAACCGCTTACGCTCAAAACGATAGTCTCGACGAGGGTCGCCGACAACTGCGCGGAATCCAGCGGATTGAGCGGAACCAGCCGGCAAACCGTTTCAATGGAGATATTACCAACGAACTTCACCGCACGCAGATTGCCAAAAACGGACAAAACGGTAAGACCGAAATCAGCGGCACGATCGATATATCCAGGGTCAAGGCAAACTATGGGGATGCGGAAAGCGAAATGATGGTCTTTGACGTCCTCAACGTTAAAGAAATGGATATTCTGGATTTAATCAAGATCATCTCCCAAAAAAGTGATCTCAACATTATCGTCAGCCCCAATGTTTCGGGAAAAGTCACGGTGTACCTTAAGAATGTGGAGGTATTTGAGGCCCTCAAGAGCATTATTGAATCATACAATCTGGCCTTTCTGCGTACCGGAAACATCATTAACATCATGACGGCCGAGGAGTATCTCGCCAAATATCGCAGTGCCTTCGGGCAAGAGTTTGAGACTCGTATTTTACGATTGGAAGACGCCAAAATCGGTGACGTCGTTGCCTTGCTTAATCAGGTGAAAAGTACGGGCGGCAAAGTGGTGGCGGATGATAAGACAAGTACGCTGATCCTGACCGACGAGCCGCATGTGTTGGATGAGATGGAAAACATCGTAAATTGGGTGGACGGAATGGTTGTCACCGAGATTTTCGACCTGGTTTACGCGGAGGCGGAAGATATCGCCGCGAAGATTACCGAGGAGCTAACGCCGGATATCGGCTCCGTTCGGACGGACAAACGTTCCAATAAGGTAATCGTCTCGGATACGGCCGATAAACTCAACGAGATCCGCCAGATGGTCCGCGCATTCGACAACAAAGATCTGGAAGTGCTGATCGAGGCCAAGATCGTGCAAGTGACCCTGAGCGACGAGTTCAAGCTGGGTGTGGATTGGGAAAAGCTGATGGTGGAGCATCACAATTTTAACCTCCTCAGCAACTTTGATGTCCTGCAGTCAACAGACAAACGCGGTCAGCTCAGCATCGGTACGCTGGAAAAGGATGATTACGCGGTTATGGTCCAGGCCCTGGAAACTATCGGGGAAACCAATATCCTGTCCAGTCCGAGTATCGCCACCCTGAATAACGAGGAGGCCAAGATTATCGTGGGTTCAACCGAACCGTATGTCACATCCACCACGACCACGCCGGCTTCCGGGCCGACAACCACAGCGGAATCCGTCAATTTTATTGAAGTCGGCGTTAAATTGTTTGTCACACCCACCATCCATAGAGACGATTTTATCACCATGAAGGTCAAGCCGGAGATCAGTTCCGTGACGCGCAATGTCATTACCAGCAATAACAATTCCATTCCGGTCGTCGAGACTTCGGAGGCCGAAACAACGGTGACCGTCAAAGACGGCGTCACCATCTTTATCGGCGGACTGATCCGGGATGAAACGATCAATTCACATAATAAAGTGCCCGTTCTGGGCAGTATTCCGGTTATCGGGGCGGCCTTTCGTGGTCAGGACGAATTCGTGCGTAAAACCGAGACGGTGATATTTCTTTCTCCCAAAATTATTACCGGAGACATTCCCGCGCAGACCACATATTTGCCTCGCGAGCGTGTTGGGGTCATCTCTCCGGAACCGAGCCGATTTTTCAAAGATAGCCATCAGTCCGCAACAGACGCTTATGAGCAGGACAACCGGAATGGTGAGATCGGAAGCCGAGCGGCTTATTCTAGCGGGGATAATGACGATTACGATATGGCGGCCAAGCGTTGGGAACAGCCCCAAGATAGTAACGGCCATGAGTCCGGCGGCATCGCCACGGACCGGATCAGGCTCGCGGCAAAGGCCCAGGCCGCACAGGCCGGTGACGGAAACTTGGACGACGTCTATCGTGATGGACTATCCGGCGCAGTCTTGGGATCCATTCGCCGCGTCAACAAGAACTTGACGTTCGTCATCATCCACCTCAGCCAAAGTACGTCTTTAATGATCGGAGAGAAGGTCAATGTCTACCGCGATTCCGAATACATCGCCAGCCTGGAAGTGACCAGGATTCGCGGCGAATTGGTCGCGGCGACCATCACGGATCAGAAGTACGATATTAAAGTCGGCGATATTATCAAGTAAGCGTCTAGCTGCAGTAAATTCTCCCCGGATTCTCATTTTCTTTGCATTCGGTCTGCGAACGATTTATGCTGCGTGATCGGGTTCCAAAAACCACACAATTTCCAATGTATTTTCCACATCCGGCAATTATACTGTCCAGGATCGTGCGGATGGTTCGCTAAGCGAGCTCATGACGGAGCCGGCCAGGGCGTCGCGGATGACTCCAAACGAGAGGAAAACCTAACATTAAACGAATTGCATGGTTACTCACCCTGTGCGGAGTCATGTTGTCCCCGGGTTTGGTGCAGGCATGGGATGCCTTACTGACAAACCTTCCCGCGGAACAAGGGCAGTCCGTATCCGTTGCCATCGCGTTTTCGAATAATGTCGATGATGTCTCGGCAGTCGACACCACGCTTGTTTACGATCCGTCCGTGCTGGCGCTTGACTCCGTTGACAACGGGGCTGAATTCGCGGCCTTCGCCAAGGTCGTTAACCTTTCGGTGCCGGGTCAGGCCCGGATAGCGCAATTTACCTTCGGGTCTCCGATGAGCCATGCCGACGGGACCGTTTTGACCTTTAACTTCAGAGTGTCGGCCGCCGCCCCCACAGGAGCTTCGCAACTGCAGGTAACCCGTTTGGACTTCGGGTCGGATACGTCGGGGACAATCCCGGCCAACGCAATTCCCTTTGCGGGTCTCGTTACGGTCAACAACGGCAACGCGGCTCCTGTCCTTAATCCGGTCGGCAGCCAATCCGTGCCGGTGGGGAACGCTATCAGCTTTACGATAAGTGCAACCGATGCGGACGGCGATACCTTGACATACGGGGCCAGTCCCTTGCCGGGCATGGCAACCATTGACCCTTTCACCGGCGCCTTCAGCTGGACTCCGCAGTCCGGTGACGAAGGGCTCCATGTTGTGACATTTACGGTAGATGACGGTAACGGAGGAACTGACTCCGCACCCGTTACCATCACCGTTACCCGTGTGGGTCCCCCGGCCCATGATGCCGTCGTTGGCAGTGCCACGGTGAGTCAAGGGGAATCGTTTGACGTCGCCATCATGTATTCCAATAACGTCGCGGATGTGGTGGGGGTGGACGCGATACTGGCTTGGGATCCGGCCATCCTTGCGGCCAATTCCGTGTCGAACGGTTCGACCTTCTCAGGCTTTCAGGATGTCGAAAATCTGACTACGCCGGGTCAAGCCAATATTGCCCAGTTTTCCGTCGGTCCGTCCGTGTCGGCATCCAGCGGACAAGTCTTCGTAATCAATTTTACGGCGATCGCCTCCGGAACGTCCGCCCTAACCCTCAGCCGGCTTGACTTTGGAACGGACACCGTCACCTATCCGGTCAACAACGTCACCGGAGGATCCGTCACAGTCCAGGTTCCCGCCAACAATACTCCTATAATGAATTCAATAGGAAGCCGGACCGTACAGGCCGGAATGAATCTCAGCTTCACGCTCAGTGCCACCGATGCCGACGGCGATGGCTTGACCTATGGGGCAACTTCTTTGCCGGCCGGGGCCATGCTTGATCCGATGACCGGGGTCTTTAGTTGGACGCCGACGCTTGGGCAAGTCGGTATCTACAATGTCACCTTTGACGCGGACGACGGTAATGGAGCGATGGATTCGGAGGAGGTGATCATTACGGTAACCGGAGCAGGAGGAGGTGTCCAAGACGCGGTGGTGGGTGGCGCCACGGTCCAGCAAGGCGACTCGTTTAATATCGCCATCGACTTTTCCAATAATTCAGCGGATGTCATCGGAGTGGATACGACCCTCACCTGGGACCCTGTCGTTCTGACGGCCAATTCCGTATCAAACGGTTCGACCTTCTCGGGCTTTCAGCGTGTGGAAAATCTCACCACGCCGGGACAAGCCGCAATCACTCAATTCGGATTCAGTGCCGTTTCTGCACCAAACGGGCAGGTGCTGGTCATTAACTTCACGGCACTGGCCCCGGGAACATCTGCCATAAACCTGACACGACTGGACTTCGGAAGTGATGCGTCAGGAAACACACCCGTAGACAATATTACCAACGGAACCGTTACGGTACAAACAACCGCTAATACCTCACCGGTCTTGAATCCCATCGGTAACCGAATGACCATGGAAGGAGCCACGTTCAGTTTCGACGTATCCGGTTCCGATGCGGACGGGGACAGTCTGACATTCGCTGCGGCCCCGTTGGCCGGATTCATGTCCTTTGTCGGCACGACTTTCACCGCGACGCCGGACTTCAATGACGCCGGTGTTTTTGACGTTACGTTTTCCATCTTCGACGGTACGGATACGGCCACAGAGGTCGTGCAGATTACCGTGGCGAATGTCAATCGCGATCCGGTCCTGGCCACGATCGGTAACAAATCGGTCGCGGAAAATGCTATGCTCAGCTTTATGATATCAGCCAGCGACCTTGACGGAGATCCCGTGACTGTGACCACGTCGGCGCTTCAATCCTGGATGAATTTTGACGGAACGACCTTTATGGGCACTCCGGGCAACAATGACGCCGGAACTTATCAGGTGACTTTCACCGCCGCTGACGGTAACACGGGGACGGACCAGGAAACTGTTACCATCACGGTTACCCAAGCCAATCGTGCACCGGATCTGAACCCGATAGCCGATCAAACGCTCCAGGAGGGAGCGACCCTTAATGTCACCTTTACGGCCAGTGATTTGGACGGGGACAGTCTGACCCTCATGTTCAACGGTGCGGAAAGTTGGATGAGTTTTGACGGGACCACGCTGACCTTGACTCCTCAGATTGGAGACTCGGGCACATATCCGGTCTCCATAAATGTGAGTGACGGCGATCTGACCGACACGGAAACCTTCGACATCATCGTCACTCCGTTGCCCATGAATATGGCGCCGGAACTCGATCCGGTCGGCAATCAAATGTTGGCGGAGGGAGAATCGCGAACATTGAACTTCACGGCGACTGATCCGGATGGAGATAACCTGACATTCAACGTGACAGGCGGGCAGCCTTGGATGACATTTTCCGGCAGCACATTGATACTCGCCCCGCAAACAGGCGACGCAGGGACATATCTGCTGACGGTTTCCGTCTCGGACGGCAGCGAGTCAGATTTCGAAGAGATTACGGTTACGGTCATGATGATGGCAGGCAATTCACCGCCGGCCCTGGACCCGATCGGTGATCGTACAGTGAAGGAGGGCGAGATGCTGATGTTTGAAGTTTCCGGCGCTGATCCGGACGAGGATTCCCTGACCTTCAGCGCGAACGTATTGCCTGAAGGGGCTGTGTTTGACTCCGGCAATACGAAATTCACTTGGCAGACGCAAAAGGGCGACGCGGGAGAATACGACGTGACTTTCACCATTACGGACGGTCAACTGAGCGAGCAGGAAACTATCACCATTTATGTCGTGGAGGGAGGCTTCACATTGAACGTGGAGAAATTCCCGTATCACCAGAGCCTGGATAATGGTGCCGATTCGGTCAGGCAATTCAGCGGGCCGGCCGTGTTAAAGATGATCCTGCAATATATATGGTGGAACCGATTTGATGATCCGGATGGGCCTCCCGAACTGGAGGATCCGCTAATGAATATGCAGACCCTGTTATATGAGTACGGACAGCCGATGAATTATGCTGTCAATCAGGAACTGGCGCGCCTGGACGGCTGGGGCCTGTGGCAGACCATCCAGAACCTTGATCCTCCATATAATCCGTTTCACTATAATTTCGGACTAAAGGCCAGGCTTATCCTGGAGGACGCGCTACGTGATATAGCCGAATGGCTGGCCTATCCCGCCGGAGGGGGAGGCGATAATCCCGACGGTCACGGCGTCGACGGGTATCCGGTCCATATACCGGGAGCCGTTCCCTTGTACGGAAATTATGACTATTGGGTCATTATTAAAGGAATTCAAACCACGGTCGATCCTTACCGCAACGCCGATTTTGGAATCTGCGGCTTCTGGATCAATGATCCGCATCCGCAGGGGCTCGGTCAGGACACATATGTCACCGCGGATCAATTCACTGCGATGTACTATTGGCCGCTGACCGAAATTAATCCGGACGATCCGTTGTACAACCATTACGTGGCCCTAGTGGAACCACCGCAAGATGACAACGGCCAGGTAACGATTGTGGCCAGCGTGCCGCGTCTGAAAAAGCACGTGCGCAATTTCCTGCAGCTTCAGACCGTAGAAATGGAGGATGGTTCGGAAAAAAATGTGTATGTACGGGACCATCTTGATGAAGATGCCTTCGCATTAATTGAGGCGGCAATAACGGGGCTGCAGGAGCAGTTGGTCCCGTTCGACGATGAGTTTGCCGCGCTGTTTGTTCAGACCATACCGCGCAAACCGATATTCGTCGACGGATTCCGCGGAGATTACTATCTGATTCCGTTTGAACTGCCGGTCGATGCGGACAATGTTCAGGAGTTACGCAGTGGATTCCGCAAGGGGCGTATGCTGAATGAATCCGGAGACGAGTTGACGCGTGAGGAAGGTCAGCGGGTTGACCGGACTCAGCGTCAAGAGCGCCGCCGGATGCGTCGGGAAATGCGTCAGCGAACCGTCATCATCGCCTTAATCGACGCTGAAAGCGGCGCCTTTAAGGAAGTCTCCTGGGTCAAGGATCCTATGAGCTACATGCCCGTCGGTAAGCGTCAGGCCTTGCGCTTAATCGCTAAGCACCTCTATCCCGACTCGGACCGGCGTGTTCGTCGGGGGATGATCCACGAGATGCGAGACGGCGCTGAAATGGAGCTGATCCATACGGAGGGGAGTTTCTATTATCCGGTGTGGCGGGTTTATTATGAAGGTGATTACTACCTGGTGGACCAACAGGGTTCTGTCAGCGCGGAAGAGTAAGTTCAGGTGCACGTGTTTATGAGAAGTCCCGGGAGAACAGTCCTAAATAATGTCCCGGCCCGGTCGCGGAAGGTTATTGCCTGTGGCCCCTGAAAGATAAAGTGCTCCCGCTTTCCGTATGTATTGACACTGTTGTGGGAGGGGTTTATATTCAGGGTATACCGGGAGTGAATGTTTGTTCGCCGGTTATTCCGGTGGGGAGAAATCATGAATCAAGAGTCACCTTTTCCGCATTCAAATAGCAAAATGCATCGTGTCCTTATCGTCGATGATGACAAGGAAATGGTTAACGCCATTACCCGACTGCTGGCACTTACCGACAATTTTGAGATTCGAACGGCCTGTGACGGTTTCATGGCCATGATGAGATTCAAGGAATGGCAACCGGATGTGATTGTCATGGATATCCGTATGCCGGGTCTGGATGGATATGAGTTGTGCCGGCGGATCCGCACGGAAGACGTGGGGAAAGGCGTCAAGATATTTGCCATATCCGGTATGATATCCGATGTGGAAGCCGGCAAGCTGCCGGCGATCGGAATCGACCAGTTTCTCGCAAAACCCTTTGATAACACCGAGCTGTTGGACAAACTCTATACCCTCGTCAACTTGCCCAGCGACAACCGTTAGTTTGCGGAATCTCCTGGATGGCTTCTTGCTTTTACCCGCCGGCGAGGATATAATCCCGAAAAGTACCCGGATCACTCCGGAGCGAACAAACTTCATGTTGCTTTTGATCTGTCAAAAATGCGGTTTCAAGATGGAGGAACCCGGACTGTTAAGCCAAAAATTCTGGGTATGGCCGTTCTTTGCCTTGTTTCCCGCAATGTTTATCAGCTATTACGGCTGGTCACTCTGTCGCTTGTGGCCCCAGCCGCTGCGAATATCCGCGGTCGCGGTCCTATTTGTGGCCGTCGTGATCATTGCTTCGCTTTTCCTTCGAGATTACTGCCGGAGTATGGAGTTTGAACATTTTCGCCGCCGCCGTTGTCCCGAATGTCAACACACTCAATGGAAGTGCGAAGAAATCCGTACCAAAAGGAAGGACGTATGAGAAATCTTCTGATCATGATCATTGTTCAAATGCTGATTATATCCACAATCCTTTTGACGGGTGGCCGCTCGGGAGCGGATGATGAGTTTTTGCCGGTCCCATTTGTGCGGGCCTCGGCCAACGGGCATTTTTACTTCAAAATGATACCGGATAGTCCGCTCGACCGTGAAAAGGGGCGCGGCATATGCTACCAAGTCCTTTCGGGGGCGGGGGATGAAATCCTGTGGCAGACCTCCGGCTGGTATTCCAACCGGGTCTATTTGACGCATGACGGTCAGTATTTGGTGCGCTACGGCAATTGGCCGCGCGGACATGAACTGTCCGAAAATCATCTCGCGATCGCCTTTTACCACCGCGGCCAGCTGATCCGATCCTACAGCACCAAACAGCTGGTGAAGGATCCAGCGCAAATTCTTCCATCGATGAGCCACTACTACTGGAGCCGGCGGGATCCCGAATTCGATACCTTTCGTTACCTGTTCAAGCTGAAAACGATTGATAACGTCGAATACACCTTTGACATCAAATCCGGAAATATCATCACAGAGCAACAACTGTAGGCCCGCTAATCACGTCGATAAAACACCCGGCCATATTGACTTATACATCTATTAATGTATAATAGCATGTAGATATGTGAAATAATTCACGATTCGGGCGGACGCATGAAATGCCCCCCGGAGAACCGAAAAACCTTCTTAAGAAACGGAAAAAATCATGAACGCCTACCATTTAACCGTTACCTACCTGGCACACTGCGGAGGCATCCACCTGGACGACCGGACCATCTTGAATCTGACCGTACTGACAGCCGGCAGTTTTCTCCTGTTCGGACTGATTTGGTGTGCCGGAAAGAATCAACCGCATCCTGCGGACAGACACAAGCGAAAAGCCCCGTGAAGATGACCGGGAAATCGAGGTCGACATGGCTACTAAACGGATCGGTATAAAAATTTTGGGGCTGGTGCAGGGGGTGGGTTTCCGCCCCTATGTTTATCGCCATGCGTGTGCCCTGAATCTCAACGGGTATGTCCAAAACACTTCTGCCGGAGTAACCATCGAAATCGAAGGGACGGACGAACAGCTGGAACGGTTCCTGCGGCAGCTACAGACAGCCGTGCCGCCGCATGCATACATTCAAAGTCTGCAATATTCCTACCTGGATCCGCTCGGGTATGAGGGGTTCGAGATCCGTGCCAGCCCGGATGGCGGAGAACCGTCAGCCCTGATCCTGCCCGACGTGGCCACGTGTCCCTATTGTCTGAGTGAGATGTTGGATGCCTCCAACCGCCGCTATGAGTACCCGTTTACCAATTGCACGCACTGTGGACCGCGCTATAGCATCATCTACGGCCTGCCGTATGACCGTCCGCACACATCGATGAGTGGATTTACGATGTGTCCGGAGTGTCAATCCGAGTATGAGGAGCCGACCAATCGCCGGTTTCATGCGCAGCCCAACGCCTGTCCGAACTGCGGTCCGCAGCTGGCATTGTGGAATTGTTGCGGCGAAGTTCTTTGTGAAGGTACCCGGGCCCTTGAGGAAGCCGTTGCCCGTCTTTTTGCCGGGCAGATCGTTATGGTGAAGGGATTGAGCGGGTTTCACCTCATGGCCGATGCGGCCAACAGTGATGCGGTCGCGCGTCTGCGCCAGCGGAAGGGGCACGATCAAAAGCCGCTTGCCGTGATGTGCCCCGATATCGACTGGGCTGAGCGCTTGAGTTACGTCACCCAAAAGGAACGTCATCTGTTGATGTCGCCAGAGGCCCCGATCGTGTTGTTGCCGAAGAAGGAAGGGGCGTTGCTGGCCGATAATGTCGCGCCGGCGAATCCGTTTTGGGGAATCATTTTGCCATACACGCCGTTGCATCATCTCATCATGCGGCGTGTGGGACGGCCGCTGATCGCCACCAGTGCCAATATCGCGGAAGAACCGATCTGTATCGACGAAATGGATGCGCTCGAACGTCTGAGCCATGTCAGTGACTGTTTGCTGGTGCATGACCGGCCGATTGTCCGCCATGCCGACGACTCCATCGTTCGTATGATCCACGGCCGTCCCATGGTCCTGCGCCGGGCGCGCGGCTACGCGCCGTTGCCGGTCACTGTCGACCATCCGCTCGCGGATATGGTCGGATGCGGCGGTCAGCTCAAGTCGACGATCGCGGTAGCGAAGGATCGCAATGTGTTTGTCAGCCAACATATCGGCGACCTTGAGAATCCGCTGACTTGGCAGACTTATAAATCGGTCCTTTATGATTTTCAACGTATCTATGGTATGACCGAACCGCCTTTGGCATGCGATAAACATCCCGATTATCTCACCACGCGTCTGGCGCATACCATGTCGGCGGATCCCGAGCCCGTTCAGCATCACCATGCCCATATCGCGGCCTGCATGGCTGAAAACAAAATCAGCGGACGGGTGCTCGGCATCTGCTGGGACGGAACCGGCTGGGGAGATGACGGAACGGTGTGGGGAGGGGAGTTCATGACCTGCGACGAGACAGGATACCACCGAGTGTATCACCTGCGGACTTTTCCGCTCCCGGGAGGCGAGCAGGCGGTCCGCGAGCCACGCCGCACCGCATTGGGGCTGTTGTGGGCTTATGCCCGCAGAGATTTTGCAGCCTATGACGATTTGTCCGTCTTGCAGACATTTACCCGTCCGGCCCTCAAGAACATGTTACGCCTGCTGGAAAACGGCACCGCGGCTCCCTTAACCTCCAGCGTCGGACGCCTCTTTGACGCTGTGTCCGCGTTGACCGGGCTGGCGACCGTAAATCATTATGAAGGCCAGGCCGCCCAACGGTTGGAGTTTGCCGGCTATGACCACCCGCATCCGGAGCATTATCCGTTCCGAATCGGGCATGGTGAAGTGGATTGGCGACCCATGTTAAGTGCCATGATCGAAGATCTCCGCGCCGGGCGCGCGCCCGGAGTCATCGCCACGGCTTTTCAGAACACGCTGGTGGAGATGGCCGTCGGGGTCGCCCACCGGGTTGGAGAGGAGCGCGTGGTCCTCAGCGGAGGGTGCTTTCAAAATAAGTATCTCACCGAACGGCTCATTGATCGTTTACAGGAGCAGCATTATCAGGTGTATTGGCCGCAGTTGGTGCCGCCTAATGACGGCGGCATCGCGCTGGGGCAATGCGTGGTAGCCGGTTCGCGCCGGTTGGCCAAGGCGACTTTGCCGTTAACGTCCCATCAGGAAATATGACATGTGTTTAGCCATACCCGGTAAGATTGAGGAAATTGTCACTAATGAAGATCCCTTGCAAGTCAGGGGTCGGGTGAATTTCGGCGGCGTTGTGAAAGAGGTCTGTTTGGCTTACGTGCCGGACGCGTGTGTCGGCGAGTACGTCATCGTACACGTCGGTTTCGCTATCAGTAAAGTCGATGAACAGGAAGCGCAAACAGTCTTCGCATATTTGAAGGAGATGGGGGAGTTGGACGAAATTGAGGAGAGCGACGAATGAAGTACATCGATGAGTATCGCGATCCGGAATTGGCGCGACAACTCTCAGCCGAAATACACCGCATCACCACGCGGCCGCATACACTGATGGAGGTGTGCGGGGGGCAAACCCACGCGATTGTGAAGTTCGGTATCGACGGATTGTTGCCGGATGATATCGAATTAATCCACGGGCCGGGTTGTCCGGTTTGCGTGACGCCCTTGGAGCTGATTGACCGGGCGCTGGCCATTGCCGCGCGGCGGGATGTTATTTTTTGTTCCTTCGGGGATATGTTGCGTGTGCCGGGTTCCCGTCAGGATTTGTTTACGGTCAAGGCCGAAGGGGCCGATGTGCGCGTACTGTATTCCCCGCTGGACGCGGTCGGGCTGGCCGCGCGTCATCCGGACAAGGAGGTTGTCTTCTTTGCCGTCGGCTTTGAAACAACGGCTCCGGCCAATGCCATGGCCGTTTATCAGGCCCGACAACAGGGGCTCACCAATTTCTCGATTCTCGTTTCGCATGTACTGGTTCCACCGGCCATGGAGGCGATACTTTCCTCCGAACGCAACCGGGTCCAGGGATTCTTGGCGGCCGGACACGTGTGCACGGTGATGGGATTCGAAGAGTATTTTCCGCTAGCCGACAAATACCGCGTCCCGATCGTAGTGACCGGTTTTGAGCCGCTGGACATCCTGCAGGGGATCTGCATGTGCGTCCGTCAGCTTGAGGAGGGCCGCGCCGAAGTGGAAAATCAATATGCACGATCGGTCCGCCGGGAGGGTAACGAGCATGCCCGGCGCATTATCAACGAAGTATTTAACGTGACGCCGCGTAAATGGCGCGGTGTGGGGGAAATTCCGGCCAGCGGTTTGGCTTTGCGAGAGGCGTTCCGCGCGTTTGACGCGGAGACGAAATTCCAAACGGGCGACATCGTGACCGAGGAGAGTCCCGAATGTATCAGCGGTGAAATCCTCCAGGGGCTGAAAAAACCACCGGAGTGCCCGGCCTTTGGCAAGACCTGCACGCCCGACCATCCGCTCGGGGCGACCATGGTTTCGTCAGAGGGCGCATGCTCCGCCTATTACCGTTACCGGGGAAGGAAGTCCGTGACCCCGGCAGCCAAGAATTAATTCGATGAGTGAATTTCAGATAAGTTGTCCACGGCCTTTGCACGATCAGGACCGAATTTTGCTGGGACATGGCGGGGGCGGGCGGCTGATGAATCAGCTGATCCGCGAGCGCTTGATCCCGCGTCTGTCTCCCGAGCGTGATGGACCGTTGCATGATGCGGCGGTGATCCCTGTGAACGGTCAGAAAATCGCTTTCACCACGGATTCCTATGTGATCAATCCGATCTTTTTTCCGGGGGGCGATATCGGACAGCTGGCCGTGCACGGCACGGTCAACGATTTGTGCATGGCAGGCGCGCGCCCCTTGCATCTGAGTTTGGGGCTTATCCTGGAGGAAGGTTTTCCGATAAGGGATCTCGAAGTCGTTACCGAATCGATCGCCGCGGCTGCAGCGGCGACCGGTGTGAGTGTGGTCACCGGAGACACCAAGGTCGTGGATAAAGGGAAAGGCGACGGCATTTATATCAACACCGCGGGCATCGGCTTGATCGAGCACGATCAGCACATCAGTCCGGCCGCGCCCCGTCCCGGAGATGCAGTGATCCTCAGCGGGGATATCGGACGGCACGGCATGGCGATCATGGCGGTCCGCGAAGGATTGTCATTCGAAAGTGATATTACTTCGGACTCGGCGCCGGTCTGGGCATGTGTTCGGGCGCTCTTACAAGCCGGGATCACAATCCGGTGTCTGCGCGATTTAACGCGCGGCGGCCTGGCCAGCGCCTGCAACGAAATTGCCGAAGCCGCCCATATGGGAATCCGTCTGCGTGAAGACGCCATTCCGGTGCGTGAAGACGTCAGGGCAGCTTGTGAGATTTTGGGAATGGACCCGCTCTATGTGGCCAATGAAGGCCGTTTCATCGCCTTTGTTCCGAATGCGGAGGCGGCATCCGCGGTCACTGCTCTTCGGGCCACTGCGCTCGGAAGCGCGGCTACGGTCATCGGGCATTGCGCGGACGATCCGGATCATTTAGTCACACTGAAAAATCCTCTCGGTCACGATCGGATCATCGATATGCTCAGCGCCGATCAATTGCCGCGAATATGCTGAACCACAGGAAAAGACATGTTACTTTACGAACCGTATGTTTATCCCAAAAAGAATACACGATTAGTCGACGCGGCCAAAGCCGTTCGTCAAATCCGTAAGGGCGGACGCATCCTCATCGGATCGGGATGCGCCGAACCGCAACATCTGGTACGGGCCCTCATACAAAACGCCGATTGTTTCCGCGACAATGAAGTCGTCCATATTCTTACGGTCGGAATCGCGCCATACGCGGACGTGCGTTATGCCAAGAACTTTCGGCATAACGCTTTTTTTATCGGTCACAACATTCGTCAGTCCGTGGCCGAGGGGCACGCGGATTATATGCCGATTTTCCTTTCCGAGGTGCCCAATTTGTTTAAAACGGGACAGATGCCGCTCAGCGCGGTCCTCATTCAAGTTTCTCCGCCGAACAACCGGAATTATGTGTCGCTGGGGGTCAGTGTGGATATCCTGCCGGCGGCCATCGCCAGCGCGGATTTGGTCATTGCCCAGGTTAATCGTAATATGCCCGAAACATACGGTGTGTCCAAGATCCCGCTGCAATGCATCGATTATCTGGTCGAGGCTGACGAGGCTCTCATCGAATTTCCGCAGGGCGAACCGGATGATGTGTCGATGCGGATCGGCAAACATCTGGCCAAGTACATTCAGGATGGGGACACGCTCCAGCTGGGGATCGGAAATATTCCCGACGCGATGCTGCTCAACCTTAAAGAGAAAAACGATCTGGGGATCCACTCCGAAATGGTCTCGGACGGGATCATCGAGTTATACCGCAACGGGAACATTACGAATAACAAAAAGGGAATCAACCGCGGTCGATCCATTGTCAGCTTTGTCCTGGGGACAAGGCGAATCTTCGACTTAATCCACCGCAATAAAGATTTTCAGTTTTACCCGTCAGAGTACACCAACGATCCGTTTGTGATCGCTCAAAATAACGCTATGGTCTCGGTCAATTCTGCGATTCAAATCGACCTGACCGGACAGGTGTGCGCGGACAGCTTGGGAGCGAACTTTTACAGCGGTTTCGGCGGTCAGGTTGACTTTGTCCGCGGGGCAAAGCGGTCCCGGATGGGGCGCTCTTTTATTGCCCTGCCGTCCACTGCCAAGAACGGGACGCTGTCACGCATCGTCCCGCAGCTGTCACCGGGAGCCGGGGTGGTTACCTCACGCGCGGATGTGCACTATGTGGTCACGGAGTACGGCACTGCTTATTTGCATGGAAAAAACGTGCGGGAACGGGCCCTGGCGTTGGCCCAAATCGCCCATCCTGATTTTCGGGAGGAACTGCTCGATTACCTGAAGCAAAAACACTATATCTATCCGGAGCAAAAAATTCTCAAGGATGACGACAGCAAGGTCAAAGAGCTGATTCCGCATCACGTTAAATTTCAGGACAAAGACATTTACTTCCGTCCGCTGCGGCCGTTCGACCAAAAGGCTATCCAGGACTTCTTCTACAGTCATCGGCCGCAGACGATTTATCAACGCTACCTGGCCAATGTGGAGTCTCTGTCGTTTATGGAGGCCGGCGCACGAGTGAGTGTCGACTACAATAAAGATATGGCCATCGCCGGTTACGATCACTGGATGCCGATCGGCAGAATGGTCTGCATCGGACGCTACATCCGTCACGATGAGTCGGCGGAGGCGGAAATCGGCATCGTGGTCAAGGAAGACTTCCAGGGCATCGGGATCGGAAACTTTTTGTGCGATATGCTGATTCAGGCGGCCCGCGAGCACGGTATCAGGCAACTCTATGCCTATGTCGCACAAACCAATGGCGTGATGCTCAAAATTTTCAAGAATCATAACTTTACCGTTAAGCCGAGTTCCGAAGTGGACGGCTACTATGTCAAGCTTGACCTGGAAAACGAAGAGATCCTTCCCGGACAGAAGACGCATAACGCGACTTAATCGGCTATGGAGTTCATTTACAACGATATTTTTCGACGTCATGATACGGGAGCCCATCCGGAGAATGTCGCACGGTTAGACTTCCTGAAGGGCATCCCGCAGTCGGAGCTTGAGGACGGGAGCGAGTATTTGGAACTTGTGCATGCCGGGGACTATATCGCCGATGTCCGCAGGACGTGCCGTACAGGAGGCGGACCGCTGGATGGTGATACCCTGGTCAGTCCCCGCAGCTTTGATGTCGCCGTGGCCGCCGTGGCTGCGACGGTCAAGGCTTCGCGTACCAACGGTTTTGCCATGGTCAGGCCGCCGGGGCATCACGCGTTCATCGCCCGGGCCAGCGGTTTTTGTCTGTTTAACAATGTGGCGATTGCGACCGCCGCTTTGGTTCGGGAAGGCAAGCGGGTGATGATCCTTGATTTTGACGGTCACTGCGGAGACGGGACCGAGGACATTTTTTACCGCTGGGATACGGTGCTCTATTGTTCGCTGCATCAATTCCCCGCGTTTCCGTTTACCGGAACGGCGGACCAAATAGGCGAAGGCCGTGGGCGCGGTTTTACCGTGAATGTTCCGTTACCGCCTCAAAGCGGGGACGATCTGTTTTGGAAGGGAATGGAGCTGATTATGCAAATTGCCGAACAATTTGCACCGGACAGCCTGGCCGTTTCAGCCGGTTTCGATGCGCATCACGCCGACCCGCTTTTAAATTTGCGGTTAAGCGCCGACACTTACTATGATCTCGGCCGTGAACTCGGTCTGGCTTTCCCGCAGATGTTTGCGGCACTTGAGGGCGGTTACAACACCGCGTATCTTTCGCAATGTGTTCATAATTTTAAGGACGGAGTTAACGGTGATCCGCTCAAATTCAGCGAACACCGGACCGATTCAATGATTCAGGCGGTGGATGAGTTCGACCATCGCCTGTTCGAGCTTGAGGATAAATTAAAGGACTTTTGGAAAATCAGTTGATTAAGGAAAGAGGGTAACATGAGCAAACAATACGCCACGATCGACGGAAACGAAGCGGCGGCACGGATAGCCTTCCGTCTCAGTGAGGTGATCGCAATCTATCCGATCACGCCGTCCTCACCCATGGGGGAGTTCGCGGACGAATGGGCCGCGCAGCACCGTAAGAATATCTGGGGTACCACACCGCTGGTGCAAGAGATGCAGTCCGAAGGCGGGGCCGCCGGTGCGATCCACGGGGCCCTGCAGACGGGGTCATTGACGACGACCTTTACGGCTTCTCAGGGGTTGCTGTTGATGATCCCGAATATGTACAAGATCGCGGGTGAATTGACCCCGGCCGTCTTCCATGTGGCGGCCCGCTCACTGGCCGCCCAAGCGCTGTCGATTTTCGGTGATCATTCCGACGTGATGGCCGCGCGGGCCACGGGGATGGCGATGCTCGCGTCCGGCAGTCTCCAGGAAGTCACCGACATGGCCCTGATTGCGCACGCAGCGACACTCGAATCCCGTATTCCCTTCATTCATTTTTTTGACGGATTTCGAACATCACATGAAGTTAACAAGATAGAAACCATCGATGATGAAACCGTGCGTAAAATGATCGACGATGAGTGGGTGTTCGCGCATCGCAGCCGCGGTCTGACACCCGACCGCCCGGTCCTGCGTGGGACCGCCCAGAATCCAGACGTCTACTTTCAGGCCAGGGAAACGGTCAACAAATACTACGAAGTAGCTCCGCGCATCGTCCAGGAAACTATGGACCGTTTTGCCAAGCTGACCGGACGGCAGTACCGTTTGTTTGACTATCACGGACCGGCGGACGCCGAGCGTGTAATCATCATCATGGGGTCCGGTGCGGAAGCGGCGCACGAGACGGTCGATCATTTGGCGGCGGCCGGGGAAAAAGTAGGCGTCCTGAAAGTCCGGCTTTACCGTCCGTTTTCCGTAACCGATCTGCTCACGAGTCTGCCGGATTCCACCCGGGCGATCGCGGTGCTCGACCGTACCAAGGAACCGGGAAGCGCCGGAGAGCCTCTCTACCTGGACGTAGTCAACGCCGTGTTCGAGAATCCGGGCCGGTTTGCCGTCACGCCCAAGATCATCGGCGGCCGCTACGGACTATCCTCCAAAGAATTCACGCCGGGCATGATCAAGGCGATTTTTGATGAGCTCAAGAAGGACAAATCCAAAAATCACTTCACCATCGGCATCAATGACGATGTGACACATACCAGCCTGGAGTATGATCCCGACTACACTATAGAAGGGGCCAGCGGCGTGCGCGCAATCTTTTACGGACTCGGTTCTGACGGGACCGTAGGAGCCAATAAGAATTCCATTAAAATCATCGGGGAAAGCACCGACAATTTCGCTCAAGGTTATTTCGTTTATGATTCCAAAAAATCGGGATCGATGACTATTTCCCACCTGCGTTTCGGTCCGGATCCGATCCGCAGCACGTATCTGGTCAGCCGGGCGAGTTTTGTGGGGTGTCATCAGTACAATTTTCTCGACAAGTACGATGTACTTGAAAAGATTGATACAGGCGGAGTGTTCCTGCTGAACAGCCCGTATGCCAAAGACGCCGTGTGGGAACATCTTCCGCGACCGGTGCAGCAGATCATCATCGACCGCAAACTCAAGTTCTACAACATCGATGCCTACCGGATCGCCCGTGAAACCGGCATGGGCATCCGGATCAACACTATTATGCAGACATGTTTCTTCGCGATTTCTGGAATCTTGCCCAAGGACGAGGCGATCGGCGCCATTAAGGAGCAGATCCAAAAGGCCTACGGGAAAAAAGGCGAGGAGATCGTAAAGAAAAACTTCGAAGCGGTCGATCATACGCTAGCCAATCTGTTTGAGATCGACGTTCCGGCCAAGGTCACCAGCGACCGGGAGTTTCAACCCGCTGTCGCTGCCGAGGCGCCTGAATTCGTCCGCGAAGTGACCGCCAAGATGATGGCCCGTCAGGGTGACCTTCTGCCGGTGAGCTGCCTGCCGGATGACGGGACTTATCCGACGGGGACCGCGAAATGGGAGCGCCGCAATATCGCCCAGGAAATTCCTGTCTGGGATCCGGATATATGCATCCAGTGCGGGAAGTGTGTGGCCGTCTGTCCGCATTCCGTCATCCGGACCAAGATTTATGAGCCTGCGGCGCTCAACGGCGCGCCCGATACATTCAAGACCACGCAGTGTCGCGACCGGGAACTGAAGGATCACAACTTCACCATTCAGGTGGCGCCGGAAGACTGCACCGGCTGCGCCATCTGCGTGGAAGTCTGCCCGGTCAAGAACAAGTCGGAAACACGTCTGAAAGCCATCAATATGGAACCTCAGGCACCGCTGCGCGAACAGGAAGTCGCCAACTGGGAACTCTTTCAAAAGCTGCCGGAGATCGACCGCGCCAAGGTAAAGCACAATTCCATTCGCGGGATTCAAGCACTGGAACCCTTGTTCGAATTTTCCGGTGCCTGCGCCGGATGCGGGGAGACGCCCTACATCAAGATCATGTCGCAGCTGTTCGGTGACCGGGCCTTGATCGCCAACGCGACGGGATGTTCGTCGATTTACGGCGGCAACCTGCCGACGACTCCCTGGACCAAAAATGCCGATGGGCGCGGACCGGCCTGGTCCAACTCCTTGTTCGAAGACAATGCGGAATTCGGTCTCGGATTTCGATTGTCCGTCAATAAGCAGCGCGAGTTTGCCGGAGAACTCCTCAGGGGATTCGAGTCCCGGTTAGGGACGGATCTCGTGGAGGGTCTCCTCCTGGCCAAACAAGTGGAGGAGGCCGACATATATGAACAGCGCCAGCGAGTGGCCGCCGTCAAAGAGAAGCTTCGCGACGATGCTTCCCCTGAGGCGAGACAGCTGCTCAGTCTGGCCGATATGCTCGTTAAGAAAAGTGTCTGGATCGTCGGCGGCGACGGTTGGGCCTATGACATCGGCTTCGGCGGACTGGACCACGTGATGGCCTCAGGCGAAGACCTCAACATCCTGGTGCTCGATACGGAGGTGTATTCAAACACGGGCGGTCAAATGTCCAAATCCACGCCGAGAGCGGCGGTGGCCAAGTTTGCCGCGGCCGGGAAACCGATGCCTAAAAAGGACCTGGCGCGCATCGCCATGTCCTACGAGTACGTTTATGTCGCCAATGTCGCGCTCGGAGCCAAAGACGAACACACCGTCAAGGCCTTTCTCGAAGCGGAACGCTACCCTGGCCCTTCATTGATTATCGCGTACAGTCACTGCATCGCTCACGGGATCAACATGAGCCAGGGCATGCAGAACCAGAAGGACGCGGTACTCTCGGGACATTGGCCGTTATTCCGTTACAACCCGACGCTCAAAACCGAAGGCAAAAATCCGTTGGTCCTGGATTCGGGAGAACCGAAGATCTCCTTCCGGGATTACGCATACAAAGAAAACCGCTACAAAATGCTGCTCAAGAGTCAACCGGAAATCTCCCGGGAGCTCATTCGCGAGGCCCAGGCGGACGTCAACCGGCGCCTGAAGGCGTACAATGAAATAGCCGCGGCCGGTAATCCGCCGGAAAACGAGGTTTAACTCTAGCGAAAGAAGGACACAGATCATGGATTTCACTACACGATATATGGGCCTGATATTAAAAAATCCGCTCGTGGCGTCCGCTTCTCCGTTGTCGGAAAATGTGGGCAACTTCAGGAAACTTGAAGACGCGGGGATCGCCGCCGTGGTGATGCACTCACTGTTCGAGGAACAGCTGACTCACGAGGCCTTCGAATTGGATCATCACCTTAACTACGGCACGGAAAGTTATGCCGAATCCCTGAGCTTCTTCCCGGAACCGGCCGAGTTTAAGGTCGGTCCGGAGGAATATCTGGATCATATCGCCAAGGCCAAACAGGCCGTTGATATTCCGGTCATCGCCAGTCTTAACGGGCATACGGAAGGCGGTTGGACCAAATGCGCTCAGAAGATGGAAGAGGCGGGCGCCGACGCCATCGAATTGAATATTTATCACATTCCGACGAACCTGGAGGAGAGCGCCCAGTTTGTCGAGCAAAAGTATCTCGATATCCTGTCCCGCGTTAAGGCGGCCGTCAAAGTGCCGGTGGCCGTCAAGCTCAGTCCGTACTTCAGCAATATGGCCAACATGGCCAAGAAGCTCGATGACGCGGGGGCGGACGCGCTGGTTCTGTTTAACCGTTTTTATCAGCCCGACATCGACTTGGAAAGTCTCGAAGTCCTGCCGCATGTGAATCTCAGCACACCGCAGGCCATGCGCCTGCCGCTGCGTTGGATCGCGATCCTGCACGGCCGGGTCGGTTGCAATCTGGCCGCGACGGGCGGGATCCACAGTCACTTCGATGTGCTGAAGATGCTGATGGTCGGCGCAGATGTGACCATGCTCTGTTCGGCCATTCTCAAGAACGGCATCCGTCACGTCGGCCATATGCTGCAGAGTATGGAAATTTGGATGGAAGACCACGAATACGAGTCGGTCGGCCAGATGCGCGGCAGTTTGAGCCAGAAGAACTGCGCCGATCCTGAGGGCTTTGAACGTGCCCAATACATGAAGACCCTCCAAAGCTATACGAATTACTAACACCAGGGTAAGGACTGAGTTTCGTTCGTTCAATCGGCGATCCCGCAACTTGCCGGACGGGCGGTCCAATGATATGATGATGTCATTCGTTAAATGCTTCACGAATTAAAAGGTGGTATGATGCAAAGATCCAGAAAATATCCTCAAAGGACTATTCCGCGGGCGTTGCTTTACATTCGGATCCTGGACGATTTGCTGAAGCGGGGCAAACAGTTTGTTTCCTCCGGTGAGCTAGCGCGGATCACGGGTGTCCGGGATGTTCAAATCCGCAAGGACATTTCGAATTTCGGCCCCGTCGGCAAACCCCGGGTGGGCTACCAGATCCGCGCGCTGAAGAACCTGCTCGAAGCGTCGGTTCAGAAAAAGGCAGTGCAGGTGGTCTTGTTTGGTATGGGGAATTTGGGCAAGGCCATCGCGCGTTATCCGGAATTTCATACAGAGAAGATCAAGATCGCGGCGGCGTTTGAGAAGGACCCGCGTCTCATCGGTAAGGACCTCAACGGCATCCGGGTGTATTCGCTGGAAAAAGTCAACTCCGTGGTCAAGCGAACCCGGGCATTGATCGGTATTAATGCGGTCCCGAAAGAAGCGGCCCAGGAAATGGCCGATGTGATGGTCGCGGCGGGCCTGCGCGGGATCATCAATTTTTGTCCGACGCCGATTACGATCCCCGATCATGTAGCCGTGAAGAACATCGATTTAACGATCGAGTTTATGACCTTACTGTGTGACATTAATCCCTAGGGCAAACATATGCACGAATTCTCCATTATTGACAGTATGCTCCTGCAGATCCAAGATCTCATCGATACACACCAGCTTGCAGGTGTGAGTGAGATCGCGATCGAAGCGGGAGAGCTGCGCCAGGTTATTCCTGAGATCCTGGAGTTTGCCTTTGTCCAAAGCATCCAGGGGACCGGCCTTGAGGGGGCGCGGCTTTGCATCAGTCAGTGTGAGGCGCAAGCCCGGTGCCGGACCTGCGGGCAGACTTATCGTCCGGCGGTTGCGGATTTTACCTGTCCCGCGTGCCGGGTGGCGAATGCCGATATCCTGACAGGGGACCAAATCATTCTTATAAGCATAACCGCGCGGGAAACCGCGCCACAGGACATAACGACATGAAAGTAAATGTAATTAAAAGTGTTTTAAAGGCCAATGATCTTGTTGCCGAAAAAAACCGGGATCGTTTACGAGCAGCTGATACGCTGGCCATCAATCTCATCAGCGCACCCGGCAGCGGAAAAACAACCCTGTTGGAAAAAACCATACCGGCTTTGCGGCCGGAATTTCACTCGATGGTCGTGGTCGGAGATCTGGAGACCACCCGCGACGCGGACCGATTGAGCGGTCATGCCCTGGAAGTCACTCAAATCAACACCGGAATGAGTTGTCACCTTTATGCCAACCAAGTGGCCTCCGCGATCGAACAGTTACCCTTGGAAAAGGCGGATTTTCTGTTTATCGAAAATGTCGGAAATATGGTCTGCCCCGGTGAATTTGACTTAGGCGAAAATCTGAAGGTCATCCTGTACAGTATTCCGGAAGGGGATGATAAAGTCGCCAAGTACCCGACCATTTTCCGCGTAGCCGATCTTATTCTCCTGACAAAGGCCGATCTGCTGCCGCATTTGAACTTCGATATGGACCGGGTGCGCGAGGACATCAATCGTCTGAATGCCCAAGTCCCGGTCCTTGAGATCTCAACCCGCGACGGACAGGGGCTGGCGGCCTGGCTGGAGTGGTTGCGGGAAAAACGCGCCGAAGGGATCGGACTCAGCGCGCGTTTTATAGCGGAATGACAGTCCCGAATTCTTCGCGAATACTCATCATAGGCTACGGCAACCCGGCACGCCGTGACGACGGAATCGGTCCATGCCTAGCCGATTCGTTGCCGGTAGACGTGCCGGGGGTATCCGTGCGCTCCCAACATTCCGTCATGATTGAGGACGCGGCCACGGCTGCGGCCTTTGATGTGGTCATTTTCGTGGACGCGTCCATTTCTGCGCCGGAACCGTTCCTATTTGAGCGGGTCTCCCCGGAACCGGCAGCCGCCGCCAGTTCACACCATGTCAGCCCGGAATTGATCATCCACCTCGCCGAGACCATGTATGCCGCCAATCTAACGGGATATTTGCTCGCCGTCAGAGGATACGAGTTCGACGGTTATGGCGAGCAGCTTTCCCCAAGGGCGATAGAAAATATGGAAGCGGCCCGCGATTTTCTTTTGACGCAGCTCTCCGAACGACGATTTTCCGCGAAATCCTGAACTTTTTAAAAAAACCGGTGGAAAATTCTACCCATAGACATATAATTGTATATCTGCATGCGATTATACCGTCTTTTGCGTTCCGTTCCGGACGCACACGTTGTTTCCGTATTTAACCCGGCGCTTTTTCGACGGCGTCATCCGATCTCCGCTGATTCAGGACCCGCTGGTATGTTAAGCATCCCGTCCGGTTGCTGACGGCGTTTTTCTTTTTAGCTATCAAAGGGGGAGAAATGCACACAGTAAAGACGTTAAGCACGATCATCAAACGTGACGGTCGAAAGGAAGACTTTGATTCCCGCAAGATCGCGCGGGCGATCCGCGCCGCGGGTGAGGCGACCGGTGAATTCAGTGAGGATATGGCCCGGCAGCTAACGGTCCGCGTTGTGAACATTGCGCATCAAATGGTTTCCGGTGAGCATCCGACGGTGGAGGAGGTCCAGGACATCGTTGAGGACGTCCTGTTGAGTTCACCCTACCGTCGCACGGCCAAGGCCTATATCTTATACCGGGAGCAGCACGCACAGATCCGTGAGATCGCGCATCGTTTCAACACGGATCTCGTCAGCCGGTATCTGAATAAATCGGACTGGCAGGTAAAGGAAAACAGTAATATGGCCTTCTCCTTACAAGGACTGAACCATTATATTTCCTCGGAAGTTAGCAAAGTTTACTGGCTGAATAAGGTCTATCCACGGAAGATTAAAGAGGCCCATAGCAGTGGCGACCTGCATATTCATGACCTCGGCTTGGTCAGCGTTTACTGCGTCGGCTGGGATCTGCAGGATCTGTTGATACAGGGATTTCGCGGCGCGAGCGGCAAAATGGAATCGGCCCCGCCCAAACACCTGCGCAGCGCCTTGGGTCAAATGGTCAACTTTTTTTATACACTGCAGGGCGAGGCGGCCGGAGCCCAGGCGTTTTCCAATTTCGATACATTGCTGGCACCATTTATCCGGTACGACCGGCTGGATTTTTCCGCCGTCAAACAGACGCTGCAGGAGTTTGTTTTCAATATCAACGTGCCCACTCGTGTCGGATTTCAAACGCCGTTTACCAATATCACGCTCGACTTAAGCGCGCCTGCAGCTTTCCGTGACCAGCCGGTCATCATCGGCGGCAAACCGCAAGCGGCCGTGTATGGAGATTTTCAATCCGAACAGGATATGCTCAATAAGGCCCTGCTTGAGGTGATGCTCTCCGGCGACGCCAAGGGGCGCGTTTTTACGTTCCCGATTCCCACTTACAACATCACCCGGGACTTCGACTGGGACAATCCCAATCTCGAAGCCCTGTGGCAGATGACCGCCAAATACGGTATTCCGTATTTCGCCAATTTTGTCAACTCCGATATGGACCCTGACGACGCGCGCAGCATGTGTTGCCGGCTCCGACTGGACAACCGCCAGCTGCGCGCCCGCGGCGGGGGATTATTTGGGGCCACGCCATTGACCGGCTCGATCGGCGTCGTGACCGTTAATTTGCCGCGTATCGGGCACCTGTCTTGCGGCAAAGCAGACTTCTTCCGCCGGCTCGATCAGCAGCTTCAACTCGCCAAGGAAAGTCTGGAAATTAAACGCAAAGTGCTCGAGCGGTTCACGGACGAGGACCTGTACCCGTACGTCAAATTTTACCTGCGCGGGATGAAAAAGCGTTTCGGTAGCTATTGGAAGAATCACTTTTCGACCATCGGGCTGGTCGGTATGAATGAGGCCTGCCTGAATTTTCTGGGAGAAGACATCGGTACTTCAGGCGCCCGGAATTTCGCAGCAGAAGTCCTCGATCATATGCGGGACAAGCTCATCGCTTTTCAAGAAGAGACCGGAGAAAATTACAACCTGGAAGCGACACCTGCTGAGGGCGTCTCTTACAGATTGGCCAAACTTGACCGGCAGCTGTACCCCGGCATCAATTGCGCCAACGGAAACGGTGGGACAGGCGAGAGTGAGCCCTATTACACCAATTCCTCCCACCTTCCTGTACGGTACACCGATGATCTTTTCGCCGCCCTGGACCATCAGGACGAGCTGCAGACCAAATACACCGGAGGTACGGTCATGCACGCTTTCGTCGGTGAGGAAATCCGTGATACGACGGCCCTAAAACGATTGGTCAGGATCATATGCGAACGCTATCGCTTACCATATTTTACGGTGACGCCGACCTTCAGCGTTTGTCCGGATTGCGGGTATATGGCTGGCGAACAGCCGGCTTGTCCGCGGTGCGGCCGGGAGTGCGAAGTCTACTCAAGGGTGGTCGGCTATCTGCGTCCGGTCCAACAATGGAACGACGGAAAAAAAACGGAATTCTCGGAAAGGAAGACCTATAGTTTATGCACATCGGAGGACTTCAAAAGCTATCCCTGATTGACTATCCCGGAAAACTGGCCGCTGTGATATTCACACGGGGCTGCAATTTTCGCTGCCCTTATTGCCACAATCCGGAGCTGGTCATTCCACAGCGTTATGCACAGCCTCTGTCTGTAGAGGACGCTCTGGACTACCTGCGGGACCGCCGCTTTATGCTGGACGCGGTGGTGGTCTCAGGCGGGGAGCCGACTATCCATCATGATCTCCCTGAACTGCTATTACGGATACGTGAATTACCGTATTTGATCAAGCTGGATACCAACGGAAGCAATCCGGTCATGCTGGAACGTATCATTCAGCAGCGGTATGTGGATTATATCGCGATGGATGTGAAGACCGGATTAGCGGACTACGAAGCGCTCTGCCGCACGCGATTTTGTGTGGGATCGATACGGCGTAGCGTGGATCTCATTAAAAACTCGGGAATTGCGCACGAGTTTCGGACAACTGTGGTAAAATCACTATACACAGAGACCGACATGTCGGAAATCAGCCAGCTGATCGACGGCTGCCGGCGTTACCGGTTACAGACTGCGCGCCTAGACAACGCGATCCTTGATCCCGCGTTGTCGGCTGCGGAGGACTTCAGCCCGGCGGAATTTGCCGCGCTGCGCGACCGGTGGGAGATCAATACCGCGAATCCGGAAGTCACACAACCCTGAGTATGGTCACAAAAATTCGGCAAGCGCCGGCGTCTGCGACTCCGTTCGGTATGAACGTGCTCGCCGTCGCGATGTTTTGCGGTGCATGGGCCGCATTTCGAAAATTTTTCCCCGGATGGGGGGCGGTGCCGCTGGCCTGTACAAGCCTGCTGATAGCTGCCCTGCCGCTGTGGTGGTTCGATCTCCTCGTGCAAAAAGTGCATTTACGTCCCGCGGCGGGATTGACATCCCAACCCCGTCCGTACCACTTCGGCCGCATCATACGCAAGCTCGCCGCACTGTACATCACACTCCTTGTCATATATCTCTATTACACTCTGATTCACGCCCGCTTTCAGGCGACCTATCTCACCACTTTTCTGGATCTGGTCCACCGGGTTTGGCCTTTGATCTTATTCTTGTGTGCCGTATACGTCGCGGAAATCGACCGGCGGCAAAATGATCCGCATGACGAATATTGGCGCGTCGGTGGTTTGGTGACGGGAGACTTTGCCAATGTCAGCGGAAAGGTGGTATGGCACTACGCACGCAGCTGGTTTGTGAAGGGATTCTTTACGCCGTATGTCTTTCTCATCTTGGTGCGCTATCTGGAATCGCTGGGACGATTCCATCCGGACGGTTCCGGTTTCCTCGCCTGGCATGCGCAGCTGCTGGATTTCATGTATATGGTCGACATTCTGTTTGCGGTGTTAGGCTATGTCTTTACCTGCCGTCTGCTCGATACCCACATCCGTTCCACGGATCCGACGATATTGGGATGGCTCGTCTGTTTGATGTGCTACGGTCCGTTTCATACCTATTTCGGCATCGGTTTGTTCAACTATGATGACGGTCTCAGTTGGCATCATTGGCTGGGGAAGGAGCCGTGGTTTTACTATTTTTACGGCGGCGCGATCCTGTTTCTGACTGCCGTGTACGCGTTGGCCACCGTGGCCATCGGCTACCGCATGTCCAACCTTACCTACCGCGGCCTGATCACTACCGGGCCCTACCGTTTTACCAAACATCCGGCCTACTTGGCGAAGGTGGGGAGCTGGTGGCTGATTTCGGTGCCGTTTTTCTCAGTCACGGGAGGAGAAGCCGCTGTGAAGCACTCCGCCGCGCTGTTGTTCATCAGTTTCGTATACTTTCTCCGCGCTAAAACGGAAGAAAATCATCTCTCCAATTACCCGGAGTATGTGGCCTATGCCGAGTGGATCAACGACAACGGTGCGTTCAGGACTTTTAAGAAATGGTTTCCGGTCTTGCGATACAATCCGGAAAGTCACAAAAAGTGGGGGAGTCTCCTGCGCTAAGGCGCGGAGGATTGAAGTTTGCGGGCCTCGCGGATAAATTTGTCGAACTGCGTCTCTGCCGGATATCTTTGTTTTCCCTGTTGCCACACGGCGATCGCGTCGTCGAAGCGTTCGGCATTTCCTAGATAACTTCCTAACATCAAATACGAGGCCGCGGCACCCGATTCTTTCCGAATGGATTCGCGGAGGATTTCTTCCGCTTTTTTTCCCTGTCCGGTATTAAGGAACCGTTGCGCCAGGCGCAGATCCAGGTCTACTCCGTCGATCATGGCGCGGGCATTGGCGAGGGCCTGCGCAATCAGATTTTGATCTCTGAGAGTTTCTGCCGCGACGACAAACATAATGGCCGCTTCCTGACGATAGTAGGATGAGACGCCGCGCATGTCCATTGCCGACAAGACCGATACCGCCTCGGCGGGACGCCGGGCGATCAGCAGCATCTCGGCCAGGTTTAATCGGGCGGCCGGCAGATGACCGTCCAGTTCCACCGCCTGGAGAAAATACTCCAGGGCCATGGAAGGGCGGCCAGATTCCCGGGCGACCTGGCCGAGGTTGTTCCAGGCGGGCGCGAATGCGGGGTTAATGGCCACGGCGTTCCGAAGATAACGTTCCGCTTCCGCAAGCTTTCCCTGGCGATGATAAATCAGTCCGATATTATTCAGTTCTCGGAAATGCTGACCGTCGGAGGCAGCGGCCAACCGGTTGAAGTACCTTAAGGCCAGCTCGTCATTTCCCTCCCGGAAATGAATCTGCCCGAGCCGGCTCAGCGCGATCGGATTAGGTGGAGAAAACCGCAGCCAAAATTCACAGTATTCCTTTTCCGTATGCATCACCCGGTGCTGCAACCGTGAGACGGCCATCAGGCAGACGGTGAGCGCGCAGATCAGGATCGCTGCCGCGCGGACGGGCATGCGCCCCCCCAGCCACAACAGACATTGCGCGATCAGAAGAGTCAGGCCGTACGAGGCGAAAAAGAGCCAGTGCGGTTCGAAGGCCTGCCCGGCGGAAGGATGACCGAGCATCGCGATCAGCACCGGCAGCCATCCGATCAGATACCATCCGGCGGCAAACACGCCCAGTCTTGAAATTAATTCGCGGCGATACAGTACGCCGGCCGTCGTCAGAAGTAGCCCCATGATGCCCGCCCACATCCAGATAAGCCCGTCCATCCGCGAAATAGTCATCATAAAAGGAAAGGCGCGTGGGACAATAAACAAAGATATGTGACCGGCCATGAAAAACAGAAAAATGGCCAAGTAGGCGGGCAGGCTGAACCCCATGCGAGCGAAACGCGTGCTCAGTCCGCTATCCGCTCCGGCCGTGATCCAGTATACGGTAACGAACATCACGGCCAGCACCGCGTAAGGAGCCGAACGCCGCAGGCTTTCCCGCCACGGCATTTCGCCGCAAATGCGCAGCATCAACACTCCGTACAGCGGCAACAGAACGGCCCATTCGTAACTGAGCAGGGCCAACGTGCAGCAAACCAGTCCCCCGGTTCGGTCAACCATCTTCGGTTCAGCGCAGCGGGAGGAGCGCCACAGGAAATAGAGGGCCAGCAGCTGTAAAATCGTACAAATAAACACGAAGTTGGCAGTTTTGTAGCCGACCGGAAAAACATACGCGGGGTGGACCGCCATCAGGGCGGCGGTGAGTGCGGCCAAAGGCAGCGCCCGGGTCCATGTCAGGGTCAGTATAAAGAAAAGGGCCACGCTCAGGTAAAACAGGAGGATGTTTACCAGCGACAGCAGGACGGGCGCTTCGCGAAAGATTTCAAACAGGAAGTAGTTCACAGCGAAGTACAGGGGCGCGAAATGCTGGGCCTCGGTGCGGGTCAGAAAATCAAGGTAGCCGTGGTAGCCGGCCGCCCAGCGCCCCTCTAAAAAGAGGAAGTCATCGATCATATACCCGTGGCTCGCAGCCGGATAATGGTTCAGGACAACGAGTCCGAATAGGGCTAGCAGCAACCACTTGTGTTCACGTACGGTTTCAAGCATGGGAATTTCCCCGGGGAAGAGCGTTTTTTTGTTATACTAGCATAATTTTAGGATAATCCTGTTGGCAAAGCCGATTTTTTCGGGTTATCTTGTATAAGGAGCTACCGCTTGAACTGGGACCGAATTATCGCTACAATAATGCTCTTATTACTTTGTACGTAATGAGATAGAAAAACCATGCGAACCCTGGTGACCTTTTTTGGCAAAGAATTCAATTCCGGGCAACCCAAGGCGGAGTTTACCAAACCCACCAATTACGGGGATGACGTATGCCGCTGGTTCATCGGAGCGATGAAGGAAGCCGGTGTGGATGCCGATGACGAGCCGCAGCAGGATGATAACGGCTGGTATTATTGCTTCCGAATCCCGGTCGGGCGCTTTTGCGTTATCGTGACCTGCCGGCCGGCACCCGATCCGGAGGAATCGTTGTGGATTTGCTGGATCGAGAATCACTGCGGATTTGTCGGTTCTCTGATGGGGCATCGATTGAAGAATATATCCCCGCACGCTGTTGAGTGCCTGCACAGGGTTTTCACAAAAACCGATCGTGTAACCGGTGCTCTATGGCACGATTACGATAAATTCAAGCAAGGCTACGAACAATCCGGAGCGGTTTCCCCCGATGAATAAATTGACTGCCATTCTGTGCCGATTCAGTGTCATCGCCTTACTGTTGGCGATAGGGACCGGGGTACAGCTGACTGGTCCGTTTCGGGCCGAGGCCGCGAACCCACTTCCGGCATCCGTTGATAATCTGATGAAGCTGTCGGGAATTACCGAACAGTATGGCGACATGCTCGACGACGTCGCCGCCGGTCTGGAGCTGCAAAGGGATTATTTCAGCATGCTCTCGGACGAAGACTTTTCCTCCATGGCGGAACAGGTGGTGGCCATCTTCCAGCCGGATGAGATCCTGCGGGGTATCCGCAACGAGATCGCACGTTCCCTCTCGGATGAAGACGTCGCCCGTCTGATTGCCTGGTATCAAAGTGATATCGGCCGGAAAATTACAGATCTAGAAGTTCAGGCCTCGACCCAGGAATCCCACCGCAAAATGATGGCGATGAAAGAATTACAGTTGTCCAAAACGCAGCGCGTCGCGTTTGCCCGCCGATTCGATGAACTATTAAAGCTTAGCCATTTTGCAATGGAATACTATAAAATCCAGCAGGAGGCGATGGTGATCGCTCTGAACGGTCTGCTCACCTCTGACGAGTTGATCGACACGGAAGAGTACCATCGTCAGGTGGAGTTGTATGAGGATGAGATTCGCGAACAGACTGAGGAAATGATCACCGTTTCGATCGTGTTCACTTACCGCTGGCTCAGTGACGGCGAGTTAGAGGAGTATATGCAGTTCAACCAGCAGGATTACGCGCTGAAACTCAGCCAGGCGGTATTTCGCGGCGCGGTGTCCGCCATGCGGCGGATGCTCGAACAGATGGCACAAGCCGGCGCTGCGACCCGACAGTAAAGGAGGTTATTATCCACGTCGAAATATTCAGTCTTTGCGACGCCGCCACGAATCAACAAGGCAAACTGAATATCCTCGGGACTTTCGATGCCATTTGGGCGAAGGAGGTTCCGGTGGTATTTCAGCAGTGCGCCATCGCCCTGCGTATTCGTTTCGAGGCCATTGAAGAAGGGGTACACAGTCTGGCCATTAACTTTGTCGACTTCGACGGCAAACACGTCATACCGGCACTGAAGGGGACTGTCAATATCCGTCCCCGGAACCATCAAAAAACACTGACGGAAAATATCGTTTTAAATCTTCAGAAAATCAATTTTCAAAGTTTCGGAGAGTATTCGGTTGATTTGGCCATCGATGAAAAACACGTCAGCTCCATCCCGCTGTACCTTGTGCAAAAACCTGAGTAAGGTCCCGGATCGCTGACCAGCCGAGCGCCACGTCTTAAAACCGTGTCACCAACGTTGAACGTAAACACCTACCCAAGGAGGTCCCGGTGAAAAAATTTGTACTGATCATACCCGTCCTGTTGTTGACGATGACGGCCGCTGCGCCTGTCATGGCGCAGGGGAAGGAAGTCAAGTCGGCCATTGCCGAAATGGCAGAAACTCGGACCGGCAAACTGAACCGGTTGATGGATATTTCCGGTATTCGCATCCAGTACTCCGAAATCCCGAAGGTCATCAAATCCGCTGCCGATGCTCCTGCCGAGCCGGGACAGGAAATTCCGCAACTCTTGCGTGACGGTATTAAGCAGGCTGTCGATGACACCATAATTGCGGCCGACCTGGTGGATGCCGTTGTCGCGGAGCTTGACAAGAAACTTACCGAACCGGAAATCGACGACGTGCTGGAATGGTACGAATCGGAACAGGCCCAGGAAATTACCAATAAGGAAATCGAAGCCAGTTCCGCTGAGTCCCTGCAAAATGCCGACCGCGATCTGGCGGCTTTGATGAAGGATCCCGAGATCGTGGCCAAGGCGCGGAAGATTGATGAATTGACCGGTTCCTCCGAATTTGCGCTGGATATTCAAATGTACACGCAGCTGGCGATGATATCGGCTATCGCCAATGTCGTCGGTCCGGACAGCGGTATCGATATCGATCAGATCAAGGCCCAAATGGAGCAGGCCCGGCCGATGATCAAGATGCAGATTCAGGAGGCCTCTATTCAAAACCTCGTGTTTACCTACAGCGATTTGCCCAAGCAAGGACTTGATGCTTATGTGGCGTTTTTGGACAAGCCGACAACCCGGAAGTTTATGCAAATCGTTATGGCCTCGACCAAGACCGAGATGGAATCAATGATCACGGCATTTACCCAGGAATTGGCCAAGGTGCTGCGCACCGCCAACCAGTAACGCTCGGCAGCCCCCGGGGTCGGAGACTTAATTCCCATTTTTTGGAATTGACAAAATCCGGCCGCCGGGGTATGTTACTAATAAGTCGAAAAGATACCGATATACGGAATAGGCTCGAGAGCTTGAATCCCATGCCCATTTCTCCAAGAGATGGGCTTTTCTTTTACCCAGGGACCTTGTTATGTTGAACTTGATCAAGAAACAAAAAGGGACGCAGCCCGCGCCCGTCACGGACAGCAAGAGCCTGTGCGATGTCTGTGCGGGAGAGCAGGTGCTGATCGAATGTCTCCGCGGAGATCATGGCGAATGCCAGCGCCTGCGGGAGATGGGCTTTTGCGAGAATGCCCAAATACAGATGATCGCGCATAACTCGGCGTTTATCTGCAAAGTCTGTGATTCCAAAATCATTATCAGTGAAGGATTGGCCCGCAACGTCATTGTCGGTCAATGCCCGCAACCAGCGGAGGGAGACATGGCTGAACAAGAGGACATCAAACGTCTCAGCGAACTGACCGTGGGGCAGACCGGCCGCGTTCATGATTTTCTCGAGGAGAATGACACCTGCGCGCGGCTGGAAGAAATGGGCCTAACCCCGGGTGAACAGATTGAAATCATCCGTTTTGCTCCTCTCGGGGACCCGGTCGAAATCAAAGTCCGCGGTTATATGCTTTCTCTCCGGCGCGAGGAGGCGGAACTGATCCTGGTGAATATCGCCGCCTAAATCATGCCTGCCGAAGTATCCAATCAAATCGTACCTAAGACCATCGCCCTGGCCGGGAATCCGAATTCCGGAAAAACCACCGTCTTTAACGCCTTGACGAAGCTCCGGCAAAAGGTCGGAAACTATGCCGGGGTGACCGTTGAGAAGAAGACCGGCACCCTGACCCTGGAAGGCGGCCGGACGGTCAATGTCCTGGACCTGCCCGGCACTTATAGCCTGGCGGTACGATCTCCGGATGAACAAATCGCCCGCGACGTCCTGTTGGACCGCGCTCCGGATACGCCCCGTCCGGACCTGGTTGTCTGCGTGGTCGACGCCAGCAATATCGAACGGAACTTATATCTCGTCTGTCAAATTATGGACTTGGGACTGCCGATCGTGGTCGCCCTGAACATGATGGACGAAGTCGAGAAGCAGGGCCGGCAGATCGATACCGGCGCGCTCAGCCGAGAACTCGGCGTGCCGGTTATCCCCCTGGTTGCGAATCAGGGGCGAGGCCTGGAGGAATTGAAGGAACACATCCGGGCCGGCGTCCGCGCCGACTATACCCGGCAATGGCGGATGGCCCCGGATTTGGAAGAAGAGGTCGAGCATATCGTCCGTCTGCTGCAACGGCACGAAGGCATGGATAATGCCCAGGCCTTCTCTGAGGCGATGTCGATATTCTCGGTCGGGCGGATGAGCGAGAATGCCACCGACACCCAGGGAAAGTTTTACAAGGCCGAACTTATCGAACAAATCAACACGGTCCAGGACCGTCTCAAGCGCCAGGGCCTGCGGGCGCGGTCAGCCGCGGTGGAGGCCCGTTACGCGTGGATCAAAACGATAATCGCCAAGACGGTCCGCGAACCCAAGACCCGTAAGGCCGATCTCACCGAACGACTCGACGCTATCTTAACCCACCGGATTTTCGGCTGGCTGTTTTTCATTGCGGTCATGGCGCTGATGTTTTATACGATTTTTACGATCGCCTCTTATCCGATGGAATGGATCGACAGCGCCTTCGCGGCTCTGGCGGGATGGATACAAACCGCGTTGCCCGACAATGCACTGGCGGACCTGATCAGCAACGGCATTATTGCCGGTGTGGGAGGAGTCGTCATCTTTCTGCCCCAGATTCTGATTCTCTTTTTCTTCATCGGATTGTTGCAGGACACCGGATACATGGCGCGTGCGGCCTTCATCATGGACCGGCTAATGAGCAAAGTCGGCTTGCACGGAAAATCCTTTATTCCGTTGTTGAGTTCTTACGCCTGCGCCATCCCCGGGGTTATGGCCGCCCGCACGATCGAAAGCCGGCGGGACCGGTTGGTGACCGTCATGGTTGCGCCGCTGATGAGCTGTTCGGCGAGATTGCCCGTGTATACGATTATGATCGCCGTGCTGATTCCCAACGCCGATGCCTGGGAAAAATCAGGGATCATGTTACTAATGTATGCCTTGGGTACCGCCGGTGTCGGGGTGGTGGCCTGGATCTTCAAAAAAACCCTGCTCAAAAGTCAGAAGCCGCTGTTTATTATGGAACTGCCGCCGTACCGTATGCCGTCCCTGCGGGCGGTGTTGTTACAAATGTGGGAGCGCAGTCGGCAATTTTTAAAACGCGCCGGGACCATCATTTTGATGATGTCGGTAGCGCTATGGGTGCTCATGTCCTTTCCCAAAAACGACCAGCTCCCGGCGTCCGAACAGCTGCGGCACAGTGTCGCCGGACAGATCGGCACCGCCATCGAACCGGTGATCAAGCCGCTGGGATATGACTGGCGTATCGGCATCGGTCTGATCGGATCCTTTGCCGCGCGCGAGGTGTTTGTCTCGACCATGAACATTGTGTTCAACCTTGAGGAGGAGGCCGAGACGGATGTCCTGCGGGAAAACTTCCGCCGGGCGCAATGGCCGGACGGGCGGCCGTTATTTACGCCGCTGGTCTGTCTGGGTTTGATGGTCTTCTATGTCTACGCGATGCAATGTGCCAGTACGGTCGCGGTGGTGTATCGCGAGACCGGATCCTGGCAATGGACCGCCTTTCAAATCCTCTACATGACCGGCCTCGCCTATCTGGCCGCCCTGCTGGTCTACCAGGGCGGACGCCTGCTCGGCTTTGAGTAAATTCTCCCGCCGGATGTATTGTTGACAAACCCTCCCGGACCGTCCGACAGCCCTCAAAATTCGTCACCTGCCGTTACACCGAACTCACCCGGTCCACCGTCAATATTGTGGCTTGGGGATTGCCACCGGGGCAAATAATCCGTAAAATGACGAGTACCGCGGGAACAATCTTATGAAAAATATGCATATGACCGTCGGTTTCATGCTGTGCGCCGTATGGCTGGCCGGCGGATGTCAAATCAACCGTTGGCAGACGCTCGACACGCCGCACCTTCGTCTCCACTATCGGCCGGGTTCCGTGGCTGCGAAAGAACTGATGAAGGTCGTACAAATCTACGAGCGGACCTATGCCGCGGCCCGCACGCTTCTACCGGAAGGGACTCCGTCCCGCACCGTCGACGTTTATCTGTATGATGAACTCAAGGAAAGAGCGTACGCCGAACCGGAAAAAGAAGCAATCCATATTATGTACGGTCCGCGCTACCGCTTGACGTCGGTCCACGAATTTCTGTTTGTGATGTATTCACCACTGAATCCCCAGGTGCCGCCCGGGATCCGGCAGGGGTTGTTCAAGAGCCAGTCCAAGCTGCGCTACGCGATGCAACGCCGTCTGGAGGACCGCTCCCTCGAACCGTCCCGACGCTGGCCGCCGGCGCTCGATCTGTCGCGACTGATGGATGATCCGGGCGCGGACGCCGATACCGGGATGCTGGCCGGCGCGTTGATCCGTTTCCTGCTGTCGGAATTGGGGGAGGAGACTTTTTGGCGGATGTACATGGTCATCCGCGCGGATAACTGGCGCGAAGTGTTTCAAAGTTACTTGAAACGTGACCCCGATACGCTGGCCGCGGATCTGCGGGAGTACATCATATCGCGGGTCGAACAGGTTCCGGGAGCGCCGTGACCGAAGGCAGACGGATCACAGGCGGGCTGATTCTGATCCTGCTGGCAGTTGGCGCTCCGGTACTGGCCGGAGAGGAGTTTGGAATTCCGGAACGTGTGTACATCGATGATCTACCGCCCGGAGCCTTCGGTCAGCCGTTAAGCACCGAGGAACCTTTTATTTCCCGGGAAGGACGTGTGCTGTTTTTTAACAGCGGCGACAAGGAGAACAAAAAGGACCTGCACTTCGCGCGATTGGTACACGGAAGATGGGTGTACCAAGGGGAGATTGGAGGAGTCAACAGCCGCTCCGAAACCCAAGGCGCAGCCAGCCTGGACCGCGGCGGGAATCTTTATTATGTGGATACCCGGGCTCCGCGCATGCTGCGGGTGGGCCACTGGCAGGAGAGTTCGGGAACGGTGACCGCCATCGAGGACTTTACCGCCGTCCCGGCGCGGCGGCCCGAGCTGTTCCGCGGGCGTATTCACGGCAACATGGATATCGAAATCTCGGCCGACGGGAATACGGCCGTGATCTCGCGGGCCACGTGGGGCTGGGAGGGCGGTTCGGTCCGCTATATCCAGACCGCGAACCTTCTTGTTTCCCGGCGGCAGGGGAAAAAGTTTGTATTTAACCTTGAGGAGTCCGAACGTCTGATGCAGAATATCAATACGGATGATCTGGAATACGCGGCCGCGCTGTCTGCTAACGGACTCGAATTGTTTTTCACCCGGCTCGCTGCCGATGACTTGGCCCATCTGCGCCTGCGATCCCGGATTATGCGCGCCACGCGCGCTTCAGACAAGGAGCCGTTCGGTCCGCCGCAGACGATCGGCTCCATAGGCACCCGGGATTTCGTTGAAGGGCCGGCTCTTTCCCCGGACGGCAGACGGCTTTATTATCACAGGAAAACCGGTAAAAAATTCCATTTGTATCGCGTCACGCGGCCCTGAAGGGTTGAATGATTATGCAGCAGGTAAAATTCATTACCTTAATATTACTGGCGGGATTGGCCGCCATGTGGACGGCGCCGGCGGCTGCGCAGCCGGTGGCCAGGGTCTTATTTATCGGCAATGAGTATACGGATGCCAATGACCTGCCCCAAATGCTCGAGAAATTGGCCGCAGGGACGGGCGACGCACTGATGACCGGCAAGTCCACCATGCCCGGTTTTCGGTTAATGCAACATTTTCAGCTGGATAAGACCAAACTCTTGCTGAAACGGCAGCAATGGGACTATGTGATCCTGCAGGAGCACGGCATTTTGCCGCTGGATGAGCGCATGCGGGAACGCAGCATGATCCCGGCGGTGCAGCGCTTTCGTAAAATTGTCACCGACCGCGGGGCCACACCCGTCCTGTTTGTCACATGGGCCTCGAGGCAGGGGGCCCGTAAGACACCGTACGGCGATTTTAACTCCATGCAGAAGGCGCTCACCGACAGCTATCGAGAAGCGGCCGAACATGGCGAAATCATGATCGCACCGGTCGGAGAGGCGATGCGCCGTGCCCTTAATAATGACAAAGGCATCGTCCTTTTCTTCAGCGACGGCCAAACGCCCACCCTCGCGGGGACATATTTGGCGGCCTGCGTGATTTACGCCGCATTATATCAACGCAGCCCCTTTGGAAGCAGTTATACGGCCGGATTAAAGCCGGAGCAGGCGCGATTTTTGCAGGATTTGGCCGGAGAAATGATCCATAAGGAGAGAAATCGCTGGCATATTCCCCGTCCCCGCAAAGATCCCACCCCCTAGGAGGCCCATTTTGAGGGGCCGTCCGCGGCCCGAACAATTCCGCTTTCCCGACCTTACCATAAAAATAGTCATAAGTGTTTGAAACATAATAACTAATAAGACTTTAAGCGGCTTGCCAGCAGACCGGCGTTCTCCTATAATAGTCCTCCGGCAAGACACCGGCCGCACCGCGGCCATCACCATCGAACAGGAGGCACAACATGGCGACGACAGCAAAGGTATGGGTGGAAATCACCCTTGAAAAAAGCGACGACGATTACACATCCGTCCGCGGAATGATCAAAGAATCGGTATTAACCGAGATTCTGGAGAACCGCTACAAAGGATTCTATTTCCGCCTGGATAAGGTCCATTGGGTCAGTGAAGAGGACGATGATGTGACCAATAGATCCTACCTGAAGTATTATATATACGGCCACAACGCCGATTTGATCGGCCTGAACGGGACATCTTATTACCGCACCGAAGACATTCGCGAAATATCACCTTTGGTTACGGACTACGACCGGATCTTTGAGAACGCCAAGTTTGAAGAGACGATGTTCAATTTTTAACAGCGTCCGCACCTGTCCGGTGATCCGCGCGCTTACCTATTGACTCCCGCTCTGTTTTTATTTATCATTATCCCTTACTGATACGTGACCGCTCATGCAGCGGTCCGTTTCGATCACCTGAATCCCGCGATTTTCTGGTATCGCGGTTTCCTCATTTTGGGCGCATAGCTCAGCTGGTTAGAGCGCTGCCTTCACATGGCAGAGGTCGAAGGTTCGAGTCCTTCTGCGCCCATGTTCATTCGACGCAGTCGAATGAACCGGTATGCTGAAGCCGAACACGGACATCATAAGTTTAATTTGCTTCGGCAAGAGTTTTCCCGCCCGCAGCCGCAATCCACCGCAGATACTTGCCACAAATAATGAAATGACATATAATTACTTCACGTGAGAGCAGTGAGGCCGGGCCGCCGGCTTAACCCCAAACAAGGCGCACCCCGAAGATGTTACTCCGCAATCGATATTCCGTTTTATTCCTGTTTCTTGTCTGGGCCGTCCCGGCGGCGGCACAACAACCACGTGTCAATCTCAGCGCCACGCCCGAAATCGGAGGTGCCCCCAATCAGCCCCGGATCGGCAGCGGCAGTCGGACCCTTCCGGACAACTCCACGTATTCCGGTGAATATCTCAACGGTAAATTTCACGGCAAGGGAAAACTCGTCCAGGCGTACGGCTATACCTACACCGGAGATTTCGAGGACGGTTTTTTCCACGGGCAGGGGGAACTGATCCTGGCCAACGGCGACCGGTATGTGGGTGAGTTCGTCCGCGGCAATGTCCACGGGCAGGCCGAGTTTATCGGCCGCGACGGCGAGACTTACAAAGGCGATTTTATCAACGGATATTATCACGGCACCGGTGTCCTGGCCACATCTTACGGCGATCTGCATAAAGGGCGCTTCAAAAACGGTCACTTGAGCGGTCCCGGTTCGGTGGTCTTTCGGGACGGTTCCAAACTGCACGGCGTCTTTGAAAACGGTTTGCTCAACGGGAAAGGCAAGATGACAAAATTCGACGGGTCGGTTTATGAAGGCGATTTTGTCGATTCCCGGCCTGAAGGCAACGGGCGCATCACCTATGCCAACGGCATCGTTTATGCCGGGACCTTTGTCAAAGGCGTGATGTACGGTCCCGGGACATTGTATTCGAACGGCCAGGAAATCAGAGGGAATTTCATCAACGGCGAACCCGTCGGCGAGGTCCGGCTGAAGAGCCAGGACGGCGTTGAGTATGTCGGCCAAATCCAAAAGTGGCAGTTCACCGGCAACCCGGTCGGGAATCAAACCACTAGGCGATAGAGCACACCAAAATTTCTTCACCTAATTATAGAAACAGTTTACTGGCCATATTTCTCGGACAAACATATTTTAGTAAGGAATCGGGTGTAGGGTATTCACAGCGTTTTGTATTAGACAAACAAAATAAATGGTGGGAAGAAAATAAATCAAAAATATCCGAAGAGACTATCAATTCCAGCAACTAGTCTAAAGTTCAAATTCAGAATCTATGTATATTCCCCTATCCCTCTCCGTCATCCTCCAAGTCATCTGCGCCGTGCACGCGTACAAGACGGGGCGGTATTTTTGGATCTGGATCATCCTGTTTTTTTCGCTGATCGGCTGCGCGGTGTATTTCTTTGTCGAGGTTTTGCCGGAATTGCAGCCGGCCGCCAACCGCGCGGCCTCGGGAGCGACCGACGCGATCGCGCCGCAGCACAAAATCAACAAACTCAAGGAACAATTGGAAATCTCCGACACCCTGGAAAACCGCATTTCCCTGGGCGACGCCTACATCGGCCGCAAGCAGTTCGACGAGGCCATCGCGGTCATGGAGCCATACCGAAAAAAGCCGCAGGGAGACGATCCGGAACTCGTGGAGAAACTTGCGCTGGCACACTTCTCAAAGAAAGACTACGAGCAGACCCGCGAGTTGTTGAAAGACGCCAAGAACTCGCTCGGCAAATATGAAAACCAGCGCGTGCACTTGTTGTACACCCTCAGCCTGCAGCAGTTGGGCGATACCGACGGCGCGCTGCGTGAGTATGAGAAATTGATGGAGTACGCCCTGGGCGAGGAGGCGCGCTGCCGTTACGCCCTGCTGCTCAAGGAAATCGGACGTGACGAAGAGGCGGATAAGATCTTCAGGGATATCATCCAGAAGTGCAAAATTTCCCCGCCGTTTTACCGCCGTGAGCACAGGACATGGCTGGAGACGGCGCAAAAGGCCGTCAAGAACCCGGCGATATGAAGGTCCCGCGCCATTTAATCGACATCGATTTGATGTTACTGGTGATTGTGATCGGATCGGTGGCCTCCGTGATTCTCCCGAAAATGCTGTCCCCCGCGGACCCGGTCAAGGTAAAATGGGCCGAGGGCGATATCCGCACCGGGCTGCCCGCGGCCCTGGAGGCCTTCCGCCGGGACAACGGAGACTTTCCCTCGACCTGGCAAGGTTTGGACGCGCTGGTCAAACCGCCGGCCGGCGGGCCGGGTTCCGGCAAGACCTGGAACGGACCGTATGTCAACCGGCCGGAGGCGGTACTGGATCCGTGGGGATCCCCTTACGTATACGTTTACCCGGGGATCAAAAATACCGAAGGCTATGATTTGGCTTCGCTCGGCGCGGACAGAAAGACCGGCCGGGATGACATCAAAAACTGGGGATTCTAATGCGCTTTAACCGTTGTGAATATGCCTTTCATCAATTAACGATGACCGTACCGATCCTGCTGGCCGTGTTTTGCCAGCTGGCCCTGATGACCCACGGGTTCACCCCGCGCAGCGCGGATGCCGCCTGCGTGCAGGTGGAGGCCGGGCAACAGATCCGGATGGGCGAGACCGACTGCGTGGAACTGCAGGACAGCGGCTACCGCCTGACCCTCCAGAAATTTCACAATGATCCCTGCCCGGAAAACGCCCAGTGCATCTGGTCAGGGGTCGGCATCAGTTTCAAGCACTCATTTCACAATCAGATCATGGAAGGGCTGGACCTGATCCAGGCCTTCGATTTTGACATCACCGTACATGACACGGATAATGAGACATATGCGGTGATCTCTATTCAGCCCTTAAAAGACAAGTAGACGCCGCCCGTAATCCAACAGGAGGGGACCATGTTTACTGATCATGCCATTGCCTCGCTGATCTTCGGGGGAACGCTAGTGTTCTTCGGCCGTAACCTGTTCTGGTTTTTCGTCGGGGTCGCCGGATTTCTGGCGGGCTACGAGATCGCGTCGCAGACCATGATCAGCGCGGATTTTATTACCCTGATGATCGTCGCGGCCGTGGCCGGGGTGCTCGGAATGATCCTGGCGGTGGTGCTGCAAAAAGCGGCGGTGGTGGTCGCAGGATTCCTCACCGGCGCGCTGATCGCCATGGACGTGTGCATGCGGATACTGGTCCTGGCGTCGGGCTGGGAGATCCCGACTCTGATCGGCGGGATGCTCGGCGGCGTCATCGGGCTGATGTTTCTCGATTGGGCGTTGATCTTTTTGTCCTCGCTACTCGGGGCCGCGATCGTGGTTCGTCCGTACCTGTACTGGGGCATCGAAACCCAGGCCATCGCCTTTGTCGCACTGACCGTGCTCGGCATGGCCATCCAGGCGCAAAGCCTGGAGAAAAAAGGGTAAGGGAGATGATGAAGACTTCCAGCGATCCGATCAAGAACCTCAACTGGAAGGAAAGCTTCTCGGTGGCCATGAAGGGGTTCAGCTTCGCCTTTGCCCAAGAGGCGAGTGTCCGCCGGGCCGTGATCTCGGCGCTCATTCTGATCGGCATCACCCTGGCGATGGGGGCGGGATTTATCGAGTCGCTGGTGGTCATCATCATGTGGACGCAGGTGGTCATCTTTGAATTATTCAATACATCGGTGGAGAAGGTCTTGGATTACACCTGCGAACACAAATTCCATCCCCTGGTCAAGTATTCCAAGGACACGCTGGCCGCAGCCGTGTTCGTCTGCTCACTGCTGGGTTCGCTGATCTTCATTGCCATCTTGGTCAGGCACATCGTCGGGATCCTGTGACCGCTCCGGCGGACTTCCGCGCGATTATTTGGGAAATGTGTTTATTTCGCCGAGGGAATCTGTTAGGCTCTAAAGGATCACGGATCGATTCACCGAGGACAACACGTAAATGACCCTTTTTGACCACATCACCGAAGGCCTGCAGAAATTCGGTTACATCGTATCGGAAGATATTATTCACGACGGTGTCGATTATATCGCTTTCGTGGAGAATCCACCGCCGCTGAAAGTACGTAATTTGTGCGCCGTCCTGACACCTCCGGGCGTGGTCCGTTCCAACGCGGCAGCCAAGGCCTTTTTTTCCAAGGTCCGAAAGGGATTGCTCAACAAGTACGGCAACGCGGTTTTGTGGAAGGAATTGGAGATCTGTTGGGTCGTCCGGTGTGACAACGAGGTGTACGAAGAACTCAAGCAGAGTGAGGGCAAAGCCGTGGCCGAGGCGCAATTCTCGCTCAATGCCATGATGGGGACGATCTTCGTCAATACCAAGACCTTTGAATATTTCGAGCACTCAACGTGGGGATTATACTTTTCCGGCAGCCATTTCAAGGCACTGCACCAGGCCGTGGTCGATTGGTGTCAGGAGAATAAAGGGGAATCGCCACCGGCATCCCCGCCGCCCGCCGCACCCGAGACTCCTTAACCGCCTTCCCGGACAGATGTAAAACCGCATGGATACCGCCTTTTTCAACTCGGAATTGTACACCTACGGATTGCTTCCGGTCCTCATCTTCCTGGCCCGTGTCTGCGACGTGAGTATCGGGACGATCCGTTTGCTGACGCTGTCGCGCGGATACAAACTACTCACCGTGGTTCTCGGTTTTTGTGAGCTGATGGTCTGGCTTCTCGCTATCGGGCAGGTCTTTCAAAATCTCAACAGTTTCGCTTGTTATTTTGCCTATGCCGGCGGATTTGCCGCAGGCAACTTTGTCGGTATGACGATCGAGGAGAAGCTGGCGCTCGGTTCGGTCATGATCCGGATCGTCACCCGCGTGGAGGCCCACGATCTGATCGAACGGCTGAAAAAGGAAGAGTACCGTTACACCTGCGTGCCGGCCAGAGGATCGACGGGCGACGTGCATGTCATTTTTCTGATTATCAAGCGGCGTCTTATTAACCAAGTGGTCCGCTTGATCGATGAATACAATCCGCAGGCCTTCTACACGGTGGAGGATGTCCGGCAGGTCCACGAAGGGGCCTACCGCATGCCTCTGCACACCCAAATGGAAGCGGCCAAGACGTTACGTAAGGGGAAATAATAATCCCGGGAAAGGAGATCCGTAGTGAAAAGATTGCTGGCAGTGTTCCTGATAACCGCGATGACGGCGAGCATCGCTTCGGCGCGCACCGACATCCTGGAGGATGAAGTTCAAAAAGCCCAAAAGATCAAGACCAAGAGGTATTTCTGGACCACGACGCTGGATGACCTGAATATTGTGGGTAAGGTCAAACATATTCCGGAAAACAACAAAGTGATCGTCCCGTATTTTCGGGTCACGTTTGCCACGGGCGGCAAATACCTGAATGCGGTCGGCGGCGTCACCACCTCCAAAACCAAGGTCAAATCCCGGTTGACCGGTGTGGACGAAGCCACCATGCAGCAGATTACCGACGCCATGTACGCCGATCTGCTTGACCGCCTGCGGGAACAAGGGTACGAAGTCGTCGATGTCGGTATCCTCGATGACAATCCCGACTATCAATCACTGCAGGAGAAGTCGAAATACCCGATCATCAAAAAGAACCACGCCCAATTCACACCGGGCGGCCGTTTTTTTCCGGGGGCTATAGCGGTCAAGGCGCTGATGCTGGCGCGTGACGTCGATGCCGTGATGCTGAAGGCTGATTATACGGTTAATTTTGTGACCATGGCGCGCAACGAGAAGAAGTTCAACATCCTTAAGGACAAATCCGACGTCACTGTGGGGCAGGGGATCAATGTGTTCGGAGAGATCGCCGCCATCACTGAAAAAGGGCCGGTCATCTTTCAAATCCAGCAGCCGATCGGTTCGGATATCCCGCTCGGATCCGTGGCCGATGCCACGACAGCCATGGACAAGGTCAGCGACGGCGTTGCCCTGGTCGGCTCCGTCCTGGGCGGAAATATCGGTAACCGGACGTCCACCACCAGCGTGGAAGTAGAGGCCGATCCGGATTCTTACCGGAACGCGGCCGAAGACGCCTTGGGCAAGTCAAACGGGACCCTGGTGTCCTTTATGACGGCCAAAATCCGCGGCGAGGAACTCAGCGAATCTGATCGACAGCAGTAAGAAACCGGTGATTTGACACCCGGAATAACGGGATCCGACCATATTTCTCCCAAAAATTGGCAAATCGTGAATCCACAGGCTATACTTGTTGGATAGCACGAGCCGTTCCGATCCAAGGGGATTTTTCCCCCATTTCTCAGGTTTGATCTAAAAGTTAACCGTAAAATATGCAACACCGACGCAGCCCTGCGTCGGTGACCTGCTAAGGAGAGACCATGTCGAAATTGCATTTATTTGATCCGACACCTCATATCGTGGCTTGCATGATCTTTCTCTTTTTGACCTCCTTCTGATGTGAGGCACACTGAGCCGTCTGCCGTGGCGCATGTCGGCTGAAGCCCGGGCCCTGACGAGAATCCTTCAATCCCACCGTTGCCAAGTCTATCGCCTTGCGTTACAATCATTCAGAACATGGCCCGCGGGCCTAACGTCTCTTTAATCCCTATTCCAAGGAAGCTGATATGCCCCAATATGCCCTTTTCCGCAATATCTTGATAATCATGGCTCTTCTGTGCGGCGTGACCGGTTTTATGCGGTCGACGGCCGACGCGGGAGAGGAGATTTCCTGGCCGGTTCAGGATACCGGTCTTGCAACGACTCCCGAAGCGCTGAACACGCCTCCGCCGGCCAATCCGGTCCCAGCCGCCCGGTTGACTCTGGAAGGTTGCCTGGAGGCCGTCAGATCGAAGAAGGGCGCAATCCATGACGATATGCCGGAAGTTCAAAACTGTTACAAGCAGTGGGCCAATACTTTGGGAAGCAATGTCGGGACGTACAGCGTTATCCGCTCGAAACCAGGACCGGGCCCCTGCCATAACCGGCAAGTCGTCACGATTTCCGACAAAGGCCCTATGACGGTGGAGATCGTCGCGAATCCGGCCATGCCCGAGTGCGCCGCGCAAGTACTTGAACCGCTGCGCAAATTCGAGTTCAGTCTGGTCAACCAGGAATATTTCCGTTCCCTGTTGGAAATGGATATGCTCAAGGGATTTCCGGCGCAATTCGTCGACCCGGCGCGGGATCCCGTCACGGCGATCAAGTGGACTTTCATCATCAACAGCCGCCCGGTAAAATCCATCACTATTAACCAGGACGGGGGGAGCGGACTGCCGGCGCAGCTCAACACTTATCTGAATTCGGTCAACGCGGTTATTCTGCAAACCATGAGCAGCCGGTAGCCGAAGGGATGTCGGCATGGCATAATAGCCTTATGTCCGCATTTCGATATTTTTGCCTGTTTTCGGTCCTGACTCTCGCGCTGACTGTGCAATCCGCAGTTGCCGAGGACAGTTCGGCTCCGGAGACGGCCCCGGAATGGCAAGTCAGCGGCTGGATCAATACCGAGCCGATCACGTTGCAGCAATTGCGGGGGAGAGTTGTCGTTGTCGAATTTTTCCAACTGTGGTGCCCGGGATGCAACCGTTTTTCCATTCCGCTAATGATCAAGTGGGAAAAAATGTTTCGCGGCAACCCGGAAATCGCGTTGATCAGTATCCACTCGGTGTTTGAAGGGCATGATGTCCAAACTCCGCAGCGGCTGCTGCAGTTCGTTTCGGAGAAGAAGATCCGGCATCCGGTAGCGGTCGACCGTCACGCACCGGGGAATCCGACCCCATTAACCATGCAAGCCTACGGAATCCGGGGGACCCCGGAAATTGTCATCATCGACAAAGAAGGCCGTATCCGTTTTCAGCGGTTCGGCAGTTTCGACTGGTTCGCCATTGAACGCTTGATACAGCAACTCATGAGGGAGTAAACTATGCCGACAATCTGTTTCGCACGTTCGTTTTTAATCATCCTTTTTGTATTGGCTGATTTCACCGTGACTGTTGAAAACCTTCACGCGGCCGAGTTGCCGATCATGCGCCAAACCGAGGCGGAAATGGAGAACGCCTTTCTGCAGATCTTAAGCGGCAAAAAGGTCAAACGTCAGGGAAAAGATGACAGCTATCCCGAACAGCAGGAAGAATGGGGGCGTCCGTTCGCCGATTATATTAAACCCGGGTCCGTGGCCGAAGTCTTCATTCCTTTCGAGGCCCGCTTGCTGATGGACGCTGATATCGAGCGCATCTTCGCAGAAGCGGTCATTGTCGAGTATGAAAAGATGAAACCGATGGCCTTAAAACCCTGCCAATTGATCCGCGTCACGGATAAAAAAGACTACAATTACGACCTGTGTATCTTCAGGGATGCGCCGGACCTGCGCGGGACTTTGACCTTCCCGAATTATCAGCGGTTCTGGTTTGCCGTACCCCCAAAAACTCCTCAACCATGATCCGCCTTCGCGTGCGCCTGGTGTTGCTTCCGCTCGGAATTTTTCTGTTATGCGGTTGCGGGAACGGCGGATGGCAAAGCGTCGAGACCGACCGGCTGATCATTCATTACAAGAAAGATTCATTCGCCGAAAAGAATCTAGCAGAAGTGGTGGCGGACTACGAAGATTCCATTCGGGCGGCGGAACGATTATTGCCGCAGGTCCGCCTTGAGGGAAAAGTGAAGGTGTACCTGCACGAGCATCTCGAAAAGTTGGGCTACGCCCGTGCCGCCGCGCGTGAGGTGCATTTTCGGTATGACCGGGAATTCCGGTTGACTTCAATGCATGAATTCCTGCATATTTTTCTTCATCGGCTGAATCCGCAGGTCCCGTTGCGTTTTGAGGAAGGCGTCTGCCGGGTGCATGAGGTCAGAACGGTGCGCGCGGGCAGTGGGGCGGTTCAGGTGCCGCTGGTACAATTAGGCAAACGCGCAGCCCCGTCGATGTGGCGGCTTGATCAGATTTTTCTCGATCATTACAGCAGCGATGAGGAAGGAAATTTGGCCGCCGCCTTTGTGGCGTTCGCCATGCAAGAACACGGGGAAGGTCCCTTTTGGAATTTTTACGGTTCCCTGCGGAAGCGGGAATGGCGGCCGGCCATTGAAAATTACTTCGGTCAGGACATTCACACTGTGGAAGCACGTTTCGTAAATTTCATGAAGCGCATTCCGGACCCGCCTGGCGCGTAGAACGGTCGGGGATACAAGGGGAGTCTCACGAAACATGTCGCAAGACGGACTTAAGGAATAAGCGCCGCGCCGGTAATTCGGGGCGATCCTTGGCGGTAATGATCCCGATGGGGCGCGAGCCTTCAAACTGACGCAGCTTGATTATTTCAAAAGCCCCCGACTTGGTCTCACTCTTCAGAATATTCTTCGGAACAATGGCGCATCCCATCCCTACATGGACGGCGCTCTTAAGCGTCTCCACATTCTCAAAGTCCGCCACCGGATTCACGCTGACATTCAGGTCACGCAAGCGTTTGTGGATTTCCTTGCCGGTCGGCGTAGTTGAGGAGAGGGCCACGTACGGAACTTGTCCCAACTTGTCCGCGGACACGGATTTTTCAGTGAATTGCGGCCGCTGGACGTTTTGAATTAAAACCAGCTCATCCATCGCCCAATTGTGACACTCGATTCTCCCCGTGGCATGTGGAAAGGCGACTAATCCGAAGTCATCCACATTTTCACGCACGCGCTGGTAAATAATATCATTGTGATGATATTCGAGATGCACATTGATTTTCCGGTACTTTCGCAGAAATTTCTTGATGACCGGTTGCAGGCGATACAAGCCCACGCTGTAGATCGTTGACAGCCGGACCGTACCGCTGCGTTCTTCGGTGCTGCATGCGAGTTTGTGGACGGCCTCTTCATATTGGTTGACGATATTCTCGGCATACTCCAAAAAAATGGTTCCCTCCGGCGTTAATTCCAGCTTTTTTCCGGCGCGGAGGATCAGTGGTTTCATAACGCGGGACTCCAGGGTACGGATCTGCTGGGAAACCGCGGACTGGGTGACGGAATTCTCCCGCGCGGCCGCCTGAAAAGAACGGGTGCGGGCCAGGCTGATGAACGTCTTGAGAAAATGAATATTAACCATCACCGTTCCTTAGGTATTAGAAAATTTAATCGTTAATTTAAGAAAATATAATTTTAATTATAGCATTTTCATGCTTATAATGAAGCCAAAGTTAACAAACTCGGGGGAGTATACCATGTACGTCATATGCATGGGGATCAGTCATCGGACATGCCCGGTGGACATCCGTGAAAAATACTATCTTCATCCAGCTGACAAAGACATGCTCTTAGACGAGTTCCAGGCTTGCCCGAGCGTCAACGAAGCCATCATCATTTCCACCTGTAACCGCACGGAAATCTACGCCGTACTCACCGTAAACCAACCGCACCTCCTTTTAGAACTGCTGTGCCACGTTAAGGGCGTCCACGATCCCGAAACCGATTTGAATTGTTTTTATGCCTATTCCGGTGAAAAAGCGATCCGCCACCTGCTACGGGTTGCCGCCGGTCTCGACTCACTGATTATCGGGGAAAAGGAAATTCTAGGACAAGTCAAGGCCGCGATCGAACTTGCACGCACACACCGGATGACGGGGCCCTTTTTGAACATATTATTTAATCTCACAATCCGGACCGGAAAACTCGCCCGAAATCAAACGGAGATCGGTCGCGGTGGTGTTTCCGTCAGCTGGGCAGCCGTCGAATTGATCCGGAAAACCGTTCCCGAGCTCAGACATAGTTCCGTACTGATTATCGGCGCCGGCAAAATGAGCCGCCTGGCGATCGGCGACCTCAAGCGCAAGGGCGCCGAAAAGGTTTACGTCATGAATCGTACCCGCAGCAAAGGGGAGCAGCTGGCGGAAACTTTCGGCGCCGCGACCCTGCCGTTGGAAGACCTGGCTCAAGTCCTGCCCCGCGTGGATATCTGTATTTGCTCTTCAAGCGCGCCATATTATCTCATTGACAGGGAAACTGTTAAGACGGCATGCCGCCAACGCGACAAGGGGTTGCTCTTGATTGATTTATCCGTTCCACGCAACATCGATCCGGCGACCGCAGACATTCCGGGCGTGACATTGGTCGGTGTCGATGAATTGGACCGGGTCGTGGCCTATAACGTCCGCAAACGGCTGGCCGCCGCTTATGAAGTGGAGAAGATTATTACCGCTAAGATTCGGGAGTTTTACCGCAAACTCTCGACGCGTTCTCAATATTTGAACAACAAAGAAAAAGACAGTCAACAACGGAAAGCCGTGCTTTCCCTATAAAGGAGATACCATGAAGAAATTATCAATAGCCTTCGCCGTCCTGTTCATATTCGCCGCCGTCGTACCCGTGGCGCAGGCTAATGTGAAACAACTCAAGGCGTACCGGGAAGTCTATCCTGATTACAAACCGAAATGTAGCTACTGCCATGTGGATGAAAAACCGAAAAAAGACGACGGCAAACATGACCTCAATGCCTATGGACAAAAGTTGCAGGAATTGATGAATGGAGAGGCATTGACCGAAGAAATGATCCGCGGAGTTGGCAGCCATGAAGATTTTGAAGCCGCCGCCGAGGCCGGAGACGATATGTCGGCTCTCACTCCTGCTGAAAACGCCGGAAAAACAACTGCGGAGACGGCACGTCTGGTCGAAGAAACGCGCGATTTAGTGGAAGAAACCAAGGATATGGTTTCTCAAACACAGGAAATGGTCAAACAAACACAGACGATGGTCACCGAAACCGCGGCTGCAACGGAGGAAGTCAAGACGATGCTTGCCGACAAGACACCGGAATACGCCCTGAATGCCACCCAAGAGGCATCAGGAGAATAAATATTGTCCAGGAGAAACGTAGAAAGGAGCCGCCTTATGAGCCACTTTAAACCCATCCTCATACAGTTGTGCGCTGTTGCCGGCTTACTGGGAACGCTCACACTGACCTCGACGGCCGTTGAGGCGGCCTCGTTGCAAAAACTCTTCAGCGAAGTGGAAGGAGCAGAGTACGTCGGCAGCGACATGTGTGTTGCCTGCCATGAGGACCAGGAACGGGAATTCAAACTATCGACGCATTCACGGATCAGCTTTGCAGACGACAGTGGGGAGCCGCAAGGCTGTGAAATGTGCCACGGGCCCGGTAGCGTCCACGTTGAAGAAGGGGGCGGGAAAGACAATATCTTCAACCCGCGCCGCAATCCGGAACTCTGTTTTTCTTGTCACCTCGATAAGCAAGCCGAGTTTCGCCTGCCGTTCCGCCATCCGGTCATGGAAGGAAAGATGGCCTGTGCCGACTGCCATAATTCCCACGGCACCGATGCCCAACCCTGGACCAGCACCTCACTCGACGGGGTCAACGGCAAGTGTTTTCAATGTCACAAGGAACAGCGCGGTCCGTTCGTCTTTGAGCACGAAGCCGTCGGTGAAGGCTGCACCACATGTCACAAGGTGCACGGTTCGATTCACGACAAGATGTTGAAAGTCCGTGATAACAACCTTTGTTTGCGCTGCCACACCCAAATGAATTTTCCGAGTATCGGGGATTCCAATCACAGCGGCCGCCTGACGCGGGGAACGTGCTTCAGTGGAGGCTGCCATACGGCTATCCACGGTTCAAATTTTGATGACCACTTACGATACTAGTAGAAGGAGCTCATCATGAGAAAATTTTCATTCCTCTTATTGTTCGGACTGATCGGCTGGGCCGCGGTATTGCCGAATTCCCCGGCGGAGGCGGCGGAAGGCGAAGAGTTTTCCATCACCGTTACTCCAGCTAAGAATGTGGAAGTAAAAGGCGACGAGAAGAAATTCCGTGCCCACCACTGGATGGACGAAGGTTACTCGGGAGGGATCAAAGACCTCTTCTTCAGCAAGGAGTACGAAGACGACAGCATGCTTACTTTTGAAGGTCATAGTCTTCCGGATGACAACGATCATGAAGCAAATGTTAAATATTCCAATCCCGGTATCGGGGCTTTTCAATTTGTATACGAAAGCTTCCGCAAGTATTACGATGATTCGGGTGGATTCTTTTATCCATTTTCCACACTCCAAAGCAATGATTTAAACCGCGATTTGGAATTAGATATCCAGTCACTGTTTTTCTCTTTCGCTCCGGAGATCGGAGATCAGTTTACTTTGCTCGTTTGGTATGAGCACCATATGAAAGACGGAGAAAAATCACGGCTCAATTGGGCGGAGGCCCGGGAGGGCGCCGTGGCAAAGGAAATAACTCCGACCTATCAAAGTATTGATGAAAAGGTCGATATCTTCGGCGTCCGCGGGGGAACCGAAATCGCCGGGTTTAATGTCAGTGCAGAGCAGACCTACGAACGGACCGATTCAGATAACACCCGTTACGAACGTTGGCTCTCCACCGCAGCAACCGCATCGCAACGCAAGAAAAGGGCTCAAAACCAGAAGCCTGAGAGTGACATCTTTACCACCACATTCCAAGGCAACCGCTGGTTCGGGGAAGAGGACACGTCCTACCTGAATTTGGCATACCGTTATGCAAGTCTCGAAAATGAGGAAGTGGAGAATATTGTAGAGTCCGATGAATTTGGCGTTCCAACAAACTTCAGTTTTGCACATCAAATCGTAAATGCCCAAGCATACAATGAAGTAGACAGTCACACCGTTGTTGGACACTATATGTACGAATTGAGTAAAACGCTGCGCTTTACCGTCAAGTCCAGAAATCAGCTAATGAAGCGTAAGGGTGAATCAGTCTACCCCTCAGATGACTCTCCTGCTACACCCGACGGTATTATTGACGATACCGATTACAGCCAGTCCCGCGAAAAACTCTGGCAGTTCGGCCAGAACTTCGCCGTTCAGTACACGGGTATCGAGAAGGCCTCGATCTACGGAGATATCGAATTAACGGAAATGAACAACGACCTCAATGAAATCCAGCGCGATTCCGATTACCTGTTCAACTGGCAGCGGGTCACGGAAACCAAGACCAAGAAGGCCCAATATACCCTGGGAACACGAATTATTCCGTCCCGTTTCTACAACATCACCTTCCAGGCTCGGAGAAAGTACGAGAATAATGACTATGATGATGAAGTTGATACGTCAGGAGCCATTAATTCCGCATTCGTGGACTCCCTCCAAGTTATCGGTGATGAATTCACTACAAAATTAACCTGGAAACCATTAAAATGGTTGCAAAGTTCGGTGCGCTACCAGTTCAATGGAAAAAAGTACAAGACCCGCGTACAGGGCCTGTCGGACACGGTTGAGACCCGTTTCCGCTCGCACACCTTCACCTATGATATTTTCGTTCAGGTGATGAAGGAATTATTCGTTAACGGTTCTTATACCTACCAGGACGCCAACACGACCACGCCGGCAGCATCTAGTTCCAGTCCGGCGGTGTTGCCCGGTTTCAGCGCGGACTTACAAAGCCTGCTGGTAAGCACCAGCTATGTGCCGACGGACGAGTGGTCGATCACCGCGGCGGTGGCCAAGACGTTTACCGACAATTTTAACGACTTTACCAGTTCCTCTCTGCCGCTGGCCGCATCCAACGATTACTACACGGCGGAAGTCACGATGAGCTACGCTCCCCGGGACAAAAACTGGTCGGTCGAGCCGCACTATGCGTACTATCATTACGATACGACCTCTGTATCGGAGTTCGGTAATTATATTGCGCATGTGGCCTGGGTTGATTTTAATTATCACTGGTAGTAAGCCGCGGGAGATCAGTATTTGAGTAAGCAACCGGCGGACGTGCCGACACCCAAACAAAAGTTCTCGGTCTATTTCTACAACTGGACGACGTATATCGGCGTTCTGATTGCGATTTTCTTTTTTATCGTCGAGTTGTTGATGTTCGCCTTTGAATTCTTCTCGCACGGTCAGAATCTCTATCTGGGGATACTGACCTACGCGATTCTGCCCGTTTTCCTGATCATCGGCCTGCTTCTGATTCCGGTGGGCGCCTTGTTGAAACGCCGGGCTGTTCTGAAAGGGAAATCCGCGTCCAAACCGGGGCCGATCAGGATCGACCCGAGTGTTCCGTCCCACCGCAATGCGATATTTGTCTTTATCCTCGGCACAGGTATCCTGCTGATCATGACGGCCATCGGCACGTACAAGGCTTATCAGTACACCGAGTCGGTGGCCTTTTGCGGTCTGATGTGCCACGATGTGATGAAACCCGAACACACCACCTACATCAATTCCCCGCATGCCCGGGTCAAGTGCGTGGAGTGCCACATCGGAGAAGGGGCGGAGTGGTATGTCCGCGCCAAGATCTCGGGGATTCGGCAGGTGTACCATACGATCAAAGGCGACTATTCCCGACCGATCGCTACCCCTGTCCATAATCTGCGCCCCGCTGAGGAGACTTGTGAACGTTGCCATTGGCCGGGCAAATCGTACACCTCCGTCGAGATGAACAAGACATATTTCACGGCATACGACAGCGAACATCCGAGCTGGTTGCTACGGATGCTGGTTCACGTCGGCGGCACGCCGGAAAAAGGCAGCGGAATTCACAAGCACATGTACATTGACAACGATATTTATTTTGCCGCCGAGGATGAGCGTCTGCAGGAAGTCACGTGGGTGAAGAGCGTGGACAAAGACGGAAAAGAGACCGTTTACACCTCTGAAGATTCCAAATGGAAGGATACGCCTCCGCCCGCGGAAGTTATTCATAAAATGGATTGTATGGATTGCCACAACCGCCCCACACACCGTTATCCCTATCCCAGCCGCCTCCTCAATCAGGCCATGGCCTCAAATGAGATCGACCCTGAATTGCCGGGCATCAAAAGCAAAGCCATGGAATTGCTATCCAAGGAATACACAAGCGAAACGGAAGCCTTGGAGACGATTGACACGGAGTTGACAACCCATTACCGTGAGGAATTGGGAGATAATTTTGCCACCCGGGAGCCTCAGGTCAAGAAAGCAGTTGCATCCGTGCAAAAAATGTTCCAGAATAGCATGTTCCCTGAAATGAAAGCCCGGTGGGATGCCTACCCGGACAATATCGGCCATCTCGTGGCTCCCGGATGTTTCCGCTGCCACGACGGAGAGCACACCAGCAGTGACGGAGCGGTCATCACCAAAGACTGTACTGTCTGTCACTCCATTATAGAGCAGGGACCGCCCGACAATCTTGAACGGGATACCCGGGGGCTCGGCTTTACTCATCCGTTTGAGGACGACGGATTGTGGGAAGACATGAGCTGTACGGACTGTCACACCGGCAACTGATTTTAATTCCATGACTAATTTTCGACGAAATATTGCATTGGTCGCTGTCTTTCTTGTATCCGGATGCGGCCAGCCCACCCTCACACGGCACTACGAAGAGATCTTTATCGAATCCGACCGTTCGCAGATTCCTCCGCATGCCATGCGCTCCGGGGACAAATCCATGCCCCAGGACGCCATCCATGCCGGGCTGGATCCAAATAAAATGCCGCAAGATGCCATTCATTCCGGGCTCATGGGATCCGGCGACATGCCCCAGGACGAGATCCACGCGGGCCTGGCCGGCCGCACCATGCCGGATGACGCCATTCACGCCGGACTGCAGGCTCAATCTTCGGCGAATTCAGGGAGCGGTATGAGCATGAGCACGATGCCGGTCACCCCCGAACTGGAACAGTCGGTCGACCGTTCCCCGTTAGTCTGGCAAACACCGGCCGGCTGGTCGGAACAGAAGGGAAGCGGTTTGCGGCTCGCGACGTTCACCACGACGGGAGGCGTCGGACCGACCGAGACTTCGATCATCAGTCTTGGTGGGAGCGCGGGCGGTCTTCAGGCCAATGTCGGTCGTTGGTTAAGGCAAGTCAATATTTCAGTCAACGATGCAGATCTACAGCGTTTTCTGGCCGAACAGGAACAACTCACGACCGCGTCCGGGCTGAGCTTGACGCTGGTCGACCTGACCACCCTGCAATCGGACGCGCCGGCCGACGCACCCAGCATGATCGCCGCGATCATCGACCGCGGCCGGTCACAGATATTCGTCAAGATGACAGGAGGCAAGGCGGCCATCAGCGCCCGATTGCCTGACTTTCGCGATCTGATCCTTTCCATAGCGGAAAAATAATGACTTCAAAGTTCCGACAAAAATTACGCAAAATCAAACTTCTTCAAGCCCTGGCTTCGCTGAGAATCACCTGTCTGGGTATTTTCTTGCTGTTCCTGCTTACTCTGTGGGGGACAATCGCGCAGGTCCAGAGCGGACTGTATCTCGCCCAGGAAAGATTCTTTCATTCCTTTTATTTCCTGGTTCTGGGCTTCATCCCCTTTCCCGGCGGGCAACTGGTTATGTGGATCCTGTTTATCAACGTCCTGGCGGTTATGCTGATTCGCTTTGTCTACAGTTGGAAAAATTTTGGTATCCTTGTCATCCATATCGGTCTGCTGATGTTTTTTGTTTCGGGCTACGTGATTCTGAATACGGCGGAAGAAAGTCATGTCACCCTCAAGGAAGGCCAGGCCACGAATGTTTCATCGGCTTTTCATGATTGGGAGCTGGCAATCTGGGAGGCCCCGCCCGAACGGACCGACGGTAAAGTAATCCGCACGGTGACCGGAGTCGATGTCGCCCGTTTGAAGATCAACCAGCCGCTGCCGATGGAGGACAGCGGGATCATTATCAAGTTACTCGAGTATCATCGCAATGCCAACGCCTATGCGGTCAATGACGGAGACAGCCGCTATCTGAATGCCTCGGGCGTGCAAAAAATTGAGGCCGCCAAATTGGAAAAGGAACCGGAACGCAATACCCCGGGAATTATTCTGGAGGTCACAACACCCGAAGGCAGTTCACACGTCATACTCTACGGTGCCGAAAGAATTCCGACGCCGATCGAGGCCGGTGGGAAGACGTATCATTTGAGCCTGCGCTTGAAACGCTACCCGATGCCGTTTACGCTCAAGCTGGTGGAATTCATCAAGGAAGAGCATCCGGGGACGCAAACGGCACGCAGCTTCAAAAGCAAGGTTGCCGTCGACACCGGGGGGCAGTGGCGGGAGAAGCCGATCACCATGAATAATCCGTTGCGGCACCGGGAGTACACCTTTTATCAGTCATCATTTTCCGTCGACCAGTTCCGCAATGAAAGTTCGACGCTGGCCGTGGTCCGGAATCACGGACGTGTCCTTCCCTACATTTCAACCTTTGTGACGTTCGCCGGTTTGGTCATTCACTTTGCCATGGCCGCTGTCAACACACGCAAACGTCAACGGCAGGGAGCGCCGCATGCGAAATAAACTCCGAAATCTCGGCAACGGATTTTTGCTTCTGACCGTCCTGACCGGACTGCTGTATTCCGGGAACGCCACGGCCCAGAACATTTGTCCGCTGGACACGCTGAAGCCCACCAAGGTCAATGACCTTGAAGCCTTTGCCCGGATTCCCGTCCTGAACGAAGGTCGCATCAAACCGATGGAAACCTTTGCCAAGAGCTTCCTGCTGCGTTTGTCTGGGCGTCGTTCATACGGTAAGGAGAGCGCGCTGGAGTGGTTCGCCCGGTTTATTTTCGCACCCCGGACGACCTATCGCGACCAGATCTTTCTGATTAATAATCCGGAAATCCTCGAGGCGATAAAAGTGGATCCGGAAAAACGCCGGCGTTACTCATGGCGTCAGCTGGAACCGGGTTACGACAAGATAAAAGAGTTGGCCGAGGTCCTCATGGACATCGATGAAAAAGAACTTTCCGCCGTCGAACGGGAGATCCTGCGCGTTTACTCGAACCTCGGCTATTACATCCGTATTTCGGGTGCCTTTGCCTACGCCTTTCCGCATCCGGACTTTGATTTGACGTCTCCGGAAATTAAAGAGAAACTTGGGCTGGCCACGGACCGGGACAAATTTAGTTTTTATGACCTGTATGTGGTCACCGACAAACTGGAAGCCGCGGCCATGGTCCTGCGCGGCGGGGATGTGCAGCAGTGGAGTGAAGAAGGTAAGACCGTGGCGCGATTGATCAACGCGATGTATTTCTGGACCGAACATTACGGCAACGCGCCGTTCGGTGTCATTCCCACCGTCAGATATGAAGAGGAAAGCTGGTTGAGCCCGATGGACATCATGCGGCTGAACGTGGACCAGGAGGCTTACTTCGACGAGATTACACACATTCGCAACATGACCGTGTACTACTGGAACGGCGAGCAGTTGCAGTTTAATATTGCAGCCAAGGCCTATCTGGATTCTGTCGGCAAGCGGCTGTCACCGAAAGAGAAGGAGCAATACGACCGGTTCGGACTGGAATTGTTTTACAATGACTTCAACGGATTTTTGTGGGCCAAGCTGGGTTACGGTTTGGCCTTTATGTTTCTGTTGTTCAGCCTGCTTTCTTCCCGACCCTGGCTGTCACGTACGGCGGCGGTCCTTGCTGTGGCCGGTTTCGTTCCTCATCTGATCGCACAAATCCTGCGCATTTTGATCATGGCCCGCCCGCCAGTCAGCAATCTGTTTGAGACATTCATTTTCGTCGGGCTGATAGCCGTTATTCTCGGATTTATTCTGGAGTGGGTCAACCGCAACTCGCTGGGCCTGACCATTGCCAGCGTCAGTGGTCTGATCTTTTTGACAATTGCCTCGAAATTCGGTGGGGACGGTGACACCCTGAAAGTCCTGGTGGCCGTACTTGATTCGAATTTCTGGCTGAGTACTCACGTGATTACCATTACCATCGGTTATGCCGGATGCTGCGTGGGTGGGATCATGGGGCATATTTATGTCCTGCAGGCCCTGTTTGATTCCAAGAACACCAAGCGCCTGAATGCCACGCTGAACAATACCTTGGGCATTCTCGGTTTCGGACTCACCACGACCTTTCTCGGCACCGCGCTGGGAGGGATATGGGCCGATCAGTCATGGGGACGTTTTTGGGGATGGGACCCCAAAGAGAACGGCGCGCTGATGATCGTGCTGTGGGTGGCATTACTGTTTCATATGCGATTGGCCAAACTTATACACCCGTTGGGTGTCGCCGTCGGCTCTATCCTTACGCTCATTGTTGTGATGTGGGCGTGGTTCGGTGTCAACCTGCTCAGCGTCGGACTGCATTCCTACGGATTCACCTCCGGCATTGCCATGGGACTGATCACCTATGTTTTGTTCGAGTTGGTTTTCCTGGCGGTGACGGTGTTCGTGCTCGGCAAAAAAGGCATGAAGATCTAAAACGGGAGACGGCATTTTGAAATGTCCTTCCTGCCAAAAGCACTTGTCCCTGCGCGCGCTCGCGCAACGGGGAAGGATGCGGACCTGCAATCACTGCCGGATGATTTTGGAGTTGACACCGAACTGGACGGGATTGGCGGCCACGATCTTGCTGATCTCCCTGCTGTGCGGCGTCATCGGTTATTTCACCAGCAATATTTACCTCATTTTCCTCACAGTCTTGCTCTGCTATCCGGCGATTGTATTCAACGGATACCGGTTTCGGTCCGCTGCCACCGGCCCCCATCCTAAGCGTTGACCATCCCCGCGGCACAATATATGCTGTTTTTCTCGTGGGCAACATATATATATTGTGTTTTAAGGAGTAGTGCGCTATAATGCCCGTAATCACTTGGATACCAGAGTTTCAGTATCGAGAGCGCCTACCATATTTGTTTCCTGACAGCAGAGCCGGTATCAGGCTCCAGATTTTGTCGCCGCACGTAGGTTGAGTGTACTCGGAGTAAACGTTTTATTAATCATGAGTTCATTCACTAAGGGGGAACGATGCACGTAGGGACCATCTACAAGCTTTATCCCGAAAGCGAACACGGGAAAATCCTCACTTCGGCAGGAGAGGAAGCGCACTTCCACAAGGCATGCCTATGGAACACGCCCTTTAACGACCTGCACGAGGGGGATCACGTCGAATTTGAAATGGAACCTTCGCACAAAGGGTTTCGTGCATTTCACATCCGCCGCGAAAAGGTGGAAACCCGGATGCTATGACCGGGACAACGGCCTTGAACAGGCCAGGGGGGAATACTCAAGCAATGTCTAAAGATGATGCCATTGAAGTCGAAGGGACAGTGACCAAGGCCCTCTCGAACGCAAAATTCTCGGTGGAAATCGATACCACCGGGCACACGGTCACCGCTTACCCGGCCGGTAAACTGCGGAAGTTTTTTATCAAGATCCTGCCCGGCGACAAGGTCACCGTCGCCCTATCTCCGTATGACCTGGGCAAAGGCCGCATCACATTCCGACATAAAAACTGAGTCATGTTTATGTGTCCCGATTTTTATCGTTAGCCAAGATTTTCCGAGAAGTTTATTCCAGCGATCACTCGCAGCAATCCGCACAATGAAACCGATTCGCCCAATTCGATCTGTCGCCGTTGCCGTGTTCCTCATTCTTACGGTCTCGGAGGCGTATGCCCAATCGCTTTCTCCCCGCCAACTCAAACGCTTCAAACGTGTGCGGCATATCCTGCAACCGCTGGACGATAAAAGTAACGAAGAGGCCCAATCCGAATTGATCATCATGAATCCCGTTGAAGGCCATCTGCGCCTTCAGGAAATCATGGCGGGCACCTACCGGGATCTGGTCGGTGAATTTCAGATTAATACGGCTCTCGGTCGGCGACAACTTTACGGCCGTATTCAAATGAATATGGCCTTTCTGCAAATGGGCGGGTTAAAACTGAATGAATTGCCGCCGCCGGGCCTGGACAGGGACATCGCAGTACGCCTGAAGGAACGCATTTCCGCGGAGCTGGCCGCGGACGATCGATTGTTTTACACGTTGGGGGAGTGATATCAGCCGTTCGTTGCCCACCATTCTCGACCGGATCAAATGGCCGCCGGCAAGGATTTTATTCGGTCTGACCCTGTTGGCCTACTTTAACGCGTTTGCCAACGGATTTGTCCTTGATGACTGGGCGTTTATTCATGATCCGGGCAATCTCGCCGACCTTCCTGTCTGGGATATCCTTTCAAAGAGCTATCACGGCTTTTACCGGCCGTTCGCCTTTCTGATTTTACGTACGTGCGTCGCCATTTTCGGCGCGGCCCCGGTTTTGTATCACCTGGTCAACTTTACTCTGTACAACGTCGCCTGCTATTTGGTGTACCGTATCGTCCGTACACTGGCTGCCTCGGAACAAGCGGCCCTGATAACCGCCGTGCTGTACGCGGTCCATCCGCTCCACCATCCGCTGGTCAGCAACTGTTTCACGCTGTGCCTCAATGTCTACCTATTATCAGGTCTGGGGTCGGTGTGGTTTTTCATCCGCCATCTCGACAAAGCCGGAAGGAAAGATGCCGTCCTAAGCACGGCCCTGTTCGCGGCCGCTCTGCTGTCGCATCTGAGCGCCATCGCGTTGCCGTTAGTGATGATAGTCATCGCCCGCTACCGTATCAAGATGACCATCCCGACGCTAATCCGGCATCTGTGGCCGTATGTGCTGGTGGTGGTGGCTGTTGCCGCGGTACGCCTGACCGCTCCGGGCACACGCAGCCTTATGTCTCTGCTGCAGGCGAACCTGTCGCTGCCGCAATACATGGCCGTGCTGTGGGATTTATTGTGCTGGTATCACACCCAACTCCTGCTGCCGGCCCGTACGATATTCCTGTGGGACCAGCCGCTCGATACGCCGCACGTGTGGCTGAAGAGCTTCAATCTGGTAGTAACTATGATCGGTCTGGTCTATCTATTGAACGTACGCTGGAGAAACACGGAGAAGGGACTGTGGTTGGCCATCCACTGCAGCGGACTGTTGCCTCTGACGGTGGCCGCCTTTATTTACAGTCCGCGTACCGGAACAGCGATCATCGAGCCGCTGTGGTTCGTTCTGTCATCCATCGGATTCTATGCCCTGGCAGCGGGCGGCCTGCTGAGCCTCAAAGGACGGATCCCGGCCCGGTCGTTCAGCGGTCTGGTGGTGGGATTGACTCTGGCGCTGACCTTTCTGACGCTCGGTCACAATGCCAAGTGGCATGACGAACGGACCTATACCCGCTATTGGGTCGCGGTCAATCCGTTGAATTCCGTCCCGTGGAAGCGATGGGCCCTAACGTATCTGCGCACAGGCGAGACTGTCTCACTGATGGAGAATCTGGGAGGGACTGATGATCAGCTCCGCCGTCGGGCGCATCCGCTGGCCTGGATCAACCGGGGCCACGCCTATCACTTGGCGGACCGTTGCACCGAGGCGATTAGTGACTACACACGCGCGTTGTCGCTCCGGCCGGACCATGTCGACGCGCTGCTGAGCCGGGCGAATTGTTACGCCGCCATCGGAAACTATACCGAGGCCCGGTCGGACCTGTCCCGGATCCTCAGTGAAAATCCCGATCAAGCCGCGGCGCTTGAAGACCTCGCCTGGTTGAACGCACATACTCAGAGTTCCGATTAGCCGGCTTGCCATCGGCCCCATCCCGGAGTATAATTCTGCTAAAGTCACTAACACAAGAGCCTTTCAAATGATCATGCGTAAATACGCTATATCCCGCAACAAGTTGTATATGAAGATCGCCGCATATTGCCTTGGCGCCTGCTTATTTCCGATCGGCAACGCGCTGGCGCAGGACCCCGCCATGGAACGTTACCGGGACGCCCAGCGCCAGCGGGAAGGGATGATCCGCCAGTTGCAAACGCGGGCCGCGGAAACACGGGTGTTGACCCCTGACGAGACCGCGCCGCTGATTGATGACACCAACCCGGTTGAGAATGCCCAAAGAGAGCTCTATGAACGTCAGCGGGAGTTGGCGGAAAAACTGCAGGCAGTCGCCCAGACTCATTACCTAAAACAGCAGCAGGCTGCCATATCTTTCCAGGAGGAAATCCGTAATACCGCCTCGCCGGAGGAACAGCAGGCCATACGCAACCGGTACCAGAAGAACCAGCAGGAGGCCGCGCGGCAGATGCAAGAGGAAATCTTCGCCGTCAGGGAACAGCATCTGAACGGTTCGGTCCAGAATGCCGACACAGCCTATCAACGGCAGCGCCTGCAGCAAGAGCGCGAACGGGTGCAACAACAGTATGACCGGGCGGAAGTCCAGCTGCAGCGCGCCCAAGACATGCAAATCCTTTCCCAGGAGCATGTCCGCTCTCAGCAAGCTGCCATGGAAGAATTCCAAAGCCGTATGCAAACGGCGAACTCTCCGGAGGAGCGCCTCGCCATTCAACAGGAATTCCGCGAAGCGCAACAACTGGCGGCTGAACAGCTCCGAAAAAAACTCGAAGATATACGCAATCATCCCTAATCTCTCAGACGACCCTGCCGGACCGATCGCCCGTTTCAAGACCAATCAAGGAGAATTTGATGCGCATCTTAGTCGTTGAAGACGAAAAGAAGCTTGCCAGCTTTATCAAGCGGGGCCTTAAAGAAAAGGGGTATGCCGTGGACGTGGCCGCAGACGGCGACAGCGGCTTGTTTCAGGCCCGCGAAGTCCCTTATGATTTAATCGTTCTCGACATCATGCTGCCGGGGAAAGACGGTTTGTACATATGCCGGCAGTTGCGCAAATTGAAACTCGGCACCCCCATCCTGATGCTGACGGCCCGCGACGACGTGGAAGACAAGATCTCGGGACTAGACGCCGGGGCCGACGATTATCTGACGAAACCGTTTGTCTTCGCCGAATTTCTCGCCCGCATCCGCGCTCTCATCCGGCGCAATACGGACGCAGCCAGCCCGGTACTTAAGGTAGCCGACCTGCAATTGAATCAGATTACCCGGAAAGTGACTCGGGGGGACCGGGAAATTGAGCTCACAAGCACGGAATTCGCACTGCTGGAATATCTGATGCTGAACGCCGGACAGGTGGTGACCCGCACCATGATATCCGAACATGTGTGGAATGACGATTTCGACAGCTTTTCCAATGTGATAAACGTTTATGTTAATTATCTGCGCAAAAAGATCGATGCGGACTTTGATCACAAACTTATTCATTCCGTTCGCGGGGCCGGCTACGTCTTAAAGGAATCCTGATATGCGCTTCAATTCGATCCGTTTCAAGGCCAGCATTCTTTACTCGGTTATTCTGGCGGCCATCCTTGTCCTTTTTGGATCCGTCATTTACGGAAGCGTCTACAACATTCTCTACCATGACCTGGACGAGGAGTTGAAAATCAAGGCGGAGGAAGTCGCCAGTATCCTGGCGGCCTACGAACGCGTGGAACGCGGCCGCAGCCATCCCATCGCCACGATGCTGGATCTTTTGCACAGCGAGTACGCAGCGGCCGACCGCCGTATGATCGTCGATGATATTTGGAAATCCCAGCTGGAAGTTCTGAATCTGAAGAATGACTATATCAACATCATGAATGCCCGCGGGCAAACGCTCTTCAGTTCGCACAACTATACAGCCGATATCGCCCGCCTGTTCGGGCCGGCGACCCCTTCGGACTTGACCGCCCTGCACTATCGTTCATTTAGTGACGCGGCGCTGAGACTACGGATGATCAATTTACCGGTATCGCTGGGACAGATCCGGCTGACGGTCCAGATCGGCACCTCGGAGGACAATATTCATTCGGTCCTCGGCCGGCTAGGACTGTTCCTGACGCTGGCCATCCTGGTGTTCCTGGCGGGAACCAGTTTTGTGGGAAGCTATTTCACGCGTGAGTCATTGAAACCGGTCCGGGAAGTCGTGGACATGGCCAACCGTATCACACACAAAGACCTCGGAGCGCGCATCCCGGAAAAAACCGTCGATGCGGAGATGCATGAGCTAATCCAGTCTTTTAACGTCATGATTAAGCGACTGGAGACTTCCTTCGGTCACGTCAGTGAATTCAATTCCCATGTCGCACATGAACTGAAAACCCCGCTGGCCGTGCTGCGGGGCGAGATCGAACTTGCCCTCGACAGTGAGAAGACTCCTGCCGAATATCAAAAGGTGTTGTCCGACTGTCTGGAGGTCATCGACCATATGATCAAAGTGGTCAAGGACCTGTTGCTGCTGGCCAAACTGGATTACCGTCCCGATATCTTCCAGTTCGAAGACATCAGCCTGACGGCGCTTATGGATGAAATCGCGGAGCAATCCCGTATCCTCGCGGAACCCAAGAAAATCGTGATCACTTTTGATATCCCAACGGAGGATATCCGTGTGGAAGCGGATAAGGTCCACTTGCGCCGTCTGTTTCACAATATCATCGGTAACGCGATCAAGTATATCGCGGCCGGCGAATCGGTGCGCGTCTCACTGCACCGCCAGGGCCAAACCTGCCGTGTGGTTATTGCCGATACGGGCCCGGGGATCTCGGAAGAGGATCTGCGCAATATTTTCCGAAAATTCTTTCGCGTTCCCAGAGCTGACGATACGCAGGAATCCGGCACCGGGCTGGGACTGAACATCGCCCAGTCCATCGCCAAGGCTCATAACGGCAATATCAATGTTACCAGCACCTTAGGGAAAGGTACGACGTTCACTGTCGAACTTCCCGTCCTTACCTGAGCCGCACGATCAGCGCCCCCCACCCAAGATAAGAAAATTCTAATCTTATTTTAACCGTCCTTTGATCCTGATTCGGGTATACCTAGAAGTGAAAACGGGGCCTGCCCCCGACCGGATAACCGTCCGGTGACCAGGAAAAGCTGGTCGTTCAGTCAACAACCCCGGCCCAAGGCTGCCAAAAAGGAGAATAGCGATGCGCACCATTCTGATTGTGGAAGATGAAGCCCGGATCCGCAGGATATACCGCCGGTTTCTTGAGCCTCGCGGGTTCAGGGTTCTTGAGGCGGGAAATGTCGTGGATGCCCGCGAACAGATGAAACTGGACCGCATCGACTTGGTCCTGCTGGACATCAACATCGGCGAACCCAACGGCGACACGCTGTATGAAGTGTTGAGCTGCTTTCACAGCATGATTCCGGTCATCGTGGCGAGTGTTTATCCCGTGGACGACCAACGCCGGCTTTTGGAAGCGGCAACGGACTATTTTGACAAATCCGAAGGCATCGATGTCTTGTTGCATAAGATTGATCGGGCCTTGTATCAAACCCAATATAAACCCCATAAGCAGGAGGTGAAATCATGAAAGCGACAAACCTGTTGATTTCCCTTTTGGCGGCCGTGGCCGCGATATCCGTGACCGGTTCACCCGCCCTCGCCGCCGACGCAACCATTGAAGACCTGCAAGCCCAAATAGCCGCGTTGCAGGAAAAGGTAGAGCAGTTGGAGGCCTCCACGCCCGCGCAGATCGGTCAGACGCCGCTGGCCACGCCAAATCAGAACAGTTGGGATCCTCTGGCCGAAATGGATCGCATGCAGGCCGAAATGAACCGCTTGTTTCGTCATGCGTTTACAAACCCCGGCTTTAGCGCGGCGGGATCCGGCATGTTCCGAAACAGCATGGTCTTCGACAATTCATTCAACCTGGACGAAACAGACACCGGTTACAAAATAACCTTCGACATCCAGGGATACGACCGGGACAAGATCGATATCTCCATACATGATCAAACGCTGACGATCAGCGGTCAACAGTCGCAGGATAAAGAGGAGACCGGTCCGGAGGCCTTCATGAAATCGCAAAGCTTCGGCAGTTTCATGCGCACGGTCCAGTTGCCGTCGGATGCCGACACGGAAAAAATGCAAACCTCTCGTAACGGGGACCGGCTGGTGATCAGCATCCCCAAAAAGGCGTAACAGCCGGGCTAACTACAAAGCAGGACAGTGCATGCTAAATAAGAAGGGACAAATTTACTGCGCGACAATAGCGCGCGTGCCTCCGAAAGTAAGGAAGTGGATTCGGGAATGGGCGGAAACCCTGGTGGTCGCGGTTGGTTTGGCCTTACTCATCCGCTCATTCCTGGTCCAGCCCTTCAAAATCCCGAGCGGTTCGATGCACCCGACGCTCAAAATCGGAGACCGGTTGATCGTCAATAAACTACGGTACGGAGGGCGGGTACCTTTAACCGAGTACCGTTTGCCGGGCTTCGGAAAACCCGAACGGGGGGACATCATCGTATTTGACTACCCCGTGGATCCCTCACGCGACTTTATCAAGCGCCTAATCGCTTTCGGCGGTGAAACCGTCCGTATAAAGGACGGACATATTTACGTCAATGACCGGCAACTGGACGAACCGCGTATTGCCGGTCAGCACTATTTTAATATGGGCTCACTCAGTGATGAAAAAAAGTCCGTCACGGTACCGGAGGGGCAGGTGTATGTCCTGGGAGATAACAGCGCCTCAAGTGCCGACAGCCGTTACTGGGGATTCGTACCCGAGAAAAACATCATCGGGCGCGCCGAATGGATTTACTGGCCACCGGGCCGCATCAGCCAACTGAAGTAATCCGCCGCGGATTTCCGAACTGGCCGATTCAACCTTGATCAACCGATAAAAGGCAGGTATACCCATGAAGATCAATGCCATTATGACCATCCGCGAATTGGCGGACTATATTCGTCTCCACGAGCATCGCGCGCCGGTAACGGAAGCCACCTCCGGCGGTCGCGGAATCAGGGACGAGCAGGAGTTCTTACCCCTGGCGGTCGCGGACCTGCGGCTGCAACAAACGATTGTAGAGTCCCCGGACCAGGATCTGGACATGCTTATCCATTCAGCGGACCACCCGATTCCCCTATCACACCTTACCGACGAAACGCTGATCGATCTGCATTGCGAGGCCGGCTCACGGAACAAGGCGCTTTCCCGTCTGGCCAAGCTGGCCGTCGCGGCCGGGGCAGCCACTTCTTACGAGGAATTTTACCTGGAGTTGGAGCGTCGTGAAACCCTGCAACCTACAGTGATCAGCCGCGGAGTGGCCATTCCGCACTCACGATTCCCGAACGCTCGGCTTTTTCGCACTCCGAAGTTGATTATCGCCCGTTCGGCCTGCGGAATCGACTTCGGAGCTACAGACGGGCACAAAGTCCATTTGATGTTCGTGCCATGCGCGCCGTCACCGTATATGCATATGCGTATGGTGGCCCAAATCGCAAAATTGCTTCATATACCGCATCTGATCGAACGCTTCCGGAACACCACCGAAGTCCGGCATGTGCTTCTGATCATCAAAGCTTTCGAACAACTGCAAGGACTATCCTGAAGATCGGTCAGCAGAAAGGATCGAGCGTCATGAGCAGTACAACCTTGAAACCGAAGAAACATACCACCCCCAGGAAGACGAAAACACAGCAACGTACCTGCCGCCATCCCGGTTGCGGAAAGCGTCTGAGTATGTACAACCCGCATGAATTCTGTTTTCTCCACTTCCGCCAGCTGGTCAGTGCGGACTACCGTTATCTGTAGCTAGCCTGACAAGCACGCACTCCCGCCTGGAGCACGGCCATCCCGTTCCCAGCCCCCCGTCAGGGGACGGGATTCGGCCGTGCTGCTTTCACGCACCTCCGCATGGCAGCCTCCCGTATATCGCTTATCCCGCATCCATCTTGCCAAAGACTAAAGGGCACGCTATAATCCCGCATAGTCACTCAGGTGACCTGCGCGAAATGGTCAAACCTTCATGAATAATGGGGGATCCGCATTTCAACTGAGGACGGAGGCGTCGCAGGGAACGGTCGCGGCCGGACCGGCAGCGGGACTGTCTATTACCAACCAATTTAGCCAACAGGAAAGGATATTTTATGAAACGGAAAATAATAGTCATGATCGTCGGCAGTCTGATCATGGCCGGCGGAACGGCCCACGCGCATTGCGGGGTTTGCGGGGTCGGGGATGACGATACCAAGGTCATGAAAAAAGACAAGAAAATGACCGCGCACATGGACAAATGGCATCACAAGCTGGGTCTGAGCGAAGACCAGGCCGCCAAAATGGATGCCGCCAAGCAGACTAAAATGGACAAGATTGCCGCCGCGGATAAGGAGTATATGGACACGTTGAAGTCCATCCTTAACGAAGAGCAGATGTCAAAATATATAAAAATGATGGGAGATCATCACGGAAGCATGAAGGGGGATGACATGTCCCACGGCTCGATGAAGGGCAGCAAGTAATTCGAATCACTAACAAACGCGGACGTCCCCGTAGGGCGTCCGCGTTTTTTTATGTCCGGATTTAGCGGTCACCGGCCGCCTTGCTGCGTTTCAGCAAAACGTCCGTGTCGATCATCCCTTCATAGTCTTTGTGGTTCAGTCCGTGATCAAAAATCCAGTGGGTGATCATCTTCCGGACGACTTTGTGAAGTTCTTCAATGCTCCATGGCTTGCTAATATAATAGTCAATGGAGGCATTGTTGATGGCGTCGATGGTGTCTTCATGACTGGCCTGACCGGTAATCAGGATCTTGCGAACGTCTTCAAAACGCTGGTCATGGGCCAGATCGGCATACAGCTCGATACCGTTTTTGTTGGCCATGATGTGGTCGGAAATGATCAGGGCAATTTGTTCACCCGACACCTCGAGTTCTTCCATTAATTCATAGGCCTCGTCAGCCGATTGACAGTCATCAAGGATGAAACGCTCCCGGAACGGTTTGAGATCCTGCAGGAGGGCGGAGAGGACGTCGATTTGATCGTCGATAAGGATGATATGGGCTTTTTTCATAGGGTTGCTCCGAATGGTATTGTCACGGTGAATGTCGTTCCCTCCGGGGAACTTTCAACGCTCATGTCACCGTCATAACGTTTTACGATTTTATGAACAATGGTCAGACCCAGGCCGAGGCCGAAGGTCTGGCCGGTTTTTTTGGTGGTCACGTGCGGTTTAAATATCTCATCGATAATCTCGTCCGGGATGCCCGGACCGGTGTCACTGATCCGTACCCGAACGTAGCCGTCAGGAGCATCGGTGGCCACCGTGAGCAGAGAATCCTTCTGCAACTGACCCGCCATGGCGTCTGCGGCATTCTTCATGATATTGGTCCAAATCTGACACAACTCCGCGGAATTCCCGAACACCGTGGGAATCTCGCCGAGGCGAAGGTCAAGTGTCACTTTCTTCAACGGATTGCTCAGCAATGATACGGCGTGGCGGATACTGCTGTTGATATCGCAACCGGCCTGCCGGATGACATTGGTGGAGGCCAGGCTGCGCATCGAGTTGATCACGTGCTCGGACTGCTGCACAGCCAACTGTAGGTCATACAAAGAAGCGCCAAGGTTCCACAGGTTAAAGGCGCGTTGGGCGGTTTCCAGCGGCTGGCTGGCCAGACGTTCGCCCATTCCGGTGCGGGCGTAATCACGCAATTTCGCGTCAGAAAAAGAGGGATGTAATTTCTTAAGGTCCCGGGCCACTTTCCGGGCCTCGGCGCTGGACACATACCGGCCCTGGCTGAGACCGGCATTGATCATCTCGGTTTCAAAAGAGTTGCACTTGAGCTGGTCCAGGACCTGTTGAATGATATAGTCACTCCCGCGGCTGATAACGGTAATGGCATTGTTCAATTCATGCGCCACACCCGCCGAAAGCTGCCCCAGTGAGGCCAGGCGTTCGACTTCCTGCATATCTCTGAGGATCTTTTGGTGACGCAGGCTGGCTTGATGCGCCTGTTCCTGGCGCTTGAGCATCATGAAGATGACGGCCGGCATAAAATCCGCGTTGAGCTCGTCGGCATCTTCATGCGAGAAGTCGCCCTTGCTGATGTATGGAATCACGCTGTCTTCCAGGGCGATCAGGCTCATGCGCGTCGTCGACACCAGCGAGAAGAAACTGTGCAGGCCGATAAAATCGCCGCTTTCGGCCTCAAAGAACTCTCCCTGATCCTGGGGGTCGAAGCCCTTCATGCGGCCGGATTGCAGCAGATACAGATTGTTGTTCTGCTCGCCTTTGCGAAACAGGTAGTCGCCTTTCTGCAGAAAGACGATTTTGTCGGCCTTGGAAAAATACTTCTTAGCCAGTCCGTTCATCCGCGGCTCCTCCTAAAAATAACCGATCTGATTCAGCACAAATAACATGACAAACACAAGGGTCAGTCCGATCACGTTCACGGCCAGGCCCGCCTTGATCATATTCTTCGTTTCAAAGAAATTGGTCGCATAGGCCAAGGCATTCGGCGGCGTGCTGATCGGCAAGGCCATCGCCAGGGAACACCCGAAGGTGCTCGCGATGACCAGCATCTTGGTCCCGCCGAGCGGTTCCAGGGACGCCAGCCCCATCCCGAGAGCCGCGATAATGGGCAACACGAGGTTGGCCGTGGCCGTATGGGACATGAAGGTCCCCATCACGATACACAGCATGACCGCCATGCAGACAATCAGATGCGGCGGGAACCGATCGAACGGAATACTGGCGACCAAGTGCTCACTTAAACCTGTTTGCGACAGACCGACGCCGAGGGCGAGACCGCCCGATACCAGCCACAGCACATCCCATGACATCTTCTTCATGTCGCCCGCCGTAATGATCCCGCTGGCCGTGAAGACCGCGACCGGAACCAGCGCCACGACATAGGAATTCAAGCCGATCTTACTGCCGAACAGCCACAACAGAATGGTGCCGGCGAACGTCAAATATACGGCAATCGCCTCCCAGGAGCGCATGAACCGACCCTTGATTTCCAAATGGACTTCCTGCGATTTGGCCTTAAACATCATACTCAACATCAGCCAGGTCAGCAACAAAAGGACGACGACATAGGGCAGCGCAAACCCCATCCAGCCGCCGAAGGATACGGCCATATCTCCTGTAAGATACTTCATGGCCACGGCGTTGGGCGGGGTACCAATGGGTGTACCCAATCCCCCGACATTGGCGGCAAAGGGAACAGACAACGCGATGCCCACCCGCGCCGGATCATCCGGGTCGAACAAGGCCAGCACCGGCGCCAGGATGGCCAGCATCATCGCGGTGGTGGCCGTGTTGCTCATAAACATCGAGAACATCGCGGTGATCAGCATGATCCCCAGCATCACCATCGCCGGTTTGCGGCCAAATGGTTTGAGCATCACACGCGCGAGATTCACGTCGAGCCGGTATTTTGTAGCCGCCATGGCCAAAAAGAAGCCACCCAAAAAAAGGAGAATAATCGGCTCGGCAAAGGTATGAAAGAGGGCCTTGTGCGGGACAAGCGTCCCGAAACCTTCGGCATCCGGGTTTTGCCGGAACCAGATCAACCCCTTGTCCGAAATCAAAAGCAACTGCAGAAAGATAATCAGCACGGACGCGGAAAACACCGGAATGGGTTCCATAATCCAAAAGATCACGGCGAAGCTGAAGATGGCGAGCAGGCGTTGTTCAACCAGCGTCAGCCCGATAATGGGAATGGACTCCCGGGGTAAACTCAAGATAAGAAGGGGAACCGTTATTCCCGCGATCAGACCGATCCATTTTTTCATAGCGGATTCCTGTCGGTTTAAAAGTTATACGATACGTAAGTTCCGACTATGTGCCGGGATGTCCACTCATTATGACTGCTGGTGCTGCGAATCATGTAGAAAGGTTTGACGGTCAGTTGCTCGTTGATCCGCAGGCTCAGGCCGATGGGCACGGAACGGTTTTCATCATAATCGTTTTCCGCCCAGTTGTAAAAGAATTCCGAGTCCATATATATTCCGTTCAACCACGCCATCCGCTCCCAGCTGACCGGCAGCGTGATCCGCACGCGGTGCCGGGAGCGGGTGTTGTACGAACCGTGGCCTTCGATCCAGCGGAATTCCAGGCGGTTGCGCGTATCAAACCGGAGCCCGTCCCTGAGTTTCCACTTGGGATTGATCTCGATTTCGGCCCGGTGTTGCCATGTGTACTCGGAATCCCCTGAGAGACTGTTAGTAGAGTTCGGACTCAGATAGCTGTAGTTAGTCCCGAGGTCGAGATTGGGACTTATGTTGTAGGCCACTTTGACCGCGTAGAACTGGAGACCGTTCTCACTGACATCGTTCACAAACCAGCCTTCGCCATACAGGCTGACATCTACGCGTTTGGTGTCGATGATCTTGAGCTGTGTCTGGATCCAGTATTGAAAGTCATCTTCCGCGCCCACCGGGCCGGCCTGGAGTAAAGTGAGAGCTAAGGTAAAAAATAGATAGAGTCGGTTCATGGTCCGTATCCTTGTAATTGATATTAGTGCTGAAATTGAGGAGGGGATAGTGTATCCGGGAAGTTCCTCAATGGGGAAGAGCAATATTCTATTCCCAAATCCGGCCCGTGTAAAGACATTTGTGGGTCTGATTTAAGCGGGACTGCGGACGATGAACTCCCGACCTCAGTCCTTAACAGAAGAGAGCAAATGCAGTGAACCTGCAGGACCGGCAACAATCCTGACAAGAGGCTTTCCTTGCATTGACCCCGCCTCAACGTTATAATCCTCCCATGCCCGTCGTTAACCCTCCGTCATCAGGGGTCCATCAGAAAATGGAGACACAATTCCGCATAAAGGAGGACTAAAACGCATGAGCCCCAAGGAACCAGCCGTCCCGATTCGCCCGCTGATATCCGGCGCTGTGGTGATTGCCGTATGTGCTTACTTTATCGTGATCTGCGCCGCAGGTCTGGACAAGGAATATGTGGAACACGGCTGGCCGGAAACCACCGGAACGGTCCTGGACCCCGACGCCAAACTCGACGGCAAAAAAAATACCGACCGGGTCCATGAAGGCTACGAGCAGACGATCAATTATGAGTACACGGTCGGTGACCGACGGCTACAGTCGAATGCGGTCTCGCCGGAATTATTCGTCGATAAAGACAAATTTCCGGAAGGTAAGACAATAGAGGTCTGGTACAATCCTGACAACATCTCCGAAAGCGTCTTGATCCGGCGCAAGATTCAAAAGCAATACCTGTGGGGCATGATCCTGTTCTGTGCCGGCGTGGTCGTGTTTACCGTTTTTAATGTGCTCAACGATATCCGGCAAGCCCGCGAATGACCGCGCGCCCGTGAAAGGATGATTATGGCTAATCAAATTTATATCAACCTGCCCGTGGTCGACCTGGCCAAATCCGTCGACTTTTTTACGGCCCTGGGATTCCGTTTCGAACCGAAGTTTACCGATGATCACTCAACTTGCATGATCGTCGGTGAGAATATGTTTGTCATGCTGGTCACGCACCCGAAGTTCAGGGCCTTTACTCCGAACGAAATTTGTGACACGTCGCGGAACACGGAGGTGCTGGTGTGCCTGACTCTTGAGAGCAAGGAGGAAGTTCAGCGAATGGTGGAAAGTGCCGTTGCCAACGGAGGCAAGACGTATACGCAGCCGCAGGACCACCCGCTGATGTATGGACACGGGTTTCAGGACCCGGACGGCCATATCTGGGAACTATTGTATTTTAATCCGTAGAAAATCTTGCCGCGGCATTTTCATTCATGACAAGCAAAACGCCCGACAATTACGCCGACTATCCTTTCCGGGACATGGAGGCCCGGGGCCTGATCCTGACGGGCAGCCTCCCGCCGGAGCGGGCCCGCGAATTGACTGACGGCCGGTTTGCTCCCGTCGTCAGTCGGACGGATCCCGGCCGTAGTGAAACACGGAACCCCTATGAGCGCGAATAATCCCCAGCAGCGAACATGGCCGGTCAGGCCGTTGTGGGTCTTCAATGGGCTGCTGGTGGCCGCACTGCTGATCGCCGGGCTGGTCATGCACGGGGGAGAGACGGTGGAAAAGAGTTTTCCTTCTTACGCCAAGACCTCGGCCGCCGAGCGCGGTTGGCTGACTCCTCTCACGCCGCCGACTGCGACCGGCATCCGGCTCAAATACGACCTCGACACCAATCATCGTATCCTTACCTTTTCCTATCCGGGGAGTTTCGATGTGCAGTTGATTCAACACTGCCGGCAGGTGACCGCGGGCGATATCCGGCGGCCGGTTCTGACGGCGGGATGGTGGCCTAAGGACCTTTCCGGCGGCTCGCTGCCCGTGACGCCCCGCCACAGTTTCTATGAATGCCGGGCGGAAAACGGCTTTTTGGCCCTGGATGCCCGCCGGAATAAGGCGTATTTCTGGAGCTATTGAGGAAAATGTGGAATCCGCTCAACAGATGATGTCCGAAATGAACATCTCCGGCCGGCGAAGTGCCCCGGATTACACCTGTCAGGCCCATCCCGACCCGGCTGGCACGGATTTTGCTACTCTATACAATGCAGAAAGCCAAACATAACCTCTTGATTCGTACCGTTCTGTCCAAGAACGTCTTCTTAAAAGAAAGCCATGACGATACGTCGCCATGGCTTTTCTTTGTAACGCCGCCAACTTTCTCGCTACGACATTGCAATGTCACATAGCGAAAGGTATAATCCTTTCTGAGCATTCCGTACAGCCAATCTTGCCGGCCTACGGCGGCCGATTGAACTTCTCATCCTTGTCATCTCATTCGTGTTGAATATCGGACTGCGTTTGATCCGGCCTGGCCGCAACATATTCATCCGGACCTACATGACCCCAACCCCCAAAAGAAACCGTCTCTCCCGCAAGCTGATCAAGGCTTTCGGTATTCTGGCAGCGGTGCTGATCCTGGTTACGGTTTTGCTGCATGTTTATTTCAAAACCTATCTGGACAGGCAGCTGGATAATCGACTGTTCGGCATTCTCGATTTCACGATATCCGAGATCGAAACCTATGTCGTAGAACGTAAGCGTGATGTTGCGGCCCTCGCTCAAATGCCGGACATCATCAATGCCATCAGCGAATTCGAACCAATTTACTACGGGCAGGGCATTGATTCCGAAGACTACAAAAAAACGGATCAACAACTCCGGCCTTTTCTAACGGCCTTCAAGGACTCCGCAGGGTATTACGACCTATTCCTGATTTCCGCGGAAGGAGACCTGATTTTTTCCATTATCCATGAACCGGATTTCGCCACTAATTTGACAACCGGACCGTACAGCAATAGCGGATTGGCCGATATCTTCCGGATGTCTAAAGTCAATGCCGCGCCGCATGTCTCCCAGTTGAAATACTATGAGCCATCCCGGGCATCGGCCGCGTTTATCGGGGCTCCGGTATTCCGTAAAGGGGAATTCATCGGCGTGGTGGCCCTGCAAGTCGACAAGTCCGCGCTGCTCAAAATCGTTACCGGTAAGACTGGCCTTGGCGCGACTGGGGAAGTCCTCGCGCTGGCGGCAATCGGAAATGAAATCGTTTACTTGAATGACACCCGGCACGACCCGGCCGCCGGCTTCCGACGCAAGTCCGATATCAACGTCGAGGATCTCAGCCCGCTGCACCTGGCGGTCCGCGGTAAACGCGGTAAAGGCACTTACACGGACTATCGCGGCCAAACTTCATTGGCCGTTTGGGATCAGGCGCCCAGCATGAACTGGGGAGTCGTCGTCAAAATGGACAAAGACGAAGCCTTGCTGCCGATACGCCGGTTACGGTACAGCTTGATACTCTTATTGATGATTATTCTGTTAGGATTCACCTTGCTGACACGTTACGTTAAGCAGCAAATTTCTCACCCGCTGGAACAACTCACACAAATTCTGGGTGTGGTCGGACACGGCAACCTGCATATTCATGTTGAACCCAAACTGTTGAAATTGCAAAATGAAATCGGATACTTGGCCGAAACCTTTGACCGCATGTTGCAAAATCTGAATGAGATCACCGCCTCCCGGAATGCACTCGACCGGATGAGCAAAGAACTGGTGACACAAAAAGAAAAGCTGCAACAGGCATATGACAATCTGGAACGGATGAACGGCCAATTGATGAAATCCGAGAAGCTTGCCTCAATCGGCTATCTCTCCGCAGGAATCGCCCATGAAATCAACAATCCGTTGACGATGGTACGCGACAATCTGACCGTCATGCAGGAATACACCGAAGGACTGCTGGCCATCATCGAACGTTACGATGAGATGCGCGCGGCTGTTCAAAGTCAGGATATGGCCGGCCTTCAGCAAATAATCGACAGTGTCCAGGCGCAAAAACAGGATTTCCGGCTGGAGCACGTAAGAGAGGACCTGCCGGCGCTGTTGTCCCAAACCAGGACAGGGACTGAACGGATCCGCAAAATCGTCAAGGGGTTGCTGACGTTTGCCCGCGGAGATGAAGGGAAATTGGAGCCTGTATTGCTGCGGGACGTTCTGGAAAGCATTATGGGGATAGTGGCCGCTGAAATTTCCGACCGCATCACCTTAACCAAAGAGTACGACGACGACAAACCGGTCCTGTGCAATAAACACCTCATCGCACAGGTCTTCATCAATATTCTCATGAACGCTGTTCACGCCATTCCGGAAAAGGGCGAAATATCCATCCGCACGTACAGCCTGGGAACACATGTGATTGTTGTCATTTCGGATACGGGGAAGGGTATCCAACCGGAGGCGCTCGGCAAGATTTGGAATCCGTTCTATACGGACAAACCGGAGGGAGAAGGTACGGGATTGGGGTTGAGCATTTCCCATACCATTATCGAACAACACCACGGTGAGATCTCCGCCGTGTCCAAACTCGGACACGGCACCACCATCACCATATCTTTGCCGGCCGCCACTCAGATTTAATAGGTCGGAACGTCCGGATCGATCTGCTCGGACCAGGCCTGGATCCCGCCGGCCAGGCTGATAACCACCTCAAATCCGTTTTCCCGCAGGAGACGTACCGCTTTGGCGCTGCGTCCGCCGAGTTTACAGAAACAATACACCGGCATGTCCCGCGGAATCTGTTCAAGTTGATCCGGCAGCTGTCCCAACGGAATGAGGCAGGCCCGTTCGATACGCGCGACCCGGTGCTCCGACTCTTCCCGCACATCCAGCAGGAAAATCGGTCGGCCGCTGTCGTAAATGACCTTAAATTCCTTTACCGAAACCTCGGGAACGGAATCGTGGGCCGGACACGTCCAGGCGGTTTCGGTAAGTTTCGTGATAGAAGGCGCGGAACCGCACAGGGGACAGGCCGGGTCCGGTTTGATCCGTACCTCACGCAGTCGCGTTTCCAACGCATCGTATAATAACAAACGACCCGTCAACGGTTCGCCGATCCCGCTGAGGAGTTTGATGACTTCATTCGCCTGCAATAATCCCATCTGTCCCGGGACCACGCCGATCACGCCGGCCTCGGCACAGGACGGCATATCCTCTGGACGCGGCGGATCACGGAAGAAGCATCGGTAACACGGTCCGCCCGGCGCAAACACACAGCACTGGCCTTCAAACTGATGCACCCCGGCATACACCCACGGTTTCTTAATTATGAAGGCCGCATCGTTAATCAGATAGCGCGCCGGAATATTGTCGGTTCCGTCAATGATGACATCGTAAGCGCGCATCACCTCAAGCGCGTTGGCGGCCGTCAGACGGTGGGGGTGGGTGAGAACCTTGATATGCGGATTCAGCGCCAACAGCCGCTCACGCGCGGCCTCGACCTTGGGCCGGCCGATATCGGCCGTCGTGTACAAAACCTGTCGCTGCAGGTTGGATTCAGCCACCACGTCATCGTCGGCCAGGCCGATTGTCCCCACGCCGGCCGCCGCCAGGTACAGGGCTGGAGCGCATCCCAGCCCGCCGGCGCCCACAAACAGGACCCGAGCGTTCTTCAGCCGTTGTTGACCGGTCTCGCCGAACAGCGGCAGGATCAGGTGCCGCGCGTAACGCGTTTGTTCTGCCGGGTCCAGGCCGTCCGTATTTTCCGTATTGTCGGGACAGTCGTGCATGATTCTTCCTCCGAAGAGAACTATCATACTACCCGGTCACGCCCGCCGCAAGTGTCGCGACCCGTCGATTCACCGCTTGCGAAAGCGGTCCAAACCCGATACAATTGAAGTCTGTTTTGAACACCGGTATTCGCCGGGAGACAAACCCTCTAGGGAAAGGATCGTTCGTATGCCCGCAACCCGCCTGCTCGTCGGCACCGCCAAGGGAGCCTTTGTGCTCGAGTCCGATGCCGCACGCCGAAACTGGAACATCAACGGACCATTCTTCGGCGGATGGGAGATCTATCACATGAAAGGATCGCCGGCCGATCCTGACCGGATTTACGCCTCGCAAACCAGCGCCTGGTTCGGTCAGGTCATCCAGCGCTCGGATGACGGCGGCAAGACGTGGGAAGCGGTCGGCAACGAGTTCCGGTATGACGGCGAGACGGGCCAGCATCTGTGGTATGACGGAACGCAGCACCCGTGGGAGTTCAAGCGCGTCTGGCATCTCGAGCCGTCCGCGGATGATCCGGACGTCGTTTACGCCGGCGTGGAGGATGCGGCCCTGTTTAAAACGAAAGACGGGGGGCGCAGCTGGCAGGAACTGCCCGGTCTGCGTCAGCACGGCACCGGCCCCAAATGGCAACCCGGCGCCGGCGGCATGTGTCTGCACACGATCCTGGTCTCACCCGATGATCCCCAAAAAATCTACATCGCCATCTCCGCGGCGGGCGCTTTTCGCAGCGATGACGGCGGAGCGTCGTGGAAACCCATCAATAAGGGGCTGAAGTCCGAGTACATCCCCGATCCGGACGCGGAGGTCGGCCACTGCGTCCATCGCATCGCCATGCACCCCTCACGGTCGAACATCCTGTTCATGCAAAAACACTGGGACGTGATGCGCAGTGATGACGGCGGCGACAACTGGCGTGAGGTCAGCGGCAATTTGCCCACGGATTTCGGCTTCGCCATTGACGTGCACGCGCATGAGCCGGATACAATTTACGTCATTCCGATTAAAAGCGACAGCGAACATTATCCCCCCGAAGGCAAACTGCGCGTCTACCGCAGCCGCAAAGGCGGTGAGGAATGGGAGGCGCTTACACAGGGGCTTCCCCAGGAACACTGTTATGTCAATGTCCTGCGCGACGCCATGGCGGTGGACAGACACGATCCCTGCGGAATTTATTTCGGCACGACCGGCGGGCAGGTTTACGTATCGGCGGACGCCGGGGACACGTGGACGGCGGCGGCCCGTGACCTGCCCAAAGTCCTTTCGGTCGAGGTGCAGACGCTGTCATGATCCGTGTTGTACTCCCGACGCACTTGAGGGTACTCGCCCGGATCCAGGACGAAGTGGCGCTGGAGCTGGCCGGTGAAATCAGTCTGGGCGATATCATCGACGCACTCGAAGAAAAATATCCGGTCCTGCGCGGGACCATCCGCGATCCGCAAACCGGACAACGCCGGGCCTTGGTCCGTTTTTTCGCCTGTGAAGAAGATTACTCCAACCGTGCCCCGCAGACCTCCGTACCGGCTGCGGTCGCATCAGGACAGGAGCCGTTATTCATCGTCGGCGCCATTGCCGGGGGGTGACAGACACCATGCGCAGTAAATCGACATATCCAGGAATCCCATCCGTAACGGCATTGTTTGCTATCGTCCTGCTCCTATGGACGACGCCGGCGGCGGCCAATGATTACCAGGCGGTGATCGATAATCTCGCGGCCGAGAATTACGGCGTACTGGACGCGCACGCACCGTTGGTGCGGCTGTTTCACAATGACTTTCTGGAGATCTACTCGGACTATTGCGGGGAACAGATCCTCGAGCCCGTCAGCCGCCAGGTGCCGTCCATCGAAAGCGAAATGGCGCGCTGGGGATTTGAGACCGGGGACGTCGAGATCGATCCCACCCGCACGATCAGCTTGGACAAGCCGTACGCGAAGCACTTCGACCAATTCGAGGACCAAAACCGGCTTTACATTTCCAACCGTATTGCCGAAAAGGTCAGCAAGGAGCACGCGGCCGGGCGGGATGCCAACCGCGCGGCCAAACTCGCGGCCGGGTCCTTTATCAGGAACTACAATAAGCTCACGTTCCTGATTCGGGATCACTGCACCGATGAACGCGTACAACGGATCTATCGTAATCTGCTGACGTACGCGCCACGGATCCCGGAGCCCGAAGACTTCGGCGGTCTGCCACCCGAGCTGGTCCAGGGGACCCAGCGGACACCCAGCGGTCTGCGCTATGCGATCCTCAAACAAGGGGCAGGACTCTTTCCGACGGCGGCCAACACCGTCACCGTGCATTACCGGGGAACCCTGATTGACGGCCAGGAATTCGACAGTTCGTATAGCCGTGGCGAGCCGACCAGCTTCCCGCTGAACGGCGTCATCAAGGGCTGGACCGAAGGGTTGCAGTTGATCCAGCCCGGGGGGAAAATCAAACTGATCATTCCGCCGGAGCTGGCCTACGGTGCGGCGGGATTCGGACCGATCGGTCCGAACGCCACGCTGGTCTTTGAGATCGAATTGCTGGCGGTCCGATAATCTCTTTAAGAATTCGAAAGGATTTCATTCATGTCCCAAGTCCAATCCTTATCCGGACGGCGCTGGATCATAGCCACCGCTTTTCTATTATTAATCGGGCTATGTTCGGCGGTGTCCGCAGAACCCAAGGCCTGGGAAACAGAGCGCGAAACCATGCGGACCTACGGCCAGATTCAGGTCAGGATGCAGAAGAATTTCGAGCGGGACGCCGAGCCGAATGCGTTTCAAGTCTCCGCAGCCAAGATGCAGTCGCCTGTGACGACGGTCTTCCGCGGGGTGTGTTCGGAATTGGCTACGCTCAAGGTCTCCATCGGCGATCAACGCGTCGTCGATGTCAAGCGGCACATTGAGAGCGGCAAGGGTGCGGACCTTCCGATCGGCGATTTTCTCGACGCGTCCGTGAAGGCGCTGTCCGAACAATGTCCGCAGTTGCAGGTCGTCCGGGTGGAGGCGACGCCCGTATATCCGCATCAGGGGAAGTTCGACTATAAAGGAACGATGCGGCGCGCCAATAACTGGCGTCTTGAGGACGGGCTGGTCAAGACGGCCTACGACGGCCTGCACACCTTCGAAATCAAGTTCCGCGATATGATGAGCACCCTCGGTGTCAACTTCAAGGGCGGCTGCGAGGAGGATACCATCATCGAACTAAGCCCGATGTATGCCAACCGGCAGGAGGCCACGTTTGCCGATCCGCCGGACATAACGGATTATGTCATGATGGCCAAGGGCGTATCGCAACGCTACGCCAAGGAATGCCCGGAGGTCACCGCGTTGCGTTTTTCTATCAATCCGGTCCCTGAAGAATACGAGTGTGTGGACACGGAAAACTGTTTCCTGAAGACAGCCAAGGAGCAGGATTGGGAAGTGGACCGAACGGCGCTCGCCTACAAAGCCCCTGAAGAAGATCCGATCCCGGACCTGGCGGCCATGGCGCGCGTGCTGGCGGAGGAAAATTACGGTTTGCTTAAGGACTACCAGAATTTGTTCGCCTTCTTCTACGAGAACTTTCTTGAGCTATATTCCACACACTGCCGTTCGTACATCCGGAATCCCAAGATTTTGCAATTGCAGACGGTGGAGGTGACCACCGACGGGTTCTTCAGCAACGCCGAACCGGTCGGCCCGCCGCGTACTCTTTATTTGGACCCGGAGTATGTCGAGAGTTGGGAGTGGTTCTATCAGTCCTGGAAACCGTGGGCGGTCAACCGTTACATGACGATCGTCATGAATAACCAGAAACGCGGCCGCGGTCCGGCCGAAAGCGTGCGCTGGGCGATGGGGCATTTCACACGCCATATCAATTCCCTGGAAAATGTCATCCGCGGGAACTGTACGGATGAGACCGTCCAAGCTGCATACCGGAACATGCGGAAGTATGCCTACATGAAGGACAAACCGATGAATACGCGCACCAAGCAAATGACAGAGGAATTTCGGTCGATGGTGGACATGGTCTCCGAAGGGATCGGGCTGGTGCAGGATGCTTACTCGGGAAATCCATCTGAGATGACTCCCGAAAACGCCGGCGAATCTTCACAGACCGGGTCCAAAAAACCGGACGCTGAACAGACCGCGCCGGTTGCCGGGAAAACGGCCGAACCGACCGGAGCGACGGCGGGGATGGTCGGCGCCTGGTCGGCCCAAATCGACGGGAAACAACTCGAGTTGGCGTTGTGGCCGCAACCCGGAAAGCCGGAGTGGCTGGAAGGCTACGCTTATGTGCCGGCCCACGATTGCCTGATGCAGGCCGCCGCGTACCCATATGAGGAGAAGATCGCCTTTAACTTCAATTCCAGCGGTGCCGCCAACCGCGAGGGCAATTGTCAAAAGGACTTGGGATCCATGCAAAACCGGTTTCAGGCGGACGGCTGGCTCAACGCGGAATCGGACAATCTGCTTAAGGCGGATCTGCCGTTTCTCATTATGGGAAAACCTGTTCGCGTCTCCGGAGAAGGGGAAAGCCCGCGGGCCTCGTTTAAACGCGGTCCGGCCTCGGCGGACTTTAAAAATATTTTGGGCACGTTTGAACACCCCTATCGTGAAGAACCGCGCAAAGATTTTATCGACAGCATCTAACCGGTGCGATACTATGATCGAATAAAGTATGACAGGGAAAAGCAAGACTCCGCGGGCATGGGTTCCGTGGACCTCTAGGACAACCGGACAGGTGAACAAAATACATCGGAGTTTGCAGTGAGCCGAATAGCGGATTTTCTCTCCCGGGACCTGGTGTTTCCGGATATGCAGGCCGCCACCAAAGAAGAGGCCGTCGCCTTTCTTGTCAATGCCTTGTATTCCCGGCGCTCGGCGGTCGGCGGCGCGGTCAGCCGAGAAGACTGCCTGCGGATGCTGATGGAACGGGAGAATCTGCAAAGCACCGCCCTGGGTGACGGCATCGCCTTTCCGCACGCCCGCATTGAGGGGTGGAAGGAATTCGTCCTTTTGATCGGCATCAGCGCGAAAGGGATCGACTTCGGCGCCGCGGACCAGGGTCGGGTCCATATCGTCTGTCTGATGGTCTCCTCGCTGAACGAACCCTACACGGTTCTACAGGCCATGTCCGCGCTCAGCCATTTCTTTCTGGACGCGGGACTGCCGCAAAAGATCCGGCTGGGAGGACAGTACGACTGGTCGGATATTCAACAGCTTTTGCTGGCCCAAGTCGAACTGACCGGTCAGGTGGTGGCTGAACAAGTGATGCGTCCGGTCCTGGTCAAGGCCACACTGGACATGGATATCAAGGAGGCCACGCGGTTGATGCACCTGCACAAGATGGACATCCTGCCGGTGGTGGACAGCCAGGACCGGCTGATGGGAGAGGTGACCTGCCGGGACGTCCTGCGCATGGAACTGCCTGATTTCTTTCAGGACATGACCACGATCTCCTTTATCCGGCACATCGATCCGTTTGAGCAGTACTTTACGGACAAGAAAAATCTCCGCCTGGAGGAGGCCGTACTCCGAAAAGTGACACCGGTTTCCGGTCAGGCCACCCTTATCGAGCTGATATTTTTGCTGGCGATCAAGGACCAGGCCAAGCTGTACATTACGGACGATTCCCTGCGCCTGGTGGGCATCGTGGACCGCTTTACCATCATCGATAAAATTCTGTTTTTGTAAAAATGAATTCCGCCATCTCCATCGCCATTTTTATTTTCAGTTATATCCTGATCGCCACGGAAAAGGTCAACAAGACCATTGTGGCCATGGTCGGCGGGACTCTGGTGGTCGCCTTGCGGCTCGTCTCCTTCGAGGACGCGATGAAGGCTGTGGACTTCAACGTCATCTTTCTTCTGGTGGGAATGATGCTGTGCGTGAAGGTGATCGCACGCACCGGATTCTTTGAATGGATCGCGATCACGGTCGCAAAAATGGCGGACGGCGACCCGGTCCGCATCACGCTGCTGCTGTTGACCGTGACCGCGGTGTTATCGGCATTTCTGGACAACGTCACGACCATCATCCTGATCGTACCGGTTTCGGTCCTGATCTTCCAACTTTTGAATTGCGCGCCGGGCCCGTTGATCATCATGGAGGCCATCGTCTCGAACATCGGTGGGACGGCCACGTTGATCGGGGACCCGCCCAATATCGTCATCGGTTCGCAAGTGCACCTTTCGTTCAACGATTTTCTCATGCACCTGGGGCCGGTCGTAGTGGTCATCATGCTGGCGACCCTGTCCGCGGTTTACCTGCTGATCCGCAACCGTTATCATATCCCCGTCAATATTCAACACCGGGTCACGGGCGCCGTCCCGCGGTTGGCGATCGTCGACCCGGTGAACATGCGCAAATCACTGATCATCCTGGCGTTCATCTTTCTCGGTTTTATCCTGCAGGAGGTGACGCACGTGGAACCCGGAGTGGTAGCGCTGCTGGGCGGGATGATCATGCTGCTGGTCTGCCGGGCGCATACCGAAGAGACGCTGATGCATGTGGAGTGGGGGGTCATCTTTTTCTTTATCGGCATGTTCATGATGATCTCCGCGCTGGAACACAACGGAGTCATCGAATCGATCGGGCGGCAGATCATCAGCTGGTCCGGTGACAACCTGCTCGTCCTGTGCCTGCTGATCCTGTGGGGAGGCGGGTTCCTGTCGGCAATTCTGGATAATATCCCCTTCGTGATCACGATGGTCCCGCTGGTGCGGTTGTTCGCGCATCACTTCGCCGAGAGCGCCGGCATCCCGGCTGAAGCGGCCCGCGCGTCGATCGCCGAACCACTGTTCTGGTCGCTCGCCCTGGGGGCGTGTCTGGGCGGCAACGGGACTTTGATCGGGGCCTCGGCTAACATCATCATGTCGCGGATCGGAGAGAAGAACAACATCCCGATCCGTTTCCGGACGTTTCTCGCCTACGGGGTACCGTTTACGGTGTTGGCGCTGGTGATTTCATCGGTGTACATTTATCTGCGCTATTTTCTGTGGGCCGGAAAATAATAGGGAGGAGACGATGAAACCCGGTATTTACCGCCACTACAAGGGAAAAGATTATGCCGTCATCGGTGTCGCGCGGCATTCGGAGACCGAGGAGGAGCTCGTCGTCTACCGGGCCCTGTACGAATCCGAATTCGGCAAAGACGCCCTCTGGGTCCGCCCGCTGACGATGTTTGCCGAGACGGTGACGGTGGACGGCGTAGAGATGCCCCGATTTCAATACATGGGACATTCGCAACAATAAAATAATGCAAGGAGCGGCCAAATGCCCACCCCCATCATCAACCTCAACGACCTCAAATTTGAACCGCGGCCGGCGGCGTTTGCGCCTCAGACAGAGGAGACGGCGCTGAAGTATGACGCCAAGCTGGCGCACATCGCCCCGGCGATCGGCGCGAAAAAGCTCGGCTACAACATCACCGCGGTGCCCCCGGGCAAGCGCGCGTTTCCGTTTCACAATCACCGCGTCAACGAAGAGCTGTTCTTCATCCTCGAAGGCTCCGGTGAGGTCCGCATCGGCACGGAAACATATCCCGTGAAAAAGGGAGACTTCATCGCCTGCCCGCCGGGAGGGCCCGAAACCGCGCATCAGATCATCAACACCGGCGATACCGAGCTCAAATACCTCGCCGTCAGCACCAAGCAGACCCCGGAGATCGCGGAGTACCCGGATTCCAATAAATTCGGCGTGCTTGACGAACGCCCCGCGGGACCGGACGGCAAACCGAACCGCTTCATGTACATCGGACGCGAAGAGCTGAACGTCAGCTATTGGGACGGGGAGTAGTTCCCATCCTAAAGAAAAATCACGTATTTTCCGGAAATACGGTGTACGCACCCGCCTGTTTGCATTAGAATGTAAACAAACCTCAACACCGACATACACGCCGCATTTTTCCCGGCGTTATTATCTGATCCACGGAAAGGACCCCGCATGACGTTCGAATCGGCGTTTCTTCTCATCGGCGGGCTGGGATTCTTTTTTCTCGGCATGCAAACTATGTCCGGCGGCCTCAAACGGGTAGCCAGCGACAAACTCAAACAATTCCTGCACACCGTCACCAAGCACCGCATCTACGGTGTCTTTGTTGGGGCTTTGACCACACTCTTAGTCCAGTCTTCCAGCGTTACCACCGTGTTTGTCGTCGGGTTCGTCAACGCGTCGATGCTGAGTCTGCAACAGGCCATTCCGCTAATACTGGGGGCCAATATCGGGACGACGTTCACAGCCTGGCTGGTGTCGTTCATGTCTGTTTTTAAGGTCAGCAAGTACGCCTTGCCCGCGGTCGGGATCGGCTTTGCCCTCAACGCCCTGGGGAAGGGAAGGCGTAAAAACGTCGGGCTGGTCTTGATGGGATTCGGGATTCTCTTTACCGGACTGGACTACATGAAGGACGCCTTTGAGCCATTGAAGGACAGTGCGTTCATTTATGATACCTTTAGCGCGCTCAGTCATCATCCCGTCCTGGCCGTCTTTGCGGGGATCATCTTCACCGTCTTACTGCAAAGCTCCAGCGCCACAATCGCCATTGTCCAGGTCATGGCCTTTAAGGGATTGATTCCGCTGGAGGCGGCGATCCCGATTATCCTCGGTGACAATATCGGGACCACCATCACCGCGCAATTGGCCGCGATCGGGACCAACTTGAATGCCCGGCGCGCGGCGATGTCGCACACGATATTTAATGTCCTGGGGACCGCGTACATGCTCGTCTTCGTGTCGCTCGGCTGGTACACGGAACTGATCAAGTGGCTGGTCCCCGGCGATTTGTCGACGGAGAACATCATGATCCACATTGCCGTCGCCCACAGTGTGTTCAACGTGATCAATACGGCGGTGTTTCTCCCATTCATTAATTTTCTGGAACGACTCAGCACCAGGCTGGTGCCCAAGGGCAAAGATGCCATCGACTACGGAACGCAGTATCTGGAAGAACACTTGCTGGAATCTCCCAGCTTGGCCATGGAACAGGTGCATAAGGAAGTTTCCTATATGCTGAAGATCAGCCGTAAGGCCATGGTCAACGCCACCGAAAGTTTTATCGATCAAGATCTGAAGATGGCCGAAAAGGCGAGTGAATTGGAGTCTGTGACCGACAGCCTGCAGAGCCAGATCACGGACTATATCGTCCGCCTGTCCCGCAAAAAACTGGAGCCGTTGGAGTCCGAATCGATTCCGGTGCTGATCCATATCGTCAATGACCTGGAGCGGATCGGGGACCATTCGCAGAATATCTCGGAACTGACCAAACGCCGCGTCGAGGGAAAGCATGTCTTTTCGGATGAGTCGATCAGCGACATCAAACGCATGGAGGCCGAAGTCCTGACGATGTTCGATGAGGCCGAACGCGCCTTTGCTGTAAAAGATCCGCTCGCGGCGCGGCGGGTTTTGCAGCATGAAAACCTGCTCAATGAACTGGAACATGAACTCAAGCAAAATCACGTTACCCGGCTCAAACGAAAGAAATGTAAAATGGATTCCGGATTCCTCTTCCTGGAATTGATTTATAATCTTGAGAAGATCGGGGACCGCCTGTCCAATCTCGGCACCGCCGTGATGCTGGACTACGAAGATCAAGAGCACCCCTCACCGGCCTAGAGAACCATCCCGTGAACGTCACCGACGCTAATCCTTCTGTTAAAATTCTCACCGGGACGGTCGCCGCCGGCTGCGGCACGGTCCTTTTGCTCGGGTGGGGGGACGCCCTCACCGGATACGAAATCTCCTTTGCCATTTTCTACGTCGTGCCGATCGTGGGCGTGGCCTGGTACGCGGGGATGGTGCCGGCGATCTTCGTCGCCATCCTCAGCGCGGGCAGCTGGTACACCGCCGACTTTCATTCCGGACACGATTACAGTCACCCGGCCATACCCTACTGGAACACCTTCGCGCGGCTGGGGATGTTTCTGGTGATGGCCTTCTTCGCGGACAAGACCCACACGCTGTTGGAACAACAGACACGGCTGGCCCACACGGACTTTTTGACGGGCCTGCATAACAGCCGTTCCTTCCGGGAGCTGGCCGAGTATGAACTGAAGAAGGCCGAGCGCCACGAGCGTGACCTGACACTGGTCTACATCGACCTGGACGACTTCAAGAAGATCAACGACGCCTTCGGCCACAAACGCGGGGACGAGTTTTTGCAGGGCGTGGCCCGATGCATGAAAGAAACCCTCCGACCGTACGATATTATCGCCCGGCTCGGCGGGGATGAATTCGCCATCTGCCTGCCGGAGACCGACAGCGCGCAGGCACAGACGGTCCTCGAACGCCTCCGCCACCGTTTGCATCACTCGCTTCCCGAGTTTTCTCCCATCCGCACGAGCATGGGTGCGGTCACCGTCACCGGACCGGAATTTGATTTCGGTCGGCTCCTGAAAATGGCGGATGATTTGATGTACCAAGCCAAACAGCAGGGGAAGGACAACGTGCTCTTCCGGACCTGTCAGTAGCGGGCACATCACCAACCAAGCGGCCGTAACGGTCAAGCCGCCAAAGAAAGGACGCAATAATGAAAAAATGGATTCCCCTCGGCTCCAGGATCCTCCTGGGCTTAATCTATTTTGTCTTCGGTGGAATGGGCCTGGCCATGGCGGCCGGCCTGATGAGCATGCCCGAGACCCCGCCTATGCCCGAGGCGGCCACGGCGTTCATGACCGGAATGATGGCGACCGGATATTTCTTTCCGCTGCTCAAATTCACGGAGACCGCCGGAGGATTTTTCCTGCTGGTCGGCCGCGGGGCACCTGTCGCCCTGGTCATCCTGGCCCCGGTGACACTGCACATCTTTCTCTTTCACGCCTGTCTTACGCCCGGCGCCGGCGAACTGATCCTGCCCGCGGCGATGGTCTGCCTGCAGGTCCTGGCCATGCGCGGATACTGGACCCTCTACCGTCCGCTCTTCGGTCCGCCGCGTAGTGCATGAAGAATTCATCAACTGCCTGCCTTACAATGACTTGAGAAGAAATCCGGATAATCGTTCCGAGGATCTCCAGGCTAGTAAAATAGAGCCCACCATCCGGCCGGCAAATTTCTCGAACAACCACAGGCATCCCATAATGGGATGCCCGTTTCTTTTGTTGCATTTCTTGAGGAAGACCATATAATGGAAATGTTTTCTATTTAGATATATTACCTATGATGACTGCACTCCGAAAATTTGCGGCTCCCATCGCCATCACGGCATTCCTGTGGACGACAGGCTTGCTGACCGGTGGGGAGTATCTTCATACGCACATCCATACCCATACCGGACAGGAAGCCTATGACAGCTGCGCCTGGCACTGGTTATTGCTGACGGCCTTCACAGCAGTGTTCGTGACCATGCCCGCCAGTATTGCGGGTTTTGTGGTGCTTTTTGACGTCCGGTACACCGTGCCCCGTACGGTTTCCCGCTTCCGGGAACCGCCTTCCCGAGCACCACCCGTCATTCTCTAGTTATATCATCCCTACTTTAATCTACCCAATACACCATACGGCCATGTCTGTCGATATGTGCCGACGGAGGTCTATTATGAAGAAATACCTACTGTGCCTCGTCATAATGACGATGGCGTGTTCGCCGGCATTCGGCGACGAACTCTCCGACCTGAAGGAAATGATGCGCCAAATGCAGGTTCAAATGAGTGAAATGGCCGGACGTATCGAGCAATTGGAACGCGACAGGGAAAGTCAAAGCGCACGTGACGAACACGAGATCCGCCGTCTGGAACAACGCGTTACGGAATTACAAGACCGGCCAGCCGGGCAATCCGCAAACGTATTGTCAACGCTCAATCCCGAGGTCAGCATCATCGGAGATATGGTGTACGCCACGGACGAGAATGACGGCGAAGGTGACAACGACTTCAATCTCCGTGAAGTCGAACTGGCCTTCGGTGCAAGCGTGGACACCTATGCCCGCGGGGACATTATCGTGGCCATTGAAAACGAGGACGGTGAGACGGAAGTGGTCGTTGAAGAAGGCTACCTGACGTTGCTGCAGACACCGGTTCCGGATCTGCAGGGCCGGTTTGGTAAATTCCGACCTTACTTCGGTAAAGCCAACCGCATGCATCTGCATCAATTGCCATGGGTCGATTACCCGTTGGTTGTTCAGAATTTTCTCGGTGAGGAAGGATTCTCGGAAGCAGGTGTCTCCATCAACTATCTGCTGCCGTTTACCGGAGATGTGTACTCGGAAGCGACGTTTGAGATCTTTAACAACAACGATGCGGTTGTGCTGGGGGCCGGAGAGGAAGGAGATGCCGTCTATCTCGGCCATTGGAAAAACTTCCTGGACATCACCGACACCACATCCGTCGAACTCGGCGGCAGTTATATGACGTCGGATAATGGCGCCGGCGGCGGCTCCGATACAAACGTGTCCGGGATCGATCTAACGCTCAATACCCAAATCATCAACGGGCGACGCACCACGTCGCATACCGAGGCCCTGTTCAGCAAGGCCGAACAGCCCGGGTCCAACGATATCGATGCCTGGGGAATGTTCACTTCACTCGAACAACAGCTGACCGACCGATGGTGGATATTCGGCCGCTATGACTTCAGTGAAGCTCCGGACGACTCCAGCGTTGAAACCAATGCTTACTCCGCCGGTATCACCTACGCGCAAAGCGAGTATGTCTTTTGGCGCGCGATGTTCACCCACACGGACAACGAGGATGCCGATGATGACAATACCTTGTGGCTGCAGATGGATTTCTCGATCGGGCCGCACAAACCGCACGCCTACCGCTAGGAGGACGTAATGAAAATTAGTCTACTGACAGTACTGCTGTTATCCGCAACCGTCGCACCGGCGAACGCGGACACTATCAACGTCCTCACCACCACCGCTGATCTGAAAGCGGTGGTGGAGGCGGTCGGGGGGAAACATGTTAAAGTCGACACCCTCGGTTTGGGCAATCAGAACTACCACTTTCTTCAGGCCAAACCGTCCTACATGATTAAGGCCCGGCGTGCCGACCTGTTTGTGCGCGTCGGCCTTGATCTGGAAATCGGCTACGAATCACTGATCCTCGAAGGCTCGCGTAATCCTGACATTCAGGTAGGCCGTCCCGGTCATCTTGACGCCTCTGAAGGGATCGCCGCCCTGGAGATTCCCGATCACGTTGACCGGTCAATGGGGGACATCCACGCCCACGGCAATCCGCATTACTGGCTGGACCCGGTACGGATGAAGATCGTCGCCGAACATATCACCGTGCGACTTTCGCAACTGGCGCCGCAATACGCAGCCGAGTTCAAAGAAAATTATTCCGAATTATCCGGAACAATAGACCGGAAGATGCGTGAGTGGCAGGAGCGTCTGTCGCCGTACCGCAAAGAAAAGTTAATCAGTTATCACCGCTCGTGGTCCTATTTCGCGGACCGCTTCGGTTTTGACGTCGTCGATGAGCTGGAACCCAAACCGGGTGTCCCGCCGTCTCCGGCGCATCTGCGTACGATTATCGACATCGTGCAAAAACAGCAGATCAAGGTGATCCTCAATGAAAACATATACAAAGAGGACGCCGCCCGCTACGTATCTGAACGGACCTCCGCCGTTGTCGTGTCAGCACCGATATCGGTCGGCGGCGCACGCGGAGTTACCGATTATATCGCATTGATGGACAGGATCGTTGACAGCGTGCAAGCCGGTTTTGCGCAGTTCGGAGGTCCACGATGATCGATTTCATGCAAATTATGGGCCTGCCGTTAGCCGCCTGTCTGGTGTTGACCGGCATTCACGCCTATCTGGGTTTACACGTGATCCAGCGCCAGGTCATCTTCGTTGATCTGGCGCTGGCTCAGATCGCCGTGCTGGGGACCAGTTGCGGATTCCTGCTGGGCCTGGACCTGGATCACCCGTTGAGTTACGCATTGTCACTGGGCTTCACAGTGGCCGGCGCCGCTCTGTTCGCCATGAGCCGGTTCAGAAGGCAGCTGGTCCCGCAGGAAGCGATCATCGGCATTATTTACGTGGTCGCGTCCAGCCTTACGGTAATCCTGCTGGGTTTCTCGGGAGAAGGGACGGAGCACATCCGTCAATTCCTGATCGGTAATATCCTCCTGGTCGGCTGGAGGGATGTCATCAAGATCCTGAGTCTGTACACGGGTGTCGGGCTGTTGCATTACTTTTGCCGCCACAAGTTTTTCCTGATCACCAACGACCCCCAGAGAGCGTTTCAAAAGGGCCTCAACGTGCGTCTCTGGGACTTTCTTTTTTACATGTCATTCGGGGTGGTGGTCACCAGCTCGGTCAAAATGGCCGGTGTTTTGCTGGTGTTTTCATTCCTGGTCATTCCGGCGGTCTGCGCGATGATACTGGCGGACCGGCTGCGGTCACGGCTGCTCATCGGGTGGGTAATGGGCACCCTCGGCAGCCTTCTCGGCATGATTGTTTCGTACTTTGCGGACCTGCCGACCGGTGCCGCCGTCGTCTGCATCTTCGGAACTCTGTTATTGATTGTTGCCTTAGTGCGTCCGAGAGCTGTGTGATATAATGAAGCCTGATTTAACCGCCATGGAGGGCAATCTGTGAATATTTTCTACGAATGGCCGCCCACGCGGTCCGACCGGGCCAAGTGGGCCCTGGAAGAATTGGAAATTGAGTACCGGTCCGAGGAAATCAATCTCTACAAGGGTGATCAGCGCGCACCATCGCATCTCGAAATTCACCCGCTGGGCGCGGTCCCGGCGCTACGCACCGATTATTACCAGATGTTTGAATCCACGGCGATCGTCCTGCAACTAATCGATGAAAATCCCAAAAAGAATCTCGCGCCCGAACCGGGTTCCTACACGCGCGCCGAATACTATCAGTGGTGCGTCTTCGCGGCCGCGGAACTGGATCCGCCGCTGCTTGACTACTTCAATCACAAACTGCGTCCCGCCGACAATCTCCGTCCGCCGCAGCTGCGCCAGGACCCGTCGGTCGCACAGCTGGCGCGGCAACAATTTGAGGTACGCGCCAAAGTCCTGTCGGACCATCTCGGTAAACGCGAGTTTCTGCTGGGCGACACCTTCACCGGCGCGGACATCTGCGTCGGGCACAGCCTGCGCATGGCCCAGATGCTGGAACTTCTCGGCGATTTTCCTGTCTTAAAGGAGTACCTGGAACGTCTCAGCCGCCGCGAGGCCTACCGGCGGGTGTATAAACCATAATTCATCGGGGGAAGGAGGAGAATCATGAGGATAACAGGTTTGATCATTCTGTGCGCGTTGCTTGTGACTACGCCGGCGCTGGCCGATACCCCGAAGTATGACTTCGCGTCCTACGGGCCGTTCTTGGTGATTTCGGTCGACAAAAGCTTCTCGCCCAAACGCAACTTCGCGCTGCACAAGGACACGATCCTGGCAATCGACCGCAAGGATAAACGGATAGAGATCGTCACCGGCCTGGTCTTTCCCGTGTATGATCCGCGTAAGGAGGAACACGTCGACCAGCTCAAGACCTACGAATTGATCACCAACGACGATGACGACGCGGAGAAATTGTTTTTCAGGTTAATGGAGCAAATATCGGATTAAAAACGATGCCGGGACCGGCCACAGCCGTCCCGGACGATCTGGGGGAGTCGATGAAATTCACCATCTTAGGTTACGGCATGTGGCAAATCATCATCGGGGCGTTGCTGTTTTTCTCGGCCTGCATGTTCTGGGATTGCGTCAAACGCGACGCCAAGGACTTCAGCAACCGTTTCGGTTGGGCCGACGGAAAAAGTGACAAGACGATCTGGTTGTTTCTGATCATTTTCGGAGTCAAACTCTTCGCCGTCCCGGCGCTGGCGTATTATCTCATCGAACGGAACAAAAAGGTCTCGTTGCCTTGGGATAGCACCCCGGGCGCTGCGAACAAGCCCCAAGGAAACCAGCAGGGTGACGACAAAAAGGGCTAAGGCGCTTCAACCGACGCGGCGTCAGGCCCTCCTGATCGCGATCCTCATTTTACTGGTCGGCTGTATCCTCAGCTACTTCGCCTGGGAGGTCTGGAGCGTTCGTCAGGTATTTTTATCCCGGGCTCTCCGGGCGCAGGCCGCGGTGATCGCCTTTAAGAAAACCAGTGGTGACACCCCGCAGATACCGGTCGTTCGTTATTTTGACGGGCAAGGAAACGCGCACACCTTTGATGCAAATCCGTCGGCTCAGAACGTCGGGGAAACCCGAGTCGGCGACACCATCGCGATCCGCTACGATCCGGACGATCCCACCCGGGCGATAACGGAACGAAATGCCGGGATTCCGCTCAAAGAAATCGTCATCACCGCCTTTGCCGCCGGGTTTCTTTTTTTCGGCGGATTGACTCTCGTAAACGCCCTCAAGGCAGGATCACATCCGGCATCGGCGTGAGGGCGGGAGATGGAAGGGACAGTAACCGATGCATATCGATCCCAAACCGATTACGAAATATCCTTTCTACCTGCGCTGGCTCTACCGGCGGCTGGAGCGAAAGCACGGACAATTTTTATTGCCGTGGTACCAGTGGGGACGCCTGCCCGTGTTGCAAATCCTCTTCTTCCTGTTTTGGGCGCGGCTGGACAGCAAGAAGTCCCGGCTCGACCCGGCGCTGCGCGCCCTGGTGCAGGTCCGCGTGGCCCAGCTGAACTGGTGCGCCTTTTGTGTTGACTTCAACGCGCTGAATCTGTTGAAGCGGACGAACTCATTAGAAAAAGCCGTCCGTCTCGAGAAGTGGCGCGAGACGGACGAATTTTTGCCTGAAGAAAAAGTCGCCTTGGAGTACACAGAACTGATCTGCCGGGAAGGGGTCAAGATTCCCGAGGAGCTGATGAACCGTCTGAAGCAAACATTCTGCGACGACCAGATCGTGGAGCTGACGGCCCTGATCACCTTCCAGACCATGTCCGCCAAGTTTAATGCCGCCCTCGACATCCCGTCGCAGGGCATGTGCCGCCTGCCGGAGGCCCCATGAAAACGGCAAACCGTTAAATGCCGAAGACGAATCGATCACCGCTGTTTCAATCCGATTTGATCACGACCGTCACGGTTGTGACGCTGGCGCTGACTTTCACGCTCTCGTGTTCCCAAAAAAAGGACGCTCCGACGCCGGCTCCGCCCGAATGCCGGCCAGACAAGATCACCTTCAGCATGGAGATCTTGGACGACGCCGGCCTGACCGGACCGGCCGACGGGAAAGTCAGCCTGGACTACGAGTTTTGTATTCCGTTGGATGAACAATACCGGCGAGAAGTCAGGGAGGTGGATTCTGAAATCTACTGCCGCCGGGGGCCGGGCATGCGCATCGGCTGTGACGCGGATCAGTATGCCTGCCTGGGCAACACGGGGTATCAAGACTACCGCCGGATCCTGTGTGAGTTGTCCGCCAAGGATTACGTCACCCGGATCGACCGCACTTGGTGGGAGTAGAAGGACGGCCACGCCGTTACTAATATTGGCAATCAACCCAAGGAGATAGAGGATGAGATATCGACGCCCCGCGGCAATTCTGCCGGCATTGGCTATTTTGATAAGCCGGACCGTCAACGCCTTGGCCCAGGATTCTCAGGAAGTCCTCGGCCAGGCCCTGCAGGCCTATACGGGCAACGACGCCGGGGGCGCCAGCCTGACCGGCGGGATCTCGGCCTGGGGACTGTTCGGCGGCATGCTCTTCAGCGGGGTCGGATTTGTGGCCTTTATCTACGGCAAAAAAAACGCGGAATTGCGGCCGATGCTCATCGGCATTGCCTTGCTCGTCTATCCGTACCTGGTCCGCGGCACGTTGATGATTTACCTGGTCGGAGCCGGCCTGAGCGCGGCCCTGTATTTCTTCCGGGAATAAGGGCCGACTTAGACCGTATCATGGTAAACGGCCGAACAGGGGGCCTGGGGGAGCAAAGTGTGGTGAATTCTCCCTATATTGTTCACTTTTTCCCACATCTCCCGCGCCCGTCCACCGGGCCGAACCGGAGATATTGAACCGCCACTTGTAATTATTTGCCTTCCAACACATTATACAAACAGCAAAAAAATAGGCTCTAGCGTGGTTCCGGCACGGATATTGCTCAATAATTAGGCAGATCGTCAATTAACACACTTAGCCGATGAGGATGCCATGGATACTATTCTGCGACGCAAACTGACCCTAACACTGACATTAACCCTTTTGTGCCTAGCCGCACCCGCTCACGCCCAGGTGTATTTCGATTTCACCTCCGGCGGCGTCACCTCGGGAAGCAGCTTCGGCAACAGCATCACCTTCACTTCCGGGGATGTTACCCTGAAGGCGACCAGCTGGGCCGACACGGGGGCCAACGACACCTTTGAATCCGCCCGCATCCGCTCATGGGCATCTTACGGATTAGGATCTTGCAACCGAAACGAGGGATCGAATTGTTCGAACCCTGAGCACCAGTTCGACAACTACGGTGATCACGACTACGCCTTGTTCGTTCTGACCGGCGGTACCAGCGAGGTCCTTTTTAACACCATCACGCTCGACCCCTACAACACATGGGACCGTGACGTCAGTTTCTGGATCGGCACGATCGACCCGGGTCTGGATTTGACGGGTTACGACAAAATGGACTTGGCCATGCTCGGATTCGGAGCGCAAATGGATGTCTTTAACTCGCGTTCAAGCGCTGCCATCGAAATCGCTCTCAACAACATCTCCGGAAACGCCTTGTTGATCGCGCCCAACGCGGACCAGACGTCCACCTACTACAGACATGTTGACCGCTTTAAGATCACCGGGTTGGAAGCCGAGGAAATGGCGAGAGTGCCGGAACCGGCTACCATGTTCCTGTTCGGCGGCGGACTGCTCGGAGGAGCGCTCATCCGCAAGCGGCGCCCCGGACTCACGGTCGAATCATAAGCATACGGGTCCGGTTATCCGGACCCGCATTCCACGCTTGAGTATCCCTGCCAAAACGGCTATAATTTCTCACAGTCGAGTCAGCTTCGTCTGTCCGCGACAATCTCTCCTCAAAGGCAGGCAAAAATATGGATGAAAGTCATTTTGAAGGCTCCCGAGTCCTGGAGATACTCGCCCGCATTGATGCTGTCGATGAATTTATGGCGGCGGTCGACTCCGACGACTTCGACCGGGCCGAATATTTAATGCGGGAAGCAGGGATCGATGAGGAGACGATCACGATCGTCCTCCAAAAAATGGCCGACCCGTACGACAAACATTAACTTCACCGATTATCCAATAGGTATGGACCCGAATTTCTGGCATCAACGCTGGGAAAGCAACAATATCGCCTTTCACGCGGACGAGGTAAATCCCGCACTGACCAGGCATTTCTCTGCACTGCAGGCGGGCACCGGGGGACGGGTGTTCCTGCCGTTGTGCGGCAAGACGCTGGACATCGGCTGGCTGCTCACTCAAGGGTACCGCGTGGCCGGCGCGGAATTGAGTCCGACGGCCATCGGGCAACTCTTCAAACAACTCGCCATGGAACCTTCCGTCACACAGCTGGGCACCGTGTGTCATTACGCCGGCCAAGGTATCGACATTTACGTCGGAGATATCTTTCAGCTAACTGCGGAAATCGTCGGCCCCGTGGATGCGGTCTACGACCGCGCCGCCCTGGTGGCCTTGCCGGCGGACATGCGCCGGCGATACACCGCTCATCTTATGGAAATGACGGCCAAGGCCCCGCAGCTGCTGTTGAGTTTTGCCTATGATCAAAGCCAAATGGAGGGACCGCCGTTTTCGGTCCCGCTGGAGGAAGTTCAACAGCATTACGCCGCCCACTACGCGATTACGGAACTGGAACAGACCGACATCCCCGGGGGCCTCAAAGGCATCTGCCCGGCCGCGGAGATCGTCTGCCGGCTCAGTCGCGCAGAATAACCTGCCGATCCCGCCTCTTGTGTATTCCTGCCGAAATCGCTATAATCTTCTGTCACTCGCAACACGACCTTCCATAATAACAAGTGTTCATGCGCCTTCCCAACCGGGGGCGGAAAGGAGCAGGCACGGGATAAACAGTCACTTCGCTTCAGGCGTGCCTCACGCCATTCGTACCATTTTCGATCTCATAACCTGTCAACCGGACTTTGAGTCCAAACGGAGCACGGAATGAACAAATTGTGTATGACCATCGCGGTTGTCGCCCTCACCGTCGCAGTGCCCGCTGTATCCCAGGCCTTTGTTGAGGAGCAGGTCCTCGGACCGGCCACCCAAGGTGGGAGTTTTATCGTCAGCCCCCGCGGCGCCAATGTGGCGTATGTCGGCATGAAGGGCACGCGCCAGTACGTCGCCTTCAACGGAACCGAAGGTCCGATCCTGGATGAAATCTTTATGCCGCACGGCAGCAGTTATTATTTCCCGCCCAACGCCGCGGCCTACCGTACCACCAGCAGCGGGGTGCTTAACGGCGCCGCCGCCGTTATCTTCAGTGACGACGGGGAACACTACGCCTATGTCGGCCGGCAGGGCGATGAATATATCGTCGTGCACGACGGTCAGGAAATCGCTCGCGGTCCGCGCAAGTCGCTGGCCCTCAGTTCCGGCCCCTTGACGATTACGCCCAAGGGCCGTCAGGTCTACTGGCAGGAATCGGAAAACATCAATTCCCGGTACAAGTGGAGAATCATGATGAGCGGCAAGCCGGGGCCGTGGAGCGGCAATCAAAACATGAAGCCGGTCTTCACTCCGGACGAGGCGCGTTACGCCTATGTCGCCGTCAACCCCGATGACGCGCAAAAGTCGATGCTCGTTGTCGACGGCATAGATGCCGGCTACACAGCCACCCAGCCGGTCTTTACCTCGGACGGCAAAAACCTGCTGTGCGTCACGACCGCGACCACGGACAAGCCGCAGCCGTCTTTGTTGATCAACGGTAAACCGGCCATCACGGCCAACAGCATCGGTCAGATCTTCCCGAGCCCTGTCGGCGATCAGTACGCGGTGATCGTTCAACAGCGCAAGGAAGGGTATATGGGGATCAATGAGCTGTATCTGAACGGCAAACCGGTCCCCGGAAGCGACGGGGTCCAAGCCGTTTGGTTCAGCTCGGACGGCAAGCACTATGCCGCGGTCTGCACGAATCCCGCCTCCAAGGCGATGTACATGCTGGTCGACGGCAAAAAACAAAACGAATATCAATCGGTCGGGACGAACAATGTTTTCTGGACACCGGACGGCAGTCATTTTCTTTATACGATCTCATCCGGCGGACGTCCGTTTCTTGTGGTGGACGATCAGGAAATGCGGGTCGACTATCTGATCGGCAAGGAGCCGGTCACACTGGCCAAGACCGGCGCGCATTACGCCTACGGCACCCGCGACGGCATGAACCGCAACTTCGGAGTATATATCGACGGGCAACCGGTTTTGCCGCAGGGATATTACCCGGTGGACGCCCCGGTATTCAATGCAGACGGGTCCCGCTACGGATTCTTCGTCGGACCGGTCGGACGCAACGAAGTCACCGGACTCGTGCTTGACGGCAGCCTTGTGCCGGGGATGGCACCGCGTCAATTCAGCCGCTGGATCGCCGCGGACCCGCTGGAAACTACGTTTGTGGTCTTCAGTCCCGACGGCAAACACGCTGCCTGGCTGGGAGATACCGGCAATCCGGAAGAGTCCGGCATCTATGTGGACGGCAAACTGATCCATCAGACGAGCCGCATCGTATATTTTCCGGTCTATACACCGGACAGCAATCACTTCTTCTGGGTCACCGTCGAACCGCCTGCGGCCCCCGGGCAGCCGTCCCCGCTGGTCCTGTACGCGGACGGCAAAAAACTGCTGAGCGTCAACGGCGAATTCTTTCGCGGGACCCAGCCGTGGGGCATCGACACCGACGGCGTTGTCACGTATCTGGGACGGGACGGAGATCAGATCAAACGCTACCGGATCAGTGCGCCGGAGGACTATGATCTGGCCAGGCTGATGGCGGAGGCCGAAAGCCAGCGCGCCTCGATGAAGGCGGAGGCGCAGGCCGCCCAGGAACACGCTGCGCAGCAAGCCGCCCAGACGCAGGAGGACGTTCGGGCCAAGGCCGCCGCCGATAAGCAGGCCGCGCTCGAGAAGTATCAGGCTGAACAGGCGGCCATCAGGGCCGCCAATTTAAAGGCGGCCGAAGAAGCTCGCCAGGCCCGTCTCGAACAACTCCAGGCCCAGCGCGAAGCCGCCGTCGCCGCCCGGCAAAAGGCCTACGAAGAGGCCCAGAAGGCGCGCAAACTGAAACTGCTCAACGCCCAACGGGTCCGTCAGGGGCTGCCGGCCTTAACCGAACTCCCGCCGGACAGTTAAGCGGATTCAGGATAGAAAACTCGAATCCTCGAGTTTTCGAGACAATATCGAATCATTGAATGATTAAATCACTGAAACATTATCAAATCTGTTTTGAACAGTCGGTGATGGCGTGATTTGAATTCGTCTCGTATATTCGGGATTCGAAAATTCGTCGAATACACAGAAAGGACAAAACACATGAGCTGCGAGATCTGCGGTTACGCGTACTGTAACAGTTCCCATTCGTGCCCCGAATGCGCCAGACGACGGCAACCGGTCAATCCGATGGTCAAGGAGCACGTGGATGCGGGACAGCAATTCGGCGAATCGCTGATCAAGATCTTCGCGGCGTTTTTCCTCAACCCGTATCTGTGCCTGGTCAGTTTCAGCGGCCTCGGTTTTCTCGGTATGCTGGTAGGATGGCAGGCCGCTACCGTAGAGAATCCCTGGGCCAATCAGCCGGAAACCTTTGAGGTCCTCTGGCAGGGGCTGCCGATTTGGTACCGCGTCGTATCGATAGCAGTACCGGTCTCGGTCGCGGTGTTCTTTCGGAAGTACATCCGGCCGCTGATGAAATGGATCTTCATCATCGGCGTCACCGGACTCGTGATCTGGGGCATTGTCGCGATGGCCATCCACCTTAAAAACCGCTAGGAGCGTCATGACAGTTACACAAAGACCATTCTTCGATAACCGGTCTTTTTTTCGACGCGGCCCCCGGCTATGACGCTGACCCGCGCGGAAAAAGAGGAGATCAAGGCGGCGATCGAGGCGCGCATCCGTGAAATCGAGGCCAGCCTGCCTAGCCTCGAAGACACGGCCAAGCCGGTGGAACCGGATGTCTCGTTGGGTCGTCTGACCCGCATGGATGCCATGCAGATCCAGCAGATGCAGGAGGCGAACCTGCAGGTGGCCCGGTCCAACATCGAGCGACTCCACCACAGCCTGCAGATTATCGATACCGAACAGTTCGGACGCTGCCGGTATTGCAAAAACATGATCGGACTGGAGCGCCTCAAGGCCCTGCCCGAATCGACCATGTGTATTAACTGCGCCGAGAAATTCGGCCGCTAACGGGAAAGTCGAAAATCCTATGAGAACAACCAACCCCATAAAAAGACCGGGACTCATTCCGACCGTTACCCTTGTGGCGATCAGCTGCCTGTCCGTGTGCGCCGCGACCGGCGCAAACGCGACCCAGGAAACAAAGGAGGAGGCCTTCTTCAACCGGTTTGTCGAGCTCGAGCACAGCTTCGATCCGGCCGTGGCCGACCTGTATACCGACGATGCCCGAATCCGTACCCAGCGGCTGCAGCCGGACGGACGCCGTAATCCCATGGAAATGAGCGGCAAACAAATGAAGGGGCTCATCGGCAAAGTGATGCCGCTGGCGGAGCAACGGGGCGACATCAGTACGTATTCGGATGTCCGTTATTCCACCGAAGGTAACCGTGTCACCATCCATGCCACCCGCTACTCAGCGGCCAAGTGCTATGCGGATCCCAACTATTATTTAGTTATCGAAGATACCGGCGCCGGTTACCGGATCGTCGAGGAGTTCGCGGAATCCAAAGTCGCCTCGGACTGCCCACAGGCCGAATCCCCGGTCCTCGAGGAATTCCTGCGGCTGGCCAAGCGCCATCTCGATCCGCAGCTGCCGCTGATGGTCGACGAGGACACCCGCCTCGATAAGATCGCGATTCAGGACAATACCTTTCAGTACCGGTACACCCTGGTCAATGACCGCGCGACCGAACTGAATAGGGATGCCTTTATCGAGGCAATGCAACCGTTACTGATCGCCCAATCATGCACCGTACCGAATTTGCGGATCCTGGTTGACCAGGGCGCCACGCTATCCTTTTTTTACAAGGACAAGGAAGGCGAACCGTTTGCCGAACTGGCCGTCTCCGGTGAACAGTGCCGGTAAAATTCCCGGTCGGCCGGACCTATCATCCATGATGATATCTCCGTAGGGTTCGCCCGATATACTTATCGCCATGAGTTTTGAATTATCCAAAATCGTGTCCTGGGGGCGTCAGCATGACGAATACGTCCGCATGTTCGATCTGTCCGCCGCCGATCTGAAGCTGAACATTCTCAGCTGCGCGGACGGGCCTTCCGGATTCAACCGGAAGCAGCATCAAGACGGACATGCGGTCGTGTCGATTGATCCCCTCTACCGGCATTCGGCTGAGGAAATCCGCGAGCACGTGTTAGCCGCCAAAGAAGAGGTGCTCGCCCAACTGCAAAATAATCGGGATGTCTTTGTCTGGAAACGGTTCCGCACACCGCAGGAACTTGTCGACGCGCGCATCGCTGCCATGGAGACCTTTGTCGCGGATTTTGACGCGGGCAGGGAGCAGGGCCGCTATCGGGCCGAAAGCCTGCCGGAGTTGTCGTTTCCCGCCAAAAGTTTTGATCTGGCTGTGTGTTCACATCTGTTGTTCACCTATTCAGCGCATCTCGATACCGCCTTTCATATCGCCGCCGTTCTGGAAATGACACGGGTGGCCCGGGAAGTCCGCGTGTTTCCGCTGTTGGACTTAAACGGGCATACCAGTGTCCACCTGCCGGAAGTGCTTGCGGAACTGAGCCGTCACTCTGTCCAAGCCGCCGTGACGCCGGTCCCGTATGAACTGCAGCGCGGCGGCAATCAGATGCTGCGTATCACATGTCCGTAAGCCGGCCCGCCGATCATTAATTTTTTTTAATCCTGATCTAATCTTCTTCTAACCCTGCGTTTGCTACTCTTTAAGCAGGGTGAAGGTCACAGAGGCCCGGTCCCGCGCGGATCCTTCCGCGAGACGTCCGGTACCCGCCTGCACCTTCGCATTCCATAAATGATGTCTGCGGAGACTCATTAACCTGAATGCCGATTGGCCGCTCCCCGCATCGGGGGGCGGCCCGGAAAGGAGCGGCACCATGAAAAGCTTAAAACTCTTATGCGCAATTTCGATCATGCTAACCGGACTGTCACCGCAACTGGCGGCAGCCCAGAATCCCGAGAAAAGCGAAGACCAGCGGGTCAGTCACGCGGTCCAGAAAAAAAAGACTGAAGAACTCGAGCGCGAGACGGCGCGGATAGTCGATGAAGCCGTGGATGGCATCAAATTGACCCGGACGGCTTATCAATTATTAGAGGAGGATAAACCCGATGAAGCCAAAGATGAGATAACGAAGGCTCTCGGCAAAATCGACGCGGCGATCTCCGCCAATCCGGAAATGTCCATGCTGCCCGTCCAGGCGGATGTACAGATCATGATGGGCGTCAACGACCTGACAACGGCCATGCAGCACAAGGCCGCAGCCCAGGAGGTGCTGGCGATGGATAATGTTCAGGCGGCCCGCGCGCTGCTGGCACCCATGGTGGACGAGGTGGACGTTGAAGTCCTGTCCGTTCCGGTGATCACTTACAAAAATAAATTGAACGAGGCCCTCGGACTGCTGGAGAACGGCGAAAAATGGGAAGCCCGCCGGTCTTTAAGAGAAGCCTTGTCGATGTTCGTCGTGGATACCGACGTTATTCCGATCCCGACCATCACCGCCGAGGGCCTCATTGATGAGGCCATCGTTGCCGAGAAGACCGACCGCGAACATGCCGTCAAACTGCTTCAAGAGGCTAATGACGCCTTGACTCTGTCCGCCGTCCTCGGCTACGGCACACAAGCCGACAACGATCTGCGCGCCCAGATCAATACCCAAAATAAGAAATTGAGCAAGCTGAAACACGAGCAAATGAAGGAGGAAATGCTCTCCAAGATCAACGGTCTACAGACCAAGATCAAAAACAGCGCCTCCGAGTGGAAAGAAAATCTGGACGAGCAGATCGGCAAGCTCAAGGATAAACTCGGCTCGCCCCGGCAGAGCTGAATTCGGTTCCCGTAAGGGAAGGGGCTTCGCACCTGCGTGGGACGATCCTGACAGATGCGCCGCCTTTCCGATTCCCCGTCACCCCTTAAAAGCGCCTGACCCGGAATTTATACCCCGGGCCGGGCGCCCTTCATATACAATAAGAAAGTATTCCGGAAACCTCCCCGCACAAAAGGCTGTCGGATGCCGTTTCGCAAACGCTGGATAAAGCTCGCTATCCTTGGCGGAGTGATCGTTGCCGCTGCGGTGATTTACTATATTCTATACGTCGATTTCTCCCGCGTCCCGGTCGACGGCCTGCAGAGCCGGATCGAATCTTACGGTGCCTGGGGACCGCTGGTGTTCATCCTGTTTATCCAGGTCCGGAGCCTGCTGCTCGTACCGCTGGCCGTACTCACGACCCTGGCCGGGGTGGTGTGGGGTTGGGCGGGCTTTCTTTATATGCTGATCGGCCTCAATTTTTGTGTGCTGCTGCAATTTCTCGCCGCGCGCTATCTGGCGCACGACGCCGCCCAGCGGCTGATCAAAGGGAGGCTGGATTTTATCGACCGTTATCTGAGACGCAACGCCTTCTGGACCATCTTCGTCCTGCGCCTGATCCCCAATATCGTGCTGGATGTGCAAAACGTGGGGCTGGCCCTGACCAAGGTCCGTTTCCGGGACTACTATGTCGCGTCGATGCTGGGGATTATCCCCGGGACCCTGGCGCATGTCGGGCTGGGTCATTCCCTGATCGGGATCAAGTCGGATCCGCGGTTGTGGTGGGAACTCGCCGGGGTACTCGCCCTGCTGGCAGGCCTTTTCTGGACGCAGCACGTCATCCGTCGCAAGTTGGCCGTCCCGAGGCAGTCATCCATAGTCGGAGAACCGTAAACCCGGTCCACTCATCCAATCTTTGAGTCTCCGCTTTTTCCTGAGGCACAATCCGGAGGCTTGAGCTTCCCCCAAAAAACAGTTATAATTGCGGCTAACACTTCACCCTGAAGCCGCCTCCAGAAATCTCCACCCGTCACAAAGGAGCACACATGTCCACCAGTACAATCACACTGCACCGCGTCCTGAAGACCCGTCCCGAAAAAGTATATAAAGCCTTTCTCGATCCCGCAGCCAAGGCCAAGTGGCTGCCGCCGTACGGATTTACCTGTACCGTCCATGAACTCGAACCGACGGAGGGCGGCAAGTTCCGGATGTCTTTTACCAATTTCTCCACCGGCCACGGCCATACGTTCGGGGGGACCTATCTGGAGCTGGTTCCGCACGAGCGCATCCGGTACTCCGACAGCTTTGACGACCCCAACCTGCCCGGGGAAATGCAGACGACCGTGACTTTAAAGCCGGTGTCCTGCGGGACCGAGGTCCATATTGTTCAGGAGGGTGTCCCGGCGGCGATCCCGTCCGAGGGCTGTTATCTGGGCTGGCAGGAATCTCTCGCGCAATTGGCCCGGCTCGTGGAACCGGAAATTCCGGACGGCTAACGGGAACCGGCAGCCGTCAATCGAACCGATCAACCCAGGAAGGAAAAATAAGATCATGTCTAAGCTCACCTCATATTGGATACCGGCGGTTGTCGTCACCGCCGCGGTCTTTTCGGCCGTGCCTCCGGCGGCATCCTCCGGACCCGCATTTCAACTCGCGCAACTCCCGATGCAGATGCAGACCGACGATCCGCATATCCAAAAGATGCTGGATGAATCGGTCGCCGACGCCCCCATGACGTGGACGACTCCCGACGGCTGGCAGGAGGCGAAGGGGAGCGGCATGCGCATGGCCACCTTTACCCCGACGTCGGGCGAGGCGGTCGAATGTTCGGTGATCGCGCTGAAAGGGATGGCCGGCGGCGTTGAAGGCAACATTCAGCGCTGGATAAATCAGATCGACCTCAATATGCCGCCGGAATTGTTCGCGGCCTACATGGACAATCTGGAAACCGTCGCGATCAGTGACGGGACTGAGACGTACTTCGTGGATCTCACGCAGTTTCAGGAAAACGCGGGCGAAGATACCCCCTCGATGATCGCCAGCATCCTGCAGTTGCCCACGCAGACCGTTTTTTTCAAATTGACCGGCCCGCTGGGTGCGGTCAAGAATAATGCCGAGCGCCTGCGGGCGCTTCTATCATCCGTATCGGTGAGTCAGTCCGGATGGTAACACACAGTGTCGGCTCGCTATCGTCATAACGAATAAAGAAAGGATTACTCCGTTGCCACGTTTCAACTATTACCAGCAATTCCCGGAGGCCTTCGCCAAGTTGTCCGAGATCGAAAACCTGATCAGATCCTGCTCATTGGAACCTCAGCTCATCCACCTGGTCAAGATGCGCGTGTCGCAGATCAATCACTGCGCGTTTTGCGTGGATATGCACGCCAAGGAGGCCAAGATCGACAACGAGAAGGAACTGCGCCTGTATCACCTGACTGTCTGGAAGGAATCCGAATTGTTCTCCGCGCGGGAGAAGGCCGCCCTAAAGTGGGCCGAGGCGATCACGCGGCTGCCGGCACAATCGGTGTCGGACGAACTGTACAATGAAGTCCGCGCGCACTTCAGCGAGAAGGAGCTGACGGAACTGAATATGGCCGTGGCCATGATCAATCTGTGGAACCGCTTCGGCGTACCGTTTCAGGCCCAGCCGGGCTCTTTGGACAAGCAGTACGGACTGGACAAGGCGGGATTATCGGGCTGATCCCGGTCCGCGACAGAAAGGAGACAGCATGCTGCATAAATTTTGTCATATGGAATTAAGTACGGATGTCCCGGACCAGGCCAAGGCCTTTTACGCGCAGCTGTTCGGCTGGGAGCCACAGGATATGCCCAGCCCGAACACGCCGGACGGCAATTACACGGTGATCCCCATCGAGGACGGCATCTGCGGCGGCATTCTGAAACGGCCGGAGCAGGCGCCCACCGGATGGATGCCGTATGTCATGGTGGCCAACCTTGAAGAGACGCTCGCACGGGCCCGGACGCTGGGCGCGGAAGTCTGCGTCGAGCGCAAAGAAGTCCCGGACACGGGCGCGCTGGGAATCCTCAAAGACCCGGCCGGCGGCATGATCGGGCTGTGGGAACCGAAAGAACTGCGCGAGTAAAAAGGGGACAGTCCCCTTCCGGGGGACAGGTCTTCCGGCCCCGCGCCACGACAAAGGAAACGCGTATGAAAAATGTCATCTTGATAACGGGTCTGCTCCTGCTCATCGGCGCACCGGCACATGCCTACGAAGAGCCGTTGAAGGCGGACTGCCGGGTGAGCGCCGAGGTCCTGTCGATCGCCTCCGGAGAGTATTACTGGAATGACACCGAGTATTACCACTATTACGATGTGGGCATCCTGATCCGCGAAATCACCCCGCGGCCCGACAGCAGTAAACTGGCGGAGTGTTCCCCCTTGACCGGCCCGTCGCGAACGGCCATCGTCCGCATCTGGGACTGGAACAACACCGGCACGGTCTGGACCTACAAAAATAAAACCACCATGCAACCGCACGACAAGGTGCAGCTGAATTTGACCCAAACATTTGTGGGAGAAGGCAGCTGGCCGACCGTCATCGCGGCCGACCCGGAGTGAAAGGGGACAGTCCCCTTCCGGGGGACAGGTCCTGGCGGTCACCGGTGTTTGCGGCGGTACATCCTGACCTTGATCCACGCAAAGGCCACAAAGGCGAGAATCCCGTAGACGGGATTGATGTGTTTGGAGAACATAATCAATCCCATCGCGTAGAGTATCCCCCAAAAAATCCACCAGTTGCTGATTTTATTCGGTGTCGTCGCAGGGGCGGGGTCCCCGGATTCGACCGGGCCTTCCGTGAAGCTCCCGGCGGGAGCGGCTTGCGCCTGGCTATATTTGAGGATTTCCTTCTTCGACGCCGGACGCAGGCCCAAGAGGGCGTCCAGCATGCGGGTGATGTGGTGGGCAAAAAAAGCGGTGACCAACCCCCAGAAGATGGCGGTGTAGGGGATTTCATAGGTCGGCGTGTAAATCCCGCCGGTCTTGCGGGCACCGGAGTGGATCGCCAGGAACATCAACCAGCCCAGCAACCCGACCCGCAGGACGTGACGCAGAAAACGGTACGGCGCGAAACGGCTGCAGAATTTCTCGACCTTATACCCCGGCAGGATCATGATCAATGCCGTGGCCCCACCGGCCAACCATTGGTAGGCCTTGATCCCGTGCAGGAATTCCACCAGTGCCGTGACGCCCAGCACACCGGCCAGATTCAACGCACCGCCGACCGGATACATAATGTAAAACAGCGGGGCGAAGATCAGGAAGCCCACCGCGGCCCCGGAGACCTCCACCTTTTGGTCCGGAACCAGCGAATATTTGGTTTTGGCCGTCTTGTTGGCCTCGGCCTGCATCTCCATGTTCTCGCGGGTGGTCTTGCCGTGATTGTAGGCGATCGGGTCCGAATTGGCCCCGGGGGCCATGCCGCCCAGACCGGCGTTAAAATCGTCGTTCATCTATTCCCGTCCTTTGTAGGGGGTGGTAACCCAGGCGGTCCCCTGGATGGCGACCGCCTGTCCGTGAAAAGTTTCGGTCTATTCTAGCAAAACGGATCCCCAATAATGAAGGAATTATTTCTTCCGCGGCACGGACACGTACGTCTTGAGTAGACGGCCCAAAACAGCTATAATTGCCAGATGCCGAAACACCCCGTAGACATCATGTACATCCAACGAAAATTTCCCGGTATAAAATGTGTTGCCGTCCTTGCCTGCAGCCTATTACTCGTCAACGGACCGGCTTGGGCGTCGCCCTCGCCGGCGATCGCGGAGAAAGGCTGGCTGTCGGAGGGACGCCCCATGCCGGATTCGGAGAATATCAAGTCCAAGGCCGGATTCGGCGCGCAGTTGTGGATTGTGGAGGAAAGCTTCTTTGAAGAGTGGAACCAACCCACACCGCCCCGCATATCGGTACTCGACACCGCCAAGAAAAATGAGACACTGCATGTCATCATGCTGCTCATCAATCCCGGAAAGACCACGGACGCGACAACGGATGTGACAGCGGATTTGAAGGTCACTGCCCCCGACGGGTCCGTGTACGGGGAATTCAAGGACGTCCCGGTCTTGCAGGGACCCAATGATTCGCCGCTCAACAGCATCCAGCTTTCCGAAAATAATATGGCCTTTATGATCGAAGACAGCGATCTGTTAGGCTTGTACACGGTGGAGGCGGTCGTTAAAGACCGGATCAAGGGAGTGCATCTGCCCCTGAAGATCGAGTTTACCGCCGAAGATTAGTTCATGCAGAACCGGTGACCAGAAAGAAACCCATGAGCTCAGATAATCATCCTGCTTCAGAATCCCATCAAAAGGCACAGGATTTGGCCCGGCCGTGGGGGTATGTCACCGACCAGGAGCAGATCCGGCAGAAAGACTTCACGCTTAAAAAAGGCAAGATCGTCGGGCAGGTCTTTGCCGGCCGGGAGGAAGAGACCGTCGCCAAGCTCGCCGATCGTTTTCAGTAATTGTGGCAACAAGTGCCGTATGCGGATAGAACTTATCTATGCCCAAACTCTATGAACCGATCAATGTGTTGAAACCCGTGGCAGATCGGATCTGGATCGTCGACGGCCCGATCATCCGCATGGCGCTGGCCTGGCTTAAAATACCCTTTCCCACACGCATGGTCATTATTCAGTTACAAAGCGGTGGGTTGTTTATCTGGTCTCCGGTGGCGCTGGACGAAAATCTAAAAACGGCGATTGACATGCTCGGACCGGTGGAACACCTGGTTTCGCCCAATAAAATCCACTACGCGTCGATTCCGGCATGGAAAAAAGCCTATCCGCAAGCCACGGCATGGGCTTCGCCAGGAGTGCGGGAAAGGGCGGCAACGCAACATATTTCAATCTCCTTTGACCGTGATCTGGCCGACGGCCCGGACCCCGCTTGGGCGACGGAAATCGATCAGCTAATATTGCGTGGCAACCGGTTTATGCAGGAAGTTATTTTCTTCCATAGGCCGAGCCAAACCCTGATCGTGGCCGACATGATCGAAAACTTTGAGCCGGCCAAAACGCCCAAGACGTTGCACTGGTTGTTGCGCTTCGGGCGCGTATGTGATCCTGATGGGCAGACACCGCTTGACCTGCGCCTTCTGTTCTTCGGAAACCACTCGCAAGTGCGCGCATGCCTCACCCGGATTTTAAGTTGGAAACCGGAACGCCTCATCCTGGCTCACGGTCGCTGGTACGACAAAGACGGCACCGCCGAATTGCGCCGCGCCATGCGTTGGGCGCTGCCGTAAGACACATTGGCGGGCGCCATCCCGCGCTTGAGCTTCCCCGGCAAAACCGTTATAATTGGCCCTTGGAACCGATATAAGGGGGGACCGTGACTTCCGATCAAACACCGACCGAAGACGCATTTCAGAGCGCCAACGAGCCTGCCAAACCTTTGAAGCATGCCAACGAACTTGAACATATCTATGGGAAAATTCCAATAATCAGGAACGGTTGCCAAAGGACAAGCCATGGATAACAAAGATTTTCTAGAAAGCTACGAGGGACAAAGCGTCGATGAGCTCATAAGTCTGGAGCAAGAATACCGGATCGAGTCCATCGTGATGGCCTTTGAGGAGGCCCTTGATCAAAAAGCCAGTGAAGTCGGCTTATCCAATTTGACGGATACAGAACGGATTGTTCTCGCGATAGAAGCGTTGGAACGGGAAGTTAACAACGGCGGTTATCATCAATTCTTCAGTAACTCCTCAAACGAATATGCGGTAATGATCGTAAAGGCATTGGAAGAAATCGCCTGTCCCAAGACCGCCCGAATTACCCACATGGCCATTGGCAAATTGGAAATTAATGGTCCACTGACTGTCGAAGCGATAACTGCGGCTATCGACGCCGATGAGGAGGGCGATGACTGTTTACTCGACATTTTATCGGAATTGGATGACCAATATTTCGACTCCGGTGAGATGATTGCAGACCGCCTATTCCACTATATCAAAGATCATAAAAGTCAAATAAATCTGTAGTCAGGAAATAAATTTTACCGACAATAGTATGTCTGCTGATCAAGAACAATCTCCCGAATCCTACCGCACCGCCAACGAATTGGCCCGGCCGTGGGGGTATGTCACGGACCAGGGGCAGATATGGCAAAAAGACTTCACGCTTAAAAAAGGCAAGATCGTCGGGCAGGTCTTTGCCGGCCGTGAGGAAGAGACCTTCGCCAAACTCGCGGCCCGCTTTCAGGAACTGTGGAAGTATTACGACGAACTCGCGGCCGAGGCCGAACAGCCCGAGCACAAGGCGCGTTTTCTCACCAAGATCTACGAACTGCTCGAATTCATCCCCGCCGCCGACGCCCTCGGCGATTTCGACGAACTGCTCACCAAACTGCACGCGCTCAGAGACAGCGTTGAAAAAGAACTCGACGAAAACTTCGCCATGAAAATCCGGATCTGCGAACAGATCGAGGCCTGGGCGCAGACCGACGACTGGAAGGTGGCCTCGGAGGAGGTCAAGGAACTGCAGGAACAATTCAAGGAATCCGGTCCCGTGTCCGAGGTGCGCGACATCGAGATCTGGAACCGCTACCGCGCCGCCGCCGACCGTTTCTATGAGGCCCGCAAACAGCATTACGAAGAACTCGACCAGGCCCGTCAGGAAAATCTGAAGCTCAAGGAAGACCTGTGCGCGCAGGCCGAGGAGTTAGCGCTGTCCGATGACTGGAAGGCCGCCGCCGAGGGGATCAAGCAGCTGCAGGCGCAGTGGAAGGACGTCGGCCCGGTCCCGCGCGAGAAGGACGACGAACTGTGGACCCGGTTCCGCGGCGCGTGCGACGGCTTTTTCACCCGCCGCCAGGAGTACTTTCAGCAGAAAGACCGCGAACGCCTCGAGAACCTGTGGAAAAAAGAGGAGATATGCGAGGAGGTCGAGAAGCTTATCGCGCTTAAGAGCTTCCAGAGTGCCCGCGAGCGGATCAAGGAGCTGCAGCAGCAATGGAAAGAAACCGGCCCGGTCCCGCGCGACAAAGACGAAGAACTCTGGAACCGGTTCCGCACGGCGTGTGATAATTATTTTCAAAGGGATTAATAGAGTGGAATATACCTGTATGAATCAAAATATCAAATCCGTTTTGGCACGCATTAGGTATCTCGAAGAGTCGATTCAAAAAGGACATGAATATCTGGAATACAATATGCACGCGGATTGGAACGGATTTCGTGCATTGTTTACGGAAAAATTTCGGGATGGCAAAGCTCTGCCTCCACATAAAGACTGGGTAAAGAATGTCTTCATCCCCAGACATGAAAAAACCCTTAAAAGAGCTCAGGATAGGCTCGAAAAGCTGGAAGGCAAGGATAAAGACAAAAGTACAGGCCAGGGACTTCGACATCATAACTAAGAATCGATGATAATTTTGTAGAATACCGACGCCGGGAAATCAGGGCCTGTGGCTTCAAAGCCCCATCAAATCAGGAAAGGAACAGCCTTATGGCACTTATCAAATGCGGGGAATGCGGTAAAAGCGTATCGGACAAGGCGGCGGCGTGCCCGAACTGCGGCGCGCCGATTGCCAAACCGGCGGTGTCCGACAAGGACCTCAAAGACCTGGTCAAAGACGTCAAACTGTACGGTCCGCGCGGGGCCTATTACTCCGGATATGAACTGGGGCACGGGTGCGCCACCGTCGCGCCGTATTTGGCCCTGGTCCCGTTTCTGGCCATGACCATTTGCGGCTTGGGCGTTAAATTTTACGGCCAGTACACCTACCCCAGCTGGATCGCGTTTTTGGCCTTCGTCATCCCCATTGCGGCAACCTGGTGGATGCGCAAATGGCTGTGGGGCGTGGGGATCATCTGCATCATCCTGTTTTTCGTGACCCCGTACTGGAAAATGGCCATCCCGCCCCAGGACCTGCCCGCCACCCGGCCGGAAGGCTTCGACCGCAACGACTGCAGTTACGTGCGAGCCGAGAACATTCAAAAGCAGGCCTGGGCGGTCGAATTCTGCAAGGGGAAATACAAGCCGGTGAAGGCAGTGCCGAATAACAATAGCAATTAAATTGAGGCCATAGGCACGCGATGCACCGTTCCAACGACCCCCTGCACGGCGTTACGCTGGAGAAGATGGTCACCTTTCTGTCCATGCATTACGGGTGGAAAAAGCTGGGGGAGTTGATTGAAATCAATTGCTTCCGGTCGAATCCCAGCATCAAATCCAGCCTGACCTTCCTGCGCCGCACCCCCTGGGCGCGGCAGAAGGTCGAGGAACTGTATCTTAAATCCGTCGTTAAAAAGAATTAAGGCAGTATCGTTCAACTGACCTTTTTGCACATTTCTACGCTTGAGGTGGAATCAAGTCTGTTGACGGTCTTCGGGGGGTGGGAGATAATACAACATTATCGTCGCATTCTAAGTGAACAAGGTCGCTGCGTACGGTAGTGGATGCTTTAGTTGTAAATCTGTAACGATGATGGGAATATGAGAAACGACACCATTTTTAATAATCTTTTAGAATATCATCAATGGTTAATAAGTATATTTACTGTGAATGGATATATATTGAACTAACTAACTTTTTATCCGGAGGTAACTTTGTCTATTTCACAAAAATATATCGATGATTTGCCACTTATTCCAATCGATGCAGCCAAAAATATTTGTGCGGACGGCTTACGTATTTGCCGTAGAAGTCCAAATCCTTCTATGGATAAATTTAAAGAATTGATCCCACTCTATTCCATATTACTTGAAATTAAAACTAAGTTACCTGACGCAATAAAAGTCCCGGACATCTCATTCTCCGATGATGTTGATCGAAACTTAAAATTATTGCTCACATATTTCTCTAATTATAAGAATCAAGTTGAATTGGAAAACGCAAAACGTATTATGTCGGAGGAAATCAACTCCATAGATTCCATACGCGAAAATTTTCGTGCGCATCTGGGGGAAGAATTTGCATACTCCTTTACTGCAGGAGAAATAGAACAAATACAAAATAAGATAAATACTTTACGCAAATTCCTAACAGACTGTCAAAGCATTGCCGAAGATCATAAAAACAGATTACTTAGAAGATTAGAGAAATTGCAATCCGAATTACATAAAAAAATGTCGAATGTTGATAGATTTTGGGGCCTTATAGGAGACGCGGGCATTACCTTGGGTAAATTTGGCAAAGATACTCGCCCGTTGGTTGAAAACATAAAGGAAATCGCAAATATCGTTTGGAGGGCACAAACGAGATCTGAAGGAATTGAGTTCAAACCATTCGGAAAGTTACTGCAAGATTCTGATACCCCCCCGGAAAACACTTGAAACTGGACAGCAAGTAAGCGGTGTTAACGGCTACAACAATTACTAATATATGGCATCAGAACACCCCAAAACCAGACAAGGCAACCACTTAAATAACAACACCTTTTTCACGGCATGATAGACACCGTATGTGAGTTTATTGAAAATTATTGGCTTCTTATTGTCCCGGTTGGCTGGGGAGTTGCCGGAATTTATTGCACCATAGATTTAGAAAAAAATAGGCGATTTTCTTCGAGGGACACAAAATGGCTTTATAATTTCTTAATAGCTTTCCCTCCGTTTATAGGGACACTTCTTTACTACATTTTGGTAATGAGACGAAACAAGTTCGCAAAGGCTACACGGAAATAAACAGCATCCAAATGATTTACCCCGGAACAGTAGACACCCAAACACTCTAATAAGGAGCATCAAATGAAAGAATCATCCATACTTTTCCTGACCATTTTCGCCATCACACTATCCGCCCCGGTCTTTGCCGGTGACATGGGGGAGATGGGAGAGATGACGCCGGAGGAGATGGAGATGATGAAGAACTTTGAGGCGTACTCGACTCCCAACGCCATGCATGAAAAACTGGCCAAGATGGCCGGGTCGTGGGACGCGAAGGTGCAGCACTGGATGGCGCCGGGCGCCCCGGCTGAGGAAAGCATGGGCACAGCCGAATCAGAGGCGATCTTCGGCGGGCGGTTCATCAAACAGGAATTCAACAGCGAGTGGATGGGCCAGCCGTTTCAGGGTATGGGGCTGTTCGGTTACGATAATATCCAGAAAGAATTTCAAAGCATCTGGCTCGACAGCATGGCCACCGGCATGATGGTCTCCTCCGGAGAACTGGCGGAGGACGGAAGCGTCGAGGAAGAAGGAACATTCTCCTGCCCGCTCACCAACAGCGAACGCTGGAACCGTTCCAAAACCACCTTCGTGGATGAGGACACCTGGACGTTTGAGATGTTCATGGAGGATGAGAGCGGGGAGGAGTTTCGCAGTATGCTGATCACATACACCCGTCGGGGGTAGAATTTCGAATTTTCGAATACTCGAATGTTCGAGGGAATGTCGAATCTTCGAATGTTCGAATGTCCGAAACAATATCGATTACCGAATGCTCGAGACAATACCGAATCACCGAATTTATCAATGTCCCAAACAGAGCAGGGCGCGTTTGGGAGATTCGGGGATTCGATAATTCCAATGTGTCTCGGGTACTCCAAGATTCGGATTTGTTTCGGCCCTTCGTACATTCACAAATTCGAATTTCCATAACTCTCAGCCATCGCATAAATGGAGTCTTCCTATGACCCTGGAAACCATCCCATCCCTGTTCTCCTCCCGTCTGAGTATGCTTCAGCACCTGCTGAACAAGGCGGAGGAACACTTTGAAAACGACTCGGATTTTATGACGGCGCGCATCGTGGAGGACATGTTCCCGTTCGCGACCCAGGTCGTGTTCACCTGCAATCAGCCGCGCAACTTCGCGCGGTGGATGCTGGGGGAGGGGCCGGATAACATGAGCCCGGACATCGCCACCGCCGCGCAGGCTAAGGCGTGCATCTCCCACACCCTGGAACTGCTCGCTTCGGCGCCGCTGGATGAGGGCAAACTCGCCGAACAGGTCCACCTGGACCTCAACACCGTGATTCTCGATATGCCGGGGCGCGCGTATCTCAACGACTTTCTGATCGCCAATTTTTATTTCCATCTGGTCACCGCCTACGATATCCTGCGCATGAAGGGCCTGCCCATCGGCAAGGCCGATTACATGCTGCCGATTCATCCTTACGTGACCCCCAAGAACGGGACGGCTGCGGATGGCCGGTAACACCTCGGGTTTTTTCGGGCGTGAGCAAGCGGCTTCCTATGACACGCGCTGGCAAAAGCTGGCGCCGATGCGCGCCGGGCTCGGTTTTTTGACCAGGCTCATCCTTGAGGACCTTCCGGCTGACGCGAAGATCTTGTGCGTGGGCGCGGGAACAGGAGCCGAACTGCTGGACCTGGCCAGCCACTTCCCGGGTTGGTCCTTTACCGCCGCCGATCCGTCGGGCCCGATGCTGGATGTCTGCCGGGAGAAGGCCGAACAGGCGGGCGTGACTCCGCGTTGCACGTTTCACGAAGGATACGTCGATTCCCTTCCCGAAACGAGAGAGTTCGACGCGGCGACAGCAATCCTGGTCTCGCAGTTCATCACCAATAAAGAAAAACGCTCGGACTTCTTTCGCGGCATTGCCCGGCGCCTGCGTCCCGGAGGAAGACTTATCACCGCAGATCTATCCGCACCGGACGATCCGCAACGATTTCAAAGTCTGATGGCATTCTGGGAGGCTTCCCAAATCTTGGCCGGCAGCGCACCGGCCGACGCGGCCCGTACGGCGGAAATGTGGAAAGATAAGGTGGCCGTGCTCACCACCGCCGGGGGATTCGAGACTCCCGTACGCTTCTATCAAACCCTGTTTATCCATGCCTGGCACGCCCAGGTCCCGGAGGAAGACTGATATGTCGCGTACGCATCACCGCTTTCTCCTGAAAATATTGGCATTGCTCGTGGTCGGCCTGTGGTCCGGCGTCCCGGCGGAGGCCCTGGAGTGGCAGGACAGCCCGGCGATGGCGCGGGCGTTTGAAAAGAGCGGGGCGGAAGGGACCTTTGTGCTTTACGATACGAAGGCGCAGGTCTTCGTCGGACACAACCGTGAGCGTGCCGGGACGCGATTTATCCCGGCGTCGACTTTTAAGATCCCCAACACTCTGATCGGCCTGGCCGCAGGATCGGTCCGCGATGTCGATGAGATTCTGCCCTACGGCGGACAACCGCAGCCGATCGCGGCGTGGGAGAGGGACATGAGCCTGCGCGACGCGATTCCCATCTCTAATGTCCCGGTCTACCAGGAACTTGCCCGGCGTACGGGATTGGAATTCATGCAGTCCGCCGTTTCCAAGATCGATTACGGCAACAACACCGTCGGGACCGTGGTCGACCGCTTCTGGCTGGACGGACCGCTTAAGATCAGCGCGGTGGAGCAGACACAATTCCTCGCCCGGCTGGCCGGCGCGGATCTACCGTTTCCTGAAGAAATACAGACCGCGGTCCGCGACATCATTCAGCTCGAGCAGCAACCGGGATGGACTTTATACGGCAAGACCGGCTGGGGGACCAAGGAGGAGCCCGCCGTAGGCTGGTGGGTGGGATGGATCAACGCGAACGGCAGGATCTACACGTTCGCCTTAAACATGGACCTCGGCGACGCGGCCGATCTGCCCAAACGCATCGAGCTGGGAAGGACGTGCCTGCGGTCCTACGGGTTGTTAAAACAGTAATCCCCGTAAGGCTGATCCAGCCGCCTTCTGACATCCGCAAAATCCGTTCACGCCACCGCTTAATTCCCGCCTTGAGCTTCGACGGCAATCACGCTATAATCGGCCGTGCTGATTTAAGATTCATTCAGCGCATATAAATCCGGCCGCCAATTAAACGCTAACCGCCCACGCAGAAAGCTCAAAGCAATGACCCAAAGAATCATATTCACCAGCATACTTGTCACCTTATTGTCCGCCGCCACTTCGCATGCCGAATTAATGTGGCGCACGGCCCCCGTTACGGCTTACGAAAAATTGCACCGGCTTCATGCCGAACACTCCGACGTCGCCATGGGACCGGACGGCAGCCTCTATATGACCAACGGGAACGTCAACAAGCTGGTCGGCGACAGATGGATTGATATCGATCCTTTTGCCGAGGGACTCATGTACGATAAAAAAAAAGATCTTTTTTACTCTCTGACGGTTAAGGGCCAAAAGGCTAACGGCAAAAACATATACGGACAGATGGGCCGGATGAAGGAACCCGACCGCATGTCGGGCATCGCGCACCGTCTGTCCGTGGCCCCGGACGGGGATTTTTGGGTCACCACAAAAATTGGCCGCATTTACCGGGGAGGCCCCAAAAACTGGAACCGGCAGGAAGCCTACGGGCACGACGTCGTGACCGGCCCCGGCGGACAGGCGGTTGCCATGACAAAGGCGCCCATTTTCCAGGCCCACAAAGACTGGCTGAAACAACATCCGAATCCCGTGTATTATGACGGGGCCGCGTGGCATGACCTGAATAACCTGCCGGGAGACGCAACCTCATTCGCTTTCGATTCCGGGGGCAATTTGTGGCTGTTAACCATGCCGCCCACGCCGGAACCGCGCTCGGGTTCCATTTATCAACGGCAAGGCTCTTCCTGGAAATTGATGCCGGAGGTCCCCAACGCCCGGTTTATCGACCGGGCACCGGACGGCGGTATTTACGTGCTCGCCTACACCCAGGAACTCGACAAGGCCAAAAACAGATGGATATTCGACCACGGCCGCTTTCACTTTTGGCAAGGCGATCACTGGAAGGAAAAATCCGAGTGGCCGGACCTGACCAAACGCATGCGGATTGGCGCATTCTATCACGGTTCGCTCATTCATTTTCAGGACCAACTGGTCTGGGCCCACCAAACCAAGTGGCTCACGGTCAAAGACGTGGCCGTCAAAACGAAGAAGCCTGTCGCGGAGCCGGAACCCATCGCGTCTCTGGGGGAAGCGGAAGAAGACGACGGCCCCGGCGCGTTGCGCGATTTGTTTCAAACAACCGCAACGCCGCAAGTGACGGAAACATCGGCCGCGTTTGTGGGCTGCTGGGATTGGTCGAACGGAGTTCACGTCAAGGTATTTGCCGACGGAAGGGTGGATATCGGAATATTTAAAGCCAAATGGGAACAAGGCGCATCGCCGAATCAGTTTACCGTCAAATGGCCCAGCATTTATGATTACATGAACGCCCAACCGGGAGGCAAAACATACACCGGAGAATCAAGTCTTAAGCGTCCGCTGTCCATGACACGCGAACAATCCACCGGGGACGGCCCGGTCGGAATCTGGAAACGGCCGGACGGGATAAGGCTTGAACTGAAGGCCGACGGGACCGTCGACGCCGGCGTTTTTCAAGGGTTCTGGAAGCAAAAAGGCAAGGACAAGCTGATTCTGGAGTGGCCGGTCGTGGATGCCGTCACTATTGCCGCGGACGGAAATTCCCTTGCGACAAAAACGCAATTTGAAGCCAACACGGCCGTTCGTTCCAAACAATGCCATAACTAGAATTGAATTTCCCGTGCACCAGATTGCCTGCTCCATCCGCCGGCCCGTCTCAACACCTGCCTGATTTTAAGGCAATCTCCTCAAATTACGTCGGTATTTCCACGTACCCAGCCTGACCGGTCGTTGTCCTGCCGCCGGGGGCGGAGGGGGTCCTTCGCATACTCCTGAGACACAATGAGATACATTCACATTCCGCCTTCGGCCTGCTCCCGGCGGGCCCGTCTTTTTCCACCCTTTTGGTTTCGATTGTGTTAAACTACTATTCCTGTTTTGCACCTAAGACGAAAGCATCGTACTGATAACAGCTTATGAGAATTCATTACCTTCCTGTCCTCGTCATCCTAGCGCTCCTGGCCCGTGTCCCGGCCGTCCGGGCGCAAAGTCAGGCCGGCTTCGGCATCAGCCCGGCCCCCACCGCTGAACGCTTTAAGGAAGAACGGCAAGAACAGGACATCCGCACCACCATCCGGAAAAAGGAAACACAGGACCGCCAGGTCATATCCGCTCCCGAGATCGAACCCGAAATCAACCGCCTGAGCGATCAGCAGGTCATCTTTGTCGAGAATATCAGCGTCAGCCGGTCCGAGATCCTGTCGGACGAAGAGATCTCGTCCGTGATCCGTCCCTATCTCAACCGCAAGGTCAGCATCAAGGAACTCTATGCGATGCTCGACCAATTCAATACGCTGTACCGGGAGCAGGGTTACGCCCTGGCCCGCGCCATCCTGCCGCCGCAAAGAATCGTGGACCGCAGTGTGGATGTTCAGCTGATCGAACCGACCGTGGACCGGCTGCGGGTCGAAGGCAACAAGAGCACCCGCCGGACTTTTGTCATGAAACGCGTCGAACAGAAGGAGGGAGAGATCATCGACCTCGGGCAGCTGGAAAAGGACCTGGTCCGGATGAGTTCGCTGTACGATATTTCCGTGCGCTCGACCCTGGAGCCGGGCAGCAAATTCGCCACCAGCCTGGTCAATATCGTGGTGGACGAACCAAACCGTTTTTCGGCCCTGGTCTTCACGGACAATGCCGGGCGCGACGAGATCGGCCTGTACCGTTACGGCACCTACGCGACGATGCGCAGCGTGTTCGGCGTGCGCGACGCCTTCAATGTGGGGGGCGTCTTTGCCGAGGGGATGTCGAACTTCTTTGTCTCCTACGACCTGCCGGTCAACACGATGGACACGCGCCTGGGGGTCAGTTTTGACTTTTCCGATACGGAGATCGTATCCGGGCCGCTGCAGGCGATCGATGTGGTCGGGGAATTTACCGATGTCGGGGTTTACGGCAGCCATCCGCTGATCGTGGAGGACCGCCGCATCGTCAAGGGCGTGGCCCGCTTCGACTACAAGGAATCGACCAATGCCTTTGATAACCTGTTTACGTATGAAGGGACCGTGCTGACCTTGAATATGGGCGTCGACGCCCTGCTGTTTCTCGACAAGGGATATGCCTACACGCGCCACACGCTGACCAACGGCTTCGACGAATTCAACCAGGGCGACCGGTATTTCGTCAAATACAACGGGGACGTGGATTTTCGCTGGCGCCTGAACGAGGAGAAGGACCTCTATGTTCAGCTAAGAGGAAAGCTGCAGCTGGCCAGCGACGAACTGCTGCCGTCTTCCGAACAGTTTCAGGCCGGCGGGATCGCGACCGTCCGCGGTTTTCCCGAGGGGATGCTGATCGGCGACAACGGGTACACCGTGCAGCTGGAGATCGACGCGCCGCTGGCGGTCCTGCAGCATGTCCCCGCCGTCCGGCAGCCGCGCTTCTTTGCCTTCCTGGACCACGGGAATATCTTCCGCCTGATCGGGGACGTCGAGAATGAGAATCAAGACGCCATCGCCAGCGTGGGCGTGGGGCTCACCTTTGATATCACCAAATTCGTCTCCGGAAAACTGACCCTCGGGGTGCCGATCCTGGACCATCCCTTTAACGAAGACGACATCAGATTTCACTACTACGTTCAAGCGAGGTTTTGATCATGCGCAGACATTCGATGCTTCATCAATTCACGTCCATCTTCACCGCGGCCTGTCTCATCGTTTCGCAAACCTCGCTGGCGGCCGCCCAGCAGATCGTGACCGACGGCCGGACGCAGACGACGCTCGACATCAAGGGGAAGACCACCGACGTCTTCACCGCCACGCGCCAGGGCAACAACGCGCTGAACTCCTTCTCCAAGTTTGACGTCCACCAGGGCAACACCGTCAACCTGCATCTGCCGGCGGGAACGACCAATCTGCTGAACCTGGTCCACGACCGGACCTCACACATCGACGGGGTCCTCACTTCGATTGCCAACGGGGCCGTCGGCGGAAATGTCTTCTTCCTGAACCCGCACGGCCTGGTGGTCGGGGCGGAAGGTGTGATCAATGTCGGATCGCTCACAGCCATCACGCCCACAAAGGAATTCCTGGAGAGCATCGTCTCCCCCTCGGGCACCGTATCCTCAGCCGCGATCAGCGCGGTCCTGGCCGGTGACGTCCCCTTGTCCGACAACGGAATCATCTCCATCAAAGGCAAGATCAACGCGCTGGATGCGGTCCGCATCGCGGCCGGATCGGTGGACCATGCGGGACAGGTCCGGGCCGGTCATTCTGCTGCCGTGCCCACTTTGGGGGATATCATCAATATCGACGGCGCCAGCGCCGGGGCCGATATCCGCGTCGATGACAGCGGGGTCATCGAAATCGTGACGCTCAACGACATTGAAATATCCGGTGAGGTGCGCGCAGACGGCGCAGCGGGTTCGGACGCCGGAGACATCAGCATCGCGTCGGGCCGTGACCTGTTACTCACGGACGGATCCCTGGTGACGGCCAAGGGGGCGGAAGAGAATTCTTCGGGCGGCAAGATTTACTTGTGGGGCGGACAAAACGCACGGCTGGATGAATTTGGCATGGTTGACGTCAGTGGGGGAGAGATCTCCGGAGATGGGGGATTTATTGAACTCAGTGCCGGGAATAACGTACTGTGGTCAGGGCACCTTAGCGCCAGATCCGATGACGGGCGTAAGGGAAGTATTTTGATCGACCCCCCTACGTTGGATGTGATGATGGACCACTTAACCGATGGTGCCGATTTAACAATGGAAGCCGACCAACGAATTACGATTCATGAGAATGTCCTGCTTTCAACACGCGATATCATCGGCTCCAATCATCAAACGGGGACCTCCGTTGGAGATTCCGGAAATCTCAGATTGGAGGCCGACCAAATCAATGTGAACGACGGCGCTTGGCTCACGGCCTACGCCGATAACGGGCATAACGCGGGAGACGTCACACTGGAGGCCATCGCCGATCAGGCCGGTCAGGTAATTATCTCAAACATATCCATGGCGAACTCCGGCATCACGGTTGGGAATGCGACTATCAAGGGAAAGAATGTCTCCCTGATTTCTGAAGCCAATACCTTTGGGCGTTTTGACAGCCCGGACCAGGCCAGCGACTTTTTTATCGACGCGCTCGATTTCATCAATGACGTGTTCTTGTTCGGGGCGATCACCAATCAGGACTCGACCTCCGACATTATGATCGGCCATGCGGACATCGCGGCTTCGGAGAATTTCACAGCCCGCTCATCCGCCACGACGAATTCTACTTTGGATGCCGCGGGCATCGCCGCCTCAGTGGCCTACGGCGAAGCAGATGCCATTGCCGGTGTGACAATTCAAGACGGTGCACTCATTTCGGCCGGTGGTGATGTCACCGTAAAATCTGAGACGGACGTCCTAATGAGCATGAAGTCTTTCACGTTCAATTTAGGCGAACTCAGCGGTTCGTCGGCCGGGACCAAGGCGGATCTGGCTAACACGGTGGTTCTGGTCAACAGCACCGCTACGACAGACATCCAATCGGGTTCGACAATTAAAGGAAATAATATCAACGTCGAGGCGTATTCCGATAAATCACTGGACGCGGCGGCCACCGTGGGTGCATATGAAGACGGCGTCCTGGGGGTCTCGGTGACCTATTCGGAATCGAACTTCACTACTACGGCCAAGGTCGACGGAGAGCTGATCTCAAGCGGTAACGTTGTCGTAACATCGGAAATATCATCACTAAAGAACGATGCCAACGCCACGTCCGCGGTTGGAAGCGGTTTGTTCGGGGGAAGCATTATCAGTTTAGGAAAGGGACGCGGCACCGAAGCCAAGGACCGCTGGAATCAGGCCCTGGGACGGGAAACCCAGGGAACGCACAAACAGTCCAAGGCGAATTTTGCCCTGTCCGCGGCTTTGTCCATTTCAAAACATCACAACACAGCCACCGCTGAGATCAACGGCAACGCAGATGTGGAAGCGGACCAGAATGTCAACGTTGAATCGCTCATTACGGATGTTGTCGAAAACAGCACCGTCGCCACGGTGGACTCCGGCCTCACGGCCCAGAAAAGCAAAGCCTTTGCGGGATCGGTGGCCGTCGGGCTGTATGAAAACGATGCCGCGGCAGCCGTCAATAACAATGCCGAAGTGGATGCTCGACAACTCATCCATGTCCTGTCCGACGTGTCGATTCCCTATGAAATCGAGTGGCATCAGATCAGCGGCGTGTCCGATATCACCGACAAACTCAACACAAACATTGGAATCCAAAACGGATTCTTCACCACCTGGGCGCAGAGCAATGCCGCCGTTGAGGATATCGGTGTCTCCGGCTCCGGAAACTTCGCCGGATTTGACACCGAGAGCACCGCCACCATCGGCAAAAGCGCGCGGATCAATCAGGACCAGGAGCTCATCAATCAAACCGACAGCTTCCGGACCGGGACCCAGGACGTCAAGGTTGAGGCCAAGGCGGACATCGAGACGGTCAATCTGTCGGGCGTGTTCGGACTTAAAGGAATTGGAGTCGGTGGCGGTAAGGCCGGTGTCGGCGGGGCGTATCTGCAAAACGAATACCGATCGGTGGTGGAGGCCGTCATCGACAACAGCGCACAGGTGTACGCGGACAAGCTCAAGGTGAGGGCCGATTCAGAGGCCCGGACAATCGCCATCGCCGAGGCCGGGGGCAAGGCCGGTCAATACGGCGTGAGCGGCACCTTTAGTTACCTCGACGTCGACAATGATGTCCTGGCCCTCATCGATGACGGCGCCGCGATCACCACGGGCGCCGGGGCGTGGAATGAGGCGGGGGATGATTCCGAAAACGTCATCGTGGAGGCGCGTGACGAAGCGCAGCTGTACAATGTGAGCGGCGGCATCACCAAGGGCGGCGCGGTCGGCGTCGGATTCACCATTTCCCTCAGTGATATCGACCGCAATACCCAGGCGGTGATCGGAAACGACACCGGCAACGCCGATCACACCGATGATACGGACGGCGAAGTGAACACATCGGGTAAACTCAAGGTCGCCGCGGCCAACGAGGGGTCCATCAGTTCCTGGTCGCTGGCCGGGGCCGTGGTCAGTCCGGCCGGAGAGTCGCCCACCAGCAGCGGGGGAGCGGCCTCCGGCGGGGCGGGCAAGTACGGCGTGGGCTTCTCAGGTGCCGTCGCCTACAACACCATCTCGGACAAAGGCCGCGCCTACATCAACGAGTCCGAAGTGAACGCCGAACAGATCGACCTGTCGGCCATGGACAACAGCGCCATCGACGGGGTGACGGGGTCCGCCACCATCGTAGCCGGGGCCGGGACCACGTCCACCGGACTCTCGGGAGCGGCCACGGTCAATACCATCGAACTGCAAAATGACGCGTTCATCCGTTCATCTCAGGTGACCGCGGATGGTGCCGCCGTCAATCTCGAGGCCAAGTCCGAAGCGGATATCGACGCCGTGGCGGCCGGCGGTTCCGTCGCCCACAATCCGGCGGGCTCCGGGATCGCTATCGCAGGCCAGGTGGCCGTCAACGAAATCCACAACAAGACCAATAGTTATATCGAGGGGTCCACTCTGAAGGACGATCCCGCCGCCTCGATCCTCCGGCCCACGACCGTCGGGCTCACCGCGACCGATGTATCGTCGATCGTGGCCGTGGCCGGTTCGGTCTCCTACGGGTCCAAGGCCGGTGTCGGGGCGTCATTCTCTTATAACCAGATCGGCAATGAAACCGATGCGTACCTGCTGAACAGTGATCTCGGCACACAGGCGGGCATCGACCTGTTCGCCAAAAACATGGCCGACATCATCGGGGTCAGCGCGGCGATCGGAGGGAGCCTCGATTTTATGGCCGCCGCCGTGGCCGTGACGATCAATGAAATCACCAATGAGACAGATGCGTATATACAAGATGAATCAGACAGCGGCCGCAGTGTTGATTCGGAAGGGGACATTGCCGTTCGTGCGGAAGACGATTCACGCATCGGGTCCGGAGCGGGTGATGTCGGGTTAAGTCAGGCCAATGCGATCGGCATTTCCACGGCCTACAATGAAATCGACAGCAAGACCCGGGCCTATTCCGAGACGGCCGAACTGGACTCCACTGGCGGCAATGTGATCGTGGACGCCAAATCGGACGCGGAGATCGAGACCGTGGCGGTGGGCGGGTCCGTGTCGGGCGGCTGGTCCGTGGCGGGATCCGCGGCCGGCAACAAGCTGACCAATGAGACCTTGGCGTATGCCAACAATGCCAAGTTAACTGCGGACGACAGCATCTACATCCACGCCGAGTCGGCGGAAGACATCAATTTCTACGGCGGCCGGCTGGCCATTGCCTTGGCCGGAAAAGAGGCCAGCGCGACCGGGATCGGCGGAACGGTCGGTGTCAATATCTCCAAGAATACCACCAAGGCCTATGCCGCCGGCGGGACCGATCTGCACGCGGACGGTCAACAGGCGCTTATGATCTCCAAGGCCGACGGCACCGGTAACACGGTGGACCTGAACGGCATCGGTATTGTCGCCGAGTCTTCCGAAGACCATGATATCTGGAGTATGAATGTCAGCGGCGGGCGCACCGGGGCTTTTGCCGGCGCCGTTTCATATTCCGAGGTGGAACACACTACCGAGGCCTATGTCGACGATGCGGAACTGAACGCGGTGCAAACGACCGATGTCGCCGACAGCCAGTCGGCGGTTATCCGGGCCTTTAACAGCACCGATGTCGATGTTAAGGCCGGTGCTCTGGCCGTCGGTCTGAACTTTGCCGGGTTCGGAGGCACCGTGGATATCACCAAGATTAAGAATTCCACCAAGGCCTACATTTCGGGGGACTCGCTTGTGCGGGCCAAACAGGATGTAACGGTGGATGCCGTCAGTGAAGAGGGAATTCGCTCAGTGGTGGTCAGCGGCGGTGGTTCCACGATAGCGGCGATCGCCGGATCGGTCCCGATTCTAAACACCGACACGACCACCGAGAGTTATATCGAAGATTCCACCGTAACGGCGGGACGCAATGCATCGGTGACCGCCGACAACACCGTCAAGATCGGCAAGAGCGCCGACGGCGACGGCTTCGGTGTACTGGCTGGTGCCGTGGCGGTCGGCGGAGGCGGAGGCGTGGGCGGTTCGGTGATGGTCTCTAAAATCGAAAATGACACCGTTGCCCGCATTACCGATTCACGGGTGACCGCCCACGATCAGCTATGGGTCACGGCAGATGCGGATCAGGAAATTGCCTCCTACGTGGTGAGCGCCGCCCTGGGTAAGTACGTGGGCGCCGCCGGCGCGATCGCCTCCAACATCATCAAGTCCGCGACCGAGGCCTATATTGAAGAAGCGGAAGGCACCACCATCATCAATGAAGACCAAACCTTGGCAGCCGCCGAGCAGGATGTCCACGTGACGGCAACGAGCCGTTCGAAGATCGATGACGATATCGGCGGCGGTTCTGGGGGAGCGGTGAGTTTGGGGGCCTCGATCGATGTGGCCACCATCCGTACCTCGACATCCGCGGCCATCAAGGCCGGATCGGAGGTCTATGCCAAAAGGGATATTCACGTCGAGGCCGAGTCCGACAAGTCCATCGATTCGCTGAGTGTCAATGCCGGGGCCGGTATCGGCAGTGTGCGCGGGGCCGTTTCGGTGGCCAAGATTGCCAGCAATCTAACCGGGGAAGGGAACGAGGCAGCTGGCACCACCATGCAGACCGCAAACACCCAGGGTTCCACGACGGACAGTATTCAGACCGAGGCCGGCCGCGATGATATCTTCGCGGACATAAACGCCGAGACGCAAAACGAAAGCATCTCCGTCGATGATTCCTTCGATCAAAACCAAACTGAGGACACCAACACCACGGCCTATGTCGGTTCCGACGCCGTCATTAATAGTGGCCGCGATATTCGGATCAAGGCCCATGACATTAACGCCTTACAATTAACCGCCGGTGTCGCGGACATTGGAGGTCTCAGCATCGGGGCGGGTGTGGCCGTCGGAAATACCGACGGGGCCACAAAGGCCTTTACCGGGGCCGGCGCCAAACTTACCGCCGGCAACGATATCACCTTGAAGGCCGAAACCGACATCGAAGATTCAGAGATACTGGGCTTTGCCGGTCAATTCGGGGGTGTAACCATTGGGGCAGCGGTAGCGGAGTTTGAAGCCAACAATAGCACCGAGACCTTGCTAGGAGATAACACGCAGATCGTTGAAGCCAACAACCTGACTCTTGAAGCCGATTTCAACAGCAAGGTGGATGCGGACGCACATGGATACCGTTTATCTTTAGGAACCGCAGGTGCATCTATAGCCAAGATTAAACAATTCGGTGTCACCCGAAGTCATATCGGAGCCAACACCCGCATCGGAATACTTCCGGAAAAAGTCGTTAACAACGTTTCCTTACTGGCCAAGCGCGACTTTGATTATGAGAGTAACGCCTATGGCGGTTCGGGGGGCGTTTTGTCCGGTCTGGGACTAGACGCCTTGGTGGAAGTGGACGACGAAGTCTTAGCCAATATCGGTAACGGTGCTACGCTGAAAGTGGCGGAGGGAATCTCCGTCCGGGCAACGGCCGACGGAAACGGTGATGCCTACACTTTCGGCATCAGCCTCGGTGGATTCGCGGTCGGCCTCTCGAACTCCAAGGTCGATCTAAGCCCCGAAATTCGGGCTTATATCGGAGAGATTGTCGCGATCGAGGCCGAAGACCTGTTGGTATTCGCGGAACAGGGTGACGGAGACGGGACCTCCGCCAATGCAGAGGCCTTTGCCTCCTCAGGATTTTTATTAGGTGGCGATGCCACCCGGGCCGAGGCGCGAAATGAAGGCAGCGTGTACAGCTATATCGGTGGCAACTCGACCTTGACGATGAGCAACTCCACTCAGGTCAAGGCCAACAACGATACCGGCACACGCTCATACGCCTCGGCCTATCACGGTGGTTTGATTGCCAGCGGCGCCAACCGGTCCACCGCCACCACGAATACAACGACTCATAGTTATATCGATTCCGGGGTCGTCATTAACGGCGGAGATCTCAGCATCGAGGCCTCCGGAAAGGATACGGTATTCGCGGATACCAAGGCGGGAAAGGGCGGCATCATCTCCGACTCCGCGGCCAATGCGACGAGTTCCCTGACCACCAACGTAAATAGTTATGTCGGAAACGGGACAGGGAACGTGATCACAGCGGATACCTTCAGCCTGTTATCGGATTATTTCGGAACTTTTAACGCCCGCTCAGACAGCATTAATGCCTCGGTGCTCGGTGCCAGCGGGGCCCGCGCCACGAACACGGTCAACACCAGCGTCACGGCCGATATCCGTCCGAACAATGTCATTTTTGCCAAAGAACTGAAGGCCAAGGCCAATACGGATCTTGACAAAAATGGTGTGGGTCAGAATGTGGCGTCCGGTTCCGGTGGCGTGTTCGACCTGCCGGCAGCTAAAAGCACTTCATCCATCACGAACCGGACCCAGGCGTTGATCGGCCAGAACACAATGATCCACGTCGGCGTGCCGGAGGCCGAAAACGTCGTCAATGACGTTCGGGACACGGTGGAATCCGGTGATCTTGTTTTATCCGCGACCAGCGACGTTTCTGCCACCGACCGGGTCAAACTCAGCGCCGGCGGCGGGATTGCCGTGGCCAAGTCCGAATCGGAATTGAAGAACGACATTCATGAAAACCGCGTGGAGGTCGGCACGAACGCCAATTTAATCAGCCAGGGCAATATCATCCTGGCCACCCGAGGCAATGTCAATTTGGACGCCGACGCGAAGACCAAGACCTACGGGGTGGCCGGAGGGGCATCGGGCGAGGCCCTTGCCCGGACCAATGTGTACAACGATACCATCGTCCGTCCCGGGGTCGTCATCCGTTCGGACAAGGACATTCATTTGTATGCCGGTCGCGATGAGTACGGCCGGCAGAACTCCATCAGTACCAGGGCCCGGGTCGATATCAACAATAAAACCGCGATCCCCATCAACGGCAGTCCGGATGCCGAGGCGCGTACTGTCACCACCAACGACATCTTCGTGGATACCACCGCGGACGTCGGCGCCCTGAACGACGTATATATGTATGCGAACAACGGCTCGTTAAACTCCGACGGTTACGGCACGGCGACCGATCTGTGGAAAGAGATCGTCGGCTTCTTCTCCAAATTATTCGGCGGCAGCGGCTCCACCAAGACCACCAAACGCAATAACACGACCTCCGGTTCAGCCGTTGTCACGGTCCTCGGGAAGGTCAAGGCGGGATTCAAGAACAAACAGTATCTCATTATCGGGGCGAACGGGGATGTCCTGCGGCAGGATGAAGGCGTGACTTTCTTTGAGACCGTCGAAAACCTGGCCGAGAATATCCTCAATGAAATCGAACGCTATGAAGAGCTCAAGAATGAGTATTCGGAACTCGATGACACCCGCCTGGCATATGAAAACGAAATCGTACGCCTCAAACAGAGTCTGGCAGAATTAAATCAACTTTCGGAAGGGGAGGCCCAGTACGTTTCTGATGTCGAGTTTATCAATGTCGACGACGCCTACGCGCAGAGCGGGGACATGTATGTCCTGGCAGACCGGCTGGTCGGGACCGGGATCCTGGAGGCGCCGGGAGACACCGAGATCAGGATTGTCAACCACAGCCCCAAGTACCTGCGGACCAACCGGCTGACGATACCCGATGACGATAACGGCGGGACCTTTTTGTTCAATAACCGGCCCGTGTCCGACAATCAGGATATATCGGTGATCAACAACGGTGCCGCGGCCGCTTTTTCTTCGGTGGTGACTGCCGACAACTCCGCCGAACCGCTGATCCATGTCGAGGCGACGTATAACCCGGACGCCCCGCAAAATGTCAATAATCCGTTTCCGGCCCCTACCATCGAGGTGGTCGGGAACATCACCAACTTAGACGGCACCGTGGCCATCAAGAACAGTGCCGGCAGTATCCACGTTAAGGCCAACATCAATGCCAATACCATAGACATTGAATCCGGCCGGGACTTTGTCCTGAGTTTTATCGATGGCTTCTTCCACGCGGGAGGCGATCCCAAATCCCATTGGGAAGACGTCGCCGAGGCCTCCGAAGCATCAAGAACAGACCGCGCTGTAAACGGCGTACGCAGCGCCAATGGCCAGAGCGCTATCATAGCCGGCAACAATGTCTTCTTAAGCGCCCGCTATCTCAATATCAACGGTCTCATCCAGTCGGGGGTTCCTGATCAGGCCCTGGTGGTCCCGGCGAACCTGCAGCTGCTGGACGAGCTCGGCAATCTGCAGACCATCGACTGGGCGCGCGCGGATTTCATCCAGCGCCGGTTTATCGATCTGGACCCCGAGGCATCGCCTTTTTACCGTGTCGCCTCATCCGGAAACATTGAAGCCTTCTACAATGTCGAGATGGACCGCATCGAACTGGAAGGTGTCCGGGTGGAAGGCGGCCGGATGGAGATCTTCGGCCATATTCTGAATACGGGCGGCAGCGCCGGGCAGTTGAAGGTCATCGACGGGTTCGGGCGCATCAACATCGTCAACAACAGCGCCCATGATATGGTCTTAAACCGGCTCGACACCGGAAAAGGTATTGAGGGGATTCTGCGAATTACTGATTTAGGAAGGCGGACCGCGGACGGACTGCCGCTGGAAACCATCTATACGCACATCGGAGACAATGTCCAGGTTGTCGACAGCATGACCCGTGATGGAGACGGTAATCCCAACAATTTGGCCAATACCATCTCCGGCAGGCTGGCGGAGTATGCACCCCTGGAAGATCAGCGCTACGTATGGACGACAGGGCAGAACTTCATCGTCAGGAAAAGACGGGTCTACAAGGGATTCGGTTTTTGGAATACGCCGATTCTATTCGGTGATACCCAGTATGATACCGAAACAACTATTCCCCTGGACAATGTCCCGCTCCTGGAGGGCGATTACCTGGCCTTTGACCAAGCCAATGCCAGTGGATATATTTATGACTTTGAAAACCGGTCTCTGTCGGACTATAAGCTGACAAATAGCCGCCAGTATTCCCGGGTCACCTGGCGGGCCTTCGTTTTCGGTGTTCTGGATTACTATCGCGAACTTACTTACGAAAAGGGGACCAAGGACTTTCACGTCCACAGCATCAAGGCCGACCACCCGATCGGCATCGAGTTTACCGGTTATGATTCCTCGGCCATCGACGTCCTGTCCAACGGCGGCCTGTTGATCAACGGCAAATTCAACAATAAAACCGGCGACACGAATCTGACCTCCCTGCAGGGGGCCATCAATCAGCTGAACACCAATGTCGAGATCAAGGGCAACAACGTCAGCCTCTCGGCAGGCTCCGGCATCGGCAATCTCTCCACCGTCAGGGTGGATGAAGAGTTCGTGTTAAACGCGCAATCCGCGGCCGGAGATATCCGTATCGAGGAGATCTTCGGCGACGTGGTCTTCGATCAGATCACGACCGGCAACGGGAATGTGTCGGTGATGTCGGATAAAGGCATCCTCGCGGCCGGGCCGTCTTCGCTGATCGCCGGGAATTTCGTCAATCTCGACGCGTTCGACGGGTCCATCGGCGAGTCCGGCCGGCCGATCCGCCTGGACACCGGGACCACCGAGGCCTCCGGATTGTACGCGATAGCCCCGGGAAGCATTTACCTGGAGGAAATCCAGGACGACCTGCAGGTGGTCCAGGTCCGGTCACTGACGGGCGACGTGGAAATTGGTGTCGATAACGGCAGTCTGGTGGATTACAACTTCAACGATCAACGGGATACCCGCACGGAAGCGGAATTGGTCGCCTTCTGGGAGGACATGGACCTGCGCCTGGAAGACGGCGCCATCGAGGCGGCGGATATCGAGGTGCAGGCGTTTAAAGACCGCAAGGAACAGGAGTATCAGGATTACTGGTCCGTCCGCAGCCGGCAGACAGACCCCACAGCCCACGATCCGGACTTTGTGGTGACGCTCACCGCCGAAGAACGCGCCGCCTTCGCGGACAACCAGGGTTGGGACGAACAGCAGATCAATGCCTATGAGTCCGAACTGACCGACAACTACCAGGCCCTCGCCGCCGAATACGGCAACACGGCCTTTGATCCGCAATATGAATACACGATCACACAGGCCGACATCGATACCATCCAGGACGGCGCCGTGTGGACCGAGGATGAACTGCGCTATTCCATCGTGGGCGACGTGTTTAAGGAAGTGTCGGATACCGAGACCCTTATCGAGGAAGCGAATATCATCGGCAAGAATATCGTCCTGAACATCAGCGGCGGGCTCGGACAGGATAACGGAGAAGAGGTCATTCTCCTCAACGACGGCGAAGAACTTACGCGCGAACAGCAGATCATCATGACCGCCGCGGAGAAAGACGATTTCACCGTACTGGACGACCGCATCATCATTCAGAACCGCAGCGACGTGGACGTGCAGGCGGATTCCGTGATCATTCATGCCGGGGACAAGGTCTTCCTCGGCGGCGAAACGGACCTGAATCTCGATGAAATCGTGGCCGGTGACAATGTCCGCATCAAAGGCGCCCTGGGCGTATATGACGTGTCGCTGGATTCCGCGCCCACCATCACCGGCAACGACCTGATCATTGAAGCCGCCGAAGACAGTATCGGCCTGGTGAGCCGGCCGGTGACCACCGACCTGTTCGACAACGCCCGGTTCACCGCGCGCGCGGGCGATAACATCTTTGTGAAGGAACTCGCCGGCAATCTGAATCTGGACACCGTGTTTGCGCCGAACACCGTCAATCTCTCGGCCGCCGGCGCGATCACGGACGCCAACGGCAATCCGATCGACAATATCCGTGCCACCAGTCTTTTTCTCAATGCGAATGCGGTCGGAAGCGAAACGAATCCGGTGGAATTCGCCCTGGACCCGGCAGGGTTCCTCAAGGGCGTCTCCACGGGCGATCTCTATCTCGTTCATACCACGGAGGATGAACTTAACCTGGACGGGCTGATAACATCCGGAGATATTCAGCTGACCGCGGTAGGGAACATCGCGGACTTCGGTCAAAATGCCACGCTGGATATTCAGGGCGATCACATCCAGCTCACCTCCATCCTGGGGCAAATCGGAGAGGCCGGCAACCGGCTGGAAACCGGCGCCAACCGGCTGACGGCAACGGCACCAAAGGACATCTGGCTGCATGAAATCGACGGCGACGTTGCGCTCAACTCGGTCTTTTCGACTCAAGGTGACGTCGACCTGCGCGCCGGCGGTTCGATGAGTGACGGCAGCGACTCCGAAGACGCCAACATCACCGCCAACAATATCACCCTGCTTTCGGACGCCGGGGCTATCGGCGAAGAAGACGACCCGCTGGACATTGATATGTCGTGGTCCCAACCCGGGCTCCTGAACGCTCACGCCAGCGGCGACATCTATCTGACCGAGACGGACGGCGACATGGTTATCGACGGCGCCACCGTGCGCTCGGAAAAGGGGGACGTGGGACTGAAGGCCGTCAACGGTTCCATCCTGGATTCGGACTTGAGCAACAAGAACATCAATATCTTCGGGAGAAAAGTCTCCCTGGTCGCGGAGCAGGGCGCCATCGGCGAGAAGGACAACCGGCTGGTGGTCGACTCGCGGATGTTTCTGAATATGTTCGCCAAAACCGGCATCACCGCGGAGGAGCGTTTCGGCGATCTGGTGTCGCAGCAAATTGAGATCATCGACCGCGGTTTGATCGCCCTGACCGTTCCGGATGGAAACGTGATCGCGGACGTTCTTTACAGCCCCGGCGACGTCAGTATCATTATTCCCGGGGACAACAATGTGACGGTCGGTAACCAGGACCTGGAATTTACCGCTTACGTGGCCTTTACGCTGAACCAAAACCTCGAAGCACTGGGAGTGCGGCCGGTCTCCGGAAGCCTGCGTCCGGGCGTCGGATTCTCGGACACCACTCGGATCCTGGGACTGACTTTGGTCGATAACCCGGGCATGGCCGCCAATATCACCCCCGGAATGATGGCCTCTCCGGTGTACTTTTATCATCAGCTGGAAGAAGAGGGCGTTGACGGATTCGACCTTTCTCCCGAGATGTATGAATTCATCGAGAAACTGCGCGAATCCGAGTAACCAACGGATCGGGCTCCACTTTTTCGGGGTTTTACTTTCGCTTTTACGGGCAATTTCCTATAATTAGGCAATGAATGTAAACCCCCGCAACATCATCGCAGTGGCCGCGGCCGTCTTCCTGGTCATGGCCGGTGTATACCTGGTCTGCTCACCGCGGGATATCCCGCCGGCCGAAACCGTCATCACGATCAATGATCACCGGATTCCCTACGCGGAATACCAGCGGCTGCTGAAGGAGCAGGGCCTGGATATGCCGTCGGCGGAGGTCGAGCAGGCCTTTATCGATAATTTGATCCGACAGAAACTGGTCTTGCAGGAGGCGCAGCGCATCGGACTCGACCGGGACCCGGAATTCCTGGCTACCGTCCAGCGATTTTGGGAGCAGTCGCTGATGCGGGTCATGATGGAAAAGAAGCTGAAGGAACTCCAAAGCCGCCCCGCCGGCCATGCGCCGAATGATCTCCGGCCCGACATCGACCGGTGGCTTGAGGAGTTGCGGGATAATGCCCGCGTCAAGATCAATGGCAAGGTCTTGAAGGATTAGTGCCCTATGAACTCACGCGCGCAAAACCTGAGAAAACAGTACTATATCGACAAGACCTTTCAAAAACGGTTTATTACGGTGTTCTGCGTGATGATCATCCTGATGAGCATCGTGGCGGTGACCACGATTTTGTACCTGAACAGGAGCACCACGACCGTCGCGTTCGAGGATTTGCGCATCACGGTAAAGACAACCTCCGATTTTATCGCGCCCATCATCATCCAGACCCTGATCGTTACGACATCCCTGACGGCTGTGGCGGTGCTCATCCTGACGGTGATGTTTTCGCACAAGATCTCCGGACCGCTGTTCAACATCAACCGGGAAGTGGAGAAGATGGCGAACGGCGATCTCAGTCAGCGGGTCAAGATCCGTTCCGACGACCAGCTGCAGCATTTGGGCTCTTCCATCGACGAAATGCGCGAATCCCTGCGCAAACGCATACAAACCCTGCAAAAGGAATGGGCACAGTTTGAAAAACAGGCCGGGGAACTCACCGGAGAGCAACTAAAGCGGGCTCGGAAAATCAAAGAAAATCTGGATGAGTTTAAAACCTGATTTCATCACACGATTGCTATTCGCCGTGATTGTGTTCGTTCTTTCGGCGGCGACCTGCCGGGCCGAGATGAATGCGCTCCCCACGCCGCTGGCCGGCGTCTTCAGCGACAGTCCTTCCGTCAAATCGGAATTCTTTGAAATATATCTCCAGGAGGGGGTGGAGCTCGAGGCGCTGCGCAAGCAACTCACCTTACCCGTCGCGCTGGACACACTTATTATCCGTCCGGTGATTGAAAACCCCGAGTCGCTCGCGGAAGAAGTCGACAAATTGTTCCTGGTCGTCTCGCACCTGCTGGATTTGCATCTTTGGAACTTCCAATCCAGCATCAAGGTCTACCTGGCGGATCAGGAGATGCTCGAACTCCTGCGCAGGGAAATGGGCCTGCAGGAGCAGCCCGAAGGGTTTTACCTCAGCGCGGACAATGCGGTCTTTATCAATGCCGGGACCGTCAATTTTTATATCCTCGGCCATGAGATATCGCATGCCATTCAGCATTCTTATTTCGGTTTTTCCCAGCCGGAAAAGCATCAGGAAATCCTCTCGGGATACGTGGAGTATCAGCTCAGAAAGTATTCCGACACTTTATAAGCGTATTGATTTCGGATAGGTAACCGGATTCTGTGTTCGATACCCAGTTCACCTCATTACAAGGAGAAGCCTCATGAAAGGAATGCCGGTAAGTCGCCTCATGCTGTTGGTCTTCGTATTTGTGTCTGTCGTTCTGATGTTGGGTCCGGTCCGGGCCGAGGCCGCCAAGAAGATTTCAGGTTCGGTCGGCAAGGGAGGGAAAACCAAGGTGACAGGGATATTCCCGGAAATCGGCGAGATCAATCTCACCATGCTGAACTGGGGCTTTGCCGCCGACGACCCCGCAGCGGCCCGGGCCGGCGTGGTCCTTGAGGAAATCGAGGTCGAAAAAGAGGTGGACCGCACCTCGGTGCCGCTGGTCCAGGCCTGCGCAGGGGGAAGATCTTTTCCGGAGGTCGTCATCGTTTGGAACACCGGGACTGGTGATGAGCCCTCATACCTCGAACTCAGGTTATACTCGGTCAAGGTGACGTCCTATTCCGTCAACGGCAGCGGACTGGATGACGGCAGCATTCCGACCGAGACTTTATCACTCAATTTCGACAAGATAACCTGGTCCTTTGCCGAACTCCGCGGCGGTGCGTCCGGGGAGATTTCCTTCGCCTGCGACGAAGACAACTTGTGTGCGGTCACGCCGTAAACCGGACCGGCGGAAAATTATTTTCCTATGACAACCGAACAATCGAACACGCCGGCTGATCAGCCCGACAACCTGGAACTGATGGCCTTTTGTCTGTACGGCATCCCGGTCCTGCTGTTGTTCCCGGCGCTGCATCAATTCCTGCCCGGGATCTTCTGGTTCGGGCCGGGGCAGAATATCTTTCATGTCTTTCTATATCTGGCCGAATTGGTGGCGCCGGCATATCTCGGTTTTTTCCTGGTGATCCTGGTCTGCGGCACCCCACACCGGAATAAAGTCTTTCAGGCATTCAATTTCATCGTTATCGTCGGACTGATCTTCGTGTCGTACAAGTACGGATTCTGCCAGACACTGCGCGATCAGAAACGCGTCGAAAAACGGGTGGAGGAGACGTTGAAACCCACCCTGACCGGCATTGAGGAGATCTCCCGGCGCCTCGAGGAGGGGCCGTTGCCCAAATCTCCCGGCGCCGTTACACCCGGTCAACCGTACGTGATTCTCATGTCCAAGAAAATGAAACAGGAGCCGACATTATCTTTTGAAGAACTTTTTCCACGGGGGGACTGGCCGCGGACATTGTTGACCTCAAAGCAATACAGGAGTCTGTATGCCTCCCAGGACAAGGCCCACCCGGAACCGGTCCGGTATGAGGTTCCCTACGTCTATATTGTCGGCTACGGGGCTCAGCAAACCAACCGCCGGATCCGGCTTGATTACGGGTCCGTTCCGGAGATGCGCCAATATGCCAAGGTGTATGCCGTGGACCCCGGGACGGGCAGGGTCATCTTCGAATCCGAGAAAATCATGGGCGGCAAGGCCCGCAAACCCGGTCCGATAGCCGGTACCGGCATTCACTATGTCAGTGTTCTTATGGGTGGACGTCCCCATTGGCAAAAAATTGAAAAGGTGATCAAGAAGCACAACAGGGGGAAGATATAGTGATGAGCGGGGGACCGGCGAATAAAATTTCGAATACCCGAATACACGCGACAAATTCAAATTTATCGATCACCGAATGTTTAAAACCTGATGCGTTTGAAAGATTCGAATATTGAAGTATTCGATATTGTCCCGCAGATTCGAAGATTCGATATTGTTTTAAATATTCGAACATTCTAAGATTCGCATTTTAAAATTGCTAAATTAACCGCCCCCAACATCAGGAATACGCAGTTATGGACAAAACACGCATGGAAGCCTTCAGCGACGCGGTGATCGCGATCATCATGACGATCATGGTCCTGGAGATGAAAATCCCGCACGGCGAGGGGTGGTCGGCGCTCAAGCCCATCATCCCCGTCTTTCTGAGTTATGTGATGAGCTTCGCCTATCTGGCGATTTACTGGAACAATCATCATCACCTGCTCAAGGCGGTCAAATCGATCGACGGACGGGTGCTGTGGGCGAATGTGGTCCTGCTGTTCTGGCTGTCGCTGATTCCGTTTGTCACGGGCTGGATGGGCGAGAACCACTTCGCCCGCAATCCGGTCATCCTCTACGGAGTGAATCTGCTGCTGGCCGGGTTAAGCTACAACATCCTGGTGAAGGTGTTGCTGTATTCGCACGGCAAGGATTCCCTGCTGGCCAAGGCGATGGGCAACGATATCAAGGGAAAGATGTCCATGGTCATTTATGCCGCGGCCATCGGCCTGGCCTTCGTCAGTCCGGTCCTCGCCGGCAGCCTCTACGCGCTGGTGGCCGTGATGTGGATCGTGCCGGACGAGCGCATCGAGAAGGTGCTGCGCAGCTGAGGGGCGCTCTCCTGAGAAGCACCCTGGTTGGAGCGGAAGGAGCCATTTGTAATTCCGAATCCTCGAAGGCTCGAAACAAATTCTAATTGTCCAATCACCGAATGTTCTAAACCTGGATCGTTTGAAACATTCGAATATTGACTGATCAGATATTGTCTCGAGCATTCAATGATTCGAAATTGTTTTAAACATTCAAGCATTCGACGATTCGATATTACCTTTGCAATAAGGCACCCATGTCCAACACTACTATCTCCACCGGAGTCGTTCACAAGGTCCACACTGATCTGCGCGCCGTGCTGACAGCGTACGCGGACCTGCGGACGATTTGGAACGGGCTCACGCCGCTGGCCCGCAATGAATGGATCTGCTGGATGACGATCGCCAAGGGCGAGAACACACGGGCGAAACGGCTGGAGCGGTTTCAAACTGATCTGCGTGCGGGGAAACGCCGCCCGTGTTGCTGGCCAGGCTGCCCGCACCGCCGGCCTAGCGCAAAGAAATGGTTCAAGTCACAGCCAACGCAATGAATAAAACGCGCGGGATCCGGGTTCCCTGACTCGATACCCGGCTTCAATCTTTCAAACACAAAGGAACGGATTACATTATGAAAGCTGTCGATGAACCGCTGATCATCTATCTCCAGAAAATCATCCACTTCGCCGTACGTTTACTGGCCATCCTGATGACATTTGTCATCATCTGGGGGGTAGGGGACGTTGTTTACGAGCTTTACAAAAGCCTCGTCCGGCCGCCCTTCATGCTGCTGAACATCAATGACATCCTGGCCACGTTCGGCGCCTTTATGGCGGTGCTGATCGCCATTGAAATCTTTATTAACATCACAATCTATCTCAAGGAAGAAGTGATCCACGTCAAGATCGTCCTGGCCACGGCGCTCATGGCCATCGCCCGAAAAGTCATTATCTTCGACTACGACAAACTTTCCCCACATTATATATGGGCGACGGCGGTGGTCATCCTGGCGTTGAGTATCGGCTACTGGCTGATCACGATCTTCGGCCGCGAGGATGCCCAGGAACCGCAGTGATACAGGACCGCGTCCCCCAGTAAAATAAGATGCCTCAAAAAGACCCAAAATCCGTCTCCGAGAGATTCGCCGGTAAAGGTGTGTTTCCCTATCAAATGGCCTTCACCCTGTTGATCCCGCTGCGCAGGTTGCTGTTGTCGCCGGCCACCTTGATCGACAGACTGGACCTCGCCGACAGCTACCACGTCCTGGAGATCGGGCCCGGCCCCGGCTACTTCAGCATCGAAGCGGCCAAACACCTTCCCCAAGGGAAACTTTATCTCTATGACATCCAGCAGGAAATGCTCGATCACGCACGCCGCCGCCTGGTGAAACGCGGATATACGAACGTGGAATATCACCGCGCAGGTGGCGCCCGGTTTCCGTTTGCGGACAACACCTTTGACCGGATCTTTCTGGTGACCGTGATGGGCGAGGTCGCGAACCGCGACGTTTATGTGCAAGAAATCGCCCGGACACTCAAGACCGGCGGTGTGGTGTCGGTCACGGAGATGAAAGGGGACCCGGACAAGTTGGAGGAAGGGGAGCTCAACGCGCTCTTCACCGCGGCCGGATTGGAGAAATACCGCCAATACCGTACCTTCGCGGGGCTCACGGTCAATTACAAGAAGGCCGCATAAGCACCTGTTATCGTCATATATCCGCATTCTCCCCGGCTTGCCATACCCGCCGGATGCCTGTATAATCCCCGTAGCATTCACCAAGGAGAGCTATGCTCAAGATCGTTTTTTGCCAGCGCATCGTGTATTCCCTGTTCGGGTTCATGACCATTTCCGCCGTCCTGAAGGAGGACGGCCACGAAACGGACCTGGTCATGCAGGCCGATCCCCAGAAGGCCGCCCAGGAGATCCTCGAGCTGGCGCCGGATGTGGTCATGTTTTCGGCCCTGACGGCCACAGGTGATATCGAGTGGACCCTGCTGATCGCGGACCGGATCAAACGCAAGCGGCCCGAAATACTCGTGGTGGTCGGCGGCACACAGGCCACGCTTTTCCCGGCCCAAACCATGGCGCACGCGAGCATCGACGTCGCCTGCCAGGGCGAGGGGGAGCCGGCCATGCGCGAACTCTGCCGCAAGGTCGCCACGGGAGCGGACTATTCGCGGATCCGCAGCCTGTGGGTCCGGACACCGCAGGGCGTCGTTGAGAACCCCATGGGGAATCTGGTCGAAAACCTCGATGACCTGCCGTTCCCCGACCGCGAGATGTACGCGAAGTCCGGATACTTTGACCGGCTGGATTCCCTGGATGTGATTGCCGGCCGCGGCTGCACCTTTAACTGTTCCTACTGCATGAACACCACGCTCAAGGAAATGATGCGCGGAAAGGGCCAGTTCATCCGCAAACATTCCCCCCAATACATGATCGACCAGCTGAAGGAACTGCAGGAACGTTATCACCCCAAGTCCTTCACTTTCGTGGACGAACTCTTCACCGTCAACAAGACCTGGCTGCGCGAATTCTGCGGGCTGTACAAAGAAAATATCACCGTGCCGTTTATCTGCAGCGTGACCGCCGATACGGTGGACGAGGAAACCGCGGAGCTGTTGGCGGAGGCCGGAGTGTTCCGGGTGTGCCTCGGTCTTGAGACCGGTAACGAGGAACTCCGGCACAAGGTACTTAACAAGCGCTTCACCAACGAGCAATTCTTCCAGACGGCCGACCGCCTGCACCGTCACGGCATCCGCTTTCTGACGTCGAACATGCTGGGCCTGCCGGGCGAGACCGTGGACAATGCCTTTGAGACCGTCCGCCTGAACCGCGAGGCCAAGACCGACTATCTCTATTACTCCGTATTTCAACCTTACCCGGAGCTGGTCCTGACCAACCAAATGAAGAAGGACGGCCTGCTGGACGAGCCGGACCCGGCCGGATACGACTCCACCTTTTTCAAGGGTTCGTTACTGAAACAGGACAATATCCGGGAGCTGGTCAATCTGCACAAATTCTTTTATCTGGCCGTCAAATTCCCGTGGATGGAGCCCCTCATCCGGCGGCTGATCCGCCTGCCGCCCAACTGGTTTTTCGAACAGGTCTTTATCGTCTGTTTCGGCTGGATGCAGTTCCGCTGTTTCAAACGCAATCCCGTGCAGCTGCTTGCCATGGGCATCGGGAATCTCAAGGTCTATTACAGCCGGAACAAGGAATCCGCACCGTCCCCGTGCGGGTCTGCGGCAAAAGGCAGTAAAGACAAGGAAGGGCAGTGCTCCTGTGCCTCGTAGTGAAGACTCCTCACAAAGCTCCCTGGTTCATCTGAAGGAATATCTGTTCCTGTTGCCCGTGCTGTGGTTTTTCGGTTTTGCCGCCATGTTCGTGATCGGCCTGATCAATCTGGCGCTGCGCAATATATTCGGGGTCCGTTACTTCTTCGGCGAGTTTATGCACTCGGAGCGGGAAGTGTTTCTGCTGGTGGGCGTAGGCCCCTTTGTCACGCTCTTGGGATTGGGCATTATTTTGTATCCCGTATATCGGCTGGTGTTGTCCGGAGCGGAGCGCGAAATGCGCAGACCGGTTAAAACCGGCAAAAGCAAGCCTTTGGTCCAGCATACCGCAATGAAGGCGACCGCCGATAAGTCCGCGAAGAAATACTGGAAATGCCGGTCCTGCGGGACGATCCTGTTTAAAAAAGATACGATAGCGGAGCTGGCGCAGATTCCGGAAATCACGGTATCCGGCGGCGTCACCTGCAGCGAATGCCGCACCCGTCACGATGCGCGAGACGTTTATGCCGGCAAGTACGATTTTAGATCCGATGACTCCGTGATTGAACAAATGATCAATGATCCGGCCAACGCCGAAGGCGATCCGGTAACGGGGACGTGGACGTATAAAGGGAAGGCCATCAATTAGTACCGATTTGCATGTGCCCCCGGAGAATGGATCGCAGGCCGAGAAATCCTCAAAATTCGTGCGGCCGATCCTGCAAATCCCGCCTGAAACTGGAATCCCGAGTACGCCTTAAATTTTGCCACTGATCCCGGGATAGCCCAGGAGGGGGATGAACTCCTCAAGAACTCCATGTCCGAGTATGTCCTACGTTGACGTGTTGACACGCAACGCCCCGGAATGATACCATCGGTGGCAGCCATTCGGATCGATTTCGATCCGGCATCCCTGTTACAACTAACTCTTAGACGCGACACAATCTTGCGTCACCCATCGAGGAGGATTAAACGATGAAGAAATTTGCCGCACTTATGCTGGTGTTCGGGATTTCGCTATGTGTTCAGACTACGAGCGAGGCCGTGCTATTGTTTGATGATCCCGCTTATTTTGTCAGAGGGGAGAGCCAGCTAAACTCATCTATCGCCAGTCTGAACTATGGATATCTCGGTCAACCGCAAAGCGAGGTGTTCGATTTTACCATTGACTGGAGCGACACCTCGTTGATCGGCACAATGTACACCTCCGGCCCGGGAGATGCAGGTTTTGCCGCCTTTGAAGCGTTTCTCACGGACGGCATCAACGAAAGTACCCAGTGGGTAAGCACGATTGATTCACTGAATTATACCGTCACAACTCCGGAAAGTCTGAAATTCGGCGCAACATCGTTTAGCAGCAACGGAATTGACTTTGCCGGTTATGATATTTCGCAACTGAAGGTGACTATAAACGACCTCTCACCATTGGTAAACGGCTACAAATTTACCGCCGGACTACAGGTTTATGGAGACCCTGTTCGGGCAACCGTCCCGGAACCGGCGACTTTGGCCCTTTTGGGCAGCGGCCTGCTCGGCATCGGATTCCGCCGGCGCAAACGCAGTTAGGGGTAATTTGTTGACAAATTAATGCCGGCCCGGTGTTATCGGGCCGGCAGCTTTACGTAATTCGTACAAAAAATTCCGCATCAGCCTCTCCGTCCGTCAATGAGGTCGATACCCCTTCCGGACGCCCCCAACTCCCGCCTTGTTTAAATCCGCCGAAACCGTTATAATTGCCCATTATGATGACTTTCCCGCACGCCTCATGTGAAGCGGGAAGGGTCCGGATATATCGCAGGATTATTATCCTATTCTGTTGGACGGTCCTTCTCGGCACCGCGCCCGGTCGGGCGCAGGAAAAGACGGCGACGCCGCCTAAGGCCTTGCTACAGGTCCGCAATGTCGGCGGGATGTGCTCTTACGGCCAATGTCGCACCACCTTGTCGGTTTACCAGGATGGCACAGGCAGCGTTCAAGAAGGCCCGCCTGAAAAACCTGTCCGCGAGCGGTCCTTCGAGATCGATCAACAAGACTTCATGGAATTAATCTGGCTGATCGAGACGACTGATTTTGAAAGTATCCGGGCAACCAAATTTACGGGCACGTGTCCGACCGCCTATGACGGAGCGCAGTTTATCTATGCGTTTTCGACCAACCGCGGCAAGGTTTTACTCGACAGCTGTCAAAATGTCATAGATCCGGACAGCGACCTGTTTAAAATCATTCACAATATTCAGATAAAATCTTATAGCGCCGGCGGCGCATGAGGGAGGCACAATGAAAAATTGGCTACTGGTGGGATTAGTGCTTGTGTGTACAAACGGCTTCGTGGCCATGCCGGCCGCAGCCCAATCAAAAGCGGATAATATGGAAGACGAGGTTGAATTAATAACCGATGCCTCCGAACTCTTTAAAAGCGGAACCATGAAGGCCATTCAGGTATTTCAAGCCATAATCTTGTCCTACCAACCTGGCGGTATTATCGAAGTAAAAATGCTGACAGGTCCTTTAAAAGAAACGTCCGTTAAATGCACCCTTTCGAAAGAAACTCAAGGGATTGAATACGGATACAAAAATGAGGATGATTTCTTTATGGCGGCCATAAGCGGCAACCTTAACCTCATGCAAAAGACCGACACAGACGAAGAATTAAGCAAGAGCATCGGGAAAAAAGTAAAGATCGGCATTAACGGTGATGCCTGCACTTATTTGAGCATCCTTGAAGAGGAGCAAGACTCCAAGAAGGATAAATAACCCCCATGTTGCCGCATGAATAGGAGGAAAATGCGTTAAGACCGGCAATGTAGACTTCGCCAAAGCATCGGCGTAACATATGGCCAGAACACTCTCAAATCAGGAAATCATTTGTCGAAATGAGAAGACAAACGCCAATCAACGAGAAGAATATTCATTCGTTCAACCGGAGACAAACTCTATGACCAAAAAGAGTCTTATTTACATTTTATCTCTCTCACTTTTCATTTTGTCAACCATTCCCTCACAAGCTCACTCAGACAACTCCACCACAATGGCATTTGTTTATACGGAGGTTCAGAATTCAGTCCCATTTGAACAAGTTCCATGGGATAAACGCAATCCCGTTATATCCTCACAACCGGGTTTTATATGCAAAACCTGGCTTTCGGGATTGGGCAATAATTCTGTTGGGGGCTTCTATTCGTTTGACAGCATTGAAAATGCCCAGAAATATGTTACGGAGTTTTTTCCTGCCGGGGCCATGAAACAGGGGAAGGGGCATACCACGCGTATCTTTGATGCGGTGAAGGTTAAGGAGGCGAGTCAAGACATGGGGTCGGTTGATTTTGGAGGGAAACTTGACAAAAAACCAGGGGCCTTCGTCTATACGGAGGTGCAGGTCAACGTACCTTTTGAAGAGTTCCCTTGGAATGAGCGCAATCCAATTTTGAAGACTCAACCGGGGCTTCTTGCCAAAACATGGCTTAGCGGCGTGAATACAAATACCGTAGGTGGATTTTATGCGTTTGATACAATCGAAAATGCCAAGAATTTTGCATTGGATGCATTTCCAAAATCTGTCGCTAAAATGAAGGCTGCCCTCTACATACGCATTTTTGACGCAGGCGTCGTAGAGGATGCCAGCATCGGAATGAATTCGCCGTATTTCGTCCCTTTTCCAACAAAAGGAAGCACCAATTAAATGCAATGTTCTGGAATCATTCGTTTGAGGACCCCGCAACAACCTTTCCGGTATAGAGTCGGGTAATTGCCCGTTTGGAACACCCAAGTCCCGCCTTGTTTAAATCCGGTGAAACCGCTATAATTCGCCGTTACGACCACCGATTCCGCAGACCGGGGACATTTCCCCATTAATCAAAGGATACCTACATGGCACCCGAAAAGGATTCAGAAATTCTAAACATCACTAAAGATTTGCAGAAGCGTATGATGTATCTGGAAAAGAAGATCGACACGCTCATCCAGCAGACCCAGGGCAGGCCGCAGGGCGGCGGCAGATATCAGCCGCGTCCCTATTCCGGTGATAAAGAGAAGAACGACAGAAAACCGTTTTACTCGGGTGTGAAGAAGCCTTTTAAGAAAAAGTCAGATTCACGCAGGACCTGAAGGCAGGGGAATTAATTCGTATCAGAACTCCGCAACAGCCTTTCCGGTATAGAGTCGGATAAATGCCCGTATAGCAAGACCTAAACTATATGAACAATAAACTTACAAATCTATGTGTAAGAAAGGTGTCTTCTGATTTCTCACCTGAGATCAGACAAAAGCTTATGGAGCTTCGCCAATTGATATTTCACGCGATTTCTGAAACACCACCCATTTTTTGAAAACAAAATATTTAAGAAATGCGTCAACTAACTCTAAAAGCCATTTCATAATCACCTCAACGCCGGGATAAGACAAGAGACATGGATAGGAATTTTGCTATACAGTTTGCCAATGAGTGGATTAGCGCTTGGAACGCGCATAATATTGAACAAGTGCTGACGCATTATACAGATAATTTTGAAATGAATTCCCCAAAAATTGTCCGTATTATCGGGGAACCTTCCGGCAAGCTTAAAGGGAAGGCAAAGGTTCGGGAATATTGGACCAAGGCGCTTGATAGGATGCCGGATCTTCACTTTGAGTTGATCACGGTGCTGGTGGGGGTAGAGAGTGTGACACTATATTATCATGGCGTTGGCAGGCAGCCTGCGGCCGAGGTTTTTCATTTCAACACTTACGGTAAGGTCGTAAAAGCTTATGCTCATTACGAATAAAAAATCAATCATTAACGACAGCTCCCGGAAACGTGTGCACCTATCTTTTTACGCTTGGCCGTAGAACCTCCTAAAACGCTGATGACCGGTAGGATAGAGGCAATTTCTGGAGTCCCTTCAGCCTATCTGAATTGTCCTGCCGCACTAAACGCAATGATGCAATCAAACGATGCTAGCAAAATCACACGCATTATCCAAACATTTCTCAAGGGCAAGAAAGATGATATAGCTGTTCTAAAAAAAGCATATACTGAATAAACAAAAAGGAAATAGTTGTGAAACGAAAAAAGCAGCAAAGACATGATGATGAAATAATTAACCAGTTTACAAAGCAGGCGATTCCTTTTGCAACACTGCCGGGACATCTAGACTCAATTCAACTCTTGATTGAATTAAGTGGGGTTTCGGACAGCGACATTGTTTTAGATGTTGCGTGCGGGCCAGGACTAGTTGCCTGTGAATTTGCAAAAATTGCCAAGCAGGTAAAAGGCATCGATATCACAGAAGAGATGATCAAGCAGGCCAATATCCGGCAAAAGCAACTGGGTTTGAAAAACTTGTCGTGGGATGTCGGAAGCGTGTTGCCATTACCCTATGATTCCGGTTCGTTTTCAGCAGTGATTACGCGATTCACTTTTCACCACTTTCTGGATACTGAGGCTGTTCTGAATGAGATGATTCGCGTCTGCACGAAAGGCGGTGTCGTTCTGATCGCTGATCCTGTTCTGCCCTCGGAAAAGGTCGATGCATACAATCATATGGAAAAACTACGGGACCCATCACATACGCGCGCCTTATCGTTCGATCAATGGGAAAAACTTCTAAACAAATCCGGACTTCAAAATCTAAAAAGAACGGAATATTATGTTGAAATGGAACTTGAAAAACAACTGAAAACTTCTTTTCCAAAACCTGGGGATGATGAAAAGATAAGGGAAATCTTTAAAGATGACATTGGCGTGGATGCTTTAGGGATAAATGCGCGCACAGTGAATGAGGAAATCCATTTTTCCTACCCAATATCAATATACGTGGGAAACAAATAAGATGGAAATTCTTAATGCATCAGACTCAGACATCCCCGAACTTTGTCGTCTTTTAGACATACTTTTCTCTCAAGAGGAAGAATTTGCGCCAAATGCTGAAGCCCAGAGGAAAGGGTTGCTGAAAATTATGGAGAATCCTGAAATTGGGCACATCATGATCGCTAGAATGGATAATAAAATTGTGGGGATGGTCAACGTACTGTTTACAGTTTCTACTGCCTTGGGCGAACGCGTGGCTATACTCGAAGATATGGTAATCTTGCCTGAGACAAGAGGTAACGGCATTGGATCAAAGTTACTTGAAAGCGCTATTCAAGTGGCACACATCAACGGCTGCAGGCGAATCACATTGCTGACCGATCAAACAAACACTTCAGCCCAGAGGTTTTATCTGAAACATGGCTTTAAATTATCGACTATGGTCCCGTTTCGATTGATGCTGAAAGAATAAATGAGACTATTACAAATCGATGAAAACAATGATTTTCAATGCCTTGCCGATAAACCTGAGTTAATGGCTCAGCTTATCTCTTTAACAAGGGCGCTATATCAGAAAGTGGGATACATACCTCCCTGGATATGTTATTTTGCATACGATCGGAAGCAATGCACCGGAACATGTGGATTTAAGTATCCGCCAAGGGAAAATAAGGTAGAAATAGCCTATTTTACATTTCCTGGATTCGAAGGTAAGGGTTATGCTTCAGAAATGGTAAAGGAATTGATCCAATTGGCAAACAGTAGTGATGCCAATATTACGATCACTGCCAGAACGCTTTGTGAAAAAAATGCATCAACGCGAATACTTGAAAAGAGCGGCTTTCAATTAATTGGTGAAGTTAATGACGAAGAAGATGGTATAGTTTGGGAATGGATATTTTAAAAAGCTGAGGCATAAATAGGAGTTTCTGCAACTGCCAGAAATTTCAATACAATTTCAAAATTGTATAGCCTGTTAGGGACTGAGTAAATACATTATTTTGAAAGAAATAGCATACTCGTTCATTTGCTAATAAGCCGATGAATGCGTAAAGGACGATCATCATAAATGATTGAAATGACATGCGATAATAATTTGTATTTTATTGAGACATTCGGTTACCTAAAGTTCGGTCGGTACCCCGTTGGAGCATCGGGGCACCGACCCCGGTTTCAACAAAAACCCGTACGGAGCTATCCATGAAGAAGGTTTTTGTTGAAACCTATGGCTGAAAATTGGGTTAAAAAGCGCGCGTTGATGCAAATCCACGCCGAGGTTTTTGTAACACACAGCAATTGACCCGTTATAACAATCTTTAACGAAAAGCGCATAATGTTAACTTATGGATAATAGCTCTTTAGATTCAATAAGAGAATACGGCAACAAACCGAATTTCAGTCTTGAAGAATTAGACGATGCATTTGTACTAAGCTTTTCAAAAAACGACTTAGTTTTCAAAATCACCGTCGCGTATTCGGCGCTTGAATGGTTCTTGGAAATTGAGCGTCCAGAATCAGAATTGAAGTTTTCCGATTGGTGCGATTATTTAGGATATGACGACAGACCTGAAAGTGTACTCGAAGCCGAAATGGTCGACCATCTTCATCGATTGATTACAGCACTTCAAAACCATCAGTTTCGTCTAAAAAAGGGGAAGAATTTTTTAAATCCAGGTGATAACTGTGAATGCTTGGTGAATAATAAATGGGTCAAGTTTGATTATGGAAAGACATAATGACGTGAACAAAGATTATAAATCCCAGGGACACAATGAGCTGACCCGGGTCAGCTCACAATACCTAATTCACAATAATTAAGTATCGTGTCCCCCGAATTGCCCCGAATTGTAGGAACTTTGTTGAATAGGATAAAGATTCAATAATGAAGAGTAAACTCAATGTTTAATATTATTCGTGCACACAAACATTCCAGCGGGCATCGACAAGAAATATTGTCGAGCGAAATTTGCGGTTGTTTTCACTGCCTAGCCATTTACCCTCCGAACAAGATCGAGGAGTGGATTGACGAAGATGAAAGTGATATCGGCCAAACAGCATTGTGCCCGGAATGTGGCATTGATTCTGTTATCGGCAGTAGTTCTGGATTCCCAATAGAGAAACAGTTTCTTACAAAAATGAAGAAATACTGGTTTTAGCTGCTTTAAGCAATGAAAAGAAAACGATTAAAACACGCCGCGCATATTTTCGGACACATGTTTTGTAATTCCAGGGACACAATACCTAATCCCCCAAACCCTAGCCAGGCTTGACATTCTTATATTATCTTATATAATCTTATATATTTGATATATAAGAAAAAGAGGCTATATGAGTCAATCCTTTACAAGCCGTTTAGATAACCTTCCCCCGGAAATCTGGTCTAAAATCATCAAAATTGACGAGTTAAAGGGGAGATGGGTGTCGGGTGCCAAGCTGAATCCGGCCCTGCTGGGACGCCTCAAAAGGTCTGTTCTGATCACCTCCACCGGGGCCTCGACCCGTATTGAAGGAGCCAAACTCTCGGACGAGGATATCGAAAAACTGATGCGCGGTATCGCCATTCAGAAATTCGCCGACCGGGACAGGCAGGAGGTACAGGGGTATTTTGAGCTCCTTCAGAATGTCTTCGATTCCTGGAAATCCGTCCGTTTTTCCGAAGCCACCGTCAAGCACTTTCATAAGGAACTGCTGAAATACGTCGAGAAGGATATCCGACACAGAGGTGAGTACAAGAAGTCGGAAAACAAAGTGCATATGCTCGATGACGCGGGGCAGTCGGTCGGTATCCTGTTTGATACTACTCCGGTCTATTTAACCTCCAAAGCCATGCAGGAACTCATTGAAGCGACATTAGGCGCATTTGAGACGGCCAAGTATCCGCCTTTGCTGATTATCGGTAACTTTGTGGTTGAGTTTTTATTGATCCACCCGTTTCAGGACGGGAACGGCAGGCTGTCACGGATATTGACCAACCTGCTATTGCTTCAGCACGGCTATGCTTATATTCCGTATGTCTCCCACGAGAAGTTGATTGAAGACCACAAGCCGGATTACTATTTGGCCCTGCGCAAGAGCCAGAAAACCATGCATGGCAAGAAACCGGATATTACCCCTTGGCTCGAATTCTTTCTATCAGCCGTTCATACCCAAGCCAAAGCGGCCATTGAGTTGTTATCTGCTGAGAGCATCGAAAAGCTCCTGTCGCCGAAACAACTGGCGGTGTGGGAGTATCTACAAACTGTCGATGAGGCGTCTCCCGCCGAGATCGCCAAGAATGCGGACGTCGCCCGCCCGACCGTCAACCAAGTCCTCGACCGTCTCCTGAAGCTTAAGAGAATCGAACGGATTGGACAAGGGCGTTCGACGAGATACCGAAGAATATAGCACCTCTGTGTCCGTCTTGTACTTCCACAGTAAAGGTTGTATAATTCCGGGCTATCCCCACTCACTTATGCTCGGGGGATAAATTCAACCTAACACTTACGTCGCTTTGCTTCGTAAGCGTAAGGATTCATTTATGATTACTACAACAGAAAATAAAAAGATCTTCATTGAGACCTACGGTTGACCGTACAGCTCTTTATGGTAAAACTTTAATGAAGATTATAAATGCGATAAGATCATAATTTACAATCAGTTGTAAAAAAATAAACTACGGATTTTAGAAATTTTTTTGGTAACTTTGGATAAGTTTAAATAGAAAACAGTCCACGTTTAACGGAATTATTTTAATTTTCATAATTGTGATTGCCATATTTGTATATATTGTAATGATATTTCGAAAAAGGTTTGCAGGATTTGAAAGAGCTGTTTGAATCAGTCAAAAAACAATAGGTTTGATTAATTTTTGGTTCATCGCTATAAATGCAACTATATAGTTGCATTTAAGCTATTTTCATAGTATAGTTTCCGAAATAGCTTATTAATCAAGTCTCGGGAGGTAAAAATGCAAGATACGATTAAACGTGAAATTGAAATTACTGCTTCGAAAGAGCAAATTTTCGAAGCCATCGCCGATCCAAAGAAAGTAGTGTTATGGTTTCCGGATAAAGTTGAAGGCTCTTATAAAGTCGGAGAACAACCAATTTTTGACTTTGGCGAACATGGTAAAAATCAGATTTATATTCAAGATTCAAAGCCGTATGAATATTTTTCATATCGCTGGGTTCCGGGAAGTAATCATTTTACAGGTGATGTTTTGTCAGTTGCCAATACATTAGTCGAATTTACGATTAAAGAGATAAAAAAAGGCGTTTGTAAAGTGACGCTCACGGAATCCGGGTTTTCCAAATTACCAAAGGAAGTGGCAGAAGGAAAGTTCCAGCAAAACTCCAAAGGGTGGGATTTCATGCTTGGGCGACTTGCTGAACAGTTTGATGGTGTGTAAATGACAGTGACGCAAGTTTTCAAAGCGTTAGGTGATCCGATCCGTCTGAAAATCGTTAAGCGATTGTCTGACGGATCAGACTACACAATTGGCAATCTTTCAGAAAATCTCGGAATAACACGTCAGGGGGCCCGAAAACAAATTCAAGTTCTTGTTTCCGCTGATGTCGTTCAACTTAAACCAAATGGACGGGAAATCCGTGTTATCCTTAATCCATCAAAATTAGAAAGAGCACGGCAATTCATATCTAAACTTGAGGATCAATGGGATCAACGCTTGAAAGCCCTAAAAGAGTTTGCCGAAGAATAAAGGAGTAAATTAAATGCCATCAATTTACCAAGATATTGTCATTGATAAATCTGCGTAGGATGTATTGCAAGCATTGCATGACGTTTCTAAAGAAACGTACCAGGTGCCCATAAAGGGGACAGGTGAATGTATACGAAATTATGGTAAAATTTTACATTTACAACTATATGCATAACAATAAGTTACAAAAGACGATTTTCTTAGAAACATACGGCTGCCAAATGAACGAATACGACACCGAGCTCGTTCGCGCAATTCTGACCAAGGCGGACTACGCGTTTACGCAGGACGAGGCGCAGGCGGATATTATTATGCTTAATACCTGCGCCATCCGGGAGCATGCGCATCGGAAGGTGTACGGGCGGGTGCACAAAATCCTGCATGACCGGGCCGGGGCGCCGGTGAAAATCGGGATCCTGGGGTGCATGGCCACCAACCTGCGCACCGAGCTGTTCGAAGACCGCGGATTGAAGATCGACTTTATCGCGGGGCCGGATTCGTACAAACGGTTGCCGCAGTTGATCAGCGAATCCTACGGGGAAGGCAAGCCTTTTGATCTGACGCTATCGGAATTCGAGACATACAGCGATGTTTACCCCAAGCGCGAGGGCGGGGTGAATGCCTGGATCGCGGTCATGCGCGGGTGTAACAATTTCTGCACCTTCTGTGTGGTGCCCTATACCAGAGGAAGAGAACGCAGCCGGTCGGTGGCCAATATCGTCGAAGAGGCCGAACGCCTCGCCGCCGATGGCTTCAAGCAGATCACCCTGCTCGGTCAAAATGTCAATTCGTACCGTCACGAAGAGCACGACTTCGCCGACCTGATGGCAGCCGTGGCTAAGGTCAAAGGCATCGAACGCATCCGTTTCACCTCTCCGCACCCGAAGGATTTTCCGGACAAGTTTCTCGAGGTGATGGCCGCCAACGAGAATATCTGCAAACAGATCCACCTCCCGCTGCAGGCCGGCTCCGACCGGATCCTGGAGCTGATGAACCGCACCTACACACAGAACGAATTTCTCAAACTGGTCGACAATATCCGCGCCAAGGTCCCGGGTATCGCGCTTTCCACGGACGTCATCGTCGGCTTCTGCACCGAGACCGATGAGGAGTTCGAGCAGACACTGAAGGTCATGCGTGAAGTCGAATTCGATTCGGCGTTTATGTTCAAGTACTCCCAACGAAAGGGGACGATCGCCTCGCGTAAAATGGAGGACGATGTTCCTGAAGCGATCAAGACGGAGAGGATTGTGACGTTGAATGAGCTTCAGCGGGAAATCATGGAAAAGCTGAACGCCCGGCATGTCGGACAGACGATGAGCATCATGATCGAAAAGAAAGGGACCCGAAAATCAGACGACAATTTCCTCGGTCGCGCCGATAACAATAAACTGGTCACGATTTCAAAGGGCGATTATCAAGTGGGTGACATTGTTCCTGCCGTGATTACGGGGGCGTCGCCGCATCAGCTCCGCGGAGTTCCTGCGTATTAGGTTCGAATATCGAATCCTCGAATATCGAAGGAATATCGAAGAACCGAATGTTCGAATTTCGAAACTCCTGGGATAATATTGAATGTTCGAATTCTCGAATCTTCGAAATGTAATCAAATTACAAAAACACCCCTGCCACACTCGATCCCCTCTTGAGAGGAGATCATCATGAATCAGGATAGGACCGGCCGGATTTACGATTTGGAAGATCGTACACGCACTTTCGCCAGAGACGTTCGGAAGTTCATCAGAAAAATTCCCAAGGACCTCCCGAACCTGGAGGACGCCAAGCAGTTGGTGCGCGCATCCGGTTCGATTGGTGCCAACTATATCGAGGCTAATGAGGCTTTGGGGAAGAAAGATTTTATCTTCCGGCTAAAGGTTTCCCGTAAGGAGGCGAAGGAGGCCAGATATTGGCTTGGAATCCTTGACGCGGGACCCGATTTGGATCTACAATCACTTCAGCGCCATCTTCACCAGGAATCCGATGAACTGATGAAGATTTTCGGCGCTATCGTCAGAAAGTTGGAATAAAATACTAATTCTTTAAATTGTCCCCAACATGACATTAACGGGACAATACCATCCAGCGTTTCAAACATTCGGTCATTCGAAGATTCGATATTCCTTCGAGCATTCGAAGATTCGGATTTCGAAATTAATACACACTACCCAGGCGCACAAATGATTGCCAACCGCTCCCTAGGTCTCCTCACGGATCTGTACGAACTGACCATGGCCTACGCCTACTGGAAATCCGGTCGGCATACGCAGGAGGCCGTGTTTCATCTGTACTTCCGCAGCAATCCCTTCGGCAGCGGGTACACGATCGCGGCGGGTCTGGATACGGCGATTTCGTACCTGAACGAATTCCGCTTCGATGACTCGGACATCGAGTACCTGGCCACACTCACCGGCAGCGGCGGAAAAAAACTCTTCGAACGGAAATTCCTTAAAGATCTGCGCGGGATGAAGCTGACCTGCGACATCGACGCAATCCCGGAGGGCGAGGTGGTTTTCCCCAACGAACCGCTGATGCGCATCACCGGGCCGATCCTGGAGACGCAGCTGCTGGAGACGGCCCTCTTAAACTGCCTGAACTTTCAGTCGCTGATCGCCACCAAGGCGGCGCGCGTCTGTCAATCCGCCAAAGGCGAGCCTGTGCTGGAGTTCGGTATGCGCCGCGCGCAGGGGGTGGAAGGTTCGGTTTATGCCGCCCGCGGCGCCTACATCGGCGGCTGCGCCGGTACCTCCAATACCCTCGCCGGCAAGCTCTTCGGCATTCCGGTCAAGGGTACCCACGCGCACAGCTGGGTAATGAGCTTCGACACCGAGGAAGAGGCCTTCATGGCCTACGCCCGCGCCCTGCCGCACAACACGACGTTTCTGGTCGATACCTACGATACGCTGGAAGGCATCGACCACGCGATCACCGCGGGAAAGTGGCTGAAAAAGAACGGGCACACCATGTCCGGCATCCGGCTCGATTCCGGCGACCTGGCTTATCTGAGTAAGGTCGCGCGCAAAAAACTCGACAAGGCCGGCCTGACGGACGCCAAAATCGTGGCCAGCAACGAGCTCGACGAACATCTGATCCGCAGCCTCAAAGAACAGGGCGCCAAGATCGCGGTGTGGGGGGTGGGGACCAAACTCACCACCTGTTACGATCAGCCCGCGCTCGGCGGCGTATACAAGGTCTCGGCCATCCGCGAACCGGGCGGCGAATGGTCCGATACCCTGAAGATCTCGGACCAGACGGCCAAAATCTCCCATCCCGGGATCATTCAGGTGCGGCGCTTCTACAACAAGAAAGAAAATATCGCCGACGCGATCTTCGATATACGCTACCCGCCGCAGTCGGGCTGCACCATCATGCACCCGACCGATCCGCTGCGGGCCAAATCGATTTCCGCGAAGACCAAGCACCGTGACCTGCTGGTACCGGTCTTCCGCCGTGGAAAAGGCGTCTACCGCAGCCCCAAGATCGCCGCGATCCGACAGAGCACCATCGACAACCTCAAACACTTTCACGCCGGTCTGAAGCGTTTTGAAAATCCGCACAGCTATCCCGTCGGGTTCGAACAGACTTACCTCGGCCGGAAAAAGGAACTCACCCTCAGAATCAGGAAGAACCATGAACGCGCTGCTCATCATTGACGTCCAGAACGACTTTTGCCCCGGCGGCGCCCTGCCCGTGGCCGAGGGGGATCAAATCGTACCACTGATCAACGGTCTGCAGGAACGCTTCGATCTGGTCGTGGCCACCCAGGACTGGCACCCGACCGGGCACAAGAGCTTTGCCTCCAGTCACGGCAAACAGCCCGGGGAGGTCATCGACCTCAACGGGCTTGAGCAGATCCTGTGGCCGGACCACTGCGTACAGGGTTCCGAAGGCGCCAAATTTGTCGACGCGTTGCGGCTTGGTAAAATCGACCGTATTTTTCAAAAAGGGACGGACCCGGAAATCGACAGCTACAGCGGATTCTATGACAACGGCCACCGCAAGGCCACCGGCTTGGCCGCTTACCTTAAGGAAAAGAAAGTCACCACCGTCTACGTGGCCGGACTGGCCACGGACTACTGCGTGAAATACACCTGCCTGGACGCCGTGCGGGAGGGATTAAAGACCGTCCTGATCACGGACGCCTGCCGCGGGGTCAATCTGAAGGAAGGGGATGTGGAGGCGGCCGTGGCGGAATTGAAAAAGGCCGGGGTCATTGTCCTGCCTAGCTCAGAAGTACCGGAGCGGCCCGCCTGAGCCGAAGGCCCCCGGTTCTCCTTGCAATCCCACACCATATGGGGTATAGTGGTGGAAATTCCCGCACCCCATTCAGCTTCGAACGTCGGCAGAGCAACTGCCGCGAAGCGGAACGATTGATCTTCCCAAGGACAAGTCATGCTGGTCACGGAAAAAATCACAGCGGAACAGCTGTATCAAAAATTAAAAGACGTCAAGATCGGCGGCCAGGTCTGCCAGTACTCCCGGGAGAAATGCGAGGAGCTGACCCCGCTGATCAATGAAATCAACGAGCTGAAGCGTGAAAAGAACGCCTGCATTCTGGTGCATTCCTATGTCACGCCCGAGATCATCTACGGCGTGGGCGACTATGTCGGCGATTCCTATATCCTGAGCAAACGCGCCATGGAGACCGAGGCGACCACCATCGTCTTTGCTGCGGTACGTTTTATGGGGGATACCGCCAAGATCCTCAACCCGCACAAGGATGTCCTGATCCCGGGTCTCAACGACGGCTGCACGCTGGCCGATTCGATCAACGCCGGACAGGTGCAGGCCCTACGCAAGGAATTTCCCGGTTACACGTTTGTGTGTTACATCAACACCACCGCCGCCGTTAAGGCCGAGTGCGATGTCTGCGTCACGTCATCGAATGTCTACGACATCTGCCAGAATATTCCCAACGACAGGATCTATTTCCTGCCGGACAAGCTGATGGGACAGAATCTGGTCGACGAACTCGCCAAGCGCGGCGTCAAGAAGGACATCCGCTTCTACAACGGCACCTGCTACGTCCACGAAGAATATGACGCCGAACAAATCTTCAAGGTCCGCACCGAGTATCCCAACGCCAAGATCATCGCCCACCCGGAGTGCAACGACGACATCGTGAAGAATTCGGATTACGTCGGCAGCACCGCCCAGTTGCTGGATTACATGAAGACCGCCCCGGACGGAGAGTTCCTGATGCTCACCGAATGCGGGCTGGCCGGCCGCCTGCAGGTCGAACTGCCCGGCAAAAAGCTGGTCGGATCGTGTAATCTGTGCCGCTACATGAAATCGAACTCGCTGGAAGATATCAAGCGGGTCCTCACCCAACCAACCGGGCGCGACCGGATCCACATTGATCCTCTGGTCATGGACCGCGCGCGGCGCTGCATTGAGGCGATGTTCGAATACGCACAATAGGCGTGAATTAGTGATTAGTGATTGGGGATTTGAAAAGTTGGACCACAGTCATTCCCGAGACAGGACTGGGGTTCTAGGCGCAACCGTGAAGTACATTCAAATCCCAAATGGTTCGACTTCGCTCACCATCTGCAAAGATTAGCAGATTCAATCCCGAGCCGAGTCGACGGATCCCCAATCACTACAAAAAGCTGAATCCCCCCAAGCGTATTATAACTTTACACCCCCCCAACCCTATGCTAACATTCAATGATTTCTATAACCTGATCTAACCCAACGTCTTCCCATGGCCGATCTCGGTACCGTCAAAACCCAGTTTGTGACCTTCTGCGAAACTCCGAACGAGCTGCTGCTGAAAAGCGGCGAGAAACTCGGCCCCATTACCGTGGCCTACGAGACCTACGGCCAACTCAACGCGGACAAATCCAACGCCATCCTGATTTTCCATTCGTTGACATCGGACGCGCACGCCGCCGGTTTTCATGAAGGCGACAAAAAACCCGGCTGGTGGGACCCGATGATCGGCCCGGGCAAGGCCTTCGACACCGACAAATATTTCGTCATCTGCGCCAATGTCCTGGGCGGATGCAAAGGATCGACCGGTCCGGCATCGACCAATCCGAAGACCGGCCAGCCCTACGGGCTCGGCTTTCCGGTGGTGACGATCGAGGACATGTGCGTCCCGCAGAAGATGCTGATCGATCATCTCGGGATCAAGAAGCTGATGAACATCGCCGGCGGCTCGATGGGCGGACTGCTCGCGCAAAAATGGGCCATCATGTACCCCGAGTCGACCGAGTCCTGCATCCTGATCGCCACCAACACCCGTCACACCGCGCAGCAGATCGCACTTCACGAGGTCGCGCGACAGGCGATCATGAGTGATCCCGACTGGGAGAACGGCGTGTATTACAACCGCACCATCCCGGCGCGCGGCATGGCCGTGGCGCGGATGATCGGGCACATCACTTACATGAGCGAAAAATCGATGGACGAAAAATTCGGCCGCAAGCTCATGCGCAAAGAGAAGGTGGGATATGATTTTTCCACGGACTTCGAGGTGGAAAGTTACCTGAAGTACCGTGGTGAGAGCTTCGTGCAGCGTTTTGACGCCAACTCCTATCTGTACCTGTCCAAGGCGCTCGACTATTTCGATCTGACCGAGGAGACCGGCGATTTGATCGAGGCCTTCAAACCGGCCAAGTGCGCGTTTCTGGTGGTGTCGTTCAGTTCCGACTGGTTGTATCCGCCTTATCAGTCGCAGCAGATGGTCAAGGCCCTGAAGGCCAATGATCTGGATGTCTCGGCGATCCTGATCGAGTCGAGTTACGGACACGACGCCTTTCTCATCGAGGTGGACAATCAGTCCAAGGTCGTCAGTCATTTCCTGCAACGTTTTGAGAAGAAATCCAATGCGGTTAGATCATAAGCTTATCGTCAGCGCCGTCGAAGAAGGGTCCAAGGTCCTTGACCTGGGGTGCGGCGACGGCACGTTACTGGCCCTGCTCAAGGAACAGAAGCAGTGCCATGTCTCCGGCATCGAAATCAACGAGCAGGCAATCTACGAAGCGATGGCCAAGGGGGTGAGTGTCTCCCACGGCGATATCGACTCGGGACTGGAGGACTACTCCAGCAAACGTTTCGACTATGTGATCCTCAACGGCAGCTTGCAGGAGGTCCTGCATCCGAAGAAGGTGATCCTCGAGGCGCTGCGGGTCGGCAAAAAGGTCATCGTCGGGATCCCGAATTTTTGCCACCTGCCCTCCCGGCTGCAGATCTTTTTTACCGGCCGCGTGCCGCGCACCAAAGGCCTGCCCTATGACTGGTACGACACGCCGAACTTGCGTTTCTTGAGTATTAAAGACTTCCGCGATTTTTGTCACAAACATAATATCCGAATCACCAAGGAGACGGCCGTCCTGGGGAACCGCCGCATGGCGTTCATGCGCAATGTGCTGGCCAACCAAGGGCTGTTTCTCCTCGAAAAAGAATAGGAGCACGCCATGCCGTACATCAGCCTCAGAGTGGCCGGAAAACTCACCCAAGAGCAGAAGCAAAAAATCGCCGCCAGCTTCGCCCAAACCATGCTCGACGTCTGCAACAAACCCAAGGAAAGCACGTATCTGGTGATCGACGAAGTGGAGCGGGAGAATTGGGCGAAGGGGGATAAGTTTCTTGCGTAAGGGTGATGAGTGGTGAGTGATGGGTGATGATCGTATTGGGTGTCATAGAATTCTCGTTTCCCCTCGGTAATTCAAGCAAGGAGGGAAATTATGATCAGAGAATTTCAAGACTTGTACGTCTGGCAGAAGGCCCACCAATTAACATTATGCATTTACAAAGCCACCCGAGATTATCCTCAATCAGAGGAGTTCTCTCTCACGAGTCAAATCCGTAAAGCTGCGGTTTCAGTTTGCGCCAATATTGCGGAAGGAAAGAAGAAAAAAACTCGAGACTTTGCCCGCTTTCTGCAAATATCACATGGTTCTTTGGAAGAAATAAAATACTATCTCATACTCAGTTGTGATTTGGGGTACTTGGAGGAAGCGGAGTCCAGAAGAATGTACGAAGAAGCGGAGGAAGTGGGACGGATGTTACATGGATTGAGATCAAAACTAGAATCCCGCTAACTGGATCATCACACAGCACTCATCACTCACCACCCTCCAGAAACTTCAGGTGCGTATTATCACACCACGGCGCCGATTCCGATGATTTGCACCCACACCACCGCACCTCCTGCTCATGATCGATATGAACCACGACCGGAAACATGCCGGTTTCTTCATGGTTACCGTCGCAGAAGGGTTGCTTGCGGGATTCGCCGCATGAACACCAGGCATAGCGCCCCGGTTTCATGGTCATGACAAACGGCGCGTTTTGGGCTTGAGAGAATTTTTTGCGGGCCATCAAGTCAGGTCCCGGTGAGATCCGTCACACATCGGTTTGCCTTCGGAATGTTTGCAGCCGCACCAGGCGACTTTCTTTTTTTCGGGGATCTCAGTGACGACGGGGGAGAAATCGGTCCCGCGGTGGGAACCGTCGCAGAAGGGCTGATTGGCCGATTTACCGCAGGCGCACCAGGCATATTTACCGGGCTCCATTTCCATCACATACGGGGCTTTCTGGGGGACTTCGGGTTTACTCATCATCGCCTCCAATCGCTGAACAACCATATTCTAGTACACAATGCCCAAACATTACAACTACATAATCATCGGCAGCGGGATCATCGGCATGACCCTGGCGCGCGAACTCCGCCGCCGCCGGCCGGACACAGCCATCCTGATTATCGATAAAGAATACCACGCCGGATACCATGCTTCCAGCCGCAACAGTGGTGTCCTGCACGCGGGATTCTACTACACGGCCAACAGCCTCAAGGCCCGGCTGACCGTCACGGGCAACCGGATGATGAAGGCGTTTTGCCGGGAACACGGCTTGACGCTCAACGAATGCGGCAAACTGGTCGTGGCCCGCGATGAGGCGGAACGCCAGACCCTGCACGAACTCGAACGGCGCGGAAAAGTCAACGGATCCGACGTCACCATCATCAGTGCGCAGGCCGCCCGTGAAATCGAACCCAACGTGCGGACCTATCAGGAGGCCCTGTGGTCACCGGCGACCGCCAGCGTGGATCCGGCGCAGGTCAACGACTGCCTGTGGCGGCGATTGAAGGAACAAAAGGTGGAGTTCGCCTTCGAGACCCGGTACAAGGGTCATGAAGGACAGACCATCTTCACGAACCGTGGCGGCTTTTCCGCGGACCGCATCATCAACTGCGCCGGTCTGTACGCCGAGACGATCGCCCAGGATTACGGATTCGGCACGGATTACACGATGATCCCCTTTAAAGGGCTGTACCTGAAATACACCAAGAACACCAGCGATGTCCGGGTGAATATTTATCCCGTCCCGAACCTGCGCAATCCGTTTCTCGGCGTGCACTTTACCAAGACGGTCGACGGCACCATCAAGATCGGACCGACCGCGATTCCCGCTTTCTGGAAGGAGCAATACGGCCCTTGGGAAAACTTCAGCCTCAAGGAAATGCTGCGCATCGCCGGGGAAGAGGCCCGGTTGTTTGTCCGTAACTCCTTCGGTTTCCGCGATCTGGCCATCGAAGAGATGAAGAAGTACGAACGTGACTATTTCATCAAACTGGCTGCGGACATGGTGCAGCAGATCGATCCGGCCGGTTTTACGGAGTTCACCAAACCCGGCATCCGCGCCCAGCTGTTAAACATCAAGACCCGTGCACTGGTGACGGATTTTCTGATCGAGGGCGACGCGCATAGCCTGCACATCCTGAACGCCGTGTCCCCCGCCTACACCTGCAGCCTGGCCTTCGCCGAAATGGTGGTGGACGAGTACGGCCTGGCCGCGGTATAGGCCTTCCAGCCCTATAAATCGCTTGATTTATAGAATTATCTGTGTAATATTAGTAACCTATATAAGTTATTTTTCGAAGTATTTAACGGTACCAGCGAAACGGAGAGATCGAAATGGACATCCGCTTAATGATCCAAAGCACCCCCAATCCCAACGCCCTGAAGTTTGTGCTCAATATCCCGGTCAAGGCCGAGGGCAACTATACCTATAAAAAAGGCGCCGGCACCGAACATAACCCGTTGGCCCGGAACATTTTCGATATCAATCCGGCGGTCCAGGAAGTTTATTTCTTCGATAACTACATTACGGTCACCCAAGACGGATCCGCCGACTGGGACGAGCTGGAAGAGAAGATCCGCCTCACCATTCTGCAGAAAGCGGCGGAGCACGACCCGAATTTTCAGGTGGTGGAACCGGAGACCCAAAATAAAGTCGAGGCACAGAGTTCACCCGAGATGGACCAGATCAATGCCATTCTGGACCAAACCGTCCGCCCGGCCTTACAAATGGACGGTGGTGACATCCAGCTGATGAGTTACGACAACAAGATTCTCAAGGTCTTTTACCAAGGCGCGTGCGGATCCTGTCCCAGCGCCTCGATGGGCACCATGAAGGCCATCGAAAATATCCTGCGCGATCAGTACGATCCGGCGATCGTAGTCGAACTGGGTGACGTCTACTAGTCGTTTTACTTGACGGAGCATACCTGATGTCCGATAACCCGTTGACGCAACGCAAATGCGCGCCGTGCGAAGGCCATGCCGCTCCCATGTCGGAGATGGAGGCCCGGGGCTTTTTGAAAATGACGCCGCTGTGGGAACTCGACGAATCGGGTAAGAGTATCTCACGCACTTACCGGATGAAGAACTTTATGGCGGCGGTGGACTTCATCGGCCAGGTCGCCGGCATCGCCGAAGACGAGGACCATCACCCGGACCTTCACCTGACCGGATACCGTAACCTGCGCATCGTCCTCAGCACCCACGCCATCGGCGGATTGTCGGAGAATGATTTTATCGTGGCGGCGAAAGTGGGTGAACTTGCGCCGGACCTGAAGGGTGAAAATTGATCGGCCGGCTCGCATTCGAGTCGGGATACGTGATACGGGATAAGTGATACGAACAGTTTACTACGGAGCTACCATCCCCCGGCTTCGAAAACGAAAGGGGATGGTATGCAAATTTCAAATTTTACGGACCTTCGGGTCTGGAAAAAAGCGCACCAACTGACAATTGAGATCTACTCCGCATCAAAGTTATTTCCACGCGAAGAAATGTTTGGCCTAACAAGCCAAATCCGGCGCTCAAGTGCCTCGGTTGGAGCCAATATCGCGGAAGGTCACCGAAAGAGGACCCGAGATTTTGCCAGATTTTTGGAGATTTCCCAAGGTTCTTTGCAGGAAACTAAGTATCATCTTATTCTCAGCAAAGATCTTGGGTACTTAACAGAATCCCATTTTGATAAATTATTCGCCGAAGCTGAAGACATAGGGAAAATGCTTACAGGACTACGAAATCGCCTGCTTTAAAGTAGCGCCACCAGTTCGTATCCCGTATCACATATCCCGTATCCCGACTTATGTTTAAGATCAACAGAAAAATAGAATACGCACTGATAGCCCTCAAGCACATGAGCCACAAGAAGCCCGGGCAGCTGACTTCGGCCAAGGAGATATGTGATATCTACCGGACCCCGTTCGATCCGACGTCTCGGGTCTTGCAGATTCTGTCTCAAAACGGGATCCTCCAGGCCGAACAGGGCGCACGGGGGGGATATCTGATCGTCAAGGACCTCAACACCCTGTCGTTGCGCGAATTGTCGCTGTTAATCGTCGGACCGATCGAGATCGCCAATTGCTTTCACGGAGATTACTCGACCTGTGATATCAGTCAAACGTGCCATATTATCTCGCCGATGCTGACGTTGAACGAGCAGATCAACGTCGTTTTCGATACCGTTATGATCGGCGACCTGATCCAGACCAAGCATGCCAAGGAAAAGAAGATCCGGCAAAAGGAACAACTTCAGGAATCAAACTCACAATGAAGGATGAACCCATGAACAAAGCTGTTGAAGACAAACTGCTTAATGAACGCACCATCGAAGAAAACGCGCTCTCATCCCGCGATTACAAATACGGGTGGTATACCGATATCGAAACGGACCGCCTCGAACCGGGCCTGACGGAAAAGACCATCCATCAAATCTGCGACATCAAGAAGGAACCGGACTGGTTGCGGGAATGGCGACTGAAGGCCTACCGGCATTGGTCTCAAATGAAGGAGCCGCACTGGCCGAACTTCAACTACGGTCCGATTGATTACCAGGCCCTCAGCTACTGGACGGCCCCCAAGGGCACAAAGGAGGGCCCCAAGAGTCTGGACGAAGTCGACCCTGAGCTGCTCAAGACCTTCGAAAAACTCGGCATTCCCTTAAGCGAACAGAAACGCCTGTCCGGAGTGGCCGTGGATGCCGTGTTCGACAGCGTTTCGGTGGGAACGACCCATCAGTCGGAACTGGAAAAGGTCGGCGTGATCTTCTGTTCGATCAGCGAGGCCATCGAACACCATCCCGAACTGGTCAAGAAGTATATGGGTTCGGTCGTGCCGTACACGGACAATTTCTTCGCCGCCATGAACTCGGCGGTCTTCAGCGACGGTTCGTTCTGTTTTATTCCCAAGGGGGTGCGTTGCCCCATGGAACTGTCGACTTATTTCCGTATCAATTCGGCCGGTACCGGACAGTTCGAACGCACGTTGATCATCGCGGAGGACAGCAGCTACGTCAGTTATCTGGAAGGTTGCACGGCACCGAGCCGCGACGAAAACCAACTGCACGCGGCGGTGGTCGAACTGATCGCCCTGGACAACGCAGAAATCAAGTATTCCACAGTGCAAAACTGGTATTCCGGAGACAAGGACGGCAAAGGCGGGGTTTATAACTTCGTAACCAAGCGCGGCAAGTGCGCCGGTTTTAAATCCAAGATCTCCTGGACCCAGGTCGAGGCCGGATCAGCCATCACATGGAAGTATCCGAGCGTCATCCTGCAGGGCGACAAGTCCGTTGGCGAGTTTTACTCGGTGGCGCTGACCAATCACCGCATGCAGGCCGATACCGGTACGAAGATGATCCACATCGGTAAAAATACCACCAGCACCATCGTGTCCAAGGGGATTTCTACCGATGAGTCCAACAATACCTATCGGGGGCTGGTAAAAGTCTTGCCGAGTGCGGACAACGCCCGTAATTTCTCACAGTGCGATTCGATGCTGGTCGGGAACAAGTGCGCGGCCAACACGTTCCCCTATATCGAAATCAACAATAATTCGGCGACCATGGAACATGAGGCATCCACCTCCAAGATCAACGCGGAGCAGTTATTTTACCTGCAAAGCCGCGGTCTCGACTTGGAGGCGTCGATCAGTTTGATCATTAACGGCTTCTGCAAGGAAGTCTTCAAGGAATTGCCTCTCGAGTTTGCCGTGGAGGCTGTCAAGCTGCTGGAAATGAAACTCGAGGGAAGTGTCGGATAAATTACGCAGAGGGCGCAGCCGCCCTTTGCTGTCACATCAAATAGTAAAGGATACGAATCATGATCGAAATCAAGAACCTCCACGTCAAAGTCGTCGACAGCGATACCGAAATCATCAAGGGCATCGACCTGACCATCAATCCGGGAGAAGTACACGCCATCATGGGTCCTAACGGATCCGGCAAGAGCACGCTGGCCAAGGTCATCGCCGGCCATCCGGAATACGAGGTCACAGACGGTGAAATCAATTACGAAGTGAACTTCAAGAAGATCAATATTCTCGAACTGGAGCCGGAGGAACGCGCCCGGGAGGGGATATTTCTGGCGTTCCAGTATCCGGTGGAAATCCCCGGAGTGAATACCAGCGTGTTTTTGCGCGCCGCCTTCAACGAAGTCTGCCGCCATCAGGGGGTCGACGAAATGGACCCGGTCGCCTTCAACGAACACATGAAGACCAAACTGGAATTGCTGGAGATGGACGACAAGTTCACCCAGCGTCCGCTTAATGTGGACTTTTCCGGAGGGGAAAAGAAGCGCAACGAGATCCTGCAGATGGCCATACTCAACCCGCGCTTTTCCGTACTCGACGAAACCGACTCGGGTCTGGACATCGATTCGATGAAGATCGTGGCCCACGGCGTCAACAAACTGAAAAGCAAGGACAACGCCACCCTGGTGATCACCCATTACCAGCGTCTGCTGAACTACATCGTGCCGGACTTCGTGCATATTCTGGTTAACGGCAAGATCATCCGTTCGGAAGGCAAGGAACTGGCCCTGGCGGTCGAGGAAAAAGGCTACGATTGGTTAATCAAATAAGCATTGAGGACACAATCCCATGAGTAATACAACGATACAAACCACCGACTTTATCGACAATTTCGCGGGCCTGGCCGACCAGCGTCTGGCGGACGAAAGCGTGGGCTGGTTGAAGACCCTGCGGCAGGCCAGCCTGTCACGTTTTCAGGAAGCCGGCATCCCGACGGTCAAAGACGAGGAATGGAAATACACCAACATCACCGCGCTCACCAAACAAAAATTTCAACTGAACACCGCCGGCGAGTTGAAAGAGCGCGCCGAATTTGCCGACTACTGCGCCACCGACAAAATCAGGGTGACCTTCCTGAACGGCCGCTTCAGTCCGGAACTTTCCGAGCTGACCGACATCCCGGCCGGATTGACGGTCCTGACCCTCGACAAGGCGGTGCAAAGTCACGGCGACCAGATCAAGGAGTTAATCTCGCGTTATGACACGGCCAAGGCGTCTTCGTTCGCGGCCCTGAACACCGCGCTGACTGATAACGGTGTCTACATCGAAGCAGCCGCCAATACGCACGTGGAGGACTATGTCCATATCGTTCACGTGACCAGCGCCTCCAACGGCGAGGCCTTGTCGCTCCCGCGCACGCTCATCATCGGCCGACCATCCTGTGAGTTCACGGTCCTGGAAAGCCATATTTGCTTCGACCAGGAAATCACCTATTTCACCAACGCGCTCACCGACATCTATTTGGCCGCCAACGGCATTCTGCACTACACGAAGACCCAGCACGAAAGCCTGAAGGCTTATCACATCAATAATACCCGTGTGTGGCAGGAGCGTGATTCGCATTTCGACAGCATCTCGGTCATGACCGGATCGGCCTTGAACCGAAACAATCTCGACATCATTCTCAACGGGGAAGGCATCGATTCAACCCTCAACGGACTCTACGTGAACTACGGCAGCCAGCACATCGACAACCACACCTCGGTCGACCACCGTTTCCCCAATTGCACGAGCAATCAGCTGTACAAGGGGATCCTCAACGAATCGGCCCGCGCCGTATTCAATGGCAAGATTTTTGTCAAAGACATCGCGCAGCAGACCAATTCCTATCAGCTGAACAAGAATCTGCTGTTGGGAACCGCCTGCAGGGTCGACACCAAACCGCAGCTCGAGATCTTTGCCGACGACGTGCGCTGCACACATGGCGCCACCATCGGTCAGTTGGAGGAGGACGAGTTGTTTTACCTGCAAACCCGGGGGATAGGAAGGCACGCCGCCCGCAGCATGCTGGCGCGCGGATTTGTGGATGATCTGCTCAACCACGTGCAGAACGACGAGATCAACCGCAAGATGCACTCGCTTATCGAACCGGCCTTTGCCCATCTGACATAAGGGATTCATGGACCATACCGCCGCCACATTCGACGTCTCCAAGGTGCGCCGCGACTTTCCGATTCTGGCCGAACAGGTCAACGGCAAGCCTTTGGTGTATCTGGACAATGCCGCCACGACGCTCAAACCCAACCGCGTCATCGAGGCCATTGAACATCACTACCGGCATGAAACCGCCAACGTGCACCGCGGGGTGCACACGCTGAGCGAACGCGCCACAGCAGCCTATGAAGGCGCCCGGGAGAAGATCCGGCGGTTTCTGAATGCGGCTTCCCGTGAGGAGATCCTCCTGACGGGCGGGACCACGGATTCGATCAACCTCGTGGCGCAATGCTTCGGACGCGCCTTTATCGGCGCCGGAGACGAAATCCTCATCACCGAGATGGAGCATCACTCGAATATCGTTCCCTGGCAGATGCTTTGCGAAGAGAAGAAATGTGTCCTAAAAGTTGTCCCGTTCAACGAAGACGGCGAACTCGATATGGACGCCTACCGCGCGCTGCTCGGTCCGAAAACCAAATTGGTCGCGGCGGTTTATATCTCGAACTCGCTGGGCACGATCAATCCGGTCCGCGAGATGATCGGCGCGGCCCGCGCACAGGGGACACCGGTATTGATCGACGCGGCCCAGGCCGTCAGTTATGCGCCGATCGATGTGCAGGATTTGGATTGCGACTTTCTGGCTTTTTCAGGGCATAAACTCTTCGGCCCGACGGGTGTCGGAGTGTTGTACGGCAAAAAGGACCTGCTCAACAGGATGCCACCGTATCGCGGCGGCGGCGACATGATCGAAAGCGTCAGCTTCGCCAAGACGACCTTCAACAGCCTTCCCTACAAATTCGAGGCAGGCACACCGAACATTGCGGACGTGATCGGCCTCGGCGCCGCCATCGATTATGTCGCGGAAATCGGTTTACCCAACACGCATCCGCACCGACAAGAGTTGCTACGTTACGCCACGGCCAAACTCGAGGAAATTCCCGGCGTGCGTATCATCGGACGGGCACGCGAGAAAACATCGGTGATCTCGTTCGTCCATCCGGACGTTCACGCCCACGACATGGGAACGCTTGTCGACAAACAAGGTGTGGCCATCCGTACGGGGCATCACTGCACGCAACCCGTCATGGATCATTTCGAGATCAGCGCGACCTCGCGGGCATCGGTTTCGTTGTACAACACAATCGAGGAGATGGATATCCTGGCCGAAGCGGTCCGCAAGGCGATCGATATTTTCCACTGACATGACGGACAAGGACATATCCCGACTCTACCAACAGGTGGTGATCGCACATAACCGTGATCCGCACAATTACGGCCCTTTGGCAGAGGCCACTCATCAGGCGCGCGGTTATAACCCGGTGTGCGGCGACGCGGTGACTGTATATTTCAGTCTGCGTGACGGGACCGTCACGGCCGCCTCATTCGAAGGCGACTGCTGCGCGGTGTGTACATGTTCGGCATCCCTGCTTACGGACCGGCTTACGGGAATGGACGCGCCGGCTTTCGAAGCGTTGATGACAGAATTCGAGCGCTTGGTCAAGCCCCGAAGGACGACTGTCATCGACGAGCAACTTCTTGGGGAATTGAATGTCTTTGAAGGAATCAGGGAATTCCCTTCACGCGTGCCATGCGCCACGCTGCCGTGGCACACGGCCCGGGCCGCATGGGCCAGCTTACCGCAAGTATCGACGGAGTAATTCATGAACACCATTACCGATCAATTTAACCGGCCGTTGCAGGATGTCCGTGTCTCGGTCATCGATCGCTGCAACTTTCGCTGCCAGTATTGCATGCCCGCGCAGCCGGAAAAGGAATACGCGTTTCTCGCCAAACGCGAATGGCTGACGGGCGAGGAAATCCTGCGGCTGGCGCGCGTGCTGCTGACCTGCGGGGTGCAAAAGGTCCGACTCACCGGCGGCGAACCTTTGTTGCGTCCGGACATCCCGGATTTGGTCCGGAACCTGAACGCGCTGACACCCGCCCCGGATATCGCCTTGACGACCAACGGCTCGTTGCTCTCCCGTTACGCCGGACAGCTTAAGGCGGCGGGACTCAGCCGGCTGACGGTCAGTCTGGATACGCTGGATTCGCGCATCTTTCGCGACATGGGCGGCACCCAAACACCTCTGACAACAGTCCTCGACGGGATTTCCGCCGCGAGGGACTCCGGCATCGCATCGATCAAGATCAATGTCGTCATCCAGAAAGGGGTCAACGACGGCAGCATCCTCGATCTGGTTGATTATTTCCGGGGAACCGGTTGCATCCTGCGATTCATTGAGTACATGGATGTCGGGACGTGCAATCACTGGGACCGACGCTACGTAGTGCCGTCGGCCAAGATCCTGACACTCATCGACCGGCGCTATCCGCTGCAGGCGCTGGACCGCAACTACTTCGGTGAGGTGGCCGAACGCTATGCTTACCGGGACGGGCAGGGAGAGATCGGTTTTATCTCCTCCGTGAGCCAACCGTTTTGCCGTTCATGCACCCGCTTACGGATCACCACGGACGGACGGCTGGTCACGTGCCTGTTCGCCGAGGGAGGCGTCAATCTGCGCGACGAGCTGCGCGGCGGGGCTACGGATAATCGTCTGCGGGAACTGATCGGGCAGACTTGGCAGGGGCGATCGGACCGTTATTCCGAACTGCGGGCCGGGCCGGGGGCGGATCAAAATACTCAAAAAAAGCTGGAAATGTACCAAATCGGCGGTTAGTCATCGCCTTCCTGCCCGTACTTTTATACTAAGCATAATAGTTGGAATAAGTTACATCATTTAAAAAACTTGCTACTGCGTGAATATGTGTTATATTTACCCATATGTTTAATTTAACTGGAGGAGGAGAGGTAGCTATCATGAAACGCAGGATGAACTTTATCGTAGCAGTTGTCGCCGTCTTGGCTGTAGCCGTCGCGCGACCGGGGTACACAGCGGATGATTCCCTATACCGTGAGCAGATGAAGGCTTACAAGGGGATTTCCGGAATTCAGAACGACATCGACACGGAAGAACGGACGATCCAGAAGAAGGACAACTCAAAGGTTCGCGATATGAACCGCGAACTCTATCTGGAAAATGAAAAACTCCGCGCCGATTATGACAAACTCAAGGCAGAACAAGCCAAGGTCATCGACAAGATCCGCGCTCAGCAGGAAATTAACAAAGCCGCGGAAAAGCGCCTGATGGAAGAAAAGAACAAAATGAAGGCCGAAATCGAGGCGGAACGCGAAGAACTCGAACGCAACACCCGCGCCGAACTTCGCTCATTGACCGAGCAGAAAAAGCAGGTCGAAAAAGACCTCGAAGCGGAACGCAAAAAGATCGAGACGGAACTCGAAACTCTTAAGGCCAACCTCGCGAAGGAGCAAAATGAATCACGCGCCCGCGTCGAAAGCGAAACCAACGCCATGATGGCCGCGCACAAGGAAGAAATGTCGCGCGCCAAAAGCGAACATGCCGCGGAAATGAAGGCCATGGAAGAAGCCAAGGAAAAATTCAAGACCGAGCGCATGCAGTACACCAAGCAGCTCAAGTCTGCCGAGGACGATTTCAAAAAAGAGAAGGAACACCTGGAACGTGACCAGGAACGCGAACTCAAGAATCTCAAAATGGAGCACGCCAAGGTCAAGTCCGACTATGAAGAAGCCAAGGCCAAAATGGAACAAGAATTGGCTGAGCTGACCAAGAAGCAGGACGCGATGAAACTCAAGCGCGAAATGTTCTACGAAAAGGAAAAGGAGTACTATCAAGACTTTGAAAAGCTCCTTTCCCGCCGCAACAAACGCGTGGAAGACCTGCGTGAAGCGGTAGAGCAGCAAAAGATGGAAGAAAAAAAGCTTCTCGAGAAGCTGAGCTCAGACCGGACCGAGTTCATCCAAGAACAGGACCGCTTCTATGAAGACCAGAAGCGCATGCTGCAAAAGAAGCTGAAAGATACGAAGTAAAGGTTTACCAGATCAGGGTGTGCTCGCTCGGCTCTGCGCCGTCGAAATCACCGACGAAGCGAACCTCGCGTACGAGATCCAGATTGAAGTGATCTTTGGCGAGACGCGCCATCATGCGTGAAAGCTCATAAACATCCTGGGCCTTGCAGTCCGGCCCCTTCACGATGATATTCGCGTGCTTCGGATAGATAGCGGCACCGCCGTAAGACAAGGCCTTTCCTCCGGCCTGATCGAGAAACCACCCGGCCGCCTGGCGGCGCCCGGCCTGAGAGGTGGGTTCAATATTGCGAAAGAAACTTCCCGCGCAGGGGTTTTGAGACAGATCCGGATGCTTTCCGGCCCTGATCTTCAAGATCTCTGCGCGTTCTTTTTGGAGCCCCGCGGCATCGGCGGACCGCAGCGCGAACGCCGCTTCCGCGACAATCTCGCGGGATTCCTTCAAAGCGGAATGCCGGTACTGAAAATCAAGCTCCTGAGCTCCGACCCGGCGTTGTGTCCCGTCAGGATGAATGAGCAGGGCCGAACTCAAGACATCACCTACCTGCCGGCCGAAGGCGCCCGCATTGCCGACCACCGCACCGCCGACCGTACCGGGAATGCCGCTGGCATAATTAAGCCCTTCGTAGCCGTGACAGGCCGCATAGGCCACGGCGTCATCCAGCCGGGTGCTGCCGGAGACTGTCAGCACATCCTCCTCCAGCCGGAGAACCGGCTCTTCGCTAAAATAGCGGATCACGTAACATTCGAGGCCCTGATCGGAAACGACCAGGTTCGACCCGCCGCCGATCAGGATAAACGGACAGCCTTGGGAGGTCAGGGCCAGGACCGCCTGCCTGAGCTCGGCAGGGGTCCGGCACGACAGGACACCGCGGGCCGGGCCGCCTAATTGAAAAGTTGTATATCGGGATAATTGACGTTCAGGTAGGAGCGGGATGCCGGCAGGCGGGATAAAGGCAGCGGCATCCTTGGACTGATCAGCGGGGGGCATTCACCGCCGCCTTGATTTCACCAAAGGTATTGTTCAGGGAATAGGCATTCCTGATCCCGGCTTCCCGCAGCAACCGCACCGCCTGCAGGGAACGGATACCCTGAGCGCAAAAAAGCAGGTATTCGCGGCCATCCCGGAAGAGTTCCTCTTCACACGGAAAACTTCCATAAGGAATCTCCAGGCAATCGATGCCGGATAACGGCGCCATCATCCGTTCAATCGGTTCCCGGACGTCCACCAGGACCGCCTCCGATAATTGCCGGGCGGAAAGCTGCCGCACGTCCTTTTCGAGGGTATCTGCCGCCGGGGGGACCGTACCCGCTTCCGGTGCGCATCCGATCCAGCCGGAATCCCCGTCGCGGTAGTATTCCTTTTTCCAGATCGGCAGCCGCTGTTTAAGCTCGTCGATAAGATACCGGCACGCGTCAAAGGCGGCCGCACGGTGGCCCGCGGTCACACCGATCCAGACGGCCGTTTCACCGACCGCCAGGCGCCCCGTGCGATGACAGACGCGGACATCGGCAATCGCGAACCTTGAGCGGACTTCCTCAAAAAGTCGTTCCATCTCCACCGCGCAAAGATCGGCATAGGCCTCGTACTCCAGGGCGGTCACCTCACGATCAAGATTACGATTGCGGACCGTACCCGCAAAGGTCGCCAGCGCGCCGCACTCATCGGAGGCGAGACACTCCGCGAGCTGTATAGGATTAAGAGTTTGATCGGAGAGGGAGAAGTGCATTTTAGTAGGTCACCTTCACGGTACCGCCCATGATGCGGCATTGGCAGCCGAGCCGGTTATTCCGGTCCATACCCAGTTCACGCTCTTCGTCATTCAAATCGTTGAGATGCTCCTGTCCCTCAAGGACCTCGATTTGACAGGTCCCGCACACCCCGGAATTGCAGCTGAAAGGAACGCCTTCATTTTCGCAGATCTCGTCGATCAAGGCGCCGTCCTGCACATCATGCTCACTGCCGTCGATGATCAGCTTGGCCATGGCTTAATTCTCCCGCAGCTCCTTGGGCAGGGCAAAGACGATATTTTTCTCAGGATTGTCGAACTCATGCACCCGGCTGTCCGGATGCCGCTGCTGTATGCGGGCGACCAAATCGTCCACGATAATGCGCGGCACCGAGGCGCCCGAGCTGATGCCGACTTTCTTCTTTCCGTTGAGAACGGACAAGTCCAGCTCGTCGGCGGTGTCGATTATGTAGCTGGGACAGCCCGCTTTTTCGCCGGTCTCGCGCAGACGGTTGCTGTTGGAACTATTGGGCGATCCGCAGATGATGATCACATCGCAGTCCTTGGCCAGTTCCTTGACCGAATCCTGCCGGTTTTGCGTCGCGTAACAAAGATCGGAGCGCGGCGGGGCATTGAGGTTCGGAAATTTTTGTTTGAGCTTCTCGACCATCGCCTCGGTGTCATCGACCGACAAGGTCGTTTGGGTAATGAAGGCCACCGGCGCCTGGGGATCGATGTTGAGGGCATCGATGTCTTCCTCGTCCTCGACGATATGCAGATATTGCGGATCTACATACCCGGCGGTCCCGATGAGTTCCTGATGCCCGCGATGGCCGATCAGCACCGTTTCGTAGTGATGATTGGAAAACTTGGTGGCCTCATTATGGACCTTGGTCACCAACGGGCAGGTAGCGTCGACAAACTGCAGCCGGCGCGCCTCGGCTTGCTCGATGACCGTGGGCGGGACTCCGTGCGCGGAAAAGATGATCCGGGACCCTTCCGGCACGTCCTGGATGCGCTCGACAAAAATCACACCTTTGTCGCGGAACTGGTTGACCACATAAGTGTTGTGCACGATTTCGTGATACACATACAGCGGGGCTCCGAACCGGCGCAGGGCCTCATCAACGATCTCGATGGCAAATGAAACACCCGCGCAAAACCCCTGGGTTTTGGCTAGATAGATATCCATAAGTTTCCTTGGAGAAGGCGGGGGGACACCCCCAGCTGTTACTCGGTTATCGCAAGTCCCGCCGAAACGGGACGCTCGTCCTGCGGACAGGCTTGATATTGCCCTGGAATTGTGTCATTATATCATGATTTTTCCTCGTGTAAATATCTTACAATACTCATACAGATAATCATATTATTCCTATGGAAATGAAACCCAGGCGGCAATCTCAGGCAGTCGACATCGGCGGCGTGCCGGTCGGCGGCGGCCACCCGGTGGTGGTCCAGTCCATGACTGATACCCCGACCGCAAACGAAGAGGCGACATACCGGCAGACGGTCGAGCTGATCGAGGCCGGTTCCCAGTTGGTGCGCTGGACCGTGAACGATGACGCCGCGGCCCAAGCCGTGCCCGGCATCATCAAGCGTCTGCGGGAGGGCGGGTACCAGGCCCCCATTATCGGAGATTTCCACTTCAACGGCCACACGCTGCTCACCAAACACCCCGAGTGCGCGGCCGCCCTGAGCAAATACCGGATCAATCCGGGAAATGTGGGCAAGGGCGAGCGTCATGACGATAACTTTGCCCAAATCATCCGGGTCGCCATTAAGCACGGGAAACCGGTGCGTATCGGGGTGAACTGGGGGTCACTCGACCAGGAACTGCTCACCCGGCTCATGGACGAAAACGCCGCCTTTCCCGAACCGAAAGACTTTAAGGAAGTCACCTACGCCGCCATGATCCACAGCGCCCTGGCCAGCGCGCGGCTGGCGGAAGAGCTCGGCCTCGGTCCCGACCGGATCGTGCTGAGCGTGAAGATGTCGATCCTTCAAGATATGGTCACCGTGTACCACCGCCTTGCGCAACAATGCGACTACGCGCTCCACTTGGGGCTCACGGAGGCGGGCGCCCAGGTCCAGGGGATTGCCGCCAGCGCCGCGGCCCTGGGCATATTACTGCAACAGGGGATCGGCGACACCATCCGCGTCTCGCTGACGCCTCAACCGGACATCCCCCGTTCACGCGAGGTGGAGGTCTGCAAACATTTGCTCCAGGCGCTGGGACTGCGGTATTTCAAACCCAGCGTCACCAGCTGCCCGGGCTGCGGACGGACCAGCAGTAATTATTTTCAGATCCTGGCCCGGGACATCAACGAACATATCGAACGCAAGATGCCGGCCTGGAAAAAGGAATTTCCCGGCGTGGAGAAAATGAAAATCGCGGTGATGGGCTGCGTCGTCAACGGCCCCGGCGAGAGCCGCCATGCCGATATCGGGATCAGTCTGCCGGGCACCTCGGAAGAACCGATCGCCCCGGTCTACGAAAACGGTGAAAAAACCAAGACACTACGGGGTGAGAACATCAAGGATGAATTCATTGCTATTCTTGAGAAGCACATCGAAGCCAAGTTCGGTGGTATTCAGAATCAATATTGATGAAACTCCGCACGCAAAACATGGTCGGCTGGCTTATTTGTGCCTCTTTTGTGGGATTGAAGGTGCGCTACCTGGGAACGGACATAGACGACTGGCTACCGTGGTTTGAAGGATGTCTGAACAGGGACCGGGAGTACACACGCGCATGTGCCAATACCATCGGCAGCTTGTACCAGCTATTTCTGTGCTTCGCCTGCGTTGCCGCATGTTTCAAATGGAAATTTGCCGTTCGATTCCTGGTTTTGATGCTTGGCATCATGGTTATGAGCGGTATCCTGCTGATGCTCGCGCCTCACCCGCTTTCCGTCGATGCAGAGTGGAAATACCACATCTTGATCATCATCAACACACCGATGATGATCGTATCGGAGTTGATGATGAAATTATATATCCACTCTCACATGGAATCCTATAGGCTATTTAATCCCATTTGCTATGGAGCAGCAATCCTATGGCCAGCGGCAACGGGGTATTACATGGCAAGACACTATTTATTAAAATCAACAGAGGAGTGACGACATGTTTAGCCTGCGGCGTATGACCATCCTGACCCTGATCATTCTGCCGATGTTCACCCTCGGCCTGATGATGACGGGGATCGCCTTGACACAGGCGGCCATGCTGCAAAAAGTGAAGGGCGGGCAGGTGCAGGCTTCCCAAGTACGTCAAAGCACTGCGGCGACCCACTTTTATCACGTTCCGGCCGACAAGGCCGTCACAAACGATGCCCCGGGGCAATTGGCGCAAGAGCTACCGACGGCAATGGCGATGGTTGTCAAACCCGGATACGGTTCGGTCATCGACCGCGCGTTGGTCGTCGCGGGGCTCCTGCCGTTAATCCTTATCGGGTTATTGAATTGGCTGCTGCGCCGTAAGGGTTACGGCAACGGGGTGGGTGAGGGTTCGATCGGTTCCTCCAGCGCTTCCAGCCGCTGAAGGCTTTCTTTGTGCCCGGGGTCGAGAGTCAACACCTGCCGATAGTATCGCACGGCCTTCTGCGTTCGTCCCATCAATTCGTGGATCCGTCCCAATTCGTACAGGGCGGGAACATAGTCCGGATCGAGCAGCAACACCTTCTCCAGCGTAATCTGGGCCTCGTCGAGGCGTTGCTCATGAACCAGCATGCGCGCCACGTTCGTGTTTCCGGCCAAATGCTGCGGCCGTGAATTCACCGCTTCCAGGAAGCTCTTGTACGCCTTGCCGTATTCCCCTTTACGCAAATACACCTCCCCAAGCAGATTGTGTGCGTCCGCGTAACGCGGGTTGATCTTGATGGCCGAGCCGAAATGCATCAGGGCTTTCTCGAGATCACCGTCGCGCAGGTACGCCGTTCCCAAATTGACATGCCCCTTGGCCATCGAAGGATTGTGATTGAGCATCCGGGTGTACAACGCCACCGGGTCTTGCCACACACGGTTCTGTTGGACAGTCAACACGATCTGAAACACGAGCAGGATCCCGAACATAATCTCGACAAACCATTTCTGTTTGATACGCCGGTAGAGAAAACCGAAAAACATCCCGAACAGGATGAAGTATCCCACCGAGGGAATATACAGCCAATGCTCAGCCATATACGACTGGATCGGGACCAAATTGGAGACCGGCAGCAGGGCCAGCAGAAACCAGCCGATGGCAAAGCTCATCAGCGGGTAGTCGCGCCGTTGCTTAAAAAAGAGGATCACCATCAAGATAAAGATCGACATCCCGGCGATCGACTGCGAATCTCCGAAGTCAAACGTCTCCTGACCGTAGTGGGACTGCAGGTTGATCGGCAGGATCAGCAGCCGGATGTAGGAAAAGAGGGCGACGAAGAATCCGGGCAGCCGTTCCGGCAGGGTCACTCCCGACAGAGAATCCAGCTGGATCGCGGACACGAATACCCCTGTCACGCGCAGCCCGATATACGTCGCGGCCACCAGGAAGTAGGGCATGATCGCAGCCCAGCGGATCTTGGTTTTATACGCGACGTGATACAACACCATCAGCAGCGGGACAATGACCGCGTGCTCCTTGGCCAGCAAGGCGACGGCAAAAAAAATCAGTCCGAGCAGGGCGTACACGCTCGACTTGAAGGCGTTCTTCATTTTGCAGGAATAGATGTAATTGCCGATAGTCAGAAAGGTGAAGATGGCGGCCAGCGGGTCGGACCGGCCGGACACGTAGGCCACGGCCTCGGTATGAATGGGGTGGGACACAAACAATAGAGCGCCGAAAAAAGCGGTCCAGCGGTTCAGCGTTAACAGCCACAACAGCTCCATCAGGCAAACCCCGGCCAGACAGTGGAGGACCAAATTCGTGAGGTGATAACCGAACGGCTCGTCCTTCCAGATCATATGGTCGAACATATAGGTCATCATCTGCAGGGGACGGTAGAACGTCTGGGAGACGGTATCCATCTGCACCGTGGTTGTGAGCAGCTCGTCCCACTTTTCCAGATGTTTGATCTGTTCGTTGTTGACGATGAGCGTCTGGTCCTGCCAGACGAAAGGCGCAGACAGAGAGGAAAAATAGCTCGCCGTGACCACAATGACGATACACAGGATCGCAAAGACGAAATGTGAAACTTTACCCCAAATCAACCGCATCGGTTAGCCCAGATCCTTCGGCTGCCGCCAACGTCCGGCACAGCCTGTTCGTTTACCGTTATTCCTCACTCGCTACAACCTGATCACACGCTCTATCTGACGGTCCTTGAAAAGCACATATTCCTGAAATCCGGCGTCGCGGGCCAACTGGACCGCCCGCTCAAAATCCGCCCCAACATCCTCGGGCCTGTGCGCGTCCGAGCCGAAGGTCAAGGGAATCCCGTGCGCGGCGTAAATTTCCAGACAGTTGAGGGCCGGGTACTGCTCCTGACACGTCTTGCGCCAGCCCGAGGTGTTGATTTCGACGGCCACACCCGCCTCCTTGAAGACCTGTGCGGTCCGGTCCACCTCGGCGGACATATCCGCGGTGGGACGGTGACCGAATTTTTTGACCAGGTCGCTGTGCGCGATGATATTGAACATCCCGGTACGGGCGCTCTGCCGCAGCAACTCATAGTAGTCGCGGTAGACGGCATTAACGTCATGGTCGTTCCATTTTTCCCGCTGCGACGGATCGTCAAAACCCCAATCCTTAATGAAGTGCACCGATCCGATGACATAGTCATAGGGGTAATCCTCGAGGATCGCCCGGGTTTTGTCCTCGTAACCGGGGATAAAGTCCGCCTCGATGGCGATCTTGACGATCAGCTCCTTCCGGTAACGGTCACGGACCGCCTCGATCATTTCGTAATACTCCGGAAGTTGATCGGTACTCATGGTCACACCGGGATCCACCATGTGGACAAAGGGCGCATGGTCCGAAAATCCGATCTCCCGCAGCCCCTTGGCCACGGCCTGGCGGGCGTATTCCGCCGGCTCGCCGCTGGCATGCCCGCATAGCGGCGTATGCATATGGTAGTCATTAAAGGGTATCATAATAATATATATCCTGCGATTAAGGGAAGTAGTATAGCACAATTGCCGGACGGCACAACCCGAATTGATTATAACCTGTATTATGCCAGGGCTTTGCCCCTGATTGTGGATTGACGGGACAAATCCGCTGTGTTATGATCCCCTATCATGACGACCTTTGCGCACAAACCGTTTGCCTTGGTCACCGGCGGGGCCCGCCGCATCGGAAGGACAATCTGTCTGAAACTGAGCCGTATGGGCTACGGGATCGCCATTCATTACCAGAACTCACGGCAGGCGGCCGAAGACCTAAAAGAGGAAATCCGGCAAGAGGGCGGGGAGGCCGGCACGTTCAGTTGTAATCTGCTTGATCAGGCACAAATACGGCAGCTGATCCCGATGGTGACCGAACATTACCCCGGGCTTTGCCTGCTGGTCAACAATGCCTCGGTATTCCGCAAGGATACCCTGGCGGAGGCGGATTTGACCCACTACGAGGATCATCACCGCATCCATGGCCTGGCCCCGTTCCTGCTGTCCCAGGATTTTGCCCGGCATTGCCGGGAGGGGCAAATCATCAATCTGCTGGATACGCATGTCAACGACAACGAGACCAACCATTTCACGTACCTGCTGTCCAAAAAAAATCTCCTCGCGCTGACCGAGATGTCGGCCGTGGCGCTGGCTCCGGCCATCCGGGTCAACGGGATCGCTCCGGGATTGATCCTGCCGCCGGAGGAGGAGTCCGACGGCTATTTGCAGCGGCTGGCCAAAGACATCCCGCTGCAGCGCAAAGGCCGGTTGGAGAATATCGAACAGACCGTCGGTTTTTTGCTCGAAAACGATTATTTGACCGGTCAGGTCATTTTTAACGACGGCGGGGAACACCTGCTGTAAACCGGAGTGAACGAATATGGCCGTCATCCGCATCAGTAACCTGCGCCTGCGCGCGATCATCGGTGCCAACGACTGGGAACGTGATCACAAGCAGGACTTGATCATTAATGTACGGATCGACTTTGACGCGGCCAAGTCAGGCGCCAGTGACGATTTGACCGACACCGTCGATTATAAAAACATCACCAAGAAGATCATTGCCGAGGTCGAAGACTCCTCGTATCAACTACTCGAGAAACTGGCCACGCGACTGCTCGATATTGTCGCCGCGCACGAAGGGGTAAAGGCGGCTACGGTGCGGGTGGACAAGCCCCACGCGCTGCGCTTCGCGGACAGTGTTTCAGTAGAAGTGGAAAAATCAAAAGAATGAGCAACACCAGCGTCATCGGACTGGGATCGAACATCGATCCTGAAAAGAATATCGCAGCCGCCCGCGCGCTGCTCAAACAGGAATTTCAGGTCCTCGGAGAATCCCGCTTTGTGCAAACGGCCCCCGTCGGATACATCGATCAGGATGACTTTATCAACGGCGCCGTCCATATTGAGACCGATCTCCCGCTGGCGGATTTGTCTTCCCGGCTGAAACAGCTGGAAGAACGGTTGGGCCGGCAACGGTCCGTGATCAAACACGGTCCGCGGACCATCGACCTGGATGTGGTTGTTTTTAACGGGCAAATTATCGACAATGACTTTTATGAACGCGATTTTCTACGGGATTCGGTCCTGGAGTTGATCCCGAAACTGGTCTACTGAATATGTTTCCTTACCTTTTGCTACTGTTTACCGTGGTGCCGGCCATAGAATTGATGATCCTCATCGAGGTCGGATCGCACATCGGATCGCTCAATACCATCCTGCTGATCCTGCTGACCGGGGTCCTGGGGGCCTCATTGGCCCGTTTGCAGGGATTTATCGTGGTCCGCAAGATCCAAACGAGCCTCAACGGGGGGAACCTGCCCAGCGGGGAACTGCTGGACGGGCTGATGATCCTGGTAGGGGGTATTACGCTGCTTACGCCCGGCTTTGTCACCGACACCCTGGGCTTTCTGCTCCTGATCCCGTTCACACGCAATCTTATCAAAGGTCTCGTGCGGCATAAAATGGAGGATATGCTCCGCAAAGGGCAGATCGTTCAGTTCCGCAGCCGCGGTCAAGGGGGGAGGTCCGGCTACGATGACATCGATATCGGATAGCGACTTTTTTCCTTGCAAACTTGAGGCGACTTGCTATAGTACCCATTAATTCAAATCGGATTTACAAGGCAGATGAATGGATTTTAAGGGAAAGACGATTGTGGTTACCGGATCGACCCGCGGGATAGGACGCGAAATCGCTATTCAGTTCGCGCAGGCCGGTGGGAATGTCATGGTGATCGGTCGTGACGGCGAACGGGCCGCGCAGGTCCGCGATGAAATTGCGGCCGCCAACGGCCAGGCCGACGCCTTTGCCTGTGATGTCACCAATGCCGAAAATGTCGTCGAAATCGTCAACAAAATTCTTGACAAACATAAGGGCATTGATATATTAGTCAATAACGCAGGCATTACCAAGGATAATCTCCTCTTGCGAATGAGCGAAACTGACTGGGATGAAGTCATGACGGTCAATCTCAAGGGGGTTTTTCATTTTTCCAAAGTAGTTTCCAAGGCAATGCTCAGAGCGAAGAAAGGTAAGATCATTAACATTTCTTCGATCATCGGAATCGTGGGCAATGCCGGACAGGCTAATTATGCCGCAAGCAAGGCGGGGATCATCGGGTTCACCAAGTCGCTTGCCAAAGAATTTGCCTCACGCGGGATCACGGCGAATGCCGTTGCCCCCGGCTATATAGAGACCGATATGACCGCTCAACTCAAAACCTCTGCCCAGGAAGACCTTCTCAAAGACATTCCCCTCGGAAAATTCGGCACGGCCAATGATGTTGCAGGGGCCTGCCTGTTTTTGGCGTCTGAACTGGCTGATTACATTACGGGACAAACAATCGTCGTTGACGGCGGTATGGCGATTTAACATTTTGTAAGGAACCTTTAAGGAGGAAATCAAATGGCCGTTGAAGAAAAAATCAAGTCGATCATTGCCGAACAACTCGGTGTCAAGCAAGACGAAGTCACGCCCGAAGCGTCATTCATTGATGATCTCGGGGCAGATTCATTGGATACGGTGGAATTGATCATGGCCTTGGAAGAGGAATTCAGCGTAGAAATCCCGGATGAAGACGCGGAAAAGATGACAACAGTCGGCGACGCGATCAAATACATCAGTGAAAAGGCTTCGTCCGAAGCGTAAGTTTCCTCCGCAGCAATATTTCGATTTACAGATTAGGCGCCTCGGCATCCGCCGGGGCCTTATCTTTAGAGAAGACTATGAGCAAAAAACGTGTTGTCATCACCGGACTGGGGATCATCTCTCCGGTCGGCATTTTGGTTGATCCGTTTTGGGAAGCCCTCAAGGCCGGAGAAAGCGGGATCAAACCGATCACCCATTTTGACGTCAGCGAATTCGACTGCCGGATTGCCGGACATTGCAATGATTATGACCCGCTGAAATACTTCAACTCCAAAGAAGCCCGTAATCTTTCACGCTTCGTCCAGTTTGCCGCGGTGGCCAGCCGGGAAGCGGTGAATAACGCGCAGCTCAACATGGATGAGGTGGACCGCGACCGGGTCGGCGTGCTGATCGGTTCGGGGATCGGCAGTATCGGAACCGCCGAAGAGGAACACCAGAAATTTGTCGACCGCGGTCCGAACCGCTTATCGCCGCATCTTATCCCGAAGATTATTATCAACGAGGCGGCCGGACAGGTGTCGATCGAACACGGCGCCTACGGACCAGCAACCTGTGTGGCCACCGCTTGTTCCACCGCCACCAATGCTATCGGGGATGCTTACCGTTTTATCCAGTATGGTGATGCCGACGTGATGATCGCCGGCGGGACCGAAAGCGCCACCACGATTCTCGGCGTGGGCGGTTTCTGCGCCCTGAAGGCGTTAAGCCGACGCAATGATGAACCGGAAAAAGCGTCACGTCCGTTCGACAAGGACCGGGACGGTTTTGTCATGGCCGAAGGGGCCGGGATCGTGATCCTTGAGACACTGGAACATGCACTGAAACGGGGCGCCCCGATCCTGGCCGAAATGGCCGGCTACGGCCGCACCTCGGACGCCTATCACATTACCGCGCCGGAATCGACCGGCCGCGGGGCCTCCAAGGCTATGGAATTTGCCATAAAGGACGCCGGACTCAAGGCCGAGGACATCTCCTATATTAACGCGCACGGAACATCCACGCACCTGAACGACAAAGTGGAAACGCTGGCCATCAAGAATTCTTTTGGACCGCTTGCCCCCAAGATCCCTATCAGCTCGACCAAGTCTATGACCGGGCACCTGCTGGGTGCGGCCGGAGGGATCGAGTTCGCCGCCTGCGTCCTGGCCGTCCGGGACGACATCGTCCCACCGACCATCAATTACACGACGCCGGATCCGGATTGTGATCTGGATTACGTCCCTAATGAGGCCCGCGCCGTGAAGGTGGAGGCCGCCATGTCCAATTCTCTGGGCTTTGGGGGACATAATGCCAGCGTTGTGGTCAAGAAATTCCGCGAGTAATCCCCCCGACCAAAATCAGCTTGGAAAAGAAACAATCTGTGATATACTCAGGTTTTTAGTAAACCTCAAATACAGGTTTTGCCATGAATGAATACAAAATAGCAGTGATCGAAGGTGACGGGATCGGCCCGGAAGTGGTCCGTGAAGGACTGAAGGTCCTCAACACAGCGGCGGATAAATTCGGCTTCCGGCTGACCACCGAAAAGTTTAACTTCGGAGGAGAGCGCTATTTGAAGACCAAGGAAGTGCTGTCCGACGATGAAGTCGACCAACTGCGCGCCTTTGACGCGATCTATCTCGGGGGAATCGGCCATCCCGAGGTCAAACCGGGCATCCTCGAACGGGGCATCCTCCTGAAACTCCGCTTCGATCTGGACTTGTACATCAATCTGCGGCCGGTCAAGCTTTACGAAAACGTCACCACGCCGCTAGCAGGCAAGGGACCGACCGACATCGATTATATCGTCTTCCGTGAAAATACCGGCGGCTTGTACGTGGGGGAAGGGGAATTTATTGACAAGGGCACGGACGATGAGATCGCCGTCCAAAAAATGATTTACACCCGTCATCAGGTCGAACGCTGCATCCGGTACGCCTTTGAAAGTCTGAAGAACCGCCATGAGGGCGCCCCCTGGAAGGGACTCAGCGCCGAGGAGAAGGCCAACGGCTACTATGCCAAACTGACCCTCTGCGGCAAGACCAACGTCCTGACCTACGTGTTCGATTTATGGCAGCGTGTATTCGACGAAATCGCCAAGGAGTACCCCGCGATCATTGCCGACTATTGTCATGTCGACGCGATCTGCATTTACATGGTCGAGGACCCGAAACGATTTAACGGGATTGTGACCAGCAATATGTTCGGCGACATTATCACCGATCTGGCCGCGGTAACGCAAGGCGGGATGGGCGTCGCCCCCAGCGGCAACATCAATCCGCAAGGCGTGAGCATGTTCGAACCGGTCCACGGGACCGCCCCGTCGTTTGCCGGCAAAGGAGTGATCAATCCGGTCGCGACGATCCTGACGGCCGTAATGATGCTCAACCACCTCGGCGAACCCGAAGCGGCCCTGAGTTTGGAAGCGGCTACCCGCAAGACCATCAAGGAAATGAAGTCCATGCTGGTCGGGCAGATGGGCTTTACCACGGCGGAGGTCGGCGACCGCATCGCCGCGCGCATTTAGGAGAAGCATCATGTCAAAGTACAATGTCGGAATCGTCGGAATCCGCGGTGCGGTGGGACAGGAGATGCTCAGCATCCTGCTGGAACGCAATTTTCCCGTGGGGAAACTGCGCTTGTTCTCGACCAGCCTCGAACAGGACACCGAAATCGACGGCCACCTATATGAAGCCCTGAACGAAGGCAACGCCGCACAGAAATTTGCCGATGTCCAAGTCGGCCTATTCTCACCGGGAGCTGCGGTCAGCAAGGTGATCGCCCCATTGGCGGCCGCGGCCGGTTGTGCGGTTATCGACAATACCAGCGCGTTTCGCATGGATGATGACGTGCCGTTGGTCGTGCCCGAGGTCAATCCGGAGGATATCAGACGCCACAAGGGAATCATCGCCAACCCGAACTGTTCCACCATCCAGATGGTGGTGGCGTTAAAACCCATTCATGACTTTTCTAAAATCAAGCGAGTGGTGGTATCAACCTACCAGTCCGTATCCGGAGCGGGCTCGGCGGCGATCAAGGAATTTGAAGATCAGAGCAAGGGAACGATGGACGTAAACGCGTTTCAGTACCAAATCATGCATAATCTGATTCCGCATATCGACGTGCCGCAGTCCAATCTGTACACGAAAGAAGAAATGAAGATGGTCCACGAGACCAAGAAGATCATGCACGATCAGCATATCGCGGTTACGGCGACCTGTGTACGCGTACCCGTGTTGCGTGCGCATTCCGAGGCGGTCAATATCGAAACGGTCGAAAAAGTGACCCGCGAAAAGGCTGTCGCATTGCTGCAGAATGCCCCGGGCGTGACGGTCATCGACGATTTGCCCAACAACAAATATCCGTTGCCGCTGGAGGCACAGGGCAAGGACGACACCTTCGTCGGCCGTATACGGGAAGACGAAACCGTGGCCTGCGGACTGAATATGTGGGTCGTCTCCGACAACCTGCGCAAGGGGGCGGCCCTCAATGCCGTACAAATCGCTGAGCTGCTGGTCGCCGACAAACTGATCTAGCGCCGCGCCATTTCACGGTCGCCCATGACCAACATCAAACTGACGATCGAGTACGACGGAACGGATTTTCGCGGGTGGCAGATTCAATCCCGCGGCGAACGCACCGTGCAGGCGGTGATCCGTGACACTTTCTTTCACATTTTCGGCGAGAACATCAATCTGATCGGTTCCGGACGGACCGACAGCGGGGTGCACGCCGCCGGCCAGGTGGCCAACTTCCGCACGGCCGTCCGCAAGCCTCCGGCGGAAATCCGCAACGCCCTGAACGCGCACCTGCCCAAGGACGTGGCGATTTTAGAGGCCGTCCCGGTCCCGGACGACTTTCACGCCCAATATAGCGCCAAAAGCAAGACCTACCGCTATCAGATACTGAACCGGGAGGTGCGCAGCCCCTTAGGGGAACGGACCGCGCTACGCTTTATTTATCCCTTGAATACCGAATTGATGCAAACGGCGGCCAATGAGCTGGTGGGCGAGCATGATTTCCGCTCGTTCAAAGGGACTAACCGCAGCAACCGCAACGGGAACGACGTACGGACCGTGAGCGTCCTGAAGGTCCGGCGCAAGGGGGAACTGATCACGGTCGATATCACCGCCAACGGATTTTTGTACAAGATGGTACGTAATATCTCCGGCCTGCTGCTGGAATGCGGGGCCGGCAGGATACCGCCCCGCGAAGTCCGCCGGATCCTGCGGGCCAGGGACAGAAAGGCAGCCCCGGCTGCCGCCCCGGCCCACGGTTTGAGCCTGATAAAGGTGGCCTATCCCGGCCGGAAAATGGGTTAAATTTTCCGTTGACAAACATTGCGAAAGTGATATACTTCATACTTATTGTAAGCCATACCAATACGCCTATATACGGAACGGAACGATGAAGCAGAAAACATTCATGGCCAACGCCCAAAACACCGAGCGTCAAAGCTACCTGATTGATGCCACGGACAAGATCTTGGGACGTGTCGCGGCCAAAGCCGCCACAGTGCTGCGCGGCAAGCACAAACCCACATTCACACCGCATTTCGATGCCGGGGACAACGTCATCATCATCAACGCGGAGAAAATCCGCGTCACCGGCAAAAAGATGGAAGATAAAGAATATCAGCGCTTTTCCGGCTATCCCTCCGGACAAAAGACCGTCAAGCTGAAGGATCTCATGGCCAAGAACCCGGCCAAGGTGATTGAGCTGGCCGTCAACCGGATGATCCCCAGCGGCCCGCTCGGCAACCAGCAGCGCCGCAAACTCAAGGTCTATGCCGGGGCGGAACACCCGCATCAAGCGCAAAAACCCATTGCATTGGAAGTATAGGAGCACATCATTCCCATGGTCGAGATTGTCAAGTACGGAGCCACAGGCCGTCGCAAAAGTTCAGTCGCCCGCGTCAACATCATGCCGGGGGAAGGCAAGATTCGTGTTAACAAACGTCCGTTCACGGAATATTTTCACCGTGAAACCGACCAGATCATCATTCTGGAACCGTTGAAGATCACCAACACGATAGGCAAATTTGATATCGAAGTCAAGGTTACCGGCGGCGGCATCAGCGGCCAGGCAGGCGCTTTTCGTCTCGGACTGGCCCGCGCTCTCTCCGCATGCGATATGGAAAACAAACCCGTACTGAAGAAGGCCTTGATGCTCAGGCGTGACCCCAGGATGAAGGAAAGGCAAAAACCGGGCCAAAAGGGAGCACGTAAGAAATTCCAGTGGGTTAAACGTTAAGTTGCAGCATTAATAAATCTTTCGAATTTCAAGCCTATCTCCCACCTCGGACGAGTTAAGAGATAGGCTTTTTATTTGGTGTCGCGCCCGGCGCGGCATCATGAGAGGATAATATCATGATTAAAGTCGGTATTGTCGGCGTCAGCGGGTATTCCGGGTTTACCGCCCTGGAACTGCTGCTGCGCCACCCCAACGTACGGGTGACCTACGTCAGCGCCAATAACACGCGCGGCAAGATCAGTGATATCTGGCCGCAGTTGAAGAATCGTACCAAATTGTATTGTGACCAATTCGATGTCACAAAGGCCGCCGGCCAATGCGACGTCGCGCTGCTGGCCGTGCCGCACACCATCGCGATGCAAATCACCCCCAAACTGCTGAAGGCCGGGGTGAAGGTCATCGACCTCAGCGGCGACTACCGCTTGGGATCGGTGGCAACCTACAAGAAATGGTACAAGGCGACGCACACGGACCCGCGCAATCTCCGTAAGGCCGTGTACGGTCTGCCCGAACTTTATAAGGAAGAAATCAAAAAGGCGAGCCTGGTGGCCAACCCCGGTTGCTATCCGACGGCCGCGCTACTCGGATTGGCCCCGCTGGTCGGGACCCACTGTGAGCTGATTGAATCGATCATCATCGATGCCAAGTCCGGTGTCACCGGCGCCGGCCGCAAGGCATCGGTGGCGTTCAGTCACGGGGAAGTCAGCGAAAACTTCAAGGCCTACAAGGTCCTGAACCATCAGCATGTGCCGGAAATCGAGCGATACCTGGCCAAACTCTGCACGCACAGCAAGGCGATCAACTTCGTGCCGCATCTGTTGCCCGTCAACCGCGGGATTCTGGAGACGATCTATGTGAAATTGTCCTCTCGGGTCCGCCTTAACCGTTGCCATAAACTGTACACCAACTTTTTCAAGGTGGAGCCGTTCGTGCGGGTATTCGGACTAGAGGAACAGGTGGAACTCAAGAACGTGGTGAAGACCAACTTTTGTGATATCAGCCTCGCGCTCAACGATCAGAAGAACCTGCTGGTCATCACCGTCGCTATCGACAACCTGGTGAAGGGCGCCGCCGGTCAGGCCATCCAAAACATGAATCTCATGTGCGGATTCTCGGAAAGTGAGGGCCTGCTATGAAAGTCATCAGCGGAGGGATCACTAAACCGCAAGGCTTCCGGGCCCACGGAATGTGGAGCGGCATCAAACGCTCGCAAAAAAAGGACCTGTCGCTGGTTGTTAGTGAGGTCCCGGCCACGACGGCCTCAGTCTACACGCAGAATTCCGTCGTCGCCGCCCCGATCACGGTTTGCCGCCGGCACGGTCGCAACGGACGCGCGCGGGCCATTATCGTCAACAGCGGGAATGCGAATTGTTTCACCGGAAAACAAGGTTACGCGGACGCGGTCCGCATGGCCGAGACGTGCGCGACCGCGTTGGGAATTAAGGCGACCGACGTCCTGGTGGCCTCCACCGGTATTATCGGAAAACCGTTGCCCATCGACAAGATCACCGCGGCCCTGCCTGAGCTGACGGCCGCGTTGTCCCCGGCGGGCGGCAAGGCGTTCGCCCAAGGGATCCTGACGACCGACTTGGTGATCAAAGAGCGTACCGTACGGCTGACCGTCGGTGGAAAACCGGTGATCATCGGCGGCTGCGCCAAGGGTTCGGGTATGATCGCGCCGAATATGGCCACCATGCTGGGATTCATCACCACGGACGCGGCCATCACCGGAAAAATGTTGAAGCAGGCATTGAAGGAAGCGAATGAAGATTCCTTCAATTGTATTTCCGTTGACGGTTGCATGAGCACAAACGACATGGTGACGGTTCTGGCCAACGGCATGGCCGGCAACCCGGTCATCGACAAGCCGGGAAAGGATTACGACGCTTTTCGCGACGCGCTGAAAGACGTCTGCCTGGATCTCGCCAAGAAGATCGTTCTCGACGGGGAAGGGGCGACCAAGTTCGTCACAATCCACGTCAAAGGGACAAAGACCGCCAAACAGGCGCGGGAGATCGGCCTGATGGTCGCCAACTCCATGCTCGTCAAGACAGCGATTTACGGCTCGAACCCCAATTGGGGCCGGGTGGCGGCGGCGGTCGGCGCCCTGGGCATCAAGGGCATCGCGGAAGACAGTCTGAACATCAGCTTCAGTTCGTTCAAGAAGAAGGACGTCTCCATAACCACAACCCTGCAACTGGGTCGCGCCGAAGCGACCGTTTATACCTCGGACTTAACTCATGAATACATCCGCATTAACACCGAGTACAATTAAAGGCATGGACGAAGTTATTAAGAAAGCCGGGGTCCTTATCGAAGCGATCCCTTACATTCACGCCTTCCGTAAAAAGGTCTTTGTCATCAAATACGGCGGCAGCATCCTGAGTGACGCCAAGATCCGGCGCAACGTCCTGCAGGACGTGGTCTTTCTGAGTTACGTGGGCATCCGCACCATTCTGGTTCACGGCGGCGGGCCGGCGATCAGCTCGCGCCTGAAGGAGCTCAACATCAAGAGCGAATGGCACGAAGGCATGCGGGTGACCGACAAGCAAACCCTGGACGTCGTCAGTGAGGAACTCGACAAGCTCAATCAGCTGATCGTTAAGGAAATCCGCGAACTGAAAGGCGACGTGACCGGCCTGCACGGTCATGAAAACATCATTCATGTGGAAAAGAAAATCGCCTCCAAGGATTTGGGATTTGTCGGCAGCGTCGCGTCGGTGGATAAAAAGACGCTGGATGAGCACCTGCACCGGGGGCATATCACTGTGGTGTCGCCGATGGGCATCACTGTCGAGAAAGTCCCCCACAACATCAATGCGGATGAGGTGGCCAGCGCCATCGCCAACTCCATGCATGCCGAGAAGCTGGTGTTGCTGACCAATGTCCAGGGAGTCCTGCGTGACCCCGCGGATCCGGATTCGCTGTATTCCTCATTGACCGTGACCCAAGTCCATGAGCTGATCAAAAAGAACACCATCGAAGGCGGGATGATCCCGAAAGTCAGGTCCTGTATTGAAGCGCTGAACAGCGGCGTACAAAAGACGCACATCGTCGACGCCCGCATCCAGCACGCCCTGTTGCTGGAATTTTTCACCAACAAAGGGATCGGGACCCAAATCATTCCGGACAAGGTGGACTCATGAAAAAGCACGAAGTCATCAAGAATTACGACAAATACGTCATGTCGACGTATACCCGGACACCGGGCATCTTCGTCAAAGGCAAGGGCATGACGCTGACCGACATCGACGGCAAGAAGTATCTCGACTTCTTTCCGGGATGGGGCGTCAATAATGTGGGCCACTGCCATCCGAAGGTCATGGCGGCGGTGCGGGACCAAATCGGCAAACTGATTCATGTCCCCAACAGTTTCTATCATCCCAACCAGGCCAAACTCGCCCGGGAGATTATCCGCCACTCATTTCCCGGCAAGGTATTCTTCGGCAACAGCGGGGCGGAAGGGTGCGAAGGGGCCATTAAATTTGCCCGTATCTACGGCGCAGGCAAACGGCATCACGTCATCACCATGGAGAAATCCTTTCACGGACGGACCCTGGCCGCATTGACCGCGACCGGACAGGTGGCGTATCAGAAGGGTTTTCAACCGCTGCCGGAGGGATTTTCACATGTCCCTTTCAATGATTTCGCTGCGGTCAAAAAGGCCGTGACGCCCCAGACCGTGGCCATCATGCTGGAACCGGTCCAGGGCGAGGGCGGTGTCCATGTGGCGGACAAGAGCTACCTGCAGCAATTGCGCAAACTCTGCGATGAAAAAGGCATGCTGCTGATCTTTGACGAGGTCCAGACCGGTATGGGCCGGACCGGTGAGATGTTTGCCTTTAAGCATTTCGGGGTCAAACCCGACGTTATGGTTCTGGCCAAGGCCCTTGGAGGCGGTCTGCCCATCAGCGCCCTTGTGGTGCGCGCCGGTATTGCCGACACCTTTCAGCCGGGGATGCATGCCTCGACTTTCGGCGGGTCCCCGCTGGTCACCAAAGCGGCCTTGGGTGTGTTCAGCGCGATTAAAACGGACAAAATGTTGAAAAATGCGAAACTCATGGGACAATATATTTCTGGCTGCTTGACCGAGCTGCAGCGGTCGATGCCGGTTATCCGGGAAGTCCGCGGCTGCGGACTGATGCTCGGTATCGAGCTGACCGTCCCGGGCAAACCTGTTTATGAGGAATGCTTTGCCAAGGGACTGATCATCAATTGCACGCAGGGCAATGTCCTGCGGCTGATGCCCGCGCTCACAGTGACCAAAAAGCAGGCCGACCGCGCTTTGTATATCCTGAAAAAAGCCCTGGAGACTGTTACGTGATCAGAAAAAAAGACTTTCTCAGTCTGGAAAATGTATCGAAAGAGGAAATGCTACGGCTGATCGCTTTATCCATGGAGATGAAGAACGATCCGGGTCATTCGGTGCATTTACTGCGTGACCGTATGATCGGACTCGTTTTTCAAAAACCGTCCAACCGGACGCGTGTCTCCTTCGAAGTGGGCATTGCGCAAATGGGCGGCCGCGGCGTCTATTTGGGACCGGATGAAATCAACCTCGGCGTACGCGAAAGCACCGCCGATGTTTCCAAAACCCTTTCGCGCTATCTGAACGGCATCATTGCCCGCACCAATTCGCATGACGATCTGCTGATATTGGCCGAAAACGCGACGGTGCCGGTCATCAACGGGCTGACGGATCTACACCACCCCTGCCAAGGCCTGGCCGATCTGTTTTCGGTCAAAGAACACTTTCAGACACTGGAAGGACTGACCATTGCCTTCGTCGGCGACGGCAATAACGTGTGTCATTCCTTGCTTCTGGGAGCGGCCAAACTCGGCGTCAACGTGAATGTCGCCACGCCGGAGGGGTACGGTCCCGATAAGAATATTATGGAGAAAGTGTTGAGCATCTGCATGGATTCCGGCGCCCGCATCGAAGTGACGCGGGACCCCAGGGCCGCCGTCCGGGGGGCTCACGTTATCTATGCCGATGTATGGGTAAGCATGGGACAAGAGGCGGAGCGTGAGAAGAGATTGCAAGATTTTCAAGGTTATCAGATCAACGCCGAACTCGTCAAAGAAGCCCACGGGCAGTACGCCTTCATGCATTGTCTGCCCGCCCACCGCGGCGAAGAAGTGACGGCCGAGATCATCGACGGACCCAATTCGATTGTCTTCACACAGGCGGAAAACCGGCTGCATTCGCAGAAGGCCGTCCTGAATTTCCTATTTAACACCTGGTAAGGAGTCATCATGAAAAAAGTCGTGCTAGCGTATTCCGGTGGACTCGACACGTCCTGCATTATCCCCTGGCTCAAAGACAAAGGATACGAGACCATCGCCTTCATCGCCGATCTCGGACAGGGGGATGATTTCAAGGCCATTGAAAAACGCGCGCTGCAATCCGGCGCCGCGCAGATCGTGCGCCTCAATCTGGAGAAGGAACTCATCGAAGACTACGCCTTCAAGGCCCTTAAGGCGGGGGCGGCCTACGAAAACAAGTACTATCTTGCCTGCGCTCTATCGCGGCCGTTGATCGCCCGGCACCAAGTCGAGATCGCCAAGAAAGAGAAGGCCGCGGCCCTCGTGCACGGATGCACTGGCAAAGGGAACGATCAGGTCCGTTTCGAAACGGTTTACCTGACCATGGCCCCCAAGATGGAAATCATCGCGCCGGTCCGCGTCTGGGAATTCAAGACCCGCGACCAGGAAATCGACTATCTGCAATCCAAGGGGATCACGATCCACGTCACCAAGAAAAGCCCGTACAGCATCGACAACAACATCTACGGCCGCGCTATCGAATGCGGCGTGCTGGAAGATCCGTGGTGCGAACCGCCGGAGGAAATCTACGCGCTGACCACCGATCCGGCCAAGGCCCCGGATAAACCGACGTACGTGGAGATCACTTTCGAGAAGGGCCTCCCGAAGAAAGTGGACGGCAAGACCTACACACCCGTCAACCTGGTCAAGCACCTGAATCAAGTGGCCGGGCGCAACGGGGTCGGCCGTGTGGACATGGTCGAGAACCGGCTGGTCGGCATTAAGTCGCGCGAGATCTATGAAAATCCGGCGGGCGAGGTGCTGCACATGGCCCTGCGCGAGCTCGAAACACTGGTCCTCGACCGGGATTCAATGCGCTTCAAACAGATCCTGTCACAAAAATACGCGGAACTGACTTACAACGGACTGTGGTTTACGCCGCTCAAAGAGCAGATGGACGCTTTCTTTAACAAAGTGCATGAGCATTCCACCGGGACCGTGCGGCTCAAGCTGTTTAAGGGCGGCTGCCGTGTGGTCGGACGCCAATCCAAATATTCCCGCTACCGGGAGAAAATGGCCACCTACGGCGAAGGCGATCAATTCGACCAGTCCCTGGCCGAAGGCTTCAATCATCTGTGGGCCATGCCGTTCATGAAGTAGGCACGCAGGAGAAGGGGAACATGGCAAAATTCTGGGGTTCACGATTTCAGGGCGACACTGACAATCTCGCCGATTCATTCAGTTTCAGCATCGACTACGACTACAAACTGGGTTTATACGACTGCATCGGCGGGATCGCGCACGCCAAAATGCTCGGCGACTGTGGCATCATTCCCAAGACGGATGCCAAGAAGATCATGAACGGTCTGCAGGTGATCGCACAGGAAATCCAGGAAGGCGTTTTTGAGTACGACTCGGATGAGGAAGATGTCCACTCCAACATTCAGTCGGTCCTGAAGGAACGGATCGGCGAGGCAGCCGACCGTCTGCATACCGCCCGCTCACGCAACGACCTGATCGTCCTCGACATGAAGCTGTACTGCATGGTCGAACTGAACACGGTCACCGAACTGATCAGCGATCTGCAACGGGCCATTCTTGATTTCGCGGTCGAACACAAACACGTGATCATCCCGGCCTACACGCACCTGCAATCCGCCCAGGCTGTCCTGCTGGCCCAGCATATGCTGGCGTATATCGAAATGCTCGAACGCGACAAGCAGCGGATCAGTGAGGCCGTCAAACGGATGGACAGCAATCCGCTGGGCAGCTGTGCCTTGTCCGGCTCCACACTTCCAACGGACCGCAAACAGGTCTCGGAAGAACTCGGCTTCGCGGCCACCACCCGCAACAGCATCGACTCCGTGAGCGACCGTGATTTTCTGGTCGAAACCCTGTCGGACCTGGCCATCATGTGCATGCATTTCTCCCGGATCGCGGAGGACATGATCATTTGGGCGACCAGTGAATTCAATTTCATCAATATCGACTGGTCTTTGTGCACAGGCTCGTCGATTATGCCGCACAAAAAGAACCCGGACATCCTCGAGCTGATCCGCGGCGAAACCGCGACGGTCTACGGCAATCTCAATAAGATTCTGGTCCTCCTGAAAGGCCTGCCATTGACATATAACCGTGATCTGCAGCTGGACAAGCCGCCCCTGTTTGAGTCGGTGGAACAGGTCCAGCTGATGCTGCCGTTATTAACACGCCTGTTCGCGACGCTTCAGATCAAGGAAGAGAACATCCGCAAGCAACTGGACAATGAATGTTTCTTTTCCGTCGACATTATGGAATTCCTTATCGGTAAAGGCGTGACGTATCGCGAGGCGCATGACACGGTCGGCCGTCTGGTCCGCGACTGTCTCGACAACGGTCAGAAGATCGCCTGCCTGACCGATGAAGAATTAAAAGGGTTTCACCCCAAGCTCACCACCGAAATCCGTAAACTGCTGAATGCCGAGGCCTCGGTCAAAGGCAAGAAATCCTTTGGCTCCACCTCGCCGCGCTCGGTCTCCCAGCAGATACGTTTTTGGGAGAAGCGCCTCGAACGCGTTTCCGAAGATTAGAAAGGCCCCACATGCACGACTTTCATTACAAGGGTAAGGAACTCTTTTGCGAAGACGTCCGCATTGCCGATATCGTTGAGAAAACGGGAACGCCGTGTTACGTCTATAGCCATAACACACTGGTGGACCATTTCACCAAGATCCAGCGCGCATTTGCCGACATCAATCCGCTCATCTGTTTCGCCATGAAGTCCAACGACAACCTGGCGGTTCTGAAAACGCTCATCAACGCGGGGGCCGGATTTGATATCGTATCGGTCGGTGAACTGAGAAAGGCCCTGCTGGCCGGCGCCGATCCCAAGAAAATCGTATTTGCCTCCGTGGGAAAGACGGAAGAGGAGATCGTGTTTGCCATCAAGAAAGGGATCCTGCTGTTCAACGTCGAATCCCTGCCGGAACTCGATGAAATCAACCGCATCGCCGGTAAGCACAAGAAGACCGTCAAGGTCGCCTTGCGGATCAACCCGGATGTCGAAGCGCCGACCTATTCTCAGGTCGTGACCGGAACCCTGAAAAACAAATTCGGCATCGACCTGAACACGGCGCAGAAGATCATGAAGCAAACCAAGAAATATGCCCACATCCGGTTCAGCGGATTGCACGTGCATATCGGCTCGCAAATCACGACGGGCGAACCCTTCGTCGAAGCCATCCAGCGGGTCATCCGTTTTCAGGAAAAGCTCAAGAAAACCGGCCTTGAGCTCGAATACCTCGACATCGGCGGGGGATTGGGCATCATTTACAAGGACGAGCAACCCCAGACCGCGGCCAGGTTTGCCGAAAACGTGCTGCCGCTGTTGAAACAAACGGGCTTGAAAATCATCATGGAACCCGGCCGTTTTATCTCGGGCAACGCGGGCATTTTCGTCACCCGGGTGTTGTATCTCAAAGACAACGGGGTTAAAAAGTTTCTGATCGTGGACGGCGGCATGAATGATCTCATGCGGCCCACATTGTACGGGTCCTATCATGAGATCGTACCGTTAATCAAGAAGGCTGGCCGCCGGTTGAAGATGGACGTCGTCGGGCCGATCTGCGAAAGCGGGGACTTTTTTGCCAAAGACCGGCTCCTGCCGGCCTTGAAAAAAAATGACCTGATCGCCCTGCTCGGCGCGGGAGCTTACTGTTCAGTCATGTCCAGCAACTACAACATGCGCGGAAATGTCCCGATCGCATTCGTCAAAGGGAAGAAGTTCGATCTTTCCCGGATCCGGCAGACCTTCGATGATCTGGTCAAGGATGAACGGATTCCGGCATTCCTCAATTAAGGTCAAAACATGAAGACAATCCCATTTATCAAAATGGCCGGGGCGGGCAATGACTTTGTCATCATTGATGCCCCCAAGGCCAAAATGAATCTTAAGCGCCTGGCAATTAAGGTCTGCGACCGCACCAATGGCATCGGCGCCGACGGTTTGATGGTCTACGACAAATCGGCGAAAGCGGATTACCGGATGCGGATCATCAACGCGGACGGGTCGGAGGCCGAAATGTGCGGCAACGGAGCGCGATGCATGGCTGCCTATATCGTACGGCACAAGCGCCCGCGCAAAAAAACCTTTACCATGGAAACACTGGCTGGCATCCTTGAGGCTACGGCCGCTAATGAGGTTGCCGATGTCCGCCTGAGTGATCCCGAGGATTACCGTCCGGACATCTCTGTGGATCTCAACGATCGTGATGTAACCGTCCACTACATCGACACCGGCGTTCCGCACGCGATCATTTACGTAGAGGGTTTAAACGATATCGAGGTGCGGACCATCGGACGGGCGATCCGCTCGCACGAGGCGTTCGAACCGCGCGGCACCAACGTCAACTTTGTCGAATTTCTTGAAAAGGACCTGGTGGACTGCCGGACGTACGAACGCGGGGTGGAGGACGAAACCAAGGCTTGCGGTACCGGCAGCGTGGCGGCGGCCATTGTGTCCTACCTGCAGCTGAATCCCGGCATCATCAACAAGCGGGGAGCACGTATGCGCGTACGTACACGCAGCGGGGAAATTCTCAGGGTTTCCTTCGATATTAATGACTGTGTCGTGACCAATGTCCATTTAAAGGGAAGCGCCAAATTCATCGCGCACGGCGAATACTACTATACCTAGGGGGAGAGCATTATGTTCAAGGGATCGATCGTAGCCATCATTACACCTTTTACCGAGAACGGCCTGGACGAGGGAACATTGCGCAAGTTGATCACCCTGCAGATCGAGAGCGGCACCAACGGCATCGTGCCCTGCGGAACTACGGGAGAGTCGCCGACGCTGTCACCGGCCGAACACAACCGCGTCATTGAAGTGACCGTTGAGGCCGTCAACAAGAGGGTCCCGGTCATCGCCGGTACCGGTTCCAACTCGACCGCCGAGGCGGTGATGCTCACCAAACACGCGGCCCATGTGGGGGCCGATGCGGCGCTGGTCGTCACGCCCTATTACAACAAACCGACACAGCGCGGGCTTTATCTTCATTTCAAAGCCGTGGCCGAAAGCGTCGACATACCGATCATTCTCTATAACATCGCCGGCAGAACGGCACGTAATATCGAAACCGAAACCGTCGCCAAGCTGAACGCGGACTGTCCCAACATCGTGGGCGTCAAGGAAGCGTCCGGGTCGCTGGAGCAGGTCAAAGCCGTCCGCCAGGCGTGCGGACCGGATTTTATCATCCTTTCCGGCGACGATGCGCTGACCCTGCCGATGATGGAACTCGGAGGGACCGGCGTCATCTCGGTGGCCGCGAATATCGTCCCGGAGGACATTGCCACCCTGACCAGGCTCTATGCAGAAGGGAAAAAGGATGAGGCCGCAGCCCTGGACAGCAAACTCAAGCCACTCATCAATGCGCTCTTCCTGGAGACCAATCCGATTCCGGTCAAGACGGCAGCGGAATTAATGGGCCTTGCGCCGGGACGACTTCGGCTCCCGCTGTGTGAAATGGAACCCACGAACCTCGAAAAACTCAAGCAGGCCCTCTTGGAGTACGGGGCCCTGACAACCGTCTAGGAGCACCTCATGATCAAATTGGCCATAAGCGGCGCCCGGGGGCGCATGGGACAGGCCATCGCCAAACTTGCCGATGCCGATCCCGAACTGACGATAACCGCCCTGCTTGAACACACCGATCACCCGGAGGTGGGGACCGAATGTTACGGCACTCAACTCACAGCGGACAACGCCAGTATCAAGGGCTGCGATGCGCTGATCGAATTCACGCTGCCGGACGGGACCATGGCCAATCTGAAGGCCGCTGCGCAGTACGGTGTTCCCATGGTGATCGGCACCACCGGATTTACGGTACAGCAGGTGGATGCCATCAAGTCCGCGACAAATGATATCCCGATCGTTCTGGCCAGCAACATGTCGATCGGGGTCAACACGCTGTTTAAACTGATCCAGATCGCCACCGGAAAGATCGCTCCGCACACCATCAGTATCTCGGAAACGCATCACATTCATAAGAAGGACAAGCCGTCGGGGACCGCCAAGACCATGCTGCAGATCGCGGAAAAGGCATCCGGCCTGACCATCGATAATGTGGAATCAATCCGGGAAGGTGAGGTGATCGGCGATCACACCATCCGCCTCGAATCGGGTGAGGACGTGTTGACGATCAGCCACCATGCCAAGGACCGCAGCATGTTCGCCCGCGGCGCCCTGACCGCCGCCAAATATTTGCAGGGAAAGGCTCCCGGCCTGTACAATATGCAGGATGTCCTGGGATTCACTTCATAAGTCACCACGAAAGGAAAAGTACGTCATGAGCACAGATACCAAGCCAAGCATTGAATTTGCCGACAGATTGAAGGCCTTGCCGCCCTACCTCTTCGTGGAGATCGACCGCGCGAAACGCGCCGCCGTGGCAGAGGGACGCGATGTCATTAACCTGGGGATCGGAGATCCGGACTACCCGACGCCACCGCATATCGTCGAAGCGATGCAAAAATCAGTGACCAACGGCGATTATCATCATTATGCGCTCGACGCGGGCCTGCCCGATTTGCGTGTCGAGATTCAACGCTGGTTTAAGGACCGGTTCCATGTGGAACTGGACCCGGACGGGGAAATTTATCCCTTGATCGGAACCAAAGAAGGGATCGCTCACCTGCCGCTGGGCGTAATCAATCCCGGGGACAAGGTCTTGCTGACGGACCCGGCTTATCCAGCGTACCGGCCGACGATCCAGTTTGCCGGCGGGAAAATCATCAACATTACCCTGAAAGAAGAAAACGGCTGGTTGCCGGAGCTCGCTGAACTAAAGTGCCATACCGACGCCAAGATGCTGGTCCTGAACTATCCCAATAACCCGACCTCAGCCGTGGCCACGCGGGAATTCTACGCCGAGCTGGTCGCGTTCGCCCGCGAACACAATATCATCATTCTGTCCGACATGGCCTATTCGGAGGTGTACTTCGACGGGAATCCGCCGATCAGCATCTTCGAGATCGAAGGCGCCAAAGATGTGGCCATCGAGTTCCATTCACTCTCCAAGACTTATTACATGACGGGGTGGCGGATCGGCTGGGCCTGCGGCAACCGAACACTGGTCGCGGCCCTGGCCAAGGTCAAATCCAACTACGATTCGGGCATCTTTACCGCCATTCAGGTCGCGGGCATAGCCGCCCTCAAAAGCGACCCGTCGGTCACCGACGACATGCGCCGCCTGTACCAGGAACGCCGGGACTGCCTGATCGAGGGACTCGCGGGACTGGGTTGGGATATCACCCCGCCGCAAGCCGCTTTTTATGTTTGGGCCAGGTTGCCGAAAGGCTTCACCGATTCGATGACGTGCGCCAAGACTTTTCTCGACAAGGCCGATATCGTGGCCACACCGGGCAACGGATTCGGCCCCGGAGGGGAGGGCTATATCCGTATGGCCTTGACCGTCGAGAAGGACCGCCTGGAACAGGCCGTCCAACGCCTAAAAAAGGTACTCTAATTGGCTATCGTCTACATCGGGATCGGATCCAACGTCGGCGACCGTGAAGCCCACATCGAGCGGGCCCTCGCGGAGCTGACTGAGTCAGGGATCACGATCCGCAAACAAGCCTCGGTGATCGAAACGGACCCCGTCGGTGGGCCGCCCCAAGGACGCTACCTGAACAGCGTCTGCGAGGCCGAAACCGAATTATCACCGCGCGCCCTGCTCGCGGTGCTCAAGAACATCGAACAAGCTGTGGGGCGGTCGGAAACGGTCCGCAACGGGCCGAGAGAGATCGATCTGGACATCCTGCTGTATGACGAGGTGGTCCTGGAATCTTCCGATTTAATCATACCGCACCCCCGGATGCTCGACCGTGAATTCGTTATGCGGCCCTTGCGGGAAATCGCACCGCAGGTAGCCGAAAGGATTACCGGTGCGTCAGATTAGTTCCCTATCGTCCTTACGTCGCCACCTTGAAGCGTTCCGCACAAAGAAAGAAAGTATCGGGTTCGTTCCCACTATGGGAGCGCTTCACGACGGCCACCTGTCACTCATTCAGTATTCCCGACGAGAAAACCAGCGAACCGTCCTCAGCATTTACGTGAATCCCATCCAGTTCGACGCCAAAAAAGAGGATTTCTCCTCGTATCCCCGCCCCAAAAAAAAAGACATTTTATTGGCAAAGAAAGGAAATGTTGATATAATTTTTTTACCGACGGACAGAGTAATGTACCCGAAGGGCTTCAGCTCTTTCATAGCGACGACAGGTCTTACCGAAACATTGTGCGGAAAGTCACGGCCCGGTCACTTCCGGGGCGTCACGACAGTGGTCGGCAAGCTGCTCAACATGGTTCAACCGACGAGAATCTATCTCGGTCAAAAAGACGCGCAGCAAGCCGTAGTTATCAACCGTATGATAGAAGATCTGAATTTCCCTGTTAAGGCCGTCATCTGTCCGACGGTCCGGGAAGCCGACGGGTTGGCAATGAGTTCACGAAACGCATACCTCAGCCCGCAGCAACGTCGAGAAGCCCCGTTCCTTTACAAATCCCTGACGGATGCCCGGCGGCGAATTCACGCCGGTGAGCGCAGATCCGCCGTTATCAAACGGTCAATCCGGGGGAGCATAACCGCCCACACCGGGGGTGTAATCGATTATGTCGAATGCGTCGACCTCAAATCGTTACAACCGGTGAAATATCTCTCTGGTAAAGTTCTGATAGCCATAGCCGTAAAATTTGCCAAGGCGAGATTAATCGACAATGTGATTGTGCAGCTGCGATGAAATCTCCGAACTACAAAGTTAAAGTCGGCATAGTCGGCTGCGGCGCTATCGGATCCAGAATGGCCACCGCCATTGTCCGTGATTTTGAGAAGGATTGCCGGATAAGCGGGCTGTACGACATCGACGGCGAGAGAGTCAACAAGCTGGCGAAAGATCTGGACTTGAAAAACGTTAAAAAACGATCAATCGATTCCATCATTTCAGCAAGCGACTGTATAGTGGAAGCCGTCAACTCAGATCACACTCTTGACATCATCGAAAGAATCATTCGCGCTAAAAAAAGCGTACTCGCCATGAGCGTCGGAAAATTACTCGGCGCCGCCAAACTGTTTAATCTGGCCAAAAAGAACAAATGCTACATTTTGCTCCCGTCAGGCGCGATCGCCGGCGTGGATGCCATCAAGGCCGCCAGCCTCGTCAAAACCAACCGAATCACCCTCACTACCCGCAAACCGCTCTCCGGATTTCAAGGCAACGACTATCTCGACGAAAAGGGAATCCGTCTGGAGGATATCACCAAGGAGACCGTTATCTTTGAGGGCAAGGTGTACGAGGCCGTAAAACATTTTCCCCGAAACATCAATGTCGCCGCTACCATAGCCCTGGCTTGCCAGGATCCCGACAAACTCCATATTAGAATCGTCGTATCTCCCGAGTACACACGCAACACGCATGAAATCGAACTCGACGGCGATTTTGGAAGGATACATACAAAGACCGAAAACGTGGTCTGCCCCGACAACCCGAAAACCAGTTACATGGCCGTGTTGTCCGGATTACAGACCCTCAAACAGTATTGTACCGGGATTTTGATCGGGACTTAAATATCTGACGAAAGGGGGTGAATGCATGGCTACGCAAAAAGTGGCAAAGATCGGTATCAAGAAAGAATCCGGATACCTTTACTTTGTCGATAAGAATGGCGACATTTCTTGCGCGAAGATGGCCCGCGGCAGCAAAAAAGGTGGTAAGCCGAAAAAGGTTGCTAAGGTCGGAGTGAAGAAGAAACCAGGCTATCTATACTTCATAGATAAGAATGGTGACATCTCCAGCGCAAAAATGGTTCGCGGGGGAAAGAAGCGTAAGGCCACCAAACGCAAGGCAACCAAGAAAGCAACCAAGAAGAAAGCCGTCAAGAAGAAAGCAACAAAGAAAAAGGCTGTCAAGCGTAAGGCGACCAAGAAAAAGGCCGTTCGCAGGCCGGCGACCAAGAAAAAGGCCGTGAAGAAAAAAGCGACCAAGAAAAAGGCCGTCAAGAAAAAGGCGACCAAAAAGAAAGCCGCAAAGCGAAAATAGGCGCGATTCGCGCTCGACCATAACAGCCCTTGTAATATAACTATTACAAGGGCTGTTTTTTTTGGTATTGACGCAGTTCCCGCCTTGATCTAATATGGAGCCTCTGCCGCGCACTAAGCGCCGCCCGCGCCACTATGAAAAGCAAGTACATCACAATTCGCCAAGCCCGGGAACATAACCTTAAAAGCCTCGATCTCAAAATCCCCCGCGATCAGTTCGTGGTGATCACCGGATTGAGCGGATCCGGCAAATCATCGCTGGCCTTCGACACCATATACGCCGAGGGACAACGGCGCTATGTCGAGAGCTTGTCGGCGTATGCCCGCCAATTCCTGGAGCAGCTGCAAAAACCGGATGTCGAGTCAATAGAAGGCCTATCCCCGACGATTTCCATCGAACAAAAGACCACCAGCCGTAATCCCCGTTCCACCGTCGCCACGCAAACCGAAATCAGCGACTACCTGCGGCTGCTGTACGCCTCCATCGGTGTTCCTCACGATCCCAAAACGGGAAAACCCATCGAAAAACAATCGGCGCAGGAGATCGTCAGTCAGATCATGGCCCTGCCCGAGGGCACCCGGATCATCATCCTCGCGCCGCTGATCAAAGGTAAAAAAGGGGAATATAAAAACATCCCCAAGCAGGTGGCCCAGGCCGGTTTCGCGCGCATCCGGGTCGACGGCAACATCCAGGATGTCCAGGAAGAGTTAAAGCTGGACAAGTACAAAATGCACACCATCGAGGTGGTCGTCGACCGGATAGCCCTGAAGGATAGCGTCAAAAAACGCCTGACCGATTCCATTGAGACGGCGCTGGAGGTCGGCCAGGGATCGGTTACTGTCCTGCAACCCGAAGAGGAAACCGAGAAGACTTACAGTGAGAAGTTCTCCAGTGAATCCGGTTTCAATATCGATGAGGTGACGCCGCGGCTGTTTTCCTTTAATTCTCCCTACGGGGCCTGCGAAAGCTGTAACGGCCTCGGCACAAAAATGGAAATCGACCCGGAACTGCTGGTTCCTGACAGCGACAAACCCTGGATTAACGCCATCGCACCGCGGACCCGCGGCCGCAGCCATTATCTGATGTACTACCGCGCGGTCATGCGTGAACTGGCGCACATACACAACGTGGATCCGTATCAGCCGTTCAAAAAAACTCCCAAATCTTTTATGAAGAAGATTTTCTATGGAACAGGCGACTCCATTTGGGGCAAACCCTTTGAAGGGGTCATTCCTTACCTGGAACGGATGTTCCAGAATACCGACAGCGATTGGCTCAAGGACGAGATCTCCCGGTTCATGTCGGTACTGCCATGTCCCGCCTGCAACGGCACCCGCATGCGCCCGGAGGCGCTGGCCTTCAGGATCAACGGTTTGAATATCGCGGAGGTCAATCATTTCTCCATCAAGGATGCCAAGAAATTCTTCGCCGAAGTCAAGTTGAACAAAGCCGAGGGGGAAATCAGCGAACAAATTATCAAAGAGATCAACCGCCGACTGGATTTCTGTTTCAACGTGGGGCTGGATTACCTGACCCTCGACCGAATGAGCGCCACCCTGTCGGGCGGGGAGGCCGAGCGCATCCGCCTGGCCACTCAGGTCGGTTCGGGCTTAACGGGTGTGATCTACATCCTGGACGAACCGAGTATCGGACTGCATCAAAAGGATAATCAGCGCCTGCTCACCACACTACATTCCCTGCGCGACATCGGCAACACGCTCATCGTCGTCGAACATGACGAGGAAACCATCCGCAAATCCGACTACATCGTTGACCTTGGACCCGGAGCCGGTGAATACGGCGGGGAGATCATTTATGCGGGCAAGACGGCGGGGATTCTCAAATCGAAGAAATCCCTGACCGGTCAATACCTCAACGGCAAGCGCTTTATCCCGGTCCCCGCCGAGCGCCGGCCGCTGGATCCCAAACGTGTCCTGACCGTTAAGGGGGCGGAGGAAAACAACCTCAAGAACATCGACGTCACCGTCCCGCTGGGCACGCTGACCTGTGTCACCGGTGTCTCGGGTTCCGGAAAATCGACCTTGGTCAATGAAATCCTTTTCAAGGCGCTGGCCAAAGAACTGCACCACGCCAAGGATAAACCCGGACGCCACAAGCGCATCACGGGCCTGCAACAAGTCGACAAAATTATCGAAGTCGATCAATCCCCGATCGGACGCACCCCGCGTTCCAATCCGGCCACCTACACAGGGGTTTTCAGTCATATTCGCAACCTGTTTTCACAGCTGCCGGAAGCGAAGATGCGCGGATATAAACCCGGCCGATTCAGTTTCAACGTCAAAGGCGGCCGCTGCGAAGCCTGCCAGGGAGACGGGATCCGCAAGATCGAGATGCACTTCTTGCCGGATGTCTACGTCGAATGTGAGGTGTGCAAGGGAAAGCGTTTCAATGAGCAGACGTTGGAGATTCAGTTCAAGGGATATTCGATCTGCGACATCCTGAATCTGGCGGTCACCGAGGCGATTCAACTGTTCGAAAACATTCCCCCGATTCGCAGCGTGCTTACCACCCTCAACGACGTCGGACTCGGGTACATCCGGCTGGGTCAGCAGGCAACGACCCTGTCCGGAGGGGAGGCCCAACGCGTCAAGTTGGCCAGCGAGCTGCGCAAACAGTCCACCGGCAATACCCTTTACATTCTGGATGAACCGACCACGGGCTTGCACTTTGCGGACGTCGACAAACTGTTGAAGGTGCTGCAACGGCTGGTGGACAAGGGCAACACGATATTGGTAATCGAGCACAATCTGGATATTATCAAGACGGCCGACTACATCATCGATTTGGGACCGGACGGCGGCGACAAAGGGGGGGAGATCGTTTTTGCCGGCCCGCCCGAACAGCTGGCCGAACACCCGACGTCGCATACCGCGAAATATCTTAAACCCTTGTTAAAGCAATCATAGGCTATGTTATACTGAGGCGTTTCTTGCCAACGACCACAACCGCCTATGCCCAAACGCCTCCTTATATTAACAACGGCGCTCGCCGGTTTGACCTTTTGTCTGTGTCTGTTTAACGGCTTTGTCGGCGACGACGAGGTCATGATCGTCCGTAATGAGTTTTACCGCTCATTGGATAACCTGCCGCTATTGATCAGCGACCGGTACATTTCCGACAGCCGCGAGTACTTTCTGAACAGCGGTACCTACAACAGCAGCGGGGCGGTATCGTACCGTCCGGTCAATTCCCTCAGCTATTTTCTCGACCGTGCCCTGTGGGATCTGAATCCGTTCGGCTATCATCTGCATAGCTGGCTGCTGCATCTGGCCAACACGGCGCTCGTCTTTCTGCTTGCGTGGATGGTCTTACGCCAGCCGCGGATGGCGGCGTGGGCGGCGGCCCTGTTCGGTACGCATCCGGTAGCGGCCGAGGCGGTGTGCGCGATCAGTTACCGGCATGATCTGCAGGCTTGCTTCTTCGGTCTGACGGCAATCATCCTTTACATACGTTTTCGTTCCTCAGGGCGGAAGGCGTGGCTGGCCGGAAGTCTGCTCTGCTACGGATTGGCCGTTTTCAGCAAGGAGTCGGCCGTGCTGCTGCCAGCGGTCCTACTGGCCTACGAATGGTTCTTCGAACGGCAAAGAGGGGAAAAGGGCTGGCTGAAGCATCTCGTCCCAACGGCGGCCTATGGGTTCGTCACCGCATTCTATATTTGGGTTTATCTGGTCGTTTTCCCCAACTCGGCCGTCGGCCATAATCCCGCGCCGGGAACTACAGCCGGGGCCCATATCGCCTACATGCTGATGTTGCTCGGCCGGTATCTGTCCATGTGGTTATTACCGCTGACGGTGCGGCCCTTACCGGGGCTTTTTGATCCCGCCCGTGAGCCAAATTTGATCAATCCGTTGTCCACGGTGCTGTTTTGCGGACTACTGGTCATCACGATCGTGGCCCGGCGCCGGGACCGCGATTTTATGTTCTTTACGGTTATGGCGGCGGCGTTTTATCTTCCGGCGGCCAATATCATTCCCCTGGCGAATCCCATGGCCCACCGTTTCCTGTATCTGCCCGCGGCTGGGCTGAGCGTGGCCGTCATGATCCTGTTGGACCAGGTCAGTCTGCCGCGGCTCTCCGTCGACATCCGCCGATTTTTGCGGCTCGGCCTGGTGACCGCCGCGGTGTTCACCAGTTTCACGGTGACGGTGGCGTGGAAGGACAATCTCACGCTGGCCCATTCCTGGACGCGGGACTATCCGCGTCACGCCAAAGGGCACGCCATCTTGGGGATCGCCACCTTCCGGCGGGGCGATTGCGACAAGGCCGTCCCGGCGCTTCAGCGGGCGGTACAACTCGGCGACCGTGATCCGCGGCTGTTTTTCATGCTGGGACGCTGTGCGGTTCCCGATGACAATCTGGCGGCGGCGTACTACCGGCAGGCCCTGGCACTCGCTCCGGACTATGCGGCGCCATATCGCGGACTGGGACAGATCGCGGCGCTGCAAGGCGATTACGAATCGGCCCTGCGGGACCTGCGCCGCAGCGTGGACCTGCAACCGGCCCTGGCCGCCTACCGCTACGCCGCACGTTGCTACATGGCGCTGGAACGCCCCGCGGGTTGGTCGGATTGGTACCGGCGGGCGCAAACCCAACTCAGCCCCGCGGAATTGGAGATCCTGCGCGGTGATTTGGCCGGCACCATCCTGGCGGGGCCGTCCGGACTTTCGCCGGCCCCCTAGCGGCCGGCCGCCTCTGCTCAATCGACGACGCAAATTGAAATGCGGAACAAAACTGATATAATAGGGCGCATGAAATCAGCCTCAGTCTTTCACCTCAAAATCGCGGCGGTTTTGCTGCTCCTCTGCGTAGCCGGCGCCGTGCCGTCCGCCAGGGCGCAAACCGATGACAAGGAAATGTTCCTCGTTGCCCAAAAAGCCTACGAAGACGGCTTTTACGATGTGGCCATCAGGTATATCGACCAGCTGCTGACGCAGCATCCCGACACCAACAAGCGAATCGAGGCCCGTCTGTTGCTGGGGCAATGTTATTTCTTCAAGAGCCAGTACCTCAAGGCCTACGAGGTCTTCAATGACCTGCTCCAGTACACGGAGTACCGCGATCACACCCTGTACTGGCTCGGAGAGACCTATCTCAAGGGAACGGACTATCAGCAGGCCAAAAAGCATTACCGGCAGCTGATCAGTCTTTATCCCAATTCCGTATTCGCCCCGCAAGCGCTCTACTCCGTGGGATGGGTGGAATTCGAACAGAATCAATTCCGCGAGGCCGCCAGCAGCTTCGCCGAATTGAAAAAGAAGTTTCCGGAACATCAACTCGCCGAGGATGCCACGTTCAAACTCGGGGAAATCGAATACAACCTGCGTCATTTCGAGAAGACCATCGACGCCTTCAATCTGTATCTCGAACAATACCCGCGATCCACCAAGAAAGCCGAGGCCTTTTTTTACATCGCGGAATCCTACTACTACCTGGAGGATCCACTGACCGCCGTGACCTACTATGCCAAGACAGCCGAGATCGCTTACGACAACAAACTGATCCTTATGGCCCGTGTCAGCCTGGGATGGTGTTACCTGAAACTGGAAAAATTCAGTCTGGCGGCCGATAATTTCTCGGCCGCGCTGACGTTTGCCGAAGAAAAGGGGATCCTTTCGGACGACATCTATCTGGGGCAGGCGACCCTGTATACACGCATGGAAAAATACAGCGAAGCCCTCGACGCCTATCAAAACCTGATCGACACCTTTCCCAACAGCCGCCGTATCAAGGAATCCTATCTGGGAAAGGCCAATATCTTCTACAAGCTGGAGCAATACGACCGTGCTATTGTGCACTATGAGAAAGTGATCCTGGACTTTGAAGCCGGACAGGAGCTGACCGATACCTATGAAAAGGCCTTTTTCGGATTGGCCTGGTCGCATTTGAAAAACAACGATATCACCCAGGCGATCCGGCAGTTTGAAATAATCAAGAACCGCGCGCAGAAAAAAACGGTCAAGATCAGCGCGATGACGCAAATCGGTGACGCCTACCAGGACGCGGGGGAGTGGGAAAAGGCCGTGTCCGTTTATGACGAAATCCTGCGGGAGTACCCGGAAAGTCAGTATGCGGACTACGTGCAGTACCGGCAGGGCATCGCGTTACTGAAAATGGAAAAAATCGAGGCCGCGACGCTGTCCTTTCAAACATTGCGTTCGAATTTTGCCGACAGCAAATATCTGGCCGACGTGAATTACTATTTGGCCGTGGCCTATTTCAAGAAAAACAACTGGACGCTGGCCAAGCATCAAATCCTGAAATTTCTGGAACAGCAGCACGGCCGAAACGAGCTGACGGCCGAAGCCCTGTACATACTGGGACTATCGCAATTCAACCTCAAGGAATACGACAGCGCGGTCCTCAACTTTAAGAAGATTATCCGCAACTATCCGTTGGATAAAGACATGCTGCTGACCGCGGAACTCGGCATCGCTAAGGCCTTATATGAAAAAGGGGACACCGCCGAGGGTGTATCCAATTTTCAACAAATCGCGATCCGCTATCCGAATTCCCAGGAAGCGCAGGAGTCACTGATCTGGCTGGGAGACCACTATCTAAGGGCCGGGGAATACCAGCGTTCGATCGATTACTACAGTCAGTTCGTCAAGTCGTTTCCGGGAAGCGACAGTCTGGGCATGGCCTATTTTGAAATCGGACAGGCCCACGCCGCCCTCGCGCAATTCGACAAGGCCGTGGAGGCCTTCAACAAAATCAGTAAGGAAAACGGGCGTGAATTGTTCGTTAAGGCCCGGCTGGCCATCGCCGATATCTTTTCACAGGAAATGGACCCGGAATCCGCCTTGACCACTTACCGTAACGTTATCGAGACTTCCCCGGAGTTCAAGCGCGACGCTTTCGTTAAAATCGCGGAAGTTTACCGGAGCACCAAAGATTACGACAAGGCGATTCAGTCGCTGGGTGAAGCGCTGGGCGTGGCCAAAAAAGACAGCCTCTACAACAATTCGGAAATTCAGTTCCGCATCGCCGATACCTATCAGCTGCTCAACCAGTCGCAAAAGGCCATCGACGAATATATGAAGGTTCCTTATTTGTATCCCGATGACAAATCCTGGGTGGTCAAATCCTATCTGCGTCTCGGACGCATGTTTGAGGACGACGAGAAGTGGCCAGAGGCCATCAGCGCCTATCAAAAAGTCATCGACCTGAAAACCGACGAAATGAAATTTGCCAAGGAACGGGTTGACTGGATCAGCCAGTTCGTGGAATAAACGCCATCCCAGGCAAGGAGGAAAAGCATGGGCACGAGTATTTGGGAAATGAATGCGATATCACTGATCAAAATGGGCGGTCCGCTCATGATCCCGCTAATCATCTGCTCGGTGGTGGCTCTGGCGATCATCATTGAACGGCTGATTTATTTCGCCAGCATCCGGACGAACGTCCGGCAGCTGAAGAAGGCGGTCTTTGACGACATCAAGCACAACAATATCAAACAGGCCATAGAACGCTGCGATCAAAGCCGTTCGCCGGCGGCCAAGGTGATGCAGGCTGGCATCGTTAAGTTCGGCGCAACGCGCGATGAAATCAAGGAAGCGATGGAAGACGCCAGCCTGTTCGAGATCCCTAAGCTGGAAAGCCGCCTGGGAGCCATGGCGACCATCGCCCACGTCAGCCCGCTGCTGGGCCTGCTGGGGACCGTGACCGGAATGACGGCCAGTTTCCATACCGTGCAGGTTCGGGCGGCCAGCATGAATCCGACAACGCCGGGAGACTTGGCCGGTGCGATCGGGGAGGCCCTGTTGACCACAGTGGCCGGTTTGATGGTGGCGATCCCCACTTATGTGGTATACAACTATTTCGTGAACCGGGTCAATCATTTTGTCCTGGACATGGAACGTGCGGCAACCGAGCTGGTCAATTTCATGACGCAAATCACCGAGACCAAAGTCTGACCGCCATGCGTTTCCGTCGTCACCTCAAAGTCGAACAAAGCCTCAAGCAAATTGATATCGCCCCGTTGATCGATGTCATTTTTCAACTTCTGATCTTCTTTCTTCTGCAGTCATCGTTTACGTACCACAAGGGCATTACGGTCAAGTTGCCCAAGGCCGCTACGAGCGACACGATCAAGGAAGAAAATATTATCATCACGATCACCAGCGAGAATGTCACCTACCTGAACGGCCGGATCGTGACCACCAAGGAACTGGAAGATTTCGTCAAGAATCCCGATTACCAGAAACGGCCGCTGTTGATCAAGGCCGACCGGCGGGCCTCAGTAGGGCGGATCGTCGATATCTGGGATTTGTGCCGCATCAGCGGTATTGAACGGGTGAACATCGCCACCAATGCGGAAAACTGATCATGACCCCGACCGCGTCCGCGGGCCCATTTTGGATGAAGGCCTTAATCCTGTCTCTACTGTTGCATCTACTCGTAGCCCAGCTGTTTCTGTTTGCGTGGCCGTTGAAGACAATTGAACCGCGCCCGCAACTGGTCTTTTTCGGGGCGGTGCTCGACAACGGGGAAGTAACGGGAGGGACCGCCCATCAGCAGGATCAACGGTTGATCCTGCAGCCACATCGGGTGGTCTACCATCCGGCACACGCGGTCGCTCCGTATGAGGACCGGGAGGTGGGAAAACCCGCCTATCCGGAGGCCGCCGGCAAGTCGCCCATTGCTCCTGTCAAATTTAACTACTTGCCGCCACCCGAAAAAACCGTAGCTCCGCACCCCGCCGAGACCACGGACGAGTTGCCTCAAACGCCGAAATATCAACCATTAAGACTGCACCCCAAAACCAATGATTAGAATCCAGCTCGATTGGGCGATCGCGCTCTATATTTCCGCAGCCTTGCTCCTTGTCCTGATCCTGTGGATATCTTATAATTATCTAGAAGACAATAATTTATCGCAATCCGCAGAGGAGCTTATTCAATGCGAATTCTGCGGACATCTGTTTTTCAACCACCTTCAGGCGGACATCCTGATCTGTCCGCTATGCCGCAGTTACATCTCGGCCGAAGGGCGGGAGAAAGTGACGCGTAAACAGGCGAGGAGGCGCAGCAATGCCCATAAGGAAACTGGATAATCAGGGCGTGGTCCTCATCACGGTCGTGGTGATTATTTTGCTGATCCTGATGCTGGTCACCTCTATTATCAGCATGAATGTCAGCCAAATTCTGCTGAGCGAGGACGAGTACAAGCGCCTGCAAAACCAGGTCCTTGCCGAGGCCACTCTGAATCTCGTATACGGCGAAATGCAAACCACCGGCACACCCGCCATGTCCGACTCATTCACCTTCACACTCAACAATATCACCCACACCGCCAGCTACTCACTCAGCCCCGGAGGCCTGCTGGGCGCCAGCATTGTCGACATCAACGTGACCTATTAAATATTACTTAAACTATTTAATCAAAATAATTTACTAAGCAATTGACAAGGTAAGTCAGTTATAGTGTAATGAAATTTGATTAAGTATTTTGGGTTATTTTATGTCTCACCGCGGCATTTCGGCCTAACTGACGAGGGATCCCTGCCATGAACGAACTCCTGGATGTGGACGACTTGGCCAAGTATCTCAAACTGCGCAAACAGACCATTTACAACTGGCTGAATCAAAAGAAGATTTCCGGCATGAAGATCGGCGGCGTCTGGCGATTTGACAAGCGGGAAATCGATAAATGGTTGAAGTCTAAATCCCAATAGACCCCGGTCCCTATCCGCAGGCGTATCCGTCGAGCGGCCGGGATATAGGAGCGTATGTCGAACTATAAACAAATAGGCCTTTATTGGGGCGAACGCAGCATTCTGTGCGTCGAGGTCCTCGGGCACGATAACACCCGCATATTATCGATCCCTGTCGAATTCAATCCCGACAAGATTATGCCGCCGCAATTGCCGGCGGCGGCGAATAAGGCCGGAGAGGTCCTCAAGAACTTCCTGGCCAACAATCGCATTCAGGCCGACGACTTTAACGTTGCACTGCCCAGCAAGGACATCATCTTCCGAACGTTCGTGATCCCGTGGATGCCGGCTAATGAAATCAAAGGGGCGGTCGACTTTGAAGCCGGGAAGTACATTCCATTCAGCCTCGAGGAACTGCGCTATTCCTATCATGTCGTGCAGCAGACCGAGGACAGCGTCAAACGGCTGCGGATCATCTTCGTAGCCATCCGCAACGACACCCTCGAAACTTACAAAAATATCCTGGGCAACGCGGCCTTGAACGTCAAATCGATCGAACCCGCGCAGGTCGCCCTCATCCGGACTTTGACCATGAACAACGCCATCGGCGAGTCGGAGGTGGGCGCGATCGTCGAGCAACAAGATACCAGCGGAAAGATCACGATCGTTCACAACCGGGTCCCCTTATTCGTGCGGGAATTTCAGGTCCGGTTACCCTCGGGCACGCCGATGAATCCCGCTCAGGCCGAGGCAAATAAACAGAATCAATTCGTCAATGAAATCCGAATCTCACTGGATTATTTCGCCCGGCAGGACAGCGCGCTGGCCGCGAATAAAATCATCCTCATTTCAGATACTTTGAATCACTCGCTGGTCGACCAAATCCGGGCCGATCTCAATGTGGCGGACGTGCTGGCGCTGTCGAGCAAACAGTTGATCGGCAACAAGGACGCGATCAACATCAATTACATCGCGGCCTTCGGCGCGGCCGTCTTTGGGGAAGTCGATCTTGATCTGAACATCAATTTTTCCGATGCCGCCAAACGCTCGCGCGGACGCAAACGGAAGAAAACCGCGATATCTTTCAACGTCAAGGCCGTCTTGCCGGCGCTGCTCATCAGCATCGGGCTCGTGGGCGGGATTCTGTACTACACCCAGTCCAAGCTGTCGCAGACCCGCGCTGAGATCGCGCAATTGAAAACGGAACTCGGAGACAAATTTGTCGATATGGACACCGAAACCATCGAGATGCAAAATGCCAAGGTCATCCGCAAGCAGAAGAACTACGAGGAGGTCCGTATCGAAAGCGCGATCGCGCACTTTATGCAAGAAATCCCCCCGCTGTTACCGGACGGCGCCTGGCTGGATGAATTCCGCGTGAGCTACAAGGAGACCGGCTTCATCGACAAACCGGTCATCTCAATCAACGGTTACGTTTACGACGAGGTGAAGAATGAGCAGTTCCGGCTCGTCTACCGCCTGCAAAAGGGATTGCAGGAAAGCCCGGTGTTCTCCGAGGCCTTTGAAAATATCGACCTGCTGACCACCGAAACCCAGCAACTGGAGGGTTTCGACGTGACATATTTCAAATTGAGGTGCGAATAGGGAATGAGCGTCAAGAACGTCATTCAAAGATTACAGAGCGTCGACGTCAAAGACCTGAAGAATATCGATATCCAGCAGGTCCAGGACAATCTCCGCGGCAGACCGGAAATGATTGTCACCATTCTGTTGTTGCTCGCGGCGGTGGGCGGCGGCGCGTATCTGTACACGGCTTTTCAAAAGACCTCCGGCGAACTGGACGGTGAAGTCACTAAATTCACCGAGCAACTGGAAGCCGCCGAACAGAACAAAGTCTTGTCCGGAAAGTTCGATAAGTTCATGGCCGCGTTCCCTGAGAAGATCGTTATCGACGATCTGACCGACAAAATTTCGGGTTTTGCCATCGACCGCAACGTCAACATCGTCTCCTTTTCACCGGCCAAGCAACAGGAGACGGATTATACCCGGGTGGAAACGGTCAACATCAACGTGGTCGCCAAAGAGTATCACCAGCTTATCGCATTTATCAAGGATATCGAAGAAGCCCCGTTCGCGATCCGCATCGAGGCCTGGACCGCGCGTCTGGACCGGGGAAAAAACCAACAAGGCCGGCGCACACGCCGCCAGCATGAAGCGGCCAACGACTCGGAAGAACAACCATCTATCGCGGCGACCATCGAGATCGCCGCCATCGCGCTGAAAGAATGAAATTCATACGCCTGTATATTATCATCGCGGCTTTTACCGGCATGCTCATGAGCCCTGCCGGCGCGCAACCGGAGGGGGAGCTGACACTGGAACCAGTCCGAAATCCGTTCATACCACAGCTCCCGGAAAAACCCAAGATCGATGAGACGGCCGCAGCACAGACGCAAACTCAAACGCAGAACCAAAACCAACAGAATCAGGGATCGGTCCGGACGCCGAATGCGGAAAAAGGGCCGGCCGACGGTCAAAAAAAGCCGTCGGGCGTGGATACCACGCCGGCACCACCTCCCATTCCGAAACCGAATTTTCGCATCACCGGACTGATTTGGAACTCTCCCCGTCCGCAGGTGATCATTAACGGGCAAGTCCTGGATATCGGGGATGAAGTACAAGGTTTTCGTATCGAAGCTATCAATCAAACGGGTGTCGACGTCTCGATTCGCGGCGTCACCCAGACTGTCGAGCCATAAAGGAGCCCTCACCATGAGACGCCTAATCCTGATTGTCTGTTTGTTCCTGCCCGCATGGTCTCTGCCGGCGGCCGCCCAGAATTATTACTCGGAGGTGGACCGGTACTTGTACCCGCAGCAAAACCGGCGCACCATTTCCATGGACCTGCGCAACGCCAACATGAATGATGTGCTGAAAATGCTGTCCCAACAATCAGGCATGAACTTTATCGCTTCATCGGAAGTGTCCGGATTGTCCGTGAACCTCTACCTGGACAATGTGCCCGTTGAGGAGGCCCTTGAACGGATCCTGGCCGCCAACAACCTGACCTACGAGATCCAGGGCAACAGTAATATTTTCATGGTGAAACGCGTGGAACGACCGGACATCGAGTTGATGACCCGCGTTTATCCTTTGCGTCACGCGACGATCCCGTCCTCAAAACTCAACAGCACGCTCTCGGATTTTGAATCCGCCAGCGGCGGGGCCGCGATCGGGGGCGACGGAGAGGGGATCGTCAGCGCGGTGCGCGGTGTTCTTTCGGAGAACGGCCGGGTGATCGAATATGCCCGAACCAACAGTCTGGTGGTCACCGATGTCCCCAGCCAGTTCGGGTTGATCGAATCGACGATCCGGCGTCTGGATGTCCGGGTGCCACAGATCCTCATCGAAGTTGAAATGCTGGATGTGGCCAAGGACACAGCGGAACTGATGGGGGTCAAGTGGGGCAACTCGCCCGTTGCATTCTCCGGGGGCTCCAAACGCGGATTCTCGCCTTTTAATTTCGACAATATCCTCGAAGACAACATCGATCAGACCGGCCGAGTGGCCGGGGCGGCAACCGATTTTATTGAAGACCAGGATCTCGGAAACGCGGACAAACGCTACACGGCCAGCAATATCTCCTTTGAAGGCCTGACTTTTCTGGTGCAGTTCCTGCGCACTAAGTCCGACACGCGCAGCCTGGCGCGGCCGCGCATCCTGACACTGAATAATGAAACGGCGGAAATCCGCATCAGCACCGACGAAGCGATCGGGATCACCAGCAGCGTCACCGGCGCGGATGCCGGCACGGAAGCGGTGACCGAGGCCGAACGGGCCAACACCGGCGTGGTGCTCACCGTCACACCGCAGGCCAACGTGGAGACCGGAGAGATCGTGATGGCCATCGAACCCAAGGTCATCCAAGCCACGCCCGCCTCCGGATTCGTGGGCGCCGATCAGTTCAAGAACACCGAAGAACGCGGCAGCAAATCCATATTGCGCGTGACAGACGGTGACACCATCATCATCGGCGGGTTGTTGCGGTCGGATGAAAGCGACGCCAGGACCAAAGTGCCTGTCATCGGTAGCATCCCCGTCCTGGGCGGCGCCTTCCGGCATAAAGACAAGTCCGTGGAGGAACGGGAACTCATCATTTTCATCACACCGCAAATCCTCGACGAAGACTATATCCACCAGTTCGCGGCCACACCGGCCGTCAATCCGGTGGACCGAGAACAAAATCCGATGATATCGGATCAACAAAACCGGATGAAACGGGACTTATCATTAATCGAATCCCGCTACTAGATTATGGCCAGACTTAAGCTCGGTGAAATACTGATCCAACAGGGCTTCATCACGGAAGAACAGCTGATGAAGGCGATCGAGGCCCAGAAGAAAGAGAAGGGCCGTATCGGGGAAATCCTGGTGAAATTGAGCATTATCACCGAGGAGGATATGACCAACGCCCTGGGGACTCAGCTCGGCATCCCGTTTTACTCCTCCGATGATCCCGAGTTGTTACGGCCGAAGGAAGACCAGGAACTTGAAAAGTTGGTGCCCGCGGATTTCGCGCAAAAGAACACGGTCCTGCCGTTGTCTAAGACGCTGAATTCGCTGACATGCGCCGTATCCGACCCGCTCGATCTCCTGATGCTTGACAATCTCCGCCGCATCAGCGGCTGCGACGTCAACCTGGTGCTGGCCACCCGTACGACGCTGCAAAAGGCGATCAACGCCTTTTATTTCAGCAGCGGCAAGGGCTCGGGGGGAGAAAAGCGGGCAACCCTGCTGGACGCCGCGGTTGAGAGCTCTTTTGAAGCCTCCGACGATTTTATCGCGCCGCAGACCGACGGCGGCGCCTCGGCCGACCTCAGTATCGACAGGTTGATGCAGAAAGCCTCCGAGGCCCCGGTGATCAAGCTGGTCGACCTGATTATCCGCCAGGCCATCGACGAGCGCGCGAGTGATATCCACATCGAACCCTTCGACAATAAACTCAGTCTCCGGTACCGTATTGACGGGGCCCTGGTGGACATCCCGCCGCCGGCCCCGCATCTTCACATGCCCATCGTGTCGCGCATCAAGATCCTGGCCAAACTGGACATCGCGGAAAAACGGCTGCCGCAGGACGGCGCGCTTTCCGCCAAGCTGGAAAACCGCAAAGTCGACATTCGTGTCTCGACGGTCCCCACGGTGTGGGGAGAAAAGGTCGTTATGCGTATTCTCGACAAGGACGCGGTCCCCCTGAGCCTGACAAATCTCGGCTTCCTGCCCAAGCAGGTGGAGCAACTGAAAAAGGCCCTCAGTTCGCCGTACGGCATGTTTTTTGTCACCGGACCGACCGGTAGCGGGAAATCAACCTCATTGTACGCCGCGGTCAACGAAACAGTCGACCCCACCAAGAATGTCATGACGGCGGAAGACCCGGTAGAATACCGCCTCGAGGGGATCAACCAGGTGTCGGTCAAATCGGAAATCGGGCTCACCTTTGCCACGGCCCTGAAGGCTTTCTTACGCCAGGACCCCGACATCATAATGGTCGGGGAAACCCGGGATCTGGAGACGGCATCGATTTGCGTTCGGGCCGCGCTGACGGGTCACTTCGTATTGAGTACACTGCATACGAATGACGCGGCCTCGGCCATCACCCGACTGACCGACATCGGCGTGCCCAATTACCTGTTGACGCCTTCCTTGGTCATGATCCTGGCCCAGCGTCTGGCCAAACGGCTGTGCCCCAAGTGCAAGGAACCTTATGAACCTGACCCGGAGAAACACGGCGGCCATGAGTTTAAAAGCGATCTCATTTACCGGGCCAAGGGCTGCAGCGAGTGCAACAATGTGGGGTACAAGGGACGGATCGTAGTCGGCGAAGTCCTTGAGGTCTCCGATGAGATCCGGCTGCTCATCGGCAAGAACGCCAGCCACCAGGAATTGAAAGATTGCGCCCGCAAACAGGGGATGTTGACTCTTTTTGAATCCGGTTTAAAGCTGGTCGAAGAAGGAATCACCAGTTACGAGGAAGTTTGCCGGGTCAGCATCGAATAACCCCGGGGATATCACCATGCCGAGATTTTCCTATACTATCCGCGACCATAACGGCAAGACCTTCAAAGACGTCATGGAAGGCTTTGACCGCAACGCCGTGGTGCTTCAATTGCAGAAGCAGAATTATTTTGTGGTCAGCGTAACCGAGATCCGCTCAGGCTCCAAGGCCAAAGGCAAGAACCAAAAGAAAAAGAAAAAGAAATTCAGCCACAAAAAAGTCAAGCTCACGGATATGGTCGCCTTCGCTCGTCAGCTGGGGACGATGCTGGAGGCCGGTGTGACTCTGATCCGGAGTCTCGATGTTATCCTGACTCAAGTCCAAAGCCAGCAATTCAACACCGCGCTCAGGCAAATCCGCAATGACGTGGAGAAAGGGGAATCGCTGAGTAGCTGCCTGGCCAAACACCCGCTTGTGTTCAACCAGTTCTGGGTGAGCCTGGTTGAGGTCGGGGAGGCCTCCGGGACGATCCCGACCGTACTGGCCAAACTGAATTTTTATCTGGAGCAACAGGCCCGTTTCCGCTCGACGATCATATCCGGGATCATTTACCCGGCCATTCTGTTTTGTGTCTCCTGCGGAGCGGTGGTTTTCTTCGCCCTGGTCGTCGGCCCCAAATTCGAGGAGATCTTTGTCTCCATGGGGGCGCAGCTGCCGATGATTACAGTGGTGCTGCTGGCGATTTTTAAATTCATCAAGCAACAGTTTCTGCTGCTCATCGCCGCCATCGTGGGCGCCGTATGGCTCCTCAAGAAATTTATTGCGACACCACTGGGGCGGCTCAAGTTTGAACGTTTTCTTTTCAGCATGCCGACCTTCGGGGAAGTGTACCGGCTGATCATCGTGGAACGCTTTACGTCGCAGATGGCTATTCTGATCGACGCCGGCGTCCCGATTCTCTACGCCCTGGATATTTCCGAACGTCTGGTGGACAACGCCACCTGCGCCAACATCATCTCGGACATCCGTGAAAGCGTAAAGAGCGGGGAACTGCTCGTCGCCCCGATGGAACGCAGTGAATTTTTCCCTCCCATGGCCACCCAGATGATTATGGTGGGGGAGGAAACCGGCGAGTTGAGCAAAATGCTAAAGCACGTGTCGGCATTCTACCAGGACGCGGTCGAGACTTTTATGCAGCGTTTTGCCACGATTGTCGAACCGTTCATGCTGGTCTTCATGGGGGGTGTGATCGGGACCATCGTCCTGGCCATGTTTCTGCCGATGTTTAATCTGTCCCAACTGGGATAACCGAATTACCGCGATTGGCGGATAAAAGGAGAATTATGTCTTCACTTAAAGATCGCTACGGCTTTACCTTGTTGGAAATTATCATTGTCATTATCATTGTGGGCGTACTCGCTTCGTTGGCCCTGCCGCGTTTCTTCTCCACGGTGGAGTATTCCCGCTCCACGGAAGCCATGAACGCCCTGGGTATCATCCGGGAGTCCGTGTTCCAATGCGGCATTGTAAGCAATAATGTGGTCGGCTGCGACAATTTCAGCGCCCTGGAAATTGACGATCCCGGCCTGGTGCCCGGATCGCATTTTTCCTATGCGATCGCGGTGACCGGAGCCAACGCGTTTACGGTAACGGCGACACGCAACACGGTGGACGGCGGAACCTCAGGAGATTTGGTGGAATTGTCCGTCAGCGGCACCGGCACCTCTCGTTCCGGCACTACGGCATTCGCATCAATTAAGTAGCTAGACCAATTTTTAGGGAGAAACCGAATCTATATTAACCGCTTCGTACCCCGGTTTACGGATGGCTTGCTGACGTATCCCGCGCGCAAAAACCGCTTATCAGCCGACTCCTGATTCCACCCGCGGGCAAAATCCCGAAAAGAAACTTTCTCTCCAAAATATTCATTTTTTCTCTATGCCTTCCCGGCCGAATGCTGTAAATTAATATAAAACAATGCCTTAAGGGAATATCCTTCCGGAAATTGCGGATGGCGTGCAACCGCTTTCCGGATTTGACAGAGCTTTGTCCATGTGTTATACCTTGCGTAGACAGAAAAACCAGGTTATTGCCAAAGGTAAACTATTCGTAAGGATAGGGCACAAAGCCAAGGGCCCAAGACAAGTGCTTGGGCAGCCAGCTACCAGTAACCACATATAGAGCCTATTCTGCGGATATATATGCGGAATAGGTTTTCTTTTTGGCTATTTCAGGCGTTGACACACGACGCCCGATGAACTCTGAAATCTCGCGATATATAGCGGATGCAGAAGTAACCTGACGAACAAACCTAAGAACCGAAATTAAGGAGTATCAAAATGAATATGAAGAACAAAAGTGGTTTCACGCTGTTGGAAATTATCATCGTAATCATTATCGTAGGGGTCCTGGCATCTTTGGCGCTGCCGCGCTTCTTCTCTACAGTAGAGTATTCACGCTCTACCGAAGCGCTGAACGCCCTGGGTGTCATCCGTAAGTCCGTGGTCCGTTGCGGGATGGTCAATGACAATGTGGTGGGTTGCGACAACTTCGCTGCTATTGACATCGATAATCCCGGCGCCGAACCCGGAGCGCACTTTTCGTACCAAATCGCGGTTACGGGCGCCAACGCGTTTACCGTAACAGCAACCAGAAATACCGTCAACGGCGGGACCTCCGGTGACTTGGTGGAACTGTCCGTCAGCGGTGCCGGGCAAACACGCTCAGGTACGACGGCATTTGCATCAATCAAGTAATTGTTAGCGAAATTCAAGGTTCACAGAATAAACAACACCGAAGCTCCGGGAACGGGGCTTCGGTGTTGCTGTTTGGAGGCTTCACAGAGATGCGCTGTCGCCGCTACCGTAATGACGGATTTACTTTTATCGAGATGATCGTGGTGGTCATCGTCATCGGGGTATTAATTACGTTGGCCCTTCCGAATTACGCGTTTGTTTTCGAGAAGACAAAGTCGGGGGAGGCGTTGCAGATTCTCGAATCGATACGTCATGCGCAGTTGGCGTACTATTATGAAAACAATAACACGTTCGCCGACGATCTGGCCGACCTGGATTTGGAGATCCCGACCCCGGAGCATTTTGATGCATTGACCGATGCCGATATTCATAATCCGGGAAATTTCACCGATCCGGTCGGAGAGGTCACCCGCACGACCGGTGACTATAACATTACAATCTCGGCGAACGGGACCGTGGTCTGCACGCCGGCCGCGATTTGCGCCAAACTGGGGCTTTAAAGTTATGAAGATGATTGCAAACCGGTCTGCCGGGTTTACAATAGTGGAGACAATCATCGTGACGGTGATTATCGGTATCTTGGTCGCCGTGGCCATTCCGAATTTCCGCTATGTTCGGGAGAAAACCATGGCCGCGGAGGGAGTTCAGATCCTGGAATCGATCCGCCGGGCGCAATGGAGCTACTATTACGACGACGGCGGAACGCAAACCTTCGCGGACGACCTGGCGGACCTGGAGGTGGAGATACCGACTCCGGAGAATTTCGACGCAATCAACGACACGCATATCGACGCTGCCACGGCACCCTCCGGGGTGGTGGCGAATGTCAGGCGTTCGACCGGCCTGTTCCGGCTGTATATATCGGCCGACGGGGACATCTACTGCAGCGGTGGAGGGGACACCTGCTGCAAAATAGGATACTGCGATGGACCACCCAGCTAAAAAAAATAGTCAAGGCTTTACGATCATCGAATTATTGGTTGTGGTGACTTTAATCGGACTGATCGCGGCTTTTACCATCCCGGATTACTCCAAGGCCGTGGACAAATCACATGAACGCGACCTGATATTACAGACCACCACCCTGCATGGAGCCAATCTCATTTATCAGGCTCAAAACGGCAGTTACTGGGTGGCCGCCAATGAAACCGACCTGGCCGTCATCAACAGCAATCTGAACATCAGCCTGCTGGCCCAGGACGGCTCCACCTTCAACTATAACAGCGACGGATCAACATATACCTTTGACGGATCATGGGGCGGCTTTACCGTCCGCGTCACCCAGTCTCCGCTCTCGGGGGCCAACCCGGCCTGCGGCGGCGGGACCTGTCCGTCACTCTAGGAGCAACCGGCTATGCTGAGAATCCGCAAGGAAGAGGGGCTCGTCTCGATGGTGGAGGTGATCGTGACTTCGATCATTTTCACGCTGACGTTTATCGGCGTCTACATCGCGTTGTCCTCTTCGCACCCCAAAGGGACCCTGTCGGCGGAGAAGCTTAACGCGGCCTACACGGCAAAGGGTTTTCTGGACGAGTTGCGCCGGGATGTGCGCGCCGATACCTGGACGACGGGGAACCTGGCGGTGGGCACCTACAATTTTGTGTATAACGGATATCAAATCAGCTATGCCGTGACCAATGTGATCGGAATGCCGTTACGCCGGGTCGATCTGACCATCACCTATTGAGGTATTTCCATGTGCGTCAACCGCCGAGGGCTGACCCTCACTGAACTCCTGCTCGCGACCGTTATGATCAGCATCGTCATGGGCGGTGTGGCGGTCTGGGCCACATCGATGAAACAAATGCGGACATCCAGTCAAACAACACGCTACACGGATATGAAGCTGGCGGCCGTCATGAAGGCCATCCGCAAGGATGCGGAACTGGCGATCGGGGATCCCGGCGACGCCGGCATTCAATATATCAGCGTGTCCCCGAAAAGAGCCATTTGTTTCCGTCACGACACGCAACTGACCCCCAGCGATTATACCGATGACATATGGGCCTGTTGGTACCATCACATTTCTTCACCGGGCCTGCGCCGTTGCTATGACATCCCGTCCGGTGATGTGCCGCCCGACAGCAACACCAAATGCGACAATGCTGCTGCGACGCGGGATTATTTTGAACTCGACGATGTCGAATTTTACACCGTCAATTTCGACGGGGACGGACGGTTTGAAAACGTGACGATCAGTCTGATGGCCCACGATACCCGACGGACGCAGGACGCCTTGCAAAATCCTGCTAAAACCTTGGTCGCCCAAATCAGCCCGCCGATGATATCCCGCTAATCATGCATAGATTTTACACGCCACAACTGACCCCGGAAGCGCAGGACGTAAGGATAGATGAAGGCAGTGAGGTGCATCACGCACGGGACGTCCTGCGGTTGGGCCAGGGCGCCGCCGTGGAACTGTTCGACGGCCGGGGACTGCTCGCCGCGGGGAAAATCACTCAGATCAGCGCCGTCGAAATCCGGGTCAAAGTGGAGGCGTTACGCCGTGAACCGGCGCGTCATCCCCGCTTGACCCTGGCCTGCGCCATTCCCAAGAAGGGCAAATTCGAAACCATCGTCGAAAAAGCGACCGAGCTGGGTGTGGATGAAATTATTCCGCTGCAAACCAAAAATTCGGATGTGGTGATCAAACCGGAAAAGGCGGCTCACAAACAACAGCGCTTCGCCCAGGTGGCGGTGAACGCCGCGAAGCAATGCCGCCGGGCCACGGTCCCGCTTATCCGTCCGCCGACAGCTTTCAGCGAAGCCCTCGAAATGCTTTTGCAACAAGGTCCGGTGCTCATCCCGAGCCTGACGGGCGACTGCCGGCCGCTTTTGACAGCGCTGACCGGACTGCAGGACCCACCGCAGGTGAGTATCCTGATCGGTCCCGAGGGCGACTTCTCTGTCGACGAATACGAACAAGCTCACCGCAGTGGCTGCCTGGCAGTCACGCTTGGGCCGACGGTATTAAAGGTAGAAACGGCCGCGATTACCACGGTGGCGGCCGTCCGCTTTTCGGGTGACGTCAAAGATTCTTCAGGATAAGCCGGGCGATAGCGTGCTGATAGGGCGAGTTGGAAATGCGGAAGGAATAAAGCAGCCGCTCCAGCGCGGCGCCGCGGTAGCCTAATTCGAACAATGTCATCGCCGAGTCAGCCGGTTCCATGTGAACATACCGCACCTTATGCCGTGGTCCGGCCTGGACCAAGGCTTCCAATTCCCGGCGAAAATCTTCCAATTGCGAATCATGGGCTCGAAGCTCCCGTTTGTAGGCGAGCAAACCGTCTTCCTTTTTCCCGCGCCGGAAAAGCAGTTGGGAGCCCTGGACGGCGGAAAGATGCCAGTCGTCCCGGGATTGCAGATACCGGATCAACTTCCAGTTCACCACCTTATCGGCATCCAGCAGGACGACGGCGATCCGTTGCTGCAGATCGGAATAATTCCAGTAGCGGTGCGGATCATTGAGGATCAGATTGAACAGCTGAAAGTTCGTGATATTGATCTGTCGGGTATCCGCGAACGGCCGCAGTTGGGGATAGTAGTGCCACAATATGTAGCCGCCGTAGGCGTCGTCATTAAAAACAATCCCGCTTGTTTTCTCCCACGCCAGGTCATCCAGGATTGGGCCCGGAGAGGTATACGCTTCGGACATGGCGACGCAGCGTTCAATCCGGCCGTTCCAGAAGACTTTTTGCTGGAAATAACCCGCGGTCACAAAAATGATTAACAGATAGAGGATGGCGTGAGTCCCCCACAGAACACGCTTCTTGGCCGTGATCCGCCGGACCAGTTCCGGCCCGCAAGCCTCGATGAAGAGGTAGAGACAGATCAGGGCGAAAAACAGCGCGGCCCGCTGGCCGTACAGGAACATAAATAAACCGCACGCCAACAGAATAGTATTGCGAAAGCGGCCGGCACGGTCCCAATAAACCGCTGCCCCGCCCAGGATCAGCGTCGGCCAGAACCACAGATAAGCGCCGGTCATCAGCCGGGGAGGCTGTAACTCGGAGATCGCGGCTTTGATCAGCTCGAAATTGAGGTAATCCGGGACAAACAGGGTGCGCAACGGATGCAATGCCCCCTGGATACCGTACGGATTCACCAGGAAGGCCAGGGCGTACAGTCCGGTCAGTCCGCCGAGCCACCCCACCCGCCGCCAGGAACGTCCCTGGGTATACGCCTCGACCGCTGCCGTCATCAGGAACACACCGATTAATGTAAAGCCGTACACAAAACTGCCCATGTGGATATTCACCCACAGGGGGGCAATCAGCACCACCGGCCACAACGCCACGGCGCGCGCCGTCTTGTGAAACGTCAACAATGCCCCGAGCATGACCTGAATAAATAACAGATTAAAAAGGAAAGGCCGCAGGTGGGGTCGAGTGGCCACGGCCATTAACAGCAGGAATCCCAGGAAGGGCAATAAGGGCGCGACATCCCGTTGTCCGCCGAACCGCCGCAGCTGCCAGAGGGATAACAGGATAATGAGGACCCGGAGGACCTTAAGCCCCAGCGGTCCGGCCGCGTGGAAAGCCAGGTAATACACCAAACTGCCCAGCCACTGGGTCAGTACCCACAACGTCTTCTCGCCGCTGGTCGGAAACGGATCGAGCAACGGCACGACCTTGTGGGTATAGATGTACTCACCCGCCTTCAAATGCCACCAGATATCGCCGGTCTCCACCGGGCGGAAAAAAAAGACCGCGGTCATGAGCAGCAGCAGCGTCCAGCTGATCCGTACGGGAGAAGAAAACAGGGTTAAGAGCGGATTTTTTCTCATAAGATAACCCTAAGTATATCAGGCGCAGATGTTCCGGTAAAATGTTAAATCGTAATAACCCGCCCCCCCAAAGTGCGCGGGGCCGAAGCTTGATCTTAAACTGTAAACATCTAAAATTGAGCTATTTAGGACATTTTATCGGCGGTTATTTCGTTGACAACCCATAACCGCTCATGTATAATTCCCTTCTCGATATCCCTCGTCAATAATCACACTATATTCCTATGGAGGACATCAATGGCTGATCAAAAGAAAGCAGCTGACGTGGAGAACAAGCGTAAGGCCCTCGATCTCGCTTTATCGCAAATCGAAAAGCAGTTCGGTCAGGGCTCGATCATGAAGCTCGACGGACAGACTATCAAAAGTGTGGAGGCAATTCCGACGGGGTCAATAAGCTTGGATATCGCGCTGGGCGTCGGCGGACTTCCCCGCGGCCGAGTCATCGAGATTTACGGACCGGAATCTTCGGGAAAGACGACACTGACTCTGAGTGTTATCAGAGAGGTCCAGGAAATGGGCGGGGTTGCGGCGTTTATTGACGCGGAACATGCCTTTGATGCCACGTACGCCCGCAAAATCGGCGTTAAACTCGACGACCTGTTGATATCCCAACCGGATACCGGGGAACAGGCGCTTGAGATTGCCGAAACGCTCACCCGGTCGAATGCGGTGGATCTGATCGTTATCGACTCGGTGGCCGCGCTCACCCCGCGTGCCGAAATCGAAGGTGACATGGGCGATTCGCACATGGGGCTTCAGGCCCGGCTGATGTCGCAGGCCTTGCGCAAACTGACCGCGGCGATCAATAAATCCAACACCTGTATTATCTTCATCAATCAAATCCGGATGAAGATCGGGGTGATGTTCGGTTCACCCGAGACAACCACCGGCGGACGCGCGCTCAAGTTTTACGCCTCGGTCCGGATTGATCTGCGGCGCATCGAATCGCTCAAGAAAGGCGAAGAAATTATCGGTAACCGCGTTAAGGCCAAGATCGTCAAGAACAAGGTGGCGCCGCCTTTCAGGGAAGCGCAATTCGAAATCCACTTCAATGAGGGGATTTCACGTAGCGCCGACATTCTGGATCTGGCGGTTTCGCGGGATATCGTCCAAAAATCCGGGTCGTGGTTTTCCTATGAAAACGAGAAAATCGGTCAGGGGAAGGAAAACACACGGCAGTTTCTGAAAGACAATATCAAACTGCTCAGCAAATTGGAAAAACAGATCCTGGCCTCGGTGAAGGAGAGCCAAACGTAAATTTTGTCGGCAAAGACGGAACAGCAGGATCCCCTGGTCAGGGCCAAGACCATAGTCTTCCGCATGCTGAACATCCGGCCGCGAAGCGAACAGGAAATACGTGACCGGTTGCGGCAGAAAAATCTCTCCGCAGGCGACGTCGATCGGACGGTCCAATATTTTAAAGAACTCGAGCTCGTCAATGACCGTGAGTTTGCCCGGCAGTGGATATCGTCTCGTTTACGCAAACCACTGGGGCCGCACCGTATTCGTCTGGAATTGCGACGTAAAGGGATCGCCGAGGAACTGATCGAAACGGAATTGCCGGCGCAACTCAGCACCTGTCCCGAGATCGACACGATAAAGGAATTAATCAACCGGCGCGAACACCGATACGAAAACCTGGAGCCGGTCAAACGCCGGCGGCGCCTGATGGACTTCTTACAGCGCCGGGGATTCAGTCTGCCGCAAATTATTAAAGCGATGAACGACCATGACAGTTAATGACATCAGAAAGAAATTCCTCGACTTCTTCGCGGCCAAGGGCCATACCGTAGTCGAAAGCGATACACTTGTCCCAAAAGACGACCCTACGGTTCTGTTTACCACCGCGGGCATGCAGCAATTCAAACGTCAGTTTCTGGGTCATATCGATGACTACACCCGGGCCGCCACCGCGCAAAAGTGCATGCGGACCGATGATCTCGATGAGGTGGGGGTGACCGATTTTCACCACACCTTTTTTGAAATGCTGGGCAATTTCTCTTTCGGGGACTATTTTAAGAAGGAAGCCATTAACTGGGCTTGGGAATTCCTGACTAAGGAATTACAGATTCCTGAAGAAAGGTTGTGGGTCTCCGTTTATATGGAAGACTCGGAAGCCGAGAACATCTGGCTGACGGAGATCGGAATCCCCCGGGAAAAGATCTTCAAGCTCGGCGGCAAAAGCAATTTCTGGCCCTCCAACGCCAAAGAAAACGGACCGAACGGACCATGCGGCCCGTGCTCCGAGATTTTTTACGACTATGACCCCGGTCGCGGGACCGTACCGAAGGATCCGGATGACGAACCCGGACGTTTCTCTGAAGTATGGAATCTTGTCTTTACCCAATTTAATCGCCAAGATGGCGGCGTCCTCGAACCGCTGCCGGGCAAGAATATCGACACCGGCATGGGGCTGGAACGTCTCGCCGCCGTACTGCAGGGGAAAAAAAGCAATTTTGAGACCGACATTTTTCAGCCGATACTCGCGGCTGTCGATGAACATGTACGGATCGACTCACCGAATGAACGACGCAATGAGCGCTATGTGCTGGCCGATCACTTGCGGGCGGTGACCATCGGAATCGGCGACGGCGTTGTCCCGTCCAACAAGGACCGAGGCTCGGTGATCCGCCGGCTGATTACGGAGATGACCGATATCGCGGTCCGTCACAGCGGCCGTCTTGAACCGGTCATCCATAAGCTCATTCCCGCCGCCGTCGCGGCGATGTCAGCCGGATATCCGGACCTTAAGGACAAGCAACAAATGATCTGCGACAATGTGCTCAGCGTCGAAAAGGCATTTCTGAAGGTGCGCACGGAACGCATGCCTGAGTTTCTCGAGACGGTCAAGGCCAATAAAGCGGACGGAGACACACTCGGCCGCCACATTTTCACTTACAAAGACCGCTACGGTTTAACCTTGGCGACAATGGAAGGCATCCTGAAAAGCGAGAATGTGACCGCCGAAATTCAGCAAACGGCCATGCGTGTCTATGAGCAACTGATGAGCGAACAGCGCGAACAATCCCGCGCCGCCAGCAAGATGACCGGCGATGTCTTTGCGGAAGGCAGCCTGCAGGTGGATTTACCAAAGACCGATTTTAAGGGTTATGAACAAACGGTGGGTGTGGGCCGGATCCTGTCGATCATGATCGACGGCAACGCCGCCGAGTCCGCGCCGGGCGGCGCGAATGTCCAAATCATTCTCGACAAGACGCCGTTTTATGCGGAATCCGGGGGGCAGGTGGGCGACAGCGGCCGGCTCTCGCACGAAGGCAATGAGATTCGGGTCACGGATACGCAAAAACTCGACGACATCTGGATCCACACGGGTAAGGTCACCCAAGGTTCGTTTGCGGTCGGTGACGTCGTCACTGCTGAGGTGGATACGGAACGCCGGCTGGCCATCATGCGTAATCATACCGCCACGCACCTGATGCAATCGGCCCTGCGCCGGGTGCTCGGCGAGCATATCAAACAGCAGGGGTCGCTGGTCGATCCGGACCGGTTGCGTTTCGATTTCAGCCATCCCAAGGCCATCACGGCAGAAGAGCTGGACAAAATTGAGACTCATGTAAACACCTTTATCCGTGCCTGCGATCCGGTGATCGTAGAAAATCTCGACATAGAGACCGCCCGGCAAAGCGGCGCGCTGGCCTTCTTCGCAGAAAAATACGGCAAGACCGTACGCGTCGTCAGCATCGGCGATTATTCCAAGGAGTTTTGCGGCGGCACCCATCTCGATTTCACCGGACAGATCGGATTGTTTAAAATCAGCAGCGAATCGGCCATCGCCCAGGGGATTCGCCGCATCGAAGCCGCGACCGGGGTCATGGCCCTGGAGCAACTCAATCAGCTGCAGGACCAGATGAGGCAATTGGCCAAAAGCTTTAAAGTGCCTGTCGATCAGGTCACCGCCAAGGTAGAGGCGCAATCCAGAAAATTGAAAGATATCGAGAAGGAATTCGAACGCGTGCGGCTCGACGCGCTGAAGAACGAACTGGAGGGGCAGCTGTCCTCCGAATCAGCCAAGGAAAACGGCACTCCCGTTTTTCAAAAGATTTTCGAAGACGCGGACATGAGCCTGCTACGCAAACTCTGCGACCATCTCAAACAAAAATTGCCGGGTTCTCTGATTATTCTCGGTGCCCGCAACGTGGACGGGGCCAATGTGCTGATCTGCAGCCCGGACGCTGCGGTGGCCAAGGGATGGAAGGCTAACGAATTGATTCAAATCGTGGCGGATAAGATCGAAGGCCGCGGCGGCGGCCGGCCGCAACTCGCGCAGGCCGGCGGGAAAAACGCGGCCAATCTCGATGACGCCATTGCTTCACTTAACGAATATTTGACCAAAGGAAACACTTGATGAAAACTCTGACGCAAACCGGACAAACCCTGCAACGTCTTATTGACCGCAACAGGCACGCCCGCAAAAAGCATGTCGAGGAGAAGGTCCGGCGAATTATCGAAGACGTGCGCGACAACGGCGACGCCGCCGTCCTGAAGTACACCAAAAGGTTCGATAAGGCTTCTTTATCCGCGCGGGAACTGCAGGTTTCCGAAGCGGAAATCAGCGGGGCTTATCAGGGCATTACCAGCGACTTCATATCGAGCCTGAAATCCATCATCAACAATGTCTCGGACTTCTACAAAAAGCAGCGCGCCAAACCCGCGCGGATCCGTCACGATGACGGAATCCTGCTGAAGGAGCACATCCTGCCGCTGGACACCGTGGGCGTGTACATACCGGCCGGGACAGCACCCCTGATCTCATCGGTATACATGACGGTCATCCCGGCCAAGGTCGCCGGCGTGCGGAATATCGTCCTGATGACACCGCCCGACAAGGACGGCCGCATCAACCCCTACATTCTGGCGGTCGCCAATCTGCTCAAGGTCGACGAGATATACAAAGTCGGCGGAGCGCAGGCCATTGCCGCCGCGGCCTTCGGGACCAAATCCATCCCCAAAGTGGACAAAATCGTCGGCCCGGGGAATATGTACGTCACAGAGGCCAAACGGCAGTTGTTCGGTTATGTCGATATCGACATGCTCGCCGGCCCGTCGGAACTGGTCGTTATCGCCAACCGCTACAGCAATCCCGACTACGTGGTGGCCGACTTGGAGGCGCAGGCCGAACACCTCGACGGATTGGCGATCCTGGTCACCACTTCGAAACAGCTGCTCAAACAGGTCAAGCGCAAGACATCGAAGGGCTACGGTATTTATGCCAAGAATATCGACGAAGCCGTCCGGATCACCAACGCCCTGGCGCCTGAGCATTTGCAGATCATGACAAATAACGCCGCCTCGGTGGCCAAAAAGATCGAGCACGCGGGAGCCATTTTCCTGGGACCGTACAGTCCGACCGCCTTGGGCGACTATGCCGCCGGTCCGAGCCACGTCCTGCCGACGCTGGGGACCGCGCGTTACTTCTCCGGTTTGTGCCTGAATGACTTTCAAAAGCGCAGCCACTTGATATCCTATTCACGCCGGGCGCTGGAGAGAATGCGTCCCCATATCGAGAAGGTCGCCAAGCTGGAAGGCCTGCCCAAACACTATGAATCGGTAAACATCCGTTTTGAATGAAAGGAACGTCATGAGCGAACGCAGTGCCACACTGGAGCGTAAAAGCAAAGAAACCGAAATCCGCGCCGAGCTGAATATCGACGGTTCCGGAAAGACCAGGATCAAGACACAAATCGGCATCCTCGATCACATGCTCGAACTGTTCGCCTTTCACGGTTTTTTTGATTTGAATCTCGAGGTGCAAAAGGCTGATCTGGAAATCGACATCCATCATACCAATGAGGACATCGGCATCGTCCTGGGCAAAGTCTTTCGCAAGGCCCTGGATGAAATGCACGGCATCAAGCGGTTCGGCACAGGATTTTCCCCGATGGAAGGGACCCTCGGACGCACGGTCATCGACATCAGCGGGCGCAGTTTTCTACAAATCAACTGCGCCGATATCGAGAAGATCAAGGACCAGGAGAATTACTCCATGAAGTATCTGGAGCACTTTCTGGAATCTTTTGCCAACGGTCTGGGCGCGACCATGAATGTCACCATCGAAAACCCGGACGCCGACCTGCACACCAACATTGAAACCGTGTTCAAATCCATGGGACAGGCCCTAGACCAGGCCACCGGCATCGATCCCCGCCGAGAAGGCGTGGTCCCCTCAACCAAAGGCATTATTGACTGATCCTGACGGCCGCCGCACGGATATCGAATCATGATAGCAGTAATTGATTACGGAATGGGAAACTTGCGCAGCGTTCAAAAGGCGCTGGAGAAAGTCGGGGCACAAGCCCGTATCACCGACGATGCACAGGAAGTGCGTACGGCTGCCAAGATCGTCCTGCCCGGAGTCGGCGCTATGGCCCCGGCCATGGCCAGATTACGGGAGTTGGGTTTGACCGACGCCCTGCGGGCCGCGGTCGACGGCGGGGCTCCGTTATTGGGGATCTGCCTCGGATACCAACTGCTGTTCGACCGCAGCGATGAGGGGGGAAACTCAGACGGGCTGGGCATGATCAAGGGACACGTCAAACGCTTCACGCATGGTAAGGTCCCGCACATGGGATGGAACCAGCTGCACATCCGGCAGGAGGATTGTCCGCTGTTTAAAGATGTCCCGGAAGGTTCCGAAGTCTATTTCTGCCATTCCTACTATGTCGACCCGACCGACGTGAAGGACGTGGCCGCGGCCACGGACTACGGGATCGACTTCGCCTCGGCGATATGCCGCGGTCATGTGTATGGTCTGCAGTTTCACCCGGAAAAAAGCCAAACCGTTGGACTCAGCATTCTTAAAAATTTTGTGGAGGCCGTTTCGTGATTTTATTTCCCGCGATCGATATCCAGGGCGGCAAGGTGGTCCGGCTGCTGCAGGGAAAATTCGATGAAGTGACCAATTATTCCGACGATCCGGTGGCTATGGCCGAAAAATGGGTCGCCCAGGGCGCGTCGTGGCTGCATCTGGTTGACCTGGACGGCGCCAAGACCGGCCGCATCGCGAATATGCAGACCGTCCTGCGCGTCGCCCGGGCGGTCCCCGTACCGGTGCAGATGGGCGGCGGCATTCGGACCAAAGAAGACATCGCCCAGTTGATCGAAGGCGGAGTGTCACGGGTGATCCTCGGGACAAAGGTTGTGGAGGACACCACTTTTTTGCTCGACATGCTGGCGGCCTGGAACGACAAGATCGCGGTAAGTCTCGACTGCATCGACGGCAAAGTGACCAAACTCGGCTGGACCGACACGTCCGATATCCTGGCCGTTGACTTCGCCAAGGAACTCGAATTGCTCGGGCTCAAGTGCCTGATTTACACGGATGTGGCCCGTGACGGGATGCTCACCGGACCGAACTACGAAGGCCTGAAGGCATTGCTGGAGGCGACGAATATACCGGTCATCGCTTCGGGAGGCATCGCCGATATCGACGACATCAAGAAACTCAAGAGCCTTGAATCGCGCGGCGTGATCGGCGCCATCACCGGAAAGGCGATTTATGAAGGCAGGCTGGATTTGAAAGAAGCGCTGGCGTTATGCTGAAGAAACGGATTATCCCCTGCCTCGACGTCAAGGACGGCCGGGTGGTCAAGGGCACCAACTTCGTAAATCTGCGCGATGCCGGCGACCCGGTCGAGATCGCCAAGACCTACGACGCCCAACGCGCCGATGAGATCGTCTTTTTGGACATCACGGCCAGCCATGAAAAGCGCGGCATCATCCTCGATATTGTACGGCATACCGCCGAACAGGTGTTCATGCCGTTGACAGTGGGCGGCGGCATCAACAGCCTGGAGGACATCCGGGAACTGCTCAACGCCGGCAGCGACAAGGTCTCGATCAACACCGCCGCGGTCAATGACCCGGAGCTGGTGAGGCGCGCGGCCGAGTGCTTCGGCAGTCAGTGCATCGTAGTGGCCATCGACGCCAAAAAAAGCGGCAGCGGTTGGGAAGTCTTCACTCACGGCGGACGGACGCCGACCGGGCGCGACGCCGTGGTCTGGGCCAAGGAGGTGGAGCGGCTCGGCGCCGGTGAAATCCTGCTGACCAGCATGGACGCCGACGGCACTAAAGACGGTTATGATTTGCCGCTCACCAAGGCCATTTGCGATGCGGTCAACATTCCGGTCATCGCCTCCGGAGGGGCGGGAAAATTGGAACATTTCCGCGATGTCTTTCACGACACGACAGCCGACGCGGCCCTGGCAGCGTCCGTATTTCACTACAATGAAATCCCGATCGAACAGGTCAAAGAATATTTGAACCAGGAACACATCCCTATAAGAGAGTAATCGTGTTATGCTCACCGAATCCGAATTTCTGACACTCAGTAAAAAAGGCAACCTGATCCCGGTCTACAAAGAGGTCATGGGAGACCTGGACACCCCGGTATCGGCCTATTACAAGCTGGCCGCCCAGGATGATTACGCCTTTCTGCTTGAGTCCGTCGAAGGGGAGGAGAAGGTGGCCCGCTTCAGCTTTCTGGCCCGCCGTCCCGAGATTGTCCTGCAAAGCAAGACCAATCACTTCAGTATTACTGAGTGCCGCACCGGGAATATTACGGTAGGGGAACTGCCCGAAAACGAAACACCGCTGTCCGTCATCCGGGACATCATGCGCCGGTACCGATTCGTGCAGGTCCCGGGCCTGCCGCGGTTTTGCGGAGGGATGGTCGGATATCTAAGCTATGACGTGGTCCGCCATTTTGAGCGGATCCCCGCCAAAACGACCGATGATTTACAGCTTCCGGATACGTATCTCATGTTGGCTAAAGAACTTGTGATATTTGATCACCTGCGGCACCGGATCAAACTCGTCAGCTGCGTGGAAGTCGACCCAGGAGCTTCGGACGCGGTTAAGCGGCGTAAGTACAAACAGGCCGTCCGGGCCATCGCGGACCTGGAGAAAGAGCTGAGGGAACCCCTGGAATTGCCCAAAAATAAAATTGGACGAACCGGGAAAAAAAATGTAGAATTACAGATTCATTCAAACATGGATGAGCCGACTTTTGAGGATATGGTCCGTCAGGCCAAGCGTCAAATCCGGTCGGGGGAAATTATCCAGGTTGTTCTTTCGCAAAGGTTTCAGGTCAATCTCAAGACCGATCCCTTCAATATCTACCGGGCGTTACGGGCGTTGAATCCGTCACCTTATATGTACTGCCTGAAGTTCGGCGACATCCAGGTGATTGGCTCATCCCCGGAACTGCTGGTCCGCTGCGAAGACGGTGTCGTGGAAACGCGGCCGATCGCCGGAACCCGGCCGCGCGGCAAGGACGAGGCGGACGACGCCCGTTTGGCCAAGGACCTGCTGGCCGATGAGAAGGAAAAAGCAGAGCACATCATGCTGGTCGATCTGGGACGTAACGACCTGGGACGTGTGTGTCAACAGGGAACGGTCCATCTGTCGGAGTTCATGTCGATCGAAAAATATTCGCACGTCATGCATATCGTCAGCAATGTCCGCGGCAAACTAAAGAAGGGCATGGATGATTTCGACGTTCTGCAGGCCGCCTTTCCCGCCGGAACGGTCTCCGGCGCGCCGAAAATCCGCGCAATGGAGATCATTGAAGATCTGGAGAAAGAACAACGCGGCCCCTACGCGGGCTGCATCGGGTACTTCAGCTTCTCAGGCAATCTGGATACCTGCATCACCATCCGCACCATTGTGACACACAAAAAGAAGGCCTACATTCAGGCCGGAGCCGGAATCGTCGCCGATTCCGTTCCCAAGAAAGAATTTCAGGAAACGATGAACAAGGCCAAGGCGCAGATTATGGCCATCGAGTTAGCGCATCAACAATTATAAGGAGAAGACAAAAGCATGGAAGTACGCATTCGTTTACAGCGAGCAGGCAAGGCAGCCAAATCCCGTTACAATTACCGCATCGTGGCCATGAGCCGCAACAAAGGTCGAGACTCCCGTAACCTGGAAATCCTCGGTCATTACGACGCGGCCCGTAAACCGGCCGTGATCGGCATAGACTACGACAAACTGCAAAAGTGGCTGGACAACGGCGCCTCCATGTCGGATACGGTCCGTACACTGGTCAAGAAGTCTAAAAAAGCCGCAGATCAATCGGCGTAGCGAAAGGACCCCCATGGGAACCGAACAAGCGGCAAATCCCCTGCTGGCCACTCCGATTATTCCCTACCTGGTCATCTTTGCCATCTTTTACTTTCTGCTGATCAAGCCGCAGAAGGACAAGCAGCAGCAGCAAAAAAAGATGATCGAAGAACTTAAGCGGAACGACAAAGTCGTCACGGCCGGCGGTATCCACGGCGTCATCACTCACGTAAAGGACAAAACGGTGATGATGAAGATCGCCGAGAACGTCAAAATCGAAATGGACAAGGAAGCCATCTCAGCGGTGGTCAAGTAGATCTTTCTTCAATACAGGCAGGAGTATCATGAAAAAGGAGTTACGTAACAAGTTATTGACGGTGGCGGGTGTCATTATCGCCTCCGGTCTATTAGCGTGGTTCTACCCGTTTACTAAGGGTATCGACTTGGCCGGGGGTATGCACCTCGTCCTTCAGGTTGAATCTGATGCCAGAACGATATCCAGCTCGGACGTAACCGAAGCAGGCCTGGATTGGAACGATTTCTCACAAAAACTTCTTAAAGCTAAACTCGCCGAGAAAACGAAGGTGTCCGAGAAAATCCGCCTCACCGTAGACTATAAAACGGACTCGCGAAGACTGACTGAGATATTAGGCGCCGATGTCATGCAAAAGGCCCTGCCGCTTTTTAAAGATGCCGAGCAGCCGCAGAATAACGCCCAAAAAGATGCTGTTCCCCGTGCCATCGAGATCTTGCGTAACCGCATCGACGGCATGGGCGTGGGGGAAACGGTCATTCAACAGGTGGGTGATGACCAAATCATGGTGCAATTACCTGGGATCACCGATCGTGAAAAGGCTCATCAGTTGATCGGGACCACGGCCAAAATGGAATTTCATATGGTCTCGGATAATCCCGCGTTGGTCAACAAGGCCCTGGAAGGCACCATCCCCAAAGGCTATGTCCTGAGGTATACCCGCGATGAAAATGATCCGGTCCTGCTTGAGGCGGATTCTATTCTGGACGGGGAGAACATCAAGGACGCCCAGCCCAATCTTGACCAGGGAAATCAGCCGATTGTTTCGATGTCATTTGACAGTGTCGGCGCAAAGAAATTCGCCGATATTACCCGTAAAAATGTCGGTCGTCGGCTGGCGATCGTTATGGATAATCAGGTTTTATCCGCTCCGGTCATCAATGAACCGATTCTCGGTGGGAACGGACAAATTTCTGGTAACTTCACGTTTGAGGAAGCCCAGTTGCTGGCATTGTCGCTGCGTTCCGGGGCGTTACCGGTGGACATGCACATTGAAGAAGAGCGCACCGTGGGCGCGTTGCTCGGGGAAGACTGTATCATCGCCGGGATATCCGCCGCGATCATGGGGGGTGTCCTCGTTTTTCTGTTCATGCTTTTTTACTACCTTGCCGCCGGCGTGCTGTCCTGTTTCGCGTTGGCAGTCAATATCCTGCTTATTTTCGGGATCGCCGGATTCTTAAACGCGACGCTGCCGGCGTCACAGTTGACACTGACCCTGCCCGGTATTGCGGGGATCATCCTGACCATGGGGATGGCGGTCGACGCAAACGTCCTGATCAACGAGCGTATCCGCGAAGAGTTGCTCGGCGGCCGCAATCTGGCCGGGGCAGTCCATAACGGATTCGACAAGGCCCTGAAGGCGATCGTCGACTCCAACACCACGACCCTGATCGCGGCCTTTATGCTGTTTCAATTCGGATCCGGTCCTATCAAAGGGTTTGCCGTCACCCTGTCCATCGGTCTGGTGGCCAGTCTATTTACCGCCCTGTATGTGACCCGCACGTTCTTCGAACTGGCATTGCATTTCAAACTCATCAAAAATCTCAAGATGCTGCGTTTCTTCACGGACACCAACATTGACTTTGTATCCAAACGTTTCATTTGCTTCGTCATATCCGGAATACTGGCCGTCGCCAGCGTGGTCGCGCTTATCCAGAAAAAAGACGCCGCCTACGGGATCGATTTCGCCGGCGGTCAGTTCCAGGAATATCAATTCGACAAGCCTATTCAGGTGGACTTAGTCCGGCAAGCCTTGGCCGACACCAAGTACTCGGATGCGGTTATCCAGCAGTTCGAACAGCACAAAGAGAATGTTATCATTCGTACGGCTACGATCGATACTGGCGAACAGGGAAGCGAATCGGTGGAAGGCAGCATCACGACGGCCCTAACAAAGGCCTTCCCGGGGCAGAAGGTTGAAATGCTGCGGGTGGAAGCCGTGGGACCTGTCGTCGGAAAGGCTTTGATCCGCGCGGCGCTCATGGCGATCTTTTTCGCCTTAGGCGGCATCCTTATATACGTCGGTTTCCGTTTTCATCACTTCGATTTCGCCACCGCCGGGATTATCGCCCTGCTGCACGACGTATTCATCACGCTGGGACTGTTGGTCATGCTCAATCGCCAGGTGGATTTGCTGGTGGTCACTGCCCTGTTAACCATCGCCGGTTACTCGATCAACGACACGATCATTATCTATGACCGTGTCCGTGAAAACATGGCGGTGAAGGGCAAGAAGAAGCTGGCCGACATCATCAACGCGAGTATCAATCAAACCCTGGGCCGGACCATCCTGACCACCGTCACGACCCTGTTGGTCGTTTGTTCGCTCTACTTCAAGGGAGGAGAGGTCCTCAACACCTTCGCCCTGACCCTGCTGATCGGTTTTGTCGCGGGGACCTATTCGACAATCTTCATCGCCTCACCTCTGGTGCTGGCCTGGGAATCCCAGACCAAAAAGAAAAAGTAACGGATGTTTCGTATGGATAGCGCGCCATGTTTAAGTCGTTTGAATTGTTTGTCGGCCAGACCATCGATCCCGAGATCATCCTCAATAATCTTGTCGCCTACCACTACACTAAGGTAAAAAAGCCGTCCGCGGAAGGCGAATTCGCCAGGCGGGGCGAAATCATCGACGTTTACCCGGTCAATTTCGACGGACCAGTCCGCATCGACTTCGACGACGACGAAATCCGTCAGATCGCCAGCTACAACATGATCTCGGGCAAGTCGATCTGGCAGCACAAAATCATCATCCTGCTGCCGTTTAAAGAACGTAAAAAAGAAGCGGTTTTCTCCGAAGACATCCCCCTGACAAACTTTGTCGATATCGACAAAGGGGATTATGTCGTTCATTCTCAACACGGTATCGGCAAGTATCTCGGTGTGGAGAAGGTGCAGCTGGCCCACACCGAAAAGGAGCACTTCGTCATCGAATACCAGGGCGGTGACCGCCTCCTGGTGCCGAAGCACGACGTGCGCCTCGTCCAAAAATATATCAGCTTTAACAAAAAACCGCCGCGGTTGTTCAAACTGGGCAGCCGGGAGTGGACGCGGATCAAGGCGCAGATCCAGAAACGGCTGCAACGTCTCGCCGCGGAACTGTTGCATATCCAAGCGATGCGGGCCAGTCTCAAAGGACACGCCTACAGCAAGGATACCGAGTGGCAGCGGGAGTTTGAAAAAGGCTTTCCGTTTCAGGAGACCGAGGATCAGGTCAAGGCTATGAGCGATGTCCGGGCCGACATGGAATCAACGACACCGATGGACCGGCTTTTATGCGGTGACGTGGGCTACGGGAAGACCGAGGTCGCCCTGCGGGCGGCGTTCAAGGCGGTCATGGACAACAGGCAGGTCGCGGTTCTGGTCCCGACCACGATCCTGGCGGAGCAACATTTTTATAATTTCAACACCCGGCTGAAGGATTTTCCGGTCAAGGTGGCCATGCTCAGCCGCTTTCGCAGCAAGGCCGAGCAGGAGGCGATTGTCCGCGACTGCATCGAAGGCAAGGTCGACATTGTCATCGGCACGCACCGGCTGATTTCCAAAGACATCGGTTTTAAGGACCTGGGCCTGATCATCATCGACGAGGAACAACGTTTCGGGGTCACGGCTAAAGAGAAGCTCAAACACATGCGGCTGCTGGCGGATGTGCTGACCCTGACCGCTACGCCGATTCCGCGCACCCTGCATATGGCCCTGACCGGCGCCCGGGACATGTCGGTGATCTCCACACCGCCCCAGAAACGGATCCCGGTAGTGACCGAGGTCATGCAATTCGACGAAGAGGCCATCCAAAAGGCACTGCAACGCGAGTTGCGACGCAAAGGCCAAGTCTTTTTTCTACACAATCGCGTTGAAGATATCGCGCAGATTGCTAAAATAATAGAGAAATTATGCCCTAAAGCTAAAATAGCGGTCGGTCACGGCCAGATGGCCCCGAAGGAACTGGAACACATCATGCTGGCCTTTCTGGAAGGGGAAATCGACATTCTGGTTTGCACCACGATCATCGGTTCCGGGATTGACATACCTAACGCCAATACGCTCATCGTCAACCGCGCCGACCGTTTCGGCCTCTCCGAACTGCACCAGCTGCGCGGCCGGGTCGGACGCTCAACGGTCAAGGCCTATACGTACCTGATTGTTCCGCCGGCGAGTATCCTGTCGACTGATGCGAAAAACAGGATTGAGGCCATCAAGAAATTCAGCGGCCTGGGCGCGGGGTTTCATATCGCCTTTGAAGATCTACAAATCCGGGGAGCGGGGAATCTCCTCGGGCCCGAGCAGTCCGGATACATTGCCAGTATCGGATTCGACCTCTACTGCCGGTTACTCAAAGAATCCGTGGAGAATCTGAAAAAGTCCAGCAAGGAGCATCATCATGCAACGACGACATAAAACATTTTTTGCGGCTGCCGCCGTCTCTCTCGCCCTGAGCGTAACGGTCATGACACCGCCGGCGGTCGCTCTGGAAGATGCCATTCTGGCAATCGTCAACGACGAATTGGTGACCTTGCGCGATCTGCGGGAATACGTCAAGGCCACCTATGCTGCCATGGTCGCCGAAGGCAAGAGCCAGGAGGAGATCGATCAGGTCATGCTCGATCTGGAAATCAACGGCCTGAAGAAACTGGTCGAAGACAAGCTGCTGTTGAGCAAGGCCAATGACATGGGGTTGGCCGTCAAAGACCGGATCGTCGACCAGAAGATCGAATCCTTAATCGAGCGCTATCCCTCGGAGCAGGCCTTCAACGACGCGCTCGTCAAAAACGGCGCAACGATGACGGATGTTGAAAATAAGATCCGCGATCAGCTCAAAATAGCCTTTGTCATCGAAAATCAGATTAAGTCTAAAATATACGTCAATCCCGCCGAAGTCACCGACTTCTACCAGCAAAATATCGACAAATTCATGCAAAAGGAAAGGATCAACGTCGAGTCGATCTTTATTCCCTTCGATGAAGACAAGGAGGCGGCCGCGAAAGACGCCGAGGTGGCCCGCATCATGATCGAAAACGGCATGGAATTCTCCATGGTCGCCGAGAAATATTCCAAGGCCTCGTCGCTGGGCATGGTCGAGCGAGGCCAGCTTCTCCCGGAACTGGAAAAGGTCGTGTTTCATCTGAAAGAGGGCGAGGTCTCCGACGTCTTTGAGGTCGACACGGGCTTCTACCTGTTTAAAGTGACTCAAAAGTTCACCGCCAATCTCGCCCCACTGGAAGACGTGGAAAACGTTATCACCCAGCAAATCTACAACACCAAATTCCGCGAACGGTACCTCGCCTGGATGGAAGAGCTCAAGCAGGATGCCTACATCGAAATCAAACAGTAGGGTCATCGGAATCACCCTCGGCGATCCGGGCGGTATTGGCCCGGAGGTTGTGGCCAAGGCACTGTCCCGGCCCACAGTCCGGCGTCTGGCGCGTTTTGTGGTGATCGGTGATGAAGGAGCGTGTACCGTGCCGCACAGCCCCGCCGTCAGTCGACACCTTGTGGACGGCCTCGGCGCGGGGGGAGCCCGGATCGGCAAGACCTCGGTAGTTAACGGCCGGGCAGCCCTGCAGTATCTGGAAACCGCGGTGGAACTTTTGAAGGCCAGGCGCATCGACGCTCTGGTCACGGCACCGGTATCCAAAGAGGCTATCATGCTGTCCAGGAGTACTTTCATCGGCCATACCGAATTCTTGGCCGAGGCCTTTGACAATGAGGAGGTGGGTATGATGTTTGTCAACGGTCCGCTGCGCACGATCATCTGCACCCGGCACATCCCGCTGAAGGACGTCCCAAAGACCGTCACCACCGAGGCTGTTCTGACCGCCATCCGGCTCGCCGACCGGGCCCTCAAAACTCATTTCGGTATTCGCCGGCCGCGCATCGCTGTCTGCGGCCTGAACCCGCATGCCGGAGAAAGCGGCCGGATGGGAACGGAGGAAAAACAGGTCATTGCGCCGGCCCTTTCGCGGGCCCGTCGCGGCGGTATTACTGCGACCGGACCGTTTGCCGCCGACACCCTGTTTATCCCGTCCCGGCTTTCCGACTACGACTGCGTGGTGGCTATGTACCATGACCAAGGATTGATCCCGGTCAAGACACTGGCCTTCGATTCGGTGGTCAATCTGACAATCGGACTCCCGTTTGTCCGGACCTCTCCGGCCCACGGCACGGCATTCGACATTGCCGGAAAAGATTTGGCCGATCCGGCGTCGATGATCGCGGCGATCCGGGTCGCGTGCGAACTGAGCTGAGTGATGACAGCACGCTCCCGCCGGCCTGGCCCGGCGCCGAAAAAATCGTTCGGCCAGAATTTCCTCATCAGTCCGGCGGTGCGCGACCGTATTTTGCGGGCCTGCGATGTGCGTGATTCCGATACGGTTGTGGAGATCGGACCCGGGAAAGGCGTATTGTCGAAGCCGCTGTCCGGACAGGCCGGCCGACTGTTTTTGGTCGAGAAGGACCCGCGGATGGCCGCCTATCTGCGTGAAGAATTAGCCGGGCAACCCGTGACCATCTCGGAAACCGACATCCTGACCTACGCACTGCCGCCGGGAGAGAAGATCATACTGGTTGGAAATATCCCCTACAATATATCCACGCCGATCGTGGAATATGCCATCGCGCATCGCTCCCGCATTCGCACGTTCTTTCTGACCGTGCAACGGGAGTTCGGCGAGCGGTTGGCGGCGACGCCGGGAAGCAAAATCTACGGATCCTTGTCGGTGTTCGCGCAGTTTTATGCGGACATTAAAATCCTGTTTTCGATCAAGCGCACGGCCTTTTTTCCCGTACCCAAGGTGGATTCTTGTTTTGTCCGCATGGACTTTCGCTCCCCGAGATTCCGCCTGCCGGACGAATCACGCTTCTTCCGCTTTGTGCAACAAACATTCACCCAGCGTCGGAAAACATTGATCAATGCAATGCCTTACGCCGGCCCCAAAGAGGAACTGCGGAACAAATTATGCGCGTGCCGGATCAAACCGGAGGCCCGGGCCGAAACATTGGCGATCGAAGATTTTGTGAGAATATTCAGGCGAATTGACGAGGCAGGGGACTAGCCGTTCCAGTCACGGAACCAGTGATTGACCACGGTGTCATGGTTTAACTCGTAGGCGTGCTGAAGGATGAAGGTTTGCTCATCCTGCGTAATATCCACAAAGTGGATGCCGACACAGAACAAATCATCGGCTTTGCGCATCCACATCACTTTTGCCGAGAGGGTGATGGTTTCGGCTTCGGAAAGGTAAATGCTGATTTTGAGGATTTGGCCCAGACGGACCTTTTCCTTGGTGAGGATACAGGTTCCGGTGCAGCTCAGGTCTTTGGTATAGGCGAGATGCTCGTCAGGATTGCTTTCGCGGCGAAAAAAAACACGGTTTTCGATATCCCACCGCGGATGGAGCCTTTTTTCTTTTCCGGTAAATTTGCCCGTTTTTACACTCATTGCTGGTTATCGCAGGTTGTCTGTGGTCAAGGGTTTAGGTTGATGTGCTAATATCGTATCACAAAATCTTTTTTGGAACATAATTATTTCGTGATTTCAACGTTTTGCGGGGTCCCGCCCCTTGACAGGGCCCCCGAAGAATGCTAAAAAACGACAGTCGAATTGTCGTAAACGAATGGAGCACAATGGAAAAGACGATTTACTATCATGATACCGACGCGGGCGGGGTGGTCTACTACGCCAACTACTTGAAGTTTCTGGAGGAAGCCCGTACCGAATACTTGGTGGAGCGGGGGATTTCGCCTCACGGAGACTTTTTTTACGCCGTTATCGAGTGCCACGTCAAGTACAAGTCTCCGGCCCGCTACGGCGACCGGATCCGCGTGACAGCCGAAATCACCAAGATTACCGCCGCCCAAATCCATTTCCGGCAGGACATCTTCCACGCACAGGACGGACGCCTCCTGGTCACCGCCGATGTGCGTCTGGTCTGCCTGAGCCGGGATTTCAAACCGGAAGCGCTCAGCGACGATGTCCGGGGCCGGCTGCAGTAGTTTCCGCTTGAGCTTTGCCTTAATTGGTGTTACGATAGGTTCTTCATTTTATTAATATTAGAGTATAAGTATATTATGAGTATTATCACCGATCATGATGTCCGCTATGTGGCCGCTCTGGCCCGTATTCATCTGAAGGAAGAGGAAGTAGGCCAGCTGCAGAATGACCTCGAGAAGATTATCGGTTACATCAATAAATTGAAGGAATTGGACGTATCCGCGGTTGAACCGACCAGCCACGCCCTCTCCCTGGAAAATGTTTTTCGCCCTGATGAAGTGAAACCCTCGCTCGCGCATGACAAGGCCCTGGCCATTGCCATCGAACAGCGCGACGGCGCCTTTAAAGTTCCCAAGGTCATTGAATGAAACTCCACGAACGCACCGCTCACGATCTCCTCGACCTGTTGAAAGACGGGCAAACGACGCCAGCCGAAATCCACCGATCGGTCTTGGGCCAGATCAACGAACATGACGATAAGGTCCACGCCTATCTGCGGGTGAATCCCGCGGAGTCGGCAGACTACAGCGGGACACAGCCGATACCGATCGCGATCAAAGACAACATGTGCATGGAGGATTTGGAAACGACCTGCGCCTCGCAAATCCTCAAAGGATTCCGTTCGCCGTACGACGCGACCGTGATCCGTAAATTGAAGGAGAGCGGAGCGGTTCTGATCGGCAACACGAACATGGACGAATTTGCCTTCGGCTCATCCACCGAGAACTCGTCATCTGGAGTCACCCGGAACCCCTGGGGACTTGATCGAGTGCCGGGCGGTTCCAGCGGGGGATCCGCGGCCGCCGTGGCCGCCAATGAAGCCATTTGGGCGATCGGCTCCGACACCGGAGGATCCATCCGGCAACCGGCCGCGTTTTGCGGGGTAGTCGGACTGAAACCCACCTACGGACGCGTATCACGCTACGGCCTGATTGCCTTTGCCTCCAGCCTGGACCAGATCGGCCCGTTCACCAAGGACGTGACCGACAGTGCCTTGTTACTGAATATCATCGCCGGCCACGATCCGCTCGATTCCACAAGCGCCGATGTGCCGGTTCCGGACTACACACGAGCCTTGGTCAATGACGTGAAGGGATTAAAAATCGGCATGCCCCGGGAATATTTTGTGGACGGGATGGACCCGGAGGTGAAGGCCGCCATCGAGCAGGTCAAGACCGTCCTGCAGGACAAGGGCGCGACCTTTGTGGATGTCTCTTTGCCGCACACCGAATACGCGGTGGCCACTTACTACATCGTGGGGACGGCCGAGGCGAGCAGCAATCTGGCCCGCTTTGACGGCGTCCAGTACGGCCAGCGCCGGCGGCCGGCTGAGACACGCAAGAATCCGCTGGTCGATATGTATGAAGAGACGCGCGACGCCGGTTTCGGTCCGGAGACCAAGCGCCGGATCATCCTGGGGACCTACTCCTTGTCGTCGGGTTACTACGATGCTTATTATCTGCGCGCCTTGAAAGTGCGCACACTGATCAAGAACGACCTGGAGAAGGCCTTTGAACAGGTCGATGCGATTATTACACCGACTTCACCGACAACCGCCTTTAAGATCGGCGAACGGTCCGCAGATCCGCTGGCCATGTACCTGTCCGACATTTTTACGATTCCGGCCAACCTCAGCGGCATGCCGGCCGTATCGATGCCGTGCGGTTTCTCCGGAGAAGGACTGCCCATCGGCCTGCAGATCGTCACCAAGGCCTTTGACGAAGAAATGCTCTTCCGGGTCGCTTACACCTATGAGCAGAACACCGACTGGCACACCAAGAGAGTGGAGCTCTAGATGACGACCGGCAGCCAGACAGAATTTGAAACCGTTATCGGACTGGAAGTTCACGTGCAACTCTCCACGCAAACAAAGATGTTCTGCGGCTGCCGGAATGTCTTCGGTTCGGCACCCAACACCAACGTGTGTCCGGTGTGCATGGGGCTGCCGGGATCACTTCCGGTGGTCAACCGTGAGGCCTTGCGCTACGCGGTGCGGATCGGGCTGGCTTTAAACTGTGAGATCAACCGCTACATTAAATTTGACCGGAAAAACTACTATTATCCGGACTGCCCGAAGAATTATCAGATTTCCCAGTTCGACATGCCGATCTGCTACGGCGGACACCTGCATATTCCGGTCGGCGACGGACAGCTCAAGAAAATCGGAATTACCCGCGCCCACCTGGAAGAAGACGCAGGCAAACTCGTGCATGCGGAAGATGCCAGTCTTGTGGATTTTAACCGCACCGGAACACCGTTACTCGAAATCGTCTCGGAGCCGGATTTGCGTGATCCCCAGGAGGCGTACGATTACCTTCAGAACCTTAAACTGGCGATCTCATACCTGGATGTTTCCGACTGCGACATGGAAAAGGGTAGCCTGCGCTGCGATGCTAATGTCTCCATTCGGCCGGCGGGAAGCACCGCATTCGGCACCAAGACCGAATTAAAGAATATGAACTCATTCAAGGCGGTCCGCGCCGCCTTGGAATATGAAATTTCCCGTCAACACAAGGTCGTGTTGGCCGGTGAGGAAGTGATCCAGGAAACCCGGCTCTGGGACGAAAACAAACTGCGCACCGCCTCGATGCGGTCCAAGGAGGAAGCGCATGACTACCGGTACTTTCCCGATCCCGACCTCGTCCCGTTCACGCTGGCCGACAGCGAAATCGAGGCCGCCCGGACGGCGCTGCCGGAACTGCCCGAGGCCAAGTTCCAACGTTTCTTGAAGGATTACGCCCTGACCGAATACGATGCCGGCATCATCATTCAGGACCGCGGTATGGCGGACTTTTTTGAATCGTGTGCTGGAATTTTCGATGATTATAAGAAAATCTGCAATTGGCTCAACGGCAGCGTGCTGCAGGCCATTAACGAACGGAAGACAACGATAGCGCAGCTCGATATTTCACCCGAAAAGTTAACCGACCTGATCAAGAAAGTCGACGACGGAACCATCAGCAACCTCGTGGCCAAGGATGTCTTTCTGAAAATGCTGGACAGCGGCAAAGACGCGTCCGCCATCATCGAGGAAGAAGGCCTGGCCCAGGTATCCGACGAAGGAGAGCTGGAGGGGATCGTTGACGCTTTGGTCACCGACAATCCGCAAGTGGTCGAACAGATACAATCCGGACAGGAGAAAGCGATCGGATTCCTGGTCGGACAAGCCATGAAGAAAACACAAGGCAAAGCCAATCCCAAGATGATCCGGGAATTGATAACAAGGAGGCTAAGTAATGGGTAAGAAATTCATTATCGTTATCGCCACCATCGTGTCGTTCTTTTCGCTGACGACGTTGGCGGTTTCGCAGATCAGCCGTAAAACCAAGGATGATCTGTACTCGCAAATCGAACTTTACAGCTACACGCTGACAACGATCCAGGCTGACTATGTCGAAGAGAAATCGCCCAAGGATCTGATTTACGGATCGTTGCGGGGCATGCTCGCCACGCTCGACCCGCACAGCCAGTTTCTCGATCCCGATGAATACAAGGACCTGAAGACGGAAACCCAGGGAAAGTTCGGCGGATTGGGTATTGAGATCTCCATCCGCGACGGAATTTTGACCGTCATCACACCTATCGAAGGGACCCCCGCGTGGGATTCCGGCATCAAGGCCGGTGATCTCATCGTCAAAATCGAGGACGAACTGACCAAAGACATGACCCTCAGCGACGCGGTTAAATTGCTGCGCGGCAAGCCTGGAACCGATATTAACATCACGGTCCTGCGGGAAAAGGAATTCAAGATTCTCGAATTCAAGATCACCCGGGAAATCATCCGTATTCAGGACGTCAAGGGAACCCAGATCCTGACCGACAATATCGGTTATATCCGTCTGGCTGAATTCCGTGAGGATTCCGCCAAGGACTTCCGCAAGGCCCTAGATGAATTGAAGGAACAGGGCGCGGACAGCATGATTCTCGACCTGCGCAATAACCCCGGAGGGTTATTGAACGTGGCCATTAAGATCACCGAGGAGTTCCTGCCGAAAGGCGAACTGATCGTATCCACCAAGGGACGCCGCCGCTCGCAAAATACCGAGACACACTCCACCAACACTTCCCACGTGATCGACTGGCCGCTGGTCATCCTGATCAATGAGGGAAGTGCCTCCGGAAGTGAGATCCTTGCCGGTGCCGTCAAAGACAACAAGCGCGGTATTATCGTCGGTGAGCAGTCCTTCGGAAAGGGATCCGTTCAGTCGGTCATCCCGCTGCCGGACGGCTCCGGTCTGCGCCTGACCACCAGCAAATATTTTACGCCTTCGGGAGTCTCGATCCACGGTACCGGTATTACTCCGGACATTGTCGTGAAGTACAAGGAACCGACCGAGGAAAAACAAGAAAATGAGATGGAACTCAATCAGCGCAACGTAGAGCGGGTCTTCGATGATCTCGAAGAAAAAGAAAGTGAAGATCCGGAGTCGGTGAAACTCTCCAAACAAGAACGTGAGTTGCGCGAACGCCTGCTGGAAGATAATCAGGTGCAAGCCGCCATCAGCGTCATCAAAGGGATCCGTGTGTACAGGTCCTTCGATAAAATGGAAGAGGACTCCACCGACAAGGACGCGGATAACCTCGCTCACAGCGCGCTGTAGAAATCCTTAGCGCCCATGAATATCCTCGGCATCGAAACCTCCTGTGACGAAACCGCCGCGGCGGTGGTCAAAGACGGCCGCACGATCCTGTCCAATGTGGTGGTCTCCAGTCTGCGGGAACACAGCAGATACGGCGGCATCATCCCGGAAATCGCCTCGCGCCGTCAACTGACCTGTATTTCGGCGGTGGTCGAGGAAGCCTTGCACCGGGCAAAGGTTAACGAACAGCAGCTGCAGGCCGTTGCCGTCACCGGCTATCCCGGTTTGATCGGATCGCTCCTGGTCGGCAAATCCTTTGCCCGCGCCTATGCGGCCCGTCTCGGCAAGCCGCTCACCGAAATCGATCACATCCAGGCCCATCTCTATGCCAATTTTCTACGCGATCCCGACGACCGGACGCCGGCCCCGGAACTGCCGGCCATCGGCCTGGTGGTTTCGGGCGGCCACACAAGCCTGTATCATATCCGTAATCCCCGCCAGTTCCGCCTGATCGGCCAGACCCGGGACGACGCGGCGGGCGAGGCCTTCGACAAAGTGGCGCGGGTACTCGCGCTTGGCTACCCGGGCGGTCCCGCGATCGAGAAAAAGGCGGCGGAGGCCAAAAAAGGCGCAATTAAATTTACATGCGCGAAGATGCCTGGTACATTAGATTTTAGCTACAGCGGGATCAAAACAGCCGTTCTGTACCACAAAAATGAACACGCCGGGGAAGCTGACTACCCCGTCGCGGAAGTCGCCTTTGCCTTTCAGGACAGCATCACGGACAATCTGGCCGACAAGGCACTCGACGCCTGCCGGCGCCATCAATGCTGCACGTTATTGGTGGGCGGCGGCGTGGCCGCTAACAAAAGTTTACGCCACAAGTTGATTGAACGTGGTAAAATAGGCGGAATTAAAGTTCATTTTCCACCCATGCCCTTATGTCTCGACAACGCGGCTATGATCGCCGGACTGGCGATGCATCAAGCATAGCATCTTGGCGGACCCCGGTATGGACCAAACCGTTATCGAAGAACTTTTCAAAATCATACTTTCACTGATGCTCAGCAGTTGCATCGGTCTCGAACGCGAGTTCAAGCACAAAGGTGCCGGACTGCGCACGCACCTCCTGGTCGGCGTCGGATCGACCCTGTTCACTCTGACGGCACTTTTCCTGCAGCAGGAATTCGAAGGCCGGGTGCCCATGGATCCCAGCCGGCTCATTACCGGAATCGTGACCGGTATCGGCTTTTTGTGCGCCGGGGCCATCATGCGTGCCGGCAGTTCCGTGCATGGGTTGACCACGGCTGCATCGTTATGGGTCGTTTCGGGGATCGGCATTGCCGTCGGATGCGGACATTATTCCGCCGCCGTACTCACCACCGTGACGGTGATCATCATATTAATAGTCGTATTACAGCTGGAAAAATTGATCTACAACAAGATGTCGGACAAGAATTAAGGGAAAAAGGGGGCAGTATGGCATTGGGACGCAAAGCAGTAAACAAACAGGAAAGTGAAGACAAATCGATTGAGATCAACGCCCAGATGCAAGGGTCGCTCAGCTTCAACGATCCCGTCAACCTGAAGATCAACGGTGAGTTTACCGGCAGCCTCGAGACCAAGGGAACCCTGACCATCGGCAGCGGCGGCAGTGTGAACGCCAACATCACCGGTGACAATATCGTGATCGCGGGGAAGGTGAACGGCGACATCGTGGCCAATGTCATGCTCGTGCTGATGCCAACCGCCGTCCTTACCGGCGACATCAGGACACCCAAACTGAATATTGTGGAAGGGGCGATTTTTCAGGGTAACTGCCAAATGGCCGGCCTGTACGAAGACACCGGCGATCTGCTCGGCATCGACGAGGTCGCTAAGTATCTGGAGATCGACCTGCAGGAAATCGAGGCCTTGGCCAATGCCGGCAAAATTCCGGCGCGTAAGCACGGCAAGACCTGGAAATTTGAGCGCGGCACGATCGACGAATGGGCCGCGTCAGGCAAAGTCGACTGATAGGAACCCGTAACGGGCAGGAAGTACCGCCATGTCAACCACGACACAGTTTGTTTCCGTGAGGGAGACGGCCCAATTGCTGGGAATCTCCGAGAAAAAGGTGATGGACCTTATCCAGCAGCGCAAGCTGCAGGCCTATAAAATCGCCGATAAATTTCTGCGGCTGAAGAAGTCCGAAGTCCTTGCCCTGCGCAACACCGGAGACGTGGAGAGCGAAGATATCCAGTTCGAATATACCTCCGGGGAGCGCACCCGAGACTTTCTGTTTTATAATGATTACTACATCCTGGCATTGATCGTCTGCGCCGTCCTGCTGTACATAATCTTCTACCAATAGCCGGTCTGCCGGAGAAAGGACTTGATATTTCTCCGTCTTTCACGTACAATCCAGAGAAATTTTTCACCAAATTTTGGCGGGGTAGCTCAGCTGGTTTAGAGCGTTCGGCTCATACCCGAAAGGTCGAGAGTTCAAGTCTCTCCCCCGCTACCATCATCCCTTTCCCGACATGAAGAAAACCGTCCTCCTGGCATTACTTATCCTGGCGGCGGGCACACCGATGAGGGCCGAGTCCGACTTCGATCTCTTTTTCAAGAACAGCGACGATTACGCGGACGTCCTGATTACCGAGGTGCGCAGCGCCCATCATTTTACGATCAAAAACGCGCACAATGAAAAAGAGATCATACGCCTGATCGGCCTCAAGGCCCCGGAACCGCCGCGGCACAAGAAAGTCGACACCGAATATGACAGCTACGGATTTCCCGTCAAACCCGACATCGACGTTGAGGTCCCGTTAGAGGAAAAGGCGTTCAACTTCGCACGGGAACTGCTGGAGGGCAAACACGTCCGGCTCGAATTCGACAGCACCAAAAAGAACGACGAAGCTCAGACCTTGGCCTATGTCTTTTTGATCGACGAAGGTACTTTTGTCAACGCCGAGATCCTGCGGCAGGGTTTCGCTCACCTGCAGATCCGCCCGCCCAACACCAAATATTCCAAAGAACTGCGCGCCGCCTACCAAGAAGCCCGCCGCGAAAAACGCGGGCTGCAGGGGCTGTAGCCGCCATGGCGCTGGCCAAACTTCTCCTCAAACACATTCGTGAAAACGAACTCGTACGACCGGGAGATTCTATCGTCATCGGCGTTTCCGGCGGGGCCGATTCTGTGGCTCTGCTGCATTTGCTGTACGAGCTTCGACATGACCTCGGAATTCAAATACACGTCGCGCATTTCAATCACCGCTGGCGGGATTCGGCGGACGATGATGAGGAATTTGTCCGCCGGCAGGCCCGCAAACTGGGATTGTCCTGCACCGTAGGCCGTGCCAGAATAAAGGGGGCAAAATCAACCAAAGGTTCCGCTGAGGAGAGGGCCCGGGAAGCCCGCATCAAATTCTTCAGGAAAATCGTGGATAAAATCGGCGCGCATAAAGTGGCCGTTGCCCATACAAAGGATGATCTTGCCGAGACCGTTCTTATGCGCATCATCCGCGGGACAGGTATCCAGGGACTGCAAGCCATACGCGATTCCGTAAACCTGGACGGCGTCATTTTTCTCAGACCGTTGCTGGAAATTCCGAAGCAGGAGCTGCTCACCTATTTGAAAGGGAGGAACCACACCTTCCGGAACGATCCGACCAATAGGGACCTGGATTTCTTCAGAAACCGGGTCCGCCATAAGTTATTGCCGCTCCTTCGCAAAGACTATAATCCGCAGATCGATGACGCGTTGATCAACCTGAGCCATACCGCCGCTTGGGACTACATTTTTGTGCGTCAGCAGACGGCACATGGCTTCCGCCGCACCTGCAAGTTCAATGAGACCAAGGGAAAGATTGATTTAGACATCGCCGATTTTCTGGCGGAATCCGCCGCATTGCGAAACATGGTGCTGAGGAAAATCTATCAGGATCTCACCGGGAACACCCGCCAGCTTACCCGGACACATGTCCGCGCGGTGGAAGAGGCGCTGGAACAGGGGGGCAAAGGCCCGGCGGTCACCTGGCCGGGCGGGATCACCATCCGGCGCAGCCGCGGCCGGTTGACTTTCGTAAAGCCCGATAAACCTTGATAATACTATTTAAATCGATATAATCATAAAGATATTATTAATCCGTGAATAGGACCAAATACTTATGACGAATCCCAACCTGCCGAAAACCCCGCGCCGCAACGCGCCCCGCCGGCGCCGTCCGCGCCAACCCAACAATAATTGGGTCTTCTGGATTGTCCTGGGTTTTATCCTGCTGCTCATGATGAGCCAGACCAGCACAATGCCGCCGAGCGGACCGATCAAGGAACTCACCTACAGCGAATTCTATCAGCAAGTCAAAAATAATCCGGAAAGCCAGCAGATCACCGAAATCACCTTGGTGGAGGGGGCGACCGAAAATACTATCAAAGGGAAGTATACGGATGGATCCGAGTTCCGGCTGAATATCCCGACCCAGGAATACGAGACTTTGGTCAACCGCATCGCTGATGATCCCAACATCACCTTTGAAGTCAAGCCACCGCAAACTTTTTGGCAACAGGTGTTCTTTTCGTTCATGCCGATCCTGATCATCATCCTGTTCATCTGGTTCATCTCCCAGCGCGGCGCCCAGATGGGCAACCGCATCTGGTCCTTTGGAAAATCCCGGGCGCGTCTGAACACCAAAGAAAACAATGAAGTCACCTTTAAAGATGTCTCCGGGGTCGATGAGGCTAAGGAAGAATTGCAGGAGGTCATCGAATTTCTCAAGGACCCCAAGAAATTCGAACGTCTCGGGGGTAAAATCCCTAAGGGAGTACTGTTGGTCGGACCGCCGGGAACGGGGAAGACACTGCTCGCCAAGGCCGTAGCCGGGGAAGCCGGCGTCCCGTTTTTCTCGCTGAGCGGGTCGGACTTCGTGGAAATGTTTGTCGGGGTCGGCGCGTCGCGCGTGCGCGACCTCTTCGAGCAGGGCCGCAAGGCCTCGCGCACCTCGGGCAAAGGAGCCATTATTTTCATCGACGAAATCGACGCTGTCGGGCGCCTGCGCTTCGCGGGGATCGGCGGCGGCAACGATGAACGCGAGCAAACACTCAACGCTCTGCTTGTTGAAATGGACGGCTTCAACAACACCGGTGGTTTGATCCTGATCGCCGCCACCAACCGTCCCGACACGCTGGACCCGGCCTTGCTGCGGCCCGGCCGCTTTGACCGGCAGATCGTCGTCGGACTGCCCGATATCAACGGCCGCGAGGGGATCCTGAAGGTCCACACCAAAAAAATCAAACTGGCCGATGACGTCGACCTGCGCAAAATCGCGCAGCAGACCGTGTATTTCTCCGGAGCGGACCTGGCCAATGTCTGCAACGAGGCCGCCCTGCTGGCGGCTCGGCGCAACCGAGAGTCGGTCGGCCAGGATGAAATGTTTGCCGCCGTCGAACGCGTCACCATGGGGCCGGAAAAACGCAGCCGTTCGGCATCGGAAAGGGAGACCGAACTCGTTGCCTACCACGAGGCAGGTCATGCCATGTTATCGCTGCTGATCGATGAGGTGAATACCTTCACCAAAGTCTCTATCATCCCGCGCGGCATGGCCGGAGGCTACACTCTAACGCCGCCCACCGAGGACAAACACTACTACAATAAAAAGGAACTCCTCGGCATGATCACCGTGTCATTGGGGGGCCTGGTCGCCGAAGAACTGCACTTGGGCGACACTTCAACCGGCGTCTCCGGAGATTTACAGCACGTCACCAAGACGGCGCGCAGCATGGTCTGCGATTACGGTATGAGCGAAGAGCTGGGGACACTCGCCTACGGTCAGCACGACGGTCAGGGATTTCTCGGCCGTGATTTGATGAAGCACCAGGATTACAGCGGACACACGGCCAAACTGATCGATGAAGAGGTCCAAAAAATTGTCGAAGAGGCCTACAACCGGGCCCGCAAACTGCTGTCCGAAAATATTGACCGGCTTAACAAGCTGGCCGAAGCCCTGATGAAAAAAGAGACCCTGACCGTCGATGAAACCATCGAACTCCTGGGTATGCAGGGCGAGGTCAAGCAGCCCGAGAAGTTTCAGGACATTCCGCAGGACATCAGCCCCGAGAACCCACCGGCTTAAGCCGACGGCAACAGTAACCTTGAGCACCTCGCGTAAAATTTTCCGCCTGCACGCCCGCGGCCGGGTCATTGAACTCGGCCGCCGGACCGTAATCATGGGCATCGTCAACGTGACGCCCGACTCCTTCAGCGGCGACGGTCAGTGGCAATCAGAACGGGACGTCACCAAGGCCGTCCGTCATGCCCGAAAACTAATACGTGAGGGAGCCGACATCCTCGATATCGGCGGGGAGTCGACGCGCCCCGGAGCGCCGGCCGTCGGCCTCACCGAAGAGCTGGAACGAGTGATCCCCGTGATCAAGGCCTTGGCGGATAGGGTCAAGGTCCCGATATCGGTGGACACCACCAAACCGCGGGTGGCCCGGGAGGCGTTACGCGCGGGGGCCTGCATCGTTAATACCATCAAAGGAACGCCGGCACCGGCGGGACTGTTGGAGGCGGTCAGCGATTTCGATGCCGCTGTAGTGCTGACCCACATCCGGGGAACTCCGCGTTCGATGCAGAAAAAACCGCATTATGACGATGTTTTGTCCGAAATCGGCGCGGCACTTTCAAGTTCCGTGGAAAATTGCTTGGAAACGGGAATCAAATCGGATAGAATCATTGTTGACCCCGGCATCGGCTTTGGCAAGACGGTAACGCATAACTTGATGATACTCAACCGATTAAAGCAGCTGCAAAAGATCGGTGTCCCGCTGCTGATCGGCACCTCGCGCAAATCATTTATCGGTCACGTGCTCGACAGGGAAGTTTCCCGGCGATTGCCCGGGACCCTGGCCACGGTTACGGCGAGCATCATCAACGGAGCGCACATTATCCGTGTCCACGATGTGGCTCCGGCCCGAGACGCCGCCCGCATGACCGATGCGATCTTAACCGAATCCGTAATCTGACATCCTATGTATCAGATATTCAATGTAGGCATTCCCATCGTCGAGATCACCATCCTGTGGATCGTTATTTACCGCATCCTGGTGTTCTTTGAAGGGACGCGCGCCCTCCAGGTTCTCAAGGGCATTTCCTATCTGCTTATCATTTTTTTTCTTTCGAAATACCTGGACTTCCGCCGGCTGAACTGGCTGCTGACCAAATTTTTCAATCTGTCCATCATCGCGATCCTGATCCTTTTTCAACAGGAATTCCGGCAGGGCCTGTCCCGGCTCGGGCAGGGGCATCTCCTCAGTCTCGGCTTGGAAGAATCGGACCTCGTCGCCATCATCGAGGAATTGACCTCGGCCGCATTCAAGCTGTCCAATGAACGCGTCGGCGCGCTCATCGCGATCGAACGCAACACCAAATTGAAGACGTTTATCGACAGCGGGGTCACGATCGACGCACGGGTCTCAGCGGAGTTGATCAAGAGCATTTTTATGCCGAATTCCCCGCTGCATGACGGCGGGGTGATCACACGCTTGGACCGGATCGTCGCGTCATCCTGTCTGTTCCCGTTGTCCGACAATCCCAATTTCAGCAAGATCATCGGGACCCGGCACCGCGCCGCGTTGGGGTTGACCGAACAGACAGATGCGATTGTCGTCGTGGTCTCGGAGGAAACCGGTGAAATCTCGGTCGCGTCCAACGGCCGCTTTATTCCCATCGTAAACCGCGAACGCCTGGTCAATATCCTCAAGAGTCTGCTGATGGTGGAGGCGAAGAAGAAGAAATGAAACAGTTTTTCACCAAAAATATCGTACTCAAGATCATTTCGCTGGGATTGGCCATCGTCACCTGGTTCTACGTCAACGGGGAATTGATCAAGTAGCCCCGCCGCCCGAGGTTTAATCACATATGGCCAAATTGGGAGTGAACATCGATCACGTTGCCACACTACGGCAGGCCCGTCGGGAAATCGATCCGAATCCGGTCAAGGCGGCCAAGATAGCCGTGCGCAACGGTGCGGACTCCATCGTCTGCCACCTGCGCGAGGACCGCCGGCACATCCAGGATGATGATGTGGTCCGTATCCGTAAAGTAGTGCGCAAACCGCTGAATCTTGAAATGGCCATCGACCCGCAGATCATCCGGATCGCGCTGAAAGTCAGACCGGATTACGCGATGTTCGTCCCGGAACGACGGGAGGAGGTCACCACCGAAGGCGGCCTTGACGTCGTGAAACATTTTCAGCGCGTCAAACGCGCGGCCAAACGACTCTCGGACAAAGGAATCAAGGTCAGCGTCTTTATCGACCCCAAAGTCAGTCAGGTCCAGCGCGCCAAGGATGCCGGCGCCCGCATTGTCGAACTGCATACCGGCGGCTACGCCAACGCGCGCACCGTCAGTTCCCGGGCACGGCACCTGCAGCAGATCAAGAAGGCGGCCGTCTTTGCCCGCGGCCTGGGATTGACTGTCCACGCGGGTCACGGCCTGAAGTATCATAACGCCCGGGCCGTCGCGCGGATCAAGGAAATCGATGAACTGAATATCGGCCATGCCATCATCAGTGAGGCGGTTTTTAGCGGATTAGCCGCGGCCGTTCGACGCATGAAGGACATCGTCGCCTGAGGTGACCGTTATGATACTCGGCACCGGAATAGACGTCATTGAAATCGAACGCATTGCAAGAGCGATAGACCGGTGGGGCGATCATTTTCTGCGCCACGTTTTTCTCGATAACGAAATCACTTACGCCCGACGCCACAAGGCGGCAGCGGCCCATTTTGCCGTCCGCTTCGCCGCCAAGGAAGCGGTCTTTAAGGCCGTGGGGACCAACCCGCAACTGAGCTGGAAAGACATCCGGATCACCAATGACGAACACGGCCGCCCGCTGGCCGAGATTCTCAATCACGACTTCCAAGACTCTATTTACCTGTCACTGTCGCACTCCAAACACTATGCGGTTGCCAGCGCCATTATTACGAAAACAGACCCGGCAGCATAAAAACCGTTTCGGTCACGTCCTGATTCTGGCCGGATCACGACGGATGCTCGGCGCGGCCGCCCTGAGTTCTCTGGCGGCGCTGCGCGGCGGCGCCGGACTGGTGACACTTGGCGTCCCGTGCGAATTGAATCTCACGGCACAACGCAAGATCTCACCGGAAATTATGACCTGGCCGTTGCCGCAAACCGAAGAACAAACTTTTTCATCCCGCGGCCTGGCACCGTTACGCCGGCAGTGGAAACAGTACGCGGCGGTCGCACTCGGACCCGGATTGTCAACGCACGCCTCGACCCGGAACTTTGTCCATAAGATCGTGGCGGAGTGTCCCGTTCCGCTCGTCATCGATGCCGACGGATTAAATAATCTCGGCGCCCGGCCGAAGCTCCTGATGGCCTCATCCACTCCTAAAATCCTCACTCCGCATCCTGGGGAAATGGCCCGTCTGCGCGGAAAGAAGTTCGCTGAGGATGAGCGCACTCGGCGTGAAGTCTGTCGCGAGTTTGCCGTTGCCTACGGCTGCGTGGTGCTGCTCAAAGGCCACCGCACGGTTGTCGCCGCCCCGGACGGGCGTCACTACGTCAATCGCTCGGGCAATGTCGGCTTGGCCACCGCCGGATCCGGCGATGTGTTGACCGGATTGATCACCGCGATATGCGGTCAGGGAATCGATACCTTCGCGGCGGCTGCGTGCGGGGCATGGGTTCACGGTCTAGCCGGCGACCTGGCCGCGAGGGAAAAGGGCAAAGCCGCGCTGATCGCCAGCGACATCCTCAATGCCATCCCGCCGGCACTTAAAAAGGCGGCCCGCCTACAGCGCTGATGCTTCCATTTTTCCGAGTTTTTCCCGCCCGGGCCTATTAATATTACTTATTTGACGTATAAGAAGTCATCGTATATACTAAGGGCAACTGGCAGTTCTGCCGTATCACATTCATTCCCCAATCTTCACGCAACTATCCAATAACTAACACCGAATGACCCCCGCCGCGAGTGTATCTGCGCGGCTACAGCTATGTTGTATATTGTTGCCAATAAGAAGTTTAGATCAATTCGTCAGCTGCTGAGCCTGACCCTTGCGGCCGCCTTGTTGTTGAGCGGAGGTGCAGTGCCGGCCGGTGCGGCGGCACCAGGGGAGACGTCTCTGCCGGCCCCGGGGACCCGTCTGAGCATCAGTCCGGAATTTCGTCCCGCCACTCTGCGCGGCATGCGCGTTGACCCGGCTCATCCGCTCCATATGGAATTCTTGATCGACACCGGCGACGATCCGCAGGATAGCGCAGAAATCGCCGCCACCAATCAGCGTCTGATTAATTACTTCCTGACCGCCGTGACCGTGCCGGAGGATCAGCTGTGGGTAAACTTGTCTCCGGAAGAAGCCGAACGCATCATCGCCGATGACTTGGTGAAGACGGAGATGGGACGCGATATGCTGGCCATGGATTACCTGCTCAAGCAGTTGATGGCTTCAATGCTGTATCCCGAAGAGGGCGTCGGTGCCGAATTTTGGCAACGCGTTCACCGGCGGGCCCAGGCGGAGTTCGGGACCACCGACATCCCCACCGATACGTTCAATAAAATCTGGATCGTTCCGCAACAGGCACATGTGCATGTGCAAGGAGAGCACGTCGTCATCGTGGACAGCGAACTGGACGTCCTGTTGGAAGAAGACTATCTGAGCTTGGCAGCCCACAGTGCGGAACGCACCGGGACACAGAACAACTGGAGCGCGCAGACCAAGGAACTGATCCGCGAGGTCGTCATTCCGGAGATTAAAAAGGAAATCAATTGCGGCCGGCACTTCGCGAACCTGCGTCAAATCTATCACGCCATGCTGCTGGCGGTGTGGTACAAGAAAAACTTGCGCCGAAGTGTTGTCAACCGGCTGTATGCCGACCGCAACCTTGTGACGGGCATCGATCATGCCGCGCCGGACGTGAAGGAAAAAATATACCGTCAGTACCTCGAGGCGTTTCGTAAGGGCGCCTTCGATTACATCCGCGAGGATATCGATCCGGCCAGCGGAGACCCCGTGCCGCGCCGCTATTTCTCCGGCGGTTTGCGGGGATACGACCAGGCGATGGTCAGCGAAGCCGCGGCCGAAGCTGACTTTTTTGACGAGCTCGGCCAACGTCCGCTGGTACGGCAGTTGGTGGATCTGAAACTCGTCACAGAACATCCCGTGATACCGTCGACCGCCAATGATATCCCGCTGGCCGCCTTGCCCAATCCGGATTACGATCTCTTCCGCCGCTTGGAGCGGGCGCACTTCGACTACAATGTGTACGGGGACACCCGAGAGGGAGTAACTTTTGAGAACGAAGGGTTCTCCCGCCGCGTTTATGCGTTGCCGCAGGAGTACCCGCATCTGCTTTTTAAAATGGCACGCTCCGACATGCACGCCGATCCCCCGCCCCGCGACCAGGTCGTGCAGATGTCGCGGATCGCCGAACGCGTCGGTTATGAGTTGGTGACCGTGGACGGAATAGAACTGATTAAGATGCCAGGGATCGCGCCGTTCCGTTACTACGGCAGTACAGTCATTCAGCAGCGCGGCCAACCGGCCACGGACGCGGCGCATTTTGAAGAATTGGTCGCGCTTTTTGCCCGGCTGGGGATTACCTGGGACCTGGCCAAGGTCGGATCACGGATTTCACAGCTGAAGAACGTGGCCCTGTATCCGGAGGAAGTTGACGGACAGATCCAAATGGTCCCGCGGGTGACTGATCTTAAAGACTTTCGCTTCCCTTCAGGTACCGACCAAGCTATAACCGCCAAGGAAGAGCAGCGACTGAAGAGCATGTTCAATACCTTGGGCCAACAGACACGTTTTTTGTGGACTCAGATTACCGGTCTGTCCAAGGATCTCGCGGCCGCGGGACAGGCGGAAGAATCCACCGGGCGTGATCAGCAGGTCCAGGCCAAACTGGGCCTCTTGCTGCGTAGCCTGCTGAGCATGCGGGAATTGCCCGTCATGGTCAACGCGCAGGGCGCCGCGGACCAACCGTATTACACTACCTCCGCCGAAGGGGTTTTCTATCACACGCTCGATGACATCATCAGCGATATCGAAGGTCACATCACGGACCTGCAAAAACAACTCGCTCCCGCCAAGTTCGGCTCACCGCCGGATGGGATGGAACCGCTCAAGCAAGGCGTGCTCTATTTGCGCCGGGAAGTAATCCGGGCCGAAAAGGCCTTCCGGACCATGGAGCAGACCGACCGGTATCCCGTGTTGGCCAAGACCTCAGGCTACCGGGTCTTTTACGATATACTGACGAGGGATCTGCGGCCGATTGATTTTCAATCCGGTTTCCAGGGGAGACTCAGCGGATTGGGACTGCAGCCGGACATGCCCACTGTCGGCCTGACCAATCTGCGACGAATTCAGGAAAAACTGACCCGTTTATTGCGCCGTGTCGCACCGGGTGAAGCCGTCAGCGGCGAGATGCGCGAGCAGCAGGCGAGCACCACGGACAGATTGAGCCGGGACGTCACGGCGAATATCGTACAGTTGATCGAGACACAGGAGCGCCTGCAGTTTCCGACGCAGAATACCAATCAGGCCTTCATCAATTCAGTGGCCGCGGCATCGACACACGAAGTCCTCATGACGGTATTCGGACCGCTGCTGGACGGGCTCGGGGAACGCGACCGCGACGACCAGACATTAACGGCGGTCGAAATAACCCGCGCCATCGAGGGCATCGACTTCGTCGAACGCCGCCTGCGCGCGCTGGCGGAGAGTTCCGACTATATCTTTGTCATGGACGAGACCACATCGTTAATCGTGGCGCATCTTGACATCCCGTTGGAGATTGTCGACTTGGCTATGACGGCGGAATTCGATGAAAAACTCACCGAACACTTCCGGAGCGTCAAACGCGCCGGGATGATGCAGATTCACCGGCTGGGTTTGGCGGCCGGCCGGATTAGCACTCTGGGCAGCGTCCAAGGCGTCGCATTGAACCCCGAACAACGCGCCGAACTCACATCTCACCTTACGGATGTCCGGCAAGCTCTTGAATGGTTCCGTCGGTTACCGTCCTTGGCCGAAGAGGAAGACATTGAGGATCCGCTGGACCCAAGGCATGTGTTCCGTATCACGATGCAGCGCCGCCTGAACCGTCTGCTATCCGCGGTGTCCGAAACCGGACAGGCTGTCAGCGTGCAGGCACTTGCGAATTCGAACCAAGCGGAGAGTCAACACGAAGCGGTACGGTTGATGGCGCAGGATTTGTCCCGCTTCCTGGATTTCCTGCAGGGCATCACCGGTCTGGACAAAATACCGTTGCTACGCCGCGATCAGGACATCAGCGTTTTCGACGAATTCACGGAATATACGCCATTCATCGCGGGATTGCGCTCCTCGTTTGAAAGTCAGTCCGCCCGCTACCGCTCGCCGTTACGGGTGGTGGGGAGCGAAACCTTTGAGCTGGGTAAGCTGGAAGCGCTGATCAATGATCTGGCCGGGGTCAACCGGGACCTAGTGTTCACGCAGGCCGGGAACCAGGCAGAGTTGGTCGACACTTTCCGCGGCAAACGCGCGGAAATCGGCGAACAGATAGAGCGCTGGGCGGTTTCCCTGGAATCGATACCGGAACATATCGGCGAACAGCAGGAGGACCTGATACGCCGCATCGTCAACAACACCGTCGGACACTTCCTGAAGAAGCATCTTCAGCCCCTGGTCGCCGCCGAGGTCGATCCGGTCAGCATCGAGCAACGCAGTTTGCACGTCCAGCAACTACAGCTCCAAATCCAAAGTCTCAAGGAACGTCTACGGGTATTGGCCGGGTCCAATCATTATATTTTCCTGCGCGACTCCTCAGATGGACGACTGCGGGTGGGGATTGATCCGGAGGACATGCTGGATGCCGGCATGAGTTTGCGCTTTTTGTTCAGTGAATTTCTCATCGAAAGTTCCGGGGCCTTGCAAACACTGAGCGGTTTGCTGGAAACCTTGTCGGAGATATCCCGGCACACGAACCGCTGGATCACTCAGGAACAGATCGTTGAATTGAGTGAGAGGATCCTCTACCACCTGGCGGAAGTCCGCGCCGCCCCGAGCCTGCAGATTTCGACGTCGGCCGCCGATACTGCCCCCGACTCGAAGGCCCCGCACGTTGTCATGCGCAATACCGTATGGCATGCTCTGGCGGATCTGGAGCAGGAAGTTCAGATGATTGCGATGAATGTCCGCGATCCGTCGGACAACACGGTTCCCGACAGGGCCGCCCGTTTGGTGCAGAACCTGAACTACTACTACGGTCTGTTTAAGACCTTGGCCGCCACGGACAATTTCCCCTTACTGCAAACCCAGGACGGCCGGATCGTCTTCGATGAAGCCCTGACCTACGAATTTACCCCGGCGGATCTGCAGCGCGAGTTTCAATGGGAATCCGTCCGCTTAGGCACCAACATGATCACCGTGGGAGACCACGTGACCACGCCGTTCGGAGAGTTGAACTATATCGCGGAGCAACTGCAGTTCGCCTTGGACACCTGGGATCCGGCGCACTTTCTGGCGCCGTACGAATTCGGCTTGATCTTCGGCAATCTGCAACCGCGCATGCTGGCGATCCTGGATGAACTGTCGCGTTATCATCATGAACAGCGGCCCGCAGCCATCACAAGCAAAGAGGACCTGGCCAGGACCATTGCCCTGAACAGCGTGGATGAAATTACCGTGCAGCGGCTCTACGGCTGGATCCAGCTCGACGGCTTCGGCTTCACGAGTAAGGAAGCGGCCCAGCAATACCTTGATTATATCCGCCAGGAACTCACCCTGGCCGCCAACCGCATCAACTCTTTGGCACGCAACCCCGACTACGCCTTTCGCCGGCACGACATTTCCGGAGAACTCACTCTCGATATTAACGGACTGCTGACGGCAGGCAGGACCGACCAGGCCATGACCTCATCTTTCGATGCCCGTCTGCAGAGTATGTTCCGCCGGTTTGCCGGCACGCATCTGCAGGAACTGACCGAGATCGAACGGATCGCCGATGATGTCGAACCGTTGGCCGCAGGCAGTGGTAAAGAACTCACACTCGCGCAGGGCCTCGAAATTAACGATTATTTAAATGAGCTGGACCGGACGATAACCCGGCTGCGGGGCACCCGCGGTGAACCCGGGTTTCCGTGGGGACCGGCCGGACTTGAACCGGCTTCGGTTTTCGCCGCGACAGTACAGGAAATGCTCGATGAACTTGAGACGGTTGCGCAGGACACCCGCGCCATCCTGCCGGCCGGTGACACCGACGACGGTGGCGTGGCCGTGGCGGTGGCTCACCAACAACGTCTGCGCGCCTTGCAACGGACATTACGGCAGTTCGCCATCGACATACAGGCTCTGGGATCCGTCAGCGAATTCCCACTCATCCGTCAGACCGCAGGGGTGGCGGTTTACCGCGGCCTGAATACCGGCGGCAGCCTGCAGGCCGAGCTCAGTCAGGCCTTTCAGCAGCGGCTTGACCGTTACCGGCGTAAATTCAATGTGGTCGGGATTGCCGATCATGAGTTCATCCAGATTGACGCGGCCGTATCGAAACTGGAGGACGTGGAGACGCGGCTGTCCGCCGGGGAAACAGAAACCGTCACCCATCACATTGCCTTTGACGGTACTGCCGGCCGAATCGCGACACTACTGGAACAGTGGCACTCACGATTGACCTTGGACCTTCAGCAAGAACCGGTGGCCCGCGATGAACAGATCGAGCAGATTGTCGGTAATACGATCCTGGCCTTTCTGGAAAAACATCTGTTGCCCCCGATCCGGGATGTTGATCCGGCTAACCCTGAACAACGCCGTGAATACATTCAGCAGCTGCGCAGTGAATTGCAGCGCCTGGTGCAGCGGCTGCGGATCCTGAGCCAATCTGCGCGTTACATCTTCCGAAAACAGCCCGGCACCGGCGGGGTACGCGTGGCCCTGGACCATGGCGAAATGCTCGACCAGACTACGGCCCTGCGCTTTTTGTTCGGCGAATATTTCGTAGACGCGGCCCCCCTGCAAAAACAGCTGGCGGAGCGGACCGACCGTCTGGCGCGCCTGCTCCATAATCCGGAGGCAAGTCCCGATCAGGAGGCGGTCGTGACGGCCGTACGCGAGATCGTTATGCAGCTCAGCCGCATGAAGGGGCAGCCCGAGGTGATGCACTGGCCCGACGGTGTCGTACCGCCCGCCAATGACACGCCGCTCTTTGTGATGCAACGGACGGTGGAACATCTCCTGAATATTCTCGATCGGTACGCCCGCGACGTGCGCGACAGCCGCGGTGAGGATCAGCAGGCCCTCAGCCTGCAGCTCCGCCAAGCCGTAGAGGACACGTGGCGCATATTCGGGATCTTCTCGGAACACGATGACTTTCCGCTGATCGCCACCCGCAACGGTTCAGTCATCTTCACGGACGCGATCATCTTCGAGATGGATCCGCGCACCCTGCAACGCCGATTCGCTGCGGAGGAACGAGCCCTGGGATCGGGTGTGCGGCTGGTCGGAACAGATATGACACCGCTGCAACGCATCGAAGCGGACCTGGATGATCTTGCCGAAAAGGTCGCGGACTGGGACGGCAATACGGACGATCAGATCAGTGCGCTCGCCGTGCACCTAGCGGCCGGGCAGGCACAGCAGGCCATGTTCGATACGCTCCGCGAAATTGAGGAGCGCAACGCGCCGGAACCGGCGTATGACCTCGACACCCTTATGGACAACATCGTTTACCACACCCGGAATCATTTTCTGGTCAGCCGAGTGCGCCCGTTCGTGGCCGATCTCAGCGACTTCACCGGCCGGTCGGATCTGATTTCCCGAGTCCTTAATCTGCGCGGCGCGCTGAGCCTTGCCAACCGCACGCTACGAACGCTGGCCTCCCGCAATGATTATGCCTTCGTTCAACGCGATCTGGAAGGTTTGATCCTGGTCGATATCGAGGGAATGAGTGAAGCGGACCAGGCAACCATGAGCATGGCCGACCGTTTACTGGCGGCCCACTTCCGAACGGTAGCCTACCTGGGTGAAAACCCGTCGGCGACTTTTTCCGACCAGGAGGTCGATACCCTGATGTACTGGCTGGACAGCGGATCGGGAGAATCTTTACCGGAAAGCATACTGTTCGGTAAACTGATCCATCTGATTAATACGGTGTACCACAAAGAGGAGGGCGTCAACGGTCTGACAAAAGAATGGCTGAGTATTCTCTCCGAACAATTGGACCTCCCAGTAAAAAGGTTAAAGAACGTCTTTCGCTGGTTTAAATTTGTGGAGCTGGACACGGCCACCGTTAATTCACTGGCCCTGGCCAAGTTCTTTAACACATACCGATCCATCATCCACAAATTCCCCGGGGTCTACGACAGTTTTACATACTACGTTCCGCCGGGGACCAGCGATGAGGAAAAACTCATCATGGCCGCCGGCAACATGGAGACGCTGACCTCAATGTTTTCTCCCGACTTTATCAACGGCAAGTCCGTTCTCAAGGCCAATATCCCCGGCCGTGACTACTATGTGGGGTTGGAATTCGGTGTTCCGGAAAACGGGTTCGGACTCAATATGGTCATCGGCAGGAAAACGACCAATAGCGACGAACCGTTCCCGAATGTTTTTATGCGCATCGGCATCGACACGCAGGGGCCGGATATGCGGATCAATTTCATGCAGGGCGTGGCCGGTAAAGAATCGTTGATCAATGATGAATTTGTGCAGAAGATGGGCTTCCATCCGGGAATCGCCCTGTTGTATGTCGCGACCGATTTAGCTTACCAGGGTCATGTGGATTTTCGCAAGGGTGAACTCAATCCCAAGCTCGATCCCTTCCGGTCGCTGCGCGGGATCCGTCCGGAATTCATCCCGTCGATGCGCAACCGACTCAGCCGTTCCACCATCAATGTCATGAAGGGATACGACGACTTCGGGCTGCGCAAGAAAACCGCCTTCAGCCGCTGGCGTTCAGTGACCGACCTGGTGCGGGTGCTCATTCCGCAACGTATCAGTCAAAAAGACTGGCGGGCGCGCAGCATCACGCGACTGCATGAAGCCTTCCGCAGCCTGAAGGAAATTCCGGCGGCCCAGGATGAAGCCCAACTCAGCGATGCCCAGCGGATCGCCGTCCTCGAAGTCGCCTCGGTGCATATGTTCCGTCACATGGGTTCAGAGGAACCGTACCGTCCCGACGTGCCGCTGATCCTGGCCACACTGGGACTGCCGGCCAATCTGTACACTTCGGTACTCGAGCTGGTGGCCCTCAACTGGGAACAGGGGGTCCTCGGCGGGCGTGCGCCTGAAAACGCCGTGCACATCGAAGCCGGCAACCGCAGCACGGACCAGGCGCAACTTGCTTTGACCCGCCGCCAGAAAATCGCCATCCTGGAATACGTCGGGGAAAAAGCGGGGACCACCGTGGGAACCTATGTCCCTGACTTTAAGGAACTTTTAAGTGAACTCAGCATCCCGCGGGAACTGGCACAGGATGTTTACCAGTGGATATCTCTCAGCGCCGCCAGCGGGACCTTTGACTTTTCCGCGTTCCAGAGCGCCTTGGACGCGCTGGACACCGATGAAGCCGTTCAGGCTGGCGCCACCAAAGGGGGGATCGATTTGAACCCGGCGAACCTGAATTTGCGCCAGACCGGCACTGTCCCGGTTGACTTTGCCGGCGACGCCTTTCCGGAAATCACCCCGATCCAGGGAGTCGTCCCGGTCCTCATCGAAACCATTCCCGTCACCAACCTCCCGCTGCTCCTCGGTCAATCAACAGGCAAACCCGTTCCCGGCCCGTCGGCGGCCCTGTCCCCGGCCCAAACCCGCTCACCACTAAAAATAGCTTCCGCGCCGACTTTCTGATATAGTACGGCGTTATGATCAGTGATCTGCACGCGCTGAAATACGCCCAAATCCTAACCCAAAATCTGCAACTCGGACGCCGCTTTACTGAGCCGCCCACCGGGCTGGCACTGCTTTCCAATATTACCGCCGCGCCGTTAACCGCGATCCTCGAATTTACCTTGCGCCGCCAAGGCATCAATGCGCGGCTGCAGAACGGGGACTACGACAATATCCTGCAGGATGCCGCGCGTTTTCCCGAGGCCCGCGTGCTGATCGTCTTTTGGGAACTTGCCAATATCATCGACGGCCTGCATCACACCATCGAGCGGATGGACGCCGACCGCCGCGTGGAATTAACGCAAAAAATCACCGCGGAATTGCAGTTCTTCTTTGAAACGGTCAAGGGACGTTCGCAGGTCATCTTCAATTCCTTTTCCTCCACGGCCTTCACGCACCGGCTGCCGCAGACCGGAGCACTGGAGACGCTCGCCGCGGATCTCAACGCGTTTGTACGCGCGAATGCCCCGGCCAATACCGTGGTGGTCGACATCGACAAGATCATCGCGCGGCTGTCCGTCCAACGCAGCGTGGATATCCGTTACTTTTATTCCTCCAAGGCGCTGTATACAGTCGACTTTTACAAAGACTACAGTCAAACCGTGGCGCCGTTCATCCTGGCGCCGTTCGGCAAAACCAAGAAAGCGGTGATTCTCGACTGCGACAACACGCTGTGGAAGGGGATCATCGGCGAGGACGGCCAGCAGGGGATCGATATGTCACCGGAATCGGCGGAGGGGAAGATCTATTACGAAGTCCAGTCGCTCATGCTGCGGCTGCAGCGGCAGGGGATCCTGCTCGGCCTGTGCAGCAAGAACAACGCCGAGGATGTCGACCGCGTCCTCCAGCAGCATCCGGACATGCTCATCCGCGACGAACATCTCAGTATCAAGAAGGTGAATTGGGAGGACAAGGCCTCCAATCTGCGGACGATTGCCGCGGAACTCAACATCGGGATCGACAGTCTGGTGTTTCTCGACGACTCGGACTTCGAGGTCAATCTGGTGCGCGAACAGTTGCCGGAGGTGACCGTCATGCAGGTCCCGGACGTCCTGCCGGAGTATCCGGACGCGGTCCGTCGCCTTATACCGCTGTTCGTCTCGTTGAATGCCTCCCAGGAAGATCAGCGGCGTTCTGCCATGTACAGTGAGGAAAAGGAACGCCAACAACGGCGCGCGACATTTGCCGACATGAATGAGTACTTGAAGTCACTGGAGCTGAAGCTGACGGTCCACGCCGACAGCCGTGAGTATCTGCCCCGCATCGCCCAGCTGACACAGAAAACGAATCAGTTTAATCTCACTACCAAGCGCTATACCGAGACCGATATTGAAAACTTTATGGACAGCGACCGGGCACGGGTCTATGTCTTCCGTCTGGAGGACAAATTCGGGGATTACGGACTGACGGGCGTGGCGATCGTGACAACCGGTGAAGATCCGGCGGATGGCCTGGTGGACACCTACCTGATGAGCTGCCGGGTGATCGGACGGAGGGTGGAAGAGGCGTTTTTCGAGACCATTTTGGGAGACCTGCGCCGGCGCGGGATTCAAATACTGACCGCGAACTATCGGCAGACACCGAAGAACGCCCAAGTCGCCGACTTCTGGGACCGCCTCGGTTTTACGCCGCAAGCCGGCAACAGCGAAGATGAAAAATCCTACCGCATCGCGCTCGCTGATTACCGCGCGCATGACCTGGCCGCCTTTGAGATCATCTTTCCCGACGTAACCGCGCCGGGTCAGTAGTCCATGACCTTCACCAGCTGCAGTCTCGCCAGGCAGCTCTACCGAATCTTAAGAGCGTTGTCTGTCCCTGGTTGTAATCCCCCCCAAATTGTGTACAATAGGGCTATGTCCAAGGGTGATAAAGAATTAGATTTGACGCCTCCCGGAGGGTCTCAGAAGGTCCTGATGCATTCGTGCTGCGCGCCGTGCGCGGCGGATATCATGGAGCAGCTGAAGGCCAAGGGGATCGATCTGACCATTTTCTTCTACAATCCCAATATCCACCCCCGGGACGAATACGAAATCCGCAAAAACGAGAATATCCGCTTTGCACAAAAATTAGGCATTCCGTTCGTGGACGCCGACTATGACCGCGACAACTGGTTCGAACGGGTCAAGGGCCTGGAGATGGCCCCGGAACGCGGGGAGCGCTGTACGGTGTGTTTCGACATGCGTTTTGAGCGCACCGCGCTGTATGCCCGGGAACACGGTTTTAACGTGATCACCAGCTCGCTGGGGATCTCGCGCTGGAAGGACATGAACCAGATCAACGGCTGCGGCGTGCGCGCGGCGGCCCGCTACGCGGACATGACCTACTGGACCTTCAACTGGCGCAAACAAGGCGGGTCGGCCCGCATGTACGAGATCTCCAAACGCGAGAATTTTTATCAGCAGGAATACTGCGGCTGCGTCTACTCGCTGCGCGACACCAATCTGTGGCGCCTGCAAAAAGGCCGCGACCGCATCCGCCGCGGGATCAAGCGCTACACGGCCGAGGGCTGCCACGCATCCGAGGCGGCGCCGGCCGATGAACCCGGCCGCGTTAAATAAAACGGGCGGGACTGGAATCGCCCGAAACGCTTTGCTATACTGACGGTTACACGGATTCATCCGCAACCGTCTTAAAGTCGCAGCAAGGAATATCATGAAGGGAATCATCCTCGCCGGTGGCCGCGCCACGCGGCTTTTTCCGATCACCAGGGGCACCTGCAAACAGCTCCTGCCGGTCTACGACAAACCGATGATCTATTATCCGCTGTCCGTCCTGATGCTGGCCGGCATCCGCGAGATCCTGATCATCAGCACCCCCCAGGATATCGGCAATTTCAAGAGCCTGTTCGGTGATGGCAGCAGCATGGGCCTGACCATTGAATACGCCGAACAGGCCAAACCGCGCGGGCTGGCCGAGGCCTTCATCATCGGTGAGGACTTCATCAAAAACCAGCGCGTGTGCATGATCCTGGGGGACAACATTTTTTACGGTGACCAGCTGGGCATGTACCTCAAGCGGACGGTCAAGTCGCGTCGGGGCGGATCGGTCTTTGCCTACAACGTGAGCGAACCGCAGCGCTACGGGGTGGTCGAATTCAACCGGGATAAAGAACCGGTGCGCGTGGTGGAAAAACCGAAGAAACCCAAGAGCAACTGGGCGGTCACAGGAATTTACTTTTTCGACAAAAACGCCGCGGCCGTCGCCAAAAAGGTGAAGCCCTCGCCGCGCGGCGAACTGGAGATCACTGACGTTATCAATGCCTATATGCGCAAAGGCGACTGCCACGTCGAGTTCCTCGGCCGCGGGATGGCGTGGCTGGATACCGGGACCTATGATTCGTTGATGGACGCGGGGATGTTTATCAAGATCATCGAGGAACGCCAGGGGCTTAAGATCGGCTGTGTCGAAGAAATCGCCTACCGCGAAGGATTTATCAACAAACGCCAGCTGCTGAAGCTGGCTGACGAATTCAAGACATCCTACGGACAGTACCTCAAACGGATTGTGGCGCATGAAGGGTAAGATCCTCATCACCGGCGGGGCCGGTTTTATTGGCAGCGAGTACGTCCGCCAGCACGCGGCCAAGCGCAAACTGGTGGTCGTCGACAAGCTTACCTACGCCGGCGACCGGCAGCGCCTGAAGGCCGTGGCCAAGGACATCGTCTTTCACAAGGCCGACGTGGCGAACAAGCTGCGCATGGAGGCCATCTTCGCCAAGGAAAAACCGCAGGACGTCATTCATTTCGCGGCGCAGACGCATGTCGACCGCAGCATCCAGGACAATCATCCGTTTATCGCCGCCAACGTGACCGGCACACAAAACATGGTCGACCTGGCGCGTCAATTCAAGGTCAAGCGTTTCGTCCACATCTCGACCGATGAGGTTTACGGCGACTCGACCGATACGCACAGCCGCTTTAAGGAAACCGCGCCGCTGCGTCCGAGCAATCCCTATTCCGCCACCAAGGCCGCGGCCGAGTTTATCGTCACCACGGCGGTGCGGACCTACGGCCTGCCCGCGGTCATTGTGCGGCCGGCCAACAACTACGGGCCGTGGCAGTATCCGGAGAAATTCGTCCCCGTGATCATCCTCAAGGCCCTGCATAATCAGCACGTCCCGGTCTACGGGAAGGGACTGCAGATCCGCGAGTGGTTGCATGTGACGGACTGCGCGCGCGGCATCGACACCGTCTACAAGAAAGGGAAGACCGGAGAGATTTATAACATCGGCAGTTATTTTGAGCGGCCCAATATCGTCACGGCCAAGACCATTTTGCAGGCCATGGAAAAGCCCGCGTCTTTGATCAAATTCGTGAAGGACCGGCCCGGGCACGATTTCCGCTACAGCGTCGACTGCGGCAAACTGCGCCAGCTCGGCTGGCGGCCGGAGGTCCGTTTTGAGACCGGCATGCGCGAGACCATTCAGTGGTACCGCGAGAATATTCCCTGGCTCCAGCGCAAACGGATCATGCTGGAGGAACTCTGGAAAAAGGTCTACAAGAAGAAATAGATTATGAAACTGATCATTCAAATCCCGTGCCTGAACGAGGCGGAGAGCCTGCCGGCCACCCTGGCGGCCTTGCCCAAGGAGATCCCCGGCGTCGACGTGATCGAAACGCTGATCATCGATGACGGCAGCACCGACAACACCTCGGAAGTCGCCCGCGCTCACGGCGTCCAGCACATAGTCCGGCTGACAACGCGTAAAGGTCTGGCCGTGGTCTTTGCGACGGGTCTCGACGCGTGCCTGAAACGCGGCGCCGATATTATCGTCAACACCGATGCCGACGGTCAGTACAAGGGCGAGGACATCCCGCGCCTGATCGAACCGATCATTGCCGGCAAAGCGGATATCGTGATCGGCAACCGCGACATCGAAAACGTCGAACAATTTTCCTTCGTGAAGAAAAGGCTGCAGCGCATCGGCAGCTGGGTGGTGCGCCAGCTGGCGCAGTCGAGCATCGAAGACACCACGACCGGCTTCCGCGCCTACAACCGCGAGGCGGCCCTGCGCCTGAACATCATTTCCAATTACACCTACACGCTGGAGAGCATCATCCAGGCCGAGCACAAGGGCCTGGCCGTGGCCAACATCACCATCGGCACCAATCATGTGGACCGGCCCTCGCGGCTGTTCCGCAGCATCCCCGAATACATCAAACGCTCGATGATCACCATCGTGCGCGTCTACGCGATGTTCAATCCGTTCAGCATCTTTTTGCGGCTGGGATCGTTTTTCCTGATCGTCGGCGGGGTCCTGGGACTGCGCTTCCTATATTACTACGTGACCACCGGCGGGATGGGCAAGGTCCAGTCCCTGATTCTCACCGCGATCCTGCTGATCATCGGCCTGCTGTTCGTGGTCATCGGGATCATCGCCGATCTCATCTCGGCCAACCGCCGGCTGATCGAGGACATCCTGCTGCGCGTGAAGAAAATCGAGATCAACCAGAAGGCCGCCAACAAGCAAGATTGAGCCATGCGAGAGCAGATGCTGGTGTTCGGCCAGCCGTTAATCAGCGACGAAGAAATTCAGGAAGTGACCGACAGCATGCGCCGCGCCTGGCTGGGCACCGGGCCGAAGGTCCACGCCTTTGAGAAGGAGTTCGCCCGCTACAAAGGGACGCCGCACGCCGCGGCGGTCAATTCCTGCACCGCGGCCCTGCACCTGGCCTGCCTCGCGCTGGACCTGAAGCTGGGCGACGAGGTGATCACCTCGGCCATGACCTTTTGCGCGACGGTCAACGCCATCATCCATTCCGGCGCCACGCCGGTGCTCGCCGATATCGATCCGGTCACCCGCAACATTGATCCTGAGGAGATCGCGGCCCGCATCACGCCGCGGACCCGCGCGATCCTGGTGATCCATTTCGCCGGCGTGCCGTGCGATATGGACCGGATCATGCCGCTGGCCCGTGAGCGGGAGCTTTCCGTCATCGAGGACTGCGCGCACGCCATCGAAACCGAATATCACGGACGCAAGACCGGGACTTTTGGAGAATTCGGCTGTTTCAGTTTTTACGCCACCAAGAATATTACCACCGGCGAAGGCGGTATGGTCGTCAGCGCGCACGAAGACTGGATCAACCGGATCAAGGTCATGGCCCTGCACGGCATGAGCCAGGACGCGTGGAAGCGATTCTCCGATGACGGCTACAAGCATTACTTCGTAATGGACCGCGGCTTCAAATACAACATGATGGACCTGCAGGCCGCCATCGGTCTGCATCAGCTGCGCAAGATCGAAGAATTCTGGCTGCGCCGGCAGGAAATCTGGCGGCGGTATCTGTCCGCTTTCGGCGATTTGCCGCTGGGCCTGCCTCCCGCCGGCGACGACGGCAATCGTCACGCCTATCACTTGTTTACCGTCACCCTGGACGAGAGGCGGACGGGGATCAGCCGCGATCGCTTTCTCGAGGAAATGACGCGGCGCAAGATCGGTGTGGGCGTGCATTACCTGGCCATTCCCGAGCATCCTTTTTATCAACGCAATTACGGCTGGGAGCCGAACGACTATCCGCACGCCCGAGACTACGGCCGCAGTACGGTGAGCCTGCCGCTGTCGCCCAAGCTGACCGACGACGACATCAATGACGTTATTATGGCGGTCCGGGAGATCGTGAGCGCGGGGAAATGAACGTTCAGATCATCACCAGTTCTTATCCCGCCTTTACCGGTGACCCGGGCGGCACCGCGGGTTTGTTTGTAGAAGCCTTCGCCCAGGAGCTGACCCGCCGCGGACACAGAGTCGTCGTACAGCCGGTCAAACGCAAGACGGACTACGCGCCGGCGGACGGCGTGATCGTGGAACCCATCCCGTGGGAGGGCGGCGACCAGGTCCTGGCCGCCATGAACCTCTACGATCCGCGCAACTGGCGCATCTTCTGGAATTTCTTCCGCGGCGGCCGCGCCAACACCGCCGCGATTCACCGTAAATACGAGATTGACCGGACACTGTGCATGTGGGTCATCCCCAGCGGACTGTTCGGCTACTGGCTGCATAAAGACCTGCGCAAACCGTATGATGTGTGGGCGCTGGGATCCGACATCTGGAAGATCCGCAACATCCCGGTGATCGGCAGCCGGTTAATCAACCGGGTGGTGGCCAACGCCGCACAGGTGTACGCGGACGGCCAGCAGCTGGCGGCGGACGTGACCGATATCAGCGGCCGGAAATGCCATTTTCTGGCCTCCTCCCGCATCCTGCCGGTGGTTGATGACACGCCTCCGTCCGAAGACGGCGGCCGCACCCGTCTGCTATTTGTGGGCCGGTACCATAAGAACAAAGGCCCGGACATGCTGCTGGAGGCATTATTATTCCTGGACGAGAAGACACGCAAAAGCATTCAGGTCGACCTATACGGACTGGGTGATCTGGAAGGGCAGCTGCAGGCCTGCTGCCGCGAGCATCATATGGAATCTTACGTGACGATCCACGGTCCGATCAACGCCGAGGACCTGGCACGGCAATTGAAGCGCGCCGAATTCCTGTTGATTCCGTCGCGCATCGAGAGCGTACCGGTGATTTTCTCGGATGCCATGCAATGCGGAACTCCGGTCGTGTCCACACCGGTGGGCGACCTGCCGTACTTTATCGACAAGTACCGTTGCGGAGTGGTGTCCGATGGGGTAACACCGCTGTCTTATGCGGCCGCGATCAAAGGGGCTCTGAAGGGCAGCAAACGCGACTATACCTACCATGTGGAAACGGCCTATCAGGAATTGTCCGTGGCGCATTCGGTGGAGGTGTGGTTGGAAAATATCAGATCATCATAACACCGTAGGGAACGGTCGCGACCGTTCCCTGCTACAGAAATGTACAACCAGTATGAGCATGTATTACGAAAGCAAACGCCGTTCCGTTATTAAAACCATCTCCTGGCGTTTCTTCGCCACGCTGGACACCACGCTGATCGTCTTCATCCTCACGGGCAAGCTCCTGCTGGCCGTCTCGGTCAGCGGCATCGAGATCGTGACCAAGATCGCTTTGTATTTCTTTCACGAGCGGGCCTGGAACAAGATCAATTTCGGCCGCCGCACCATCCAGCCGTTCGTGCTCTGGTTCACCGGCCTGCCGGGCGCGGGAAAGAGCACACTGGCCGCGCGCACCACCGAGTATCTGCGCAAAAAGGGGTTGCAGGTCCAACAGCTGGACGGGGACAAGATCCGGGCCATCTTTCCCGACACCGGTTTCACGCGGGAAGAGCGCGACCGCCACATCCAGCGCGTGGGCTATCTCGCCTCGATGCTCGAACAGAACAACGTGATTGTCATCGCCGCGCTGATTTCGCCGTACGAGGCCACCCGCCGGGCGGTGCGCGGGCTGTGCCGGAATTTCGTGGAGGTGTACGTCGACACCCCGCTGACCGTCTGCGAAGAGCGCGACCCCAAACACCTTTACCGCCGGGCGCGCGCGGGGGAGATCGATCACTTTACGGGGATCGACGACCCGTACGAGATCCCGAGGGATCCGGAATTTAGAATTAACACTGAGAATAAAAGTGTTGAAGAATCCTTTCAGGATATCAAGAAATTTTTAAGTAAATATACTGACACATGAGGTATGCGATATCAATGATTTGAATCTTTTTGACAACGCACTGCTATCCCAGCTACGCAATTTTTTTCAGTGCGAATATATAATTCCGGTAGGCAGCGGTACAGCGGGGCTTTATCTTGCGTTAAAATACTACGGCGTAGAAGGCAAACATGTTATGGTGCCATCCCTGGCGTGCCCCAATATCTGTGTTGCGGTTATGGCGGCCGGCGGGATCCCCCTTATCGTTGATGTTTCATCTCTGGATGGTAATATTTCCACGAATGCGGTAAAAAGCCGTATTGACGCATCTGTAAAAGCAATTATTGCCGTAGACTCTTTTGGTTATCCCGCGGATCTGAAAACGTTAAAGGAAATCGCCTCTCCCTACGGCTGCAAAGTTATTGATGATGCATGCCAAGCATATGGCGGCTCCATAAATGGCGAAAGAGTCGGATGCCTCGGCGACATGGGAGTAATTAGTTTCGGCTATTCAAAACCAATAGCTCTGCAAGGCGGTGGATTACTTATTGTACCAAATAAAAACGCATTAAACGGAATCCTCGAATTAATGCGCACAAACAGCAATAGCCCGGTATCGTTATTTAAAAACTGGCTGTCGTTAAATCTAAGTTTATCAAGCAAATACGGTTTGTTTAAGTTTTTGACCAACCATGGCCTCCTAAATTACAATTTTCCGGAAATATTAAAACAGAAATTACACATGACGTGGCAATTATTCGAACAAGATCTACCCGCCGTAAAATCCAATTTAAAAAAGGCCCGGGAAATAATTTCGACTTTGAATGATATAGACACATTTGATTATATAGATGGAGACTGGCTGCCTTGGCGTTACAGCTTTATGATCACGTCCGGGGAGACGCAGGACCGATTTCTACGCCTATCCAAAAAGCTACATATAAAATCTAGCCGTTTATATAAACCACTTAATATTGTGTCCAATAAGTTTTTGTTCCGCAATCCGTACCCCACGTCTCCATCAAAAAATATATTTGATAGCATATTTAACCTGCGCTACGCAACCACGCGAAACAGCACAAATCAACTGATCGAAAAAATTAAATCCTTTAGAAAATTCTGGTAAACCACATGTCTAAACAAGTCACCAGACCCAATTTGTTTGTCGTTGGCAATTTAAGATCCGGAACGACATTACTCTATGAATTATTGAGACAGCATCCGGAAATCTATTTTCCCGAAGAAAAGGAACCAAATTTTTTCAATAAAGATTTATATGAGGAAAGCCTCAAATTTAACGGCAAGAATTTGTATTTCCATATTACTACGCAAGAAGAATATTTTTCGCTGTACCAACAGGCGACCGGTGAGAAATATTTAGGTGACGCCACAACGACCTATATCTATTCAAAAAGCGCACCGGAGGCCATTTTCCGCTTCAATCCAGATGCTAAAATTATTATAATGATTAGGGAACCCGTAGAATGCATGCGTTCGCTTCATTCGAGACTCCTCAATTACTTAATCGAAACCGAACCCGATTTTGAAAAAGCCCTATCCCTGGAAGAGTTGCGAAAGAAAAACATTCAAGTACCACCAAAGGCGCGTTATCCATCATATTTGTTCTACCGTGAAAAATCTCGTTATCTTGATAATATATTACGCTATATGGAATTTTTTCCGGTTAATCAAATTTACGTCATAATATTTGAAAACTTGATTCGCAACAAACTTGAGGAACTAAGATTTCTCTTTGAGTTTCTCGGCGTGGATCCGGACTTTAAACCTGAGTTTACCATCGTTAACGCCAATATGACCTCCAGATTTGCAATCGCCAGAAACATGATCCAATCAAAAAGATTCAAACATCTCGTCAGAAATTTAATTCCAACGCAGCAGCTCTATTATAAAATCAAAAAGTTATCGGAGAAAATCTTGTTTAGAAAGTCAAATAGGCAATCGTTGGACCCCACACTAAAGGCTCGGTTAAAAGATGAACTCCGATCTTCGGTGGACGAACTGAACAGCGTATTACTGAAAAATGGTCTGATCCGATGTAATCTATTGGATGTTTGGCATTACCGCAATTGATTAATATACGGGAATTTAATGTTCACACTTTCAAAGAACGCCAAGAAAAATCGCCCCTTCCAAGCATGGATCGCCGCTATTTGTATTGGATTTATTGTTTTTTACTTCTGGAAGCACCAACAGGAACTGCGGCTCATTGGGAAGATTCCGGCAATAAATATAATCATTCTTTTGTGCGGGCTCACAATAAATAACACCTTACATAGTTACCGCACTTTAATTATCTTGCAAAGCGCGGGTTTGAAATCAATCCGATTTTTCCCGTGGCTAAAAATTTTCACAACGTCCCGTCTAATAAACCACTACATACCGCAGGGCGCCAATTTATATCGACTAGCCAAACTTAAGAACGAATATCAATATTCCTATACACATTCCATCAGCATGGCGGCTTTTTTTACTTGGCTGGATGTGATATTTTACTTAAGCATTTCTCTGGCCTGCTCGGCTATCCTACAAACATTCTATAATACAGCAGGCAAGAGTCCGACGATCTTAATTTCAGGATGTCTTGCGATATTCTTTGCGACTCCTTTTATCGTCAACCGCGCCATATCTTATGTGCCGACGCCATCCAAACTCATTTCCTGGATAAAATCTAAGATTTCCACCGTAACGACAGCGTTTAGTCTTGAAATACGCAAAACTAAAGTGATGGCCGCCTATTTTCTTCTAACTCTCATATTTTATTTGATTTTAACCTTCTTGATGAAAATCTGTTATTTATCATTGGGTTATGCGGTAGGCACAGGGGAGTTGTTTCTCTTTACTTTGGTTTTCTTATTAACTCGAACCATTAATATTATTCCCGGAAATCTTGGCCTCGCCGAAATTATTTGTGGTTATTTTACCGCGTTTATGGGTATAACTATGGGGACCGGTATAATAATATCGGGAATTATTCGCATCCTAACATTCATTTTGTTGTGCATGTTAACTCTCATTCTAAACCGATTTACATTTCGCTTATCCTTACCGGAGGAAGGAAGTTAAAAGGAAACAAATTAAATTTTGATTTATGACAATTTTACCATCCACTTCTTATATAATCCTTCCAAGATTCTTATCGCATGGGACTGACTGTCGATAATGGAACAGGGTTGCTCTACCGAGCCAAAACTTTTTTTAAAATTCATCACTCCTTTATGCCCTCCGCTAGCATTAAAATCAAACCACAAATAATTACGGGCATGTAAATCATTTACTATCTCATATATTATCAAATTAACGGGCCGTAATTGAAAGAACTCTCCCAAAGCTGCCGAATATCCATACACGGCATGCCGTTTGGCGTAAAATATCACAGCCCCCGCTACCGGTTTTTCCTGATACTCCGCTATCCACAGTTTTACGTATTGGCTATCCGCATCAGATAATATTTTAAAGAAATTCCATTTATATTTAGAGGTTGCCCTATCACCCCATCGTGAAAAAGTAGATAGATAAATTTTGTAATAATCCCGCCAATCCTTCTCAGTATCGCCCACGCGGATCCGCATGCCGGCATTACGCGCTTTAGTAACCGCACTTCTATGACCTTTTGTCCAAGACTTGACTATGGCATTAAATTCTCTCTGTAGGTTTAATACGTAGGTAGTGTCGGGGGTTACCAATCGTTCATTATTCTGCAAATAAAACGGCATGTGAAAAGGGGACATGCGATAAATGATATTCTGATAGTATTTGGCAATGAATTCATAGAAGGCCGTTGCGTGGTCCGTGGTTAGGTCTTCCACAGATATCGGGCCTCCATAAGTTCTGGCCGGTGACGACAAATATCTTCTCAAGATTCCGAATCCAATGCGGTGACAAGATACCGGAAATATCATTTGCTTTCCGTCGCTGAATTCAAATACTTTAGCCGCAGGGTGAATTTTTCCTCTTAAATAGCTTTTCCAAATGTTGTGCCAATGCCGGGAATGATAGTAGGTCGCATAGTCGCACCCCATCCAAGTTTGATCCCATTCATCATCACTGGCGGAACGAACATCTTTGATAGTTATATTCATATGAAGCCGCGAGCACTTATTAAATATTAATTACAATTACTTATAAAGTTTCTTTGGGGTTGAAACGTTTACTATGCGTATCTCTGTCTTCTTCCCAGATAATTATTTAATTATAGATTGAAGTCTCTAGTGTTACAGATTATTAAACGCGCACTTTTTAGAAAACGATGTTATCCAAACGCATTTAAAAATAGATAAGCCTCATTCTCAAATACTCTTCCTCGCCACACAGACATACTGTAAGGGAATCGAGGCCGATGCGAATATAGTCTCATCAAGAAATGTCACGGGAATAACGATCAACCATTTGTTCAACCAGAATATTAATCCATTTAAGATGGGGATGTGAAAAAAAAGGCATACCAGCAGGGTGCAGAACTGGTGCATCAGAAAACTGAGGATCCCGCCGCTGGCGGTGAGTTCCACGACCTCAAGGCCGTTTTCACCCAGCAGCGACTCGATCCCGTAGCAGGTGTAGCGGAAATAATCGTGCGGCACCTCGTGCAACCGGCTCAGGTGCGGGACCGACATCAGAAAGGTCCCGCCGGGTTTGAGCACGCGGCTGATCTCCGCCACCGCGGCAAACGGCTGCGGCACGTGTTCGAGGACCTCAAAACACGCCACCGTGTCGTAGCTGCCGTCGGGGATCATGTGCATGTCCGTCACCGACCCGGTATAGGTCAGTTCGCCGCCGCGCTGTTCGACGTCCAGCGTGTCGTAGGCGGAAGCCTTGCCGAGGAACCGTTCGCGGAACGGCTGGTCGCCGCAGCCGGCGTCAAGGACGCGCCCGGCGGCGTGCGCGTCGATCACCGCGAAGGTCTGTTTGATCAGCAGGCGCAGGGCCGGTGAAAAATACTGCCGCCGTCCGATGTCCGGGATCTCGCGGTCGAGCCGCTGGCGGTTGGATTTGATGAGCGCTTTGAGCATAGGCGTGACCGACTCCCCGCGGCCTTAGAAGTAGCACATGTCGTTGGTGTAGCTGATCATGTGATTGATGTAAATCAGTTTGAGCACCATCATGCAGCCGAAGGCCGCCAGGGCGCCGTAACCGAGCATCCGCGCCCACAGCGAATCCAATTCGTACGCCCCGGCGAACAGTTCGCACAGAAAATTCACGCCGATCATGATGCACAGCGGGATGGCCGCGATGATGTAGCGCGACTGGTAGGCCCCCCACATCGTAAAGGCAATGATCACGGTGATGAAGCCCACGCGCAGGAGCAGCTCCCCGGGGCGGCACTCTTTCTTGGGAATAAAAAATGCGAGCATCGCGAAGAACGACACCAGATTCCATTCCAACAGCCGCGCCAGGTAAAAGTAGGGCGGCGATCCGTAGAAGGCGGCGCCCGCCCAGCTGACGCGCGGCAGGTGGAACAGGTTGAAACTGCGCACGATGTATTCCCACAGTAGCAGGACGGCCGCGCACCCCGCCGCGATGCGGATATTCGTGCGCGCCCCGGACTTCACCGAAAACTTGCGCACGTACTTGAAAAAGAAGACCAGGGCGGTGGCGGCGGCCAGCACCAGGACCAGCAGTTTGTGCTTCACCTTGGCGAAGTGCTCGCTGTTGGAATGCAGCTGGATCTGCATCGCGAAAAATTTCCAGCCGTACACGTGCACGTTCCAGGCGAACCAGGGAATCAGCATGATCAGCGGGATCAGCAGACAGGCCCAGAAATACGGATTGCGGAACAATTTCCGGTCGTAGACCGCCGCGTAGACGAAACAGATGATCGTCCCCAGCGCGCCGGTGTATTTCGTGAGCGCGCCCAGGCCGCTGACGAAGCCGCTGAAGACAAATCCGCGGTTGTTGTTGCGGGCCAGCGACCAGGTAAAGGCGAACAGCGCCAGGGTGACCCACAGCCCGATCATCGAATCCGGCCACACCTTCTGCGAACAGATGATGGTGACCGGGTCCAGCGCCATCACCAAGGCCGAAAAAAATCCCACCCAGAGGTTGAACACATAGGCGCCGAACAGATAGACCAGCGGGATCATCAGCACGCCGCAGGCCAGGGTCACATAAAAGGGCGACAGGGGCGTTATCCCGAACGTCTGGTACACGGCGTAATTGAAGAACGTGAACAAGGGCGGATGCTTGAACAACGGCTCGAAGAAATAATCGGGGAGGTCGCGGCCGGCGTCGGACAGCTTGTGGGCCAGCGGAATGGTGTGGTAATTCTCCAGCCCCCACTGGATCTGCACGGCCAGGCGATGGTAGACCATCTCATCGATGGATTTGTACTTGGTCTGCAGGATCGCCTCGCTCCGGACCTTAACTGCGGCGGCCATCATGACGCACAGGGCCAGGACGATCAGGAGGCGGACTATTTTGATATTCGGCATGGGAGACGCTTTTTAAGTGGACGTGTCCGATTCGCGGATGGTATATTATTACTACTTATATTTAATAGAGTTACGTTAGCATACCAGCCGCATCTGCGCAATGTCAAATTCCAAAGATCCGAACAACGCGCCCGGCAGCGGGGAGGAATACAGTTCCCACGCCGTGGTCCACGACGCCAACCGTTACCGTAAGGCCCTCAAAATCATACGGATATTGCAAGACTTTGTCGACCTGCGCCGGTGCGACCTGCTCGGCACCGGCTCGGGGCACGTGATCAGCCGGATCGCCCGCGAATGCCGCTCCGCCACCAGCGTCAACGTGACCGACGAACGGGTGATTACGGAGGGCTACACCTTCCGGACCGTCCCGGACGTGAACCTGCCGTTCCCGGACGAGAGCTTTGACGTGGGCATCTCCAACCAGGTCATCGAGCACATCCCGCCGCAGGCCGACCACATCCGGGAAATCCACCGGGTGCTGAAAAAGGGCGGGGTGGTCTACCTCGCCACGCCCGCCAAATACGCGCTGTTGGAACCGCACTTCAAGCTGCCGTTCCTGTCCTGGCTGCCCAAGCCCATGGCCGACCGATACGTCCGTCTTTTCGGACACGAACGTTTTGACATCTATCCGTTATCCCTCGGACGCCTGGGGAAGATGTGCGCCGGGCTGTTCCGGGTAGAAAACATGTCGGTGGAAGTGATAAAGGATCCGGAGCGTTACAAGCTGGATATGCTGCCGGCCGTGCAACCGCTTCTGCGCCGACTGCCGCGGGGAATCCTCGCGCTGTTGCAGCCGCTGATGCCGTCCTTCATCGTCATCCTGCACAAACCCGCCTGATCCGCGCCGCGATTGATCAAAAATAACACATATCGTTCGTATAACTGATGAATTGGTTGATGAACATCATCCGCGCCATAATCATGAACACGATCACAATGATAGCCGAACGGCCTGCGATGCGCGCCGGCAGCGATTCCAGCGATTCCGTTTTCTGCCACATTTCATACAGAAAATTGGTGCCGATGAGAATGCCCAGCGGCACGGCCCCGATAATGTAGCGTGACTGAAAAGCACCCCAGACCGTGAATACCGCCAGAACCACCATAAATCCCGTACGCAACAACTTTTCGCCGGGCTGTCTGGCGGACTTCGGCACAAAGAAGGCCAACAGGGCGAAGAAATTGATCAGATTCCATTCCAGCAGTCTGACAAAATAAAAACCGCGGGAGGATCCGTAAAACGGCGCCCCCGACCATCCGACCGCCGGCAGGTGGGTCACGTTAAAACTCTTGATAATCGCCGGGAACAAGGCCAAAGCCGTGGTGACGCCGAGCACCCAACGCAGCTTGAGCATAAATTCCTCGTCCAATGATACCAGCGAGCGGTAGCGCAAATAAAAATAGAGGGCGACGGCTCCGGCAATCAGCAGGATCAGCAGCGTCCTAAGCAATGCGGCAAAGTGGGAGCTGTTCGCCGTAAGATGCCCCTGCCAGGGGGTGTAACCGGTCCCGTAAACCTGTACATTCCAGGCGATCCAGGGGACCAGCATCACCAACGGCAGGAACAGGCTGACGACAAAGTTCCTGTTGCGAAACAAGCCGCGGTCAAAAAGGAGCGCATAGACAAAAATGGCAACGGTTCCAATCGCCCCCGGATATTTCGTCAACGCGCCCAGGCCGCTGATGATGCCGGCCAGGATGAAATCGAAATTGCGCCGGGCCGTAATCGCCTTGGCGTATACGTAGAGCGCGGTAACGGCCAAGAGTCCGAGCATGGAGTCCATCCACATCTTTTGCGAGACCATCACCCCGATGGGATCCAGCGACATAACGACGGCAGCGGCGAAACCGACGGTACGGTTGAAAATCCGGGAACCGATCAGATAGACCAGCGGAATCATGAGAAGACCGCACACCAGGGAGACATAAAACGGCCACATACGGTTCTGTGCGAAAACCCGGTAGGACAGAGAATTCACGGCCGTGAAAAGAGGCGGGTGCTTGTAGAGCGGACGAAAGAAATAGTCAGGAAGATCGCGGCCCCTGTCGGCCAGCTCGCGTCCATACGGCATCGTGTGATAGTGTTGCCAACCTTTCCTGACCTGCATGGCCATACGGAAATAGACTATCTCGTCAATGGAATGGATGCGCGACTGCAGGATGCTTTCCTGCCGGACGGCAAAGGCCCCGGCCATCAATAAAATAAGACCGACCGCAATCAACGGACGCAGTAAAGTTCTTGGAAACATAAACCGCACGCCCCCGTTAAAAATAGCACATGTTATTGGTATAGCTGATGTGCTGGTTGATGAAAAGCATCCGCACCATGATCATGTAAACAAATACGATAATCGCCGAACGGCCGGCGATGCGCGCCGGCAGCGACTCCAGCAACTCCGTATTCCTCCACAGATCATAGAGGAGGTTGGTGCCGATGAGGATGCCCAGCGGCACGGCCGCGATGATGTAGCGGCACTGAAAGGCGCCCCAGGCTGTGAAAATAAGCAGGACCAGAACTAAGCCGAGACGCAAAATCTTTTCTCCCGCCGACAGTTCCTCCGTGGGTAGGAACAAGGCGAGAAGGGCGAAGAAATGGATCAGGTTCCACTCGAGGAGCCGGTTTAAATAAAACGCGGGTGAGGCACCGTAAAAAGTCGAGCCGGTCCAGCTGGTCAAAGGCAGATGCGCCACGTAAAAACTCTTGAGAATACTTTCCCACAGGAGCAGGACCGCCGCGCAGCCCAGACCTATTCGCAGGTTGGTCCAGAACTGGGGCCGTGACTTAAGGCCCGGGTAATAACGCAGAAAAAAGACCGCCCCAATCACCGCCAGTCCAGCGAGAATCAGCAGATTGCGCTTGAATTTGCCCGCGTGGGAGCCGCTGGAATGGAGCCCGACCTGCATCCCGAAATAATCCCAACCGAACACCTGCAGGTTCCATATCAGCCACGGGATCAGCATCAGCAGCGGGATAATCATGGCCAGCCAGAAATACTTGTTGCGCAGCAACTGCCGATCGAAAAGAAGGGCGTAAGCGGCCATCACGACGGAACCGACGGCACCCGTATATTTGGTCAGAGCCCCGAATCCGCTAATAATTCCGGCGGTGATGAAATACCTGCCCCGGGATTCTTGCACGGCGACAATGAAGGCGTAAAGCGAGGTTACCGCCAGCAGACCGATCATCGAATCCATCCACATCTTTTGCGACACCATGATCCCGATCGGATCAAAGGCCATGATAAAGGCAGCGACCAGACCGACCAGGCGGTTATAAACCAAGGCGCCGATATGATACACCAGCGGGATCATCAGCAGCCCGCAGCACAGCGCTACATAAAACGGCGACATGGGAGTGATCCCGAAGATCTGGTAGGAAAGCAGATTGGCCATCGTAAACAACGGCGGATGCTTGTACAACGGCTGGAAAAAATACGCGGGCACATCGCGGCCTTTTTCAGCCAGTATGTGACCGTAAGGTTGGGTGTGATAATTTTCCCAACCCCATTGGACCTGTACCGCCATGCGGTGATACACGTACTCATCAATCGACCTGTACTTTGTATCGATGATGTTGCGCTGCCGTACGATAAACGTTCCGGCCATCAGGACGATGAGAAAAACCGCGATCAGCCAACGGTTTAAGCGTTCTTTCGACGCCGGAGGCGGAGCGGCGGGAGATTCCGTCATGGAAAACACCAAGAATGTTGAAAACAGTTTGTAATAATAGAAGTAAATTAACACACCATAAGACCGGGCGCAATGTCAATTTCCCCGGCTTCGGAGGGTCGGTGCCGGCCGGGGAAGCCTCCGCGAATGACCCATCCGCCAATTGGTACGGAAATTTTTCGTCCCGGCCGTAAAATTGTGCTAGAATCAGCAAGTATTTTAACCATGACAACCTTATGCTGAGTAAAACGAGTACCCAAGTCATCAAGGCCTTCATCGAGTTGGCCAAACTCGAAAAAGGCGAATACCAGGGGGCGGGAGCCATCGCCCAATCCATCATGGCGCCGCGCAATTACCTGGGCAAGATGCTGCAATCCATGGCCAGTCACGGGCTGGTGGTCTCCCAAAAGGGGACCGGCGGTGGATTTCGCCTGGCGCGGCCGGCCAGCAAAATCACCCTCTACGACATAGTCGAACCCATCGACAATGTCACCCTGTGGTCCGAATGCGCGCTCGGCCTCAAACGCTGCACCGACAGCAATCCCTGCGTCATCCATCATCGCTGGAAGGCGGTGCGCGAAGCCTACTATGACTTTCTGAAAAGCACCCGGATCTCCGACCTGGTGTAGTCAAATAATCCCTTTAAATAAACATAACGACATGCTATTATGCAGTTATGAAAGTATCGCCATGCCAGTACTTTTACGGCCCTTTTGACTCGTGGCGGATCGGCCGCTCACTCGGCGTGGATCCACTCTCGGATTCCGTCAAGATCTGCAATCTCGACTGCATCTATTGTCAACTCGGACATACTCATCACTTAACGAATGAACGCGCGGTGTATGTCTCTACCGAACGCATCCGCACTGAACTGAGCATGCTGCCGGCGATGCTGGATATCGACTACATTACCTTTTCCGGCCGCGGCGAGCCCACACTGGCCGCCAATCTCGGCGACATGATCCGCGCCGTCAAGGACTACACATCGTATGAAACGGCCGTGATCACTAACGGCACGTTGCTTTATCAGCACGACGTCCGCCGCGACGTGGGCATGGCCGACCTGGTCATCGCCAAACTGGATGCCTTTGACGAACGCAGTTTCCGGATGATCGACCAGGCGCTTGACGGCATCAGCTTTGAGCAGACCCTGACGGGATTGAGGAACTTTCAAAGCGCCTATTGGGGGACGCTGGCCATTCAGGTGATGTTCGTAGCGGAGAACCTGCACTGCGCGGAGGCGATCGCCCGGCTGGTGCGGGACATCGGTCCGGACGAAGTCCAGATCAACACTCCGCTGCGCCCTTCGGTGGCCACCCCGCTCTCCCCGGAGGGAATCGCGCGGGTAAAAGAACTGTTCCACGGCATGCCGGCGGTGACCGTCTACGACCGGCCCCGCAAAGAAGACGTGAACTGCGAACCGCAACATACCGTCCCGGAATGCTGAACGGGACGGAGGGAGAATCGATTATGATCAAACTGAAAATTCTGCAGGAACTCCTCAACATTGAACAGGAAAATCTCAAGAAACTCGATAGTGAAAAACTCCGCCTGCTGATCGGATCGCTACGGTACTCGGTTCGTCAGTGCGAGCGTGAGCTCAACAGCCGTTTCGCCGACAATCCGCTCGGCATATCCACGGAATAAACCATACCGCCACTAATTCGCCAGACAAGGAGCCACGCATGTCCGAACCGACATTCCGCATGAGCCAGCAGCGGATCACCGTTGACGACAAAAAAATTATCAACAACGACCGCACCGTCGACTGCAACCAGCTGGTCCCGATCAAATACCGTTGGGCGTGGAATTTTTATCTCGACGGCTGCGCCAATCATTGGATGCCCACCGAAGTTTCGATGCAGCGTGACATTGAGCAGTGGAAGGCAACCAATATTTTCTCCGCGGACGAGCGCCACGTCATCAAACGGGTTCTCGGATTCTTTGCAACAGCCGAGACGCTGGTCGGCAACAATCTCGTGCTGGCGGTGTACCGCTGCGTGGACAATCCGGAATGCCGGCAATACCTGCTGCGCCAGGCCTTCGAGGAGGCCATTCATGTCCACGCCTTCCAATACATCGTCCAGTCGCTGGGGCTCGATGAGGGCGAAATGTTCAACATGTACCGCGAAGTCGAGGCGATTTATGAAAAAGACTCGCACGCGATGAGTTGCACCAGCAGTGTGCTCGAGATGAACCCGGACGACCTGAAGACCAAGGAGGGCCTGCAGACCTTTATCAAGAATTTGGTGGGGCTCTACGTGATCACCGAAGGTATCTTTTTCTACGGCGGTTTTGTGACGATGCTGTCCTTCGGCCGCCACAATCATATGCCCGGCACATGCGAACAGATTCAATACATCCTGCGCGATGAGAGCATCCACATGAACTTCGGCATCGAGTTGATCAACGCCATCGTGGATGAAAATCCGCAGGTGTGGGAAGAAGCCTTCAAGGCCGACATCACGGAATTCATCAAGAGCGCGGTATCGCTGGAACAGGCCTACATCGCGGAATGTCTGCCCAACGGGATTCTCGGACTGAATCAGCAGCTCATTCAAGAGTACATCCAGTACCTGGCCGACCGCCGTTACGAGCGGCTGCGCCTGCCCAAAATGTACGGATCATCCAACCCGTTCCCGTGGATGAGCGAAGTGATTGACCTAAAAAAGGAAAAGAACTTCTTCGAAAGCCGGGTCACCGAATACCAGACCGGCGGCGCCCTGGAGTGGTAAGGCCCCGCCCGTGCCGCGCACATCCGTACACGAGAATGTTGAACCTTTTGAGATTTGTGCTACAGTAAAAGAGTAATCTTTTACAGTATTTCCCAGCACCAGCCGACCGGTTTAACAGTCTTGAGGAGGATGTGCGCACACGCATGTTGACTTGGGATCGAAAATACGAAATCGGAATCCGGGAAATCGATCATCAGCATCAATGGATATTTGGATTCTGCAACGCTCTGGAAAAACAACTCCGCGACAAAGCTGACGACATCGATATCGAGCATATCCTGCATTCTCTCGCCGACTACTCCCGCAAACACTTTCAATACGAAGAAAACTGCATGTACAAACGTAACTGCCCTGCGGCGGCGGACAATCAGTGCGCCCACCGCAACTTCCTGTATGCTTACCGTAATTTTATGGAACGCTACGAACGGGAGGGACAGAGCGTCGAACTGGCTTGGAAAATCCACGATATGGTCGAAGACTGGATCGTGAACCATATCTGCAAAATCGACTCCCAATTAAAAGAAAGCGAGATCACCGTCCATGTCTAAAATCATCGGAGCGATCCTGTGCGGAGGCGAGGGCCGCACCGCCGGCTGCCACAAGGCCGGCCTTGTGCAGCCCAACGGCCTGACCATCATTGAGAATATTTACAATGCGATCGACACCTTCTGCCAGGAAACCGTGTTGGTCGGCCATGCCCAGGACGTCCCCGACAGCCTCGGCCACCTGAAAAACGTCCCCGATAATTACAGCCATTGCGGTCCGATGGGGGCGCTGGAGGCCATACTCAACTCCGATCTGGGCGATCTCTACATGATTGCCCCCTGCCAGGAATATGCCGCCGATCCGCGGATCTATGACCTGCTCCTGATGCACGAAAAGGAGGCGCCGCTGGTGGTCCGCCAGGCCGGTCAGACGTTCCCGCTGCTGGGGCTGTTTCCGGCCAATCTGCGCACGCTGGCCACTCAGCATATTGCCTACGACACCCTGGAACTCAACAGTTTCCTTCAGATCAGCGGCGCCGGACGGCTTGATCTGCCGCTGCCCGCGACCGGTGGCGAGCCCGTGCCCGAACGTTCCCGCAATCTGAACGTTTAAAATTCCTTTCAGAAAAATTTTCCGACTTGCTATAATAAGCGCATGTTGAAACCGGCACGTCCATATCTGCCGAAGCTAACGATCGCCGTACTGCTGGTCGGATGTACGGCGGTGATGAACTATGACCAGTTGCTGTCAAAGGCCAAGACCGTCAACATCAGTGACGGGATCGACCGCAACGAGGCGGTCCTGCTCGCCCAGCGGCATGTGATCCTGACCGGCCTGGACCAGGACGTTTCGGTATGGCACGTGGCCGAGGCCAAGTTCCTGGCGGATGACAACATATGGCATGTCTTTTTCCGCACCGGGCTGGACAATAAAGTCGGCGACCGGCGCGGTGAGAAAATTGATGAGGTGGTGGTCGAGGTCAATGCCGAGACCGGCTCCAGCGCCCGGATCGTTTCGCAAAAAAGTGCTAATTCAGCAGGAATCATGCCGTAGAAACCAGGAACTGCTTGACCGTTGATCTCATGCGGAAGCATTCGCTGATCGCCGTCCGATTTCCGCCATTTTATCTACGCATCCCAGAATTTCTCCATGCTAAAATTTATTCCCGTAAACACCCCGCAACACATCAGCCTCTGCGAACGCCTGGCCTTCGATATCTGGCAAGAACACTACGTCCCGATCATCGGCCCGAAACAGGTCCGGTATATGCTGGAAAACTTCCAGTCGGCCGAGGCCATCGGGAGACAAATTATCGAGGAGCAGTACGCGTATTTTCTCATCAAGCTTGATGACATTTACATCGGTTATTTCTCACTGCGTACGGACTCGGGGGACAACTCGCTGTTTTTAAGCAAAATATATCTGCTGGAAGGCCAGCGCGGCCGCGGCCTGGGACGGCAGACGTTCGACTACATCCAACAGCTGGCGGCCGACGCGAGCTGCAAGCGAATTCATCTGACCGTCAACAAGAATAACAAAGAGACGATCGCCTTTTACGAGGCCTGCGGATTTGAAAACACCGGATCGGTGGTGCAGGATATCGGGGAGGGGTTTGTGATGGATGACTTTGCGATGGTCAAGGAGCTTTGAGTGGAATTTCGAATATCGAATCTTCGAATATCGAAGGAATATCGAATGACCAAATCCTCGAATTTTCGAAACGCCACCGGCGCCCATCGTCGAAAAGATGTAGTCTTGTAAATATAGTTTCACCCTTATCCCGAGTTTCGAACATTCGGTAATTAGGAAATTGGAATTTCCTTCGATATTCGAAGATATTCCGTCAATACCGATTAAATGGAGGCACGGCATGTGTGGAAGGTTTGCCCAAACCCGGACGGAAAAAGAAAAACTGCTCAAGCGTTTCCGTTTGAGGAAGATCGTCGATGATTTGAAGCCGTGGTTTAATATCGCACCGGAACAGAGTGTGCCGGTGATCCTCAATGAGCGTCCCGACGAACTGCTCCGCGCACGCTGGGGGCTGGTGCCGTCTTGGGCCAAGGACGAAAAAATCGGCTTTAAAATGATCAACGCCCGCGCCGAAACGATCGGTGAAAAACCGGCCTTTCGCAAACCGATCAAAAGCCATCGCCGCCTGATCATCACCGACGACGTTTACGAATGGCAGAAACGCGAAGCCGGCAAACATCCCCACTACGGCCACCGTGATGGAAGGCATCCACCATACCCACGAGGTCATCGAACCGCTCACTGATTAATCAAGGAGAATGCCATGTACTGTCCGAATTGCGAAAGCGCGACATTGAGCGAGAAGGAGATCATCACGGGACTTCTTGTAAAGGAATGTTCCCGTTGCCATGGTCAATGGATATCCTCTTCAAAGTATGAAGTCTACCTCAACCGACGGGACGAACGCAGTGAGAAATTAATGTACAATGAGTTCTCACATGAGAATGGTGATTCGCTGAAGGGAAAAATCTGCCCTGATTGCGGGCATATCCTGGTGAAATTCAAGGTGGGGCACGGAATCGATTTTTATCTCGATCACTGCCTGCGCTGTAACGGAATATGGATGGATGCCAATGAGTTCAAGGTTTTGTACAGCCACGGCCTGCATGATGAGCTAAACAAAGTTTTTACAACTCAATGGCAAAAGAAGGTCCGCAAGGATGCCCATCAGGCGGCAATGGAGCTCGTGTACAGAGAGAAATTCGGCGCAAAATATGAGATCCTGAAGGACCTTCGCGAATGGATGCAACAACAGAAGAACCGTTCCATTGTAATCGCCTACCTGAATGACTGAAAGCCGTCCCCGCGGGGGTAGAAATATAGAGATTACTTCATAACGAAGTCGGAAAAAAAATGACTAACTCCAGCGAAAATAGCGGGGCTAAGATACCAAATAACGACAATCACACCAACCATGATCAAAGCAAACAGAATCTGTGGTTGCGCTGGCGGATTATCTTTCTGGCATGCGTATTACCTGTCCTCTCAATAGTCGCCATCAGTCTATGGAAACCAAGTTTGGTTGCGGATTTCGGATACTGGCAAAAAGGCATCCAAGCCGACAACGGATATCACACGCTTTCACACAAATCTTTCTTAACGGCTGCATCATTGCACGAGTCCTCTCGGGATACGTTGTCATTTCCCCTCTTGCAAGCAACAATAGCCTCAGCGCGGATCAAGGTCCGGTAGCCGAAAGGGAGATCAAGGAGTACCGCACCGGGCGGCAGGAGTGTGAACACCGGACAGCGGACGGGCACACGCAGTCGCGGTGCCGTGATCTTTTTGCCTCCGGACAATTGCGTATGCTGACGAATTTTCAGGACGGCCGACTTCACGGCGTCAAAAAATGTTACTATTTTGACGGACAACTCCGGCAGGACTATATCTTTGCCGGCGGCCTGCCGCGGGGGACCTACGTCAATTTCTATGACAACGGCCAGCTGTCGTACCGCTTCACCGCGCCCGAGGACACCATCGTCCACCGCGCCGAGTACTTTTATCCGAACGGCGGCCTGTGGCAGAGCGCGGCCTTCGTCAACAGAAAACCGCACGGAGAGGTTGCCGTTTATGATATAAACGGTAAGATAATCGATAAGCTGACCGCGCGCAGCAATGTCTTTTATGATTCGGAAGGCCGGCCGCTGCAGGGCGAACACCGACTCGATTACGCCGACGGACGGCCGATGCTCATCCGCCGCTTTCGCGACGGACGTTTGCACGCCGACCGCGAGATCTACCTGCCGGACGGGAACCTGTACAGCCGGTATCATTTTGAGAACGGTCAGTTCCAGGGCCGCAGCTTTGAATACTATCTGTCCGGAACGCTACGGGTCATCAAGTACTATCAAAACCACAATCTGATTTATATCGAAGAGTTCGATCCGGACGGCAACAAGATTTTTGAAAGCGGCACCGGGGCTCCGCAAATGCGCGACTCCGGCCAACGCCATGACGGCTTGGACGCGACGCCGTTTCGGACCTAACAGGAGGTTACATCAGCATGCCGTCGGACCGCTCCGTCATCATTTTTCATCCCGAACCGGAATTCAACAAAGAGGAGGTCTCCCGATACCTCAAGCTGAAGAGCTGGCCCAAGGGGATGCGCTATACGGTGGGCTGGCCGGAGATCAAAGAGTTGATCGCCGGCGGGGACTTTCATCCGCAGAAGATTTCATCGCTGACCTACCTGTTGTGGGTCCTGTCCCCGGAATTTCAGTACAGCAAGAAGGGGCTGTACGTCACCGATTTCGACCGCCGCTTCGACCCGTCCAAATATGTGAAGCAATACGGCCGCTTTAAATCGGAGGCGATGATCAACCAGATCCAGCTGTCCAAGGTCACCAAAAACCGCCTGGCCCAGTTCGAAATCGCCTGCCGCGCCGGACGCACCTGGATCCATCAGCTGCGCCAACTGCCGTGCCGGCGGGCGGTGATTTTTATTATCGGCGACACCAATTACAGCCTCGCCGTCTTCAGCAATCCCACCACCAACCAGATCCTCGAACTCAAAACCCGCTTCGACACTGTCGCGCCCTTAACGCGTTCGGAAGGAGGCCGGTTTATCAATTGGGCTTTGTAAACGACCACTCCCAAGCCGCATCCCAGCGCAAAATCCCTTTAATTTTCCTCAAAATACGCTAATATGGTCAAGGAAACGGACCCGCCAATCAGAAAGGAGTACCCGCCGTATGAAATTCCTTTTTGTCTCTTACGATGGCCTGATCAACGACATCGCCTGGCATGTCGCTACCGAAGGTCACCAGGTCAAATACTTCATCAAAAACAAAGACGCCCGCGACATTGCTGACGGCTTTGTTCCCAAAAGCGACAACTGGCGGGCGGACGCCGACTGGGCTGACGTAATCGTCTTCGATGATGTGCTCGGTCACGGCAAGCTCGCCGCCGAGCTGCGCAAAAAGGGGAAACGCGTCATCGGCGGGACCGAGTACACCGACCGGCTCGAGGATGACCGCACCTTCGGCCAGGAAGAACTCAAGAAATACGGCGTGAACATCATCCCCTTCGTGGAATTCACCTCCTTCGATGACGCCCTGGAGTACGTCCGCAAAAATCCCAACCGCTACGTCATCAAGCCCAGCGGGGAGGCTCAGAATATCAAACGACTGCTCTTCGTCGGGGAAGACGAGACCGGGCAGGACGTGCTGCAGGTCCTGGAAGGATACAGGAAGGCCTGGTCGAACAAGATCAAGGTCTTTCAGCTGCAGCGGCGGGTCACCGGCGTCGAGATCGCGGTCGGCGCATTTTTCAACGGCAAACAATTCGCGCTGCCGATCAACATCAATTTCGAACACAAGAAACTCTTTCCCGGAAATATCGGGCCGTCTACCGGTGAGATGGGCACGTCGATGTACTGGAGCGGCGAAAACAAGATCTTCAACGCGACGCTTAAAAAAATGGAACCCAAGCTGCGGGAAGAAGGCTATGTGGGTTACATCGACATCAACTGCATCGTCAACGCGCAGGGGATTTATCCGCTGGAGTTCACCGCCCGCTTCGGGTATCCCACCATCAGCATCCAACAGGAAGGCATCCAGATGCCGATCAGCGAATTTTTCTACGGGCTGGCCGACGGGACGCTCACCCAGTTCAAGACCAAGTCCGGCTTCCAGATCGGCGTCCGCATTATCGTCCCGCCGTACCCGTTCAACGACCATCAGACCTTCCGCAACATGTCCAAGGACGCAGTGATCTTCTTCAAGAAACCCAACTACGACGGCGTGCACATCGTGGACGTCAAGAAGATCAATGACCAGTGGCTGGTCGCCGGCAATACCGGTGTGATTCTGGTCGTGTGCGGTACCGGGATGACGTTGCGCCAGGCGCAGGCCCAGGCCTACAGCCGGGTCAGCAATATCATGATCCCCAGTATGTACTATCGCACCGATATCGGCGACCGCTGGTATGAAGACAGCGACCGGCTGCACAGCTGGGGATATCTCCGGGAATCATGAGCCAAGACACCCCCTGGAAAATCCTGCTGGAACACGTGGAGGCCGGCGACCCGGTTGAACTCGAGCATTATATCGGGACGCTGGCGCCCTCCGAACGCGCCCGCACCTTTGCCCGACTGGACCGGGAGGCGATCGACCGCATCTTTGAGCTGATCTCACCGGACCAAGCGGCGGAGATCATCCAGGACCTCTCGGACGAGCAGGGGGCCGGACTGATCGAGGCCATGAATCACGAGACGGCCGCGGACGTGGTCGAGATGCTGCCCATCAATGACCAGATCGACATCCTTAATGAGATTAGCTCTGATGACGCCACACAGGCGATCATCGCCAACCTGCCGTTGAAGGACCGCAAGGAGGTCCGCCAGCTCCTGAAATACGAGGAAGACACCGCCGGCGGGATCATGAACACCGCAGTGTTGTCCTACCCCGAAAATATGAAGGTAGGGGATGTCCTGGATGACCTGCGCGAGAACAGGGAGCAGTACGGGGAATACGACATTCAGTATGTGTATGTGGTGGACCGGGACGGCTGCCTGCGAGGGGTGCTGCCGCTGCGGACCCTGGTCTGGACCCCACGCGACACACCGGTCGGTAAGGTTATGAAAGGCGAGCTGACCATGGTGTCAGTTGATGCCGATCTGGATGAATTGCTGGATCTCTTTGAGACACACGAGTTTCTCGGCATCCCGGTCATCGACCGTAAGGGCCGGCTGGCTGGCGTCGCCCTAAGATACGAGGTTATGGAGGCCGTTGGGGAGCGTGAAGCTGACAATTACCTCAAATCAAGCGGGATTGTGGGGGGTGAGGAGCTGCGTTCGATGCCGCTGCTGGTACGCTCCAAGCGCCGACTCTCCTGGCTGAGCATCAACATTCTCTTAAACATTGCGGCAGCGAGTGTTATCGCAATGTACCAGGACACCGTGTCGGCGGTGATCGCGCTGGCCGTGTTTCTGCCCATCATTTCGGACATGAGCGGCTGCTCGGGGAATCAGGCCGTGGCGGTCAGCATCCGGGAAATAACTTTGGGAATCAGCAAGCCAACGGATATTATTAATGTTATACTAAAAGAGTCCATCGTCGGACTCATCAACGGAACCGTCTTGGGAATCCTGCTCGGTGGCGTCGCTTTTCTCTGGAAAGGAAATTTTTATCTCGGCCTCGTCATCGGGGGGGCCTTGCTCTTTAACACGATTATCGCAGTCTGCATCGGCGGGACGATCCCGCTGGTCCTGCAAAAATGGGGCAAAGATCCTGCCTTGGCATCGGGACCCATCTTGACCACGGTCACCGACATGTGCGGATTTCTGCTCACGCTCGGATTCGCGACGAGCCTGTTATCACTCATCCACTAATGCGCACCAAAGGAGTCGTTCTATGAAGCAATCGGAAGACATGCAAAGGATGAAGAAACAAACCAAGAAATACCGCGACAACACCAGCTTCAGCGACGGCCCGCCTAAAGGCAGGCAGGCCAAACAAACCAAGAAAATCATCACGCGAATTTACGAGGAAGAAGAGTAACAGCAACATTAAATTTTCACAAAAAAGGCTGACGTGCATTACGCATGTCAGCCTTTTTTATTGTATTGCGAAATCCGAATATCGAAGGACCTGATGACCGAACTGGACCACATGGTCCGTTTGACAATTCGCAGACGAGATGATTCGAAATTCGGATTTCGATATTCAAAAATTACATGAACCGTTCAATCGTCCCCGTCTTTTCCCTGAAAGTGAGCTCCTTATCCACCGGCCGGCGACCGAAACAGATCCCCAGCTTTTCATAGAAAGAGACGGTGGCCAAGTCGACGTGACGCTGCTTGATGACCTCGGAGGTGTCCTGGTACTCGATGATCCCGTGATTGACGCCGACCACGGTCTTTCCCGTAATACCGTTATTCAACAGCACCACCGCCGATCCGCCGACTTCCTTGCCGAAGTTTACGTCGTACACCGAGGAGTGACCGCAACGCACGAGGTGGCCCGGAGATACGGCGCGGACTTCCGGAACTTCGTATAATCCCTCGACGAACATCTTTTGTTCCTTCATAAAGTCCTTAACGTCCGCATCGGCCTTAAATCGCGCACTGAGCTGATTGGTCACGAACTTGCCGGCCCCGGCCAGGCGCTTGTGCCCGAAGGCGTCGGGAGGAGCGGTCTCATCGATCAACTCGTTACCACTGGCGTCACGCAGCCCCTCGGCCACGATGACCAGATAGGTCCCGGCCTTCACGTCGCTGCTGCGCACACGATGCATGAAGCGCTCCTTGCAGTGCTCATAAACCACGTCGAAATTGACCGGGATCTCCGGGATCAGAATGGCATCCGCCTCGGCGGCAATCCCCGAACGGAAGGCGGTGTGTCCCGCGTAGCGGCCGAAGACGTCCATGATGATGATACGGTTGTGGGTGCGGCCGGTGGTCTTGATGTCCTCGGCAAACACGGCGATCCGGTTGACGGTCGAGTCGAAACCGACGGAATAGGACTGCAGGTCGAGATCCATGGTCTTTGGCGCATGGATGCACTTGATGCCGTGCTCGTTGAGGTCGACCATAACCGATCCGGAGTCGTCCCCCCCGGAGATCACCAGGCCGTCGATATCGAATTTCTTCAACCCCCGCTTAATCCGCTCGTACTTCTCGGGGTTGTCGATCTTCTTGATCTTGACCCGCGAATGGCCTGCCTCGGAACCAGCCAGATTTGAGTTAACGAAATCCACCCGGTTGGGGGTCAACTCGACCAGATTGTCGAATTCCTCGAGATTGTACAGCCCCGCGTAGCCGTTGGGGATGACGTACGATTTTATGCCCAGCGTCAGGCCCATTTGCGCGGCGCCCTTGACGACCGCGTTCAATCCCCCGCAATCCCCGCCGCTGGTCAATATACCGATCTTTTTCATGATACGCTCCTTCAATTATGGTTGAAATCTATAACAAACCGGGTGATCCGGTCCGAATTCGAAGAAGATGGTAAATTAGCACAGGGGAGGGGAAAAATCAAGGAGGAGGCCGTGACTTGGCCCTCCCATTAAATCCGGTAAATATTGCCTCTATACTTTTTTGAGCTTACTGCTACACTAACTTTATTAGGATGGCCGGTCGACCGGCACCCCCCATTGATCGATCAACAGGAGAAACCCCGATGAAAACCCGAATCAAATATCAAGGGATGGCGATGGTCTTTTCCCTCATCGTCGTGATACTGAACTGGCGGCTGTTCTTTCCCGTCTGGAAAAGTGAGGGCCCGGAGGAACTCACCGACCTCTTGGGGCTGGCGTTGTTGTGCTGCGGATTTCTTGTCCGGATCGTCGCCCGGAACCACAAGAAGGAGGCTTCGCAAAACGGGCACCAACTGGTCACCTCCGGAATATACCGACTGGTCCGCAACCCGATGTATATCGGGACATTCCTTATCGGAACGGGGATTATCGTCACGCTGTTTCAATGGTGGATATTCTTTCTGTTCCTCGCCGGATTTTGCGTCATTTATTTACCGCAAATCCGCCGGGAGGAGCAGTGGCTGGTCGAGCAATTCCCGGTCAGCTATCCACAATACCAACGGAAAACACGCCGCTGGATTCCGACACTTCAAAGTCTGTTCCGCTCGGAGACGTTGGCCATCTTCCGGGTCAAACCCGGCTGGTTCAAAAACGAATTCCGCTCCTTTGTACTTGCCATCCTGGTCCTGATGCTGATCGAAACCGCGCAGGACGTTCATCTGTTCGGCAGCCATGAACTGACCGAGGAACTCATCGAGACCCTGCTGATCATAGGCATCCCGTGCCTGTGGTTTTTGGTTTCCGAACTGAACCCGTCGCTCCCGAAAATGAAGTGAAGGCGGTGACACCCGGCCCTATTTTCGGCCGGCACTCACCAACAATTTTCTGGCATGATCGAGGGAGATTTGCGTTTTCTCACTGCCGCTCATCATATGGGCGAGCTCTTCGATGCGGGCGGTTTTGTCGAGGGGGAGGACTTCGGTGATGGCGGCCTTGTTTCTGGTGGTCTTGACGACCTTGTAGTGTTGATCGGCAAAACTGGCGATCTGGGGGAGATGGGTGATCAGGATGACCTGGCGCCGGCCGGAGATGTCACGCAACTTCTGTCCGGTGACCGTCCCGAGCCGGCCGCCGATCTGGGCATCGATCTCATCAAAGATCAGCACCGGGATGGGATCGACCTTAATCAGCGCTTTTTTCAGAGCCAGCATCACCCGCGCCGCCTCACCGGAGGAGACGATCTCGGCCAGCGGTTTGGGTTCAAATCCGGCGTTCGGTGAGATATAAAACGCGACCTCATCGGTCCCGTCCGCGTTCAATTCACCAGCGCTTAAACGGCATTCGAAGACCACGTCGGCGATGCCGAGTTCCTTCAATTCCTTTTCGATCGTCGTCTTCAGATCCTTGGCGGCGGCCTTCCTTTTTTTGGTCACCGCCTTCGCAGCCACCTTGAGTTTGGACTCAAGTTCCGCGCGCCGGGCGCGCAGTTCGGCGTCATTATGCTCAAGATCGGACAGCAAGCGCAGGCGCTCGGCGGCCCGCGAATAGAACCCTCGCGCGTCGGCGATGCCGGGACCGTATTTGCGAAGGATCTCATCGTAGATATCGGCGTTGCGCCGGACCTCTTCGGCTGTGCCCCCGTCGAAATCCATGCTCTGCGCGTAATCATTTAAAGTGGAAGCCAGATCTTCGCCGCGGGACTGAAACTCCTCGAGCCGGTCCATCATTTCGGCGGTGGTTTCGTCGGTCTCGGTCAACTGCCGCAGGGGAGAAAAGAGCTTCTGGATGCGGCCGCTGATGCCGTATTCGTCATTCTCAAACAGGTCCAGCAGCTGCGCCAGGCATTCGCTGAGCCGCTCGAGATTGTCGATCTTGGCTAAGTCGCTTTTGACCCGTTCATATTCGTCCGCCTCCAGCGGGACCTGCTCCAGCTCGGAGACCTGGTGCTGTAGCATATCCAGTTCGCGCTCACGGGTCTGGGCGAGATTTTTGAGCTCCCGCCACTGCCGGGAGACCTCCTCAAACGCGGCGTATAAATCCTGATATTCGGCCCTTGTCGTGCCGAAATCGATGAGTCGGTCCAGTATCCGGATGTGTTGGTCCTCGGAGAGAAGCAGCTGATGATCGTGAGCCCCGTGAAAGTCGACCAGAAAGCGGCCAAGCTGTTTGAGCTGGGTGGCGGTCGCGCTCAGACCGTTGATTCTCAGCTTGGTCTTACCGTCCGCGGCGGCCGTTCGCTGGATGATCAGGTCCGCGGTGCCGCCCTCAAAATATTCGCCGATTTCCTCAAAATTAATCCCCTTGGCACTCGTCAGGTCAAAAACGGCCTCGATAACGCAGGGCTTTTGGGCGTCACGGATGTGGGTGGCCGTCAGCCGCCCGCCGAGTGCCACACGCAGAGCCTCGATCAGGATCGATTTGCCTGCACCGGTTTCACCGGTCAGGACATTCAGCCCGGGGCCGAATTCAAGGGCCACTTCATCGATCAGTCCGAAATTTCTGATAAACAGCCGGGTCAGCATAGTGCTCATGAACAGGGTTGGAGGGGAATACCACGGTTTACGGGGTATTTGCTGGTATTATAGCGGAAATCCGGCGGAAAAATAGCGGATTTTACGGCAAAAAGGCTGTCCTAGTGTGCTCCGGTTTGTCTTATTGACAGTAATTATTTAATATTTTACACTAGAGACCTTTACAGCCCATGACCTCTAAAGGGCTGTCAGCTGTATTGTTAGCCTGAACGGACTCGATTGCGCTCTTGCATTTTTTTGCGACGAAAGGAAACGTTGATCATGCACACACGAATCTGCTCCCTGGTTTTCTGCACCTTGTGTATAATCTCCGGCTGTACATTTTCATCGTCACTGGCCCCTAACGGCAGCCCCTTGCTCGATTCCTCCACGCCAACGCTGGAGAGTCAGGACAGCGCGCCGGCCGGGTATCCGAAGGTCGATGTTAAATCAGCCAAATTCAAAGTCATGCATGCCTATCAGTTTGCCGTGTCCAAAGGAGACGGGGTGGACGAAGATGAGGCCAAGGTCATCGCGCAATCCGAGGTGATCTTCCGGGGCTATGAAAATGACTATTATTTCACCCGCCCACGGTTGCACGACCTGGATCCCGGCAAGTGGACGGTGGAATTTTACCCGGTGACCAAGACCTTCCGTGAAGCCCGCGTCAAACCGCGTGTCCGGGTAACGATCGACAAGGATGATGGAAAACTGAAATGGGAATTCCAGAGCTGATGACACCCCAACTAACTATCGGCAAACTGACCCGCCTGAGTGTCCTCCTGCTAATCGGCACGCTGTTATGCGGCTGTGAGTCCGGACCGCCCCAGAACGGGCCTTATCTCGAACACTTTCCCAACGGCAATATAAAACTTGAGGAAAACTACCGCAACGGCAAGCTGCACGGTCTGTCCACCGTGTATTTTGAAGACGGCCGGCTGCAACGCATTTACCAGTATGTGGATGGACTTAAACAGGGCCCCTTCAAGAAGTACTATGAAAACGGCCAGCTTCATCTCGAAGGGAACAACAAGAACGACAAACTGGACGGGGAAATCCGGGAATACTACGAAGACGGCACGCCGAAGGAGGTCCTCCACGTCAAGGAAGGACTGATGGAAGGCCCGTACCTCTCTTATCATCCCAACGGGGAGATCCACTCGACCGGACAGTTTGCCGCGGACAAACGGACAGGGGATTTCAAACACTATTACGACAACAAATCCTTGTTGCGTGAGGAAACCTATATCGAAGGCAAGCCGGAGGGGATCGTCAAGAGCTTCTTTTCCGACGGCACGCAGATGAGCATCAAGGCCTACAAGAACGGATTACCGGACGGGCCGCACCGCGAATACTACCGGGACGGACAACTTTCCAGCCTCAAGCACTATAAGGAAGGTAAACTCCACGGACAAAACCGGGAGTATTACAAGAACGGGGAGTGGAAATCCGTCAAGAATTACGAAAACGGCATCCTGGAAGGACAGGCCAAAGATTTCTATCCCAACGGCCAGCTCATGACCAAGGAAAACTATGCCGGCGGCAAACGGCTGGGGGAAGTCATCACCTACCACCGGGACGGTTCCGTGAAAGGGACCGGGACCTACCGTGGAGGTGAATTGCACGGGGTGACCAAGACCTTCAACCAGGCCGGGCAAATCCTCACCGAGGCTTATTGGGAAAACAACAAGATGGTCGGCACAACCCGCGCCTGGTACGATGACGGGACCCTGAAGCAGATCATCACCCGCAGCGAAGACGATAAAACCATGGAAGTCGAAGAATACTTTCCCAACGGAAAACTCTACAAAAAGAGCATTTACGACATGGGAGAGCTCAGCTTCAGTGAGGTCTACGACAAAAAAGGCAATCTGATCTACCAAACGGAAGAGGATAAAGACCAGTAACCGCTGCGGCGTCCCAATTCGCCAAAAACTGTCTTTACACTGCCGGGATATTCTGCTATAAATAATGCTCGTTTCACACGAAATATGTGTTATTCTCGTGATAACCCACCGCCGCGGACAATGCGTCCGGGCGGGTTTTCTTTGACTTATGACTTTTTCCAGAAAGCACGGCTGGCCCGTCTTCGCCCAATGGCTATCGCGTTGGGCTACGCCGGGCACAGCGAACACTTTCTGGATATAAATTTTTGAAGTTTTCGCTGGCGTAGCTCAGTTGGTAGAGCAGCTGACTTGTAATCAGCAGGTCGGGGGTTCGAGGCCTCTCGCCAGCTTTCTTGCGGCAAGATTGTTTTATTGGCTTGCCATCATTTCTGTGTATGAATGTATGGGTATATGCGTCCTCATGCCGTGCGTAGGCAAGGTATGAATCTTCGCACAAGCCCCTACATTCATACACCGATCAGATCATTGCATATTGGAACTGGATTGCAGGTTGCCCTATCTCAAAAATGATTGACTCCGACCTACATGTTTTACGCTACCTGAAAACGCATACACACTTACACGAATAGACGCATACACCTTTGGTGCCATTTCCACATAATATGCACGAGATCACTGGGCAGTTACTCAAGCGGTCAACGAGGACAGACTGTAAATCTGTTGGGTTTCCCTTCGGGGGTTCGAATCCTCCACTGCCCATAAATCAGTGTTTAGCGGTTAGCGTCTAGCGGTTAGAAGGGCATAGCGGTTAGCGGATGGTATTTGACTAATCCCTATGAACTATTCACTTTCTAACCGCTAATCGCTAACCCCTACAGACTGCCTTTGCGGGCGTAGTTCAGTGGCAGAACACAAGCCTTCCAAGCTTGATACGTGAGTTCGATTCTCATCGCCCGCTCTCTTGCGCAAGGGGGCTCCGGATAAACCGGAGCCCCCTTCGTATTTTCAGCGGACAGCGTTTGGCGGCTAGAGTGAAGACAGAGATCAGCGGAGAGTCGATAGTGAGACGCGTCGGAGGATATTATCCGGAAACAACCGCTTCTCGAACTCATTTCTAATCCCCACCCACTTTCTGGTCTCTAGCCGCTCACCGCTTAACGCTAAATTAAGCCTTTCACTTTCACCCCCAATCTGTATAATGGTGTCATATTATGAAAGTCACATTAGTCGTTCCTACCCTCAACGAGTACCAGGGCATGCAGGAAATCATGCCGCGGATCAAAAACGAATGGGTCGATCAGATCCTGGTCGTCGACGGGCAGTCCACCGACGGCACGGTTGAATACGCGAAAGAGCAGGGGTATGACGTGGTTATCCAGAAGAAGATGGGGATGCGCCATGCGTACATGGAGGCCCTGCCGCATATGAAGGGCGACGTTATCCTCACCTTCAGTCCGGACGGCAATTCCATCCCCGAACTTATTCCCGAGGCCATCGCCAAATACAAAGAAGGGTATGACATGGTCATCGTGTCGCGTTACGCGCAGGGGGCCAAGAGCTACGACGACACCCCCGTGACGGCCTTCGGCAACTGGCTTTTTTCCACCAGCATCAGCCTGCTGCACGGACACCGCTATCATGATGCCATGGTGATCTACCGGATCTACCGCAAGGACCTCATCCAGGAACTTGACCTGGACAAAGACAACAGCTACGACTTCGAAGAGAAACTCTTTCGCACCGTGGTCAGCTGGGAACCGCTGTTGTCGATCCGGGCCGCCAAGCGTAATTTGAAGATTGCCGAGATCCCCGGCGACGAACCGGCCCGGGAGGGAGGCGTCGCCAAATTGCAGGTCATCAAATGGGGCGCGGCCTACATGTGGCAGAATTGCCGCGAAGTCTTCGTCTGGAAGTAATCCCCGCCATGCCATTGCGAAAACTCTTCGCCAATCACTATCTGCTCAGTCTCATCATCCTCGGCGCCTTCCTGGCCACCAACCGCTATATCTACGGCTGGGACGACCAGGCCCTGGAGATCCCGCTGCTCAAACACCTGATCGATCCGCAATTGTACGCCGGCGACTACTACGTCGAAAGCCTGCGGCAAAATTTCTCTTCCTATATGTATCCGTTACTGGCCAAGGTCCTCAGCGTCGGACAGATTCCCGCGGCTTATTTGGTACTTTACGTCCTCAGCCGGTATGTCTTTTTCCTGTTTTCGCTGAAGTTGTGGCGCTTTGTCTCCGGCAGCACGCTGACCGCGGTGGCGGCGGTCCTGATGTCGTTTTGGATCGGTCGCACCGAGGAATTCCTGTACCGCACGTTTTCCCATCAGGAGTTCGCGCTGGCGGTTATTGTGGCCGGGTTGTATTGTCTGTACCGCGAGCGCACCCTGTGGGCCGCGGCCTTGTTCGGTATCGCCGCGAATTTTAACGCACTCTACGCCCTGTTGCCGATGCTGTACCTGGGAACGTATCTCCTGCTGGGCTGGCAGTGGAAACGCATTTTCGCCGCCGGGGCCGCCTTTACGGCCTGCGCGCTGCCGTTTCTGTGCTGGGTCCTGCCCAAGAAGTTCGGAGGGGATCCGCCCGCGCCGGGTTTATACGACGGCTGGATGGACCTGTTCCTGCTGGCCTGTCCGCAGAACTTTCTGTTTCAGACCACACCGCTGACGGAGGTCTTCTCCGGGTGGAAATCGGCCTTGACCCATCTGGGACCGTACCTCTTTTTGCTGGTCCTGTACCTCTTCAACATCATCTTCAACGAGCCCTTCCGCCGCAGCCGCCAGTCCCAGGCCGTGTGCCTGTGCGGGACGGGGCTGATCCTGGTCTCGTTTGTCTTCACCTATTTGATCCCGAACCGCCTGGTCATCGACCTCAACCTGATCCGCAATCTGCAATACATCAATTTCGTCCTGATGGGCTATACCACCTGGTGGATCTGCCGGGAGGCCGCGTCGGATCGTCCCGACCGGGCATACCTCGCGGCGTTGGCGCTGTTCTTTCTGAGTTACCGGGATATGGTCGGCGCCGCCGTCCTGACGGGCCTGGCGGCGGCCTTGATCATGACCGGCAGGACCGCTCCGGCGGACCGCACAGGCGCCCGGCGCTGGGTCTTTGGACTGATGCCGCTGACGGCGGCGGCCGTACTGTTTCTGGTCCTCGACAGGGGATTCGGACTGGAGGGAACAAAATTCCGTATCATCGCCAGCGCCGCCGGCCTGTTGACCGGTGCCTATCTGATGACTTTGATTCGTCCGGCCGTGACCGGATCACCGGCGATACGCGGGGCGTGGGCGGGAGTGCCGCTGGCAGCGGCGGCGATATATTTCGGCATCCTGCATTACAACTTCGTTAAGGTCACGACCACCGGCGGCGGATTCTGGCAGCTGCAACGCAACTGGGAAGAGATGCAATATTTCGTGCGCGACAACACCCCGAAGGACGCCTTATTGATGGTCCCGTACAACATGGAGATGGGCGGCTTTCGCATCGGTTCGGAACGCAGCATTATTGTCTCTTACCGCGACTGCGGCATCGTCGGATTCGACTATCACGCCCTGAAGGAGTGGCAGCAACGCGTCGCCGATCTCAAACACTTCAAGGTGATTCCCGACGGGCCGCTGCAACCGGCGATCGTCAATGGTCTGGGAAAATACCGGGCGGATTACATCGTCTTTACCCGTTTCGCCGCGCCCAAAAGCAGCAATCAAACCCTCACCAAACTGCACGAGAACGAATTGTTTACCCTTTTTCGGGTAAACCGGACCCGCCCATGAGTGCCTAATTATTAGGCAACTTTTCAAGACGGCTTCCAATTTTTCCCGATTTCCCTTTGCGAACGCCCAATCCTGTGTATAATTTTTATTGCTTAACCAGGAGGATTCAGCGGCGTGACGAGCAAAAATACAGTCAGTGTGATCGGGGACGGCAGCTGGGGGACGACCCTGGCCGTCCATCTGGCCCTCAACAACTATCCCGTCCGGTTGTGGGGTCCTTTCCCGCAGTATGTCCGGCAGATGAAGAGGAACCGCTATAATTCGAAGTTCCTGCCCGGCGTCCGCCTGCCCAAACTGATCGAACCGTGCGAAGACCTGCGCGATACGCTGGATTATTGCCATATTATGGTGTTCGCGGTGCCTTCCAAGTACGCGCTCTCCGTTCTGAAACAAATCAAAAAAACGCGCGTCGACTTCAAGCAAAAATTAATTATCAGCGTCACCAAGGGCTTTGAGCACGAAAGCCTGCTGCGCATGTCGCAATTAATCGAACGTGAGCTGCAGCGCAATAACATCGCGGTGCTGTCCGGACCGACTATCGCCTCGGAGGTCGCCCGTAAAATCCCCTCATCCGCGGTGGTGGCTTGCAAACACATGTCAACAGCCAAGCACCTGCAGGCCATCTTTCATTCGGAATGGTTTCGTGTCTACACCAACAGCGACGTAATCGGCGTGGAGCTGGGAGGGAGCCTCAAGAACGTGATCGCGGTGGCCTGCGGCCTGTGCGACGGTCTGGGTTACGGTTCCAATACCAAGGCCGCGATCCTGACCCGGGGGCTCGCCGAGATCTCACGACTCGGCAAGGCCATGGGCGCGCGCGCCAAGACATTCTCGGGCCTGACCGGCCTGGGGGACCTGGTCACCACGTGCGTCAGCCCGGCCAGCCGCAACCGCACCGTCGGAGAACTGCTGGGTGAAGGTAAGCCTATCGAAAAGATCCTCAAATCCATGGACATGGTCGCCGAAGGCGTCGAGACCGCCAAGAGCGTGTACAAACTCTCCCGCCAATATGAAGTGGAAATGCCCATTTCGGAGGAAGTCTATAATATCCTCTACAAAGGCAAAAAGCCCGCCGACGCTGTCGCCGAACTCATGACGCGCAAATCCAAGAGCGAATAGCAATAGAAAAGTGGGATCCGGAAGATTCAGGCCAGTGATGCCAGGCCCTGATCGATGAGGTCCTGATTGAGAAAACGGCCGGACACGGCTATGGCGCGCCCGTCGCCGGAACCGGGGAGATAGTAGAGGTCGGCGAGGTAGCCGCCGTTTTTTTCAACCGGGTGCGTGTTCACCACCACACACGGACATTCACGCAAAGCCTCCTGCACAAACGATTTGGCCTTGCGGCCGCGACCGGTGTTCAACTCCGGAATGCTGATGTCACGCAGCCGCAACCGTTGGCGGGTCCAATTGTCGAAGCCGGTGTCGATCACACACAACAATGTATCCCCGTCGATGATCCTTTCGATGACCGCCTTGTAGAAAAAGCGCGGTGCACTCTGATCCTCACAACGCCGGATACTGAAACCGGCGGCGCTTTTCTTTGACACCACCACATCACCGTTTTTCAACGGACCGATCTTGCGGTAGGTCATTTCGCGATAAATCCGGAAACCGCAATCGATCAGCAGGGGGGTCCGCAGGATCCCGCCCATCGGGGCATTGATCACGGCGAAAGTATACAGTCCGCCGCGCGTGACTGTCAACCGTGCTTCCGGTGCCGCTATGGGAGTGACCCGTTTGTTTTTGGAACCTGAAAGACGTTCACGATCCACTTTGTCGATCTTAAGATAGCGATCCAGCTCGCGGGCGCTCCACTCATGAGTCGTGGCCTGGCGGGCATAATAGTCCCTCAGATCGGGGTCTTTGATGCTCAGCAGGCTGCGGTAATGCGTCCAGGGCAGTTCGGCCTTGGTTTCCTGATCACGGTAGGCCAGATAAAACTGGCGCATATACCGCAGATTACTTACCGAAAAACCGGGGCCGAAACGCTCGGTCAGGTCCTCCGACAGGGAGTCGAGGAGGCGCTCCCCATAGGCAGCGCGCAGCTGGCGGCCCTGTTCGACCTCCACAATCTGCCGTCCGATCCGGCGGTAGGCGTCCAGAATCACCTGATTGACCCGTTTTTTGGACTCCTGGCGGGCATCCAGATATATCTTCTCGATACGGGTGATCAGTTGCTGATAGCGGGATTCGGCGGTCACAGTGGTCATAGCCCTCATTATAGGGAATTTCCGCCTCGGGTTAAGGAAAAAGGCGAAAAAAAGGTGTCCTAGTGTGTCCGGGTTGAATCCCGTATAAATATTTGACAAACTAGTGACACTAATATATTCTTATATATACGCAACACCCACTATCCATATTCCCCAATCTCGTCTCACAATTTGAGCAACTTTAGTGATTCCGTCTATTTCCAAGCGGGATTTTTTTTGTTCTTTTTCCGGTCCGGATTACTGTCCGGGACCGCTTAATGATACCGTCTATGCCTTTGACTTGCCGCACACCAACTGCGGAAGGGGGAATGAGCACATGATTATGGGTCTGCACAAATGGAGCGACATTGGCCGGAACACGGTCGTTTGGCTGGTCATCTGCAGCTTTACCGTCAGCCTCGTCGCACCGCAGGCTGTTTACGCGCAGACTGCGCTGATGCCGGTACCCGGGGCGCGCGTCGAGACCAGCGAGACCTTCACGCCGCCGATTGTCACCGGCATTCAACTCTCCCCCGAAGATCCCCTGCAAATCAATTTCCTCATCGATACCGGCGACGACCAGGCCGCCGGCGACGATCTGACCGCCGCCTCTCAAAAACTCATCCATTACTTTTTCGCCGCGCTCACCGTGCCGGAAAACGAGCTGTGGGTCAACCTGTCACCTTATGAAGAAGACAGGATTATTGCCGACCCGCTCAGCCACACGGCCATGGGCCGGGACATGCTCGCCCAGGACTATCTGCTTAAACAGTTGAGCGCGTCGATGATGTATCCGGAAGACGAGCTCGGCCGCCGCTTCTGGGATCGCGTGCAACAAAAGGCGCTGCAGCGCTTCGGGACAACCGAGATCCCGATGAATACCTTCAACAAGATCTGGATCATTCCGGAGCGCGCGCAGATCTATGTGAACGGACCGAATGTCTTTATTGCCGACAGTCATCTGAAGGTCATGCTGGAAGAGGACTATCTGGCCCTGCGCCATCACGCGGCGTTGAACTCCGGGACGACGGATGACGAAGTCCTGACCGGGATCTCGGATGATGTCGTACGCGAAATCCTCATTCCCGAAATCGAACGTGAAATTAATTCCGGCCGCAACTTTGCCCCGCTGCGGCAAATATTCCATTCTCTGATATTAGCGGCCTGGTACAAAAAAAATCTGCGCGACAGCATTCTCGGGCGGTTATACGTCAACCGCAACAAGGTCGACGGCATTGAGATTGAAGACCGGGATGTCAAAGAGTCGATCTATAACCAATACCTGGCGGCCTTGCAAAAGGGAGTTTTTGACTACATCCGCGAAGACCAGGATCCGGATACCGGCACCCCCATCCCGCGCCGTTATTTCTCGGGCGGTGTCGACATGGCTCAGCTCTCCGCTGAGTCTATCACCGAAGGCATGACGGAAAGACTCCGTACGGCGGCATTGACCAGGAATTATCACACGGTGCAAACTTATGCCGGGCTTCGCCAGAATGAAGGGGACGACCAAGCCGTTTTCGCTTCCACGATGGAAGAACATCTGCTCAACCGCCTGTCGTGGGCCAGTCCGCGTATGCGCCAAAACGCCATCAGACGGCTATTGGCCAGCGGAGAAGACGCGATTCCGATTGTCGCCGGACAGCTGAATGTCCTGGAAAAACGTTTACTGCGATTGAGCAGCGACCCCGGCACCCAAGCCTTACATCATTTGCACCGCGCGATCCTGCTCGGACTTTACGCACAGACCATCGACCAGACCGAACAGCAGCTCGCCCAGCACCCCACGGAAATCGACCGGCCACTTGACGAGTTAAGCGAGGAAGAGTTGGCTCCGCTGTCCCGGCGCTCCGGAAAATACTTTATCCGCACGGCCACCGGCTACGACGAATGGGATCCCGCGACTCTGGAACCGGGCATAACCCGGCCGAACCCGCAACGGATCGCACTGGCGCATAAAATGTCGCGACTGGTCGCGACCTATCGCCGCTTGCTGCGGGATCGCATCGCCGCCGAACTGCCGCAAAGCGCGCATGGACTCATCGGCGAGGAGCACATCGACAAGGCCGAGGCCCTGGTCGGCAACATCAATGTCGGCTTCGACGGGAAGATCATACGCATCACCCCGGCCCCCAACGCCCTGATCATCGACCGGACGATCCGCGTTCCGAAAGACGCCTTCGGGGCAATGCTGATGGATGCCTTCGCAGATGCTCTCCAACGCGGTCAGGATGTCTTCGTTTATCTCGACAGAGACGTCATCAAACAGTTTTCGAATTCGACCGATCCGGACCAGGCCCGCAGTGAAGCTCTTGAGGTGGCCCAGGCCAAACTCGGCCGGCGGACCGGCAACCTGACCATGTTCCGCGCGGGAGGCAGCATCTATCTGGACACCTCCGCGGACCTGCACGATCATTTCAGCTTCAGCGTGGAAGCGGCGACCTCAGTCACTTCTGACCCCGGTCTCGTCCCGATCATCATCCACCGCTTGCCGGGATTATCTTCCGGACAATCCATTGAATTTCCCGAGGCCGCCTTTGAGTCAATCCTGCGGGAGACCTTTGCCTCCGCGCAAAAGCAGGCGACCAAAGTGTATCTGTTTCTCGACGGCGAACGGCTGCGCAGCATCGATCCGGGCATAAACCTGGACGCCGTTCTGGACGGCCTCAAAACCCAACTGCAAAAGGAGCTGGCCTCACGCCGCGGCAAGTTGACGATCTATTCGGCCGGCAGCAGCATCTATCTGAATACCTCCGCGGACCTGCCGGCCCAACTTTCCGCCAGCGGATTGACCGAAGGTGCGGAGGCAACAGTGGTCGTTCCGGCCGGAATGAACCGCGGACAGGTCGACGAGGCCCTGTTGCTCTCGGATACCGATTTTCGCACGTCCATGCGGGATGCCCATCAACTCGCCAGGGAAAACGAACGTGAATTGCTTGTCTACATAAACGGCGACATCGTCGGGCGTTATCCGGCAGACCAGCCGCTCGATACGATCTTGCCTGTGGCCACCCAATCGGTAGCAAAGCATCTGGAGACAAAGCGCGGACAGGTGCTGATGTATGTGATCGAGAACGGCGTCTACATTGATGTGCATGCCAATTTCTTTGAAGGGTTGCCGATCAGCACAGACCTCGCGATGCTGTCGGACGCCGCCGACCGCCTGGAGATCAAACCGCGGGAGTACCGGCTCGTACCCGAACGGGAAGAGAACGAACGCAACAATGAACGCCGGGCCTCCATCGAAATCCGCCAACGGCTGGGTCTGCTTTACGGTGAGTCCGAGGCCATCATGGCCCTGCGCCGTAACGCTGAGACCGACGACGATCTGGCGGTAATCGAGCGCCGCGAGCAGCAGCTGATCCTGGATATGCGTCAACTCTTCAACGAAATGCCGGTGAATATCGTCCTTAAGAAAGGATATGATTTTTACAGCGATGCGCTCAAGGACCTGAAGCGCGACCGACGCCGCATTTCCGCGCAGATACGCCGCGCCGATGCACTCGGAGACCGCGAAGCGCTGGCGCGGCTCAACCTGCTGGCGATCCGCACCAACCGGCTGATGATCAAGACACAGCTGATGGTGGCCGGACTGCTGCAAACCGGCCAATCCCGCGACGGCATCCGCCATCCGACGCCGGCCATGAACGCCCTGGAGGGGGCCATCAACAGCGCCAGCGCCCTCGAGATTGAATTGGAATACCGCATCCAGCGCCTGCGCGGCCGCAAATTCCGGCGCGTGATCGAGACTCAGGATTGGGTCGGCAACCGGGTCCGGACATACCGGTTGGGTACCTTTGACATCGATATCGAAAAACCCAAAAGCGGAGAAGACGAACCGCGGGTCACCGTACGGCAAAAACGTCCGGTGAACGTTCACACCCGTCTCGACCGGATCCGCCGTCTGGCCAATAAAGGCGAGATCGACGCGGCTATAAAACAGATCAATTTCCTGCTGGGAATCTACCGGCTGCGATACTTTAAAACTTTGGAGACCTACAAAGATATTGAGACAGATCTGCGTGCTTTGCGTGATATCATCACGACTCTGCCGGAAGGAGAAGCCCTGGCCAAGGGCGAACTCAAGGATAACATCAAGGACCGTGTCACAGAGTTGACCGAGCGCATTCAATCGCCGAAGCTGATGGTATGGGACGATGTCCGCTACCGCAGCCGGCGCAAGGCCTTTGAAGGCCAGATTCGAAAAATCGCCTCCGAGCTGGCCGAGTATATGGTCATTCTGAAAAACAAAACCGATCTGGATTACTACGCCAAGAAACTCAAGAGCGCTTCGCAGCGTCAGGAACGCGGCCGGGCCGTTACGTTGTCCCGGCGCGACCGCGTGGTGATTACCGAAAAACTGGAGGAGTTGCAAAAGTGGACCGAACGCGGTTTCGTGGAATCCAAGGTGACCGCGGCCATCGATTTCACTCCGGTCATCGAGCTGATCGCCCAGGACGCGTTTAAACGGGCCGAGCTGCATCTTCAACGGATCATCACGCGGCTCAACGACCGTCTGACGGATATCGAACGGATCGCCACCAACCTTAAAGAAAGCGCCGCCAGCCTGTTCGCTGAATTCCGCCGGCAGGACATTATCGATCGCAGCGAGGAAATCACCCAGGCCATCAATGACGAGGAATTTGAGGCCGCTCTGCAACTGCTGAACGATCTCGAGGACGACTATTTTACCGTAGACAATCCCGAACCCGGACTCATCCGGGCCGCCCGTCGCATCAAAGAGGCGCGAGCGATCCTGATCCGCCTGCCAGCGGAGGCCGTGGCCGGTCAGGACGTCGTGGATGAATTGTACGGAATCGTCTGGAATATCAAGGAAGATGCCCAGCACCAATCCCGCTACCGCTTGAATATCACTAACGAAAAGGGCAATCAAAGACCGTATTACGTCGAGCCGGGAATCTCGGTGGAGGGATTGCTGCGCGTCGGACGCCGGGATATCGAACGGACCGTCGTTCTGGTCAACGGTAAGGCGGTCCCGCGCCGTGCCTATCGTCAAACCCAGATCGCCGACGACAGTCGCGTCGAGCTACGGCGGGATGAAGCGATGATCGTAATTGAACAACACCGGTTGCAAGCCGCCCTGACCGCCGCGATGACCTACGCTGAAACCTATAATCAGCAATACGAGGAAAAACTCCCGGTCCTGGTCCTCCTGAACCACGCGCCGCTGGTGCGCTGGGATACAGCCGGCACGCCCGAAGGCCTGTTGGCCTTTGTCGAAGGAAAACTGAAACGGGCGAACCCGACCAATCAACCCGGCGAGGTCAGCATCTCTACCTTGGCGAACCGGGTATCCATCACCTGGAAACCGGCCGGCGCGCCCGAGCTGAATCCGTTGGACGAACCCGAATTCGACGGAGGCAATGACGCGGCCATGCTGTCGGCGACGGACCGCATCCGGCTCTTGTTCGGCATTCAATCCATGAACGAAACCCTCAGCCGTATTGATAATGAAGGAATCGACGCTGTGGTTGAGAAGGGCGTGTTCATGGACAATCAAGGCGAAGAGATCGAAACCTCGGCTATCCGGCTGTGGTCGGTCGGGCCCGAAGTCATCGACCGACGGCAGATCGGCCTGACCCGGCAGGTGCAGCGCTACCTGGCCGACCAGTTCGCCCTGGCGCCGTTGTTCCGCCTGTCAGAATCAACAATCCTGCCGCGGGCCGAGGCGCCTTACCTGTGGCTGGTCGACGATAAGGTCATATCCGGAATGTATCTGGAAGTCCCTGCGGAGGCAACCGGTGAAAAAGAACTGCGCGCCTATGTGCGGCGCGCCCGCGGGATGCTCGAGACATGGCTGGCGACCATTTCCACGGACCTGCCCCGCGAATTGCTTGCCGGATCCGCGGCGGACAGGGCCGTGCTGGCTTCCTTAAGCCGCACTCTTACTACCAGCCTGGACAATGCTGATATCCGCGTCCAGGCGGACACCGCCCTGTTGGCCAAAGACGATGATCTTCAGGCCTGGATGGAGCAAAGGGAAATCCCGGATGTTGAAAAATTCCTCGAGAATTTAGCATGGGCACGGGGATTGAATGATCCCCGGCTGAAGCTCAGCGAGCCGAGCCTGGCTATCGTCAGAGACGCAATCCTCTCGAACCTGATCTACGGCCATCCGCTCGATGTGCTGGCTGTCCGGAAAGTCGGTCTGGCACTGCAGCAATACCGCGACCTGATCGGAATGAGCCCGCAAGGAGAATTCATGCAGGGAATGCAGGACGTGGTGATCCGCCGGGCACGCGAATCACTGGAAAACCGGATCCGCTATCTTCTGTTTAACAACGACCAACGCCGTTTGGCCAGGGCATTGCTACAATTCGACGGGACCAATATTGACGATGTAATCGGGATTCTGCGGGACGACCCGCAGGAGTATCATGTCGAATTATCCCGTGACGAGGCGCGTGAATTTTATCAACTTTTGGCGCCGTTGCTCAACGCGTTACCATTGCTGAATGATATCGATGAGTTGCCGGACGCACCCGAGGCGCGCGCCTTGCGGTCGAGTCCCATCGGCCAGTTGCTCGAGCAGCTGTATCTGCGGCGCCACACAACAGCCGATCTGCTGGTCCGCTACATCGTAGACGAGTTTTCCGCGCTACGGCTCATCCTGCAAGGCGACAATCTGGCGTATCTATCCCGTTATACCGATGACGCAGCCCTGCTTGCCGACGGACCGGACCGCGCGCACCGCATGCGTTTACGCCGGCTACGCGAACAAATCGAAACGGCACTGGCCCAAAACACGCCGGTTCCACTGGAAGAACTCCAGCCGACAACGGTTACCGATTCCCAGCGCGTCCTGGAATATTTAAGCCGCTTCTTTCCCGAACGGACGGACCTGAGCGACCGGGCCGCTGTCAGCGATAAATTACTGACGTGGTTTTTCGCGGACGAAACGGATTTTGCCGGACGGATCGTTGCCATTGTCTCCGAAGACGCAACCGGGAAGACACTGGGCTACCTCGATCAGAACGTGGCCGAACTCTTCACGTTACCCTATGTGGAGGCCGACGCAGCCGTGCTCATTGATGCGGTGGACACCATCGCCGAACGTCTGGGGGTCGAGGAAGAGGTCGTCGCCACGGCCCTGGGCGAGGCCCTGAGTATCGAACAAGCTGTTATCCGCTGGGAGGTCCTGGCCGACGACATGCAGCTGGACCAACGCATCCGGGCTCAAATCTCAAACGCCTTGCGCCAAACATTAACACGTCACCGGCAGCCCTACGATCCCGCGGCGATTACCCGCGATATCTTTGAGACCGAACATACCTTTGTGGCCATGCTGCCGGAGTCCCTGACCAGGGACGTCGTACTCTCACTCAACGCCTCTCCGGACGGATACACCCTGGACTATCCGATCGGTCTGATGCGCAGCCTGTTTCATATCATCAGTTCCTCAATAGACTGGCGTCTCTTTGCCGAACGCGTCGGTCCGAGTACGGACATGGACACCGAAGAGATCGCCGCCGCTCTCGCCGAGATCCGGTTCAACTTCCTGTACACGCCGTACGTCAGGGAATACGTCACGGTCAACGGTATGGTCATTGCCGTCAAGATGCGCTTTCCGTCGCTGGCCGACTTTGTCAATTTCCAGCGCGGCACCCGCCCGGACGGCCGACTGATCAACCGGGGAACTCCGCTGGAGATCGTGACCCGGGACGATCCGCAAAATCCCGTACGAACAATTTTCGAACGGGTGGACGATGATCTGCAACCGTCCGCCATCTTTACGGGAGCCGGCTATTTTGATGCGGAGGTGATCCGCGAGATCACCTTCACCGACTATTCGGTCTCCAAGGATATGGCCATGCTGAACCGGCGCGACGTGTTCCGCCTCGGTCTGGGCCTGACGGGCCTGGGCGCTGTGATTTACTTCCTGATGTACGATCCCCTGGATTTCTTTTCGAATGCCCGGGCGCAGGAGGTCCGGGAGTCGGCCCTCCGGAAATTTGAAATCGACTTTGACCGGCAGCTGGCGGAAATTTCGGGTGACATCAACCGACGGATCGCCGTTGGCAACGAAGTCCCGCAAACCCTGATCCAGCGCCTGAAAAGCCTGAAGGACGGGGCCGACGCCACCTTGGAAATGATCCGCTGGGTGTCCACAGCGCCGGCCGAAGAACTGCGCCGGATGATCCAGGTCAAACAACAGGACCTGGAACACTGGACCGCCATTGCCGCGGCAAACCAGGGAGAACCGGCGAATTGGCGCGAGGCCCAGACTTTGTACAGCTTCGTGAATCAGCGTTTTCTCGACGCCTTCAAGTTCGGACCGTATGCTCCGCAGGCCGCCCAACGCACCGTCGAAGACCTGGTCGTTGACTATCACCAGATCCAGGACCGCGCCTTTTTGCTACGGGGATTACTGCCCGCGGATGCGGACCGCTTAACGGAATTAATGATCCATATCGACGAAACCCTGACGCGCGCCGTGGAATATCTTGACGCTCTGGAAAAAGGAAAAGTGCCGCTGCGCAAGGCCGCCCTTAGCGGGGGCCTGCCGGTCGCACAGGACAGCGCTGTCCTCGGCCGGATCGACAACCACAGCGATATGGCCACGTTCGCCGACTTAACGGTGCCCTTAACCGAACAGGTTTTGAAACTCGAGTCGCCCGTCGAAATGCGGGTCCAGATCATCGACGGGGAAGTCCAGATTGATACGGACGATAACGGTCGCTATGCGGAATACGCGGGGGTCCTCATTGACGAAATCGAGCGCCTCCTGAAACGCCCCGAAACCGATCCGGTCGTACTCGAACGGTTGCGGGACTTCCGTATCGTCATCACGACCGACACCACCACTCAAAACAGAGACGACATCGTCTACAAGCTGCCCGTGGCCGAAAACGGAAATCCGTTCGCGGCCCATTCGAGCGTCGGGAAGAAAGTAGTGATACTTCACCCGTACTTTTTCAGCGACAAAGTCGACAAGCTGCGGCGATTACTACTGACCCACGAACTCATCTCGCGGATCGGCCGGCAAACCGCGGATCAGGAGGCCGCCACCGAATATACTCATGAATACTTAAGAGAAGAGTTTGCCGCGGCGGATTTGGATATCCCGGACATGATCCGCGCCAGCCGCGAATTGAGCCAGCCGGAAAAGGTGTTCCTGTCCGACATCCGTCGCCAGCGGAACTACCGCTCGGGTCTCAATGCCATCCCGGATGAACAGATCAGCCCCGCGGTTAAAGACGCCCTGTTGGCGGCGACTCAATTCCTGGAACTTTACGCCGCTGCCGCGGATGATTTTGAATTCGACGGCATCGCCGCCCGCCAGGAGTTGGCGGATAATCCTGAGATCGTGGCCGCCTTCGACCGTTACTTCGCCGGGGAGACCTCTGCGGAAAACGTCCAGGAGATGATCGAACATTCCGGTACGGCCTGGCTGAACAAAGTCTTTAACAACGCGGTCCGTCATGTTAAATCTTCCAATATCTACACGGCCATGCGCAAGGATTATGATCCCGTGACCCTGGTCATCAGCGGCCGCGCCCTGACCGACGACCCGCGGGTGGTGGACTACGTCTTCTCGTACCGTCCCGGATACTTCTATGCCCTCACACAAATTGTTGACCGGCCGAACGGGACCGGATCCCTGGCACAGGGCGGCATCCGTTACAAGGTCCTCAAGCGCCGGGATGAAAGAGGACGGCTGATACCGGAAGACCAGGTCGCCTACGATCATTTCCAAAACACCTTTGCCGAGGTTGACCTGATTTCCCGTTCGAAGTTCGCCCGCAACACCATTACCCAAACACCGTTCTCCGGGGCCAAAACGGTAATGTCGGTCTTCCCGGACTCAAAGAATATCAAAACCGTCCTGCTCAAATCACTGGCGAGATCTTACGTGGATGCCGGAGTGGCCTCCCGTTATGTGATCGGGACCGAATCCGGTATGACGGCCAAGGATCAAGATACGCTGGCCCAGGCGATCGGCACCCGTTATCGGGATCACCTGCGGAATGAATTGGAACTGATGAAAACCATTCCGTCCATCGGAGAGGACCTGTCCAAAATCAAGTCCACATCGCAGTACGGGATGTTGCTGGCTGAACTCGAGGACGGCGCCGAAACACCGAGGCGTTTCCTGCATGACCCGCTGATGGATTCGTTACGGCAACGGGTGGTCGCCTCCATGCATCTGGGTCAGCAAAACGGAGGGACGTCGCTGGTCAAACTCTTCAATTCGCGACTCGAGTCGGAGATCGCGCGGACGATCGGATCGGCGGCCACGGGACGTCTGACCGACACCGAGTTCAACGCGCTGAAGGAATGGTCGCTGACAGCATTCAGTGCGGCCATGAGCATCGAGGCGATCGACGAATACCTGCCGGACCGCGATTTGCGCAGCCGCAAGATCGGTATCCGCGGGGCCACGACCGGCGGATCGCTGGCGCTCATGCTCACCCGCATGGGGTACCAGGTTGTGGCGATCGAAGACATCAACGGAACGGTCTATAAAAAGGAAGGCTTCAGCGTCCGGGACTTGCAACGGCTGGACAATATCGCCCTGAACGAAAGAAACGTCCTGAAATGGATGCCGGCGGAAAGCACAGGCGTCCGCCACCTTCCCTTGGGGTCGCTGGGCGACAAAGACATGATCGACCTGGACATCCTGATTTCGATGGCACCGGGACATAAGCTGGATGAAGGCGCCATCGACCGGCTGCGCAGCTTGGATGACGATCCGGACCGCGATCCGCTGATCTATATCGAAGGCGGATTCAACTCGATCAACGGTTACGAACGGACACTGCATCGCAAGGGAATCCTGGCGTTCAGCGCCACCAGCATCGGATTCGGCGGGGCCTACGGCTCTTATTTGGAGGACTACATTAAACATCGGTTCACCACCGAACAGCTGCAACGGATCATCGTTCGTTCGGAAGGGACCGATGTGGTCACCAGCCCGGCCATTCGCGTCAATGATCGCTTCACGGTCACCAATTACACGGGCAGTGAAGTCCTCGGGGAAATTGTCATGCAGGACGGCCGCGTCATACACTCCACGGTCGCCGATATCCTCGCCGGGACAAACCTGGATTTGTTCGAGGGGCGCCTGACGAGTCAAGGCATTCAACTACCTTACCGTCATCGCGATCAGGTGAAGACCCTGATTTGGGACAACTTCGTGGTGAAACTCGACAGCCAGGGGAAAATCATCGCCAGCAATCACCCCGACCTCAGGCAGGGCAACTCAGCCGTGTTTATTGATCCGGTCCAGGAAATCCGTGTCACCGCGTACCAGGATATCAAGGGGATCGCCAAACGCATGAACACGATGGTCATGGAATTGGCCCGCAATGGCGCCGACGCAGAGAAGTTGGAGCTGAAGATGATGCCGTCACAGGCCGTTCGCAAGGTTACCAAGATGATCGCCGCCAAGAAACGCGAACTGGACACTTCGGACGACGAACGGGTCGAAGAAGCTATTCAACGGATTGTGGATAAATTCGAGACAGACGGATTCTTCTTCCCGCTGAACGTCGCCCGCAAGATCGCCATCAAACGTCTGGTTTCCGCCAGCGACTTGTCCATCAAGGTAGGCAAGGACACCTACGTGTTTAACGCCGAGGGACGCTTGGAACAAAGGACGGCAACCGATTCCGACGACGTTTTGGCCGCGGTGCGCATGCGTGAGGCGCTGTCCGGGTCCTTCGACTCCAGCCTGAAAACTGCCCGTATGGCAGAGGCCAGTCTGCGTGAACAGGAGAGCCGCGCTTTACAGGCTCAAAACTTTATCGGACTCGACAAACGACTCAAAACCAGTGACGCGGCCATGACGACTCCCGTCGCAACCGGGGCATCTATTGAGGAACAGGTGCTGGGCGCTGCCGATACGCAAAAGCGCAAGACACGTCCCGAGGCGCTGCGTTACCTCAACAGTCAACGCGATCAGAAAACCAACCGTGCCGGACTCGATCAGGTCCTGGCCGACGTGGAACCGCGCCGCCGGGATATACTCCTGGGCGCCGCTACGTTCCTGGAAATACTCTCGCACTACGAAGTGAAGCATAACCGGGGAGAATACTTCGACGGCATCGCCGCCATCGAGGAGCTCGTGGCGCATCCGCAGATCGCCGCCGCCATGATCCGTTACCTCTACAATCCGCAAGGCGAAGAAGAGGCCCTGGAGGAACTGCTCGCGGGATCGGAGACGCAGTGGTTGACCATCCTGTACGAACGCGCCGTCAAGAATATCACCGCCACCAGCGCTGATGTGGTCGAACCGGAGAAGCGGGAAGAAACCAGCGGCGGCAGCCGCGAGGCGATCGCCATCCGTTTTAAGGGGGTCCCGCTAACCGGTTTTGAAAACAAAAAGGAAATCGTCTTCATCTATCTGCCCGACCGTTTCTACGCGATTACCCAGCTCGTCGATCTCAGCGAAGCCGATCACACCAAGGGGGGCATCCGTTACGCCGAGCCGGTGGCCCGTGCGAACGATCCGCAAAAGCGAAATATCGACGAAGTGGCGCACGATATCATGAAAGGCGCGTATGAAGATTTGAACAACCTCTCGGTTTCACAATATTCCAAGAACGTCCTGGCCGGTATCGGTTATGCCGGCGCCAAGACGTACTTCGGGGTGAATCAGGACGCAACGTCACTGAAGGACGATTTGCTGCGCGCCTGGGCGCGGGCCATGGTGGACGTCGGCCTCATGGAAGTCTATGACGGGGGGCCGGACGTAGGCATGTCCTCCGACAACCAGGAAACGATTATCGCGGGTATCGTCCGCCGCTATACCATGCACTTGATGAATGAAGTGCGTACCATGCACGCGCACGGCGTCGATATCTTCAACTTGACCTTGTCAAGTTACGGCCGCGCGTTGGCCGAAATCGAGCGCGATACAGGCCGCAAATTCCTTGACGACAGTCTCATCGGCTTCATGCGCAAACGCCTGTTGCTGGAACTGCCCAAGGGCAAGGAAAACGGCAGTGTGGTCGTCGAGCGCGTCTTCAACCGTAAGCTCAAGGATGAAATCGTCAAGATCATCGGCAGCGCCGTGACCGGCGGATCCGCCAAAGTGGGCGCCATCTCCCACGTCGAACTGGCGGTCACCGGAGATTCGACGTGGCACAGTATCAAAACGATTCTCGAGTATAAGGGAATCCATCCCGCGACGCAGCGCGCCGCCGTTGTCGGTGCCGGGGATGTAGGCGGATCGATCGCCCTGAAGATGGTGCGGGGAGGCATCAGAGTTGTCGCCATATCAGACATTAACGGCGTGGTTTATAAACCGGAAGGATTCACCATAGCGGAACTGCAAGACCTTAACAACATCTCTCCGGGAGAACGCAATGTCCTGCAGTGGATGCCCGAACAGGAGGGAGTGCAGCACCTGAAAGGCGCGCAGATTCTGGACACGGAAGCCGTCGACATCAACCTCCTGGTTCCGGCGGCGATGGGCGGATTTATCAAAAAGCCCCTCCAGCAGCGTCCTGTCTCAGTCCGCCGCGCCCTGGAAAATGCCAACCTGGAAGGCCGTGTGACCGAGCAGATGATAGAGGAACTGAACGCCTTTTTAGCGGAATATGAAGGCGATGACGAGCTCATTATCGGTCGAAAGATTCGCGATCTGCTGGATTCGACCAGTGATCCGGCACGGTCCAGTTATTCGCTGACACTCGGAAACGCGTTGGACCGTTTGGAGGAACGCGGCTGGTCCGGCGTGTCGCTCCTCAAGGCGGACGCGGACGAACCGGAGATGGAAGATATTATCATCATCGAAGGGTCCAATAACGCCTTCATCGGCGTGGAACAGGAGCTCAAAGAAGCCGGCATCCTGGCGGTCAGCGGGATGAGCGTGAACTTCGGCGGGGTCAAAGGATCCACCAAAGAGGCGATGCTCAAGCATCAGCTGACCGTCCGTGAATTGCGCACCATCACGTTACGCAGCGCCGACGGCGATGTCATCCCGACGGAGACCAACACCGAAGTCACGGAAGTCGTAAATCTGGTGACCGACAAAGATAGCGTTGAGGCCGGTCAGGTGATCATCCACAACGGTATCGTGGTTGCCTCCGACATCGAAGAAATTACCATCGGCGCGAACGTCGATCCGCTCAACGGGCGTTTGTTCCATCGCGGTGACGACCTGGGTTACACCGTTGCTTCCCTGCGCCGGCGGCTGTCCTGGGATAACTATGCCGTCGAGCAACAAGGCTACGGCTTGATCACCTCCAGTAATCACCCCGACATCAAGATCGGCGAACATTACGAGTACCTTGATCCGCTGGACCAAATCAAAATCGAACTCTACGACGAAATTGCCCAGATCGCGCGGCGCAATAACATCATGGTCATGGAATTATCCGAGAAATACGACATGACCCCCACCGAAGCCGTGGTCCGGCTAGCCAAGGCCTTGGGGCAACGCAAGGCCGAGATATATGCCGCCACCGACGGCGAAGACTTGATCAAGCGTGACGCCATTGTCGCGCGCTTCAAGAAGGATAAATTCTTCATGGCGGACCACATCATGCGCAATATCGCGGCCATCCAGGTGGCTACCGAAAGCAATCTGTCGGTACCGATCGGTGAGGAAACCGTCACGTTCGACGCCAACGGTTACATCGTGGACGGCGCCATCCTCGCCGCCGAACGTCAGGCCGAACCCTCGGTCGTCCGCGACAGCAGGTCATACGCCACCCCGGACATGGCCGTGCTCGATGAGATCCTGCGGGACCCGGAGAGAATCCTGCTGGTGGCGGGATCGGCCGCGCTGGCCGGTTTGGTGGGGTACCGCATGTTCCGCCGCTGGCAAAACTTCCGTAATCGCGATCGCGACAGGGATGACCAGGCCATGACCGCCACGTCCCGGCCGGACGCCGCTGTCACTCCTCTGAAGACCCGCCTGCGCAGCAAGGTCCTTACGCTCATTGGGGGCAAGATGATCGAAGGCGGGGCCGATGTAGGCGCGCTGGACTGGATTACTGAAGAGAATATCGCCGAGGCCACGCGACTTTACCAGCGGGACGGTGACTTTATCGCCCGGGTGCGCTTCGCCCCGCTCGATCGGGTGGAGATCTCCGCCGTCAAGAAAGATCAGGCCATGACCGCAGATGAAGCGCGTAAGTTACTTGAAGATATGGTTCCGTTCTATTTGCATCATCTCATCACAGATGAAGACGTTGCCACAACTGTGCGCCACAACGGCAGTGTCCGTGTGGACGTTGAGTCGCCAGATCCGATTGCGGGTGATCTAAAGTGGGATGAACTGGCCGCTACAGGCATCAGTGTCATTCCGCTCGACCAAGCGCTCACAGCCGAAGAACCCGGGGGGATCGACTTTGACACTCGAAACATGAATCTGCAAATCACCGGGGATGCCTTTGAGTTCATCACCCCGGAAGGCACCGCCATGCCTGTGAATCCGCTCCAGATCCGCGGCGTACAGCCTGTGATCATCAACATCACACCGCTGCCTAACCTTATACCTCTGTTAGGCTTAGAAGATAATGACGACGGGGATACCCGCTCCGTCCAGCAGGACCCGGCCGGCACGGCCCGTTTGTCCCGCCGCACATCACCGGAATCCGACGCCCGCGCGTCACTCATCCAATCCCTAGCCAGCGTGCTCTAAAGTGGCTCAAAATAGCGAATTACAGCAATTTTTCCATTTGCATTCAGGACTTTATCTTGTATAATTAACGCTCGTATTATATATATTGTGATAAAGACGTGTAAATATTAGGGAAGGCCGCAATAGCGGCCGGTCCTCTTTGAAATACTTTATCGGGGCGTAGCGCAGCTGGTTAGCGTACAAGTCTGGGGGACTTGGGGTCGTGAGTTCGAATCTCACCGCTCCGATTTTATCTGATAGCAACTCATAGGGGAACGGCTTGAGAGTCAGCACCGATCCGTTCCGCTAACCCAATCAAAGGAGCACTCCGCTATGCTTCCCAGAAGAGAACGAGACGATTACCATGAACGCCGACGTCACAAGCGCTTTCGCAAGCATTTCCTGCTGAGGTATTTTGATCTGCGTACGCCGGAAAACCGGATGGAGCTCACCCAACTGAAGAATATCAGCGAGGGGGGGATGTGCTTCGTCACCGCCCAGCCGTTTGAGCTCAACACCCGTATGGGCGTGGAGCTGAATACGCCTTTTCTGACCAATGCAACCGTCCTGCAGGGCATTGTCCGTGGCTGCAACGAAAAGGCCAAAGACCTTATCTACGAAACCCGCCTTGAATTCGACGAACTGAACACCGAAGCCCAGGTCGTCCTGAGTAAACTCATCGATTATCTGAAAAACACGGACGGAGTCACCCATGATTAACCCGCTGGATGCGATCGAAGACAAGGCATTCGGTAAATTACAAATCGGGCTGATCGGTTACGGGACCGTCGGCCAGGGTGTCGTCAAGATCCTGCGCAGCAACCGCACCGCCTTTCAGAAACGTTATAATGCCGAGTTCAACATCCGCACGATCTGCGACCGCAGCATCGACAAAAAGCGGATCCACGGCCTGCGTTCGGTCAAACGGACCAAGAAGTATCAGGATGTCGTCAATGATCCGGCCATCGATATCGTCGTCGAACTGATCGGCGGCAAGCATCCCGCCAAGGAAATCGTCGAACAGGCCCTGAGAAACGGCAAAGACGTCATTACAGCCAACAAGGACCTGATCGCCAATCACGGGCTGGAGCTTTTTAAAATCGCGCAGCAACACGGCCGGCATTTGTATTACGAATCCGCTGTCGGCGCCGGGATTCCGATGATTAAAACGGTGTCCGAGACGATCGCGGGCAACGCCTATCGCGGCATTTACGGAATTATCAACGGCACCTGCAATTTTATCCTGGACGAAATGAGCAAGAAATTGTGCTCGTTCGACGACGCACTTGCTGAGGCGCAAAAACGCGGCTATGCCGAGGCCGATCCCACGCTGGACGTCAACGGGATGGACAGCACGCATAAGCTGGCGATCCTGACCTTTCTGGCCTTTCAGCGCATGCTGCCGGTCAAATCGATCTATACGGAAGGCATTACCGATATTTCCCATATTGATATCGCCTACGCGGAGAGCCTGGACCTGTGCATCAAGCTGCTGGCCATCGCCAAGGAATCCAAAGGCGGTCTGGAGGCGCGCGTGCATCCGACGTTGATCAGCAAGGACCACCCGCTGGCCGCCGTCCACGGGGTGTACAATGCCATTTATCTCGACGCGGACCCGCTGGGCAAGGTCATGCTCACCGGGGAGGGCGCCGGCCAGATGGCGGCCGCCAGCGGCGTCATCGCAGACCTGATCAACGCCGCCAACGCGCCCAACAATCCGATGTACTGCAACCATTTCACGCAGAACCAGGCCCTGCGGCCGCGGCGCATCGACCATATCGAGACCAAGTTTTACATCCGCATTCACGCGGTGGATGAGCCGGGAGTCTTGTCGCAGGTGACGGGCATCCTCGGCCGGGCGGGGATCGGTATCAACTCCGTCTCTCAGCAACAGCATGACGGGGCGCTCAAGGCCGTGCCGGTCATTATGCTGACCGATTATACGACCGAAAAAGTCGTACGCACCGCCCTTAAGAAAATTCAAAAACTCGACACCGTCCGGCACAAACCGGTGGCGATCAGAATGGAGAAGCTATAGTGCCTTACGAAGGATTGATCCGAACGTACCGTAAATACCTGCCCGAGATCAAGGACGAAAGCATCGTCACCTTGCTCGAGTGCAACACGCCCCTGATCCCGTCGGAGGACCTGTCCCGCCGGACGGGCCTGAACGTGTACCTGAAATATGAAGGACTCAACCCGACAGGGTCGTTCAAGGACCGCGGCATGACCATGGCGATTTCGATGGCCAAAGAAAACAACGCCAAGGTCGTGATGTGCGCTTCGACGGGAAACACGTCGGCTTCGGCAGCCGCCTACGCAGCCAAGAGCGGCACCATGGAATGCGTGGTCATCATTCCCGAGGGAAATATCGCCCTGGGGAAACTCGCACAGGCGATGATCCACAAGGCCAAAGTCATCCAGATCCGCGGAAACTTTGACGACGCCTTGAATATCGTCAAAGAAGTCACGGACAGCTATCCGGTTGAACTGGTTAACTCGATCAATCCGTACCGTATCGAAGGCCAAAAGACGGCCGCCTTTGAAGTCTGCGACGTCCTCGGGGACGCCCCGCACTTTCACGCGATCCCGGTGGGTAATGCCGGCAATATCACGGCCTACTGGAAGGGCTATAACGAATATGAAGCGGCCGGCATCTCCGAACGGCTGCCGAAGATGCTGGGTTTTCAAGCCGCCGGTGCCGCCCCGATTGTTCACGGACATCCTATCGAAAAACCCGAGACGATCGCTACAGCGATTCGCATCGGCAATCCCGCCAGTTGGAAGCAGGCGGAGGCCGCGCGTGACGAATCCGGAGGATTGATCGACATGGTCACCGATGAGGAGATTCTGGAGGCGTACAAGATTTTGGCCGCGCACACAGGCGTATTTTGCGAACCGGCCTCAGCCGCCAGCGTGGCCGGCATGCTCAAGTTGAGCGAGGCGGGTTATTTCGAAGATGACCGGGGGGCGACGATCGTCTGCACCCTGACCGGTCACGGACTGAAAGACCCGAATACCGCCATCAAGGCGATTGCCGAGCCGGTGACGGTCGACAACAACCTCATGGCCGTCCTCAAGGAAATCGGCCTGTAGGATTCGGATTGTCTGCGCCGACACAAAGCGAATGGGTACTCTTGCGCAAAAGAATATTCTGATCACCTGCGGTCCGACTTGGGTCCCGATTGATGCCGTGCGTGTCATCAGCAACATATCCACCGGAGAGCTGGGTCAACGCCTGGCCCGCGAGGCCCGCCGGCGCGGGGCCTCAGTCACCGTTTTCGAAGGACCGGTGGAACGGCGCATGACCGACGAGGGGATCTCGGTCCGCCCGTTCAAATATTACGAAGACCTGATGGCCTTGATCCGCTCGGAACTGGTAGCAGAAAAAAAGCACTACGACGCCATCTTTCACGCGGCTGCGGTCAGCGACTATATGATCCGGAACCCGCTGCAAGAGAAAATGAAGTCCGACCAGACTGATATCCGGCTCGACCTGGTCCCGTTGCCGAAATTGATTCGCTCCCTGAGGAAGATCAGCACGGATTCGCTGCTGGTCGGTTTCAAGCTCGAACCCGACATGAGCGGGGACGTGGCGGTCGGTGCCGCCAAGGGCTTGTTCGACGCGGCGTATTGTGATCTGGTGGTCGCCAACACATTGAAAGAAAGAAACTACCTCGGCTTTGTGGTCGACAAGGAGCGCATCCTGGCGCATGACAACACGCGCCAGGGCGTGATCGATAAACTCCTGGATATCGTGGAAAAACGGATATGAAATATATCGTCATCGTCCCAGACGGCATGTTCGACCATCCGGTCGAAGATCTCGACAAGCGCACCCCGCTGCAGGTGGCGCGCACCCCGCACATGGACTACCTGGCCCAGCACGGCATGACCGGTATGGTGCAGACCATTCCCGACAAACTGCCGCCGGGTTCGGATGTCGGCAACATGGCCATCCTCGGCTACGACCCGTGCACCAGCCTGACCGGCCGCTCGCCGCTCGAGGCCGCCAATATGGGCATCACGCTCAAGGACAATGAAGTCAGTTTCCGCTGTAATCTCGTCACTGAGCGGGACGGCATCATGATCGACTACAGCGCCGGTCACATCCGGACGGATGAGGCCGCGCTCCTGATCCAGGCGTTGAACGAGGAAATCGAAGACGAGGATATCGTTTTTTATCCCGGTAAAAGCTACCGCCATATCATGGTGCTGCGGACCGATACGCCGCAGGAGTACATGGCCCTCAAGACAGTGCCGCCGCATGACATCTCCGACAAGAACATCACCGGCTATCTGCCGCAGGGCAGGCTCGACTCCCGCATCCGTGATCTGATCGCCAAATCCCGGGAAATCTTTGCCGGGCATTCGGTCAATCAGGTGCGCATCGATTTGCAAGAAAATCCGGCCACTATGATCTGGCTGTGGGGGCAGGGGACAAAACCCAACCTCGAACCGTTCGCGCAGAAATACGGTTTGAAAGGGTCCATCATTTCGGCTGTGGACCTGGTCAACGGTATCGGCCGCCTGGCCGGACTGGACATCATCGATGTCCCGGGCGCGACCGGATATTTCGATACGAATTATGCCGGCAAGGCCGAATACGCCCTGAACTCACTGGAAGATCATGACTACGTCTACGTCCATATCGAATCCCCGGACGAGGCCGGTCACGTGGGCAGCTACAAGGAAAAAATCCGCGCCATCGAGAACATCGACAAGCATATTGTCGGGCCTATCCGCGATTATGTCGACGCGCATCCGGACAGTCGCATGCTGGTCCTGCCGGACCACCCCACACCGGTGGCGCTGCGCACGCACACACACGAGCCCGTCGGCTTCGCCATGTACGGCAAGGGCATCGAGCACAACGGCGCCGAGCTTTACAACGAGGAAAACACCCGCGCGCTGGGGATCAAGTTCAAGAGCGGGGAAGAAATGATCAGTTGGTTCGTACGGGAAAACCTGTGCTTCTGACACGCAGCGGACCGGCAAGAAATAATAAGGGAATCACGTTATGAAGAAACACATCGTCGTTCAGAAATTCGGCGGATCTTCGGTGGCGAATCTGGACCGGATCAAGGTCGTCGCCGACCGCATCATTGAAAGCAAGAAGAGTGACAACAATCTGGTCGTGGTGGTCTCCGCCCTGGGAGACACGACCGACGAATTGGAAGAAATGGCCTTCAAGTTGTGCCCGACCCCGCCGGACCGCGAGATGGACCTGCTGATGTCCACGGGAGAACAGATTTCCTCAGCCTTGCTCGCCATGGCGATCAAGGCCAGAGGTCACGACGCCATCGCCTTTACCGGTCCGCAGGTGGGGATCAGCACCGACTCGGCGCACACCAAGGCGCGGGTCATATCGATTGAATCGCCGCGGATCCGCAAGGCACACAGCCGGAATAAAATCGTCATCGTCGCCGGCTACCAAGGGCTTTCACCGGACGGCGAAATCACCACGCTCGGTCGGGGAGGCTCCGACCTGACCGCAGTGGCGCTGGCCGTGGCCCTGAAGGCGAAGGTGTGCGAAATCTTCACCGACGTCACCGGGATTTTCACCACCGACCCGCGGGTGGTCAAATCGGCCCGCAAGATCAAGACCATCACCTTCGAGGAAATGCTCGAAATGGCGTCGCTCGGCGCGCAGGTGATGCAGGCGCGTTCCATTGAAGTCGCGAAACGTTTTAATATGCCGATCCACGTTCGATCGAGTTTTGTCAAGGAGGAAGGAACCATGATAGTGAAAGCCAATCCGAAAATCGAAGACGTCGCGGTACGCGGGGTAACCACGAATGCCTCGGAGGCCAAGATCACCATTACCGCCGTCCCGGACAAAGCGGGCATCGCCGCACGGATTTTTACCGAGATTTCCCAAAAAGACGTCAACGTCGACATTATTGTGCAAAACGTCTCCCAATCCGGGCTGACCGATATCTCCTTCACGGTCCCGCGCAAGGAGCTGACCAAGGCGCTGGCAGCCTCCCAGGCCATCGCCAAGAAAATAAATGCCGGCCAGGTCTCCTCCGACAAGACGGTCGCGCGGGTGTCGATCGTGGGATCGGGCATGCGCTCGCATCGCGGGATCGCCGCCAAGATGTTCGAGACGCTGGCCAAACTGAAGATCAACATCGACATGATCTCGACCTCGGAGATCAGCGTCTCCTGTATCATCGAGGAGAAGCACGCGAAAAAGGCCACCGAAGCCCTGCATACGGTATTCGGATTGGGCAACACCAAATAGGATACGACCACGGCAACGTTATCATCCAGCCGTAAACGAGGGACATCATGCAAAAAATAACGATCTACGACACCACATTACGCGACGGAAGCCAAACCGAAGGGGTCAGCTACACGGTCAACGACAAGATCAAGATCACCCACAAGCTCGACGAGCTGGGCGTGCACTACATCGAAGGCGGCTGGCCGGGCTCGAACCCCAAGGATAAAGAATACTTCAAGCATTTTAAGGGCAAGAAGCTCAAGAGCGCCCGGGTCACCGCCTTCGGATCCACCCGCCGCGCCAAGGTCAAATGCGCGGAAGACGCCAATATCCGGGCGCTGATCCAGTCGGGCGCCGAGACTATCTGTATCTTCGGCAAGACGTGGGACCTGCATGTCACCGATGTCATCAAGACGACGCTTGACGAAAACCTGCGGATGATCGGCGACTCGGTGGCGTACCTGAAGAAACGCCGCGCGCGGGTCTTCTACGATGCCGAACACTTTTTCGACGGTTACAAGAACAACCCGGAATACGCGCTTAAGACCGTACTCGCCGCCCAGGAAGCCGGCGCCGACTGCATCATCTTCTGCGACACCAACGGCGGCACACTGCCCTTCGAAGTTTATGAAATCATCACCGGGATCCGCCAGCATTTCCATGTCGATTTGGGAATCCACTGCCACCATGATCTGGAGCTGGGGGTAGCGAATTCCATCGCCGCGGTGCGCGCCGGATGCGTGCACGTGCAGGGGACCTTCAACGGACTGGGCGAACGGTGCGGGAACGCCAATCTGGCCACCGTCATCGGGATCCTGCAGACCAAACTCAAACTGGACTGCGTGCCCAAGTCGAGCCTCAAGAAACTCATGGAAACCTGTTATTTCATCAGTGAGATCTCCAACAGCCTCATCCCGAACAATGCGGCGTTCGTCGGTCACTCGGCCTTCGCCCACAAGGGGGGAGTGCACATCGATGCGATGATGAAAAATCCGCTCGCCTATGAGCACGTCAATCCGGAACTGGTCGGCAATCACCGCCGCTTTATCACCTCCGAGCTGGCCGGCAAGATGCCGATCGTCAAGAAGGCCGAGCAGATGAATATCCAACTCGACAAGAAGTCGCCGCAGGCGCGCAAATTGATGAAGAACCTGCAGGACATGGAACACGGAGGATATCAGTTTGAAGCGGCCGACGCCTCCTTTGAATTGTTCATGACCCGCCAGCTTAAGAAGTACAAACCGTTCTATAAGATTGAAACCTTCCGGACCTACTCGGAAAAGCGCCTGGACGGCCGCATCTTTGCCGAGGCCATCGTGCGCCTGTCGGTAGAGGGGAAGGAACAGTTCGCCGCCGTCCAGGGAGACGGCCCGGTAGATGCACTCGACAAGGCGCTGCGCCAGGCCCTCAATCCGTTTTATCCGAGCCTCAAGGAAATGCACCTGGTCGACTACAAGGTCCGCGTCCTCGATTCCAAGGAAGGGGCCGGCGCCAAGGTGCGGGTCCTCATCGAATCGCAGGACGACCACGACTCCTGGACCACCGTCGGCGTACACGAGAACATTATCGAAGCCTCCTGGGAGGCGCTGACGGATGCGATTGAATATAAACTTCTAAAAGACAAAAAGTAAGTGATCGGTGATAAGTGATCAGAATGACCGGCCCGTTGCTTCTCGGGTGACAGCACACCTGGCCACAGATCACAGATCACTGATCACTCACAGATGAAACGCCACATCCCACTCCCCCAAAACCCGCATACCTACTTGCTCATCACCTTGTTGGCCTGCACAGGTCTGCTGACGACCTTTAAAATCAAGACCTTCACGCTGTGGGGATCGCTGTTGAACGGTCACTTGTGGCTGCGGGAGCCGTCGCTGTCCATGGTGGACCGGATTACGATCACCAAGGCGGGATTACCGGTGACGAATCCGCAATGGCTGAGCGAGGTCCTTTTCGGGGCGGCCCAGACGCTGGGCGGCTTGACCGGGGTGATCATGCTCAAAAGCGCGCTGGTCATGGCCATGATCGGTTTATTGTGGCAGCATATGCGCGAACGGGAAGCCTCGCCGCTGATCATCTTCTGGATCGCGCTGGTGACGGTCTTTCTGTCGCATTTCCGGTTGACCGTCGGGCCGCAGGTCATCACATACCTGCTGTTGATGTACCTGGGCACGCGGCTGCATGCCTACAAAAACGGACGCATCACCCGGCTGTGGCACGTGCTCCCGCTGATGGCGCTCTGGTCGAATCTGCACTTCGGCAGTATTTTCGGATTTATTCTTTTGCTGACGTATCTGGCGGCTGCGATATTGGCACGCACCTGGCCGTACCTGTTCGACGGCAACCTTAAATATCCGGTCGACGGTCCGATGCTGAGGCATTTGGCGCTGATCACAGCCCTCGCTGCGGCGGCTTGTTGTCTGACCCCGGCGGGATTCGGCTTCTGGACATATCCGCTGGAAAGTATGTACCTGGCCATCAAATACCGGGTCCCCGAATATTTTCCGCCGCGCGTCTTCGGCTACACGATGCTGCCGGTTTTCTGGTGCGCGCTGGCCTTTTATGTGACGGTAATCTTCGGCATGATCCGACGGGTGGACGTCTTCGACATGCTGGTGTTTGTCATCGGCGCGGCCCTGGCACTTAAGGTCGTCAACCTGATCCCGATCTTCGCCGTTTTCAGCGCGCCGGTGATCATCCACTACCTGTCGCTGCTCGTCCGGGACCGGGAATGGCCGGCCGGTATCAGCCGGATTCTGGGACAACGCGGCATCACGGCAGGTCTGGCGCTGGCCCTGGTCTGCGTGTTTCTCGTGGCCAAAGGCGGACCGCAAAGTACGTATCAATTCGGATTCGGAGCCAACCGGAACCTGCTACCACTCGACGCCGTCCGATTCATGAAGACCAACCGCGTCGGCGGCAACATCCTCAACGACATGGACTGGGGGGGCTTTCTGGCGTATCAGCTGTACCCGGACAACAAGGTCTTCATCCAGAACCGTCTCGATACCATGGGCGACGCCTTCTATGAAATCTATTTCGAACTGATCGCCGGCCGTCCCGGCTGGGATGCGACGCTGCGCAGCTACCACATTGATGTGGTCGTCCTCAGCCGCTGGCTGGCCCAGCGCGCGCCGCTGACCGTGGCACTGACCGCGTCGCCGTACTGGCATCTGGTGTACATCGACGATCAAACCTATATCTACGTCCGCGAAAAGCCGGAATTCCGGGAACTGATCGGTAAATTCGCGTATAAGACAGCGATTGAACGAGAACCTAAAATGAAAGGCGTGATACGGGATAAGTGATAAGTGATACGAACAGTTTACGACATATCGTCCGGCAGGCCACACAAAAGGAAGGCCCGTTGACGTAAAGCAGGCGCTTCACTGTTCGTATCACTTATCACGTAGCACATATCACGGAATAAGCTATGGAGTTACCTAAGCGCTACGATTTTAAGACCAGTGACGCCAAATGGGCGAAATACTGGGAGGATGAAAACTGTTTTCACGCCGAGCCCAGCGATAAAAAACCGTATGTCATCACCATCCCGCCGCCCAACGTGACCGGGATCCTGCACATGGGCCACGCCCTGAACAATACGCTGCAGGACATTATCATGCGCTACAAACGGATGAAGGGCTTTGAGGCCTGCTGGATGCCGGGCACCGATCACGCCGGTATCGCCACCCAGAACGTCGTGGAAAAACAATTGCACAAAGAAGGCACCGACCGGCATCATCTCGGCCGTGAGAAAATGCTCGAACGGCTGTGGTCCTGGAAGCAGCAATACGGCGACACGATCATCAATCAGCTTAAGAAAATCGGTGCTTCCTGCGATTGGCCGCGCACCGCGTTTACCATGGACGACAGTTACAGCCTGGCGGTCCGCAAGGTGTTCGTCGAACTGTACAACAAAGACCTGATCTACCGCGGTGAACGGATTATCAACTGGTGTCCGCGCTGCCATACCGCGCTCTCCGACGAAGAAAGCGAACACCAGGAGACCCAGGGCGCGCTGACGCACATCCGCTATCCGTTTAAAGACGACCCTGATAACGGGATCATCGTGGCCACGACCCGGCCGGAAACCATGCTTGGTGACACAGCTGTAGCCGTCAATCCGGCAGACCCGCGCTATCAGGGCGCGATCGGCAAGACCCTGATCCTGCCGCTGATGCACCGTGAGATCCCGGTGATCCCCGACGAGTTTGTCGATCCGGAATTCGGGACCGGCGCGGTCAAGGTCACCCCGGCGCATGACCCCAACGACTTTGAAATGGGCCGCCGGCATGATCTGACGCACATCAACGTAATGAACGAAGACGGGACCATGAACGAGCATGCCGGCCACTACGAAGGCCGGGACCGTTTCGACGCGCGCAAGGATATCGTCGAAGACCTCAAGAAACACGGATTCTTCGTCAAACGGGAAGACCACACCCACGCCGTGGGACATTGCTACCGCTGTCATTCAGTTGTGGAGCCGTACCTGTCGAAACAGTGGTTCGTCCGCATGGAGCCGCTGGCCCGGCCGGCCATCGCCGCGGTGCAAAACGGCGACATCAGATTCCATCCCGCCCGCTGGGAAAAGGTCTACATGAACTGGATGGAAAACATCCGTGACTGGTGCATCTCCCGACAGATCTGGTGGGGCCACCGCATCCCGGTGTGGTACGACGAAGAGGGCAATCAGTACGCCGCCTTGAATGAGGAAGAGGCGAAGGCCATTTCCGGGAAAAACACGCTTCGTCAGGACGAAGACGTCCTCGACACCTGGTTCAGCTCCTGGTTGTGGCCGTTCGCCACCTTCGGCTGGCCGCACGACAACGCGGACCTGAAATTCTTTTATCCCGGTGACGCGCTTTTTACCGCCTCGGAAATCATCTTCTTTTGGGTGGCGCGCATGATCATGGCCGGTTATGAATTTATGGGTGATCTCCCGTTTCGCGACGTTTATATTCACGGGACCGTGCGCGACGACAAGGGCCGCAAGATGAGCAAATCCCTGGGCAACGCGATCGATCCGCTGGAGATTGTGGAAGAGTACGGCGGCGACGCCCTGCGCTTCAGCCTCATCCATAATTCGGGGCAGGACCTGTACATCTCCAAGGACAACTTCGAGGTCGGGCGCAATTTCGCCAACAAAATCTGGAACGCCTCGCGGCTCGTGCTGATGAATGTGAAGGAAGCCCCGCAGACCGAACCGCCCGAACCCGCGGACCTGGTCAGCCGGTGGATCGTATCGCGGCTCTATCAAACCCTGCACGATGTCAGTCACGCGATCGAGACCTATCATTATTCCGAGGCCGAGAATCTGATCTACGATTTCTTCTGGAACAATTACTGCGACTGGTACCTGGAGATCATCAAGGACCGCTGGGACGATCCGGCAGTGCAACAGACGGCGGTGGGGATCTTAAGCGTCGCGCTGACCATGATGCACCCGTTCATCCCGTTCGTCACCGAGGAGATCTGGGAACATTTGTATAAGGAGCAGGGACCGCTTTGCCGGCAAAGCTGGCCGGTGTGCCACCGCAAATGGATCGATTCGGCCGCCGAGACCGAAATGCAGACGGTGATCGACGCGATCGTGGCCGTGCGCAATATCCGCTCGACGTGGAATATCGGCCCCAAGGAACAGATCACCGTCAATGCCACGGCCGGCGACGGCGCGTTGCAGCTGCTCGAACAGAACGCGGACATGATCAGGGCGCGCGCCAATATCGGACAGTTGAACCTGGGCAGCGATGATGTGGATACCCAAAACTGCGCCTCGGCCATCGTCGGCAAGGTCAAGATCGCCGTCCCGCTGGGCGACCTGATCGACATCGACGCCGAGAAGCAGCGCCTCACCAAGAAAATCGTCGAATTGCAAAAAGCGCACGACTCCCTGGAAAAACGCCTGAGCAACGAGAACTTCCTCGCCAAGGCCCCGGCGGATGTCGTACAGAAAGAGAATGAACGGCTTGCCGCACTGGCGCATGAATTGACAGAACAAAAATCGGTCCTGGAGAATCTGGGCTGATGTTACCGGCCCGCCACCTGGCCGCGATGCGGAATAAATCCGGCAGCGGGGAACGGGAAGAACGCATTGCCGCCCTTGCCGCGGAACTGGAAGCGGCGTGGGAAGCGATGATCCCGCGCATAGAGGAAAACAAGCAGCAACGCGGCGAGGCCCCCGAGGAATTGACCGTTGAAGAAAAGGAACAAGTCGCCGAATCCGATCAGGCGGCGGGGGAACTCGACGCGGAACTGGACGAACTGATCAGCCAGGCCGAATCGGCCGCCGATATCGTCGAGCTGATGCTGCCGCTCTACGAGGATGAAATCCGCTTCTGGCAGGACATTACCCGCGACCCCGAATTCATTCATCCGCAGGACAAGGCCGTGGTCGATGAAGTCCTCACCCGGCAACAAGAGCTGGTCATCCTGCTCGCGGAGTACCTTGCGGATGCGGGCTAAACCGATGATATATGCCATACTTGTTACACTGACCGTCACGCTCGCCGGCTGCGCCGGGTGGCGGGAGAACGTTGACACGGAAATTTCGATCACCGATTCCTGGTAACAACGAGGCTGGCCCATGTCGCCGCGCATCAGAAACCTGCTGAAGAATATCTTCATCTGTATCTATCTGATCGGTTTCGCGCTGACCGTTCCGATGCTGTTTTTTATCGCGGCGCACAACACGCTGGTGCGCATATTTGAGGTCGACAGTCCGGTCATGCGCATGGTCGGCTTTATGTCGGTCAGTTTTTACATCTCCTGGATGGGCGGGGTCTTCAGCACGGTGGTCAAGGACATGAACGAAGTCCTCAGGGCCGTTCTGACCACCATCTGCGTCAACATCCTGACGGTGATCCTGCTGGAGTCACAACTGGCTCCGCAGTGGAAAGTGATGAACCTGTTTTTGATCATCCTGGTGAATTCGCTGGTGGCCGTGTTGTCCAGCCGGATTTACCGCAAGGTCCACCCGCAGCATGCACAGGACCCGATCCTCGATTCCGAGGCCTTGGTGCCGGTGGCCATGGGGCTGCCGTTGCCGTTTTTCGCGACCATCTGGTTAGTGATTATCATCCTGATAAAACTTCTGCGCTGATGAACCCGTCCGAAATCAAAGAATTCCGTCATCCGCTCGGCTTTGTCGCGGCAATCTTTGCCGCCAGCATCGTGTTCACAATCCTCATCGTAATCGCGATCAATGCCAACGCGTCAAATACCGCCCTGGGGATCCTGGTGTTTTTCGCCATCCTCACGGCTTACGCGTTGACCGAGAGCATCCGCACGCGTGTCCTGCTCGGCATCGACACCTTGGACGTATCGCGTCTGAGCGGACGTCGTCTTATCCGTCGCCGGGACATCGAAGAGGTGACCTGGGAAAAGGGGAGCGGGGTCGCGGTCCGGACCAAATCAAAAAAATGGATCAAAATACCGCCGATCATCGGGTATAATAGCCAGTCTATGAGCAATTCCATCCGCGCCTGGTTAATGAAAGGACCCCTCCCATGAAGGTTCGTCTCGTCCTGGGAACCCTGATCCTGCTGTTTACAGCCGCCACCGGTCACGCCCAACAGACGTATCTGGCGCCGGTCGGTACGGATATCAGCGGCCGTGTGGCCGTTATTCAGGAATTACTGAATGATGATCCGCTCAGCGTCAAATTGAATCTGGAGCTGGCCAATCTGCACTGCAGTGTGGGCGAAGTCGAGCCCTGCGAAGAGTACGCGGACAAGGTTATGAGGCTCAGCCCTGAATCACCTGAATCCCTGCGGGCGCGCCAGGCCGCGATGTTCGGCAATTATGCCGCCGGCCGTATCAAGAGATCAATGGAACACGCGTATTTGGCACTTGAGCAGGACCCCGCTGCCGAACCGGCGGGTTTCTTTGTCCAAATGCTGACAGCCAGCAAGGACAGCTTATGGAACGGAGAACTCCCCGAACAGATGTCCTGGTACGGCTTTCATACGGCCAACGAGTTCATCCATGCCGTGCGCACCGGAGGCGCCGGCATGCGCGGCATCGGCAGCGGCGGAACGGCGGACTGCGTCCTGATCGGCAGCGGCCGGCAAATGTGCTGGCAGGCGGTGCCGGGATGGATCGGCCGGCAGAACATCTTCCTTAATAACGGTTCGCGCGCACTGTTGTTATACACCAAGAATGAAGCCCAGCCGGTCCCGAGCATCGGCATTACCGTGGACACGCCGCCACGGAACGTCGAGTCGGCGGTCGACTACGCCCGGCTGATCGCCCTGGCCGTCACGGAGAACCCTGAAGTCACGGTACGCGGTCCGGAAAGAAAGCAACTGCACGGGTATGACGCCGCGTTGATGTGGCTGGAAATGCCCAAGGGATTGCGCAGCGTATGGTACCAGTTTTACTTCGACGGGCAGATCCTTTCACTTCAGCTAATGACGACCGTCGACGAATACGAAGAACATTTCCGGCTGCTGGAAGAATTCGCCGACAGCATGCAAATCGGCGACGCTGCCTTGGGACCGCTCGGCTCACTGAGATCGACGCCGGCACAGTGACAGGAGAATAAATCTCCAAATCCGAATCTTCGAATATTCGAAGGAATATCGAATGACCGAATTCCCAAATCACCGAAACGGCCCCATAGTTTTACCGTAATTCAGCAAGCGAAGGGATTTCAGTCATTTCATCCGGCACTTCGAAGATTCGGATTTCCCTCGAACATTCGAGGATTCGATATTCGAAATTTATAAACACTACTTGAGGTAAAAACATGTACAGTTTCGCACTCTTCGTCCACAGTTGGGGCCGCTGGCTGGTCCTGCTCACTATGGTCCTGCTCCTGATCAAATCCTTCCGCGGCTGGCTGGGCGGAGGGGAGGCCGACAAGAAATTTCACACCACCCGGCTGATCACCATGATCGTCTACGACCTGCAGGTCATGCTGGGGCTGTATCTCTACTTTATCAGTCCCAACGTCAAGGCCGCTTTCGAAGCGGGGATGAAGATGACGATGTCCGACACCCAGCTGCGTTACGTGGCGGTGGAGCACATCTTCGCCATGGTCCTGGGCGTGATCCTGCTGCATGTGGGCAATGTCCTGGTCAAAAAGGCCCCGGACGCCAAGGCCGCCTTCAAACGCATGGCGATCACCGTCCTGGTAGTCTTCCTGCTCGTCATGGTCTCCATCCCGTGGCCGTTCCTGCCGTACGGCCGGGTTCTATTCCGCGGCATGTAACGAAACGGCGAGCGCCGCCGAAAATAGCAATCTCACCGTAATGTGCTAGAATTGGAAAGATTTACCGGAATAAATCCCGCGTAAACCGCCGTTAGGACCACAGGGGGGCCGGACGGAAATCACCGCCGCATGAAAAGCCGTTACGGGGACAAATTTAATCACGATGACGAAGCGCACGAGTACGACGCGCACGTGCTACAGGAAGAGATTCCCTACCGTGCCGGGTACGCGCAACTGCTCGGCTGGGTCGCCGGTCAGGTCAACGCCCGCCACTGCCGGCGCGTCCTTGATCTGGGGACCGGCACGGGCAACCTCTCGAATCTCATCCAGGCGGGGGAGATCGTGGGGGTGGACAATTCCGGGAAGATGCTGGCCATCGCCCGCGAAAAACTCGGCGGCCGGAACTATGAACTGATCCAGACCGACCTGCTGCAGTATTTTGAAAGCCCGCCGGAACCGTTCGACGCCATCGTGAGCACCTATACCGTTCATCACCTCACTCCGGAAGAAAAACAAATCCTGATTCAGACCTGCCACGAAGCCCTGCATCCCGCCGGCATCATGGTCTTCGGCGACCTGATGTACTCCACCGAAGAAGATCAGCAGCGTATCAATGCCCAATACCGGACCGAAGGCCTCAGCGCCATGGTGGACGAGGCCGAGGACGAATACTACTGGATCCACGACCGCGACCTGGCCGTGCTGCGCGAATTGGGATATGAAGTGGACCTCAAACAATTTTCCACGCTGGCGTGGACAGTCACCGCGCACAGGAGGTTAACATGATCAGGAGATTCGGGCTGTACATTGCGGTGCTGATCATCCTGAGCGCCATCGGCTATAAGATTTACGATGAAACCGTCAAGCGAACTTACCATATGAACGGCCGGGTGCACACGGAACAAAGGTATGAGTTCATCCCTTTTCTGCTCGGACAAAACAGGTGAATACGCAGCACTTATTACGCCGACGGCCAACTGGCGGAAGAATACGGCATCCTCAATGATAAAGCTCACGGTCCCGGCAAAACCTGGCTCAAAGACGGAACGATCCGCAGTGAAGATCACTTCGACAACGGCTAGTTGGAAGGCGAGATCAAGCGCTACCTGGAAAACGGTCAGTACTACTCCGTCAATCAGTTCAAGAACAATCTGATGAACGGTATCAATAAATGGTACTATCCGAGCGGAGCGCTGAAGTCCGAAGAAGAGCGGGTCAACAATCTCCAGCACGGAATAAGTAAATTTTTCTACGAAGACGGGACATTAAAGGAAGAGTCGTCCTTCTACCGCGGCAGACTGCATGGACCGTCAAAATTTTTTCACCCCAACGGACAACTTGCCGAGACCCGCACATACAAAGACGGCAAGACGGAAGGAGAACACACCTGGTACAATCCCGACGGCACACTGTGGACCAAACATGGTACTTTCCCAACGGTAGTATAGACAGACAGCAGGAATACCACGAAGGCCAGCTTCACGGATGGGATTTAGACTACCGCTGGAACGGCGGGCTGGACTCCAAGTATCACTACGTGGAAGGAAAACGGGACGGCGAAGCCTATTATTTTACCAATGAACTGAGAATGCGTCTGGTCTACCAAAAGGGCGAAGCGTCCGGTTCGTACAGGCTGTACAACAAAAAGGGAGATGTGCTGCTGGATTTGACCATGGACGACTCGTTGGTGAGCAAGGTCAACACCGTGAATGTCGATGAACAGGTCATTCGCGAAGAGCTGTCTGCCCGTAATCGGGACGGTACCTTCGACACCATGACTGCGGCGCTGTTCGGTGCCGGCCGCTACGACTTGTTGGAGTATGCCGGCGATTACATTTACCAGGACCCCGAACTCAGGCAGGAGCACTACCATGGCTTCGTTAGTGATATCGCGGAAGGGTTCTGGGACCTCGACATCAAGGAAGAAACGCCGAAATTCCTGGCCGCCCTGGAGGAGTGGAAGACCCAATACCCGGACTCGGTGTTACCGGAGCTGGTCAAAATCGAGGCCCTGATCAGTCTCGCCTGGAGCTATCGCGGCGGTGACTATGCCAATTCGGTGACCAAGGGAAGTTTTCAACGGTTTCACGAAAAACTGACCGAGGCCGAGCGTTTGGTTCAGCGCGTCCTGCAGCACCATCCCGACAATGTGGATGTATACGCCCGCTGGATCTTAATCGCGATGAGCCTCAGCCATGACGACACGACCACGCGCAGCATTTTCGATAAGGGGCAAAAGGTCGATCCCCATTATCCCCGGTTGTACCGGCAAATGGCCGTAACCCTGTTGCCGCGCTGGGGCGGCCGACCGGGCGCACTGGAACATTTTATGCGGGGTTCGACCATTAACCTGGACGAGCATTACCGCAAACTGATGCGCGCGCACATCCTGCTCAGCGTCATGAATTATGTCGGGTTCAACGACTACCTTAAGAAATTCGACTTTACCCGGGAAGAAACGCTTCAACACCTCGAGTATTACATGTCGCAGGCCCCCTACAAATACCGCGTCGCCAACAAGTATGCTTGGTTCGCGTATCACTTCCGGGATAAAGTGCACGCGAGGAAGGCATTTGAATTGATCGGTGACCGACCGGTCCTCGGGACATGGGACGAAGCGGAAACCTTCGTCAAGGCCCGCGAATGGGCCATGGGCGACGGACCGGCTCCCGGCCCCCACGACATCCACAAGGCCATCAGCATGGGGGACCTGGTCGACGTGTACCTGTATCTCAAAAACGGCGGGGACGTCAACCTCAAAAACAGCGACGGGGAGACCTTGTTGCACACGGCGGTTCAGAACCGGGAATGGAAGCTGGCGGAATTGATCCTCGACTCCGATCCGAAGCTGGACATCAAGGATGCCGATCAGTATCTACCCATTCATCACGCCGTCATCCACAAATCCTACAGCACCGTCCGCAAGCTTATTGAAAAGGGCAGTCCGGTCGATGTCTACAGCTTGCAACAGGCGGCAAGCAAGGGATCCATCGCGATCGCCAGGCTCATCCTGGAAGAAGATCCTGATTTGTTAAATAAACCGGGAAAAGCGGAGTGGACTGCCCTGCACCACGCCTGTCGTTTGGGCCAGACACGCTTTCTTCAGTATCTGGCCGACTTCGAGGAGCTGGACTGGACCGTCAGAACCGGCGAAGGCGATCAGTGCCTGCATCTGGTGGTCGAAAAAGGCGCCACGGAGACGGCCGTTTATCTGCTGCGTAACCATTTCGCCGATCCCACGAGTCAGAATAACCGCGGCGAAACCCCGCTCGACCGCGCCCGCACGGCCGGGGAGCAGGAGCTGGTGGAAATCCTGGAGGCGGCCGTTGAACGAAAGAAAACTGAGGAAGCCTACCGCGAGCCCGAGATGCCGGCTGCGGCGGAGGCAGATTCCCCGCGAAGCCCTTGACCTGCGCCCGGCTGTGCCTATACTTAGTTATATATGAAAGTCGCACCCAAATATTACAAACCGATCCTGGGGAACCTTTCGGCCAAGAATGACGCCAAATACTGGAACAAGGCCGTGGAGTATTATGAAAAGGGCCGCCTGAGGGATACCCTGCACAACATCATCAACTATTGCGATCCTTACGCGCTGAAACGCTTCCGCGATTCGGACCAGATCGCCATCCCGCATGGGTCGACCGTGCTCAACGTCGCGATCCGTGAAGGATACATCCAGATCATCGCTCCGTTTGTCCGGCTGGGCGACGGCAACATGACCCCGCTGCTGCGGCAGATCAACGAGATCAATTTTTCGGTCCTCACCACCAGCCAGATCCAGTTGCATAACAACGAGCTTTTCTTTTATTATCAGACCCCGATGGAGGCCTGCGAGCCGTCCAAGATTTATGACGTCTTCCATGAAATCTGTATCCAGGCCGACTACTACGACGACATCTTTGTCGAGGAGCTGGGCGCCGAACGCTTTCGCGAGCCGGAGGTACGCCATTTTTCCAAAGGCCAGCAGAAGACTCTCTGGAAAGACTTCAATGATATCATTAAGGAACTCGACGCCTATATCGACTACCTGCGCGACGAACGCAGCTTCGCGGTGGCGCTCGACGCAGCGGTCATGACGCTGATGAAACTCGATTGCGTGCTGGCGCCGCAGGGCAAACTCCGGTCCGATATCGAGAAGCAGATCAGCTCCGGCCTGCAGAAGGGCCAGCTCAGTGACGCGGAAAAGCTGACCGAGATCATGGACGCCCTGCACAAACTGCGCTCAGAATACGACGAGGCCCGCTTTCAGAAGGCGATGTATATTCCCAGCTTTTTCATTTCGGTGCGCACGCCCGTGGCCCTGGCCCGTGTCCAGGAAATCCTGCGCAACGACTACACCAATGCCGAAAAGGAAATCGCCCATGACCGCTTCGTCAGCGGTTTTTACTACCTGGCGTTCGGCATTTACAATTTGCTGTACCGGTATTCGCCTCCGGTCAAAGTGGAAGAAGCGCTCAACCACGCGCTCAAAAAAGTCAGCGGCAAAAAATGGCCCGAAGCGGCACGCAACCTGCATGGGTTCGTGCAGAAGGTCATGCTTATGACAAAGTAACGGATAACGTGATGATCAATATCGAAACCCGAAATCCGAATATCGAAGGAAGCCCGAAGTTCGAATCTCCGAATTCTCGAAACAAACAGTTTCAGAATTCGATATTCGGTAATTCGATGCTCCTTCGATATTCGATATTCGATATTCCACACAGGATACAACCACATGAGTGATATCGACCAATACTCCTCAGCCGTCGTCAAGGTCACCACCTCCAGCGGGACCGGCTCCGGGTTCTATCTGCCGTCGGACAATCTGGTCGTCACCAACCATCACGTGGTGGCCGGCAACCGGTTTGTCGCGGTGGAGACGCAAGACAAGGACAAGTACAAGGTCCGGGTCCTGCAAATCAATCCGGCGCTCGACCTGGCCTTTCTCGAATGCAAGGAGGACCTCGGGCAGACCGACCCGGCGTTTGTCAATTCCGACGAACTGACGATGCGCGCCAAGGTGTATGTGATGGGCTTTCCCTTCGGCCGGCCGTTTACCGTGACGGAGGGGATCGTCTCTTCACCGAGCCAGAACATCGGCGAGAACAATTATGTCCAGACGGACGCGGCCATCAATCCGGGCAACAGCGGCGGCCCCATGCTCGACGCGGAAGGTCGGATTATCGGGGTCACCACCTGCAAGATCGCGCAGGCCGAAAATATGGGTTACGCGCTGCCCAGCGAGGCTCTGGTAAAGGAGCTGGAGGAATTCCGTGCCAACCGGCCGGAACAGTTTTCGGTCAAGTGTCCGTCCTGCAGTCAACTCATCGTCGAAGAATCCGACTATTGTTCGCACTGCGGACACAAACTCGATGGTAAAAACCTTTTTCAGGAAGCGACCCTGAGTTCGCTGGCCGAATTCGTGGAAGGGGCCCTGGGGGTACGCGAAATCGATCCGGTGGTCGCCCGCGCGGGGTACGAATTCTGGGAATTTTACCAGGGCAGCGCCTTAATCCGGATCTTCGTCTACAAAGAAAAGTACCTGCTGGCGACCTGTCCGCTGGTGAAACTCCCCAAGACCGGGCTCGAGCCGCTGTACCGCTACCTGCTGTCCAATCCCGTCCCGCCGTACTTCCTGGCCATTTATGAATCATCGGTGTACCTCTCGTACCGGGTGCGGCTGGCGGACCTGAAAACAGGCCTGTCCGACGATATCCGCCGGCACATCTTCAACATGTCCCTGAAGGCCGACGAGTTGGACAACGAATTAATCGACAACTATCACTGCGAATGGTCGAAGGAATCCCGCCGCGAGATCGATCCCAAGTTGAAGGGACCGAAGAAAGAGTGGAAGCCTCGCAAAAGTTAGGTGCACAGAGAGGCGGGTCCGCTTTTTTTAACCCATGATGACCAACTACCTCATCCTGCTATCCGGTGCCGTGCTGCTGATCCTCCTGATCACCCGGTGCGTCAAGATTATCCATGAGGATGAACGGCTGGCGGTTCTTGAAATGGGACGGATGACCGGCCTGATCGGTCCGGGACTGCAGTTCATCCTGCCCGGCACGCGGACGTATGTGTCGGTCATACAGGGCGACCCCGGGGAACTGCTCGGGCCGAAGATTGCGCATATTAACGGATTTCATTTGCCGGTCCACCTGGAGCCCGTGGACCGCGCCCCGGTCCTGCCCAGCCTCGTGCGGGTGGCGGGGTTCAGTGATCAAGGGATAGTGGTGGAGCTTGCTAGTGATCAGGAGATGGACCGTCAGGCTGGAGGCACTCAGGAAGCACCGCCTTAGCATTCGAAATCCCTGCCAACGGCTAGATTTTCCGGCGGCAGGATACTCGTCTGATCACTCAATGTTGTCCCTGCCCGCTACTTGATGGTATACTTATCCCCGTAGTACCCCGTCCGGTCATCCCTCCGGACGCCAACCGCAAGGGAGGATGTCGTTATGTCAATTTCTCGTCGAATCATACTCGTATTCACCCGCCTGTACGAAACCTATATCTGCAAACGCCCGGCCCCGGCCTACGTGCGCCGCAGCACCGTCCACCGGAACAGGTACGGTTACCCCCAAATCTGAGGATTTCCGGGACTTCGCGTATTTTGGGCTGTTATCCCGGACGGTTATCTGCTAGAATGATTTATATTTCAGGACAAAATCCCCGAAGGCCATCCCCGCGTGACAGGGTATTTTGCGCAAAATATTCCGAAACAACAAGATAGAAAGGTTCATCCCATGCTAAATCCGCTTGAAGTTACTTTCCATGACATTCACAATCACCCCAAAATAAATGAAATCATCCGCGAAAAATTCGAAAAGGTACAGACCATCGCTCCGGATGTAACCAAGGTCCATGTCGTTATCGAAAAACTTAGCAAGCATCATCAAAAGGCCAATACGGCCTGCGTCCGGATCGATATCAAAGTCCCGCACCTCGACGATATTTTCATCTCCGAAAAGTGCAGCGAAGATGAAGCCGACCTCTGTAAAAATGTCATCAAGGCCTTCAAGCGCGGCAAGCAGCTTTTACGGGAAGAAATCCGCCGCCGGCGTCACCGGAGTCGCGTCCCGTCGTCTCCCGAAGCGTTGCTTCCTGACGAAAAGACCGAAGACACCTTGGTCGAATAGTCCCGTCCGCCTCCGCCGAACAGAGGACCTCCAATATATGGAAGAGCGCATCATAGAACTTGAAAAGCGTGTGGCTTACCTCGATATGCAGATCGAGGAATTGACGGAAGTCATTAACAGCCAACAGACGGCCCTGAGCGACCTGCAAAATCAGATCAATACGTTCTCCGAAAAGATGGAGAGCGGAGAACTGGTCAAACCCATCGACGACGAGGAACCCCCGCCGCATTACTAATAACTCTTCGCGCACGGCCCCGCCGGTCAATCAGTCCGCGCCGGACCGTATTTTTTCCCACCCGCCGCACCGTAATCTTTCCAAAACATAGTAATCTCAAATAATTACCATAAAAAGGCAACTGCGTACAAGCATGTCCTATTGACGCAATTGTGGCTCGCCCATAGAATGGTAAAGAATTTTTTTATTAACCAGGAGACTGCTATGACCTTCAAAAGATTTTTTTCCATTCTTGCAAGCGTAATCATCACGGTTCAACTCGGCGCAGCCGTACCGGCGCTGGCGCAAGTCGCCGCGCCGACACCACCGACGCCGCCGTCGGGACCGGGGGGAATAACCCCGCCGACAGGACCGGGTGATCCTGATATCGTTCTGATGCCGGCCCCGCCGGGACTGCCTGAATTGCCGGGCTTACCGCAAGATCCCGCTGATCCGACGGGACCGGGTACGCCCAATGATCCGGCCATGCCCGGCACACCGGGTGATCCGACCGGGCCGAGTGACCCGACAGGTCCCGGCTCGCCGTCTGGCCCGAACGCTCCGTCTGGTCCGGCTGTTCCCGGTACTCCTGGTGATCCGACAGGTCCGAGTGACCCGACCGGTCCCGGCGCACCTTCAGGACCTAACGCTCCGTCAGGTCCGGCCGTTCCCGGCACTCCTGGTGATCCGACAGGTCCGAGCGACCCGACAGGCCCCGGCGCCCCCACAGGGCCCAATGCTCCGTCAGGTCCGACCGTTCCCGGCGATCCGACCGGCCCGAGTGACCCGACAGGTCCCGGCGCTCCCACAGGACCCGACGCTCCGTCAGGTCCGGCCGTTCCCGGCACTCCTGGTGATCCGACAGGTCCGAGCGACCCGACAGGGCCTAACGCCCCGGCAGGACCCGGCGCTCCGGTAGATCCCAACGGACCCACGGGTCCCGGCGCTCCGTTCGGACCCGACGCTCCGCAAACTACTGAATTACCCACCGGACCCAATGCTCCAACCGGTCCAGGTGCCCCGGCTGCTCCCGGCGATCCCACAGGTCCCAGCGACCCGACTGGCCCCGGTGCCCCCACAGGGCCCAATGCTCCGTCAGGTCCGACCGTTCCCGGCGATCCGACCGGCCCGAGTGACCCGACAGGTCCCGGCGCTCCGTCTGGACCCGCAGTTCCCGGTGATCCGACAGGTCCGAGCGACCCGACAGGGCCTAACGCCCCGGCAGGGCCAGGCGCTCCGGTAGATCCCAACGGACCCACGGGTCCCGGCGCTCCGTTCGGACCCGACGCTCCGCAAACTACTGAATTACCCACCGGACCCAATGCTCCAACCGGTCCAGGTGTCCCGGCTGCTCCCGGCGATCCCACAGGTCCCAGCGACCCGACAGGCCCCGGTGTCCCCACAGGGCCCAATGCTCCGTCAGGTCCGACCGTTCCCGGCGATCCGACCGGCCCGAGCGACCCGACCAGTCCCGGCACGCCCACCGGTCCCAA
>JAGQKV010000008.1:72682-84744 GCA_020429915.1 Candidatus Omnitrophota bacterium | reverse complement strand
TGGAGGTGCCGGGAATCGAACCCGGGTCCTTGCCGAGCCTGCCTTAAGCCTCTACATGTTTAGTACATTATTTAGTCTCACAGACATCACTCCAATGCACAGGATTGATGCCCGCCAGTCTATAAGTTTCGCCGCCCTTCCCTAGACTTGAAGGGGACTAGCCTGTAAGGGTCCTTTTATAAATCCACAGGCATGACTTATAAAAGGGCTTGGTTTAATTTAAACCAAGACGGGAGTCGCTTCAGCGAGAATTGCTTCTGCTTCAGCTACAGCGTCATATTCGCCGTTTATTGGGTGTTCGGATGATTAACGAGGCCAACCGAACGTCCTCGACATGCATCTTAAGACATAAACATCGTAAGTCGATACCGTTTCACCCCCCTAAACTCTCAAAGATCGGCGTGCAGGAAATCTCGAATATCTAATCTTCGAAATCCGAGACAAATTCAAATGACCGAATATTAAATTCTCGAAACCTCTGGTTCCGGTCATTCTGTCGTTCGGTAATTCGATATTGTCTCGAAAATTCGAGGTTTCGAGAATTCCAATTATTATCCCGGATAAACTTGCATCCAACGGATTAATGTCGCACTGTAAAAATTTATCGGTTCACCGGCTCCGGACCGGATGTCGTGTTCACAACAGCAATCAAGTATATCGAAAAACCCGGATGATTGCAACAGCACCCCACCCTGAACCGCATGGAACCTCTAAGTACATATACCGATTCATCTGAGTATTAGAACGGATACCTGCATCCTGTTGAAAGGATATAATTTAGCTATGTAAGATGATATCAATCGAAAGCTGTCTGTTTTCTCCTCCGACCAAGCCGAAGGCATGGAAACCCTGAGCTGCGACGGCTGCCAAATCTTTGTGAAGTTCCTGCCCGCACCGGAAAAGGCCCGGAAAGCGGATAAATACCTGGTGACCTCCCTCAAAATCGTCCACCGGGAGGATATTACCGAATACTGGCTGACCTTCCTCGAACATCAGGCCGACGCCATCTCGGAGGAGCAAATCCGCGACCTCGTCCAAAAGGCCCATCAACGCGGTCTGTATAAGTCTTGCCAAAAGATCGTCTCCTTTATAGAATACGGTGACAGCGAAAAGGACCAACCATCGCCCGAGTGTGTCGATGACGGCTCCAAGGTCCCGCACCGGTTCAATTTCATGATTTAAACTCCAAAGGAGACCCGATGAGCAAGGACATCCCCCCAATCCAGAAGTACATGTCCTATGATCCCGTTTCCATCGACGCCGACAAGGCCATCGTCGATGCCGAACACCTGATGAAAAGTAATCTGATTCGCCATCTGCCCGTCATGGAAGGCGACGTCGTGGTGGGCATCCTTTCCGACCGCGACATCAAACTCGCCAGGAGTATCGTCCAGGCCGCCGACGCCATTCAGGTCAAACACATCTGTCACAGCGACGTCTACAGCGTGGAGCCAAACACCCCGATCGACAAGGTCGTGGAGACCATGGCCGAGCATCAATACGGCAGCGCCGTGGTGACCCAAAACGGAAAACTCGTCGGGATCTTCACCACCGTCGACGCCTGCCGCACTCTCGCCGAAATCACCCGCCAGCGCCATCACTAAAAAAACAGGAGCCACCGCGACGAACGCGGTGTGCCGCACTCCGCTCGCAGTGCCTCCTGTCTGTGATCAACTGTTCGATCGTCCGCGTCTTAGCCCCTGGCCATGGCGGATTCGCCGTAAAACTTGTGAACCTTCTGAAAGAAATCCGCGGATTGCAGCGGCCGGCGCCACTTGTCCAGATTCGGATATTTCTTCACATCGATTTCGATCGCCTCCAGCGGATCGGTATGCGCCAGTAACGCAAAATCAGCCAAGGACAGTTTCTCACCGGCGATGTAAAGCGTCTTGCCCAGCTGCTCATCGACGATCGGCAGGTAGCGGTTCAGGAACTGCAGCCCGCATTGCAGCGAATTCTCATCAACCTCCCGTCCGAGCTTTGGGGCCATGATCTTGTTCCAGAGCACGCGGCCGATCCCGTTTTGAATATGCAGTGCGGCGAAGTCCATCCATTGGTCGATAAGCGCGCGTTGTTTGAGGTCGGCCGGATATAGGTCGGATTTCTCCTTCGCAGCCAGATAACGGATAATGGCATTGCTTTCCCACAGACTAAAATCGCCGTCGATGATCGCCGGGACCTTTCCGGCCGGGTGAATCCGTTTGTATTCCTCGCTCTGGCCCTCGCCCTCCGCCAGATTGATACCTTTGCGTTCATACTGCAGTCCCAAATAATTGGCCACATAAAGCACCTTCAGTGCGGGCGATGACAAGTCCAGGGCGTAGATGGTGAGCATATGTTCCTCCTTGTGCGGGGTTATGATCGATTTCTAAAATTGTACTATTTAGTACACGATTGTCAAGTAACATTCCGGTGACGATTTACGGACTCAGGGCCCGCAGGTGCGTCATGGCCTGGGCCACGGCGCGCTCAAAGGCGGCGGTGTTCCCGTTCATTTTGGAGATGGCCAGACCGCCCTGCATGATGGAATAGCAGTAGTCCGCCAGCGCGTCGGGATCGGCGGCGGCACTCAGCGCTCCTCGGGCCTTCATCTTGTCGAAAAACCGGGCCAGCTTGGTCTGGGTGAAATCACTGACCATCTTCAAGTCCTGGCGGATCACTTCACTGTGCGCCTCCAGGTCGCTGGCGATCGTCGCGACCGGGCAACCCCGACGGCACGCGGTATTGTTTTGAAATCCGATAAAAAATCCGAACCAGGCTTCCAGATCTTCCCAATTGTCCAGTTCATAATTGACCGGCAACTGGCCGTTCTTCAATTGGTCCAGAAAATGCTGCAGGCAGGCGTGCAGCAGCCCTTCCTTATTCTTGAAGTAGTGGGAAAACTGGCTCTTGCCGGTGCCGGAATGCGCGAGGATCTCATCGACGCTGGTGGCGCTGACCCCTTTCTGATGAAAGAGATCGAACGCGGCGGTGATCATCCGGGAACGGGCGTCGGATTTATCGGCGGTCGTGCGGTTCATGCTAATACTGTACCATATAGTACATAATTTTCAAGCTCCGTTCCGGCCTTCCTCCCGGGTCCGCAGCCGATGCTGCCGGCGCAGAAAGGCGGAGACCGTCACGGCGAACATCGTCAAATAATACGGTTCCAGGACAAACCGATAGCGGTTGGCCCCGATCCAGGCAAACAGATTACTGCCCGTGGTCAGATACAGAATGTTGAAGGCCATAAAAAAGATGGTCAGGATAAACGGCAGGTTCTCCGGCTGCCGCCGGCACTCGGCCACCGCCAACCCCAAGGCGTACAGCAATGACCCGAGATAAAACATCACCACCAGGGCGTACATGTTGGTCCCCCAATCATCCCACTTCATCCGGTCGAAGGCATGCCACAGCAGGAGCTTTTCTGTGTAGAGTTTCCCGTCGTTAATCGTGTTGAGACGGCGGAACATAAAGTGATACCAATTCTCGTATACGGCGATGTGGCGGCGGTTGGGAAACGTTACGTCGGTAGGCCCCGGGAAAAAATACATCAGGTAGGCGCGGGAGACCGAATAACGGTAAGACTCCGGGAAATGTTTCAGCAAGTAACGCGTGTTTTCCAGATCGATATCCGCGTAGTGCCAGGCCAGCAGGCTGTGCCAGTTCTTCTCCCCCGACGAAGGTTTGGTGAGATCATCAAGGACCGGAATCCCGGACTTGTTCGCCACCCCGCCCGGATACGACTTTAGGACGCCCTTCTCAAAGAGTTCGTCGATCTTCTCGGGATGCACCAGCTTGGCGCTCATCTCGAGCAGATTGAACGCCATCCAGGCGCGGCTGGTCGTCATGGACCGGAACACATAGAAATTCTTGGCATAAAGAGCGGCGATCAACACAAACGGGACGATTCCCGCCACCAGCAGCCGCTTCCACTCCTTGCGTAAGATCACAAACGCCCCGGCCCAGATCAATACAAACCACAAGATGTGGAACGTACTCTTGGTCCCCACCAGGACCCCCATCATCCCCATCACCGCCGCCAGATCGCACGTCCGGCGGTCTCTCAGGAACCGGTGCAGAAAGACCGCCAGCCACACCAGCATGGCCAGAATGAAATAGGTGTATAGCAACCAATTCTCGAGCAGAATCACCGCCGGATTGATCATGAAATAGCAGACCAGGGCGGTGGACCAGCCGCGGGGGATGTCGAAACAGCGCAGCAGCCGGTAAAATCCGACCGCCAGCAGGTATCCGGTCGCAATAAACAGAGCGTGAAAGACCGGCAGGTGGTTGTCCGGAAAAAGCTTCAGAATGGCGCCGACAAACAGATTGAACAACGGGGGCTGGCCGTGCAGATAGTACAAGGTCTCCAGCAGGCGGGTCTTCAGCAGGACCGGATCGGCCAGCTGAATTCCGGTGTAGAGCGGCTGGATGTCGAAGCGAACACCGCAAGCGAACACGATGATCCGCGAAACGACGAAGACGACGGATATGATCCACAGCGGTAATGACTTTGATTTCATTATGTTAGCGCGGATTGCGCCCGCGCAGCGCGCGCTTGAGGTCTTTCTCGATCTGGCGCTTTTTGATGACCTCGCGCTTGTCGTATTGTTTTTTCCCCTTGGCCAGGCCCACCTCCACCTTGACCAGACCGCGGTTGTTGTAGTATAGCTTGGTGGGGATCAAAGTCTGACTCTTGAGGGTCGCTTCCTGGTCCATTTTCTTGATCTCCCGCTTGTGAAGCAACAGCCGGCGAACCCGGTCGGCGGGCAGATTTTCGTAGCTGGCAGCCTGATAAGGCTCGATATGGAGGTTGTACAGGAGCACCTGTCCCTTTTCCACCCGGGCGAAGGTGTCTTTGAAGCTGACATGACCGGCCCGGATCGACTTGACCTCGGCCCCAATCAGCTCGATCCCGCACTCCCAGGTGTCGGTGATAAAGTAGTCGCGCAGTGCTTTCTTGTTGGTGACGATCGTTTGTCCCATGATGAAAAAAAGGCCCTGGCCGGGCCCTGTCCCCCTCTGCCGAGCCGCTACGGCCCGTTCGTAATGGCTTTGTCTGCGTTACGGTTGCGGCGATTATACCACACAAAAATGGCATTTCGTAGCGCAAAATGTGCTTGCGTAATTAAATAAAGCATAATACAATAGCATTTCATTTAGGGCTCCCCGAAGACCATCAACAGTCCAATCGCCATCAATATAGACAAATCCGAAGGATATCGCATGAACCAAGACAGTGTCAATCAATCTACCTCCGAACTGGATGATGTCGAGGTCCAGGAGTGGCTCAGTTCGCTCGACTATGTCCTGACTCACGGCTCCATGGAACAGGCCCAGAAGATTTTGCAACAACTGCAGTTGCGCGCCCAGAGCGCGGGCGTCACCCTGCCTTTTACGGTCAACACGCCCTATGTGAACACAATCCATCACACGGCCCAACCGTCCATGCCCGGCAGCCGGGAGATCGAACGGCGCATCAAAAGCATCGTGCGCTGGAACGCGATGGCGATGGTCGTGCGCGGCAACCGTGCTGAAGCGGGCATCGGAGGCCATATTTCTACATTTGCGTCTTCCGCCACCCTCTCGGAAGTGGGATTCAATCACTTCTGGCGCGCGCGGACCGATGAGTTTTGCGGAGATTTTGTCTATTTTCAGGGGCACGCCTCGCCCGGACCCTACGCCCGGGCCTACCTGGAAGGCCGGCTGACCGAGGAAAACCTCACCAACTTCCGCCGCGAACTGCAACCGGCGCAGGGCCTCTCCAGTTATCCGCATCCATGGCTGATGCCGAACTTCTGGCAGTTTCCGACCGTCTCGATGGGCCTCGGTCCGATCTGCGGGATTTACCAGGCGCGCTTCATGCGTTACCTGGAAGACCGCGGTCTGAAGCCGAAGGACGACGCCAAGGTCTGGTGCATGATGGGTGACGGGGAATGCGACGAACCCGAATCGTTGGGCGCGATCACCGTAGCGTCACGCGAAAAACTCGATAATCTGGTTTTTGTCATTAACTGTAACCTGCAGCGCTTGGACGGTCCCGTTCGCGGAAACGCCAAGATCATCCAGGAATTGGAAGCCCTCTTTCGCGGCGCGCAATGGAATGTCGTCAAAGTCATCTGGGGGAGCGACTGGGACCCCATTCTCGAAGACGACAAAGACGGCCTGCTGGCCCAGCGCATGCACGAATGCGTGGACGGGCAATACCAGAAATATTCGGTCGAATCCGGAGACTTCATCCGCAAAGACTTTTTCGGCAAGCATCCGAGCCTGGAAAAGATGGTCGCCCACTTGAGCGACGAACAGCTCGAGCATCTCAAACGCGGCGGCCATGATCCGGTCAAGGTCTACGCCGCCTACAAGGCCGCCAGCGAGTTCAAGGGCGCACCGACCGTTATTCTGGCCAAGACAATCAAGGGTTACGGTCTGGGCGAATCCGGCGAGGGGAAAAACATCACCCACCAGCAAAAAAAGCTCAATGAAGACGAGCTCAAGCAGTTCCGCACCCGTTTTAATATCCCAATCTCAGACGAAGACGTCGCCGCGGCTCCGTTCTACAAGCCGGATGAAGATTCGGAAGAAATGAAATACATGCACGAACGCCGCAAGGCCTTGGGCGGCTACCTGCCGGCCCGCCGCGAGACGAGCGAACCGCTCGCCCCGCCACCGGAGGCGTTGTTTGAAGAGTTCTATAAAGGAACCGACGGCCGTGAAGTCTCCACGACCATGGCCTACGTGCGGATCCTGACCAAGATGCTTAAGGACCCGGACATCGGCAAACTGATCGTGCCGATCATCCCCGACGAAGCGCGGACCTTCGGTATGGAGGCCCTCTTCCGTCAATGCGGGATTTACTCGCACGTCGGCCAGCTCTACGAACCGGTGGACGCCGACAGCCTCCTCTACTACAAGGAAGCGAAAGACGGCCAAATCCTCGAAGAAGGTATCAACGAAGCCGGATCGATGTCGTCATTTGTCGCGGCCGGTACGGCGTATTCCAATTACGGGATTAACACCATTCCGTTCTATATTTACTACTCCATGTTCGGACCGCAACGCGTGGGAGACCTGATCTGGTTGGCGGGAGATTCCCGTTGCCGCGGCTTTCTGATCGGCGGGACCGCCGGACGGACAACACTCAACGGTGAAGGCCTGCAGCATCAGGACGGTCACAGCCACGTCCTGTTGTCGTCGGTCCCGAACTGTGTCACCTATGATCCCTCCTTCGCCTTTGAAATCGCGATTATTATCCGCGAGGGAATCCACCGGATGTATGAAAAGCAGGAGAACATCTTCTACTACATCAGCGTGGGTAACGAAAACTATGCCATGCCGGCGATGCCCGAAGGAAGCCGTGACGGGATCCTGCAGGGGATGTACAAATTCAGAGGGGCGCAATCCGACGCCAAGGTCAAGGCGTGCCTGTTCGGCAGCGGATCGATCACGAACCAGGTCCTGTCGGCGCAGAAGATCCTCGAAGAAAAGTACGGGGTCGCCGCCGACGTCTACAGCGTCACCAGCTACAATGAGCTGCGCCGCGAAGCCCTGACGGTCGAACGCGAAAACATGCTCAACCCGCACCAGGAACCGAAAAGACCTTACGTCACCCACTTGCTCGAAAATCAGGGTGACGTTTTTATTTTTGCTTCGGATTACATGAAGATCATGCCCGACGGGATCGGCAAGTGGGTCCCGGGCCCGTACGCCTCGCTGGGAACCGACGGTTTCGGCCGCAGCGAATCACGCCAGGCCCTGCGCGACTTCTTCGAAGTCGATGACCGTCACATCGTCTATGCCACGCTCGGTCAACTCTTCCGTCAAGGCAAGGTCAGGGCCGAGACCCTCGAACAGGCCGCCAAGGACCTGCAGATCAATCCGGATAAACTCAACCCCATGATCAGTTAGGAAGTTCAGGTACGCATCATGTTAGATTTCAAACTCCCCGAGGTGGGTGAAAATATCGAACGCGGAAACATCGTCTCCATTGCCGTTGCGGTGGGTGACACCGTTAAGAAAGACCAGGACCTGCTGGAGCTGGAAACCGACAAGGCCTCAGTCCCCGTCCCTTCACCCGTCGACGGCGTCATCAAGGAAATTCTGGTCGCTGAAGGACAGGATGTCGCGATCGGTTCCGTTGTGATGAAAATCGAGGAAGGCGCTTCCGGAAGCCCCGCGGCAAAAAAGGCCGAACCACAGGCCCCCGCGGCAACCAAGGCGGCCCCGACGCCGAAACCCGCAGCCCCTAAACCGGCCGCCCAACCCGCTCCCGCCAAGGCCAAGGGACCGCAAAAGCATGTCCCGGCCGCGCCCTCGGTCCGGCGTTTCGCGCGGGAAATCGGAATTGATATCGCGCAGGTCCCCGGTACGGGACGCGGCGGACGGATCTCCATGGACGACGTCAAAACCTACGCCAAGGCCCTCAACCAGGCGGCCGCCGGCGGCGGTGGCGGAGGCTTCGCTCAGCGCCCGGTTCCGGATTTCTCTACTTGGGGTGAAGTCGAACGGGTCAAGATGTCCAAGATCCGCCAGGTCACCGCGGATCACCTGTCTTTCTGCTGGCAAACGATTCCGCATGTCACGCAGTTCGGCAAGGCCGACATCACTGAACTGGAGAAACTGCGCAAAAAATATTCGACCAAGGACCGCAAACTCACGGTCACGCCGTTTTTGCTGAAGGTCATGGCCTCAGCTCTCAAGACCTTCCCGCAGTTCAATGCTTCCGTCGATATGACGACCCACGAGATCGTTTACAAAAAGTTCATCAACATCGGCGTGGCCGTCGATACGGACAACGGGCTGTTGGTCCCGGTGATCCGTGACGTGGATAAAAAGACTATTCTGCAGATCAACGACGAGGTCGTGGCTGTCGCGGCCAAGGCCCGTGACCGCAAGGTGATGCCGGACGATCTTAAAGGCGGTTCGATGACGCTCACCAACCTCGGCGGCATCGGCGGCACGAGTTTCACACCAATCGTCAATTGGCCCGAGGTGGCGATCCTGGGAGTCTCCCGCGGCGGATGGGAACCGGTCTACGAAAACAGCCAGCTGGTCCCGCGTTTCACGCTCCCTCTCTCCCTTTCATACGACCACCGCATCATCGACGGCGCGGACGGCGCGCGCTTCCTGAAATGGGTCTGCGACGCGATCGAACAGCCGTTTATGATGGAACTGTCGGAGTAACCGTTCCGGGGCGGGACCAACGGTCCGGACGAAGACGGACACCAGTCGTCATTTCACGGCGGCGCCAAATCAACCATTAATTTTTTGAAGTGCTAGGATACGGCTATGCAAGACATCATACTTCCCGAAGTGGGTGAAAATATCGAATCCGGAACCGTCGTCAGCGTGCTGGTTAAGGTCGGCGATCAGATTGCGAAAGGTGCCGACCTCATTGAATTGGAAACGGACAAGGCCTCTCTGCCCGTGCCCGCCCCGGTCGGCGGTGTGATCAAGGAAATCCTGGTCAGTCCCGGGGAAGATGTGAAGATCGGCGCGGTCATCATGCGTATTGAAGCCGGCACGGAATCGGCGCCAGCCGGACAACCGGCCCCGGCGGCACCCGCACAGACCTCGGCAGTACAATCCGCTCCGGCGCCGGCAGCTAAACCGGCATCTGTGGCCCCGCAGCCCGCGGCGGCCGCGGACCACGCGGCTATACCTTCCAAGGAAGAGGCCGGCAAAGACACGCAACTGGTGGTCATCGGCGGCGGTCCCGGCGGATACGCGGCCGCCTTTCTGGCCGCCGATCTGGGATTGGACGTTACCCTGGTGGATTTGGAAAAAAATCCCGGCGGGGTCTGTCTCTACCGGGGCTGCATCCCGTCGAAGGCCTTGCTGCACGCGGCTAAGGTGATTTCCGAGGCACGTGAGGCCAGCGAATTCGGCGTGACCTTCAGCGAACCCAAAGTCGATATCGATAAGCTGCGCGGCTGGAAAGACGACGTCGTCAACCGCTTGACCGGCGGGACCGGACAGCTGGCCAAGCAGCGCCAAATCACCATGATCCAGGGCCGCGCCCGTTTCGTCGATTCCAACACCCTCGACATCGATTTGGTCGACGGCGGAAAACAGACATTGACTTACGTCAAAGCGATCCTTGCCACCGGTTCGCGTCCCATCAAGCTTCCCTTTGCGCCGGACTCCGAACGCGTCCTGGATTCGACCTCCGCGCTGGAAGTGGCCAATATCCCCAGGACCATGCTGCTTATCGGCGGCGGATACATCGGTCTGGAACTCGGTCAGTTTTACGCGGAAATGGGCTGTAAAGTTTCCGTCGTCGAGATGCTCCCCCAAATCATGACCGGCTCGGACCCGGACCTTTCGAATATTCTGAAGAAACGGCTGACGACCATCATGGACAAGATTATGGTCTCCACCAAGGTGACCAAGCTGGAAGAAACCTCCGGCGGGATCAAGGTTTCGCTGGAAGACAAAGACGGCAAGGCGAGCGAAGAAACTTATGAGAAAATTCTGGTGGCGATCGGACGCAAGCCCAACTCCGATGACATTGGACTGGAAAACACGCAGGTCGTGGTCAATAACCGCGGCTTTGTGGAAGTCAACAGCTCGCTGCAAACAGCCGACCCATCAATCTACGCGATCGGCGACATCGCGGGCAACCCGATGCTCGCGCACAAGGCCTCGCACGAAGGCCGCGTGGCGGTCGAGCACATCGCCGGCCATAAGGCAGCTTTTGAACCGAACGCGATTCCGGCCGTCGTTTTCACCGATCCTGAAATGGCCTGGGCCGGTCTTACCGAGGGCGAGGCCAAGGAACAGGGCATCAACTATGTCGCGGTCAAGTTTCCCTGGGGCGCTTCGGGACGGGCGATCACGCTGAACCGCGTGGACGGAATGACCAAAATGATTGTCGATGCCGACACCGAACGGGTGTTGGGTGTGGCCATTGTCGGCCCGAATGCCGGTGAGATGATCGCTGAGGGAGTTTTGGCGATCGAAATGGGCGCCACAGTCACGGATGTCAAGATGAGCATTCACGCCCACCCGACGCTGACGGAAACGGTTATGGAGGCGGCTGAAAGTTTCTTCGGACAAGCCACCCACATTTATCGTCCCAAAAAGAAATAATAGTTCTCTTTGCCGGATAAGAACAGCAGCCGGCAAACTTTGATCATTAAAAAAGGGCGGCTCCGTTGCGGAGGCCGCCCTTTTCATTTATTTAAATGCCGACGCGATTTATTTCCGGCGCTTGCCCTTCTTCCCTTTTTTATCCTTCTTCTTTTTATCCTTAGCCTTTTTGGGCTTTTTATCTTTCTTCTTGTCTTTCTTCGGCTTGGTGACCGCCTTCTTGGTGGTCTTTTTCACGGCGGATTTCTTGGTCGTCGCCTTCTTCTGGGCCGTCTTCTTTTTGACGGACTTTTTAACAGTACTCTTTGTCTTGGTGACTTTCTTCTTCACTGCCGGCCGCTTGGCCGTGGTTTTCTTAGCCGCGGTCTTGCGGGTTGTCTTCTTAACCGCTTTTTTAGTCGTCGTCTTCTTGGCGGCGGTCTTTCTGGCCGGCGCGCGCTTCACCGTCGTTTTACGGGCGGATGTTCCTGCGGTTTTGCGTTTCACCACCACGGGTTACCTCCTTGGGTTGTGGGGGAAGCACTGTGCTCCCCTTCACCGGCGGGGCACTCCAGCCTCCGCCGCTCACGGTTTGATTATCTTAACGATTTCCCGGTCTTCATGAATAAACCGGTACTGCGGCAATTCCAGCGGATTGATCCGGCGCACTTCCGTGTGCACCGAAAGGTCGAGATCACCGGCAACCCACACCGCGTGAAACGCGTGCAGATCCATGTCCCGTCCGCGAAACCGGCCCTGAATGCGCGCCAGGTACTCTTCAATCCGGATGGAGATACTGAGCTCCTCCCGGATTTCGCGAATCAAACACTCCTGGGCGCTCTCCCCCGGTTCGATCTTGCCTCCGGGGAACTCCCAATACTGGTCTTTGCGGCGCTTGGCGATCAGGACTTGGTCCTGATCCCAAATGACGCCGGCAGTGGCTGATTTCATCGAAAGTTATTTTATTATAGATCGCGGCGGGCCAATATCAAAATATTGAATTTTTGGCGAAT
>JAGQKV010000008.1:0-72621 GCA_020429915.1 Candidatus Omnitrophota bacterium | reverse complement strand
ACCGGAATCTGCTCTTCGCGGATGACCTTCAAATTCAGATTCTTTTGCCGTTTGATATGCCCGTAGAGGATACGAAAGGCATCCAAGTCGAACCAATTATCACAGTCGAACAGCGGGATCTTTTCTTCTCCGCGAAAACGAAAGGCCTCACGAATGATCCAGTGGTCCACCACAATCACCTCACCGCAAGTGCCTTCGACGTTTTGTTCGGTGATCATGACCGGACCGTCGAACGGCCAGCTCAATCGTCGGTGTTTGGCCATCGCCTCGTGCAGACGAAGATTATATTTCACAGCGGCCTCTTGTCCGATACAGGCCCCGTGACATTGTTTAATCTGATGGTAAAAGCATCCGGTCCGGTTGCGGTTTTTATCAAGACCCAGCAGAGTCTTGCAGAGTTGATACTCTTTGGCGATCCCTTCCAGAAACCGCTGCGCGTCGCGCTTGGTGCGGAAGACCGCCACCACACCGGGCATGTCCTCCCGGCCGAGGACCTTGTAGTCGTCGAGTTGAACGGTGTGGTACTCGCCGGATGTATCCACCCGCATCGCCGTCAAACGCCAGTGCCGGCGGGAGCGGCGGTTGTACAGCGGCGCCCGGCTCTTAATGAAGTAGGCTTCAAGCAGCAGAGCGGCCAGCTCCCCCTCGGTCAACACGGTGTCGATGCGGACCACATTCTGAGAAATGTTCACTTCCTTGCTGGAATGCAGATTTTCAGTGAAATGCGAAAGGATCCGGGAACGCAGGTTCTTGGCCTTGCCGATGTACAACGGCATCTCTTCTTCGTTCATGAAGAAATAGACGCCCGGGGACTCGGGCACGCCCTCGATATCCGTGGTGAGTTTGGGAGGAATCGATGGCTTGCGTATGATGTCCTTTATGGCACGCGCCTGCCGGTCCTCCGGGACGGTGTCGCGGATCACCTTGAAGAATTCCCAAACCGCCCGGGCGTCGTCCAGGGCCCGGTGACGATTGGCGATCTTGATATCGTAGCGTTCCATAAGCGTTGAGAGATTATGCCGCTTGAACCGGGAAAACAACCGCCGCGATAAACGCACGCTGCACAACACCTTGGCCGTGAATCTCACGTCCAGCCGCTCAAATTCCTTCTTCACGAATCCGTAGTCGAAACGCGCGTTGTGCGCGACAAAGATCGACCCTTCCAGAAACCGGTATATCTCCTCGTGAACGTCCCGGAACACCGGTGCGTCGCGGACCATGTCGTTGGTAATACCGGTCAATGTTGTGATCGGGCCCGGAATCAGGCATTCCGGATTGATCAGGGCCTGGTACTCATCCACCTGACGGCCGTCGGCGACCTTGATCATACCAATCTCGATGATGCGGTGATTGTAGTAGCGTCCGCCCGTGGTTTCGATATCGACGATCACCATGGGCATTTCTTTAAGAATCATGCGAAGTCCTTACTGTCCACGTAGCCCAAAACGGTCACAGGGATCCCTCCAGTTCCTGATCGAGTTCCTGCGCCTGGTAGATCCGGCTTTTCAGGCGGATATAAAGAAAGATCACCATCGGGATCACGAAAGCCGCGAACATCGCCCCGAAGAGCGGTGAGATCAGAATCAAAAAGTTGTACAAGCCGTGGATCATAATCGCCTGCCACAGGCCGACGTTCAACAACATCCGTTCCTGTCCCTTGGTGCGGGCAAAACGGGCCAGTCCGATGTAGTAGCCCATCGTCCCCGAAGCCACGGCGTGCAGCGGCACCGACGTGACTCCGCGTGCGATCGCTGTTTCCCAATTATTGCCGAAGACGTACAGAATATTTTCGATGCAGGCAAAACCCAGAGAAGCCGCAATGGTAAGAGTGATGCCGTCGATGATTTTGTGAATCCGGCCAGGATAGAACGCCATAAATTTGACGATCTGCTGCTTGATATACTCCTCCACCAGTCCGGCGACGATAAAGGCTTCAAAGAAATAGTAGATAAACTTCGACCACTGGTAATACACATTGATCTTGCTGATCATGATTTCCATCGCCACCACCGGAAAGATGGAGAAGATAGCGGCGAAAAAAATCTTCATGACTGTGGCCGAAGAGCCCTTCCGGGAATCGGCGAGCCGCAGGAAGTACCACAACAAGAAAACGGCCGGAATGACCGCCAACAGGAAAGAAATCAGAATCGGAAACAAATTCTGAAGTGTCATAGGCTAGCCGGAAAAATCCAACTCCTCGCTTTTGCGTTGCATTTCCAGTATTTTGCCCCGGATGTATTTGCTCACCTCGCGGCGCTCGATGAACCCGACCAGTATTTTACCATCTTTGACCACGGGGAGATAATCCAATGAGTAACGGTCCATCACTTCACGGACTTCGTCCAACGGGCAATCCGCGGTAACCAGTTGGAAGACAGGCTCTTTCAGATCCTCGGCAATGACGAACTCGGTGAGGAGCGATTCCAGGACCGTGGTCTTGATCGTATCCACCGAGATGATACCGATAATCCGCCGCTCCCGGTCTACGACCGGATAGTACAGATGCGCGTCATTGTGAAAGGTAGACAGGATGTGCGTCAACGGGGTATCAGCGTAAATAAACGGCGGCTGGGCGTCCATGATGTCCTTGGCGCGCGTCTTGCGGATCAAGTCGTCTTCGGTGATATTCAGCCCCGCCTCCTCGGACCGGGTCACGGCGATACGCGTCAGGATCGGCCCGACCAACTGGACCACGAAAGTGGATACCGTAATGACGACGACGATCGTATCGCCGATGAAGCCAGGAAAGGTCTGATAAGCAACAATCGACAAACCGATGGCCACGCCCGCCTGACTGAACAGGCACAGCGGAAGATTTTTCTGCACGCGGCGCGGCGCCTTGGCCCACTTGGCGCCCATGTAACTGCCGTACATCTTGCCGACGATCCGCGCGACGATATAGATCACCGCGATAATCAATACCGTGAAACTCACCTGCTCCGCCTGGAATTTCGCCCCGATCAGCACAAAGAACAGCGTGTATATCGGCGGCGTGAATCCGTGCACAACCGCGAAGATTTGCTGACTGAGACGAGGCGCGTAATTGGTCAGGACGATCCCCAGCGCCATCGTTGCCAGCAGCATATCCGCCCCGATCGCCAGCGACACGCCGATCACGAGCATCAGCATCCCCAAGGTCGTGGCCAGCAGCCGGTCCTTTTCTGTTTGCTGCCGCAGCGTCTTGCCGAGCACAAACCCGCCCGCCCCGCCGATAACAATCGCCAGGATAATCTCGTACACCGGATGCGTAAAAATGATCCACCAGGCCTCGTGATGCTGCCCGATAAGAACCGCGGCCACGGTGTTGGCGATCGCGAACAGAAACAGTGATAACGCATCGTCCATGGCCACAATGCCGAGGATCATGGTCGTCAACGGCCCGCGGCTGCGCAATTCCCATAGAACGTCCGTGGTCGCGGCCGGGGCCGTGGCCGAGGCGATCGCGCCCATGAGGATCCCCAACGGCCAGTAGAGCTCCGGATGACCGAATATCAGCGACCCCAGGATCCCAATCGACAAAAAGACCAACAGAAAAGCGCTCAATCCCTCACTCAGCAAGACGATAAGGAACTTCCGTCCGTACTTGATTAACAGGCTGCGCTTGATTTCACCGCCGATCATAAAGCCGATCGTCCCCAGCGCCAGGCTGTTCAACGGCTGCAAGGCGCGGACCATTTCCCGGTCGATGATATTAAAACCGGATTGACCCAAAATAATCCCGATGATGATGTAACCGACGACTTGCGGCACCTTGATTCGCTGGAAGAGCTTTCCCCCCACCGTTCCGGCGAGCAGGGCCAGTCCCAGCAACAACAGGCCGTTGACATGGATGCGCCCCAGATCTTCGAGTATGGGATTGGTTAACCGGATAAACTCATTCATGGACAGTAATCAGCTGACAATGGTTTGGATTGGATTTAGAAATGGCGCGGGGATTTAGTGACTGCGACCGCGGTACCGAATGGAGCCTATACCCATCTTCGTTTTATCAGTATAGGAACGCTGCGTATCCGGTGCCGCCGGGATATAGTTGCGTCGCTTAACGCTGTCATCGGGACGCGTTCCGATGATGGATTCCTTTTCCGAACCGCGCCGCAGACGGTAGAGGGTCCCCAACTCGCGGTACGGTACATACTGCCGGCCCTTCAAGGCACTTTCCCGTCTTTTCAGGGCGACATTATAGCGGCGAAAATCATCCAGCAGCTGCGATTTATCTTCTTTGTATTGTTTTTCCAGGCGTACCTTTTGTCGCATAAAGTCCTCGGGTTGCTCCCTTTCCAACAATTCCACTGCGGCATGGTACTCCTCCTTCAACCGCTCCTTCTCCCCCTGGTACTCGGCAAACAGCTCATCCTTACGCTGCTCGACCTCGTGGATCATCTGCCAGCGTGTCGGTTGAGGTTCGCTTTCGACCGGTTCGGTATCGGCAAAGACTCCCGGAGCCGAAAACATAGCGAGGCTGAGGAATAAGAGGACGCGATTCATAAATTATAATTATACACGCCGGCACAGGGATTCCCAAAAAAAACTTTGAGACGCCTACGCCAACCGTTCGGCCACAAACGTCCTCTCCCCCAATTCCCGGGCGTGCGCAAAGTGTACCGCGGCATCGTCTTCCCGGCCCTGGTCGTGGGCAATGCATCCCAGGTAATAGTGCGACACCGCCGAGGCCAGCGGTAACCGGTGCGCTGCCAGGCTCTCCTCCAACATATGACGGGCCACTTCCAGTTCCCCCTGGTGATATTTCAGGGCCCCGAGATTCGCCTGCAGGGCGAAATAAAATCTTTGATTATGGCGATTGGGCCGGAAAATATCCGCCTGTTCCTCCACCAATTGCGCCGCCTCCTGCACCCTTCCGACCCCCAGCAAATTGGCGAGCTTGTTGTTGAAGTACAGGGCCGTGTACTGTTTATGCAATTTGCGCGGCCGGACCTCATCCAGGATCTTCAGGGCCTCCTCGAAACGGCCCAGGTAATACAGGCCGGCGGTGCTGTTGAGCTTGTAAAAGTCCTTCCAAGTGCCGCCCGGTACCGCCGCCAATTCCTTACGCGTTTCATCCAAGAATTTCTGAGGGTCCCCCTGGTCCAGATGGGATTTGATGCGGTAGGACCGGCTGATAAGAAAATAGAGCTCCAGCGGAAGCAATATTATGAACAGCAGCAAAAACGGGACCAACCAGTCACACGGCCTTAGCGCACACACCGGCTGCTTGGCATTCAGCAGGACGGCGACCGCCCCGAAGAAATAAACCCAGTGGCGCAAGCGGGGTTTGGGCATCACGGCCTCCCGGCTTTCTTGAGATACACTTCCGGCATATACATGCGTTGATAACTCCTCTTCCACCAGTTGCCCGTGGCCGCGCGTTCCGCGGGCGTGGTAAATTCGTAATGATACAATTTGGCCCGGAAGTATTTGGGCGGTTTGTCCGGAAACGGATTCTCGCCGAGCAGATCGAGGACCGCCGGACTTCCTTCGGCGATCCTTTCCATCATGCGCAGAAACCACGGACTCCGCTCCAACCGTCCGCTTAAACCGGCAAACCACATCTGCCAGTCCACCCGCGGCTGATAAGGCGCGACCTGCGGAGGCCGCCGATCCAGGCGGCCCGCCTTGTACCGAAACGGATACGTCTTCCAGGTCTGACCGTCGGTGCTGCCCTGGATCTCGATCTCCGGACGGGTCTTGGTCATCACCGCGAACAGGCCGTAGCTGTTGGTCAGCAACCACGGCGACAATGCCTTGTTTAAGGCCGCCAGTGGGCGCGGCACCGATTTTGTCCCGTAAGACATGCGGAGGCCCAATCCGATATTCAAAACGGTAATGACAATCGCCACACCGATACATATCCCGTATTTGGTCCAGCCGAACCACCCGGGCGCAGCGTCGGTATCCGCGGTCGTGTCGAGCAAATCCGTCAGGTTCCCCGGCAGCAACCGGCGCCAGACCTGATCATCCAGCAACAGGACGCATAACACGATCATCAGCAGATTGAAAAAACAGTAATTCCCCGTCGACAGGATCAACACCTGCAATCCGACCAGGGGGAGAAAGGCGGCCCGCCGCATCCAACGGCCGAGAAATATCCAGCAGGGTACGAAGAGTTCAATGATGAACATCATCAAACACGAAAACTTCTGGAGCCACAAAGGCAGTTGATGCACGTACCAGCTGACCGGATTGGGTATGGGTTGCGTCCAATAGTGATAGGTCAACGCCGTGAGGTCGGCCCAGGCGGGATCCTTGCTGTGCAGCTTGACCAGGCCCGATTGCATCATCACCTTAAACAGGACGACGTACAGCAGCAGCAGGATGACCCGCGGGACGGGTTCACGCCGCGACGACAGCGTCCACCGCCACGGGCTGAAGAAAATGCAGAGGAATCCGACCTCGACCAGCAGAATATCCCATTGAAAACTGAGAAAGTCCTGACCGATATAAATGAACGACACATACAACATCCATAACAGCGCGCAGGTCACCGCCGGGACGAGGCCGCACATCAGCAGCAGTCCGAGGCCCATTCCAGCCCAGCACGCGGCGAGCAGAACACCATCCCCGCTGCCCAGCCAGAAGATCGTCGGGTGCTGCCACACATGGCTGCCGGCGTAGAATTGACGCGCGACATTCAGATAATCCGCGGCGGGGAGAATCCCTTCCTTCCCCCACAATCCTCTGGTCTGATAAGTAAGCGATAAAAAGGCGAGAAAGTATATCCCTCCCATCAGCCGTAAAAACAGCTGGCGGGCGATGACATACGTTTTGGACGGAGGCGGCCCTGACGAGACGGACGCGTTATCCATCGGCACTATCCCGTAAGCGGTCGGTTACTCGGCAACTTCCTTGATCAGACGGCCTTCGCGGGAATACCAGCGCACGAAGACACTCCTTCCGTTGCGGAATTCCTGCTCGAGATACAGCTGCCCGTTGGGATAATAGCACCGCCGGGGACCGTGGCGCACACCGTCGACCCAGTTCAGTTCCTCGAGGACCTGTCCGGACCGGTAGTAGTAGCGTTTGAGGCCCTGCATTTTTCCGTTGATCACATTGACCTCACTCAACAACTCTCCCGAACTGTACAATTGTTTGTAAACCCCTTCGGGTGTGGACATCTCCACTTGTGACACGGCCACGCCCTCGGGGTGGCCTTCCAGGAAGGTCTCGATAAAATTTATCAACTTCTCCTCTTCAGCCGGTTCCAGTTTGATGAAGCGGATGCCGGTGTCGAAACATCCGGCCACCTTGGACGGCCGCTGCCAAATGACTTCACCGCGTGCTTCGATGGGGGCTTCATCGCTGAAGTGGTGGATCAGCAGGGACAAATTGGTCACCGGCGGGATTTCATCATGCGTATAAATGCATACCCCGCCCATGCTGAGATCCTTGAGAAACGCCGTTAATTGAAAAGACGGCGTACTCAGGTAGGAATATTCGATAATCGATCCGGAAATCCGTGGGTGCTTGCGTTTGTCAGAATTTTGATCGGAATAATTTAGAGTCATACACTGAATTCTAACAAACCCCTTGGTGAAGTCAACATAATGTCCGGATATAAATTATACCGGGATCTCCCCCGCTGCACAGGAGGATTTATTCGGGCCGCCGGGTGTGCTATGATCTTGGATACGTATTGAACCTTCCACGAAAGGATAGTGCTATGTCGCAAATCGATGATCAACTCAAAATCGAATCCCTGATGCTCCATGCCGGCCAGGAGCCGGACCCAACCACCGGGGCTCGGGTCACCCCCATCTATCAAACCACATCCTACAATTTCCGGTCCACCGAGCATGCCGCCAACCTGTTCAGCCTTAAAGAGTTCGGCAACATATATACGCGCCTGATGAATCCGACCACCGATGTCTTTGAAAAGAGAATGACGGCCCTTGACGGCGGAGTCGGCGCAGTGGGACTGGCCAGCGGTATGTCGGCGATCATGATCTCCCTGCTCAACATTGCCAAATGCGGCGATGAAATCGTCTCCATGGACAATCTGTACGGCGGGACTTATGCCCTTCTCAATAATGTGTTTCCCCGCATGGGGATCAAGGTGACCTTTGTCGACTCCCAGGATTACGACGCCCTGGAAAAAGCGATAACCGACAAGACCAAGGCGGTGTACGGTGAGGTGGTGGGAAACCCGAAACTCAACGTGCTCGATATCGCTAAGGCGGCTGACATCGCGCACCGTCACGGCGTGCCGCTGATCGTGGACAATACCGCCACCCCCTATGTCTGCCGCCCGTTTGAACACGGCGCCGACATCAGTGTCTATTCTTCGACCAAGTTTATCGGCGGACACGGAAATTCGATCGGCGGTGTGATCGTCGACTCGGGAAAATTTGACTGGACCAACGGTAAATTTCCGCTGATCGCCGACGATGACCCGGCCTACCACGGCCTGAATTTCGTGAAGGCCCTTGAACCGCTGGGCAATATCGCCTACATTATAAAGGCCCGGGTATCGATGCTGCGCCCGATGGGGCCGGCCCTCTCACCTTTTAACTCTTTCCTCTTTTTGCAAGGGTTGGAAACGCTGCACCTGCGGATGCCGCGCCACTGCGAGAACGCGCAGAAGGTCGCCGAGTTCCTCGCGGGACACGACCGGGTCGATTGGGTGAATTACCCCGGACTGGCGTCAAGCCCGTATAAGGCCCTGGCCGACAAATATCTCGGCGGGCAGGCCGGTGCGATCATCGGGTTCGGGATCAAAGGCGGAGCCGAGGCCGGCCGCAAATTCATCGAGGCATTGAAACTGATTTCGCATCTGGCCAATATCGGCGACGCCAAGACGCTGGCGATCCATCCGGCTACCACCACGCATTCACAGCTGTCCGAGGAAGAACAACAACAAACCGGGGTCACACCGGATTATGTGAGAATCTCGGTCGGAATCGAACATGTCGATGATATCATCAACGACATCAGTCAGGCCCTGAAGCAGGCGGCCTAAAAGACGCCTATGCCCGAATCCCGCGAGGCCCACGACGAAAAACCGGAAGCGACGCGTGCCGTGATCACGCGGCGGGCTTTCCTAAAATACCTCCTGCTCACCGTCGGCGCCGCGCTGTCTGCGCCGTTTCTGCCGCGCCCCGTCTTCTGCGCCCCGCGGACCATAATCACCCGGCGCATCCCACGGACCGACGAGCACCTTCCGGTCATCGGCATGGGCACCTGGCAAACCTTTCACGTCGGCAGCGACACCCGGTTGCGGGACGCCCGCACCGATGTGCTGCGGACGTTTCTAAAAATGGGCGGAGGCATGGTCGACTCGTCGCCGATGTACGGTTCGGCCGAGCAAGTCCTCGGATACACGCTCGAGCGGATCGACGATTCCTCTTCCCTGTTCTCAGCAACCAAAATATGGACTCCCTTTACCGGTCAGGGCATCAGCCAAATCATGGATTCACATGAATATTGGGGCCTGGAACAGTTCGATCTCCTGCAGGTCCACAACCTGCTGAATTGGGAAAAGCACCTGGAGACCCTGCTGGAATGGAAAAGCCTCGGACTGACCCGTTATGTCGGCATTACCACCTCCCACGGCCGCCGGCACGACCTGTTTGAAAAGGTGATGACCACCGCGCCTATCGACTTTGTCCAATTCACCTATAATATCGTCGACCGCGCGGCCGAGGACCGGTTGCTGCCGATCGCGCGCGAACGGGAACTGGGTGTTATCATCAACCGGCCGTTCCAAGGCGGTCAGTTGTTTCCCCGTTTTGAAAAACTTCCGCTGCCCGCCTTTGCCAAAACATTCGACTGCCGCAACTGGGCGCAGTTCTTTCTGAAATTCATCGTCTCGCATCCGGCGGTGACGTGTGCTATCCCGGCCACCTCACGGGTGGATCACATGATCGAAAACATGGGTGCGCTGGAAGGACGCCTACCGGATGAAGGCGAACGCCGGATGATGATCCAGTACATCGCGTCACTATAGAGTGCCCAGTGCCGCATGCTCCGGAATAAGTTTTGTATCTTTGGATGGTTGGGAGGAGTTTCCCGCATTAAGCGGTGGAGGACTATCGAGAGGAAAGCACGTTCATAACCTGGCGCGCGATATGGCGTTCTTCGTCTGTCGGGATGACCATGATCTTGACGGCGCCGTCGTCGTGGTGAATAAACCGTGCCTGTTCGGACGCGACGGCATTGCGGTCCGTATCCAGCCGCAAGCCGATGTGTTCCAGACCGGTGAGGATTTCCTGCCGGATAAGCGCCGAACGTTCACCGACTCCGCCGGTAAAAACCAATCCGTCCACGCCCCCCAGCGCCGCGGTGTAGGCACCGATATATTTCTGAAGCCGGTACACGTAAACTTCCAGGGCGGCCGTCGCCCGGGCGTCACCTCCGTCGCGCCGGGCGATTACCTCCCGCATATCCGCCTCCCCGCATAATCCTTTCAGACCGCTTTCCTTATTGAGTAACGCGTTGATATCGGCGGGTGTCATGCCGGTCTGCTCGCCGAGAAAGAAAGGTACGGAAGGATCGAGATCCCCGCACCGGGTCCCCATCACCAAACCTTCCAGCGGCGTCATGCCCATTGAAGTATCAATGCACTGTCCGGCACGAACGGCCGCGGCACTCGCGCCGTTTCCCAAGTGCAGGGTGATCAGATTCACCGCCGACACCGGGCATTCCATCAACCGGGCGGCCTGTTCGGTCACATAGGCATGCGAGGTCCCGTGAAAACCGTACCGCCGCAGACGAAGGTCTTCATACAAATGATACGGCAGTGCGTACAAATAGGCCCGCGGCGGCATGGTTCGATGGAAGGCGGTGTCAAAAACGGCCACCTGCGGCACCGCCGGGAACATCTCACGAGCGGTGCGAATCCCCAACAAATTAGCCGGATTATGCAGCGGAGCCAGCGGGACATTCTCCTCGATCTTTTGCTCGACGGCGTCATCCACCACGACCGGGTCGGCGAGACTTTCTCCGCCGTGGACCACGCGGTGGCCGACCGCCGAGATTTGCGCAGGGTCCGCGACCATCCCGTTCTCGGCATTCAGCAGATCGTCGATCAGCCTGCGCAGACCGGCACGGTGGTCGGCAATCTTCCCTTGTCCGATGCCTTCGATCGCTCCCCCGCCGATGCGGCAATCCGCTACCATGTCGAAAACTTCATACTTGATGGAGGAACTGCCTGTATTGATGACCAGGACAATCATGCAGACGCCTTTCGCACCTGCGCTTGAACGGCGGTAATGGCCACGGTATTGATGATGTCCGGGATGGTGCATCCCCGGCTGAGGTCATTCACCGGATGATTCAGCCCTTGCAAAACCGGTCCGACCGCAATGATGCCGGCGGAGCGCTGGACCGCTTTGTAAGTATTGTTGCCGGTATTCAGGTCCGGGAAGATAAAGACAGTCGCCTTGCCGGCTACGTCGCTGCCCGGAAGTTTGGTCTGAGCGATCGACGGCTCGATTGCGGCGTCATACTGCAAAGGCCCTTCGATCTTCAGTCCCGGATACTGTGTCTTCGCGCGCTCGCGGGCCAGTTCCGTGGCCTCGCGCACCCTCTCCACATCCTCGCCCTGGCCGGAGTCGCCGGTGGAATAGGACAGCATCGCCACGACGGGTTCGATGCCGAAGTCCCTGGCGGTCTGCGCGGAACTGATCGCGATTTCCGCCAATTGGGACGCGTCCGGGTTGGCGTTGACCGCGCAGTCCCCGTACACGAGCACGCGGTCATCGAAACACATAAAAAATATGCTGGAGACGATCGTCGATCCCGGCATGGTCTTGATAATTTCCAGGGCCGGTCGGATTGTCGAACGTGTGCTGTGGACGGCACCCGAGACCATCGCATCGGCATGCCCTTTGTAGACCATCATGGTCCCGTAGTAGCTGACGTCATGCATCCAGTCGGTGGCGATATCCATATTGATGTTCTTGTGTTTGCGCAATTCATAGAAGGTTTGGATATAATCGTTCAGCAACGGGGACGTATGCGGATTGACGATGTTGATATCATCGAGGTGAATTCCGAGCTGGGAGATCTTGTCGCGGATAATGCGCTCGTCGCCCAGCAGTGTCAGATCGACGATATCCCGCTGGCGCAGATTCTCAGCCGCCCACAGAATGCGGTCCTCTTCACCTTCCGGCAGGACAATGTGCCGTTTGTTGCCGCGCGCGCGTTGAATGATCCGGTACTCGAACATTCGCGGGGTAACGATCGCCGCCCGTGAAGTGACAATGTGACTCTGCAAGTCCTCCACATCGACGTAATCTTCGAAAACGGATAAAGCGCTGGAGATCTTCCGCTTGTCATGCGGACTGATCTTGGTGGGCATATGGTTCAGGGTGGTGGCCGTCTCAAAGGTATTGGTCGCCACACTCAGGATCGGCACCATGCGCGGGAAGCCCTTGAGCAGATCGTCAATGGCCGGCTCGGGTTTGAGACCGCCGGTGAGCAGCAGTCCGGAAATCTTCTCGGCGCTGCTCGAGCAGACCACGGCCAGGCTGGCAACAATGACGTCGGCCCGGTCGCCGGGAACGATCACCAGCGATCCGTGTTTGAAGCGGGACAGAAAATTACGCAGCTGCATGGCCGCCACCGTCATCCCGTTGACATGACGATGCAACTGATCATGACCGTAGAGGATCCCGGCATTCATAAACTCAGCGACCGCGCCTACCGTCGGATAAGTGAGAAACGGTTGATCGGGAATGGTGTAAACACTTTGGCCCTTAAAGATCTCGGCGGCACCGATGCCGCTGAGCACCTGTTCGCGGTTTTCCGGTGTCACCCGGTTGATAATCGTGGCAACGGTCTGGCATTTCTTTTCCTTCAACGATTCCAGGGCGAGCTGCGTGGAATGGATCACTTCCTCGGTGGTCTTCCCAAAAGCCCCGGCCACCAGCAAGACCGGACAACCGAGATGATTGCAAATCTCGGCGTTGATGTCGAAGGCATAAGAGGCAGTGGAGCTGTTAAAATCGGTTCCCTCACAAAGAATAAACTCATAACGCTCCCGGAGCCGGTCATACTTGTCGATGATGCATTCGACCGCCGCCTGCTCTTCTCCCTTCACCATCAATTCACCGAGTTTCTTCGCCGTCAATCCGTACATATCGTCGTGGTGGGCTTCCAGGCCGAAATAGGTCGCGATCAAATCGATATCCCGGTCGCGGCCGCCCTCCGGGATATCCACGACCGGGCGGAAAAATCCGACCCGGTTGGTTTTACGCAGCAGCATATCCATCACCCCCAGGGTGATGACCGATTTGCCGCTGTTGTCTTCGGTAGAGGTAATATAGAGACTCCCCGACATGGCGCACCTCTTTTCTGATGAAACACTTCGCCGTCAATTTCCCGAGAGTCCGCGGGAAATGCATGGGCCTTAATTGTTAACAGATCGTGATGGTTGCGGTACGGATTCCGGCCAACGAGGAATTAATCGGCCTCGAACGAACAGCTCATCATCCCTTTGACAAACTCCTCCAGATCGGCCTGGGTCTTGATGATATCGCGATGAACATCGACATGGGCCTGCAGAATCTGTTGAAACGTGGGCTGTTTGGGTATCACGGTAAAATCGTATTCGCGGGTATACTCCATGATCGTTTTAAGAGCTTGGTCGTCGGCGCCGAGGGACTGGACTTTTTCACAGATGCAGTCGCAAGCCTGCTTCTGACGCTTGTCGTCCGCCCGCATCTGCCGGTTAACCCGCTTGGAAAACTTGACGCAATTGGCTACGTATTTGTCTTTCATACTGGCCGCCTCTGTCGTGCCGGCCGCTTGAACCGCCGCTACAATCAATCCGATGGTGATCAGTCGTTTCATGGTTGTCCTCCGTGGCATACTGTTCATGTGACGTTCTCAAACCGTTCGTTGAGGAACGCGTTGATATCGTTTGATTCATACATCCAGCTCACCAGGCCGTCCTCTTCGATCCGCAGGCACGGGACCTGCCGTTTGCCGCCGCCCTCGATTAATTCACGGGCCGCATCCGGATCGTTGCGGGCATCACGTAGCGGGATGTTGATATTCAACCGGTGAATGTTGCGCCGGACTTTGACGCAGAACGGACAAGTGCGGAATTCAAAAATCTGCATTTTCCGTGTCTGTTCGTCAAGTTTGACGCGTTCCTCATCGGTCCGCTGCATCTGTCGGGGGCGTGTCAATCCGTCGACGAAAAGGATGATTGCGCCCAGGATTTTTCGTATGACATTCATTATTCCGGTCCTTGTGCCGCCGTTGACGTTAATTACTCCTTGACCAGCTGCAGGCAATCAAAGTAAACCTGCCCCTCTCCCGGATTCTTCGGCTCGTATTGATAGGACCAGATGGGAAAATCTATGACCTTGTTGACCGTGATGTTTTGCGGTTGCCAGTCCGTGCGTGATACCAAGCTGCTGAACGGAATATAGATTTCTTTCCAGCCGTTAAAGTTGTCGTCTATCAGAAAACGGTGCAGTTCGCCGTCATTGTCCTTAACGTCAAAAGCAATCGGCCCGCGCCGCGAACCGTAAACCTGTACGCTGAACCCGCTGTATGCGCTCCAGTCGATCTTCTCAGGATGGGGTCCGTCCCAGAGAGCGCCCGGGGCATCCAGCCGATATCCACGCGCGCAGTACATATAGCCGCCTTCCAATAGATTATATTTGATCCGCAGCGATTTGGTCCCGCATTTTTTCGCGCCCAGGTATCCGGCGACCTCGATCCGGGTACCGCTGGATGAACCGAAATCGACTTGCCGGCTGCCGAGCGGCCGGTCATATGAATCGATCAACAGGCTCTTGCTGTATTTCTCGCCGGATTGTTGCCCACATGCCGCCAACATTACTGTCAGGGCCATCCCGGCCAACAGCCGCATTCCGCTCCGTGTCATGACTTTCCCTCCCTTGCGGTTAATCTTTAAATTGTTATCATATCACCTTTTACGGCTACGTCAAATATCCCTCATCGGCAAAACTGAAATAGGTATTATCGCCGATAATCACGTGATCGAGGACCTTGATCTGCATAATCCGGCCGGCCTCCGCCAACCGCCGGGTGAATTCCCGGTCTTCCCGGCTGGGTGCAGTGTCCCCGGACGGATGATTATGCGCACAGATGACCGAGACTGCATGTACTTGCAAGGCTTTATGAAATATTTCCCGAACAATCGGGGTGGTGTAGTTGACCGTCCCGCGGGCCTCATCCACAATCTGCAAAACATGGTGGGAAGCGTTCAGATAGATCGTCTTAAATATTTCCTTGGGCAGGTCCCGCATCTGGGGCATCAGGACCGCTACCGCGTCCGCGGAGGACCGAATCTTGGCGCCCCGGGCGCGTCGCTCATCCTCACGGAAACGGCGGCCGATCTCGAGCGCCGCCCTGATTTGCGCGGTCTTGGCCGGCCCCAAACCGTGGAATCGCTGCCATTCCCCCGCCTCACTGTCTCCCATCCGGCGGAATGTCTTGAACGCGGCGAGGATCTCCCGGGCCAGGTCAACCGCGTTGCAGCCGCGTACGCCGCTGCCGATCAGGATGGCCAGCAGTTCGGAGTTGCTCAAAGCCCGCTCCCCGTAGCGCACCAGTTTCTCCCGGGGACGGTCTTCGCGCGGCCACTGATCAATGGCCGTGGAATACATACCTTCTTTCTTCATTCGAAATCCTTTCTTGGGAGGGGATCACGGTGGGGGGATTTGTATTGTACTAAAACAACGGTCGTGGTGCAAATTTTCGCGTCCACGGGATTTATGCTATAGTGAGGCTTCGCGATAACCGCCAAACAGGAGGAATGACATGCAATACCTGCATACGATGGTCCGTATTGCCGATATCGAAGACTCACTCGCCTTTTACTGCGGAAAACTCGGGCTCGTCGAAACCCGCCGCTACGAATCCGAAAAAGGGCGATTCACGCTGATCTTTCTCGCCGCGCCGGGGGATCTTGATCGCGCCAAGCAGGACAAGGCGCCGTTGTTGGAATTGACCTATAACTGGGACCCGGAAGTTTACAGCGGCGGGCGGAACTTCGGCCATCTGGCCTATCGCGTAGAGAATATTTACGAAACCTGTCAGAAACTGAAAGACGCGGGGGTGACGATCAACCGGCCGCCGCGTGACGGGCACATGGCCTTCATCAAATCTCCCGATGGCATTTCGATCGAATTGCTGCAACAGGGTGATGCCCTACCACCGCAGGAACCGTGGGCTTCCATGGGAAATACCGGAAGCTGGTAGGATGCCGGGATCACTTGCGCTCCAGTGACCGGAACAGATTATAGTAGCGATCATCTGCCGACATGTCGGCAATGCGGACGACGCCTTTCTTAAGCAACGTGGCATTGATGAATTGACTGAGCCGTACCGGATAGAAATCATAGTACCCGTCGTCCGGGGCCTCAAAGTTTTCCAACTTTTTCAGTTGATCTAGTGTATATCCGGTATCCACGAAAACATAGGCCTCCCAATCTCCGTCACCGGCAGGCGGTTCCAAGAATTCCAGCCGGACGTCCGCGAAACGGCTGCCCTCCCGCAGAACTCCTTTGAGGACCTCCCGCGGCTTTGATTTATTATCGGCAGTCGTGCCGGGAATTTCCCGAATCCCGCGCAACGTAACCCGGCGGTCATTATCCAACAAGATGGTGTCGCCGCTGATGACCGAGCGGACCCGGTAAACTTCACTGTGCAAAACCTCACGGCCGTTTTCAAATGGCATCTCCCAAACCAGATTCCCGTCGGGATCCCAGCGCCGGTGCAAGCCGTTCCGACGACCGTTGCTGAAGTAGTCCTCTAGCCTCGGCGTGCCGTCCGGATAAAAGCATTTATAAACCCCGCTGCGGCGATGATGCTCGTATGTGGCCGTGCAGTTGATGCTTCCGTTGGCGTAGTAGTCCTCCTGCCGCCCGGACAGCTGTCCCGTGTCAAAATTTTGGATGCGGTTCAAGCGACCGTCACGATAACTCCTGAATTCACCATGCTTGAGACCGTCGCGGTATGTGCCCTCCAGAGCGATACGGTTTAGATGATCATATCCGCGGATGGGACCTTCGAACTTACCTTCCTGACAGGTCCCCTGCAGAGCAATGTCGGCGCGGATCAGGAAATCCACGCAGTCTCCGGTGACCAGCTCGCCCGATGGGGCATAATGCAGACTGAATTCTCCGTGATTACCGTATCGCATAAATCGCCGGACCAATAATTTTCGATCCTTGTCATAGAGACGAACCACTTCCCGTATACGCGGGCGCATCTGCCATCGGAGATAGAATGCGTAACTGCCCGCAATGGCAATGACAATGGCAATACGCAACACCAATCGTTTGATATTCATGAGCGGGCAAGCGGGGGATTTATATATTCTTGACGAAATAACCGTCGACAAAACGGAAACCGTCTTCACGGAATTTGTGAAATTCGGATGGATCGGCAATCTGTTGCTGGGCCAGAAACCGAATAAAACGGCCTTTAATGTGTTTGCCGCTGTGCCCCGCCGGCTTGGGTTTTCCGTCTTTGACAAAGAGAAATTCCGGTGCGCATCCCGACGAATAAGCCACCGCCTTGCGGTGCGCTTTCGGAAGCAGATCGATCACATACATTTTTTCCAGTTCGGCTGCGGTCCGGACGGACCAGAGCTTATCAGCGCCCAGCTTATCGATTTTCAATTTGTAGTCGGGAATCAACTGGTCCGGACGAACCAGGCCAAAGACGGCGGAGACGATACGGATGTGCCGGTTAAGAAAGTCCTGCTCGCTTTCTTTTAGGCTTGGATAATCCAGCGCGGCGTAGACCACTCCGGAATAACGTTCGATTGCCGGCAGGGTCGGGGCGGTGCGAATTTTGCGATTGGCGGCCACCGCCTGAGCGAGGGCCTTGCCTTTCACACCGAGGAGTTTTTCCCATTCCGCGGATTTGACTTTAGCCAGCCGCGTGAGCATTTCCTCGGATCCTTCCGGCCAATCTTTCAACGACGGGCGGTCTCCCCCCGGTTGCTTGCCTTCGGACGGAGGAATCAGGATGCGGACCTTAGGGGCCGCCATCATTCGGCCTCGCGAAACTCTTCGATCTTTCGCAATTCGCTGATGACATTATGTCCGGCGAAGAAAACCTCGGTCAGGCCGTGAGTCTTGTCTCCCAGCTTGGTTTCACTGGCTTCTCCGGTCAGAATCCCCCGGCGGTAAGTCAACACATAAAACAAGACCTGCCCGTCTTCCGGAAGCTTGCCCACGTGCGCCTCCTGAAAATGCCGGTGATGTCCTTCGACCACTTTCAGAAACTCTTCCGCCGCTTTATGCACCTCAGCTTCCCCCCCCGCCCCGATCAGGCCGCCGCCGTTTTCGTAATAGAGACTGACCGTGCCATCGGCCAACACAATCAGGGTCACGACCCCATCGGGATGGCCGATTTCCATGAGAATACCATAAACGTGCTTAAGGTCCTTGGAGGGATGGACTCCGATATCCTCAGGCTCCAGGTTCAGGGCCTGATTGCGCATTTTATAGAATATTTCAGTAGGTGTCAGATTTTCGTCCATAACTTATATGAGTATATAGCGCATGGCAGTAATGCAAAAGGCAAATATGTAGGCATTCCATACGTTCTCGAAAAGATAATACGCTTCGCGTACGGAAGGCCGGCGATTGTGGAGCCAGTTGATGGACCTGCCGACGACAAAGGGTGTCAGGAATAAATTCAGGAAATTCAGAGCCCGGCCTTGGATAATCGGGTACTTCAGAATCAAAAGCGTAAGCGAACCCACGCAAACGCCAAGCAGGACACAAAACAGAAAAATCAGCATCTCCCGTTGCTCAGTTTTCAACCGCCTTTCTTCCCCTTTTGGAAAATATATCCATTCGAACGGCAATTGGCAGAAGATCTGGAAACTGATTACCCCCAAAAATTGGCATAGAATGGATGTGACCTGGGACATAGCGAAATTATTTTAACAACAAAATAGGCCTTTGAACATGATAACCTCCGGGAAACAAAAAAGGACGGGCGTGACGTTCACCCGTCCCTTTCGTTTCAGTTTTATCCTGCCTGACAACTATCTGTCTTCAGGAGGCATATCGAATTCCGGATCGGGAGGCGGCCCTCCGAATCCCTTCGGGGAATCGCCGTGTGATCCTTTCTCACGCCAGGATCCGTGCCGCCTCTTAAACTCCTCTTTCTTTTCCATGAAAGCCTTGTACTGTTGCGGTGTCAGGATTTCCCGGACGTACATGATGTCCTCCAGGCGCTGATCGGCACTTTCATTCATCAACTTCTTGATGTCCTCATGCAAGCTCTTAACGCGCTGGCGGTCAAAATCGGGTTTCTGCAGTTCCTCGCGGAGTGCGCGGCGTTTGTTCCGCATGTTCTCGCGAAAGGCTTGGCGCTTCTCCATCTTGGCGTCACGGTGCGTCTTGAGCTTTTCTTGCTGTTCCTGACTCAGACCAAGCTCTGCATGCATCTGCTCAATCTTTTCTTCCATGCGGGCCTTGAAACGGGCCCGGCGGTCTTCGCGTGCCGTGTCATCTTGAGCCACCGCTGGTACCGTGTGAATCAGTATGAGCACTCCTGCCAGCGCCCATATCCATTGGTTTTTGTGCTTCCTGTTCATAATTGGTCTCCTTGACTCCTGATTATTGAAATCTCCCTGCCATCCGAGATTTAGACAACGCGGCCTTAGTAAAGTTCCCTCATAGAAAATACTCTTCAATGGCCGTTCCGTACCCGTTCTCCGCCAAGTCGTACACATCGTCGTAATCATCGTCTAGAGACGCAAGGTACGTTTCGACCGTTAGTTCATCCGTGGACGACGGGCTCTCCTGCACCGCCAACTGCTGTTGAACCACCGGCGGCTGGGCGATCTGTTCCGGGGTCCCGGCCGGTTTAGTGAAGAGTGTCGACAACATAAAGACAAAAACTACCCCCGCCAATATCAACAACGCGGGGCGCAAGGATTTCAGATATTCCAAGAATCGGATGACTGCCGTCCAGGCTTGTTTGGGTTCCTCCTCGGGGACGATGGCCGTTCGGATATTCTGCCAAACGACCGGCGGAACCTCGGGTCTTTCCAAACCGGCAAACGGTGCCACCAATTCTTTCTCGACGGATTGGGCAAACTCATGACAGCCGGCACAGGTCTTCAAATGCTCTTCCAACCGGGCCTTTTCAGCCATCTCAAGCTGTCCATCCACGTAGTCTGTCAACACGAGCTCTTTAACCTTTTCACACTTCATTGGGAATCACCTCATTTCGAATTTGCAGTAGTTTCTCACGCGCTCGTTTCAACCGGCTGCGGACGGTATTGATCGGGATTTTTAAAGCCTCGGCAATCTCCTCATAACTCAGTCCTTCGATATTCCGCAGAACCATACAGGTTCGTTGATCCGTGTTCAAGTACCCTAACAAACGATCGATCAAGGCAGCCTGTTCTTCACGCTGGATCTTCTCCGGCATGCTGTCGGCCGCTTGTCCGTAATCATATTGATCATCAAAGCTGACACTTTTGTCCCGCATTTTACTTCCCTTTTTCAAGGTGTTGATTGAGGTATTAACGGTAATCCGGTACACCCAAGTCTTAAATGATGACTCAAACCGGAACTTGTCAAATTTGTCATATACCGTAATAAAGACATCTTGGGTCACATCCTGGGCTATCTCGTTATTCCGGCACATGCGCAGGGCCACATTGTACACAAATCGGCTGTAGGCCTTATAAACCTCTTCAAAGGCATTCACATCGCCGGCTGCGGCTCGTTCCAATATTTCGCGTTCTATTTCCTGCATAAGCTGTCTAAGAGCAAGCTGTCGTTGCTAATTCCCCCGAAGAAGATTCTTTAATCCGCATACATTTCCCGCAATTGCGCAACTTTCGGAAATTCAGGATAGAACTCCCCTTGCGGCCCCACATAACCGTCATCTTCCTTGGTTAAACGGACCGTGACCAGCTTGCCGTCCTTACCACGGACATGGACGACAAATTCTTTCTGATTACTCTCGTATACGGTGTCCTCATAGTAGTGAGTAATTTCATCCTGAGGAGGCTCTCGATAGGTATGCGGATTATCCACGACAATGTAGTAAGTGCCGCAGTCACTTCTCCGGTAATAATTACCGCCATACGTGTAATACTTGTAACCGTCGATCCATACGAATTTGGCCGTGCGCGGCAAATCATAAACGCGCCGATACGAAGTCGAATAATAGGGATAGTTGCGGTAGGCGTAAGGACGGGCGTAGCGGGGAAAACCATATCCTTTATTCCGATAATAACCCGAGTACCGGGGGCGTTTATCGGCATACCGTCTGCGGTGCTTGTGCCCATAATAGGCCCAATCCCCCCCTGATGAGTAGGAAATGGAAAAGCTGGCTTCCGCGGGGGCCGGAGCAAATCCGACGCCGATGGCGGTCGGAATGATCAAAGCGGTAATGATACGGGTCAGTCTCATGATGGTCTCCTTTGTTAATCGATTCGCCCGTTAGACAAAGGAGCTAGCCCAAAAGTTCCGTTAAGTCCGAATCAGGATAATCCTCTAATTTATTATATATTAGCGACTTACGAACCTAAAGCCGCGGGGAACGCAAAACGAACATTTTTTCCTCCGTCATCTCCCGCATGGTCGGGAGAATGCCGCCGATCCCGAGCCCCGACTGCTTGCGCCCCCCGAACGGCATCCAGTCCACCCGAAAGGCCGTATGATCGTTGATCAGGACTACCAGCGCCTCCAGACGGTTGACTACGTCGAAAGCCGTATCAATATTCTTGGTGAATACCGCCGACTGGAAAGAAAACGGCACGTCATTGGCGCGCCGAATGGCGTCGTCCAGTTCAGTATAAGTATACAGACAGATTACCGGTCCGAAAATCTCTTCCCGCGACACCTTCGCATCCGCCGGAGGGTCCAAAAGGACGGTCGGCGCATAGCAACTGCCGGACAGCTTCTTGCCGCCCGTCAGCACCTTCGCTCCCCCGTCTACCGCTTCCCGGACCCATTGATCCACCCGGTCGACTTCGGCCTCACGGATCAACGGCCCGATATCCGTCTTTTCGTCCGTGGGATCTCCGACCACAAACCGTTCCGCCAGCCTGACCAGACCGTCGCGTACTGATTCCAGGATATTCCGGTGGACGAAAACCCGTTGGACACTGACGCACACCTGACCAGCATGATACATCCCTCCCTTGGCCAGTAGCGGGAGCATATCCTCGATGTCGGCATCCGGTTCGACGATCACCGGTGCGGCGCCGCCGTGTTCCAGCGCGCAGCGCGCGCCCGGATGTAATTTGGACCGCAACATCCATCCGACCCGACCTGAACCGATAAAGCTCATAAACGCGACCCGAACGTCCGTCACCAGCTTCTCAGCGAGTGGAATCGGACACAGCGTCAATTGCGCCCATTCCCGGGGCAGCCCTGCTTCGTACAGACATTCAAGCAGATTGATACATGAAATCGGCGTGGCACCCGCCGGTTTGACAATGACCGGCGCACCGACGGCCACCGCGGGAACCACTTGGTGAACGATCAGATTAAACGGATGATTAAACGCGCTGATGGCGACCACCACCCCGATCGGCTCCCGAAAAGTAAAAGCCATCCGGTTTTGGGATGCGGCGTTGAGCTTCATCGGAATCTGCTCACCGGTCAACTGCCCGATACTGCGCGCCGCTTCGCGGATCCCGTTGACGGCCCGCACCAGCTCGACCCGCGAATCCACCAGGGGCTTCCCGCCTTCCCGGGCCGCCTCGAAGGCGAATTGCTCACTGCGTTCCTGCACGATGTCGGCGCACCGTTCCAAAATGGCGATCCGGTCCGGCACGGGCAAGGCCTTCCTCCTGTCAGCCGCCAGCAGAGCAGCCGTTTGCAGTTTCCCTTCGATCGCCGCCCAATCATCCAAGGGAAATTCTTTTATCGCCGCCTGATCATAGGGGGCTTTGACAACAAGTCTCTCCGCCATCGTTCACCGCCTTCCTTATAACTGGCACGTTTTCTCGAGCAACTCCTTGATGAGCACCCGTTCGTTTTCCGAATAGTCCACCGGGATGTCGATCAGGTCGACGCCGGGGGTATCCATACATTTTTTAAGCAACCCGGTAAAATCCTCCGTCTTTTCCAAGCGGTGCCCGCGGGCCCCGTAACTTTGCGCATACTTGACAAAATCCGGATTGCCGAAATCCAACCCGAAGCTGTCGAAGCGCATCGCGGATTGTTTCCATTTGATCATCCCATAGGCGTCGTCACGCAGAATCAGGACATTGATATTGAGATTCAATCGAACCGCGGTCTCCATTTCCTGGGAATTCATCATGAACCCGCCGTCTCCGCAGATGGCCAGGACACTCCGCTGGGGAAACACGATGCTGGCGGCCATTGCCGACGGCAACCCCGCCCCCATCGATGCCAGGGCGTTGTCGAGCAACACGGTGTTCGGCTTGTACGCCGGATAATTACGGGCGAACCATATTTTGTAGATACCGTTGTCGAGCGCAATGATTCCATCTTCGGGCATCACCTCACGGATATCCGCCACCAAGCGCTGCGGTATGATCGGATAGCGGGGATCATCGAAAGACCCCTTGATGTGTTGTTCCGCCGCCTTGCGCATGCGCATGATCGCGCCGAAATCCCAATGCGCCTGCTTGGTCAACCCCTTGCCGATTTGGGAAATGCTGCTGGCAATATCTCCGACAACCTCGACCTGCGGGAAATAAACGGGGTCGACCGAGGCGGTCATAAAGTTGACATGGATCACTTTACGGTTGTCCTCGGCATGCATAAAAAAGGGCGGTTTCTCAACGACATCGTGCCCGACATTGATGATAAGATCGGCGCGATCGATCATGCAGTGGACGTAATCATTATCCGACAGCGCGGCATTGCCGAGATAAAGCGGCGACCGTTCGTCGATAACCCCTTTTCCCATCTGTGTAGACACAAACGGGATTCCGAATTCCTCGACAAATTTGGTCAGCACCCGGGAGGTCAATTTACGATTGGCACCGGCCCCGATTAACACGATCGGTGAACGGGCCTCCTCAATCAATTCTACGGCATGGCGGATCACCTTTTTCTCCGGGACCGGTCGGCGGACAATACTTTCGGAAAATAACGTGGCATTGGTCTGCTCCATCGCAATGTCCTCCGGCAGTTCCAAATGGACTGCGCCGGGGCGCTCCTCTTCGGCCAGACGAAAGGCCTCGCGGACGCGTGAGGGGATATTATTCCCGTCGACAATCTGTTTGGTAAACTTGGTCAACGGGCCCATCATGTCCACCACGTCCACAATCTGAAACTGCCCTTGCTTGGAGGTCTTGATCGGCTTTTGTCCGGTGATCATCAGCATCGGCATCGCGCCCAGTTGCGCATAAGCCGCGGCGGTCACGAGATTAGTGGCGCCGGGGCCCAGGGTTGACAGACAAACGCCGGCCTTGCCGGTCAGACGCCCGTACGTGGCCGCCATAAACCCTGCGGCCTGCTCGTGACGGGTAATGACCAGTTTGATACGTGATTTTCGTATGGCCTCAAGCAAATCCAGATTTTCTTCACCGGGGATTCCAAATATATATTCAACGCCCTCCTTTTCCAGGGCTCTGACAAACAAATCTGCTGCTTTCATTCGATACTCTCCTTTTGGTTAATCATAGCTGCTAACGACTTTCGTTGACCAAATGTTTGGAAACGGTAAAGTGAAACGCGGTGTACTTCTCCAATTCCGAATTGATCCAGATTCTTCCCTTGTGCTCCTCAATGATTCCCTTTACGATGCTGAGACCCGCACCGGTTCCTTCATATTCTTTGGCGCTTTCCAACCGTTTAAAGATCCCGAAGACTTTGTCCTGGTCCTCCGGAGCGATCCCGATGCCGTTGTCTTTGACCCAGAATTCGTAATCCTCCTTGTTTTCATGAAAACCGATATCGATCACCGGCGGTCGGTCGACTTTGGAAGAAAACTTCAACGCGTTGCTGATCAAATTGTGGAAAACTTCGCCGATCTTGATCCGGTCGCAAAAAACGGTCGGCATACTGTCCTGTATATTAACCTCGACGTTTTTCTCGGCGATCCGGTACTCCAGACGGGCGATAATGGAATCGATGAGATTGTCCATATCCGTTTCCTCATAAGGATTCCGCACCCGCGATATCTTTGTCAATTCCAGCAGGTCGATAATCATGTTGTTCATTCGTTCGATGCCGTTTTTAATCCCGGTCAGGCAGCGCTGCCCGCGCTTGTCGAAACTGTCGTGATACTGATTATCGAGAATCGTGGCATAACCGCTGATCCCGGTCAACGGGGAACGGATGTCATGACTCACCGTGCCGACGAAGTTGTCGAGCTCACGATTGACTTTTTCCAGGTCATGTTTCTGCTCTTCAACCAGCTTAAGATTGCTGGCCAAGGCCTGATTCTTCTTTTCCAGTTCCGTCTGGGCGGCCGACAACTGTTCGGTCATCGTATTGAAAGCCGTGGATACCTCGTCGATCTCAACATTCCCTGAGGTAGCGACCTTAATATCGAGCTGTCCGGAACCGATTGCGTTGGCCGCGTTGACAAGGCGCTTCAACGGCCGGGAGATACTGACAATAAGATAGCCCGCTACGATCGCACCGATCATGATGGTGAACATCAGGGTGTAGATCAGGATTTCGGCGGCCACATTCTCGGCCTCCTTGGCCTTGCTGACCGAGTTGCGTGTGAATCCCTGGACCTGCGTTAAAAGTTCCTTAATCGCCTTGGACAACCGCAATTCATCCCGCCTCAAAGTCGACAAGTCCTCAAAGGAGATTTGCAACTTCTCCGATTTGACACGCTCGATCATCTCGGCGACGGACTTGTCGTAACTGATGTGCGCCTTCTCGATGGCCTCGAGATTCTGCTGCACTTTCAACAATTCTGATTGCTTGCGCTCCGGAAAATCCTTTTGCAGCAAGTCGGAAATCAGATTACGTCCTTCGATAATCAACCGGCCGACTTTTTGAGAAAGATAGTCGAATCCGCGCTTGGTCACCTCGATATGATCAAAGAGATGGAGTTTACGGGCCGGGGTGATGGTCTCAAAGGCGATCTCTTCCGCCACCCGCTGCAGGCGCTCAAACAGAATGGCCTTTTCCAGTTGATGCTGCGCGACGGCGGTCACAATCTCCGTAATCGCCATGTCCCCTTCCGCCACCTGCCGAAATTCATTACCGACCTTCTTCAACTGGCTCAAGCCGGTAAAGGTATTGACGATCATTCCGATGACCAGAAAGACGACCAGTAATGTTATCCGTTGCGATATCTTCATGGTGTAGACAGTGATTTCAGACGGAATTCGGCCAGATCTCCGACGGCAATACCCAGTTGCGCGGTTGTGCCCGCGTTGACTTCCAGGACATACAAGGCGCTGCCGGCCGGCCGGTAGCTCGGGCAGGGTTCCTCCTGACAAGGCGGGACATCCTGTTCAATATGGACAATCCGCCGCGAGTAATCCATCCAGATAATATCCAGAGAGATCAAACAGTTCTTCATCCAGAACGAATACGGTCGCTCGGCACCGAAGATAAAAAGCATCCCGGTATCCGCCGGCAACGCCGCCCGGTGCATCAGCCCCTGCGTGCGCTGGGCCTCGGTCGTCGCTACCTCCACCTGAAAACAGGTCCCGTCAAAGCATACCCGGTCGTCGGCCGGCGATCCCGCGCAAGCCGTCATGACCAGGACGGCGAGAAAGACTATCATTTTTCTAGTAGTCGTCATGGACCCTGTCTATAAGTCTGATGTAATCCCGGAAATCCATTTGTCCCTTGATCAACCGGCTGATATTGGCGATGCGTTCGGGAATGTGGGGGTGAGTCCGCCAGTAGGAAAAGCGCCGGATTTCCTTGTCCGTTTCTTCTCCCATGGTCTCCAGAAAACCGATCATTTCCTGGGGATCGTAACCGGCCTTTTTCATATATTTGATGCCAAGTTCGTCGGCCTCCAATTCATGGTCCTGCGAATATTCCATGAACAGCGATGTCGTGGCGAGATTGACCCCGCCGGCCACATTGCCGTTGGCTTCCAACGCGGCGATCTGCAGCAACAAGGCGCCGTAAGAAGCCTGCATCCTCTTCAAACCATGCTTTGCCGTGATATGACCGATTTCGTGAGCGATCACGCCCGCGACCTGATCGTCGGAGGTAGCGTAATCCAAAACCCCCTTAAATAGGAAGATAAACCCGCCGGGCAGCGCGGTGGCATTAATATCTTCGCGGTCGATGATACGGATGGAATAGACGATATCCTTCCGGTCGCACACGGCGACCAATTTGTCGAGGATCTCCTGGACGCGCCGGTTTTCTTCGACACCCTCGACCATATCGAAGTTTTTTTCGATCTGAGCCGCCACCCGCTGTCCGATATTGACTTCCTTATCGGTGGAGTGCAGATAGTATTCCTGCTTGCGGGTAGCCACATTGTATTCGGTGGTGCAGCCGCCGACCGACAACATCATCACCAGTCCGATCAGTGTGATACCGGCGTTTTTGAGCATCACCCGCAGCCGGGCCATCGGCAGTCCGATCACATTGGTATAGCAGCCTTCGATACGATGAATGAACAGACTGCCCAAACCTTCGATATCAAACCCGCCGGCCTTGTCGAGCGGCGGGACACGCTGATGATACCGGTCGATCTCCGCATCGGTGAGCGGGTCCATGTAGACCTTGGTCTTCTCGACCTCACACTGTTCCGTGCCGGTCTCGACGTCGATAACCGCCACACCGGTGTACACCCACTGCGGCGACGCCATCAGCTCCTGCAGTTTCTCCTTGGCCTCCTGCAAGTCCTTCGGTTTGAGCACCAGACGGTTGTCTCCGAGATACACCACCGTGTCAGCACCGATCACCACGCCGCTGTCGATCCCGGCCGCGATATCCCGCGCTTTAACCAGGGCGTTGTGTTTAACCAAATCATCGCAGGTCGTGGTGATGGCATCCGCTTCAGGAGCGGCACTGGGCCGCACTTCAAAGGGAATGCCCGTCACTTGCATGAGATTCTTACGCTGGGCCGAGCCGGATGCGAGGATGACTTTCTTCATCGGGGCTGAGTTCTCCGGGATCAGGGTTTATGAATTTCCGAGGCGCGGAAGATCGCCGCCAGCGTGGAGCCTTTCGCCGCCACAGCCTCGGCGGCACCCTCCTCACGGTCGACGACGCAAACGCATTTGACCACCTCGACATCCATGGCCTGCAGCACGTCCAGAGAATGCAGGAAGGCCTTGCCCGTAGTGGCTACGTCGTCAATGACGACCACCCGATCGCCTGATGACAACACGGGGCCTTCAATCTGTTTGCCCATGCCGTGCGCCTTGGCTTCTTTACGGATTATAAAATTCGGCACCGGACGTTGCTGTTGCAGGCTGACCACCCCGATCGCCCCGATGAGCGGATCAGCCCCGAGGGTCGGTCCGCCGATGGCATCCAGCCGTTCGTCACCGATGATGTCCAGCATCTGGCGGGCGCAGAGATACGCCCCCAGCGGTTGCAGGGTAATCAGCCGGGCATCGATGTAATAGTCGCTCTCCTTGCCGCTGGACAGCGTGATTTTCTTACGGAAGTAGGCTTCGTTGGTAATAAGATCGAGGAGTTGTTGTCGCTCCTCTGCGAGGGTCGCATCTTGCGTCATCACAGGTGACCGTCCTTTCTGGGATTGATTTCCGGACAGAAGTGGCCCCGTTCATGCAGGTGGCATCCACAGGTCGGGCAGGATCGATGCCGGTCCGGGTTGCGGTGAAGGTTCAACGGTACGACCATGTCCCGGAGGGCATGGTCTGTTAATACATCCTGATTACTCTGGTGCAGGTCACTTCAACCAGCTGTCGATAGGATCCGGGGTAATGCCGCGTTTGTCCATCTCCCGGTGGAGATAAATAATGAAGCGCAGCAGCTGCTTGCGTTTTTCGTATTCTTTGGCGTTGGAAAACCCCGCCCCCCGATGAAATTCAGCGCTGGCTTTCTCTTCAATTTTGGCCTCGAGAAACGTGCTCTTCAGATCCTCGTCCGACAAGGCACTGACTTCCACTTCCGAGAGCATCCTGAGATTATACAGGAACGCCTCGCACGGGCCGGTCCAGCACAGGAGCAATAACAGGAGTACTGCCATTCGTTTCATAAAGATCCTTTGTTGGATGCTATTATATCGGTAAGATTTGGGCTGTTCAAGCAATCATTGATCCGGAAACTTTGACACCCCCGGGGACGGATGCTAGAATACCGCCATGCTCAGGTCGCTGTTACACGGATTTCAGGACCTGGTTTATCCCCCGTTATGTATCCAATGCCGCTCATCCCCCCTCGACGACCGCCCGTTCGCCGGGCTGTGCCCGGACTGTATCCGTCGCATCCCGTTGAACAATCCGCCCTTTTGTGTGACATGCGGCCGCCATCAGGATGAAACCTATCCTCCGCCCCGCTGCCGCCATTGCCGCGAGCAGCCGCCGGCCTTCGATTTTGCCTGGGGGGCCTGCCGCTTTACCCCGTATGTACGCGGCCTGCTGCACCAGTTTAAATTCCGGCAACGGACCTACCTGAGGCACGCCTTTGTCGCACGCATGCTGGACTATGCGGCGCACTACAATCTCGACATCGACCAGTTTGACGCCGTCGTCCCCATGCCGCTGGCTCCGGCCCGGCAGCGGGAACGCGGCTACAACCAGGCACTGCTCCTGGCTGAGCCTTTGGCCCGCCGCTTCGGTAAACCCTTGTGGCGCAAAGTTATTGTGAAATCACGTATGACCGCACCCCAGTCCAGTCTGGGCCGAAAAGAACGCTTTACAAATGTCAGGGGGGCTTTTAGAATAAATCCTTCCGAAAGAATTTCCGGGGCAAACATTCTGATCATCGACGATCTGCTGACAACCGGAGCCACGGCCGCCTCCGCCGCGCACGCCGCCAAATCAGCCGGAGCTGGTACCGTTGCCGTCTTAACCCTTGCCATAGCCTGAGGCTGTCCGATCCGATGAGAATTCTGAGAAATTATATCCTCAAAGAGTGCCTGGTCCCCTTTATCGTCTCCATGTTGCTGCTCAACAGCGTGTTCCTGCTGGGCAGCCTCGTCCGGTTGACCAATCTCGTCATCAATAAAGGCGTGGCCCTCTCCACGATCGGCGAGGCCTTTCTCTGGTATATTCCGATGCTGGTCGGCTACACCCTGCCGATCGCCTGCATGATCAGCATCATCATCGCCTTCAGCCGCATGTCGGCGGACAATGAAATTATCGCCATTCGCGCCAGCGGTGTGCATCTGGGACGGATCCTCTTTGCCATCTGCGTCTTGGGGGTGCTCATGAGCCTGGTGGCCTTTATCTTTAACGACCGGATCGTTCCGCACGCGCATCACCGACAGCGGGTCCTGCTCAAACAGCTGGGGGTCAAGAATCCTACGGCCCTGTTGGAACCCGGCATGTTCGTGGATGCCTTTGAGGGACAGATCCTCTTCATCCATAAGATCGACGGTAACAAGTTTTACAATATCACCATCTACCAACCGCAGGAGGACGGTCCGACGCGAACAATTATCGCGCGGCAGGGCGAATTCACACCGATCCCCGGAACCGACAAGATCAAGCTCAAGTTGATCGACGGGACCAGTGACGAGCCGGGCGGCGAGAATTCCAACAGCTTTTACAAGCTCAACTTTGACACTTACTTCATGACGCTGGATTTCTCCAAGAAAGACGATAAAATCAAAAAGAAACCCAAAAGCATGTCGCTCAAGGAGCTTCGGGCCGAGCAGGAACGGCTGGAACGATTGATGATCGAAGACTCCCGGATCCGGACCGAGTTCTACAGAAAGATCACCTGGTCCTTTGCCCCCTTCTTCTTTATGGTGCTCGGATTTCCGATCGCGGTAATCACTCACCGGCGGGAAAAGTCGGCCAATATTCTGCTGGCCGTGATGTGTGTGGTGATTTATTATTTACTGACCCTCGGCTGCGAGGCGCTCGCATCCAAGGGAGGCATGGACCCGGCATGGATCATGTGGATGCCGGATATCGTGGCCGGTTTGGCCGCCTTGATCCTGAATTACCGATGCGTATCCTAGAATCCTACATCCTGAAATCGATCCTGCGGAACTTCGCCCTGATGTTCATCATCTTCACGCTGTTGTTCATCCTGATCGACAGCACCAGTAAGTTGGACGAATTTATCGAGCATGAAGTCTCGATACAAATCATCCTCCGCTATTATCTGGCGTACATCCCGATGATCCTGGTCGAAACGTCTTATATCGCCTGCCTGATTTCGGTCATGGTCGCGTTCGGCGGGATGACGAATTCGAACGAATTGATCGCGATGCGGGCGAGCGGTCTGAGCTTTTGGCAAATTACCCGCCCGGCCCTGTGCTTCGGACTGATGATCTCGATGCTGGTCTTCTGGATCAATGAGCGCTTCGTGCCCGAATCCTACCAGACGACCCGTGAAATCAAACAGGAAAATATGATGATCGAGTCGGACGTACGCCGCCGCAAACAGGAAAGCGTAAAAAACCTTACCTTCTACGGTCTGAACAACCGATTGTTTTACGTCAGCCGCATGAATCCCAGCACCAACGAGCTGTTCGGGATCACCATCATTGAATATGATGACAACGCCCGCATCCGGCAAAAGATTGTCGCTCTGGAAGGCAAATGGGCGAATCCGGTCTGGAAATTCTACACCTGCAACATCACCACCTACGGCGAGGCCGGCATATCCCAGCCGCTCAAGGTCAAGGTCTATAAAGAAAAGTTGATGGATATTAAGGAAGATCCCGAAGACTTTTTACGTCAGCGGGTGAAGGTGTCCTCGATGAACATGCGGGAACTCAGTGAATACATCGACCGTTTTTCCTCGAGCGGTGCCACCCGCGCGATCAACAACCTGCGGGTCGATCTGCATCAAAAGATGGCCTTCCCGTGGCAGAATTTCGTGGTCATTTTCCTCGGCCTGCCCTTCGCTCTGATGACCAAGAGCCGCAAAGGCATGACCTTCTTTTCGGTCTTTATCGCCATGGCCGTATCGTTTGCCTACTACGTCCTGACCGCCGTCTTTTTCGCCTTCGGCAAAGGCGGTCTCTTGCCCCCGCCGATGGCCGCCTGGCTCCCGCCGGCGCTGTTTCTGGGCATCGGCCTGATTGTCATCGAATATAATTTCGGAAGGTAAATACGACGAAGCTACCGCCGTGCCAATGGAGACCCCGGCCGTGGGACAAAATGTTCCTCCGCCGGGTCCGGTCCATCCGGCGACATCCCCAGGATCAGCGGGATATTGACCGGCGTTACGTTGATGATCACCGGGTAAAAGCCTTCAAAATCCGCGCGGATGGTATCAAGCGGTTGCTCGATGACCGGCAAGGGGACCCCGTTCGGATCGCGTTTAATCTGCAAATCCAGCCAGCCCGAACTCAAGTCGATCCCCCCGACATCCTTGTCGTTCGTTGTCCGTGCTGCGGTGTTGAGCAACGCCTGGTCATCGGTGGTGGTCTGGGGAGTGGCATCCGCCAGCGGCGTCCGCTGCTGCTGCGTCCATTCGCGGATCAGCGCGCGTACCGCGTACGGCTTCTCCTGGATCCTTGTCCGCAGGTTGCCGGCGCGCATGCCGACGGCCGACATAAATCCGGATTGCGGTAGGGCCTCGATCCGTTCCCGCAGCCGGCGTAAATTCACGATGGCAGGCATGGCCATCATATTGAATCCCTGCATCGAACCGGACTGAATACCGTCGGCATCGTCAACTTCCACATTGCTGCCGTACGGCCGCCAGCGAAACCGCTGGCTTCCGTTCATATACGGCTCCAGGGTCTCCTCGGTAACAAGCTCGGCCAGCTGGTTCATGTCATTGTGCAACAGCTCCACGGCCGCGTACATCATTTGGACGTCCTGCGAGAATCCTTCCCCATTTGACAGGCGATGATTGATCTGCCGGATCAAACCGTTGAGGCGTTTGTAGTTCATCGACAGCCAAATGATCATGCCGTGATAATTCCGGTGATAGATTTCGTATAGATCCGTCGACGGAATGATCCCGGCGATGCTGACCGGATGCCGGACTTCGCGGTCGGCACCCTTCACGGTCGGAATACCGGTCTGCACCGATCCCTCCGTCATACCGACACCGCCCAGGGCGACGTGCGTAAAAACCAAATCCAGACCGTGTTTTATCTCGTCGGTGCGTACGCCGTCCGCCGTGGACGTGGCAAATATCAGCGGATTGGTATCAGCCACCCGGATCTGATCACCGCCCGCGTCGAGGACTTTGGACTGGTAGACGAAGTCACCCAGCGGGACATGCGCCTCCAGGAACTCCCGGATGGAGGCGAGCAGTTCGTCGTCACTCCCCTGCTTGAAAGTGAAATCGGATCCGTAGTACTCCAGCGCGTCCGCCAGCATGGCCAAGACGAAACGCCGACCGTCCGCGGTCCGTTTGATGCGCCAACGGTACCATTCCATCAAGGCTTCGATCCGGTAATCCCGGCCGACGCGGGTGTTGAAAATATCGCGGGTCCCCACCCAATCTTCGATGAGCACAGGGTCGACATGGATATCCGACGCCGTCTTGTGACTCTCACTAAGCTTGTTGATGGCCTGCAACGCGAACGGAACGAGGTACTGGATCAAATGACTGTAGCGTCCGTAGGCCTTGGAATTCGAAGCATCCTCCCAATCCAGCCGCGGGTCTTCGAACGCGGTCCCGGTATCCTTCGGACCGAGGAGTCCGGTGCGGTCCTGAGCGGAAGCGAGTCTCTGCGCGCGTTCGAGCACATAGCGGGCGACGCCGGTGATCGCTTCGGCGGCCGTGATGTCGCCCGTGACGGTCTGCTGCCAGTCGATATCGTACTCAGGGTGGCTCAGCATGGTCCCGGCAAACATCATCAGCAACAGTTCCGTGTCCACGCGCGGTGATTCCAGGCGGACGTCCAGATGACGCTCATCGTCGCTGTGAAATCGGATGTCGACCTCATGCGCGAGCTGCCCATTGCGCACCAGCTTCAGCAACTGGTAAAACTGCGCACGGACGACGTCCGGCCGGAGATAACCCAGCAGTTCACGCAGGATGATGATCACGTCTCCGCCGAATGGCGTCAAATAATACGGCGACCCGGCGAGGATGGCGGCGTTGCGCGTTATCAAGAATTGTCCGTTATACAACAAGATCCGCAACCGTTCCGCCTCAAAGAACGGGATGTCTTCGTACTGACGGAGCGGATTCAGGGCTGCCTGCTTGTCGGCGTCCCGCTGACCGATTTGATCAGCCAAGGTTGAGATACGGCTGCGTAGCAGTGCGATCCGGCGGCGTTGACGCTCGCCGGCGTTGCGCTCCAGCATGTGCCTGCGCAGACTCTTCACCAGCCGTTGGTAACGCCGGCGTTGCTCCGCTGTGGCGGTGCCGAACCAATCCTCTTCCCGCTGCTGCAAATCCACGTAGTGTTCCAAAACGGACACGTCGTACAATTCCTCCAACCGCATATGGCCCAAATCCGTATGATCCGAGTAGAGCCGCACCCGTAGCATTACATAATCCACGTCCGCGTCTTTATGAATGACAACGTCATTGCCTTCATTCAATGCGATGGTGACCGAACCCGGCCGGAATCCCGTCTGATGCGAATCGATCTCCACCAGATAGTTGTGCGTGTCGTGCAGCCCGTCGGCGGTGCGCGGCTGGGCGGTGGCGCGAAAGCGCGGCTCCCCGTTCCTGGACCAACGACTTGCGCGGATGTCGCGTCCCTCATCCACAAATTGCTTGGTGTAGGCGGCCGCCGTCGGATCGGCGGGGCCGCTGCGTTTCTCATCCTTAATTGATTTGCCGCTGCCGAATCTTAAGTCGGAGATGACGAGTGAGTTCAGTCCACCAAGATTGTCCAGCCGGATCACAAATTCATTACCGGAGACAGAATGATCATCACGGGTCAATAAATCGGGGCGGGCGAACAGTTGTTCGCCAGATATATCGGGCAAACCGACGATGTCGTTTAACGCGGCTGTAAAGACGCGACCGTCGGCAGACCGGCCCTCAGGCGCGACGATATTGAAAGAGACCTTTCGGTTTCCCGTGGGGACGGCCAAATCAAAACTGTGCGCCGCTATATTCGAACCGCCGTTGACCTTCCACGTGGAGGCATGTCCGAAGTTTCGGCCTTCCGGGTCCAACACGACCAGATTATGGACGTCTCCGTGTTTGTCGGCGAGCCGCACCGGTTGAACTCTCCCATCCGGGTAAAGCGCGCGCTGCACTGCCGCCAACCGCCCCGCCTCCGTGTCAGGCGCCGGCTCCTTGGCGTTCATCGCCTGATCGCCGGCCTTGGCCTCTACCTCCAAAAGCATAGCGGTTACCAGGCGATCCCGTCCCGCGTCCCGCCGTAATTGACGTTGCTGTTCGTCGGTCAACAACGCCTTGTCAGTGGTCACCTCCACGGTACGTCCCCGGTAAATCAAACCGCCTGAGAAATACCGGCGCGGCACGGTCTCCCGGCTCACCGGGTCCACGTCCTCACGCACAAAGTCGTACACCCCTTTGCGAAAGGCTTCCAGGTACTGCTGATAAATTTCCTCCGTCACCTGTTTCGGGTGATTGATATCCACGCCGCGGACCTTTTCGCGGTCCACGTAGATCCGGTTCAACAGGCCGTCGCGCAGTTTACGTTTGTACCAGGTGGCCAGGATCATGGCGTCATATATCTGGCGCAGCGTCGCGAAGTGGCGGCCGTGATTCACCTCGCGTTCGATCTCGGGGACAATGATTTCACGGACCATCTTCGCCGCGATATCCCCGTTTTGGGATTCCCCGGAGGAGACCGCGCCGGCATCCGGATTGGCATACTCCGATGCCTGATAATCCGCTTCCAGCATCACCTTCAGATGCCGTTCCACCACGTAAGCCCCCCCGTCCCGCTCATAAACAACGGCCTTGTCAGGGACGATCCAAACCTTATGGAATGTCTGACCGGGAACGGCCGTGGTTCCGTACGTACGCAACGTACGCTCATGGACCCGTTGCCAGAATGTTCGTCCCAATTCCTCTTCGGGATACATCAGGGAAGCCGACAACTGCTTCAGCAAATAATCCTGCTCCAGCAGGTCCCGGCCCATCGCAGTCGCACCGAGTCCGGAGGATATGACCCGCCCTTCCTCGTAAGGAGACAGGTTGACCCACAGGTGATCTTCCGGGATCGTCAACGCGGCCAAGAAGTATTTGATCAGCTTCCCCGCCTCGTCCTTGAGGGCGTCGGTATTCAGATCGGCTTCGCCGCTATTAATAATAAAGTCAAACTCCAGGGGATTTTCCGGATGGATGCGGACCCCGCGCAGCCCGGGTGATTGGTAGGTCGCGGAAGGCTGGACCATTTGGCCCGGACGCGGCAGTCCCTGAACAGCCCCCGCGGGCAGGCTCCCGGTGAACACAAAAAGGATCGCGGTGAGGCCGCTTACGGCCCGGCGCCATGGACTTACTCGCTGTTGGCAAATCGAGGACACGAGCATAAAACCTTGCAGTTTAGATTCTTATGTAAACTAAATGATATTGAGAATACTAAAGTCCTGCGTCGATTGGGGAATGTACTAGGCGGGAAACCAACTGGTTCTGATTAAGTAGTAATAGTATATCATAATAGTCATATATATCAAACACAGCGGTCCGCGGAATGACGGGGCGGCTGTCACCGCAAATCGGGCCCTCCCCGCTTGATCCGCTGGTAACGGATATTGTCACCGATGTACAAATAGATGATCACCAACAGGAAGGCAAAACCGATCATGTACCCCCCGATCACGTCTGTAGCGAAATGCACACCGATATAAATCCGCGCCAGGCCGATGGTGAGGATCAGCAGCATCGAAACATACGCGATCACACAACGCAACAGAAAAGGGATATTGCGGGCATAGAACATCGACAGGATAATGAACCCGTAAAAAATTGTGAAGAAGACGGTATGTCCGCTGGGAAAGCTGGAATTATGCGTACTCTGGTAGACCGCGACCATGTCCGCCGTCGGCCGCGGACGTCCAACCGCGTATTTGATGGCGCCCGCCATGACATTGGCCACCGCGACAAAAAAAAGAAAGAGCACCTCCCGCCTGTTATGAGTGATGTAAAACAACAGCGCCGCCAACACGAACGACATCACCCGGACCGGAGCGTCTCCCAAGAAACTCACAATTTTCATCAACTGCAACCAGAACGCGAAATAGGTCTCGTGTTGAAAACCCCGGGTTATGTACAGATCCGGCGCCCACACCGGATAGCTCTTGATGTGCAGCACCAACCCGGTGAAGAATAACAAGGTCACAAAACAGAGCGAGACAAAGATCTTCTCGCCGTTGGCATCAAATTCTTTTTCGATCAACGGACGCAGGCTCTTGGCCTCGCGGATTTCGGGGAGAAAAAACCACGCGCCGGCCAGCGCATAAGACACCGTGACAACCAGCAGCTCAATAAATTCTCCCAGTAATTCCTGATGACCGAACAGTTTGGCGTCAATGAGGATCTCGACCACCAAAGTGACCGCTACGGCCGACACCAGTGACAATCGTTCGAGCTTAAACCAGGACAGTCTGATTTGAAAGTAATCGGGCAGCCACAGCCACGACCTCAGGACCGGTACAAACCGGGGAACGCGCCGCGTGTAGCGGGCGTATTTTTGATCGAAGCGTTTGGCAAGACGCTGTTCTTCCGCTGTGATATCGGGAATGAAGACGGACATCCATATCAACAGAAAAAACAGGCACCAGGAAATATGCAGGAACAGACTGACGACCCCGGCCACGACGAATAACGTGCCCAGGAACTTGGGGTGACGCACGAAGCGGTACGGCCCTTCGGTGACCAGGTTCTCTCCGCCCTGCGCCCGCTGCAAGAGATACCCGCTGGCCGCGATGCGCATAATAAATCCCAGCGCGATGAGTCCGATGCCCAGGATATCCAGACATTCCTCGAGAAATTCCTGGTCCCACGGATGCAGCAGCAGACGTGTTATCAGGAACGCACAGAGCAGTCCCAAGAAAAAGAATTGCCTGCGTCGGTAAACGGTTCGTTTCAAATGACGGTATCCTTACCGGCCGCGGATCGCCATCGGTCCCGGCTCATTGCAGGTATTTCACCAGTGTATACAGGGGAACGAACACATTGTGTTCGCTGAGCCGGCGTGCCGGATCCACGCTGACGTCCGTGGACGCGTCCGAATCCCCGGTCCCGTAAAACATCATCCGTTGTTCGTTGGCCATGCCGTCCAGGCGCTCCTGAGTGGCAGGAAACGGATAGACTTCGCCCTGCGCCGAGACCGGCAAGGCGGGCGCCCCGGCGGAGACACTCCACAAAGCCCGCAGGCTATGGACCCGGCCCAACTCGGGCGAACTGTGCCGGGCATACGGATCCAGCCGCAGCAGATTCAGGACAATTTCCTGCTGTTCGGCCGCCGGGACATAGGCGTGATCGCTCAGGCGCTGCAGATTCTTCCAGGCATTGATGTAATCGGGGTCGAGGCGAACGGCCTGCCAAAAATAATCTTTGGCCTCGGCCCTGCCCTGCTCCTGACGGAGATATCCCATCAGGTATTGTACCCGGGGATTGTCGGGCATCTGCTTCAATAAGGACTGAAAGACCTCCTCGGCAATTTGCTGCCGGTTGAGCGTGGCAAAGGCCTTTTCGCAGCCGAAACAATGGCTTTCCATTTGCCCGAAACTTGACGGCATCAGTTCATACGCCCGGCGCAGGTGTTTTTCGGCAGCTGCGGTATTGCCCAGGGATTCCTGATAGACTGCGGCGCGCGATTGAATACAGTAAGCGTCCGCGAACCGGTCCAGCGCGGCCTCGTACTCACGCACGGCCCGGGTGACCAAACCGGCGGCATACAACTCATCTGCCTGCTCCGCCTGGCGGATGGCCTTGACAACGTCTTCATAGAAAACCGCCTGCTCGGCGTCACCCAACGCCTGATGAATTACGGCCAACACGGCGTAGGCGCGCATCCGGCGTCCCTGTCCCTGTTCTCCGTCGGAAGGATCGATAGCTATGGCCTGCTCGATCACGGACCGGGCCGCCTCCCACTGTTTTTCCTGCGCCAATAGATGGGCCTTCCAAATAAGCGGACGCTCTTCGAAATGATCGGTCGCATAGACTTCGTCCAGCCACGGAATGATTCCGGGACCGACAATCTTGACCAACCCCTCGTAAGCCGGGTCATAACCGCCGTCGCGCATTATCAGGTGTTTGAGGATTTCCGCCGCTTTTTCCGTCTGGCCGGTTTTGTAGAGCGCGTGCGCGATATGATATCCGAAATCGATATCGACAAAACCTTTTTCCAGTGTCGCGAACAGACCGCCGTACTGCCAAAACGCAATACGCTCGGTCAGCCGCACGATGTCCGCGTAGCGACCTGACTTGTGATAAACCACCACCAGCAGCGGAAGGTACTCGGCGTACTGCCAATATCCGGCCATACCGTCGATCGCCAACGGGTTATTCAGACGCTTGAGAAAGCGTTCCAGCCCCGCGAACAGCACTTCCTCGGCCTCGGCAAGCCGGTCGAGTTGGATGAGCTCGCGAACCAGTGTCTGTTCGGCGCTGCTGTCAAAATATTGGTTCAACCCCCCGCGCCCGGCTAACTTCCGCAGAATTTCCAGGCCCCGTTCCACCCACTCCTGTTTATCCAGTGCCGTTCCCGCGCGGGTGAGCGTCCTGGCCAACTTCACGGCTGTTTGCTGATAGTCGGACAAATCGAGAACCGGACGCCGGGTGAGGTCCAGACTGATTCCGTCGACAATACTCTCAGCCGCGGGGATATCATCAAAGGCGAGGTACAGCCGCAGCAGATGCACCTGGTAAACCAACCGGCGATCGGGGTCAATCCCTGAGTCGGCCAGGCGTGCGCTGATCATTTGTTCAGGCTCCTCGCGCATACCCATCTGTGCCGCCAGGGCGATGTAAACGTCCCACCAACCGAGCTGCGGACGGACGGTAAGTACTTCTTTCAGGAAACCGACCAGCTCCCGGGTGTGACCGGTTTCCTGCATAAAGTTCATTATCTCTCCGGTCAACAAGCCGTCCCGGTGCAGTCCCACCTCAAAAGCGATGTCCATCGCCTCCGCTTGCCGCCCGGCCAACATGAGAGAGACCATGTAGTAGGGACGTGCCTGGGCCTGAAAATAGTATAGCGATCCGTAAGGCGGATCGGCGCTCCCTTCGTCGTCGATTCCCATAAACTCGCTCAGCATCTCGCCAATGCTCAGCGGTTCCCCGGAATCGGACCCGTCCGCCACCTCGGCCCCGGACCGGTACTGGGCCGGCAGCGGGCCGAATTCCTTTTCCAGCGCCTCGTACAGTTTCTGCGGTTGCGGGCCCACCTCCATAGTCAACAGCCACTGCGGTTCCCGGATGTCGTCGATCATTTCCAGTGCCGTTTTAATCGCCATCGCGCGGGTTTCGTCACCGACCGGAACTTTAAGCAACACCCCCCCGGTCTTTAAGGCCTTGATCAGCAGCTCCCTGGCCTCGGTCTTACCTAAAATCGTGACCAAATCCGGGACCTCGACCTCATGGAAGGAACGTTCGGTTTGTTCAGCGACTAACGCTTCCATAAAAAGTTTGATCTGAGGCTGCGCGGAGCCGTGGCCCATCATCAGCTCCCGGCGCATCGAACGGATCAGCTCGCGCGCGTACTCCTGTTGCCATTCCGGTCCCGAACGGCTGCCGGTCTCCAGGGCGTCCAACGCCGCGTTCATGCGGACCTCATCCTCGGCCAATGCGCCGGTGATGTACCACCACACCTGACCGGCCGCCGAGTCCTGTTGTCCATCGGGGACCGGGAGGTCCAGCAAATGGCCCCACGCCTCCGGTCCGGGGATGGCCGCGATCAATGCTTTTAATGCCGGATTCGGTGCATAAAGCGCCTCGTTCTGCGGTTCACGGACTTCCCACAACCGAAAATAAAGGGCCTGCCAGTCCGCCGCCGCCTGCCTGGCATCGGCGGGGGGATTCGCCTTGTACGCGGCCACTGCCGCGCGCCATTCATCCACCGGTCGCTCGACTGGCTCCTCCTCGACATTTGCGTACTTCGTCACCATGTCGAACAAGGCGCGCGCCCCGCGCAAGTTTTCAGCCGCGGCCTGCGTTACGGTTACTGTCATCAGGACGCCGATCATCACCAGAATCTTTTGCATGCATCTCCCCTTTGCGGATTAGGCGGATTGGTCTTTGACTTCCTCATCTTCGATCCAATGGTACCCGTTCTGTTCCAGTTTCTTGCGGATCGACTTTACGTGTGTCTTGATCCATTTGTCGTCGAATTTCTTCATAATGAAATTGATGTCCCGGTTCCACTCCGACAACGCGTGATAATACTGTTGGGTGCGATCCTGACTGGTGGCGCGCGCCTTCATAAAACCGGTCAGCTTGTACACGACGGATCGCTCGCCCCGCATCGGGATCGCGATATTCATCAAAATGGTGATCCGTTCGTTAAAATCCATGCCCGTGATCTGGTAACCAAGCGCGTGCAGCCAGCTTTCGTTTTCATCGTGCTGGTCATGTTCGTAAATAACCTCCGGAAAATCTCCGGCTTCGCGTATGATCTCCAAATCCTCCCGCGGCGCGATACGTCGGCGGTCCTCTCCGGGAATTTGCACGCGGTATTGAAAATCGCAGTCGGTGTTGCCGGTAAAACATTCCTTCATGCGTGTTCTTCCGCAAATCCAGCCTTTGTATCCGTCCCGGACATGCTTGACCGGGGTCTTCTCAGAAAGTTCTTCGAGTTCTTCCATAGTATTTTTCCTGGTTGTGTATCGTCGGGTGTCTAAGCCAAAGTCAATACGTAAAGTCGCGCGCCAGCACTTGCCATCAATCTCCGAAAATAACGCCGATCGAGCGGGCGGATCGAATCAGCGGATCGGCCGGGTCAACCAGTCGCGGCCCTCGGGCGACTTCGCTCAACGGGACGTTGACCAGTCCATCACAGCGCACGCCGCACATGTGTCCGAACTGCCCGGCCTCGATCATGTCGACGACCCGCGTTCCCAATCGCGTGGCCAACACCCGGTCGAACGACGACGGCGTGCCGCCGCGCTGCAGATGTCCCATCACCACGGCCCGCGCCTCGAGGCCGGTCAGCGCCTCGACATCGGACACCAACCGGAAACTGATCCCGCCCAACCGGACCTTTTCATGACTGTCCTCAACGATCTTCTTCACCGTGACCTCTCCGCCGATCGGTTTGGCCCCCTCGGCCACGACGATGATGCTGAAACGTTTGCCTTCCTTCCCGCGTTTGAGAACGCGTTCAGCGACCTTGTTGATGTCATACGGTATCTCCGGCAGCAAGATAATGTCTCCGCCTCCGGCCACACCGGAATGCAGGGCGATCCACCCGGCGGTGCGGCCCATCACCTCAATGATCATGACCCGATGATGGGACTGAGCCGTGCTGTGAATGCGGTCGATCCCTTCGGTGACGATCTCCACCGCCGAATCAAATCCGAAGGTGATATCCGTACCGCGGATGTCGTTGTCGATGGTCTTGGGAACGCCGACCACGGGGACACCCATCTCGCACAGTTTGTTGGCGATCGTCAACGTACCGTCGCCGCCGATACACACCAGACACTCCAGTCCGAGGTCTTGTATGTTGTGCACGGCGTCCCGGGAGCGGTCTTCAAAGGTTACTTTCCCGTCGGCCTTGACGGCATACTTGAAAGGATTGGCCTTGTTGGATGTCCCGAGGATGGTTCCGCCCAGAGTCAAAATGCCGGAGACATCGTCAAAGGCCAGCGGACGGTACCGATTGTGAATGACCCCTTCATATCCGTCTTCATATCCGAATACCTCGTAGCCCTGCTCAAGGATGGCTTTCTTGGTCACGGCGCGGATAACCGCGTTGAGTCCGGCGCAATCCCCTCCACCGGTGAGAATGCCGATGCGTCTTTTGCTCATGATCTTTCCCTCATGCGCCTAGGCGCTGTCCTGCTCGAGTTGATTTTCGCTGATTTCCCGCCGGTCCCCGCGGGCCAATGTGACGACCGGTCTGACAGGAACATTTTCGTATAAATGATCGGTGGAGACGCCTTTCAACAGCTTGAATGTCGCCCGCGGATCGACCATAGTCAGATCGAAATCATGAAAACGATCCCTGGCGGCGCGCACCGACATAATGACCTTTATTTCTTTTATGTTCTGATCGGACTTGAATACGCGCACCATTCCGTTGAACGCCACGGCATCGACGGCACCGATGACATCCGACTCGAACAACTCGTGAATCGTGCGCAGGCACACCTGATAGCACACGCTGTCATATAACTTGCGCAGGTACTCGGCCGGATGCCGCCGGACAATAACCTGGTCTTCGGACTTCACATAGGCGTAAGCCGCCACCGATGGAAGATCGTCTAAAACCGGCAAATCGTAGTCGACCACCAGCAACGCCTCTGCCGACCGGTACTCCAGATGCCAGCTGTGGGGAAAAAAGTCTGGATAGGCGGAATGATTGAGCACCAGATCACAATACTCTTCGATCGCGCGCGGCTTCTTGTTTTGATAACGCAAACGAATGTCTTCGAGCGTAGCATTGCTGTCGGCTTTTTCCTTCTCGAACTGCGTCTTGAGTTCTTCCCAGGCACGCAAATAGATGTGATACGCCTCTTCCCGTTCCCGGTTGTCCCGGCGGGCTTCCTCGATCTTTACCTCCCAATCCTTGTGGCGACGTTCGAACTCGGCGCGGATCAGTTTGCCGTTAAAAATCCGTTTGAAAATACTGAACTCCTTCTTGACCTTTGCCAACTGCGGCTGCTTCGGCTCATACAACCGCGTAAACAAGGCCGGTTTGCCGTTTTCGGCAAAACGGATAAAGGCCGGAGGTTGCTGGCCTGTGATGTTCTGCGGATCAACGGTGAAAGAATCCTGGCGTTTTATGGCCTCCCAGTCAACGGCATCGTCTTCGGTCAACGAATTGATCAGCAGACCTTCCAGATCGACGGCGGCCTGCTGGGCTTCGCGGGTCAATTCCTCTACGGACGCGGACCGCTGCTCCCGGGCCACTTTGTCCAAATGCCGGACGTAACGCTTCTCCCATGCCCGCAGGGTATTTTCGATCTTCCCTTGCAGCAGCGCAAAATCTCCGGATTTGATGGCCTTGGCCAAACGCAGTTCCGTGAAGGTCAGGTCGACCCCGAATCCGGTCACCTTGCCTTCGGAATCACAAGATTGATACGCCTTGGAGACCACGACCTTGTCCCTTAGAGTATCCGGGACGACCAGTGTCATGCGAAGTTGTTTCGCCTTCTTTCCTAACACCATACACTCACCTTTCCTGTTGTTCCATTCCTCCGGGCAACGGCTGTCTCACGTCGAACTCAACAATGTGTTGATGCCGCCGAGTATGGAGAGAAAGACTATGCCGCCTATGCCCAGCCACATCACCACCGATAAAAAAAAGCCGGTGAGTATTAAGATTATCTGTCCTCCCGTTGAGTAGAAAAACCCGGACATGGCGTCAAGTTCCGCCAACCGATCCATATTGCGTAGACACTTGCGGGCGAGCGTGACATAGTGCGCGGAATCGTCAAGTGCGGCCGTACTCCTAACAATATCCAACTTGACCGCGCGCAATTCCTTTTTTATTGTCTGCCTCTCACCGGCCAAGGCCTCCCGTTCTTCCACCGGCCGTTCCTCCCGCCGGGCGGTTGCCAACCGATCCTTCACCTTTTCTAAGTCCTCCCGCAGCGTTGTCATCCGCCGCGCCGAGTCGGGGTCCAGACGACCCTCGGCCTGACGGATTTCGATCACCTTATCGAGCAGCCCCGTATTTTCTTGCATGAGCCGGTCCTGTTCAAAGCGCGCCTGGGTCCACGGACTCTGGGCGATCATCTTGATCAGTCCGAAACTGATCGAGAACATCAGCAGACTGATTGCGGAAATCTGCATCCATCCCCGCAACGTCTCTTCCGAATTGGCCCTGGCCGATTTCATTTCGCTACCTTATATGTCGAGGACAACGGTCGTGACATAGCCCTCGGCGGTTTCTTTAAAAGTAAAAAGGTGATACGTGACCGCTTTTATGTCTACGTTCAAACAATGGCGTTCGATATCCACAGCCTCACCGCTCATGACCGCCCGCAGTTGCCGGCCGTCGCCGGTCACGTTGAGCTCCCGCACACGCAACAGGAGGCATTCGGCATCTTTGTAAAAGATCACCTCCTGGAGAAACCGGAAGAGCAATTCCTGCGGATCGTCGGCATCCAATACGACCGTCCGCTCGACCCGGTCCTCGAGCCCGGGAATATCTTCCAGCATAACGGCCAGCGTCGCGGCGGCGGCGGCCCGGAAGATTTCATTCAGGTCCCTGCCTGTGGCCTCAAACGCAATATCTGCGGTGGCGACATCATCCAGAAACCGGTACGGCATCGCGTCTATCCCTTGATATTCCCGACCGGTACCAGCCGCACGATCCGTTTGCTGATCCCGGAGAGTTCGGTGGCCTCAGTGACGTCGTCGATATTCTTGTACGCCAGTCCGGCCTCTTCGGCGAGTCCGGCAAAGGAAGCCGAGCGAACGTAAACGCCGCGTTCCTCCATCGCCCGCTGCAGATCATCTCCCCGAAACTGTTTACGCGCCTGCCGGCGGCTCATGGTGCGGCCGCTGCCGTGCGCGGTGGTGCAGAAGGCATCCTCGTTGCCCTTTACACCGGCCAGCAAGTACGATCCCGTCTCCATACTCCCACCGATGATCACCGGCTGACCGACCTTGCGGTAGGCATCCGGAATACCGTCCATACCCGGCCCAAAGGCGCGCGTGGAGCCTTTGCGGTGGACGAGAACGGTGCGCATCTTTCCGTCCACGATATGCTTTTCCAGTTTGGCAATATTGTGGGCCACGTCGTAAACCTGGCTGAGACCCAAATCCTGCGGCGACTTACAAAAGACCTCCGAAAAAACCTCGCGCACCCGGTGGAGGATCACCTGGCGATTGGCAAAGGCCATGTTGACCGCGCACTTCATCGCCGCGAAATAGGCCTGCCCTTCCGGCGAACGGAACGGCGCGCAGGCTAGCTCCTTGTCATTGACCTTGAGTTTGTATTTGCTCTGCATGACCTTCAGGAAAATTTCCAGATAATCGGTGGCAATCTGATGCCCGAACCCGCGGCTGCCGCAGTGGAACATAATCACGACCTGGTTCGGGATGGTGATACCGTAGGCCCGCGCTGTTTGTTCATCAAAAATGTTTTCCGGCTTTGCCACCTGGATTTCGAGATAGTGATTCCCCGAACCGAGCGTACCGATCTGATGAAAGCCGCGCTCGATCGCCTTCTGGGATACGCGGGACGGATCGGCGTCCTCAATGCAGCCGCCCTCTTCGGTCATCTCCAAATCGTGTTGAGTTCCGTATCCCTTGTTCAAACACCAGCGCGACCCCTCCCGCGCCACCCGCGGAAATTCCTTTTTCGATATCTCGACAAATCCCTTTCGGCCGACCCCGCACGGGACACGGTCGAACAGGCGCTCCACCAGCCGCTTCAGGTGTGGTTTGACCTCATCAAAGGTCAGGTTGGTCAGGCACAAACGCATCCCACAATTGATGTCAAAACCGATGCCGCCCGGAGAAATCACACCCTCCTCCGGGTCCATGGCCGCCACCCCGCCGATCGGAAAACCGTACCCCCAATGCCCGTCCGGCATACAGTAAGAGTATTTGAGAATGCCGGGCAGCTTGGCGACGTTAACGGCCTGCTGAAAGACGGCTTCGTCCATTTTTTGCAGAAGTTTTTCGGTGGCGAAGATCCGGGCGGGAACGCGCATTTCCGGATCATGGGACTTGGGGATTTCCCACAGGGTATCGGATATTCTGATAATATCGTGAGGAAGTGACATAGGTCTCAAGGATATGTTTGCCGGCCGCAGGGTTTCATCAGTCTAGCAAAGAATCGGTATCAGTTCAAACTGATTTAACCGTCCATACCGCAACACTTTAGTTTTATTTCGCTGCACGAAATTTTTACCGGTGTCCAGGGAACTTTTCCCGGACGTGCCGTGTCTAAGAGGTCGAACAGCAGCACAACGCACATTCCTACGAAAGGGGGAACTCATGAAAAGACTAATAACCATCCTGATCACCGCAACTTTCCTCGGATCTACCGCCTCTGTCAGCCATGCCAGCGAATGGGACAAGGCAGGCAAGGCATTAACTATTATTGAAGGCCTGCGCTTGGTGAGCGGCGGACAAATCGACGTGGTCGGTGGATTCGGCGAGGCCGTCACCGGCCATAAATATACCAACCGTACGACCTCCGGCTACTACCAGCCGGAACCGGTCTCTTACCGGCCGGCGACCCGACATCGTCCCTACCAACAGGTGGTAAAACACTATCATTGCGATCAGCAACGTGTGTGGGTGCCGGAATTCCGGTGGATAAAAAAACACGTGCCCGAACATGAGGAAACCCACCCCAAATACGGTACTGTTATTGTTGAAAGTCATTACATCCGCGTGAAAGAAGAGCTTGGCGGACACTGGGAATATCACGATAACTGTCGATAATCCGGGACGGCGGCCCGTCCGTACCAACGGCTGCCTCCCGTTCCCCCCTCCGCACAAGAGGGAAATCCACCGGGCTTTCCCGAAATGAATAATCGGGGAGGCCCGATGGGTTATATAAGTCCCGTACCAAGCGGCCGACGGTCATGGTTCGCGCGACCTCCGCGCGTCCACTCCCCCCGATGAGGCCGGGGAGGAATCGCGAATCAGCCACCCTTATCCCCCTGGGACCGTCGGCCGCTTCTTTTTTATCCTTATTTCCCCCACATGTCCCCATCGACCGGCCGGCCCATGTTTATTCCAAGCGCCCATGGGATCAGGCCGCCCCGCAGCGGACGGCCGCAAGACTTTCTAAATCTACTCAAGTTATTAACTAGCAACATCTTAAACTATAATAGACGCACCGCGTCTCATCTCAGTTCCCTCCTCCCGGCTCAATCAGTGTCTTTTTATGTAGCCATGTATTAGTACCAGTTTATGTTTATTAGACAATATTTTACGTATAGAATGTAGCCATGTACGTAGAGTATGTTAAAAACCGGAATTCGCCACCGTGCGTGCTGATCCGCGAGTCCTATCGCGTGGACGGCAAAGTACGCAAACGGACCCTGGCCAACCTCAGCAAGCTCCCGCCGGAGCTGGTTGACCAGATCAAAGTCCTGTTAAAAAGTGGCCACACCGTGACCGACTCCCGGCAATAAGCTGCGGCAGTCATCACGGTTTTTTTAATTTCCCCGCGGGAGGAGTGCCTCGGGTGCATTCTGTGTGCGGGAGAAATTTGCCGATAGGGTCTCTATCGAACAAAAATTATGCTTAAACGCATTCGACAACTTGGACTGTCCCTGCTGCTGGCCGTGCTGGCTATGAGCGGCCGAACCTGGGGTGCGCCCGGTGATTATGCCATTTATAAGGACATCACCGGCCTGGACACCATCGCCACGACGGCCACCAACTTGACCTGGGATGATGAAGTGACTGTATCGGGAAGCTTCTCCATAACGGGCAGTCTGGACATCGATCTCGAAGAGGGCGGTCACTATCTCGTCCTCTACTCCGTCCCGACCGAAACCTCCGGAGGGACCAATCGCTCGGAGATGCAAAGCTGGATCCGCAATCAAACGACGGGCTCCAATCTTCCCTATGGCCGCGGCCAGGGATATATTCGGCGAGCGGGCAACAACGACGAAGGATACAATCAGGGCGCGGCAATTATCGATGTTTCCGCCGGAGACGATATCCGTATTCAGATGCAACGCACCGACAGCAATTCCGCCACGGTGCGGCGCCGCGCGGACAAGTCTGGCATTTCCGTCCTGAAGCTGGATGACGGCTGGGACTATATCAGGACCCGCCCGTCGTCGAATCAGACTTTCACCTCCAGCACGTTCATCGATCTGACCCTGGCCACCGACGATGAGATTGATGCCGGCACATTTAGCCGCAGCGGTGCGACGATCACCCTTGGGCCGCAAGGCCACTATCTGGTGACGTCCAACGTCAGCTTCAATCAAAACGACACGACCAACCGCGGCAACCTGGAAACGCGCCTAACCCTGGACGGTACCGAGATCCCGGGCACGCGGATCACCGCCTATCAGCGCGGGACGAATAACACCGAAGATTCGATGGCGACCTATGCCGGTATTATCGAGACAACCACCACCAGTCAGGATCTGGTGATCCAAATACGCAGGGAAGGCGTGAATACACCGACGGGACTGCAAGTGGTCGCCGCCGAGACCGGGATAACCATTGCCAAGCTTCCGGACGACGCCCATTACGTCCGCCTCACCGAGACCGGCGGCGGTCAAGACCTCAGCAACTCGCGCACCAACATCACCTGGGATACCGCGGATGAAGAGGACACCGCCGCTTTCGATCACGACGGCACTAACACCGAACGGATCAACATTGAGGCGGACGGTGACTACCTTTTCTTCGGCGCCTTGTACGCGTCGCGTTCGGGGGTCGATGCCCGGGAGACCCTTTTCGGGGAATGGCAGAACAGCGACAGCTCCGCCGCGGGGACCGACGGATCCGGTTTGTATCTCTACGGCGGTTTCGGTCAATACAACCGGGGTGTAGAGACCAGCGGGGGGACGACCTTGACCAGCGGCGCCTCTGCCGGAATCCTGATGCCGGGCCTCGCGAGTACCCAGTATATCCAACTCACCCAAATTAACGAGGCCACCAACAGTGATTCCACTTATCAGGCCGACCGGATGGCGTTACAAGGGGTGAACCTTGATACTCTGTTCATCCCCGGAGGAACCCCCTTTACGCGGCAACTGCGGTACCGCTGGAGGGACGATACCACGGCGCTGAATTCCTCAGGCGGATTTCTGGCCGCCGAAAGCACGGAACTCTCCGACGCGCAGGTCGCCTCCACGTATCGGGTACGCCTGAGCGTGGCCAATGCCGGCGACACCGTTGAGTCCGCTGCGCGCCAGTACGAAATCCAGTGGGCCGAGGCGAGCACCACCTGCGGCGCCATCCCGTCCGGCAACTATGTTGGTGTGGCCGACAGCGCCGACGAATTTGCGATGTCCGCATCGACCAACCTCACCGACGGTCAAACAGTAACCGGCACCCTGCTGTCGAATACCGAAGCGTACAGCTTTACCAACGGTGAAGGCCGCGACGTCACCGACACGACCGCCAGCCTCGGACCGCTCAACGCATCGACGGTGACGGAACTCGAATTCAGCATAACTCCGACGGCCACCGCGGCGGACGCCACCCGCTACTGCTTCCGGGTCCGTGACGCCCTCGCCGGCACCCCACTTGACGGATACGCCACCTATCCTTCACTGGTGATGGCCGCGGAGGACTCCACGCAGCTGCATTTTATTTGGCGCGACGATGCCTCGGACCTCAACACGCTCAGCGGCACCTTGGGCGTGGAAGACTCCAACGCGATCGCCAGCATTGACCGCGGCGTTACGCGGCGGATCCGTATCGCCGTGGCCAATCTGGGCGCCGCCGCAGAGGATGCCGGTCGTCAGTATGAACTCGAATTCGCCCCCAAGGTAACCACCTGTGCCGCGGTCAGTTCCTGGACCGGAGTCGACGATACGACCGATGAATTCCAGATGGTAGATTCGGTCCATATCAGCCCGGACGGTGAGAGCAGCTCGACCGGCTTCCTGACGCTGCCGGGCAGTTACAGCCGTATTACCGGCGAAGGCCGTGATAGTGCCGATACCAGCAGCAGCCGCGGTCCATTGGATACCGACGAGATGGTGGAACTCGAATACTCGATAACTCCCGGCGAGACCGCGGTCACCGGACAAAGCTACTGCTTCCGGCTGTACGACGCCGCCGCGGGCAGCGCCCTGGATTCCTACAGCGTCTATCCCGAACTGACGATTGATGCGGTGAATTCCAATCGCATTGGGGAATTCGGCACGGTCAGCCTCACTAACAACACATGGGAAACCGTCAATTTCACAAACACCTACACCAACCCTGTTGTGGTCGGATCCGCGCGTTATGATCCGGACACTGATGCCCAGCGCGAAGTGCGCGTGCGTAACAAAACTTCCACACAATTCGACGTCAAAGTCGACAACAGCGCCGGATCATTGACCGCGACCACCACCGTCGACTATATCGTCATGGAGTCCGGGACCTTCGGCATGGACAGCGGCTCAGGGACCTTGTTGGTCCAAGCCGGATCGGAAAACACCGATGGGACATTCTGCAACACGGATACCATTTCGGGTACGCCCGCCACGGTGACCTTCAACCCGGCCTTCAGCGGGACCCCGATCGTGCTGACGACCGTCGCCTCCAATTCCGATACGGCGTGGACCTCAACCCATATCGATGACGGGACGACACTGGACAATGACCCGACGACTTCGACCATGCGCATGACTCTCAATGTGGGCTGGAATGCCTGCTCCGGCTCACCCCACGGCGCCGAGGACATCGACTACATCGCTTTTGAGGAAGGCGTACACGGAACAAACAATGCGGTTGAGTTTGATACCCAGCTGGGGGTGGACACGGTCTCCTGTTGTGACGCGGGCAACGGGTACGAGACCACCTTCACCAGCGCCTTCTCCTCCGCGCCGGAGGTTACGGTCATCAGCCAGTCGGGTGAAGACGGCGGGAACGGCAGCTACGCGGTCACCTCGACCGGCCGGGCCACCACCGCCTCCACGCATTACGGATCGGCAGACGAAGACGGGACCGGATCCGACCGTACCCATACCACAGAAAGTGTCGCACTTGTCGCCTTCGACGCCAGCTCCGGGACCATCCTGACCGACGCCTCCATCTTCGATCAAACCCACTACCGGATATACGAGAATATCGATGCCGTCCAGCCGACGACGGCGCTGGCCGCCGAGAATACCCGGGCCGAACAGGTAACCAACGGTCAGGTCATCCGGCTGCGCATGGCGGTCCAAGTCGGCGGCACCGATCTCAGCGCTAGCGAACAGGCCTTTACCCTGCAGTACGTCGCGAGTACGAATTGCGCGGCCGAGGCCGACGGTAGCTGGACAGATGTGGACGGAACCGGCGGCAGCGGCATCTGGCGCGGCTTCGACAACGCATCCCCGGCGGACGGCGCGACTCTGTCGGCAAACCTGCTTTCACTCAGCGACATTCGCGCCTCTTATGAAGAAGCCAACGATTCCGCCGCCAACCCGTTGTCGGCTACGGTCGGTCAACGTCTCGAATATGACTGGGTCGTTCAAAACAACGGGGCCGCGAGCGGAAACAACTATTGCTTCCGGATGGTCCTGGACGACGGTGATGCCATCCATTACTACCGTTATCCGCAGGTCCGTACGGGCGGTCCATTGCGCGGTGCGATTATAATGGTAGATTAAGGGAGCCGCCTATCCCCAGGCGACAGGATGCACACTAATGGTGCCGGTGAGGGTCTTGCGGTCGGCGCCGGTGCCGATTTCGAGGGTGATTTCACCGGTGAGGGTGATATCGCCGTCGCGGCCGGTGGTCTTGCCGGTGCGCTGGCGAAAAATTATTTCTCCTTTGACGTATTTCCGGTCGGCGCCGTCTAAGATGATTGAAGAAAAGGAGTTCTCGATCTTGTAGTCCCGCGCGTTCATCATCTGCATCTTGATGGTGATCGGTGTATTTAACAGGACGTCGATATTGGAATCGAATCCGATGCGGGTCTCCAGCGGAAAGGTCCCCAGCAGATGCACGTTTTCCCCGAAGATCTCGAACGCCTCCGGATACTCTGCGGCCGCCACCGGATCGGTGACATAGACATTCATGACCGACAGCCGGTATTCCAAGGATTGTTTACCGTCCTTCAGGATGATCTTCCAGCCGTCCGTTGGCGGTCCCTTTTCTTTCTTTCCCCCGCAGCCGCCGAGGCAGAGCAGACAGAGGCCGGTGATGAAGATGAGCGCGGTTCGCAGTCGCAACGGATTCCTTTGTGAGCTGTATCGCATGATTGTCATTATAGGGTTCCGGGCAGAGAATTGCAAACCGCGACCGGCCTCCCCGAACGAACAGCGGTTCAGTGATCTATCAGCTGGACCGTGACAGCCGTGCTGATTACGGCCGCGGCGGACTCGATGAGCCACTGCGTGTAGTAACCGCTCGCGGCGGCTCCCTGTTGCGCAATGGCCTGCAGCGCCACCCAGATCTGCCAGGGAAACAGCAGCGTTTCCAGATACTTGAAGGAACAGAAAAAGGCGAAATGAAAATAGAGGCCGATCAGCGTCGTCACGACTGCCGTGAGCTGATACCTTCGGGAGATCGGGACCTGTGCCTGATATAAGGCGCGCGGCACGATCCGTCCGAGGATGATCCCGTAGGCGATCGCGATAAAAAAAGACGTGCCGAACCAGTGATTGACCACGCTTAACCACGCGTACAACAACGTTAACAGCAGTACTTTCCACCACGCCTCACGGATAAGGACCCGGATGATCATAAGCCGCCGCTCTCCTGCTAGCTTCCCGTTCTGTCCCCGGCAATCGCGAGAAATTTTGCCGGGACCGTATCCGTCAGCCAAACACCGTTTTCGGACCTGAAAAAGACGTGACCGTCCGCGCGCATGGCCGCGCAGTCGACGCGCAGGATTACCGGCTCTCCGTAACGCCGGCCGACCGCGTATGCCGTGGATTCGTCCACGGAGAGATGAACGTGATGCCGTTGCATCGGTTTTAAGCCGTGCACTAAAATCGCCTCAAGCGAAGCCCGCGCGGTCCCGTGAAACAGGACCGCGGGCGGTTCCTCCTCTTTCAGCTGCAAATCCACGTCGACCGAGTGGCCCTGATTGGCGCGGATACGCGCGCCGTCTTCGCTGAACGCGTAGCGCTGCTTGGGGTCGGTCGCCACCACCGCGGCGATCAGCTCCGGGGTGAGTTTCCGGCCGTCCCGCGCCGCGCAGGTGATCAATTCATCGACCCGCGCCCAACCGTTGGCGTCCAGTTTAAGTCCGATCGCCTGCGGCTTGTGCCTGAGCACGAAGCTGAGATATTTGCTGATAGCTGTTAATCGTTCACTCATTCGTCCGTGTTTCTTTCCGTAGTACTTTAATTAAACCAAAATTCTGACAAATAATCACCAGTTGAGATCCCAGGACAAGGAGAAATCCGAGGATCAGTAGGATAATAATAATTGTTTTGATTTTCTTCAGGACGCTCTCCTTATGTGTGCGTCGGTGAGGTGATCGCGAAGTTCCGGCATCAAAATTCGTAATGAGCAGGTTCTGACGTTAGAATCATAAAACCGTAACCCCTTTACGCGCGACCGTTACCGTCCGTCATCCATTGCGCCAAGGCGGCGAATTCGGCGTCGAAGTATTCCCGGTAGTACTGCGCGTTTTCGCGGGCGCAGGCGATCCGTTCCCGCAGCCGGCCGTTCCCGCCGGTCAGCGCGCGGGCCGCCGCGGTGAAATCGGCAACATTCGTATACGTGGCGACCTGACGTTCCAGCCGGGGCATCAGCACCAGGTTGCGGGGCACCAGCGCGGGTTTGGCGTAATTCAGCATGTGATAAGTGATGCCGGATTCCTTGGTGCGCCCGTACAACTCGCGGGTCCCGGACATCTCGTAAGAGGCCTCCAGATTGGCGAGGATCACGTCGGTGGAGCGCATCTCAGCATCGAATTCCGCGTCGGTCAGCCGTCGTTCGAAATAGCGCAGCCGTCCGTCGGTGAATTGCGCGCCGAGCTCCCGGCATCGCGTGACTATCCGCCGGTCCGACTCCTCGGAGCCGGCCTGGCCGATGAACTTGAGATTGGCCGGGACGTCATCTCGCCACAAGTCGACAAAGGCGTCGAGGACCAGATTATAGTGGCGGCGCTTGGTATCGATGCCACCGGGTACGGCAAAGGTGACGCGGCCGTTGACCGGTTCCTCGTCCGGGGCCTCCTGCGGCCGCAAAAACGGAATGCTGAACACTGCGCCACCGTAGTTTGTCTGCGCACGGATGTATTCCTTCAGCACCGGACTGCACACCAACAGCGCGCCCATCATTCCCATGCTGCGTTTGCGAAAGGTATTGTCGCGGAAATTATCCCAATTCAAATAATAACGCGGCTGCAGCTGGGTATTCACATTGTGAACGGTCTGGATTTTGAGGACGCGCGCCGACACGGTTTGCAGCGCTCGGAAATAATGTTCCGGCCGGCCGAAACCCTCATCAAAAAAGGCCGCGTCGTGCGTGCCGATCTCATCCCGGTGACCGCGAATAATCTCCGGCACCCGCCTGCCCTCGTCGGCCTCGACAAATGCGTGCCCCCCGCCGCCGGTCAGTCCGCGGATGGTGGTCAACATGGGCGCCGGGCCCAGAAAGGTGACCGCGCCGCCGTTCGCGTTGAAATAATCGGCCAGCGTCGCGTAATAAACCGCGTGATTGGCTATGGTGGTAAGAATGACAACGCGCATAAGTCTGCTGCTTCGTTAAACGGATTTACATAAACCGGTGAAAGATCAAAAAGGCTTCGATCCCCTTCACAAAACGGTCGCCGGACGTTTGCCAGGCGTAGGCGTGATTGCCGTTCAGTGGGATAAAAGATTTCGGTTCCGGCGCGGCGCGAAACAGGCTTTCCGCCATCCGGTACGGGATGACCTCGTCGTCGGAGCTGTGCAGGATCAGCTTCGGCGCCTCGATGGCGCGGATCTTGGTGAGGGAATCCATCCGTGTCCCGATCCACGACCGCGGCACCCACGGCACGTGGAGCTTGGCCACATCCGGGATGGACGTGAACGAAGCCTCCACGATCAGTCCGGCCACCGGCCGCTTGGCCGCGACCTCCACGGCCACCGCCCCGCCCAGTGACGCGCCGTAGACGATGATCCGGTCGGGATCGACATCGTCCCGTTTGAGCAGGTAATCATAGGCGGCGAATCCGTCAAGATACAGCCCCTCTTCGGTTGGCCGGCCCTTGCTGCGGCCGTAGCCGCGGTAATCGATGATGAACACATTCAAACCCATATCGCGAAAGAGCGCGAGCCGCTCCATCCGGTGCGAGATATTTCCGGCATTGCCGTGAAAAAACAGCATGGTCGCCGTGTCGCCGCGCCCCTTGAGAAACCAGCCGTTGAGCCGCACCCCGTCGGCCGTCTTCAGATAGACATCTTCGTACGCGAGTCCCGCGCTCTGCGGATCCGCCTTCATCTCCCGGGAAGGAATATAGATCAGCCCGTACTCCAAGTTTGCAACCGGATTGAGTGAGGCGCAACCGGTAAGCATAGCGGTGGATAGGATAACGCTTATCGGGAATACTGTTTGCTTCATCTTCATCCTGGGGTGATGCGGCCAAGTCGTGCGTGAGGGTTGAGTGCTGTTCGCTGGAAAATTATACAAGTTCTTTTTAGGAAGCCGACGCACCGAATACGATCACCCCTCATAGTTCGACTTCGCTCACCATCTGCAATGATCGGCAAGTTCAATCCCGAGCGGAGTCGAGGGACCACTCATCACACATCACTTATAAATTCCATCTCTGCGCCAGAGCCCACACTCCCTGCCCCAACAGCAAGGCCGTCGCGGCCAGGGCGGCGGCGGTTCCGTAGGCAGTCACCCAGCCCTGGGGATCCGCAGCGTACACCGGGACCTGCCCAGTGAGAAAAAACGCATCGGCAGCGGCCAGCAATCCCGTACCCGCCACTGTACCGCAGACCAGCGCGTTTGGCAATCCTTTGCGTTTCAAAAACCGGGCCAGCGGCAGATTGATCACACCGCACACCAATCCGAACAGCGCTCCGCCGGGAATCGCCAACAGCGTCACGCCCGCCCCCTTGAACAGGAGCCGATTCAGGGCCCACATCATATCTTCTTTCAACGGATATTCCGGATACGTGGACATCGCCGTGCGGATAACCGTATACAGTGCCGCTCCGAACACCAGGGCCGTAACACCGGCCATCCCCCGGGCCATGCCCATCTGAATGACGCCGTCGTAAGTCGAATCATGCGGCTTGGACGGTTTCGGTTTGTGCCAATTCACCCGGTATTCACTGTCGAACTTCCCGGTGCAGGACAGACATTGATAGGTATAGCGGTGTTTGCAGGAACGGATCTTCCGCACCCGCACTTCATCGCCGTCGGGATGCGGCACCCGGCCCGACCCGCCGCACACCGAACAGCCGACCGTGGTTTGCACGGGCATCTCCCGGTCGAACTCGAACGCGTGCGGCATGGACGTCATTCCGCCGGAGACGACCCCGCGGCCACCGCATTCGTTGCAGTCCGCGATCCGCGGGATCACCTTGCGTTCAATGCGTTCCTTGTGATCAAAGGTCACGTGTTTGAGCAGCCGCAGCGGCGCCCATTCCTTGGCGCATTTCGGACAACGAAAGACGTGCGGCTTAAAATCTTTCAGATCCATCGGCTCCTCAGTCTGCGCGCAGATACCGACGGGGATCAGCAGCATGAACAGCCAACCGCCGGCGAGGACGAGGGCGATGATAATATTAACAATCAATAACACCAATGTTAAAACCTTTCAGGAGCGATAGGATGGCCAGTCGGGATACGTTGACGGCCCGTTGGGCCAAGTTCTTAGGTAAACTCCGTAAATATTCCTGACGGCAGACTGTTCGTATCACATATCCCGTATCACGTATCCCGACTCTCGCCCCTTGAAGTTCACTTTCTCACTGAAACCAAATACTTCCCCCTGCCCGACAGTCGGATGGTCCACTCCCCCGCCTGCGGCGCGTTGACCGTGGCGATGAGCATACGTTGAAAGGGATAAACGATCACGCCTTCGCCGTCCTTGAGGACCCTGCCGTCGGGTTGGATGAATTCGATACGGTCTTTGGATTGAATACCGGTGAAGAAGGTAAAGTGGTACTTGTACTTCTCCACGTAAAACGGGATCTCGCATGTCCCGTCGATATCCCCGTACTTATAGAGGAGCGTCTGTGTCGACAGGACCGATTCGGCGATCACCTTGCTCGCCGCCTCGGAACCGAACTCGCCTTCCCCCCAAAAGTAAAACTCTCCGCCGGTCTGCGTGCTCAGCGCGAACATATCGAGATTCAAGGGCGGCAGGTCGCGGTGCGAGAAATTGCGTTTCACCTGATGCTGCCCGTCGGTTTGCCCGGAAGGTGGTTGGGTGGGGACTGTTGTAATGGCGACTTGCGCGCGGGCGTGCGTGTGCGCGAGGAGGATCAGGATAGCGGTTATCGGTAATATTGGTTTTCTCATTTATTCTCCCGGGTGGTGAGTGATGTCGTCAGGAAGTGTATGAAGTGGTGAGTGATGATCGTATTCGGTACATTTGACCAGTACTTCCCACGAGCAACACTCCCTGCGACCAACACTCCCTGTGACCAGCGCTTCCTGCGATCATCACTCATCACACATCACTCATCCCTTATCACGCCATATCCACCATCGACTTAAATCCCCCCCACATCATTCGCTTGCCGTCGAAGGGCATGTTGCCGGGGTCGCACATCGCCATCAGGCGCGGGTCGGCCATGACCTTTTTATTAACCCGGTCACGGTGGGCGCGGGATTTGTAGATGATATAGGAAAAGACAACGGTCTCGCCGTCCTTCTGTTTGACCGCCTGCGGGAACGACGTCCATTTCCCCTTCTTCACGTCGTCGGCAACACATTCCACATAATCCAGCGCGCCATATTCCATCCAGATCTTCCCCGCCTTGCGAGCGAGTTTTTTGTATTCGTCCAGTTTCTTTTTGGGGACGGGGATTAGAAAGCCGTCGATGTATTTCATATTTTCCTCCGGGTGTGATGATTGGATTTAAGGGTGATGAGTGATGTACTCAAGCAGTCCATGCGGTGATGGGTGATGGTCGTATTCGGTGTATCGGCAAATATGTCAGTTCGTCCCCCGCGATCAGCACTCATCACACATCACTCAGCACCCAAGCGGATAGTCAAAATAATCACCTTTTTCCTTCCTTCATGCCTTACGTAACTTACAATAAAAAGCACCATGCCCCGTCGTCCCAAACCGAAATCATCCCGACTGACCGACGCCTTATTGCTGTTGGCGCTGATTGCCGCCATCGGTCTGGCCTTTGCGCCGCGCGCGGATATCGAGCGCTTTCTGGAACAACGGACCGCTTCGGCGCCCGCGCCTGTCACCGCCATGGCGGGCGGCGACGACCTGCGGGTGTGTTCCTTCAACATCCGCGTCTTCTCCAATAAGAGCCGCGACGACAACGAGCTGGATTATATCACAAATCTGCTCGAACCGTGCGACATAACCGCCATCCAGGAACTGCGCGACGAAGACGTCCTGCGCCGCACCGTGGCCCTGCTTGAACGCCGCGGTTATCCGGCCGCCTACGACATCAGCGCGCCGGTCGGCCGCGGGGTCAAGGAACGCTACGCCTTTCTCTACCGTGCCGACAAGGTCGCCCAGACAACGCCCGGACAGCTGTATCCGGATGAGCGCGACGAGTTCATCCGCGAACCCTATTTCGCTTCCTTCCGCGCCGGGGCCTTTGACTTCACCCTGCTGACCATTCACCTGCTTTACGGTAAAAGCGAATCCGAGCGCCGTCCCGAACTGGAACACCTCGCCAAGGTCTATGAATACGCGCAAAACGCCGATGCCGGCGAACAGGATATCATCCTGTTAGGCGACTTCAATTTCGGGCCCGACGACCGCGGCTGGTCGAACCTGAACCGCCTGCCCACGATGACGGCCTTGCTGAACGATCCGGTCCGCACCACCGTCACCGATACGAGTCTCTACGACAATTTCTGGTTCGAGACCCGCTACGTCCGCGAGTACACCGGCCAGGTCGGCGTGTGGAATTTCGACGAAACCATGTTCGGCAACGACGACAACCGCGCCAAACTGGCAGTGTCGGATCACCGGCCGATCTGGGCTTTATTCAGTACGACAGAGGATGATGACTAGCGGATGATGGCCCTGAAATATCGCCGGGTGAGGAAAGTTTTAAAAATACTTTGAAGTGATATGCCGGTGAAAAGTGACAGCAATTATATGGGACGGTAACGGTCCGTCCGCCGGACCTCCTAGAAGAATATCCTCCAGGACATCGCCGTTACACAAATCACGGCGCCCGTCATGACGTATCCCGCGATCCGCCACCCCGCTCCCGGCCGGTCGGACGAACAGCACAACCGGCTGAGCAGATAACCCGCCCCCAGATACAGGAACGGCTGCTTGAAATAATAATAATTGATGTCCAGATAAGTCAGGGCATGGCCCAGTCCGTAGCACAACAGGACCGCCGCCGGGACCAGCAGCCGGGTATCCCGAGCCCGTAACGCCGCGTACCCCGCCAGTCCGGCCAGCACCGTCAGTAAAATCATTAGCGCGTCGAAAGGCCGCGTCGTCGCCGTTCTGTCCTCCCCATGTCTGCGGGCCAGATACCCGTTCAGGATTCCGGAGTCGACACCCACGGCGAAGAGTTTTAAATTTGTCAGGACATTTCCGGCGTAAACACCGGGCCGTTCCCGGATATTGCGCCACGCCTCACGGCGGAAGGCATCTTCCAGAGCGAGGTTGTGCCGCACATAACCCGCATAGGTATAATTGTCGCCGGTCACGCCGCGATAGATCCGCTCGAATTCCGGCAGCAGCCGCGGCCAGAAATAGTGCTTGGGAGAGATTCCCGGATGCGGTTCGGTCCCGCCCCACAGCGCCGCCGCGGCCTGTGCGTTGACCGGAATCCAGCGGCCGGTCAGCCGGTAATTCCTCAGCGTGTTCGGCCCGATGAACACAGCCATGCCCAGAATGATCAGCAGGGTGAAACGGATCACCCAGTGTTTGTCCCCCCGGCCCGCGATCACGGCCGCCGGGACGGCGAACAACGGCAACAACAGCGTCACCGGACGCACCAGCGTGGCGATTCCCCACAGAAGTCCGCTCAGCCCCATCATCAGGGAGCGCTCGCGTTCCTGCCAGGCCAGCGTCCAGGTATATCCGGCCGCAAGCACCCAGAAAAGATGCCATACGGCATAATGGACCGACGCGATTTGCAACAACCAGTAGACGCTCGTGCCGAAACACAACGCGATCACCAGCGCCATCCGCCGGTCCATCAACCTGCCTGCCCATAAATAAAGAAGGACGGCGTTCGCCGCGTGGACGAATATCTGCGCGATGAAGAGCGCGACCAGCAAATTGGTTTTCACCGGGACATGACCTTCCGGCGTCTCCATAAAGCAAAATTGCGGGGCTAGAAATTCGGACGCGGAGAACACCGCGGCGATAAAATAAATGTAGCCCGGCGGCCGCGCGACGTACGGGGCGTCGGGGAACATTTTTCCGGTGGTGCACAGATTGTAAGCCACCACGTGACTGAGTTCACCGCGCGTCCAATCGCGGTTGTACGGATTGCGCGTAACGGCCAGCGCCCCGAACAGGATGCACACGCCCAAGATGATGATCACGGCCCTCTTCACACCGAATTCTCCACGGTCCATTCCATCATCAGGTTCTTACCGGTGTCCCAATCGAGAATCATCGCGCCTAATTCATTGAGTTCGGCCGGGGCGCAGAAGATACAGAATTCCACCCGGCATTGGTACGGGCTTTCGGAATGATTGTCGATCAACACCTCCAGCGCAGAGGCGCCCCGGGATTCGTAGATGAAGGCGGTCAGGCGCAGCCGGGCATAAAAGTTGGGATCGTCGCTGCCGTATTCAAAGACCGCCTTGTCTTGGGGTGTCTTTCCGAATTCAGTCAGCTCGCAGGCCCAGTCATTCAGCTGTTCCCGGTAAATATAGATATCCTGCATCCCCTGAAAATTACCGTTGGCCGCCCACACGGCAATATGCATGGCGTCTTCATCGTTCTGTAAATCGACAAACAAAAGTCTACTTTCCGTCGCCATCTGAGTCCATCCATTCACACAAATAGAGCTGTAAGTTTCTTAAATGCCGTTTCCAATGAAAACCATACATGTCGCTAAAACACCACAAGGCATCATCCGGACCATTATGGTCCCATCGCCACTGTACCATTTTCATTTCTCCATAAATATCCGTTATATCATCGAAAGCGTCACCCATTCCGAAATCTGGGTGCCCTAATTTTTCCACGACATTGAGTACACGGTTGTAATGACCAAAATCAGGAAATCGCTCAGTCGCCAGCTTCCGGTCATCCTCGTAACTCCTCCGGGGTGGATCGGGTAATTCATTTTCGTCGTAGGTATATTTCACATAATGTATTGCCAATGCCAAAGCGTCGAGCACACGTAGCAGTTCCTTGAAGTTCTCGACTGAACTTCCGGCGCCGTGTTCAATCAAAAGCACAAACGCGTTTATTTCCTTTTTAATCTCCTGATTGTTCATAAAGCCTTACTGAGTCGAATTTAAACCAGGCGTCACAGTAGAACAACCGGTTCAATTATAAATTCAGTTTAATGAGAGAAAATCGTACCTAACATTCGCCCATGCAAGCCATACCATCATTCATTCCACAGTACCGTTAATTTTAAATCTAATCTGCGCCTGATAAAACCAATAATACAACAACCCGCCAGTCACCGCGAAGTTGGTAATCGTTTTCCAGTTGTAATAATCCCGCGCGTGCTCGATCGCCTCCAGGCTCCAGTCGTGACAGTACAGCGGGACCAAAAAGCCGACGCAGGTCAGCGTCACGCACACCGAACATTCGGCCAGCGAAATCCCCTTGGCCGTGTCCGGCCAGCGGCGTATCACGAGGCCGAAGCAAAAAATCATCGCGTAGTAAATGTATTTTAGCACAGGCGCGTTGTCGAGAAACGGAATCCGCAGACTGATGCCGAAAATCGCGTCGAGCACCACGAACAGCGGGGTGGCGAGATAGTAGTTTTGCCAGAAGTGGGGGAGGAATTGTAGAAATGTCGGATGTAGCTGTAGGGTCATGCGGATAGTTTTGAATAGAGCTTACTGGGGATTAGTGATTTGTGATTGGGGATTTGAACAGTTTGCTTTCAGGATGTGCCGTGGGTGTGGAGATTACAATCTTGTAATCCGCATTCGGAATGGCGACCGCCCCCAAATCGCTGCATTGAGTAACGGTCCAATCTCCAAATCCCCAATCCCTAATCACCAATCCCAACTCACCCCCCTGACTCTCACTTCGCGTATAGCCTGCCAGAATCCCCCATCCAATACGGTCCCGTGTACTCCAAGATAACGCGGTCGCCGGGTTTGAGGTTGAGAACGCGGCGGCTGGGTTTGCCGAAGAAGTCACCGCGGGCCGCGAACTTGTCCTTGCCGGTCACCGCCGTGATCGTCACCGGGACCGTGCCCGCGTCGAGCCGCAGCACGGTATTGCTTTCCTTAAAGACGAGGACCGGTTCGAGGTCCGGAATATCGATCTGATAAAACGTCGTCAGCTGCTGCTGTCCGGCCGGCCGGGCCTTGACCAGCACCGTGGCCGTCTGGTCGCCTGTTGCCAGATCGATCTGCCTGACCTGGTCCGCAGTCAGTTCCGGCTCATGCATCGTCGCGCAGCCGGCGCACAGGCTCACTACGGCGAGTAATATCAAATATGAACGCATATCAGGCTCCTTGGTGTGGATATAGTATAGCATATAGCGGACTTTGAGGCCTGTTAGGGATTGGTGATTAGTGATTGGGAATTACTCCCGTTGGGCCAATTTGGAATTAGGATAAAATTTATGAGTGAAATCCCAACTTACTTTGGAAAACTGTTCAAATCACAAATCACCGATCCCTACTCCTCGCCACCTGGCACCATATACGTCACTTTCTCCGCAATCACCCCGCTCAGCCAGGCGTAGGCGGCCAGCAGGAGGGCGCCGCGCCAGAAGCCGATGAATTTGAATCCGACACCGAGCAAAAACGCCGCCCAAAACAGGACTTCCATCACGATCAGTTCCCGGGGATATTTGTCGGCGCGGCGCTTGGGATAGAAATGGCGTTTGCAATGACGGCACTGGGTGGGCATCGGCTTGACCGAATACCGGCGGCCGAACCAGGTGATGCCGTCTTGTTGGCAGGAGGGGCATGGGTACATGCGCATGCTACTAGAATAGCACTAATAGCCCCCGGGGATCGGAAAAAGTCAAGAATTGCCTCCGGGTGATGTCTTCAGGCTGCGGGAGGAGTGATGTGTGCTGAGTGATGATCGTATCAGGTGCGGGTTGAAATGTACTGGCACCTTCGCAGGACTGTCCTTATGCCCTCGCATCCTGTATCATCACTAAACACGTCGACGGAATCCGCTTCGACTAACTTCCCGGCAACGGCATCTGCACCCGGCCGCGGCTCTCCGAGCTGTCCAGGATGCTCCACCACCCCGCTTCCTTGCTCAGTTTGTACCATACCGGCCGGCCCTTCCCCGTCATAAAGGAAGCGGTCACCAGACCGCCGGTGTCTTCCTTGAGCCGGACCGGCCCGTCGATGTGCCGTTCGATGCCCGGCCGGTACGCCATGTGGATTTCCTCGATGATTGCCTTCATGTCATTCTTGCCGATCCGGGTTCCGTCTTGCAGCAGGACGCCGTGTGAATTCAACTGCGTCATAAACGTGCTGCCCTTGATAACCTCAAAGACACGCTGCAGCGGATCATCGAGATGAAACGGCAGGGCCTCGACTTCCCCCCACGAATGCTCAATAAAACTGCCGTTGCGTTCGATATAGCGCGTGTACCCTTCGTAAGGGAACTCGGTGCCCCGTTTTTTCAAATGCACCAAAAAGAGCGAATCCTGTTTGCAGTCTTTGTTTGGGTTGGGGTTGTATGGATTGATATTGATCAGCCGCACCTGCCGGCCTTTTTCTTTGAAGTGATCGATAATCCGGTCGGTCATCTCCGTGGGACAGACGCCGATATTCTCCACCCACACCCCCCGGTGCTGAAACACCCGGCGCTTCTCCTGGGCGTGGACGGTGTCCGCGCGGGCCAGGCACATGCTGGCGACCAGGATCATGACTGAAAAAACGTAAATTTGGCGCATTGTTTCCTTATGTCCTGTCGGTTGTGATGGGCGAGCCCTTATTTGTGTAGAAATCGCTCCACCTTACGGAAACTCGCCGCGCTGCATAATAATGACGACGACAGGTGGCCTCCCTTTTCGAAGGTGGTCAGCTTGCAGCCGAGTTTGTCGGCGAATTTGGCCACGGGTTTGTATTTGACGATGGTGTCGTCTTCGGCGTGGAAGATCATGATCTTGTCTTTATCGAATTTGTCGATGTGCGGCAGCGGATTGTAAAAATCCCCGTCTTTCAGCCGGTTCCAGTTCTTCTTGTCGATGCGGTACACCCCGCCGAAGGCCTTGCGGATAAGTTTGTAGAGATTCTCCAGCGGATCGTCCTTGTCCTCGGCGACCCAGTCGACCACCGGCGAGATGCACACCGCTTTGTCCACGCGTTCATCCAGCGTGGCCAGAATCGCGGCCGGCCCGCCGAAGCTCGAACCCACCACAGTGATATGTTCCGGTTTCACCCGGTAACTTTTGTCCGTCCAGAAATCTTTAAATCGCTTTTGCATCGCGTCGATCACGGCAAAGACATCGTACTCGAGCGAATGCTTGAGGAACTTTCCGTGGCTCTCCCAGCAGCCGCGGTAGCGCGGAAAGAACGCCCAGTAGCCCTTCCTGGCAAAGTATTCGAGGACCTCGTCCTTCTCCGGTGCGCCCGGCACGCCTGCGCAAAAGATCACAACCTTGCCGGACTTTTTGTCCTTGGGTGCGGCGAACTCGGTCAGGATTTGCCGGCGAAAACGGGTGCGGCCGATGTGCATTATGATTCCTCTTGCTGATAGGGTTGAATGGTACCGTCGTCAAATTTTCTGAACAGGACCTGTGCCGCGGTGAAGTCCGCCGCGCACATCACGGCCAGCGGCAGCGCCACGGTCCACGCCGGGATATCACTGACGCTGTGCACGAACAGGGCGATAAAGGCGATGACCACCGGCCCGCCGACCAGGGCCTGGGTCAGTGTGCGTTTGACGCACCGGAGTTTGCAGGCCGCCGCGGGTTCCCGGGTGATATCATCCCGGATACGATCAAAGGCGGAGCGTTCGTTGACCAGATAAACGATGTAACCGGCCGCCAGGAGCAATGCCGGCCACTTCTGCGCGGCCCCGATCAAAGCCAGCATACAGGTGAAGCCGATGCCGGTCAAGATGATCGCAAACTGGAGTATGCGGACGGACAGATCGGCTTTTTTCAGAGTGGTTTCGTTGGCTTGTATCAGGTCGCTCATGGTGCGTATATTTCGCGTGGGTGATGGTTCTATGGAGTGGAAGAAGTGGTGAGTGCTGGGTGATGGTCGTATTACAACCTGTGCCTGTCAAATCATCACTCAAGTATCATCACCCTCCCGCTCTTTGCGCTTATTTCTCTCCGCGCGCTTCTTAGCGCGCAGAGACTCCGCCGGGATGCCAACCCAAATATCCCTCGGCTCCACCTTTGAATCTTTGAGCAACAAGGCGTTCGCCGAGATGATCGCCTTGTCCCCTATTTCACAGCCCGGCATCAGGGTGCAGTGCGAGCCCAGCAGGGCCTGTTTGCCGATCTTGACCTTCCTTAGTATGAGCTTCCCGCGCTCGAAGATGTGCGCGTCGATGATCGCGCCGCCGCCGATCACCGCGCCGTCGTCGATCTCCAGCAGCGAATGGTCGAACACGAACGACGAATTGATCGCCACGTTCTTGCCCATCTTCGCCCCGAGCATCCGGAACAGCAGATTCGCAAACGGCGTCAGCAGGATAAAGTCGATAAAGGTATAACGGATCATCGAATACAGACAGCTCAGAAAACTCCACTTCAACGCCTCGAGCTCGTGCATCTTGTACTCGCCCTCCTTGAGCTTCAGGCCCGACACCATCCGGAACGTCCCCACCAAAAGGACCAGCGTGATCCCGAACAGGAAAAACCCGGCGGACAGCGCGAAGCCCAGGCACATCGTCTTCTGCCACAGCGACGCGGTGTGTACCGCGTCCCAGGTCTTCAGTAGAATCGCAAGCCCCGGCATCAGCGAGATGCCGAAGAATAGTACTGCCATGGCGTACATCACTAGGGTGAATAGCAGTTGGATGAGTATTTGGAGTGGGTATTTGGTCATGTTTGCCTTTCTCCGTGCGCGTGGGTGATGTTTTCACGATGCGCGTGGGTGATGTTTCCATGCCGCGCGTGAAGTGGTGAGTGCTGAGTGATGGTCGTATTACGACCTGCGCCTGTTATATCATCACTCACCACACATCACTCACCACCCTCGCACTCAATCTCGCTCCTGCAATTCCTCCAACATGCGCGGCCTCACCGCCTCCATATGCGTCTCATGCGTCTTGAAGCGGAAGCTCTCGGCGAGGCACTCGAAGGTGGAGTTGTGGAAGGTGAAGATGTAATGGTTCATCCCCTTGAGGAACCGCTCGCTGTCGTGTTTCGGATGCACGGAATGGACTTTCTCCATGGCGCGCAGCCATGAGGAATTCTCAACCCGGTGCACGTGGTATTTTTCCAGCCCGCGCCCGGCCAGCGGATGGCCGCCGATCACCTCGTCGGTGGGCAGGCCGAACATGTGCGAGACGACCCCCTTGAACCACACCATCGCCACCTCGTCCGCCCCGAAACTCGGCCCCTGCGGACCGGTCTCATAGTAGGCGAGGATCAGCTTGTCCTCCTGTGCCATGATCACCGGGTCCGTCGCCGTCGACTTCGGCTGCGGCGCGTCGTGCAAGATTTCCACTTTGTCCTGGTCGTCGGGAGTGTACATAAAATCTCCTTTCTAATACGCCTTCTTCTACTCCAATCCGAGATAGAAATATTGCGCGGTATTCGTCTCGGCATCATACGTCATAGTCGTCACCTCAGAGGCAAAATTCTTATTACTGCGTATAAACCGGATATCCTCCGTTTGAGGATTAACACCCAGCCACCACCGTGGTGAATGAAGATTGGATCCAGGCATATTCTCATTGTATTCCTCGTAACTCAGTCTTACCATGCCCTCGGGCACTAGTTCCTGAAATTCCCTATAGTCAGTCTTAAATGCCAAATAAGTGTGACAACTGTCAAGAAAACAACTGTCTTCGATACGAATGTCGGTAATCCGATCGGAGGGCCACTGCCCGAATACTTGCCGGAAGGCTGATGGCGGATGCAATTGTATAACGAATCCGATTACCGAAAGAATAACTATCGTAACGGTCAATATGGCCGTCGCTGCCAGGGGAATGCCGAACAATCCCTTTATTATCCAGGACTTCGACTGCCTTCCGACCGTAAACATAATTACCGAAAAGAACCAAACTCCGCAGAACAGCAAAAATCCGATTAAAGGCATGGTTTACCTGACTTGATAACCCCTTTTTCATTGATCAGGAGCAGATGAAGATCTTATACGGCTTAATGGACATCGTCGAATATTGTCACTCGGCTGTGAGTTTCTTTCCCATTATATACCACGGGGACTTCTCGTCCCGGGTCTTTTGCAGAAAGGTGCGTTCGGTCTGATACAGGACTTCAAAACCCTGCGCTTTGAAAAAGTCGCGGGCGGGGTCCGACAGCACGCTCACCTGAACGCCGATCACCCCCTGCGCCCGGGCGTATTCGGTGAAGGCCGTGATTAACTTGCGCCCTGCTCCCCGGCGGCGCGCCCCTGCGTCGAGATTGATGTGCAGTTCCGCGGGATACGCGCGGCGGAAACCCGGACGCCGGAATTCGCCTTTGACCCAACACCGCAGGCCTTCGCCAACAAAGTGGCGGCGGGAGGCATCGAAGAGAAAACCGGACGTGATAAATCTCCCGATCAACCGGGGCACGATGTGCCGCCGCGTCACCCGGCGCATTCGGCGGCCGTCCACGGCACCCGTCACGTAGCCCAGCACTTCCTCCCCCCGGACCGCGACAAAGCTGCAGTGCGGTTCGAAATCCGTAAAATACAGCGTCAGCGCGTCGGCCAGCCATTCCTCCTTGCCCATGCCGTGCGGCGCCAGTCCGGCGAACGCGGTGTCCCGGCTGATGCGCCGCACCGTGTCACGGTCGCCCGGCGCGTAGGCGCGGACCTTGATATCCTCACCGGCGTTCATGATCGGGAATCTCCAATACGCGCCAGGCCGTGGCCGTGTCGGGCCCGTCGGTCCGTCCCCCGCGCACACACGCCAGGATATATTCCGGCCGCTCCAGGATGTCCAGCGGCACCGTCACCGTGAGATCATTTCCCTGACGCGTAACAGTGACACCTTCGACCATCACCGGATTGTGGCGGTTATAGACCTTGGCCGTTCCCCCGCGGCGCACATGAATACGGTACTTCGGCATATCGCCGAAGGGCACGTCGCGGCGGTAACCGTTGAGAAAGATGTTGGCCCCGTTGAGCAGTCCCCCGATTCCCGGTATCCTCAAGGTAATCACCACGCTGTCTCCCCGGCGCGCGTAAATGACCGTGCCGGCCTCCGGCCGTCCCTGTGCCGGGGCACTTTCGTGTTCCAGGGCGGTCCCGTTGTCTCCATCGGTGACGGCGGATTCCTCCACAGGCCTGAGGACAATCGGAGGATACCGTCCGAACAGTTCATTGCCGCGCGCGAAGGAAACCAGATAATTCGGATTGTAACTGACCTGACTCCGGTAGGCCATAACGGCTGAGAATTTCCGTTCCACGTCGGTGGAAGGCAGAGGGAAACGCCGCCAGCGCTGCGAACCGCGGTCCATCTCCGGCGGCGGGTCCAGAGGTTTTTGCGGCCAGTACCCCCGCGGGTCGGGAAAATTCCGGTGATGCACCAGGTACGGATAAATTTCCGGCCGGGAAATCCGCTCCTCCACGTCCCACAGGGCGACCCGCAGATACAACGGCAACGCGCGGTGGTCCACATTCGTGTCGGCCGGATGCGAGACAAAGATCTTGGTGGGACGGAACTCGGTGAGGATGTCCTTCAGATCGTTCAACACATGCTGTCCGGTGTACGGCGCGCGAAAGGATTTGGCCTCGGGGTACGGAACACTGCGCACACGCGTCAATACCCCCTTGTACGACGGGCCGTCCCAGTACCGGTTGAACATCATCAGCGTGCCGCCGTCGGGATAGCCGAGGAAAACGAGCTGATCGCGGCGGACTCCGAGCAGGGTCATGGCCTTCACCGCCTCGACGCGCCGCATCTCGCCCATCGCCAGGACCGCGTCGCGGCGCAGCACCGGACGCTTTTTATAGACCAGAAAGGCGACTTCATTGCTGTCGCCGTTGGTGAGATAAACGATCTTCAACGGGATCTTCATCCGGGCGGCGGCCTGAATGATGCCCCCGGCGCCGATGGTCTCATCGTCCGGATGCGGGGCCAAGACGAGAACACGGTCCCGGGCTGTCAACTGCACCGGCCCGTCGTCGGCCGCCGGCGCGGACCGCGACCCTCCGAGCGCCAGCGCCGCGACCAGACAGACCGCGATCAAAGGCCGTCTTTTCATGCCGACTCCGGCGTTCTCTGACATTCGCGGGCGACGTCCGTGTTGACGGCAAAGATCACCCCTTTGTGATTCATGAAAGGCGATTCCCGCCGGTTCAGTTCCAGCGGTTCGCCGAAAATATCCGTGGCCCGTGCGCCGACTTCGTTATAAATACACGCGACCGCGGCGTAGTCCCACACGCAACCGCCGCCCTGGGTCGGCCGGGGATTTTTGAAGTAGTACGTCGTCGGATTCTCCAGCACCCAGCAGCCGTTCATCACCGCGCCCCCCTTGTCCACGGCTTCGTACGGCGGCGCGGGGTCCAGGTCCGGGAACCAGCGTTCGTTCTGTCGATAGGCCCCGGCACCCTTCACGGCGGAATACAATACATGCGCGCGCGGATCGTACACCACACCGATATAGGGCACGGCGTCACGTGAAACCAACGCGATCGACACTGAATACCCGGCGCGGTCTTTGATGAACGGCAGTGTCCCGTCCATCGGATCGATGCTCCAGAAGTAATCCTTCACGAAACGGCTGCCGTCGTCGGCGCTTTCCTCGGCGAGCAGGCCGAGGTCGAATTCGGCCAGAGTCGGCGTCAGACGGTCGAGGATGATCTGCTGGCTGCGGCGGTCGATCTCGGTCACCACCTGGCTGGCAAAGTTATCGGCGCCTTCCTTCGTTTCATAGCCGATGCCCTTGCCCGCATTGTCGCTGATCATCCGGCCGGCTTCCTGAGCAGCCTGGATAGCCAGGCGGCACAGGTCGTTGAGTTGTTTGTTTGTTAATTCCATACTTGCGTGTTAATTTCGAATATCGAATACTCGAATACCGAAGGAAGCCCGAATCATCGAATGTTCGAATCTTCGAAACGGCGGGACGGATTGCCCGTCATTCTATTCAGCGTTTCGAACATTCGGTGATTAGGTAATTCGATATTCCTTCGATATTCGAAGATTCGGATTTCGAGATTTCCTTTCACAATAAACCCGCCAGAGTCTGCCTGGCAACCCTCTCACTATAATCATTGATCTTCCAGTGACCGGGCGACCATCCTTTGAGGAAGCGGTGAAAGTCCGTCCACGCCACCGGGTACAACGCGCGCCAGTCTGCCTCGAGCGCACGGGGATCCACGTCTTTTTCATACACCTTAACAGCCTCGCGCAGGAATCCGAAATACTTTCCCAGCAATTCGTCCTCCAGCGCGGCGCACTCTTCTTCGGCCACGCAGCTGCCGATAAAATAGGCTACGTCCTTCATCCCGCAGCCGCCGCCCACGTACTGAAAGTCCACCGCGGCCACGCGCGTGCCGTCGGCCGAGAAACAGAAATTCGCCAGTTTGGCGTCGCCGTGGACAAAGGTCTGAAAGGGCGAGGCGCTCAGTTTGCGGTCGATGGCAGCCGCGGCCTGTTTTAAGGGAAGATCGTCCAGTGCGGCGAGCTCATCCGGCCGCGTCTGCAGGTGCCAGTACGTCCCGGTCTCCCACAACCCCTCCGGCGTCTCGCCCAGAAACGTGGCGTGAAAGTGGGCCAGCCAGCGCAGGCAGGCGCCGATCTCCTCGATGGTGACCGACTGCCGCCGCCCCGCGTAACCCGAGGCGTTGAGGTCCTCGAGGACGATCAGCATCTCCTCGCCGTGATCTTTACAGGTGTAACAGTGTGGAACGTGACACGGATCAGCGCAACGCTTGCTCCAGTTTGAGTACCAGGTCGTCTCCACGTGATACGACTTTAATTTACGTTGATGCGACCGTCCGGTATTCCATCCTCGCGGATGCGCCTTGTCCTGTTTCAGGCAGATATGCTTGACCACCACCGACGGCACCGCCGCGCCGGTCAGTTCATATCTCTTAATCACCCCGTAACCGGACCAGAGCTGCTGGATGGTGGAGCGTTCGGTGGCGCCGGTGGCATCGGTACACCTACTGATGATCTGTTTGATGTTATTATTCATACACAAGGGTGATGTTTTCAGGACAGGCATGCGGTGATGGATGCTGCTCGCACCTCTCAATAAATCAGGCCATTATATCACCATCCGCCCCAATATAGAAAATCCCCGGCGTGTTGCCGGGGAGATTATCAAGCTCGAATATCGAATCCTCGAATCTTCGAAGGAAGCCCGAATCACCGAATGTTCGAATACTTAAAACAAATCCGAATCACCGAATTTACGAGACAAATTCAAATTTTGGAATCACCGAATGATTGAAACTTTCGATTTGGTAAATTTGGTCATTCGGTGATTCGATATTGTCCCTCGACTCCGCTCGGGATTCGATGCGCGAATTGGTACAGATGGTGAGCGAAGTCGAACCAGCTCGAGTATTCGAAGATTCGATATTGTTTCGGATTTTGAACATTCGGTGATGCTGAATTCAACCACTAAGTGCA
>JAGQKV010000007.1 GCA_020429915.1 Candidatus Omnitrophota bacterium | reverse complement strand
TTGCACTTCGTTCTTGAACTCGTGAGATTCGATATTCGAGATTAGTCTCACTTATTGTTGCTGCTGCTCTTGCTGATAATGCGCCAAGAGCTCCGCCGCCCAGTCGCCGGGAAACTCTTCGATTAATTTCGCGAGGTGATTCTGCCACCACGAGGTGTACGGCGCCATCTGCTCCTGGGTGAGGCGCTCCTCCGCCATAGTGAAACTGTCCTTGCGGTAAATGATGACATCTACCGGATAGTCCACATCGTTGGAACTGACCTGCGTGGCGTTAAAGGACAAAAAACTGACCTTGATCGCAAACTCCAGAGTCGAATCGTAACGCAGTACGCGGTCGAGGATCGGTTTGCCGTTGGTGGTGTTGCCGATGATGAAGTAGGGGTTCGCTTCGCCGACCTCCACCCAATTTCCTTCGGGAAAGATCATGAACAGCTTGTGTTCCTTGTCGTCCTCCAACTGGCCGGCGATCAGGGCATGGATATTGAAATCGTAATTCGATTGCTGCAACGCCATGCGGTCTTCTTGGGCGACGCGGCGGATCTGTCCCCCGAAGGCGTTGACGAGCTTGTACATCTTCTTGTATTCGAAGCCGGTTTCCTCGATGATCTCCTGAAAGTACGTCACGGCCTTATCGCGCAGCGCGCGCAGTCCCGAGGTCATCAGAAACACGGCGTGGTCACCGTGCTTTTGTTCAATACTTACTTTGCGGGCGGTCAGGGTCTGATTTCCCGCGGTCATGCGGGTGTCGGCCAGACCGATCAACCCTTCCTTCACTTTGATACCAACGCAATACGTCATGGGGTTGTTCCTTCCTAACTTACTAGTGTGCGAGCGAAAAGAATGTATTGAATATCTCGTCACCGAGATGATTGAGTTTCACCTGCAAGTCGTCGAGATATTCGTGCAGGCCGTACTGGATGATGTCGTTGACATCGTTGAAGTTCAACTGTGAGATGATCTTGCCCATCTCTTTTTCGGCCGGGTTGTTGAAGGTTCCCAATTGCGTATTGCCGATGGTGTGTAGCGAGCGGTCGGCCTCCAATAAACAAAAGTGGATCGCCCGCGGAAATTCACGGTCAAAGATCAAAAATTCGATAATGTCGCGGTAGTCCATCCGGCCGTATTTTTTCCGGTAGACTTCGTAGGCGCTGGCCGATTTCAGCAGCGCCGACCACTGCATATAGTCGAGCGTGGTCCCCACATCTTCCACCCGCGGCAACAGATAAAAGTATTTCATGTCGAGGATCCGGTCGGTCTTGTCGGCCCGTTCGGAGAGCCGGCCGATGTTGGCGAAGTGATACGCCTCGTTGTGGATCAACGTCGAGTCCATGATCCCGTTGAACAAATGGGATCCGGTCTTGATATGCCGGTAAAAATCGGAGAGATTGCCGTTGGTGGCGAGATTGGCGTCTTTGACCGAGAGGTAGAGCTCATTGAGCTGCTGCCACATTTCGCTGGAGATGATCTCGCGGATGGTGCGCGCGTTCTCCCGCGCTTGGATCAGACAGCTGAGGATCGAATTGGAATTGTCTTTGTCGAAGGTCATGAACTGCACGACGTTGTCGCGGGTGTATTCCTCGTCGTACTTGCTGCGGAACAAAGCGTCGTCCCCGGTGATCCCCACCAGCGGCTGCCACTGTTCGGACATCGTCTTGGGCAGATCCATGATCAGCGACAGGTTGACATCCATAAAACGCGCGTAGTTCTCCGCCCGTTCGATGTACCGGCCCAGCCAGTAGATGGTTTGCGCGACCCGGCTAAGCATTGAGCAGGTCCTCCTCCGGCACACCGAGGACCCACGTGTCCTTCGATCCCCCGCCTTGCGACGAGTTGACGACCATCGATCCTTTTTTCAACGCGACCCGGCTCAGCCCCCCGGGAATGACCGAAACACCGTTGCCGAAGAGGACGAACGGCCGCAGATCGACGTGACGGCCTTCCAGGTCGTCCTGGATCAGAGTCGGGACACGCGACAACGACATCATCGGCTGCGCGATGTAATTGCGCGGGCTGGACTTGATCTTGTCGATAAACACGCGGCGTTCTTCGGTAGTTGATGACGGCCCCATCAGCATACCGTAGCCGCCGGACTGATTATCGGTCTTGACCACCATCTTGTGGATGTTTTCCAGCACATAATCGCGGTCGTTATCACGCCAGCATAAATATGTCGGCACATTCGGCAGGATCGGGTCTTCTTCCAGATAGTACTTGATCATATCGGGAACGTAGGCGTAGACAACCTTGTCGTCGGCCACGCCGGTCCCGGGGGCGTTGGCGATAGCCACATTCCCACGGCGGTAGGCGTCGAACAGGCCCGGCACCCCGAGCACCGAATCCGGCCGGAAGACGAGTGGATCGATAAAGAGGTCATCGACGCGACGGTAAATCACATCCACGCGCTGCAGCCCCTTGGTCGTACGCATAAAGCAAAAGCCGTCTTCCACCACGAGATCACGGCCCTCTACCAGCTCGGCTCCCATCTGCTGGGCAAGAAACGAGTGTTCGAAATACGCAGAGTTGTAAATCCCGGGAGTGAGCACCACGACGTTCGGTTCCTGCATGGTTGTCAGCGACTCCAGCATCTCCAGCAGCTGCAACGGATAGTCGTAGATCGGCAGCACATGCGCGCGCTCAAAGATGTTGGGAAAGGCGCGCTTCATAATCTCGCGGTTTTCCAACACATAGGACACACCGGACGGGACGCGGCAATTGTCCTCCAGAACATAATAATCCCCGTCGCTGTGCTTGATCAGATCGATACCGCTGATATGGGTCCAGCGTCCCTTGGGCGGTTGTATCCCCTCGCAGGCCGGCAAATAACCGGGCGACGACCGGATGATCTCTTCCGGAATGATATTGTCTTTGAGAATGAGTTTCTTGTTGTAAATGTCGTCCAAAAAGGTATTCAACGCGATGACGCGCTGGGTGAGTCCGCGGTTGATCACATCCCATTCCTCAAACGGGATAATCCGGGGGACAAGGTCAAACGGCAGGGTGCGCTCCACCCCCTCCCCTTCGTGGTACACATTGAACGTAATCCCCATGGAGACATAGGCTTTGTCCGCGGTGTATTGTTTGGCTTTGAGGTCGTCGAGATTCAACCGTTCAAGATTTTCGAAAAAGAGTTTGTAAGCCGGACGGACATCCCCTTCGGAAGTAAACATCTCATCGAAGAAACTTTCGGTCTTGTAATTAGCCAGGAATTTGATGTTATGGCTCATTTTGCGTACAAATTGGTTGGTGGTCCTGTTAGTAATTTGGGATTGGAGATAGGGGGTTCAGACCAAGCGTACTCATCTGGGGGCTTGGGTCGGAATATTTCCTGAAGTAACGGTCCATCCCCAAATCCCTAATCACCAATCCCCGCATGCATTTATCTGCACTCCTGCGGGAATAAAAAAAGCCCAACGAATAGTTTTAGTATTATTCGTTGGGCTTCATTACCCTGGTGCGACGGCTTCTTTGCCGCCTCAGGAACTTCAATAATATACCCTAACCGGAGGTAAATGTCAAATTCGGAGATTGGCCGGCATATACCTGCCGGAAGCGATAGACCGGGGCCTATGCGCACGAAATCTCCGCCAATTTGCTCAACAAAACCTCCGGCTCCAGCCGCTTGGTGTAGTCCACATCGATAAACGCATAGTGGATAAGGCCGTCGGGTTTCACCACATAGGTGGCCGGGACCGGAAATTCGTAATCCTCGTTGCCGTTGATCGCCTTCAGGTCCAGGTCGAAGTTGATGCGGTAGATGTTGGCGATGTGCTTGATCAGCGTAAAGATCAACCCGAACTTCTTGGAGACCGTATTATCCACATCACTCAGGACGTAAAACTGCAGGCCGTTGTCGGTCTTGGTCTTATGGGAGTATTCCTGCAGCTCCGGCGATATGGCCACGATGTCCGCGCCGCACTCGCGCACCTGCGGATATATCTTCTGCAGAAACTTCAATTCCAGCGAACAAAACGGACACCAGCCGCCGCGATAAAAACTGATCACCAGCGGTCCCCGGTTCAGCAAGTCGCTGCTGCGGATAAGGTCCCCGGTGGCGTCTTTCAATTCAAACGACGGGATGCGATCGCCCTCGCGGATGGTCGTCTTGGCCAGGCTCTGCTCGGCCATTTCATTGGTGACCTGGATGAGCTCTTCGACCGTTTCGCGCGTGTAGGCGTCGAAGGCCTTCTTTTTAAGATTGGCGATTTCGTTGAGAAAGGTTAAGGACATGAAACATTCCGGTACATTGATAGTGCCTGCCGCTTGGCGGAGAGCATTGTCCGATTATAGCACAAGCGAACGAAAAAGATATCCCCGGAGACACGGCCGGTATCCGGCCGCATCCTCCGGGGAATGAATCACAAGGCCTCGGTCGGCACGATGGGCAGCCCCATCAGTTCGCGGTCCCGCAGGATCGTCAGCTGAAACCGTTGGCCGAGCGGCCATTGCGCGAGGAAGTGATGAAGATCATCCACATTGGCGATGACCCGTTCGTTGGCGTTGACGATCACGTCCGCCACATCCAGCCCGGCCCGGTGGGCCGGCGAGTTCGGCTCGACGTGTTCGACCAGCACGCCGCTGGAGTTGCTTAATCCCTGACTGCGCCGCAGTTCATCGGACAGCGGCATCTGACGCCCCGCGATGCCGAGATACCCGCGCCGCACACGTCCGTGCAGCAGGATCTGCTGGGCCACCCACTTGGCGGTGTTGGCCGGGATCGCGAAACTCAATCCCTGGGCGCGGAAGATGATCGCCACGTTGATGCCGATCACCTCGGCCCGGGAATTCACCAACGGCCCGCCGGAATTCCCCGGGTTGAGCGGCGCGGTATGCTGAACGATATTCTCCATCAGGCGCCCGTTTTTGGTCCGCAGGTGGCGGTTGGTCGCGCTCACCACGCCGGTCGACACGGTCGATTCGAACCCCAACGGATTGCCGATGGCGATCGCCAGCTGTCCGACCCGCAGATCCTGGGAATCGCCGATCGGTGCGTACGGCAGACCGGCCTCCGGGACGCGGATCACCGCGAGGTCCGTGGCCGGATCATCGCCGATCACCTCGGCTTCATAGACATCACCGTTGTTCAACATCACCATCAAATCGGTGGTGTTGTGGACTACGTGGCTGTTGGTGAGGATGTATCCGTCGAGCGTAAACACCACACCGGACCCGGAACCGCCTTGCTGCATCCCGTGTTCCTGAATTTGCCAGCCGACATTGATACTGACCACGGCCGGTCCGGTCCGGTCGACCACATCAATAACGGCACGGGAGTACGCATCGAGCAGATTATCGTCATTTACCGGCGTTTTTTTGGCAGCCGGTTTGCGCGGCACATCATGCGGCCGCGTATTCGGATGTTGATTCAAGAATTCCCAGTTCGGTTGCATAGTCACCTCCTTAATTGAGGTTGCTGACGGCAAGCAGCGCGCGAAGCTGAGCAGCGGACTGCACGCCGGTTACCTGGCGGACGGCACGGCCGTCGCGAAACAGGATGATGGTCGGTATGCTCATGATGTTGTACCGTGACGCCAGTTCGGGGTCGTCGTCGACATTGACCTTGGCGATGCGGACTTTGCCTTCCCACTCGTCGGCCAATTCTTCGAGGATGGGATTCTGCGCCCGGCACGGGGCGCACCATTCGGCCCAAAAGTCGACCAGGGTCGCGGCCGGCGCGCGCAGGATCTTGCTTTCGAAGTTATCCGTGTTGACGGATTGTATTAAGGCGCTCATTTTCGCCCTCCTTTCCGGATACCAACTGTCGGTTGATAATCCAGCGGTTGTCTCTGGTTTTAAACGAATGGTCTGTGGTCCAATAAGCTTCACGCAACAGGCTGCGGATCAGCCGGTGCGGGTTCGCGTCCCGCCGGAACGGATTCGGCGCGGGCCGGGCGTGCGCGACGGCCGGGTGGATCAGAACGTATAACAGAGTAAGGACCGGGATGAGATATGTTGCCGTTTGCATATGCGCCTCCTTCAGACGCGGACCGCGTTTAACGCGTCCGCGATTTCGCGCCGATCCGCACCGAACTGACGGGCATAGCGGACCAGCTCGGTCATGTTTTCATATTCCTCATTGATACGCGCTTCCCTCAGGTAGATCAGCGCAGTGATTTTCAGGGGGGCCAGATTGACATCCCCTGTACTAACACGGGTTGCGGGGCGATGATTCATTTCGGGGGTTTGGATTCTCATAACAGGACTCCTTATCCTTGACCGTTCGGTCAAATTAATAGGCAAAAAAAATATGTCGGGCTGGTGAGACCCTTTTTCTCCCCGCCGCGAAGGGCGGGCTTCAATCATGTGCTACAATAGCACAATTTGACCGTTCGGTCAAGTTATCTGTGCTGCGTTTTTGCCGGAAAACCCGCTTCCGGCCGGAGCCTGTTAATGCAAGCCGGCCTTTTGCAGGATCCACATCATCGGGCACCAGTTGGTAAAGGCGGACTGAAACAGGTTCAGCCCCACAAAGGCCGTGAACCACAACCACCCGGGATGGACCCAATGCGCCAGCAACAGGCTGGCCAGGACAAATCCTCCCGCAATACCGCGTAATGTTCTCTCCATTTTCTCACCCTCCCCGCGGGCCGGTTGTCAAAAACTGTACCGGACCCGCACATAAATATTTTTGTTTTCCTTCATCTGACCGAACTCGGTGTAATCGTCATCTCCCCACGGGATATTCGCGCCCAGCGTCACCTTCCACTGGTCGGTCCAGTCATAACTGGCAACGGGCCGGATATAACCGTCCTTATCCGAGGGCGAGTAAAAGTTAAACAGGGACAACGTCAGGGTCTGATTCAAAAACTGTTTAGTGATCCGTTGCGTCACAAGATGCCGGTATTCGTCAAGAAGCAGGTCACCCGGCAGTAACGCCGCGGTATAAGCCGCATAGTCGAGCCGTTTTTCGAACTGGTACTGCACACCGATCTTAAGGTCGTTGCCCAGGTCCTTGCTGTAGCCGGCGAGTACCTTCAGCTGTGAATTTTCGATCAATCGGTCCGTGCCGTCGGTGTCTTCCCGGGAACGGGCGCATCCGAACTCCGCGTTGCCGATCCCGCCGGCCACCGGACCGCGCAGGCTCCAGCCGTAGACGTCCAGGCGCCGGTAGAAAAGCTGACGTTCGGAGATGCTCTTGAAACTGGTGGGATTCTTGTCGAATCCGCGGAAGTAATACAGGGCCAGCTCATGGCTGCCGATATTGCGGTAGTAACGCAACGCGTACTCAAGATTGTCGGCCTGGCGCGCCGGCTCGAGCAGCTTCCGCTCCGATTCCCGCCCGGCGATGCCGCCCTGCAGCGGATCGAAGAATGTCAGCCTGTCGCCTGCCGCCGTCGTATTCGGCGCGAACGCCATAACCACGGCATCGAGGTTCCCCCATGACGGATATACAGAGACCCGCAACGCGTCCGACGGTTTCTTGAGATATTCATCGTCGCGGCCGGCGAAAAACGACACGTAGTCTTTGGGAAACAGATCATTGATAAAGAGATAGTCCCCGGTGCCCCAAGTCAGGACCTGGCGGCCGGCCTTCACGTCGACAATATCCAGAGGGGTCAGTCCGAGATTAAGTTCGCGCAGTTCGAAACCGGTCTTGCCGCCGAAGTACTCATCGACGGTAAAATCGCCTTTGAAGTTGAAGATCCCGCCTTTCTCGGCCAAGTAATTGTCGCCGGAGATAAAAGCGGTCGACTTCAACTGAATCCGTTGTTCCATGAGATTGTAGTCGTCATGTTTGGTGTTGCCGGAATCCAGTTTGACGGCCGCGTCCGCTTCGGCAAAGCCGTGGATCTCGGGAAGTTCCAACGCGGCCGCGGACGACGCCGTGAGAATCACGGCCGCCGTCACGACGATCCATCCTGTTTGTCGCGTTAACGAATCCATTGCACCGGCGCCCTCCGCAAATAGCGTTCGGCAAAGATGTCGTCTTTAAGACCGACATCGTAGCGGACGCCCGAAAACTCCATCAGTGTGCGGCCGTTGCGTTGCAAATCCTTGACCTCCGATTTCAAGACTGTCGGATGGCCTTGCACTTCTGCCGTCTCCAGGGCGGTAATCGTACGGATCATCTCGCCCCGTTCATCGTAGTACTCCGCCTTCATCGGCAGGAATGTCGTTTTATCGATCCAGATAAAGTAGTACGCGAACTCCAGACCCTTGGGGTCTTTGGGAATGTTTTTCATTTTATAATAGGTATCGTCCGTCGCCTCCAGCGTGTGCACATCGTCGTCGATGTTGCGGCCGGAGACGTCCTCATAAACGAAATGGGAACCCACAAAACTCGAACGCTTGTCGCTGGCCGCGATCCGTTTGACCAGATCGAGCGCCGGCAGATACAGCCAGCGGTCGTCGTCCGCGCCCGGATGTTTCCAAACCATATAGGTCATCTTGGCGACATCCGCGGGTTTGTGGAAGTAGACAAAGAATTTCTGCTCACCCTGGTCAGCGACGTCGTAGCGCAGGATCCGGAATTCCCGCACGCGCTCCCGCCCCTGGGCGTCGGTGATGGTCATCGTGACGTCGGCCAATCCGTCGTCGCCGGCATAATAGGCGACGCTGTTGGCCTTTGTAATAATTTCGTCAACGGTGGGTTCGGCGCCGGCCAGGGGGACTCCGGCCAACAGCACGGCCAAACCAAATCCTGTTATCTTCTTAAGCATGATGATCGCCTCCTTTTTTGGTCTGAAAGAACTTCTGCGGCAGTGCCGAGATAATCGAGGGAATAATGAGCAACGTGGCCACGCTCGACACGGCCATGATCATGAACATGAAGAACCCGACGGTCTTGTAGGGGATCAGCGGGGCGGCCAGCAGCGGCAGAAAACCGATGGCGATCACCAGCGCGTTGCGCACGATCGCCCGGCCGGGACCGCGAAACATGGCCGAGGCCGTCCGCATCCAGTCACCTTCGGCCTGTTGAATTTCGGCGGCTCGCTGGATAAAGTGAATCGCGAAATCGATCGACAACCCCAAGGTCAGCGCCGAGAGCACCGCCACGGGCATGTCGTAGTCCTTGCCGAAGAACCCGAGCAGGCTGTAGATGAAGAGGATCGTCACCGTCAGCGGGACCATCGAGACGATCGCCTTCAGCGGCGAACGGAACAGGACCAGCATCATCCCGAAGACGATCACGAATGAGCCCAGGAAATTCTTCAACATTCCCATCACCATGTTGTTTTGCCAGATCACATTGATATAGGTCAAACCGGCCCAGTCGTGGGAGACGGCCAACGGCGGCGGATTGCGGCGCATGTAATCTTCGGCCAGCGCGACAACCTTGGACATATCCTTGTTATCGCCGCTCTTCAGCTGCAGCCAAATGACGGCCTTGTGATAGTCAGGGGTGGTCAGATGCCACAGGTCGTCCGGTTTGTGGGAACTTTCAAAGGAAATAAGGCTCTGCGCGACCGCCGCCTTGGTGCCGGGGATCTTGTTGTTGGCCTTGTCGCCGCCGAGCAGTTCGTAATAAACCTTTTTAACGATATCGGCCAGCGACATGGTCTTGCCGACCAGCTTGGAGTCGATCAACGCCGCCTGCAAACCCTCAACATACCGGAGCATCTCCGGCTGCAGAAAGGCCTCGCCCTCTTTGTCCGCCGCCTCCATCACCAAGTAGGCCTCGTACGTCCCGGAAAAATGCGCGTTGAGGATCCGGTCGGCCACACGGATGGGGTGGCCCGGATTGAACCAGCGCACCGGGTTGTCGTTCACCTGGATCCGGCTGATCCCATAAACCGAAGCGGCGATCACAACGAGGGTCAGGATAATCACGGTCTTGTAAGCGCCGGTGCTGGCATCACGGACCACGGCCAGCGTCTTATCAATCATATGCGGTTTCTCATCCGCCTCCACATGTCCGAAACCGGCAAAGCCTTCTTCCTTCAACAGCATGATGTAGGCCGGGATAAGCAGCATGGTCAGGACCCAAGCGAGACCGATGCCGATCGCCACAAACACGCCGAACACCTGAACAGGGGGAATCGGGGAAAACGACAAGGAGAAAAATCCGGCCGCCGACGTCAACGAGGTGAACAGCATCGGGGTGAACAGCTCCTCCAGCACGAACACAATGGTTTCCCGGCGGTCCTTAAACTGCTGATACTTGTCAAAGAATTCACTCAGGATATGAACGGAATCGAGCACGGCAATCGGCATCAGGAAGATCGGGATCATCGAACTCATGATGTGCACCGGGTACCCGCAGCCGATGAGCAGCCCCATAGTGATAATCACCGTGAGGACGGCCACGATCATCGGCGCGGCCACCAGCTTGGCCGAACGGAAGAAAAACAACATCAACAGAAAGATGATAAGACCGGCCAGCGGTGCGGAGATTGCCATCTGCTTGAACATCTCCACACCGAACTGGTCCTCGGCCACGGGCAGGCCGGTGATATGAAATTCCTCGTCGCCCGGGTACTTCTTGATCAGTTCCCGTACGGCCTGCGCCACTTCGTAGCTGAGGTCCTTCTTCTCGATGGGGATATAGATGGCCAGCGCCTTGCCGTCTTCGGAGACGACACTGCCGCGAAACATCGGATGATCCTGTGCCTCGTCGCGGATCTTCAGCGCCTCCTGGCGGGTCCGGGGCGGTGATTCCATCAGCCACTGAAAGCGCACACTGCCCAAATCGGCCTGTTCGATATTGTCCTTGGTCGATGGCGCGATAATTTCATGCGCGATGACGCCTTCAATATTCTTGATATCATTGGTGAGCTGATAAACGGTCGTCAGCGTTGCCGGATTGAAGACCCCGTCCGGGTCGCGTTCATTGACGACTCCCAGCACGATGAAATCATAAAGCGCAAATTCGGCCTTGGTGGCATGGTGAAAGACCCTGACCGGCGCGTCGGACGGCAGCATATTCTCCGGATCGGTGTCCACCTTGATCCGGGGAAACTGCGCCGCGGCCAAGACCGTCAGCAGGACGCTCGCGATGATCACGGACTTGGGATGATTCAACGTGTACAGGACAAATTTCTTTAACATGGCCCCCTCCTACCCCGCCTGGTCCCGGGCGCAGCGTTGCACGCACTCGAGTAGCTTCAGGACGTTTTTGTTCTGGATATAGTAGTGGCAACTGTTCGCCTCTTTGTCGCAGGCGACGATGCCGGCCGTTTTGAGGACACTCAGGTGCTGTGAGGTCATGGATTGGGTCAGCCCCAAACGGTCTTTGATTTCATTAACGGTCAAGGTTTGCTCCGCGACCAGGAGCTCAATGATCTCAATGCGCGCCGGGTGGGCAACCGATCGGAGCATCCGGGCGGCTTGGGAATAGATAGCACTGTCGGCGGTCTTTTTCATGGCGACCTCCTTTCATTAGAATATTAGCATATTATAATATTCTGTCAAACATTTTTTCCGTCCCGCCCGGCCGGTAGCCTAGCGGACCGGCGCGTTCAGGCGCTGCAGCAGGGACATCGAGTCGCGCCACAAATTGGAATACTCTATATAAGGAAGAACGGTGTGGTACCGGTCGGTCCACACTCGGATACGCGGGGAAGCCGGCGAGACTTTACTCCAGTTCCATTCGCGGCCGAGCATTGACAGCCGCGCGGGGTCCCAGGTCACGGCCAGCCACAGCGAAGACTGGTCGAGCTCCTGGGTCTTCGGGCCTTCTTTGATCGCCGCCCCCGCCCCCAGGGAACGGGCCGTGGCCGTCAACGGCGCACCCAGAAAGAAATAACGGTTGGAGATATGAAACAGAACCAGTCCGTCCGGCTTTACCTTCCGCCGGTACAGGTCCAGGGCCTCGCGGGTCAGCAGGTGCACGGGGACCGCGTCCCCGCTGAAGGCGTCGATGACAAGCAGGTCATACGTCCCGTCGGGGACCTCACCCAGCAGTAGCCGGCCGTCTCCGGTGTGATAGCGGACCGTCCCCTTTGCCCTCGCCAGGAAACGGAAACGGGTCCGCGCGAGCTGATAGATATCCGGATCGAGCTCAAAGATGTCCACGGTCTGGTCCGGCCGGAAATAGGTGGCCATGGTCCCGATCCCCAGCCCGATGATCCCCATCCGTTCAAAGCGGATCACGTCCTGCTGCAGCAGCTCCCCTACCGGCGAACGGTAGCCGTAATAAGCCAGCGGAATATGCTCCAGGGCGGGCTGTACGTATTGGGAACCGTGAATGGTGGTCCCGTGGACCAGGGTACGCGCGCCGTCGGCCAGACGGACCTTGCCCGCGCCGTAGTAATTCCGGTAGCGGTAAATGTGCTCGGTCAACGACCAGCGCGTCTCGATCAGCGGCGTCAATACGGTAAAGACGGCCAGGCATCCGGCAAAGGCCGCGGGATGATCGCGCATGTTCGAGAACACCATCGGCACCAGGACCAGCAGACCGGCCAACCCGGCGAACTGGATCCAAGTGAAGCGTACCTCGGGCTGACTGAATAATTGCGGCCACAGCATCATCAGGATAATCGCCGTAAAGGCCATCAGGATCCCGGGCAGAACTCGCCGGCGCCGCCGCTCCGTCAGCAACGCCGCGGCAATCACCAGAAAGGCCGCGAAATACTCGGCGTAGGCCGTCGACAATAACGGCATGATCCAACTGACAAAGATCCCGCCCAGGAGACTTCCCACCGACACAATGAAATAGTAGAACGGTAAGTAGCGATGGTCACCGGGGCGGGACTGATAGAGCCGGTACTGCGTGTGCATGCAGACCAGATAGTTCATCAAGAACAACAACAGCATATCGAGCAGGACCGGCAGCAACGGCACCTGCACCACGAAGTAGATCACCACGGCAAAACCGGCCACGGAGTGAATGTCCTCGCGCAGCCATCGCGGACAGTACGGCTTTTTCTTGAAGTTCAGGATAAAACTGACCAAATAAATCACCAGCGGCGCGACCCACAGCAAAGGCAGCGGCGCGATCTCCGCGGTCACGATATTGGTCACCGCCAGGAACATCATCACGCCCGCCGCCGAATAGCACAGCCAGTGAATGAGGCGCGCGGGTTTCACGGGCTTGAGCTCCACCTTACGCGGCTTCGCCGCCTTGACCGGAATGATCTTGAATGCCCACCACTGCAGCAGCACAAACACCAGGTAACCCGCCCGCCAGATGTTTTGCTGCGCCGGCAGGTCCAAATAAAGTTCGACGAGAAACGGATACGTCAGCAAGGCCACCAGCGAGCCGGCATTGGAAACCGCGAACAGGACATAGGGATTGTTGCGCTCGGGAAGGTCCGAGGCCGCCAGCCACATCTGCCAGATGACACTGGTGGTACTCAGGACGAAGAAGACCGGTCCGATCAGGATACACAAGTGCCAGAACACCGACAGCACCAACGGCCACGGGAGCGCGTCAAAGGTCATGGGCAGCGCGCGGCCCGGGAACGACAACAGCGGCAACAAGGCGAGCGCCGCGTGCATGATCCGGTAGCGTTCGATGCCGAACTTCTCGACGACCGCCTGCGAATACCGGTATCCGAGCATGAGCGCGGCCTGAAAAAAGACGACGCACGCGCCCCACACCATGTAACTCCCTCCGAAGTTGGGCAGAAACAGCTTGGCGACGATCAGTTCGATCTGAAACAACAGCAGCGCGGAGAAAAACGCGATGGTCTGGATGAGATGAATTCTTTTCATTCGTTCGTGGTCATTCCGCCGGTCCGGACGCACCCCGCAGCCAACCGCGCGCCATGTCACTCAGGACTGCGCCGCCGCGGGCGTTAAGATGGTCCTGGTCGGTATAGAGTCGCGGATCGCTGAGTTGCACAGCCGGGTAAATGATGTCCATATTGGGATACTCTTCTTTCAGTCCCCGCAAGTATGCCATATAAGCGGCCCGCCGGCCCGCCGCGGTCAGCCGCTTGTCGAGCTCCGGGACGACCGTGGGCATGATGTACAGGACCTTAATGTCGTTGCGGGCGCACAGCGTGAGGATCTTACGGATGTACTTCTCGAAGTACGGGGTGACGTAAAACTCGTCATCCGTATTGATGTAATCGATGTTGCCGTCGAACTCCCGCTCGGCATGCCATTCATAGAACCCTCTTTTGTCGGAGACCGACTGCCGGACCGCGCGGATCTTCTCCGGCGGTGTGGGTTTGGCGTTCAACAAAAAGTATCCCTGATGCTTCAACGTCGGAATGAGGAACTTCAAGCCCAGCGCCGGACCGAACTCCGCAGTAAAGACGCCGATATTCCCCTGCTTGAAATCAAACAGGGTATGCGCGTATTTCTTGTAGATGTAGTCCTTGCTGAACTGCGGGATGTAATCGAGGTAACCGATGATCAAGTAGCGCGGCTTGGGTCCCTTCTTCTTAAGACTGTTTCTCAACAGGACATAGGAGGTGATCACCGAATTGACGGCAAACGTGCCATAGTTGAATGCGGAAAGCTCGGTGTCCGCGGTCAACAGCGCCGGGTCGAGTCCGGTGAGATTGAAACTGTCGCCGAGGATCAGCACGTCGTAGTGACGGTCCGCCGACCGGGAAATCTCGTTCTTGACTTTCATGCGCAAGTTATTGAACGGCGGATAGTAAAAACGCTCGTCGAAGACCACCACCAGGCTCTCGATGATGATGATCACCGTCAACGCGATCAGAAAGGCCCACGGCCACGGTTTAGAATTGGAAGTAGATGAACTCTTTGCCACCGGTCACTCCACGTACCAGGATCATATAGAATAGTACCACATAAATTAAGGCCCGTACCGGAATCCGGATGCGGAAGATCACCAGTTCATCGTCGCGCAGGTACTGCATGATTTGCATCAGCACCACGATATAGGTGTAAAGCGCCAGCTGCCACAACCGTCCGGTCAGCAACCCGGGATCGCTGGTGGCCCACGGCGTGAGCATGGCCTTGGCCATCGCGCCGAGCTGCGTGAGCGATTGCGCGCGAAAAATCAGCCAGCCGATACAGGTCAGGTGAAAGAAAAGGACGATCTTAGCGGCCTTCCACACCCTTTGCCCCACTCCCTCAAGACGCACCGCCTTCTCCAGCCACGGACCGAGCAGGCGGTGTCCGATCAACAGCACCCCGTGATAAAATCCCCAGATAACGAACGTCCACGCCGCGCCGTGCCACAGTCCGCCGAGCAGCATCGTCAACATCAGATTGCGTAGCGTCAGCAAGTCCCCGCCCTTGTTCCCGCCCAGCGGAATATAAAGGTAGTCACGCAGCCAGGTCGACAGACTGATGTGCCAACGCCGCCAGAAGTCGCGCGGATTGGCGGCCATGTACGGTGCCAGGAAGTTATTCATGATCTCGATGCCGAGCAGTTTACCGATCCCGCGTGCCATATTCGAATAGCCGGCAAAGTCGCCGAAGATCTGAAAGGCGAAGGCGTAGACGCCGATCCACACCGTCCCCCCTTCGTACGGCCCCTTGGCGAAGATCGGGTCGGCTAGCCGCGCGAGATTGTCGGCGACGAACATCTTCAGGAATAATCCCCAAAAAAACAGGTAACAGCCTTCGTAAAATTGTTGCAGCGTCGGCCGGCGCGGATTTTGGATCTGCGGCAACAGATGCGACGCGCGCTCGATCGGCCCGGCGACCAGCTGCGGAAAGAAGGCCACGAACAGCGCGAAGTCCCAAAAGCAACGCGTGGGTTTCAGTTTGCCGTAATAGATGTCGATGGTGTAGCTGAGGGTTTGGAAGGTATAAAAGGAAATCCCCACCGGCAGGATGACATTCAGCACGGCAAGATCGGTATGCAGTCCGAAGACGCCCAACAGGGCGCTGAGGTTATCGGCGAAGAAATTGAAATACTTAAAGACCCCGAGCAGGCCGAGGTTGGTGACGAGGCTCAGCCGCAGGAAATGCTTCTTGATCTTATGATCATCCGTGTCATGGATCCGCAGCCCGCAGAAATAATCGACAATCGTTGAAATCAGGATCAACGACAAAAACCGCCAGTCCCACGACCCGTAAAACACGTAACTGGCCACCAGCAGCATCCGGTTCTGCCCCTTGTGCGGCAGCACCCGGTACAGGCCGTAGACGATAATGAAGAAAATGACGAAATGGATGGAATGAAATAACATAAAAAATAGAAACAGACCCCGATTATTCAGGGACAGGCGCCAATGCCGTAAATTGGAGTTTGCCCCTAATTTTAATTGATGTCATTTTAGCACAGGATCGGGGGCGGGCTGCTATTGAAGCGGGATTTTCGCGCACAGCGCCGCTTTCCAGGCGGCCTCGGCCTGGCCGGGCGGGAGGCCGAATTCCTCGGTAAAGACCTCCCTCCAGTTGGCCGGCGTGGCCCGCGCGTAGAAGCGGCCGAAGGTCTTTTTGCCGAAGGTCCCGGTCAGGAATCCGGCGAACGAATAGGCCCAGTAGTCCTGCCGCCTGTCGGCGTGCATACGGTAGTCTTGCACTAAAGACTCCAATGTTATCCGTTGCAGATCCGGACAGGACGCGCGCGCCCGGCTGTCGAAACCGATCCCGCCGATGCGAATCCCGATGCCGCAGGCACCTTCGTTAAAGAAATACGGCGCGTCCGGATTGACCATGTCCTGGATGAAATGGCGCAGTTCGTGCGGACTGGTGTCTTTAATCCGGTGGGAATACGTTGCGTGCACGCTGTAGTCGGTGGTATACCCCCACACCGGTCTTAATCCCGCGAAGAGCTGGCGGTTATGAAAATAGACCGGGATCGGCTCGTGTTCGGGCAGCGGAAGGATCCTGGTCAGCTCCGCATAATAGCCCTCCAGCTGAGCGGCCAATTCCATAATGCCGTCGGCCGCCGGCGACCCGCGCGGATAGTGGATAGTGAAATGCGTAGTGCCGGTTCTGGTCCACAGCGGATTGATGTTGATGAAAAAGTCGGCTTGGGTGATGGGGTAGAAACAGGCGAGCATCAACAGGTAGATAATCGACCGGCGGATGGTGATGGCGTGCTTCTTCACGATGTGTTTATTATAGCTTATCGGTACCCGCGGAATAGTAAGATTTGAAGGTAAAGTCGGGATACGTGATACGTGGTTGGCCCGTTGTGCCAACCTTCCCCCCTTATCAAACCGCTGAAGGCAAACTGTTCGTATCCCGTATCACTTATCCCGTATCCCGACTCACGTCAACGCGTGCTAATGCGCACGCAAGTAGTGTTCCCGCAAGACATCCCGACCGAAATCATTGAGAGGATCCCGCCACACACTGTGAATATGATTGCCGTTATTCTGCGTATTGTCGAACTCGATGAGGACGCGCGGGCCGTGGATGCGGTAGTAGTAGGCGTCCCCCTCCCGCGTCCCGCCGGCCCAGGCGAAATACAATTCCAGCAAGTCCGCACGGATGAGCTCCAGATACGGATGCCCGATGTCGTCGCGGGCGGCGCCCACATAAACTTCAATCAGTTCCATCAGCTGGCGGCGCTGGTCTTCGGTCAGGTCCGTATAACGGATCCCCTCGAATTCCCGGACCCTATCCAATTGCCCCGGCCCGGCGAGGATATTACCGACGGACCGGTCACGAAGGACCGCGCGCCCGCGCTGTTCAGCGCTCAGGCTGTTGACCAGGGTCAGGGCGCGAACGGCCTCGTCTTTCTGAATCTGTTTGCCGGCAAACGGACCGCGCGGGACCTTGGCCGGATTGGTGCCCAAAAAAAGCGGCGTCAGAACGATGTCCCGCTCCGTGGCCACGGTGACATTGACGGCCAGGTGATGTCCGTCGACACGCCACCCCCACGGCGGTTCGCCGGGTTGCCCATAGAGCGTGAACGCGTAGCGCAACGGATCACGGTAACGCGGGGAATTCCCCTCCAGTTGCTGGAGGATCGTCTCCAGGGCCATGATCTCCTCCACCTTTTGCGCCCCGGCTGTTGAGAGCACCGCGCGGATCATGTCTGCGGCCAGGCCGCGCTGTTCCTCGCTCATCTCGCGCAGCGTCAATCCGGCGCCGCTGTGCGGAAAATAATGCCAGCGCAGGCGTTCCCGGTCATCAAAGGGAAACGACACGGCGACCTGCTGGCGGTTGTCCAGGGAATCGAACCACACGCCGGCCGTCTCGGTGATTTCGGTAACGGCCGGGTGTTGGTCGGAGGATTTGACCGCGGTTACGGTCAGGGAAAGGATAACGAGCCCGGCGGCAACAGCGGTTCGCGGGCGGATCATGAGGGCGCTGCGACCCCGGCGTGCAGGGCGCAGGATAACCAGTGGAACTGCCACGGGCCCAGGTCCACATAAAGGCCCTCGGCGCGCAATTCATGCCGCTCGCGATCATACACTTCATCGACGGCGTGATCGTCGAAGATGACCGGCTCATGCGCCTCGGGGATCCACGGCAGCTTCACGCGGGCCTGGGCCGCCTCGGGGGCGTAATTGACGATCACCGCGCGCATCTCGTTCTCGAACCGCCACGCCCAGGCCAGGATGCGGTCGTAACTGGGATTGTTCTCCGACGACGGAACAACTTCACAGAGCATCCATTCGCCCTCAACGAACACATCGGACCCGGTAAAGTCGAACAGATTTTCATAAAAGTACGTCATCACGCGGTTGGGATCTTCATCCGGACCGCGGCGCAGCTGCACCGGCATCTTGACGGTGCGGCCGTCGGTCTGACCGTCGAAGATCAGCTTCAGCCCCGGGACCGTCAGGGCCACCACGGCCGCCGCCCGGGCCTGGGCCTCGTCCATCACCGCCAGCGAACGGAGCTCGTCATGATTCTCGATGAAACGCAAACTGCGGAACTGATACTCCAAGTCCGCACACAGATGTCCGCGCACATCGCCGGCGTCGGAATTCAGCAACCGGTCGTACAGCACCTTGTCATAAGTGTAGTCGAATCCCATCTGCTGTAATTCCCATTCCATGTTCCAGTAACTCTCGGCGATAAATACAAATCCGGGGTGCTGGTCCTTGATCCGCGTGATGGCCTCGGTCCAAAATTCCTCCGGCGGCAGGTCGGCGCCGATCAGATGCCCCCATGTCTGACGGATCACCCGGTTGACCACCAGCATCGCCATATCGCAGCGCAGCCCGTCGCAGTACATGGCGATGCGCTCCAGCTCCTGGATGATCAGTTCGCGGGTCTCGGGATCGGCGTAGTTGAGCTGCAGGGTATCGGTCCAGGGGTCGAGATAAGGATCGCGGCCGTGCGCTGCGTAGCGGCCCGGCGCGATTTCATGAAAGTGATCGTGATTGAGCGCGTCGCGTTGTTCGCGGTTGGCGCACAGGTAACTTTCGGGACGTTCGCTGACCCAGGGATGGTCCAGCGCGGTGTGGTTGGGAACAAAATCGAGGATCAATTTCAGTCCCAGCCCGTTAAGATGCTCTTTGAACTTCTTAAGGTCTTTCCATTTGCCGAAACGTGGATCGGGTTGATACCGGCGCACCGCGTAGGGCGAACCCGTGACATCCGCCGCCTCCCAATTCCCCAGGGCGGCGGTGTACTCACGCTGAAGGTCCGGATGATCGAGCGCCTCCTGGCGGGAAGCCGGACTGCGTTCCCACATGCCCATCATCCAGACGTATCCGAAACCACGGTCGCGCAACCCGCTGAAGAAATCTCCGTGGAGTTTGGCCAGCGGCAACGGGCGTTCGTCGTCTCCCATCCGGATGAGAAAAGACATGGTATTGATTTCGTACAAATACGGGGGGGTCGGGGTGCTCATATATCTAATATAGCGGAAGGGTCCGATAAGGAAAAGTTCTTTTTACGCCTTGCCCTGATAACCGAACAACATCTTGGTGAGTTTCTTGGTCCAGGGCGGAATCGTGGAGACCAGATAATTGACGCTGGCATTCTTGTTGATCTCCGACATCGTCGGGTAGGGATGGATAGCGTCGGTCAGCGTGGAGAGTTTGACCTTTCCGTTGAGGATCGGAATCCATTCCGCAATCAGATCGCCGGCGTGATAACTGACGATCTGCACACCGATGACCTTCCCCTTCTTATTCATCAGGATCTTGATCAAACCGTCGTTCTCGCCTTCAGCCAGGGCGCGGTCGTTATGGGTGATGTGCTCGACGTGTTTGACGTAATCGATCCCCGCCTTGCGGGCGCGTTGCTCGTTGTAACCGATCGAGGCGACCTCCGGGTCGAGATAGGTGACCCACGGGGTGTTGTCATACGCGGCTTTCTTGGGGATTTTTAAAATGCAGTTGTAAATGGCGACCACGGCCTCGTAGCTGGCCACGTGCGTGAACTGATAGCCGCCGGTGACGTCACCCGCCGCGTAGATATTTTTCTGCGAGGTCTGCATCTTCTCATTGACCCGGATGTGGCGGTCGAACGCGACACCGGCCTTTTCCAGGTCAAGCCCGTGGATATTCGCCTTGCGGCCGGTCGCCACCAGCAGGGCCTCGGCCTCGACGCTGTGGACGGCACCTGACTGTTGACAGGCAAAGGTCACGATGATCTTGCCGTCCTTCCGGACGACCTGCCGGGCCTCGAAATCCTGGTGAATGGTGATGCCTTCGTCCTGAAGGCGGTCCCGAATAAATCCGGCGATGTCGGGATCTTCCTTGGGCAGGAACTGCGGTCCGCGGTCGATCACCGTGATCCGGCAACCGAGCCGGTGAAACGACTGGGCCATCTCCAGCCCGATCGGTCCGCCACCGAGGACCACCATCGACTCCGGCAGTTTCTCCAACGAAAAGATATCGAGATTGGTGATATAGGGCACTTCGTTCAGGCCTTCGACCGGCGGGATCAACGGCGACGAACCGGTGGCGATCAGAAAATACCGCGCGGTGATCCGCCGGCCGTTCAATTCAATCGTGTTGGCATCAAGAAAGCGGGCCTCACCGAATTCCGTTTCAACATGGTATTTGTCCCGGATATAATCCGGCTCGTCATGGGCCTGGATGGTTCCGATGATCCCGCGGATGCGTCGGCTGACCTTTTGATAATCGACCGGCCCGAGCTCGACCTTGGGCAGGCCGTAATGTTCGGCGTTGCGGATGACATTGGCGACGTACGCGCTCTTGATCAGCGATTTGGAGGGAACACAACCGTAATGCAGACAATCCCCTCCGAGTTTTTTTTCCTTCTCGACAAGCAGCGTCTTGGCAGCGGACTGACCGGCAAAGGTGGACGCGGTGAGTCCGCCGGCCCCGCCTCCGATGACGATCAGATCATAATCATGCTTGGCCATGAGCTCCCCCTTCTCTAAACCGCCTCGGCGGCGTTCATGGCCGCCTTGTCTTCGGCCCGCTTTTGCTTGATAATCTTTCCGGTAATCACGCCCATCCCGATAAACAGACCGACGGCCACATACAGGACCGGGTCCTTCCAACTGAAGTTGGCGAGCCGGTCGGCGAGCAGGACCTGGATGATGATCGCCGGCGACATCCCCAGCATGGTCGCCGCGATGTAGTCGCGGTACGAGATCTTCGACAAGCCGACGGCGTAATTGATGAATTCGTACGGCGGGAATCCGATCAGACGAATCGGCAGCAGGACGATAAATCCGTTTTCGCTGAACCGTTTGTTGAACTCCTCGGCCCGCCCTTTCACGAACCGGTCGACGAGCCCCCCGCCCAAATAGCGGGAAATGAAAAAGGTTGCCGTCGTTCCGCAAAAGGCGCCGAGCGTCAGTGCCACCGTTCCCCACACCGGACCGAACAACGCCCCGGCGGATAGGGACATAAAGGCGATCGGCGGCACCAGCGTCATGGTATTGACGATATACAGCCCGACGTAAACCGCGATCGCCCACGGCCCAAAACCTTCGATGTAATGGCGGATGACCTCCGGATTCAGATTCTTGGCCAGACACTGGGGACAGAAGTTGGTGTGCTGATCGGCCAGCATAAACAATCCCCCGATCGCTCCGATCACGACGATGGCGGTGATGATCCATTTAGTGGTGTTCATGGCCCTTCCTTTCCGGCGGGCAGCCTCCCGCGGGCGGCGATTACTGTTCGTTCAGACTCCAGTCATAGTTGACCGTCTTGAGTTTGACGTCATGGCTTTGGATATAACGGCGGTCATCGTCATTGATGTATTTAAGGATATAACTTTTCAGGTCCGGGGCGACGGCGAGAAAGTCTTCGTCAAACCACTTCAGGATCTCGCTGTGATAAATAATATTCTGGGTGCGGTCGAGGCGGACCTTGGCCGGGTCGTTCACAAAGCGGCGGGCCTCGAAATCCAGCCGACGGTCGAGGTCGGCGGGCGGAAAGTGCGTTTTAGGCAATTTGGGGCAACCGCCCGAGGCGCAGTTGATCGCGAAGTGAATGCGCGGGTCGATCGGGTCCCACTTGCGCAGGATCTCATGTTCGATATCACCGAGGGACAGTTCGCGGCCGGCCGCTTTCATCTGAATACTCCACGGCCGCCCCCAATTGATCGTCCGGATGCCGCCGAAACGCAACGGATAATTGTCGACGATCAGCCGCAGGGTCAGGGCGTTATAAGCATTGATCCAGAAGGCCTTTCGTTCGTTGTCCGTAAAACCGCTGAGGTCGGCATTTTCGATTTGGGTCCGGATAAAATTGTCGAGCGGACCGCGATCGGCTTTAAGCCCTTGATAGTTGACACGGCCTTCGCCGTTGACGTAGGTGTTCAGAATCTTTTCGTAGGGGGTGTAATCGATACCGGCTGCCGTCACGTTTCCGGTCAGGCCAAAGGAAAGGATACTCAGTACGCAGAGTGTCAGGCTCAGTTTGTGCCTCATAGATCTTGCTCCCCCGCGCGGCGTCAACCCGACGCCGCGCCCATCATTGTTATTTGTCTTTCTTTTCTTTGGCCGCGGCCTCGAACGCCGCCAAAAACTGGCCGAAGCCTTCTTTCTCCAGATCTTCGACCGGAACAAAACGCAGCGATGCGGAATTGATGCAGTAACGCAATCCGGTCGGCTTCGGCCCATCCGGAAAGACATGCCCGAGATGGGAATCCCCGTCCTGGCTGCGCACCTCGGTGCGAACCATACCGTGGGTGGCGTCGCGATTTTCCACGACATTCTCCGCGACCAGCGGCCGCACGAAACTGGGCCAGCCGGTGCCCGAATCAAATTTGTCCAGCGAACTGAACAGCGGCTCGCCGGAGACGACGTCCACATAAATACCCGGCTTTTTATTATCCCAGTACTCGTTCTGAAACGGACGCTCGGTCCCGTCTTCCTGGGTCACATAATATTGCAGATCGGTGAGTTTGACCTTAAGGTTTTCCTTGTTCATCTTGACCTCCCGGTGGGTGCTGCCCTTAGGTTTGTCTCCGCCCTTCATCTCCGCCGCCCCCGCGGCCCAAGCCGTTGCCGTCAGTATCGCCACAGCCAGCGGCAGGCGTCGGTTGTCTAGCCAATTCGGTTTCATCGGTCGCTCCTTTCCCGTATCGGTAAAACGGCTTACATCCGCCATTTTACTGCATAAACGGCAAAAGGTCGCATTTATTCAGATTAATCCGGCGGACCGGGAGGATCAGGACGGGGCGACCAGGGCTGCGCTCAGGGTCTCGCCGATCGAGGCCGCGATCTTCAGATCGGCCAAACCGTCCAGCGGTGTGGCGGATTGGGTGATGATCGCCAGCCAGGCCCCGCTATTGCCCTGCTTGGCCACACGCGGGATCGAGGCGGCCGGCTCCACGACCAGGCTCGAACCGAGGACCAGCATGAAGTCGCATTCCTCAGCCAGTGCGAAGGACCGGTTCAGTACGGCCGCGTTGAGCGACTGCCCGAAAGAAATGGTGTTGGGTTTGAGCAAACCGCCGCATTTCTCGCAGACCGGGGCCTCTTCTCCCTTGATCAACCGCTCGTACGCGTGCTCCCACGGCCATATCTCCTGACAGGACAGGCAGATCACTTCCTGATTGGTACCGTGGATCTCCAGGATCTTGTCCGGAGAGGTCCCGGCCTGTTGATGCAGACCGTCTATGTTTTGAGTGATCAGGCCGAGCAGCTTGCCACGCCGTTCCAGTTCGACGACGGCCAGGTGGCCGGGATTGGGCCCGGCGTCTTTGTTCTGTTCGTAGAGGGCGAGCTTGCGCTGCCAGTAGAGTCGGCGCTTGCCGGCGTCGGCGATGAACTCCCGGATGGTCACCGGCTGGAACCGTTCCCAGACCCCGCCCTGCGAACGGTAATCGCTGATCCCGCTCTCGGTCGAAATTCCTGCGCCGGTGAAGACGACGATGGCGTCGGATTTGTCGATAAAGCGGCGCAGTTTGTCAATCGGGGACTCACTCATGGGATGGCGGGATCGGACGCGCCTGTCAGGCGTAAACAGGACAGGCACCGCGCAAACACGGTGCCTGTCATAAAAGCGTCCCCGGCGGGAATCGAACCTGCACCTCTGGCTCCGGAGGCCAGTACTCTATCCGTTGAGCTACGGGGACGGGTGTGTTTCATGATGTGATTTGTTGTGATCAGTGACCGGTGATCAGTGATCGGAAATTGGAACGTAATTTCAGGACGAGGATATGCGCACATCCTTTTTCCTGGAATATCGGTCCATCTCTCTGATCACAGATCACTTTTCACTGATCACAGATAACCGCTAATTAGCGATAAAATACCGAAATATTAGGCATCATCATAGCGGAAAACCCGCCGTTACGCAAGGCACTCGCCATCGGGCTTATTTTGGCCGAGAGCGGACCGGATGATCATATTTCTAATCTCGAATCATCGAATTTTGGAGACAATATCGAAAGACCGAATGTCTCAAGCATTGAAACAGGTTGTTTGCCTCGCAATATTTAGGCCGCCTTCTGACATTCCTTGTGCCTGAAGCACGACACCAGGTGATCATTCACCAGACCCGTCGCCTGCATATGCGCGTAGATGATCGTCGACCCGACAAACGACATCCCGCGCTTTTTGAGATCTTTCGAAAGGGCGTCGCTTTCCGGGGTGGTGACCGGCAACTGCTTGCCCGACTTCCACCTGTTGACGATCGGTTTGCCGCCGACGAACGACCATACGTATTTATCGAACGATCCGAACTCCTTTTGAATCGCGAGAAACACCTGCGCGTTTTTGCGCGCGGCAAAAACTTTGAGCCGGTTGCGGATAATCCCGTCGAAATCAAGCAGCGCCTCCAGCTCGGCATCGGTCATCGCGGCCACGCGTTTGGCATTGAAATTTTTAAAGGCCTTGCGGTATCCGTCGCGGCGGCTGAGGATCGTATACCAGCTTAAGCCGGCCTGGGCGCCTTCCAGGATCAGAAATTCGAAATGGGTCTTGTCGTCATGGACCGGCACCCCCCACTCTTTGTCGTGGTACTCGATATACAGCGGTTTGGTGCAACCGGGCCAGGTGCAGCGTTGCGGTTCGGTGGAAGCCAAGATAGGGGTCCTGTAAAGAGTTGAAAGACGACGTCCGAGGGTGCCCTGCGGAGGATTACCTCCCGGCGATGTCCATGAACTGGTTTTCGATGCGGCGGTACAGATCAGCCACCCAGCGCGGGGCCACCGGAGGCGGCAACAACTGATCTTTGCGCGGATCGCGCGGCGCGATGATGACCCGGATATTCTCCCGGCCGGTGCGCGCGGCCAACACGAACAGTTCCTCGATCGCTTCATCGCCCATGGCCAGGCAGCCGTTGGAACGGTCGCTGCCGTGGATGAAGATGTCGCATCCGGGCCAGTCGCGGCCTTCTTCGCGGGCGCGCTGTTGATCATAGGCGTTGGGATAATCCAGTTTCATACTCAGGTGGTAGGCGCTGTTGGGATTGAAACGCTCGATGCGGTAAATCCCTTCGGGGACCTGCCGGTCGCCTTCGCGGAGTTTGGGACCGAGACGGCCGCTGGCGGCCTGAATGGCGTAGGTCTTGATCCGCGTCCAATGACCGCGGTTGCGGACCCAAAGTTCCAGGGTATTGGTGGCTTTCACGGCCAAAAGAGCGATTTCCCGCGGAGGGTACGTCTCCTCCTTGTCCGTAAACAACGGGGCCAACCGGGCGTCGGCCGCCGGACCGATTTCTTCGATCACATCCGAAAGAGATTTCTTAGCCTGAACTTTACTGGTCGCCAATCTGATCGCTCCTTTCCCGTGGGGGTTTATGGCGTGTTCGCCGGGGTATTGTTGGGGATTATCATTGAGCTTCTTTTATTATGACCTCTGTGCCGCATGATGGCGGAGAGAGTGAGATTCGAACTCACGGTACCCGAAGGCACAACGCTTTTCGAGAGCGCCCCGTTCAACCGCTCCGGCATCTCTCCACAATTAATATGGGTGCCGCCGGCTAAAATGCAGACCGCGGCGGGTGGTGTCAGAGACACTCCGTCGTTCGGGATAAAGTTGGTTTGAGATTATGAACGGATTAACAAGATCTATTATATATCAAGCGAGCAAGGTTGCAACTAATCCTGAAATTACTATTCCGTCAAACGTACCGGCCCCCCCGATGCTCGCCATGGGCGTGTCCAGCCCGGCGATGTCTTCCATGTGCATCAGGTCGGCGCCGATCAACGGCCCCAGGACGCCTGCGATAAAGGCCACCGGCGCGGTCATTTCGGGCAGCAGGAGATACGCCGAGACCGCTGCAGCCAGGGCGGGCACGATCGGCGGCATCGCGATACCGACCTGCGGGATCGGCCGCGCGACTTTATAGCAGATGTATGCGTTAAGCGCAGTGGTCAGTACCGCGGCCAGCACGGCCCACGGGCCCAGCGCCGTCAAGCGCAGGAGTTCGTAAAAGGCTACCAAACAGGGCACCACGCAGCCGCCCATATTGACCGCGATCACGGTCTCCTGCATGAAAGTTTTACGCGGAAACAACCTCCCCAAACCGAAGAACGCCAGCGGATCGTATTCCAGACGGGCTTTCCGGGTAATGCGTTTGACAGGGATGTTGACCAGGCTGCCCATGAAGATGCCGCAGGCGATCAGCACCGACACCGACGGCGACACCCCCAATTTTCCCAATGCGGTGAGCATAATGTCGGCGAAGACAAAGGGGAGCAGCAGGAGGAACCAGATGAACAGGATTAGGGGTAAACAGCCGTAGGGCATGGTATTCAAGTTATACAGTGAATTTCAGAAGGTGTAAAGGGCCGGAAATCGCTGAGGGTGATGTATTCAGAAGCTACTTGCGGTGCTGAGTGATGATCAAATTCGGATTGAGGAACCTCTTCCGGGCGATTTGATAAGATCATCACACAGCACACAGCACACAGCACTCGATCATGCCAAATCAAACAATAAGAACTCCCCCGCTCCCCCCGCCTCAATCACGATATCCTCCACCTGCTCCAGGCTCATCCCGTCCCCTGCCGACAGCGGTTGCCCGGCGACGGTCAGCTCACCTTTGACCACCTGCACCCACACCCCGCGTTCGACCGATGTGGTATGGGTAACGGTTTCATCTTCCGCCAGCCGTCCGAAGTACAGCCGCGCATCCTGGTGAACGGTCACGCTGTCGTCGGCTCCGTCGGGTGAAGCTATCAGACAGATACCGCCGCCCGCGGATCGCACCTGGAACTCCTCGTAGGACGGATTGAGTCCGCGTTGATTGGGGATGATCCAGATTTGCAGGAAGTGTACCAGGGCCGTAGCGGAATGGTTGAACTCGCTGTGCGTGATCCCGGTCCCGGCGGTGACGCGCTGGACATGACCGGCGCGGATCACCGAACCGTTGCCCATGCTGTCTTTGTGCTCCAGCGCACCGTCGATGACATAGGAAATGATCTCCATGTCGCGGTGCGGGTGTGTGCCGAAGCCCATGCCGCCCTGCACGGTGTCGTCATTGATCACCCGCAGGCTGCGGAATCCCATATGCGCGGGATCGTGATAGTCCGCGAAGGAAAACGTGTGCCAGGAATTCAGCCAACCATGGTCCGCATGCCCGCGGTCGTGCGCCTTTCTGATTTTGATCTTCGCTCCATGCACAGGTTCCATATCGATTCTCCTAATTAAACAATAGGGGGACCCCAATTACAATTGTTGGTGACTTGATGACTCCATGGATCTTTTCCCAAGTTCTTCCTCATAGCCTATGCTCCTATCGATTTCCTAACCACTATCCCCTTTCTCTTCACTCACCGCTATCCGCTAACCGCTGCTCTTCCCCGTTGGGGTAATCGAATTCATAATAGTGATTCTCGCCAAGCAAATCGCCCATCAAAAACCACCGCGACCGGTCCTCGCTCACGGCCCCGAAAAACCATAACTCCGCGATATTAAGATCCGGAACGATAATTTCTTTGACGTTCAGCCGGCCGGTCCGGTTGAGATAAACCGCCACAACCAAGTTTTGCGAGTCCGCGTATTTGGCGAGCTTGGCGATTTCATCCATCAATGTCGTCTCCGGATTGATCTGCAGGGGGACGACTTCCTTTAACTGGACCGGCGTAAAGACCAGTGCCGCCTGGTCCTGCCAACAAGCGATAAAATCGTAATCATCTTTTTCGTGAAGGCTGAAATAGACCTTGCGGTTCAGCACGGCCTTACCCAGACCGTGACAAAACAGCGCCGCTTCCCGCCCTTCCTTATGGGCCTTGAGCGTATTGGTGCGCAGATTCTTAACCTTATCGTCGATCGGACTGTCGGCGATCGCGATCTGAATATCGTCGAGATGCCGCAGCACCCGTTCCGGGTCATGATACTCAAGCCGCCGCCATTGATTGATTTGAATATTGTCCATAAAAACCAGGTGGCGGGACTAACGATTAAGGATCTTCAACGCGAAGTCAGTTCCCATTCCCTGTACAAAAGCCAGTTGGATCCACAGCATGGCCAGTGATTCCAGATGACGCGCCATGGTCAGCGGCCCGGCATCGACCGCGTTAAAACCCAGCTCATCGGCCAAATCCGCGGTGGTGGCCTTGGCCCCGGCGCTGTCGCCGCATATTAAGAGAAGCGCCCGGTCATCTCCGTATTCCGGGTCCTCCATGACTCGGGTCCCGACGGTGTTGAAGGCCTTCACCACGTGTGCCCCGGCCGCCCATCCGGCGATATTCTCACCGGCGGATTCCCCGGCACGTAGCGACAAACCCGACAAGTCCGGCAATAACGCGTTGGTGGTGTCGATCAGGACCTTGCCTTTTAAGGGACCTAGGCCCTTGATCGTTTCTTCCGCGCCGAAGTACGGCACGGTCAGGATGATGACCTCGGCGGCATTCGCGGCGGCGGCATTCGTGTCCGCCCGCGCATTCGGGCCGGCGGACTGCACCACGGACACCACCTTGGCGGCCCGCGGGTCGCGTGATCCGAAGATGACCTCATGCCCCTGATGGGCCAGACGTGTTCCGAGGATGGACCCGACGTTGCCGGTCCCGATGACTGCGATCTTCATGGCGCTTCCCTTTCTATGATTGATATGGGTTTTCGCGGAAGGTCCGCAAAGGCGCCGTATTTTAACACACCGCGCACGGCGCGCCAATACTGCGGATGATGGCGGTTAACGGACGACGACGTCCAGGGCGGCGATCGTCAACGTGCGCCGGTCAGCAGGATCACGTGCGAGAAGATCCGCGCCGGAAACAGGCATGTCTTCGGCGGGTTTGTCGGTCAGACCGAGCAACAGCGGCAGGTTGGTGACGGGAACGATCTGAATAATCACCGGCCGGATGCCCTCAATCGGTCCGAGCGGTGTCGAGAGGGCTGGAGATACATTCAGCGGGATATCGTCTCCTTCCACCGACAAATTCATATTGGCCGGATTGAAGTCGATCCCCCCCTTTTTATCGGTGCTGAGGACGGCCCCGTCTCCGTCAGCCGCATCGTCGGTAATCGGCATGAATTTTTCGAGGTAGGCCTCCACCGCGGCCTGTTGTTCCGCGGTCAGGACCGGCACGATAAATTCATACGCCGGCTGGCTGAGCCGGAAACCGAAATCATCCTCGGTGAAGGTCCGGTAATCACCGAAGACCGCCCGCATCTCATCCAGCGTGCGGCGGAACGGTTCGGCCGCGCCGATGGCGACGATCTTCTCACCCTGCAATTCGGGACGGGATACCAGATACAGCCACAACAGCGTGCGCACCAGGCCCTGATTTTCCGTCAGTTTGGGACGGTACTGCGCGTGCAGCGGCAACACCCAGCGGGCATCGGTGAATCTTTCCAACGGAATATTCACCAGCTGTCCGGGCTTATTGTATTCCCACAACGGTACGACTCCGCGATACGTACCGCCTTCATAAATTTTCATTGCGTGACGCGCCTTCAGAACATAGTTCTCGATCGATGTCTGCGCCGGCACGCGGTCGACGTGACTGGTCAGGACCACACCGCTCTTGGCCAATGCCGGCAGATTGATCACATCCGCGTACGGAAAGTTCGAGGCGACGTCATCCACCGTGTCAAAAACGCGCGCCTGTTCCGGGACCGAAGCCGGCATGGCCTCGTCGCGGGCTCCGGCATTCAAACGACCTGATCTACTTTGCTCTCCAATAGCCGCCGCCACATTGTCATTGTAGATGTCGATAATGAGATCTGGAACTCGGCTGCCGAACTCGGCCGACAGCTTCTGTGCGAGCCTTTCGCGAATAGCCTGTCTCAGCGGATAATTGTCGAAAGGCAGGTTGGGCGCTTTAAAAGGCGTTCCCACGACGCCAGCGTCCCGGTCCACGGGTCCGGCAAAAGCGATGCCGACTTTTCTCAAGTTCCGCACGGTATCTGCTGTAAGCAAATTCGCAATCCTGTCAACGATTCCTTCGACAATACCTGCGGAAGATTCGTGATAGCGCTGCCGCCATCGAATTTCATCCCGCGCGAGTATGTTGCCGTCTATCGAAATCAGCCCCGCGCCGATCTTGGTCCCGCCAAGGCTGATTCCCACGGCCAGGGCATCTTGCGGTGTGGCATCGGTTTTGTCCAGTTGTGACCGTTCTTCCTCGGTGAAACGGGCCGCTAACAACTCGCGTTCCCATCCCATCGTGGAACGCCGGATGCCGCGGGCGATACTTTGGATCCGTGCTTCGTCGAGATGACGTAGACCCTCCGTCTTCGCGGCTTCCGAAAGCCCCAGCGCCACACCCGCTCGAATACCTCCGATAAAAACATTGGTATCGTCCGTCTCTCCTTCAATACGGGCAAAGTGCTCGCCGACTCCGCTGACCAAAACGATATTCTGCGTCCAATTTTCCGCGGCATAATGCTTCAACCAAGCTGCCAAGGCCATACCGATCTCACGGCCCAAGCGATTGACAAAGCTTATCGCCTGCGCGTCACCGTCGGATACCGCGGCTGTAATCGTCCGCAGAATAACATCAATACCCGCCGCCCGGAGTTTGCGAAGATTTTCCTCATCGGGCACGTTGCGAACCAAGTCAACAAGTTGTGTATGAGTCGCGAAGCCCTCCGGCAGCGCGGTAACATGTGTTTTGATAAACGCTGGCGCCCAGTCTGTCTGCGCGAACCGGCGCGCGATGTTGGGACCACTGAAGGAATCTTCGAAACTCACGTCTCCGGATTCCTGATCGGGTTTAGCACCCAAAGTTTCCCGCCCCGTAAATACCCATTCCCCGGTCCGGCTTTTCTTAAGAATATTGTGTCCGAGTTCGGTGAGCGCTCCGCCCTCAAGGCGGACGTTCCCGTCGGCATCGATTACCGTTGCGTTATTTCCGGTGCCGAAGATAAACGCGACACCGGCCAGGCGCCGGAGCTCCATCGGCGGTTTGTCCTGGTCCTCCACGGTAACCGCTTCATCCCGTCCCGGACGGATAATTTCGGCGATGCTGCGGTCCATCGACTGTGCGTCAAAGCGGTTGACGATGGCCATGGCCTCGCGGTGAATATCAGCCACCGTCGTCGTCTCGTCCATCGGAATACGCACGACTGTGCTGATATTGTCGAGTACCTGCCCCACGCTGTGCGATACCAGTTTGTTGCGTGGCGACAATTCATCATAAAGGAACATCAGGACCGCCGGGGATCCCTCGGCGATGTCCTTGCGATTGGCCGAGGTCCAGAAGGTGCGGATACCTTTCTTGAACAATGTGCGGGCCGCCTCCAACAGAGGCGCTTCGACAAACGTGTCCAAATCTTCGATGTCGGCGACAAAACGGGCGAACTGCTCAATCGGTTCGATCTCACTGATGAGGCGCGTGTCCGTGGCGGGATCGACCAGCACGGCCTGATCGGCCGTGACACGTTCTCCCTGTTGTGCCAGCTCCCGGACAGATCGCAGGAACTCCGCGGCAAACACATCGCTGATATCCGTTGTGGTCTCCCGGGGCAGCGTCAGCCGGCGCCAGTCATTCAACAACATCTGCCGGTCGATATCGTTAAGCACATCCTGTCCGGGATTCATCAGGATTTCTTCCATAGCGCGCCGGCTGCCGGCCGTGACGCCTTCCATAAAATAGCGCTGGGCACTGTCGGCAAACCGGTCATGCACACCGAGCAGCTGCTGAATAGTTTTCAGCGTCGAGATCTGCATCATGCCGAAATCATTGCGGATCGCCGACGGCTCGATGCGGATCCCCACGGTCTCCCGGTTCGGCACAAAACCCTCATCCCAATCGTGCAGGACTACCCGGTTACCCCGGATAGCGACATTGCGTTCTTCGATCGGACCGCCGTCGGTTCGGCCGCCCACGGTCCACAGCGCGCCGAGGTAGCGGCCCAGATCATACACCACGTCCCGGTAAAAGCGCTCGGCGGTCCGGGCGTTATAAACCAGTGTCCGGCGGCGGTAGGCGTCCGTGGCCTGATAGAGGATCGCGAACGGGGAAACCCCTTCCGTTTCCGCGACCAGCTCCGTAACGTCCACCGCGAGCGGTTGGTAATCCAGCATAATTTCGCCGAAGATATCATCCACCCTTTGTTTGGCCAATCGCGCGATCTCCTCGGCCGGCAATTCCTCCAGCGGTTGACCCCGTTGCTGCCAACGTTCACGGACTTCCACATCAAAGTCATGCCCGGCACTGTAATCTTCCAGCAAGAGTTTGCGGATCAGACCGACGCGCAATGGTGAACCCTGCATATCCAGCATTTGCGCCGGACGCATAAAGGCGACAAAGGCCGCGGCGGTATCCTCCGGATATTCAGCGCGGCGGCTGCCCAGTTGCCGCACAAGCAATTCCTCCATTGTCGTCCGCGCTTCTTCATCTTCACGGGCTAATTTGCTGAAATAAACGTCGACGGGATACGGCTCTCCGCCCATGCTTACCGTCTTGACCCGCTTGATGCCCAGCGGAATATTGGTCGCCTGCGCACCTTCTGTCGGCCACAACGTTTCCATTAAGTAAGCGAACGACAACGCCGCGGTCATTTCTTTTTGCAGATTTTGTTCGTTGGCGCCGAAATTGATGGCCCGGGCGCGGGCGCCGAACTCCCGCACATTATACGGGTAGGCCGTGTCGGCAAATTGTTTTAACAGATACGCTCCGCCGCTTCCCTTCAACCGCAAATCGCCCGGATAAAGATGTATGCTGCGTGTGGGCTGCATAAAGATTTGCGTGTCATTTCCCCATGCCACCGGATTGTCGACGGTCAACGGAGCGCCGTTGTAGAGCGGCGTTTGGTCCGTGACCGTCAGGATGTCTTCGTTGTTGAGCAACCGGCCGATGATTTCCCGGTCTGCGGCGATACGGCCGCGGATCAGGCGGGCCTGAAACTCCCGCAGATAAACCGGCAGATGCTCATTTCCGCGTCCCGAGAAGGCCTCGTCCCGCTGAAGTTTCCGCCGGACGGCATCCATCACATCCGCCGGGACGGCCTGATCACCGACGCCAAGGAGTTCCCGCAGCCGTTCCTCCGGCAGCGGCCCCAGCTCGACGAGCTTGGAGTGCAGCCGCCACAGACTCTGCGGATCCGCCGTGTTGCCGTCAATCCGCACAAACCGGTCGCCGCGATAGTGTCCGGCATTCAAATAATTCTCCACCACCTCGGGCTGACGTACCAGGTCAAACTCAAGCACATCCAAGCGGACCGAATACCGGTATGACGGTCCGAAGGCTGTCAGTGTAATGTGCACCGGGATGCCGGGATCGGAATTAATATCATCGATAAAATCGACCACCGGACCGAGACGGTTCGCGTAAAAAGGTTCGCCCCTCAAAACAAGGGCGATATCCAGATCCTTGCTGGATCCGAGACGGTACTGCCCCCGCGAGAAGCTTCCGGTAAACCCGTAACTGTGGATCAAGCCGTCCGAACGGAACTGTTCGAGCCGGTCAATCACAGCCCCCCACCATGACGCCTTTTTAAAATAAGTTACAAAGTCATCCTGCGTTATCGGCGGGTAGCGGCCGTCCTCCGACAACACTGCCTGATCGAGGGAGACGCCGATACTGCGCAGGGCTGTATTGAGATCGCGACGGAGCCACGCCTCTTCGATTTCACCGCCGGATTGCTCACGCAGATTGGATACGGCCAGGTCCAGCTTCAGATCGACGCGCTTACCCCGGTTGAGAATGATGCGCGCGTCATTGAGGGCTCTCAGAACACTGAGATATCCGAGACGCCGGCCGCTGAAGGTGTCGAAGACCATACTGCGCGTCACGTCCGCGATCTGCAACTGGGTGATCCCCACCAGGTACGGCGGTTCAACGAGTACTGCGGAATCATCACTAAACGTTCCGGGTGATTCATCATCTTCGACGAACCCGGCTGCCTGCAGCGCCTCGCGTAAATCCTGCCGAAGCCAGGCCTTGTCGGTCCGGTCGCTGTCCAGGGCAAGAATGTTATCCACGACGCGGTCTGTGTCGAGCTCGACTTCGTCACCGCCGAGTGAAACGCCGGCCCCGGCGAGTGCCGGCCCGATCTTATCTGCGCCCAATCGGCGGCCGATGAACGTCTGCGCCGCCATTATTCCGGCCAACCCCTCGAGATCCCGCTTTGTCATTTTGATCAAACGCGGCAGCCTCACCAGCACATGCGGGCCGCGGTCACCGGCGGCGTGCATCGGAATATACACGCGTTCGTTGTCGCGCATACCGACATACATTCCTTCGAACGTCGAGGGGGGAATAGCCGGATCGACAATGGGTACCGCCAGAAAGACCATATCATCGTCGAATTTGTTGCGCGCCGCACCCAGGACCAGTTTCGGTTTCGCGATTCCCTGGGACAGCAGGGCGAGCATGACCGGCCGCATGTTGCGCATATAGCGCTCGGCCTGTTTGATGATCACCTCCGCGCTGCCCGGCAAGGCGAGCCCCTGATCGATAACGGTCTGGACCGGAATAAAGCCCGTGGCCCGTTGCAGCATAATCTCATCGAATCTGATCTTGGTGGGGGTCGCTTCTTTGACGCGCAACAGGTAGGCCTCGGACTTCCCCGCCTCCGAGCCGGTCTGGGCGGCCAGATAAACCCACTGCCGTCCGTCGCGCGGATCGGTCACCAGAAAGTCATCGATGTCGCGGCGGGTTTCGGACAACGGAATATAAAATCTCAGCGAACCGTTCCAGGCCCCGCGCAAATGGTCCTGATACGTCTCGCTCACGGCAAGCACAAAGGCATCGAGATCAAGGGCGTCGTTGCCTCCGAGTGTCGGGATGGTACCGAATACAGCTCCGTCGACGGCGGTCCGGACCGGGCGGGCGAACAATTCCGGCGCCTTGTCGTCCCACTCCTCCATATCAATCACCGCCCGCGGCATGACACGCCGGCCTTTCAGGATCGCGTCCACCCCGTCGATATGGAGATTTCCCAGACTGACCAGCATCGCCTGGCCTTTGCGCGTGTGCTTTAAGACCTGCAACGCGAAGTGTTGATCGCGGTCGAGCCGTAGTTTCCGGTAACGCCGGTCGATAATCGCCTGCGCGTCGGCCTGGTAGCTACGTTTCGCGTCGGGAGAAAGACTGAACCGCGCCCGCTCCAGGGCGGCATCGATCTTGCGGACATCCCCCATGACGCTTGTCTTCAGGAAGTGATTGTCGATCGGTACCAGTTCCACGTCCCGCATAAACGCCTGACCCGTGACCTTCGCATACACCAACGGACCGTAGGTGAACAACATCAACTGCTGCGCCCGTTTCTCCGGCGACTGGAAATTGAGCCGGCGCAGCAGCTGCGGCAGAAAGACGGCCATCTGTTCGGCCTCCGGCATCAGGTCGCGAAATTCCTTGACCGAATACTCGACACCGGCCAGCCGGATATCGGTCATCTCTGTAAGGATCGTCTTCACCCGTTCATAGTCCTGTTCGATGACCTGCAACAAGCCGGCATACTGAACGTCCAGCGCCCGGTTCAAATATTCTTCCCAACGGGTCACATGCCGTTGCCACTTCTGTGGATCAGTCCCGTTCCGGGCTTCATCCAGATACCTAAGTCCATCCAACCATTCCTGGGACTCATACGGAAGTCCATGGAGATGGCCCAGCATCACGATTCCGCGCTGACCCGGCTTGGTAAATTTCGGCGGCAGGCTCAAGACCGCGCGGTTGCGGTAATGGCGCAGCATGTCGACGGCCGACTGCCAAGTCAACAGCGCCTGATCTTTCTCATCGCGTGTCAGAGCCGGGTCCGCTTCGATTTCATTCCGGACCACTTCATCAGCCGCCTCGGCGGCGAAGTCTTCGGCAACCGCCGGCAACGACGGCTCGGTGCCCGAAATCAAATCCAGCATCAGTCCGTCGATCTCGATCCGCACTTTACTGAGCGGAGATTTCATCCCCGGAATATCATTCAAGACACCGCTGCGGTGCTGTTCCTTAATAACCCCCAACGTCGTCAGGCCGTGGTCGCGCAGAACGCGCTCGCTGTGCCGGCTGAAACCGAGATCTTCCAGAGGCGTTTCATCAGACAGTCCGGCACGGCCCGTTTCGCTGAGAACGGCAGAGTCTTCCGCTCCCGCCGTCTCGGTCACCTCGGCGGGAACGTCCGCCAACGCGTGCAAAGACCGGACGATACCGGCGGCAATATCCGGCATCGGGGCCGGCGTCATCTTTTCCGGTATCTCTCCGACTTTCTTGAGAAAACCTTCGCCGTCCGCCAGACCGATCGCGGCCATCGCGTCACGGTAACGGCTGATCAATTCATAACCGCCCACAGCGCCGAGGACGCGCAGGTTTTCCATATGACGCTGCATGAAGAATTCGCCGACCGTTTCGATATCCCCGCGGCCGTCACGAAACTGCGCCGGGTCGAGAACGATCCCCGCGTCGAGCAACTGATAATGTCCTTCGTGCTTTTTGAAATTCACCAGCTTTACGTCAGGCATCAGCAGGCCGCGGTCATAAATCTCTTGCAGCAAGGTCGTAAACTCGCCCAGGACCCGGTCAACCGCCGTCATATCACCGGCCTCATAAGCGGCGCGGATATCGTCGAAAAGATTCGGTCCGGAAATCTTTTCCATGACGACCGCTTCCTCCAAATACAGACCGAAGGTATCCAGCAGGCGCACAATCTGATACGCCGGGACCAAACCGCCCAGATACGGCCGGAACCGTTCGTAGTTATCAATGACAAACACGCCGTTGGGCTCTGCCGGCAAAACCTTTAAGACATAATCCCAAGCCTCGGTGGAAAACACCCTAGTTTGACTGCCCTTGTCAAACTCCTTTATTTTCAGCCGGCGTAATACGGGGAACATCAGTGTCAATTGTCCCGGTTCGGACTTCACCGGCGCTTCGGCCAGTACGGCCCCATCGTCAGGCAGCAGGATTTCGAGCATCGTGAAGAATTCAAGCTTCCGCTCGGCCCCGGGAAAACGCGCGTTCAGATCAATCAGTTGCACTTCCGCATTTTTGTCAATATTTGCGGTGACCTGATGACGGATAATCGTCATCCCCGCATGCTTGCCGCCGTAACGGTTGTGAAAGACCTTCTTCTGCGCCCGTTTCTCTTCTGAGGTTTCCGCGACAAACAGCGGCGTTCCGTTGTCCAGAAACCGGATGACGGTCCCGCGCGGATGGGACCGGACGTCGAAACCGAACATAAACTCGTCGTCGAAATCGGCGCGCTGCATAAAGGCGTCGACCGCGTTCTCGAGGACTTCGCGTAAGATGTGTTCCAAGGCGTCGGTGGCCGCCCATCGGTCCAGCGTCCGGCGCTGTTCGAGTTTCGAAACGATCTCTTCGATGATCATCTCCCGGGTAAATCCCAGCCGGGCCAATTCCTCGTCAAGCGGCGCATCGTAGGCATTGACATCTTCCTGCGCCTCAACAGCCGCCTTAAGCCGCTGTCCGTCCAGATCGATAAGCCCGAGCAAATCGAACGGATGAAACTGCGCGAGTTCGGCCTGATCGCTTCCGCCCAGCGGCATCACTTCTGACGCGCCGATCTCGGTGTGCATCCAGCGTTTTTCGTGACTGAATTCCAGTTCCGAGACGGCGACCGGTCCTTCCAGCCCCATGTCGGCGGCCTTGACCGAAGCGTAGCGGTCGCGGAAACGTGCGATCTTTTCAGCCATCCCCGGGGTTACCGTCGGATTATTGAGTGTACGGGAGAGCGTGACGTGCACCATGGGCTTGGGACGCCCGGTAAAGGCGGCGTTTTGAGCGCGCACCGCGTCCACCGCCTCGGCGCGAATCTCGTAGAGAACCGGATCGTACTCAAAGACGAAGATCAGGGTCCCGTCCGGGCCGAGCCGCGCGCCGACCGGCGCCAGCGTGACCTGGTCCTGAGACGCGATGATCCGGCGCAGATTTTCCGTGATCCGCCGCCGCTGGTCTTCGGTCAGACCTTCATCCGGTCGGCCGAGCACTCCGACCGCCTCATCCGGTCGAGCGGCCAGATCCTGGACCACCGACACGCTGATATGATAGGTGTCGCGTTCCGGAATAAAGTGATCGATGTCTTCATCGGTCTCGGTGAAGATTTGCAACCAGTCCGCCACCAGGACGTCCCGCAGCCAGTCACGCATGGCCTGAGGCAACTGCATCAGCGCCACGGAATAAATATCGGTTTCCACCGGTCGCCGTTCTCCGTCGGGGCCGACGGGGAACATCCCGGCCATGGCCGCGACCCGTTCGCTGTCCCGAAACATCGGTTGTCCGGTGGTGACGTTAAAGTTATCCGCCATTCCCGCATAGATGCGCGCCACGTTCGCACGTTGCTCGTCATGTTCGGCGGCGGTCATCGCTACGTCCGCAGGCGCGATGTCCTCCTCTCCCCAGCGCACCTGATAGGTCGCGCGGAATTCTTTATCCGTTAACGCCACCCGGCGCATCTCCTGCAAAATATGCTCCTCGCGGACCCAGGACAGGTCCCGGCCGGCGTCGGCATTCACAATATACCCCATAAGTTCATAGAAAGACCAAGTCATACCGTACGACGTAATGACGTTGCCATGCACAGGCATCACATACATCCCGCGCGGCGTGGCGATCACGGCGTGGGCAATATCGGCCTGTTGCAAATCATGGATGTAATCGAAGGCCGCAGCTGCGGTCGCGGTAACGGTCTCACCGGTAAAAAAGAGACCCTTCGCGCCGTACCCGTCGACACGGCTGACGATGACGTCCTTAACACGGGCCACCGTTGTCAACCCGGCCTGTTCAAGGGCGGTATCTCCCGGCACCGTCAAGCCGTGCAGATGCAGGTGATTGATGGAGGCGCCGGCCTTCAGGCTGTTGAAGGCCAAGCGGAAGCCCGGCAGCGGTTCGGAACGGGCGATGTCCATCATCAGCCGCACGTCCTGTTCGTTCAAAACCTGCGGCCGGTGTTCACCGCGCTGCGGCACGATGAGAAAGTGATTGAGCGCATACGGCCAGCGTTGTTCGATGAAGGTCAATCCGGTCCCGTTGATTTGTCCTTCCCAGAAAACGGTATCCTCGTCGAATCGCCAGTCCACGGTGTCGGGTTGCGCCGGCGCGCCAAAGAAAAACTGTCGCTCATCGAAGGGCATAACGACGTGTTCAAAGAAATTATCCGGCTTGTCCGGCGAAGTCCGCCACGGCGCGTGCACGATCTGAAACCGGCCCACGTTTGTCCGTTCGGGCACACGTCCTTCCGGCAGATACTCCCGCAGGACGTCGGTCACCGTCAGGGCTTCATCGGCAACCGCCTTGCCCCGCAGCGCCCGCCGCCACAGCGCGTTGAAACTTCCGGGGGTCTTCAAACCGGCCGAGGTGTACAGGGTAAATCCGCTGTTGATCACGTGCTGGACTTCGTGCTCCCTGACCCAGACGCTCTGACCCATCCCCTGGACAATCAGCGGTAAATCATTTTTGGTCCGCGCGAAGCCGCGCACGGTCGCTATGCCGGGTGTCAGCGTCCCGGTGCCGTTTCCGATGATACTCTCGGTGAGTGTCGGCGTGCTCCTGCGGACACGGATATCGTCATCGAGGCGTTCTTCCAGAGCGGACAGGCGGTGCATCTTGCCGGGCGGAATAAACTGCAGGACCGCCCTCAGCTCATGGCTGGCCTCGCGGTAGGCCCGGTGTTCCAGCAGCATGCGCTGGACCTCGTCCATCGATTCATCCAGATTCACCTCCCCGCCGGTCACGTTGCGGATAATCAGGCTGGCCTTCTTGTCGACCAGCCGGTCGATCAAGGCCTTGTTTCCGCGGATGGCCGCTTCGATCTTGCTCCACCGCGGATTGAGCGGACTGAGGACCGTCCGCGCCTCCTGGAGCAGCGCGTCGCGCAGATTCTGATCGGCAATCGTCGCGTCGATCAGGGTGTACAGGGCGTTCTGATAATTCCGGCGGTAATATTCGAGCAGACCGTCCACGTTAGTGGTACGCAGGACACCACCGGTCAGATAGGCGATCAGTTCATCATGGAAATTGATGGCGATGTATTCCGGATAGCGTTGCAACAGTTCGCGCAGTTGGCGGAAACGGGCGTCATCTTCTTCCCTCAAATCAATTTCGCGATCAATGTCCGCCGCTGCCACCTTTTCGGTGATCTCCCTTGTCGATGACTCACGCAACGCGAGCAAAGAGTCATTGTCCATTTCGACGACCAGGGCCGTGGGCGACGGCCGCAGATACGCGAAGCGCGGCACCGGCGATCCCTCCCCGAACAGCTCCGTAAAGATCGGCGCCACACGCTCACGCAGCCCGTCAAGACCGGCGCGCGCCTGGCTGAAGTTAATGCTCCGCCGCGCCGTGATGGCATCGGTCACCGCCAAAATCTGTTTCTCCGTAAGGACATGCTCGACCTCAATGTCGCCGCGGCGGCGGCCGGCGTCCATAAACGCCTCTTCGCTGACGACCAGGGTCCGGGCCTCCGGGATCAGGGCCATGCCGTCCACCCCGGAAGGCATCGTGTCTTTATCCAGGACAATGAGGTAGTCAACAAGGTCCCGGTCGCCCGGCACGAGTTTCTCCCACAACTGCACGGTACGCGCGGTGCGTTCGTATTCGCGCATGGGATATTTGGTCGCGATACGGTCGTAAATATGCTGGACCCGGTTTTGATCGGACAACAGCTTCATCAGCTTCGTCTTGACGCTGACATACTGCGTGCCGGTCAGCATCCCGACGCGCGGATGCGCCCGCAGGATGCGGGTCTCCAAATCTTCCAGCATGATCTCCGGTTCCATCAGCAGCAACCGCTGGGTGCTGTCGGCCATCTCCGCCAGGACCTCGAGCTGCCGCAGGTACAGATCATGCAGCAATCCGCCCCGGGACTCAGCGCGCAGCAGATTCCGGTCGTCATATTGGCGCGGGGGTTCGACGAGCGTCAAGGCGCGGCGGTAGATATCCAGCGTATCCGAATCCACAAAGTTCCCTTCGGACACCCAATGCCGGACCCGGTCCAGGAACTCCAGGGCGTGCCATAGCTTGACGTTCAGCGGCAGGTTGCCATCGGCGAGCATATCTGCGAGAACTTCTTCACTATCCTTGAAAGCCGGGATGTCGCCGCCGTCGATCAGGATGGCTGAGTCGGTAAGAGAAACCCGCAGTTCCGTGACCGTGCCCGGTTGTCCGTCCGCGCGCTCCTGAAGCGAAACGGGGACCTGGCGTCCCAACTGTCGCAATAAAAACGGCAAATGATACGAACGCGCCTGGCCACGCCCCCCGAAACGCGGACGCTGTTGCCGCATCGCCTGTTGCTTGGCCGCGGTGTCTTCCGCTTGAGCAGGCGCCGTACCGTTATCCGTAAAGCGCAATACCAGCGTTTCGCCGTCCACCTGCGAATCGAACGTAAACTCAAACTCGTCAGCCCGGTTTCCGAGGCCGTCCGTCCGTTGCAAATACCCGTCCATCGAATTGACAAGCAAATGAGTCACCAGGGCCTCGACAAACTTCCGCGTATCGGAGGTGATCACGCGGGGCTTCCGTGTTTCCAGCAACCGCATGATCCGGGTGACAATCACATCGGATTCCGATTCCAACCAGCCGCCGGTCAACGGAGTCGGATAGAATCTGTTCAAAGAGGCCTCAAAGGCCAGCAAGGATTCAATCCGGTCCCTGGACGCTGTGATGTGTGGTTGTGACCAGTCCCTTTCTTCGGCGAGTTCCGCCGCATCGGGATCCCCCCCGATCGTCGTTAAATTCACGCGAACGGTAAACGTGTCGTGAAGATTGGCGGCAAAGGTTTCCGGCAGCGCACCGTCAACCTCCGCGATCTGGGCCTGATCGATGGCAGCGACACCGCCCGAGAAATACTTGCGCGGAACGGGTTCGTGGCTGACCGGATCAAGGTCCTCCCTCACGTAATCGAACACGCCTTTGCGGAAGGCGGCGAGGTACCGGTCGTAAATCTCCTGCTTCAATCCCGGATCGACGTGGTCGACGCCCTTGACCAGTTGGCGGTCGGCGTACACCTGCCCGAGCAGGCTTTCTTTCAGGTTCTTTTTGTACCACACCGCCAGGATCATCGAATTGAAGATCTGGCGCAGCTGGGCGAAGTTTTCGCCCGTGTTGATCTCGCGCTCGATGGCCGGGATCATGATCTCACGGATGAGTTCCTTGGTGGCCTCGTCCAGCACATCGGCATCGCCCGGTGTCTCGCCGCTGTGGCCCGCCGCGGCCAAATAGTCTTCTTCCAGCATGACGCTCAGGTGACTGTCGACCACGAACACGCTGCCGTCGCGCTTGTAGACGTTGGCGTATTCCGGGATGATCCAGATCTTGTTGAAGGTGCTGGCCGGCAGGTCGGTGGTGCCGTAACGCTGATAGCTTTCCTGAATGATGCGGTCCCAAAAGCGGCGGCCGAGTTCGTCTTCCGGGTACATCAGGGAGGCGGTCAGCTGTTTGAGCAGATAATCCTGCGCGAGCATGTCGCGGCCCATCTCGGTGCGCGATAAGGTGTCGGGTATGATGCGGTCTTTTTCATAGGGGGAAAGATTGACCCACAACTGGTCTTCGGGCAGGGTCAGGGCGGTCAGAAAGTAATTGATCAGCTTGGCCGATTCGGGCCTTAACCCCTCCCCGGTCAGGCCGGTCTGCCCGCCGTCGATGATGAAATCCAGCTGCAGCGGGTCTTCGGGACGGACGGTCAAGCCGAGCATGGTGACCGGCAGATAGGCGGCGGTGGTCTGGACCATGGACCCGACCGGCGGCAGAATGACCGCGGGCACGGTCTGGGCCGTGGCCGGCGGCGTCAGCGATCCGCAGGCAAAGACCGCCCCCAGGACGGCACAACAAAACCGCCTCAGAGGCACAAACCTTTTATTTGCAAATATTTGGAACATATTGGTTAAATGGGGAAATACAGCAAAACCCGCCTGATCAAGGGTTCCGTGTACTCATCTGGTTGGATTGGGGATGGTGTGAAACTGCAGTACTATCAGTAGTATAACTAATATATATAGAAATGCAAATAATTCAGTTGGAAGGCTTTTTGACGCTTTGGGAGTGCGGTTCGCGGATAAAAAATAGAGACAGACTCCAATTTCGCTCAGCGGCTCGGATTCGCAGGAAATTGGAGTCTATCCCTAATTATTACTTCGTCGCTTCCTCCATGATCTCCATCATGCGGTTGATGTAATCGGCGCGGCTGGGGAGTTCGCCGTCCATCAGCTGGGCGCTTTCGTAGAGCTGCACGATGCACTTTTTGAGCATCGGGTCCGAGGCGTTGGCCAAATAACGACGGGACAGATTCTTTAAGACCGGATGATCGATGTTGACCTCCATCACGCGCTTGCCCGCAGGCGCATCCTGGCCCATCATCTTCATCATCCGCTCCATCTGCCGGTCCATGCCGTCCTTGCCGGTCACCAGCGTGACGGCCGAGTCGACCAAGCGCTTGGAGACCTTCACGTCCTCAACTTTATCTTTCAGAGTATCCTTGAACAATCCGAGCAGGGACTCCGACAGTTTGTCGTCCTTCTTCTCATCGTCGCCGGCGGCCTTGGGCAATTCCAGATCATCCTTGTCGATGGCCTTGACCGGCTTGCCGTCGTACTCCGTGATGCCCGGGATGATGAACGCGTCGACCGGGTCGATCAACAGCAGGACCTCCAGGTCGTGCTTGCGGAAGTATTCGAGGTTCGGATTACGCTCCACGTGATCCCGGTGGTCGCCGGTCAGATAGTAAATCTCCTTCTGGTCTTCCTTCATCCGGCCGACATAGTCCTTGAACGACGTCAGCTCGCCGCCTTTCAGCGTCGAGGTCTCAAAGCGCAGCAATTCAAGCAGCTTGTCGCGGTTGGCGAAGTCGGAATTGAGCCCCGACTTGAAAAGCTGGCCGAAGGTCTTATAGAACTGCAGGAATGTCTCGGTGTCTTTGTTGGCCATGCGCTTGAGCCACTGCAGGACCTTCCCGGTCAGCGCTGTCTTGATCTTGGCCATGGCCTGCGTCTTCTGGACCACCTCGCGCGACACGTTCAACGGCAGGTCGCTGGTATCGACGACCCCACGCAGGAACTGCAGATATTCCGGCAGCAGGTCCTTGCAGTCGTCCATGATCATGATCTTGTTGGTGTAGAGTTGCAACGTCTTGTGCTGCTGGGTGCGCATCAGGTCGTACGGCGCGCGGCGCGGGATAAAGAGCAGCGCCTTGAACGACGCGCCCGCCCCCTCGATGTTCAAGTGCGTGCTGGCCAGCGGATCGTCGTAGTCGTTGGTGATGAACTTGTAAAACTCATTGCGCTCTTCGTCTTTCACTTCTTTCTCACTCTTGCGCCAGATCGCCTCGACCGTATTGACCTTGTCTTCCCCGACGTAAATCGGAAAGTCGGCGAAGTTGGAGTACTTCTTGATCACTTCCTTGATCATGAAGGGCTCGGCAAAGTCCTTATGATCGTCCTTCAGCTGGAAGGTAATCCGGGTGCCGCGTTCCGGCTTGTCGATCTCTTCGACGGTGTAGCTGCCTTCGCCGGCCGATGTCCAGCGATAACCTTGCGAATCCTTGTCCGCGGCGCGGGTCTCCACGGTGACCTCATCGGTGACCATGAATACCGAATAAAACCCGACCCCGAACTGACCGATCAGATCTCCCGTGTCCTTTTGGTCTTCCTTCAGTCTCTGCAGGAACTCGAGCGTCCCGGAACGGGCCACCGTCCCGATGTTGGTGATCAGTTCGTCTTTGGTCATCCCGATCCCGCAGTCTTCGATGCTGAACGTCTTGGTTTCGGCGTCGAGCGTGATGCGGATGGCCAGTTCCTTGTCCTTGTCGAGCAGCTCCTGGTCGGTGAGCTGACGGTAACGCACCTTGTTCAACGCGTCGGAGGCGTTGGAGATCAATTCCCGCAGGAAGACCTCCGGGTGTGTATACAAGGAATGGACGATGAGATGCAGCAGCTGCTTCATCTCGGCTTGGTATTCAAAGGTTTCGGCTTGCTTCTGTGTCATGATTCGGTTTTCCTTTCGTGTTCATTCGCGTTGCGGCTAACGGCCCAGTTCCTGCAGGGTCACGGTCGTGCCGAACTCTTTATTCTGGCGCATAAACCGGATATTCACCTCGTCGCCGACGGTCTTGTTTTTCTCTACGTATCCCACCAGGTCCTCATTGGACCCGACCGGCTCGTTGTCGACGGAGACGATCACATCCCCGTAGGCCACATCCCCGTAACGGTTGCGGGTGGTCGGCCGCAGTCCCGCGCGCGCGGCCGCGCCGCCGGGTTGCATCTCGAGGATCATCGCGCCCTTTAATCCCAAGCGTTTCATGTACACATCGGGGACAAGGACCACGCCCAGCCCGGCGCGTTTCACCTTGCCGTACTCGATGAGTTCCGGGATCACGCGTTTAACCGTATTGACGGGAATCGCGAACCCCACTCCGGCCGATGCCCCGGACGGGCTGTAGATCATGGTGGCGACCCCGATCAGATCTCCGGACGAATCAAGCAACGGCCCCCCGGAGTTGCCGGGATTGATTGCCGCGTCGGTCTGAATGACGTCATAAATCTGCCGACCGCCGATTGAGCGCATGGTCCGCCCTAAAGCACTGACCACACCCGTGCTGAGCGAATAGTCCAGCCCGAACGGGTTACCGATGGAAAGCGCACGCTGCCCCACCTTTAAATCGCGGGAGCTGCCCACGGGAATAGGTTTCAACAACTCCTTGGGCGCGTCCACTTTCAAGACGGCCAGATCATGGTTCGGCGCGATGCCGATCACCTTGGCGTCATAAGTCTTCTGATCGGACAACGTCACGTGGATCCGGTCGGCGCGGTAAATGACGTGAAAGTTGGTGACGATATGGCCTTCCTCGTCCCAGATGAATCCGGACCCGGCGCCCTGTGGAATCTCATAAATATTGGCCGAGAACCAGTCCCACTGCAAAGACGCGTTCTTGATCGAAACGACCGACGGTGAGGTCCGCTCGAAGACCGCGATGGTCGCCAGCTCGTCGGGTTGCAAGTCCGATGCGGCGGACGGACCGCCGTAAAACAACAACCCTGCCACGATCACCGCGCTAAGTACTCTTTTTCGGCATGGTGATAACAAGGCTGTCTCCTTTCTTTTCGGTCTTGATCTTAGCCGTATCGGCATCGGTCGGCAACGGGATGGTCTGCATAAAAGAACCGAAGGTCTGCGCCTGGAAGAACTGGTTGGGACCTTGTTCGGTTTCTTCATTGGAGTGCTGTCCTTTGATGGTAATAGAGCTTGTATTGACTTGGATATCGATCTTGTCCTGATCCAATCCGTGCATATCGAAGGTGATCACGTAACCGTCGTCGGTCTCCTTCATGTCGATGTCATAGTTGTAGCCCATCGAACTGCTGAACATCCCGCCGTTGCTGCCGGACCGGTTGCTGAAAGCGCTCTCGAACATGCGGTTCATCTCGGCCTGCATGCGGTCCATCTCGGCAAACGGGTCCCACTGCTGCTGACGTCTGTTGTAAAGTTCCCAGGAGTCTTCTTGCGGGGGGCGTTGATTTTGCTGTTCGAGTTCCTCAACGCGGTTCTTGAGCATCTCGATCTGCTCACGCAACTCCTTTACGGTTTGTTCTTCCGTAGACTGCTCTTCCGCAAATGATACGCCGTTCATCGTCGCGAACGAAGCGATCAGCGCGCTTACGATTAACATACTCGTCATTTTTCGATACATGATTGCCTCCTTTCGATTGATGGCCGGGTTTCCCGAGCGGTTAGAAAAAAACAGGTCCCGACCCTCGGGCCGGGACCTGCGATTGTATTGCTTAGTACGCCGGCATTTGCGGTGCCGCAGCGTCGTCCTTCTTGGCAGGGATATCGGTGATGAGAGCCTCGGTGGTCAACAGCAATCCCGCGATGCTGGCCGCATTTTGCAGAGCCGTGCGGGTCACCTTGGCCGGATCGATAACGCCGCTCTTGAGCATATCGACGTAATCGTCCTGATTGATGTCGTAACCGATGTTCACATCCTGGGCCTTAAGATGCTCGACGATCACCGAGCCTTCCAGGCCGGCATTGATCGCCAATTGGCGGACCGGCGCTTCGAGCGAACGGCGGACGATATCGACACCGGTCTTCTCGTCACCCTTGAGCTTGAGCTTGTCCAACGCGGGCAGCGCGCGCAACAGGGCCACACCTCCGCCCGGGACGATGCCTTCCTCAACGGCCGCGCGGGTGGCGTGCAGCGCGTCTTCGACACGGGCCTTCTTTTCCTTCATCTCGGTTTCCGTGGCCGCGCCGACGTTAACCACAGCCACGCCGCCCGATAATTTGGCCAGGCGTTCCTGCAGCTTTTCCTTGTCGTAGCTGGAGTCGGTATTTTCGATCTGGTTCTTGATCTGGGTCACGCGGGCTTCGATGTCCTTAGTCTTACCTGCGCCTTCAACGATCGTGGTGTTGTCTTTGTCGATGTTGACCTTCTTGGCGCGGCCGAGGTCTTCCAAACCGATACCGTCGAGTTTCAGGCCGAGATCTTCGGTGACGGCCTTGCCGCCGGTGAGGATCGCGATGTCCTGCAACATAGCCTTGCGGCGGTCGCCGTAGCCCGGCGCCTTGACCGCGGCGCAATGGAACGTCCCGCGCATTTTATTGACGACGAGTGTGGCCAGCGCCTCGCCTTCCACGTCTTCGGCGATGATGACCAACGGCCGTCCGCTCTGGGCGACCTTTTCCAGCAGCGGCAGCATTTCCTTGATATTACCGATCTTCTTTTCGTGAATCAGGATGTACGGATCATCCAGTTCACATTCCATCTTCTGCATGTCGGTCGCGAAATACGGAGAAAGGTATCCCTGATCGAACTGCATCCCTTCCACCACCTTCAGTTCGGTGGCCAGCGACTTCCCTTCCTCAACGGTGATGACGCCGTCCTTGCCCACCGTTTCAAGGGCCTCGGCGATGATCTTACCGACAGAGCCGTCGCCGTTGGCGGAAATGGTGGCGACCTGTTCGACTTCCTTGGTATTCTTGTTATCGATCTTCTTGGAGAGCTTCTTGATTTCCTCGACGATCTTTTCCACGGCCTGGTCGATACCGCGCTTCAGCGCCATCGGGTTGGCCCCGGAGGTGACGTTCTTCAAACCTTCTTTGTATATCGCTTCGGCGAGAACGGTCGCTGTGGTGGTGCCGTCACCGGCATTGTCGGATGTCTTTTCGGCGACTTCCTTCACCATTTGCGCACCCATGTTTTCGTAGGGATCTTCAAGTTCGATCTCTTTGGCGACGGATACGCCGTCTTTAGTGATCGTCGGAGAACCGAATTTCCGGTCGAGGACGACGTTGCGCCCCTTGGGTCCGAGAGTGACCTTGACCGCCTTGGCGAGTTTTTCCACCCCGGCGAGGATCGAACGCCTTGCTTCATCGCTAAATTCCAATTGCTTGGCCATTGTGTGACTCCTTTCAAGTCTTTATGTCGTGACAAACCAAATTTATTTGACGATCGCGAGGATGTCGCTTTCATGCATAATCAGCACCTCTTCGCCGTTATCATGCATCTTGATTTCATTGCCCCCGTACTTGCTGTAGAGAACCCGGTCGCCGACCTTGACGTCCAGCGCCTTCACGCTGCCGTCATCGCGGATGCGGCCCTTGCCGGCGGCAATGATCTCGCCTTCATACGGTTTTTCTTTGGCCGTGTCCGGCAGGACGATCCCGCCCTTGGTGATTTCCTCGGCCTTCAACGGTCTGACGATCACGCGATCGCCCAACGGTTGCAGTTTCATCAAACGCCTCCTTCTTAACTGATGGTTCTGTAAATGGGTATGATTTCCGTGCGTTTTATTTCTTAGCACTCTTTCTCTTAGTTTGCTAAATTACAACCAAAATGCGATTTTGTCAACCGGTAACATCAGGACCGGTACGTGCACGTCACAAATAAGTTATTGATAATAAATGCTTTATGCTTTGAGGAAATAGAAAATGATGATGCGGATGAAGAACCGGATTATTGCTGCAGCAATGCTGTCGAACAGCAGCAAAGATTACAGGCCGAGACAACCAATGAATTCAGAAACTGTGAAGCTCTTTGCCCAACGACATGGCCTGTGACCGTCCCTGATCGTTGAAATTGCATTGGGTGAAACCGTCCTGAATATCGAGATGCTTGGAGTCGCCGGTCCGGGTGCGTAGGCGTGGCGCAACAGTATGTGCACACCCCGGCCGCGCCAAATAGTCGCAGACCAGTTCCGGCGCCAGCCGTTCCACGGCATGAGCCGGCAAAGCGATGAATAACGACATCACCATTAGTAAGAGGCCCGCTTGCAGGGAAGCCATGCGCATCATGAGCATGGTCAGCTTATACCGGACAAAAATATATATTTCCTTCGACAGGCACCAGCTCGCGTGCGTCACAATGATCGGGCATCTCGCCTGTCCAGTCCGGGTCCATCACATAGATGCGCTCCGAGGCCCGCCGGCTGGGATAGTACACCTGAACGTTGGCGGGATAACCTTCGTGCTCCTTGTAGTACACGACCGTCTTTCCCAGGACGCAGAGCTTTTTGCACAACGGTTCGGTTTCGTTGATATAATGCTGATAATCGATTTCGTTCGCGTACTTTTTGATGATCGTGCGGACTTCCCCGTTCAATTCATCGACGGTCCCCATCCTCCGGATCATATCTTTTACATGCCGCAATTGAAACGCCGGGTTCGAGGGGGCCGTAAAAAGCCACCACACGGCCCATAATCCACAGACAACGACGAATATGATCAGGATGGTTATCATTTTCCGGCGTGACATAACCGTCTCCGCGGGCTACTGCAACAGCATCGGCTGTTGTCCGGCCTGCCGCTCTTCGAGGGCCGCGAGGATTTGCTCCGGTGTGGCCCGTTTGGTGTAATCTTCATCGGCATAGGCAAAGATGATCTTGCCTTCCTCTATTATATAGGTGGCGGGGACGGCGATCAACCCGTCATCGCGGCCGCTGGCCGCCTTCAGATCGATCCCGTATTCCTTGTACTTTTCCCGGATCTCCACCGGGACCTTGAACGACAGGCCGTAGGCCTTAATGATATCGCCTTCGGGATTGCTGATCACATCAAAGGTCAGGTTATGTCCCTTCACCGGTTCGGCGGCCTTTTCGACCGTGTCCACGCTGACGGCGACCAGACGGGCACCGAACTTTTCAAAGTCTTCCATCCGTGCCTGCAGGGACTGAAGATGCTTGTTGCAATACGGGCACCAGCCGCCGCGATAAAAGACCAGGATGACCGGACCTTCGTCATAATGGTCAGACAAGGTAAACTTCTCACCGCGAAAATCATTCGCCGTGAAATCCGGCGCGAGGTCGCCGACCTGCAGACCCGGCATATCCTGGGCCGCAGCTGACCCTGCCCATATCAGACATGCGGTTATCATCACAAAAAGTTTCTTCATTTTTACCGTCCTTTCCTTTAATAATTAGACCGGTCAAACTCCGGCATAACCGGGTCACGGTCACGCAACATTGTAGCAGAATCTTTATTCATGCCGACACAAACTTTCCGATCGGGCCGGGACAATCTTTAGCTGAAATCACCTCCTTTCGGTGTTACAATGATTGTCTCGGCACCGACAGCACCCCTCCGGAATTCCGGCTCATCACGGCAACCCGAACCGAAAGGCTTACACAATGAATATCGCCCTCCTTGGCCCCACGGGCGCGGGCAAAGGCACCCACGCGCAGCGCCTGATCAAGCGCTTTGATCTGCTGCATCTCGATACCGGCGAACTCTTTCATGAACACAGTGAAAATCATACTGCCATCGGCTTTCTCGCGCAGCGATATGTGCAGCAGGGCGAATTTGTTCCGGACGAGGTTGTCGACGCACTGGTCGCGGAACGGTTGTGGCATATGGATAAGGGCCGCGGCGTCCTGTTCGACGGGTTCCCGCGCACGGCGTCGCAGGCGGAATTTCTCGATAAGGCCCTGACCGAATCACACCGCACCCTGGACGCGGTGATCTATCTGGATGTCAAAGAGGAACACCTGGGCCAACGCATCCTCAAACGCATCACGTGCCCGCGCTGTCATTTGCCTTACCACCCCGAATTCAAACCACCGCGCCATGAAGGCATCTGCGACGCCTGCGGCGGACAGCTGACCAAACGGCCGGACGACATTCCGCAAATGCTGCGTGTCCGCCAGCGCGCGTTTCGGCGTGCCGTCCAACCGGTACTCGATCACTACCGGACATCCCGTCGCCTGCTCGTTGTCGACGCGGACGGCCCCGTGGAGTTGGTGCTGGCCCTGTTGATTGAAGCGGTGGAGACCGTACAACGCAACGACGGCCGTCCGTTCACCGCGGACAATGTCACGGTGGCCGGCGCAAGCGAACGCGACGACGCGCGGCCGGGCGACACCGTTACCGGAATCAATCTGATCCTGGTCGGCGCACCGGGATCCGGCAAGGGCACCCAGGCCGAACAGCTGCGCGACCGTTTCGGATTAACGCACATCGCCACCGGTGATCTGTTCCGGGAGAACCTCAACAACAAAACCGAATTGGGTCAACTGGCCAAGACCTATATGGACCGCGGAGCCCTGGTCCCGGACGAAGTGACCGAGGCCATGGTCGAAGAACGGCTGGCCCGCGAACCGTCCGACCGCGGTTTTATCCTCGACGGTTTTCCGCGCACTCTGCCGCAGGCCAGGGCGCTGGAAGAAATCCTGGACCATATCGGGAGACGGCTCCACGCGGTGCTTTACATCAAGGTCTCCGATAACGCGATCCTGACACGTCTGGGCGGCCGCCGGGTGTGCCGTTCCTGTCAAACGCCGTATCACGCCGAATTCAAACCCCCGCGGCACGACGGCATCTGCGACGCCTGTGGGGGGGAATTGTACCAGCGCGACGACGACAATCCGGTGACGATCCATTCCCGGCTGTCAACCTTCCATCAGCAGACCGCGCCGATCATCAACTTCTATCAGGACGCGGGCCTGCTCATCGAAATCAACGGCGAACAGACTGTGGACACCGTTGTCCGCGAGACGGCTGCCGCCGTGCAATCACTGTCCGCCTCCCGCTGACCGACACCGGCAGCCATGGGGCAAAAAAAATCTCCCGCACAGCCAAGATCCTGTTCGGGAGATTTTTATTTTACGGAGCGGACTGACGTGACCGCCGGACCGTCCTACGGTTTGTTACGGCCGGATCGGCGGCGTTTGCGCGGACCGCGAAAGCGGGCGAACGCCACATCCGGAGTCAACGGGCCATCGTTTTGAGGCGCGTCCTTGGCCGGTTTACGTTTCGCCTTCCCGGTTTTATCGGCTTTACGGGTCTTTTTGGCCTTACGGGCCGGTGCCCGCACCGGACGCGGCGCTTCCGCCGGTTCGGATTCCGTAGCTTCCTCGATCTCGGGATGGCGTGAACGCGGCAGAGTCATATTGATCAGGCTTTCGATCTTCCGGATATCCTTGGTTTGGGTCGGTGTCGCCAGCGTGATGGCATGACCTTCTTTTCCGGCACGCCCGGTGCGGCCGATGCGATGCACATAATTTTCCGCGTCATCCGGCAAATCGAAATTGACCACCAGTTCGATCATACTGACATCGATGCCGCGCGCGGCGATGTCCGTGGCCACCAGCACACGGTATTGACCGCGCTTAAATCCTTCCAGCGCCGCCTTGCGCTGGCTCATCGAACGGTTCGAATGAATTTCCGCGGCGGTGATCCCGATCCGTCGTATCTTGCGGGTGACACTCGAGGCGCGCGACTTGGTGCGCGTAAAGATCAGCACCGTCCCGCGGTATTGACGCAGCAAAAGATGCAGCAAATCGGTCTTAGACGTATCCTTGACCACAAACAGTTCCTGGGATACGTCCTTGGTTGTTGTGCCCGTCGGAGCGATCTCGATGGTGATCGGTAATTTCATGTGCGCGAAAGCAAGCTTCAGGATCGCCGGTGGCATGGTTGCCGAAAACAGCATGGTCTGCTCTTTTTTCGTGACGTACTTGAGAATACTGCGAACTTGCGGTTCGAATCCCATGTCGAACATACGGTCGGCTTCGTCGAGTATAACCAGACGCACCTTTTCGAGCGACACGGTCTTTTGCTGCAAATGATCGTTCAACCGTCCGGGCGTGGCAATAATGATGTCCGGCCGCGCCTTGAGATCCTTGATTTGACCGCCGATCTTCACCCCGCCGATGATCACGGCGCTCTTCATGCGAAAAGGTTTGAGCAAGGGCGCCAATGCGTCGTGCACCTGCGTGGCCAATTCGCGGGTCGGGACCAAGACCAGGGCCTGTCCGCCTCCGCAGGCCAGCCGTTGCACGGCCGGGATGCCGAAGGCCATGGTTTTCCCTGTTCCGGTCTGGGCGATGCCCATGATGTCCTTTCCCTCCAGGGCCACCGGGATGGCCTGATGCTGAATGGGCGTAGGCGTATGGAAATTCAACTTTTGCAGGACTGCCAACATATCCGGGGAGATCCCCAATTGGCAAAAAGTCTCGGTAATTTGGTTCATTCTTCCTCCTTGAAATAGATAAGTCTTAAATGGAAATCGCGCTAAGAATCAGGAATAAATCAGGGCGTGAAAGAGGGATGACCAAAAACTGACCGGTAGGAAAGAGTGGTTGGACTCGTCGTCGTATACTTACGCCGGATCGCCGCGTGCGGGATCCGCTGTTTCATGACCTGTGTTAGGACCTTTTTCTGTACGTTTGGCCGGCCGCGATGCCTTTCCTGGTTTGAGGACCGGTCATTAAAAAACCGCAGGTCCAATACTTCTGTCCTGCGGTTCAAGAAATATTTATGCCACTTGCGTTGAAGAGAGTATGGGGCATAGCGGTGGTTTTGTCAAGGCCAAAAGGTGAGTCGCCAGGTTTATTGCCTTAAATAACATATCCGGACGGTTTTTTGATATACTCAACTCAGATCCGGGAATCTTTTGAAAACACCTCCCCCAATTGATATCCGAAAGGAATCGTATGGCGTTGAAATACCGGCTTCGCCTGTTGACGGCCGCCACTGTGGCCGCTGTTTGCGCCTTGCCTTACGGCGCTAAGACCGCCCTGGCCGCGCAGGTGTCCGTGGAAAGAACTTCCACCGGCTGGCAGCTCTTGGTCGACGGAAAACCGTATGTCGTCAAAGGGGTGAATTACACGCCCTTCAAGATCGGCGAAAGCCCTCACAACAACACCCTGCGCGACTGGATGATCATCGACGACGACGGCGACGGCCGCATCGACGCCGCATTCCAGAGCTGGGTCGATAAAAACCGCAACGATATCCGGGATGACGATGAACCGGCGGTCGGTGACTTTCAATTGTTAAAGGAAATGGGCGCCAACACCATCCGCATCTTCCATCATCCGTCCGGGGATCCCGAGATCATCGCCCTGCATCCCAACAACCTCGACCTCAATCATCCGCCCAATAAGGAATTACTCCGCCGGCTCCATGCCGACTACGGCATCCGGGTCATCATGGGTGATTTCCTCGGTGCCTACACCGTCGGCTCGGCTGCCGCGTGGCGGGACGGCACCGACTATACCGATCCCGTACAGCGCGAAAATATGCTCAAGAGTGTCGAAGCGATGGTGCGCGAATTCAAGGACGAACCTTACCTGTTGATGTGGACACTGGGCAATGCCAATAACGACGCGGCCACGGCGAAGACGAATGCCGCCCAGCAGCCCAAGGCGTTTGCCGAATTCGTCAACACGGTGGTGCGCCGCATTCATGAGCTCGATACCGATCACCCCGTGGCCCTGGTCAACGGCGATACCGACCTGCTCCCCGTCTATGCGCGTTACGCGCCCGATATCGATATTCTGGGGATCAACACGACGCGCTATCAACCCGGCTTCGGGTCCCTGTGGCAGGAGGCCGCGCAGGTCTACGACAAACCCGTGCTGATCACCTCCTACGGTCCACCCGCCATGCGCTTTGTCGACGGCCGTTTCGACGAAATTTACCAGTACCGTGTGCATGTTGCCGGCTGGCGGGACATCGCGCGGCACACGGCGGACGGCGGACTTCCCGGCAATGCCATCGGCGGGGTCGCGTTCGAATGGCTCGACGCATGGTGGCGGGACTACCGTCCGCTTGAACATAACCTCGGCAAACACGGCTGGCACGCGGAGTGGCAGGGAATTGCCGCCCAAGGCGGCGGCGACCAGAGCCTCTTTCTCCGTCAGTTGCGCCACGTATATTATGCTTATCAAGCGCTATGGACCGAAGACTAATCGCGGTTGTGTCCTTTTTGCTTATCGCGGCCCCGGCGGCGGCAGTCACCGATCCGGCGGAGCTGGCCGATGACATTCATATCACCAGAAACATACTCAATGCACAGCTCACCCGGCTTGGACCGGACCAGCTCCAGGTTGCGGATCTGTTCCACGAATTGGGCCGGCTGTACGAAGAAAAAGGCGAAATCAGCGCCGCCCTGCCGCACTACGAAAGCGCCCTCACCGTTTACTACGCGCACCTCGGTGTTGATCACCCGCTGGTCAGGGAACTCATCGGGCACCTTGCCGAACTTTACGCTCGCGACAGCCGCACGATTCCCGGCATGGGGCCCCTCCCCGTCGACAGCCGTGATCTTGCCGAAGAAATCCGCGTCGCGCGCCACATTTACGAACGTCAAAAGGAAGCCCTCGGCGACGATCACCCGCAACTCTTACCGTTGCTGCAGGAACGCGCGCGGTTAGACTATGCCGCCGGGGATACCGCCAATGCCCGCGCCTTGACCCGGGAACTGCTCGAACGCCAGCGTGCCGGCCGGACCGGACCGTTGCCGGCGGCGGCCTTCACCCTGCAGATGCTGGGCGATCTGGCCTACCGCGAAGGCGACCTGGCCGGGGCCATCAACGCCTACCGTGAAGCGCTCGGCATTTGGGAAACATCGCGTCCTGAGGATCACCGGACTATCGCCTATTGTATGCGCCAGCTCGGTCTGCTTTATCACGAAGCCAATGAAATCAATGAGGCCATCGACATGGCCAAGGCTGCTCTCGAACGCGAACGCCGGCTATTGAGCCACATCCTTTCCTTCTCTTCCGAACAACAACGGCTGGCCCACATAACCGCTTACGAACCGTACACGTTGTCGGCCAACGTCGGCGACACCATGACGCTGGCCCGCTCGGTGCTTCTGCATAAAGGGCTGGTTCTGGAATCCCTCATCGAAGACATCCGCCTGGCCGCCTCCGGGAGTGATCCGGAACATCAGCGTCTTCTGCACAAACGCGCGCTGACCAAACAGCGGCTGATGCAGTTGGAAATGTCCGAAGACGGCATCATCGACGAGGATGCCCGGCAGCGGCGGCGTCTGATTCTTCTCGGGCTGCAAGAGGATATCCGTCGCACCGAGCAACAGCTCGGATATTCCGGCGCCGGCACCCGTGGCGCGCGCCGTTTCTTGAAGGTTGAACCCTCCGATATCCAGCACGCCCTTGATGAAAGCACCGCCCTGATTGAATTTATCCGTTACCCGATGGCGCTCGGCGAGGGCCGTTTCGAAGATCATTACGGCGCAGTCATCTTTACCCTCGACGACGGCTTGCATTGGGTCCAACTGGGCCCGGCCGACCGCATCGACGCGCACATCCGCCGTTACCAACAGATGGTCCGCCACAAGGACACCCGCGACACCGACCTGCGTTACAACCTGCAACGCCTCTACCGGTTATTGTGGCTACCCATCGACAAGTCGCTGAAGTGGCGTATCGAGCGGATTATCATCAGCCCCACGCACCGTATCAACTTCGTATCCTTCGTGACCCTGCTGACTCCGCGCGGTGAATTCCTCAATGAACATTATGCCTTCGCCTACGTGACCAGCGGACGCGATCTGCTCGAACACCACCGGCTGGACATGACGAAAACTCTTACCATTTTCGCGCAACCGTTGTTCAGCGACGATGGCGGCGAATCCGCTGTCTTTGAAGATCTGCCCGGCACATATACCGAGGCCCAAGCGGTGGCCCAATTGGCTGCGGCCAACGGTTACCGGGTCGAACTCTTTACCCGGGAAAAGGCCAGTGAGGAAAATCTGAAACAGGTGCATTCGCCGGCGATCCTGCATATCGCAACCCACGGATTTTTTGCCGGTCAGCCGCACTGGCGGCACGCGACCACCGGATCGGCGGTCCCGTTACTGAAAGATGAACGGGCGGCGGCACAGCCGTTGCCGGCGGGACAGACCGCGTTCAATCCGATGCGCGACAGCGGATTGGCCATGGCCAAGGCGGACAAAACCATCCGTCTATGGCAGCAGGGATTGAGTGAACCGGTCCGTAACGACGGGTTGCTTACCGCCGAGGAAGTCAGTCTGCTGGATCTGCGTGAGACCTGGCTGGTCGTCCTCCCGGCCTGCGACACCGGATTGGGCGACGCGCAGACGGGCGAAGGCGTGTTCGGACTGCGGCGCGGATTTCTGCAGGCCGGCGCGCGCAATCTGATCATGACCCTGTGGAGCATCCCGGACGCGCAGGTCACCCCGCAGATGGTGCGGGAAATTTACAGCGGGATCTTCCGCGGCGAATCCCCCGCCCAGGCCTTGGCCGAGACGCAGAAAAAATGGATGAACACCCTGCGCGAGACTCAAGGCCTGCATGCTGCGGTCAAGAAGGCCGGGGCCTTTATTGTGATTTCACAAGGCCCTGCCTACGTTAAAGATACAAAATAATCTCCGCCCCGCTCCCGGACCCTGCATTTTTTTTGGCGAATTCCGGGGCCCGGGCGGCATTACCCTGATGGAGGGAAAGGTTGAACGAAGTTCCGGCCGACATCAAGGCCTTACTCGATGAACATGACTGGGACGACACCATCCCCCGGCTGATCAAGTACGCTTTTACCAAGATACGTCAAATGTCGTGGTATCAGCAACAAGGCGGCCAAGTGGCCGCCGGCAAAATGGCGGAGGATTTTGTGATGGACGCAATCCTGAAAGTTTATCGGGGCCAGCGCCAATGGGACCCGCAAACGGTCCCGGACCTGCTGGTTTATCTGTTCGGTGTGGTACGTAGCGAGATCCATCACCACAGTCAGAGTCTGGAGAACCGCTGCCTGCGGTTTCTGGAGACGCTGTCCGATCAGCACCGTAAGGACGCCGAGGCCATCGACACCTCCGACGCGCCGGAAGGATTTATGGAAGGTTTTTTAAAGGAAATCGAAGATGAGCCCAGGCTGGTACGGGTCGCGACCCTAGCCGCAGCGGGCCGCAAGCCGCGTGAGATCGCGGAGGAACTGCGGTTGCCGGTGACCAGCATTTATAACACACGCAAACTCTTGCAGCGCCGTCTGGAAGAATACCTGGCGCGCCGGCAGGACGCGTCGTAAGGATACGAACATGAGCACCGACCCTAAAAAACAAGTCCGACAGCTGTGCGCCTTTCTGGATGAGGACGCAGACATCATCCGCGACATCGTTGCCGAACCGCTCGATGACGTCCACTCCTTTTTATATGAGAACGGCGTCGACCCGCGCGAGACGGTGGCTGACTTCCGTCACGCCGTGCGTACCGGCCGTGATCCGGGGCAGTCTACGCTGTGGGATCAGCTGCGTTTTCTCCTGTCGCAATTCGCGTCGCGCCCGGCCTTGAGTTTTTCGCTGACGATCGTCGTGGCCATTATCGGATTGCAATTGCTGTACCCGGAGGCGCCGCCGCCGGAACGCGAACGCGGGGTTACGCCGGTGATCGTCGATCCTTCGGTCGATGCCGCCGCCGAAGCGCTTGAGGACTTGTACGCGCAAATTATGATGATGTACGCCGATGGCCGGTTTACCGAAGCCGAGCCCCTGACTCAGGAAGTCCTGCGGACGGTCGAGGATATCCGGGGCAGCGATCATCCTGATACAGCCAACGCCCTGAATAATTTGGCGGTCGTCGAGAAGAAGCTCGGCAAATACCGGGAAGCCGGCGACCACTATGAGCGCGCATTGCGTATTCAGGAGGAACAGCTCGGCCCCACGCATCCCGGGACAATGACCACACGCCGGAATCTCGGCCTGCTTTACGAAGAAACCGGTCGCTATGAACGCGCCGAAAAAATATATAAAGGAATATTTGAGACGCAGAAAGATGAATTCGGAATCAACGACACGCGAACGATCGAAAGCCGCAACAACCTGATCGAATTTTACCGTAAGTTCGGCAACTCGTTCTGATAAATATCGCATGATGTCAAAACCCGCCGGGGTCGCTCCCCGCCGGGACAAGGCAGTTTCTGGTGCACCAGCCGGGAACTGCCTTTTTTCATGACGCATGCGTAACATCCGGGTAAACAGGTACTATGTCCCCGGAATTACACCGGCACAGAAAACAAGGAGGTTAATCATGGCACGTTTATTCCAACTTTGTATGGCTGCAACGCTGGCAGTATGCATGAGCGCCCCGGCGGCATTCGCCAAGGAGTACAAATTCGGGGATCACACCTCGTCCACGCTGACCGTCAAGGCCTGGCAGTCCTTCGGCGCCGAAGAATACGAAGACGCGATCGTCTATGCCCGCAAGTGCGTCGAACTCTATCAGGAACCCGCCCGCGAGATGCAGGCCGGACTGGAAGACTATGTCACGGGGACCAACGACGAAGTCTTTTCCTATTGGGCCTTGAACGACGTGGCCACCAGCCTGTTTATTCAGGCGAAATCGCTGATCGCGCTCGAGCGCACCGACGAGGCCCGCGCCGTGATTCAGGAACTGGTCGATAACTTCACCTTCGGACAATGTTGGGACCCGAGCGGAGGCTGGTTCTGGCGACCGGCGGAGGCGGCGGGGGAATTATTGTAAGCCGGGAAGTCGTCTGATGTTTGAATTAGGGATTGGGGATTTGGAGAATGACCGTTATGCATATTCTGGGATTTGTGAGGCTTTAATGCATCTGAATCACGGCTTGCCTGCATCATGAAGGCAAACTGTTCAAATCCCCAATCCCAAATCACCAATCACAAGTGAGAGCCCCCAACGCAAGCCCCGCGCACTTGGCGCACGTCAGGCCGCCGGGTGCGCACATCGGCCCCCCTCCACCATGCGGGGGAGCCAGCGGTTTTTCCGATTGTTGACTGGCGTCAGCGGAAAAACCAGGTTCTGCCAGGCTTCCGCAACAGGAAGCCTGGCAGAACTCACTCAAAACCGCTAGAATACAGTCACAAAGGAGAGCCCTATGCGACTTATCATGTGTATGATCCTGCTGTTCACCTGCTGCCCGGCTTCAGCCGCCCCCTTGAACGACACGGCGGACGTTCGGCTGATGCACCATTTCCTGAAAGGTAAGACACTACCGTCCCCCGCCTTCCCTATTGACGACACCGGTGATTCGATCTTCATCGACTACGCGCAATACGGTGAGCTCACCGGCGCAGGCACCCCCGGAGTTTACTACCGCATCACCGACCGCGCGGGCCTGAAAAAGGCGGTGGGTGCGGGGATTTATCCGAACAACTTCGGTATCCGTAAGGAAAGCGGCTATGCCGAGTACGAAACAGCCGGGAAACTCGACGTGGGGCATTGGGACGTGTTTGCCGATGAAGACGCGCAGCGCGCATTCTATGTGTGGCCGCAGGCCCCCGACGCAACCGGCACGAAACTCTTTTTTACCGCACTGATCCTCGAACGTTCCGGTCATATCAAGCAAGCGCTGAAGGCCTATTACGCGACACTCCTGCACGCGCCCAAACAATACGTGTGGTCCACCGACAAGTCGTTTGTATGGTACACCGCACCGGGCGCCATGAGCTCTGTGCGCCGGCTGTGTGATACATATCCGCAGCTGGAATGCGCGCTGGAGGACGCAAGCGTCTCCATAGATTACAAAGACGACAATAATCCGGCCAATGACGTGGTCGCGGTCAACCCCGGACGAATTGTGCGCCGGACGGCGGAGGAGCGCCTGGCCGCGTTGCCGGATATGACGCAACAAGGCATCGCCCGCGAGATCGTGCGCGGTGACATCCGGCTGGTCCGCTATAATAACGGCCATTGGCGGATGACCGTCGGAGGAGAGCCGTTCTTCGTGCGCGGCGTTACTTACAGCCCGACCGAGATCGGCCTGGGCCCGCACAATGATCCCTACTTCTATGCGCGCTGGATGCATAAAGACAAAAACAACAACGGCCGCATCGACGCCGCCTACGACGCGTGGGTGGATCAAGACCGCAACGGCGTGCAGGATGACGACGAACCCGCTATCGGTGACTTTCAATTGATGAAGGACATGGGCGTCAACGCCATCCGCTATTACATCCCCACGGCCGAAGACCGGGTGTCGTACGACCCGGCGATGGTCAACAAGCCGTTGCTGCGCGATCTCTATGAGAATTACGGCATCCGGGTCATCGCCGGCGATATGCTCGGCGCTTACACCGTGGGCTCCGGCGCGGACTGGCAAACCGGCACCGACTATACCGACCCCGGGCAGCGCAAGGTGATGCTTGAGGTCCTGCGCGCCAAGGTGCTCGATTTGAAAGACGAGCCGTGGGTGTTGATGTGGGTCCTGGGTAATGAGAACAACATGCCGCTGAGTTATTCAGGGGTAAACGCCACCAAGACCAATGCCGGCCTGCACCCCCAAGCGTGGGCCGAGTTCCTGAACGAGGCTGCCGAATTGATCCACGAAATCGACGGAAAGCACCCGGTCGCCGTCGGCAACATCAGCACAGGTCTGGCCGACTATTACCAGAAGTATGCGCCGGCGATCGACATTATGGGTGTAAATTCCTACCAGGGCGCCGGCGGGTTCGGCAATGTTTGGGAGACCGTGCAGGAACGCTTCGACCGACCGGTGCTGATTACCGAATACGGGTGCGACGTGTGGCATACGGCCAGACAAACCGTCGATGAAGGCATGCAGCGCGATTATCACGAAGGGAACCTGAGAGACATCGTCCTGCATCAGGCCGGCGGCCCGTACACCGGCAACGCCATCGGCGGCGTGGCGTTTCAATTTATCGACGAATGGTGGAAGGATACCCACGCCGGGGACGGCAGTGAGGCCACTCATGAAACAGAGTCGACCTATCCCTTCCCCTTTCCGGACGGGTTTTCAAGTGAGGAGTGGTTGGGACTGGTTGGACAGGGATCCGGAAAACATAGTCCGTTTGAACGGAAGCTTAGGAAGGCATATTACTTTTACACGGAGATGTGGGCCAAGTAGTCCGAACCGTTGAGGTTCCCGGGTAATGTCGCAGGAAGCATATTGTGGTCTATCGCGCTTCCTGCGACATTACCCGGCACTCATTCCCCCCGACCACTACTACGAGAAGTAATGATCGGACAGATCTTGGCGAAACGTATCCGCCGTTTTAGATCTTATCCGGCTTTTCCATCCGGCCGTGGACTGATGAGCACAGGGGTGTAAATAATCAAATACCATCCGAAGGCCAGCACCCACAAAATCTGGCTGATCGCGATCCATATGATATAGGATTCGGGTAGTATCAAAGGTAAAAATACCCGCACCACTGCGCTTAAGATTACCAATGCAAACATCCCGGCAACAGACCGCGGTGGCTCGGCCATGAGACGGCCGGTATGCCCCCAGGCCACCCGCGTCATCATGCCTATGGTAAATATCCCGATGCCCCCGGCTGTCCAGGCATGCAAAGCAGCGTCGTCTGGTTGCCGCCCCAAGATCGCGGCGGACTTCAAGACAAAACCGAGAATCAGAAAGACATACCCGGCAAATAGTACCCATAGCATCGGAATCCGGTTTGCAATAAAACAGGCGTATTTATTCGTAAATTAGCCATCGTCGATGATCTTCCGCTTACATCTGTCGGGGGTGAAATCGTGCGTCGTATTGACGTTGTGCAGGGTATCCGCTAAATGAACTGGGAGGGGAACGCGGGTATGGTCGACTACGTGCAACAAGGCTTTCAATGAGTATAACCCTTGATCTATCCGTTTGCGGATTTCCGCCAACTGGCCGGTTCCGTAACGGGCAACCAACGGTTGTACGGTCTTTTCTGTAGACAAAACAACCGGCAGCTTCCCGTTCGCCACACACAACAAGCGCAATGTCTCCGGCTGCAGCAGCGGCAGGTCGCAAGGCACTACAAGATATTCATCGTCAATGCCGGAGGCCAACAAAGCTTCCAGTCCTCCGATCGGGCCGGCATCTTGGATCCGATCGGGGATCCGCGGCACATCCATTAAGTCGGCCGGCAAGTCCGGAGGGCACCCGGCCAAAACCACCCGGGCGCAGCACGTCATCAGAATATCATAGACGTGCACAATCATGGGTTTGCCGGACCCCAAGGGCAAACTCGCCTTGGGTCGGCCCATACGCGTACTCCGGCCGCCACAGATGATCGCTCCGGTCATTGGTACTCCACGAGTTGATAATGATTACTTTACGCCGGACGGTTTGGCGATTTGAATGGATTCCCCCGCTGTCAACCTTCCCGGGCGCAACACTTTGGCATACATACCGTGACAATCGGTTGCGTCCAATTTTAGTCGCGGATGGATCTGATCCATCACATAACATGTGGGCCGGACGCGGGTAATTTCCAACACCACTCCTCCGGCGAATTCCAATATGGCCCCGACGGGAAGTGCGTTGACGTAAAGATTTCGGACCGTGAGATTCTCCCCGGCTGTTCCCGGACCGAGCGGGTATCCCATGGCCGTCAACTTCTCCAGCTGTTCGACATCCTGCAGGCATACCGCCTGCGTGAGACGATAATGCTTTTCGTGATTGTGCCCGTCGCCTTCCAATCCTTGTTCAGCGATGTACACGGACTCTACCGGCAGTTTAGGCACACCGCCACGGGATATGTTGATGGAAATGACCGTCGCCGGTCCTTCGTTTGCCTTCACCCTAAACCTCTTCCCGGTTTTCCCCCGCTACGGCTTCTTTTCCGGATTCGCTCCGCCAGTCCCTTTTGGGCACGGAGGGATCGTAGTCATTGGAATGGTCCTTGATCTTCTCGACGGCCGCCGCCGTAGCCTGTTGGGAGGGTTCGTCGCTTAGGCTGTCCTGAATATCATGCATTTCTCGTTTGAAAATCTTGATCGCCTTGGCCAAGCCTTTGGCTATCTCCGGCATGGCCTTGGCACCGAACAAAAGAAAGACGACCAAAAATATAAAAATCAACTCCGCCAACCCTATTCTTCCAAACATCGTCCATCCTCCTTTCCGGGAATCCCGTCGACCAATCGGCATATATAATTATAGAAATAATCCTTTTCCATACCCAGTGCCGCCGAAGCGAATTCCTCCGCCTCATTTCCGCTGGCAAAATCACCGTAATTGACAGCGACCAATAAGTACAATACCAGCGCGGGAACATCCCCCGTACGGCGTTGAAAGTGCTCGTGAATATATATGATATATCCCTCCGCAGCGTCCGCTCCGACTTTCTCCGCGACCCCGAACAACCCGACATCAATCCGACCGGAATCAAAGGTGATCCGCGTGGGATACCGGACAAACTCTTCATCCCGCAGGATCTCCTCCAAGACCTGCATATCAATAAAATGGCCGTACTTCTGCCGGAGCCGATGTCCTTTTTCCAGAACATGCACGCCCAAGGCGCGGCGGCCGTCTTCCATGGTCAAATTTAGCGGACTATGTTCCATACTAGTGCGCACAGATACGGTCCGCGTCGGTCCGAAATCCGCCGTCCGTTTCCGTAAACTTCCCCTTGCTTTTCAGGAATGCGATCAATTCCTCCGCCGACATATCCTGCCGGGAACAGGTATGAAAACGGGCATCCTGACCGAAACGGTCCTGTATCTCTTCTGTCAATTGTTCCGCGGTATAGATCCTTCCGGAATCGATCATCATCTGCATGACTTCATGTCCGTGAATGGATTTATTCATGGGTATCTCCTCAATTAAAATTCCGCCAGCACATTCGGGACGTGACACTGCAGGCAATTTGTGCGCTGCGGATGTGTCGTCCGCATGGTCATATCCGGATTCTGCGGGCCGTGACATGAAAGGCAGTTTTCCCGCAATTTCAGGCGGTGCGGTACCGTCGGAGGGGAAAGCGCGAACCATCGGTCACCGCGCTCCGGCTCTTCCAATCCCTGCCAATCACTTTGTTCCTCGTCAAAGGTTTGGGCCTGTCCGGGAACATGGCATTGCATGCAGTTGGAAAATTGCGGATGCGGGGTCGCCATCGCCACCCGGCCGTCTTCCAAGCGGGTCACGTCCCGATGACAATCCAGACATTCCGCTGCATTCTTCGCAACGATTTCATGCGGGATCACAGGCGGAGCCGTATAAAAAGCCCGCAAGGTGGCCCGGGCGTTTTGATCGTCTATCTGCTCTTCCACCAGGATGTCCTTCAGGCTCACCGGCTCCGCGGCCAGCACAATATTTTTGACATACAACACGGCCGTCATAACACCATACAGGGCCGCCACGGTCAGAATTTTAGTTTTACGATTCATACCTTTTCCAGTCGCACGGCACATTTTTTGTAGTCCGGCTCCTTTGATAGCGGGCAATAGGCATCCAGGGTCACGAGATTGATTAATTTGGTTTCGTCAAAGAACGGCACGAAAACCGCCCCCTTCTGCGGCACGGACCGCCCGTTTATGGATACCGGCAGGACAATATTTCCCCGTCGTGAGACAATACGGATCTTTTCGCCGGTATAAACGCCCATCTGCCGCGCGTCCTCGGGATTCAATTCCACGTATGCCCTGGGATTGGCGTTATACAACTGTTTGACCCGGCGCGTCATCGTGCCCGTATGCCAATGTTCCAATACGCGCCCCGTACACAACCAAAACGGATATTCCTTGTCGGGGACCTCGGGGGGTGGCGTATACGGCCGGGCAATAACGTTGGCACGATTTTCCTTGCCCTTATCCATATAAAAAGCAATCCCCATCCCCCGTTTGACATAGGGATCGTCACCTTCAACAAATCGGCGCGGCGTTTCATTCCAGTTACCGTTTGAGCCCCGGACGACCGGCCACCGGAGCCCGCGGGTCCGCACATATTCATCATACGGAGCCAGATCTTTATGCTTGAGCAAAGTAAACTGCCGATATTCTTCGAATAAGGCCTTGTCCACATTGAAATCCTTAAACACTTCCCAACGCCAGGCCTCGACCGCCTTGCCGTCCTCATCTTTTATCGTGAGCAGAAAATCACCGTCGCGATTCGTCATACCTTCAAATCCTTTTTCATACATCCGATGCGCCACCGCGAACATCTGCCAAACATCGTCCCTGGCCTCACCGGGGGGATCGACCAATTTGAACCACTGATGAGTCCGTCGTTCGGAATTGCCGTACATGCCGTTCTTTTCCACCCACAGAGCCGACGGAAGCACAACATCGGCAATCTGTGTCGTGGCTGTCGGATAAACATCCGATACGACCAGAAATCCACTGTTATTCTTCAATACGTTCTCTGTAAGATTAGGTATCGTCTGGGCCGGATTCGTGACCTGCACCCACATCCCGGTAATATCACCCGCCATCATGGCCTTGAACATAGCCACAGTGTGATTGCCCGGCTTTGGATTGATCACACCCGGACGTAAATTCCAGATGCGCTCGGCGTCACGGCGATGAGCCTCGTCATTGACCACCCGGCCGCCGGGCAGGGCATGCGCCAGCGTCCCCACTTCCCGGCAGGTGCCGCAGGCCGCTGGCTGTCCGGTGAGAGAAAACGGCGTACTTCCCCGTTTCCCGATCTTTCCGGACAGCAAATGAACGTTATAGACCAAATTGTTAATCGCGGTCCCGCGCGTGTGCTGATTCATCCCCATGCACCATAACGACACGATACGTTCATTGGGATCACTGAACAAATCCGCGAGCAAACTCAGTTGTTGGACCGGAACCCCGGACAGTTTCGACGCCGAATCCAGGTCGTAATCCGCCAGGAACGCTTTGTATTCCTCAAGGCCGATAGGCGTCTTATCATCCGCCAAAAATCGCACACGGTCACGGACAAACTCCTTGTCATAAGTGTCACGGCGGATAAGTTCATGACAAATCGCGTTGGCAATGACCATGTCGGTCTGCGGTTGAAACTCGATATAATGATCGGCGGCGTCGGTGGTCCGGGTGCGGCGTGTGGCCATATCGATCATCTTGATCTTGTGTCCGAGATGTTTGCGGTCAATGAACCGGGAGAACAACACCGGATGCATTTCGGCCCAGTTGTTTCCCCAGCATACAACGGTGTCGCACGTATCCAGGTCGTCATAACAACCTGAAGGTTCATCCACACCAAAGGTGGTAATCATGCCGACCACGGCACTGGCCATACACAACCGGGCATTGGGGTCGATTTCGTTGCTCCCCAGCCCGCCTTTGAGAAACTTCATCGCCGTGTACCCTTCGGGAATCGTCCACTGCCCGGAACCGTAAATGGCAAATCGTTTGGAATCGGCTATGATCCGGTCGGCAATCAAGTCAATGGCTTCGTCCCAGGTAGCCTGTTGCAATCGTCCGTTGCGCCGGATCATCGGGTAACGCAGACGATCGGCGCCGTACAACGCCGCACCGGCATGATACCCTTTGGCACACAACAGCCCTTTATTGACCGGGGCCTGCCGGTCTCCCTGCACGGCAACGACTCGCCCGTCACGCACACCGACCAACACCCCGCAACCCGTCCCGCAAAACCGGCAAGGGGCCTTATGCCAGCGGAGTCCCGTCGATTCATCGGTCGCCGCATAGGCCAGCGCGGAGAATCCGCCGTTCAGGCTTAGTGCTCCCAAAGCCGCCAATTTGGCGGAGAATTTAAGAAATTCCCTTCTGTCCATCATCGTTTCCGCCATGATCTTTGTCCTCCTGCTGATCGCCGCTTGTCATCATAGCCGGCGGCGGCTTGTGTGTTGTCGAGAGTACGGCCTTTCACCCGCGGCCCACTCCCGCGTCATCTTCGAAATTATGGTATATCAGATCACATTGCAGCACCCCGGCAAGGGACTCGATCGACTTCCAGAGCTCCTTGTCCTGCTTTTGAGTCTCGGTCTCCGTCACAATCACAATATTGATCCCGTCAACGGCCTCGACGGAGACTCCTTTCCATTTATCCAACTGTGAGCGGACCTGCTGAGTCTGTTCGGTTTCTGTTCTGATAATCAAACTGGATACGGGCATATGGTTTCCCTTTTAATAGCTCACGTTACGTTGGGTATATTTCAGATTTATTTTGAGCTTCCCCTTCAAGATCGGTGTCGTACAACGCAGTAATATCGTGTAAATAATGGCGCCCACGGCCCAAATACCGACACATATGAGAATCTCATTCCAGGTCGGTACATATTCGACAATCTCGCCCAGAGGATTGGGAATAAAACCGGGGACAATCAACCCCATACCCTTTTCTATCCAAATGCCCACAATTAACAGCAGGCAGGCTATGTTCAGCGGGACCATCCGCCGCGTCCATGGGGACATCAGTAAAATCAGCGACACGGTGTTCATCGCCAATGCGGTCCAAATCCACGGCACCAAGGCGTCGTGACCGTGCAGACCGAAAAAGAGATAGCGTGCCGAGGCATTGTGGAGCGCGTCCGTATAGAATTCTTTAAAGACTTCGTTGAGCAACAGAAACATATTGATGATCATGGACACCTGAACAATTCGCCGCAACAGATAAATAGCTTCGATCGACGTGCGATAACGGAAGACCTTCTGAATCAGTTGAATGGTTATGATGATAACGGCCGGTCCCGCGGCAAAGGCCGAGGCGATGAAACGCGGCCCCATCACCGCCGTGTTCCAAAATGGTCGGGCCGCGAATCCCGCCAGCAAGAACGCGGTCACCGTGTGGATACTGACGGCCCAAGCTATCGACAAAAACACAAACGGCAGGTACAACCACTTGTTGGGCTCGCGCCCCAAGTAACGCATATACAACAAATAGCCGGTGATATGCAGATTGATAAACAGGTAGACATTAAGAACGACCACGTCCCAACTCAGCATCGAGATGGGAAAATTAAAACGGCCGATGCCCGGGATCAGATGCCAGAACCGGTCGGGTCGTCCCAAGTCAACCGTGACAAACAGCAGGCACATGACAATTGAGGCAATGGCAAAAAGTTCTCCGAATATTGTAATTTCATGGACATCATGGCGTTTGTAAACATAAGCCGGTATAACCAGCATCACCGCAGCCGCGGCCATCCCGACCAGATATGTAAAATTCGCAATGTACAGCCCCCATGAGACATGATCGGTCATGCCCGTCATCATCAGTCCGTGCACAAGCTGTTTGCAGTAAGCGTTGAGTCCGATTAATGCCAGGCAGGTCAGGAAGGTCATCCAAATATAAAACAACGGCTCTCCGACGAAACTGATGACGAAACAGCGCCACAAGAAATACAAATAATCACGTAACCATTTAAACATAAATTAGTTTTCCCTGCTCTTGTTCACACCCACGCGGGACGATAATTTCGTTCACTTTGTTGTCTCATCCTATTTATCAAAAAAATAAAAAAACCGCGGTAATGTGCCCGCCTCTTCCTTAAGAATAAACACACGCTTCTTTTTTAAGACATAGGACACTTCGCTTTCGGGGTCCAGGATATTCCCGAAAATGCGCGCACCCGTGGGACATGCCTCCAGGCACGCGGGTAACCGTCCTTCGCGGGTCCGGTGTAAACAAAAGTGACATTTTTCCACAACACCTTTCGGCCGCGGACGGTTTGATAAATATGCCATATCCGGATTCAACCTTTCTTTGGGGATATCCGGTTCGGTAAAATTGAACCGGCGCGCCCAGTACGGACAAGCCGCTTCACAGTACCGGCAGCCGATGCACCAATTATAATCAATGACCGTAATGCCGTCTTTCTCCTGCCAGGTAGCCTCAACGGGGCAGGCCTTGACACAAGGCGGGTTTTCACACTGCTGGCACTGCACCGGCAGATAATATGAGTCGTCTTCCGGGACTTGTTCGGGATCATAGTGCCGGGTTCCTTGTTCCATGTCCATTGTCCCCTTGGGCATCTTGAAGACACTGATATACTGGATCTCCGGGCTGCGCGATTGATTGTTTTCGTTGACGCAGGCATGCACGCAACGTCGCGAACCGTTGCAGCGGGATAGATTCAAGGCGTAAACATATTCCACGCCGTCCATCGGTTTGACATCCCGCAGACGGGGCGTGACCCCGAAGCGATCCCGGACTTTGGCCGAGATACGGGCGATAACCTTGTCCAGTTCCTCCTTGCTCATCTCTTTATAGTGCCTCTGCACAAACTCCTCAGCGGTGATCGTCTCTTTCAGCAAACGCAACGGAGACATGGCGGCAATCAACGCCGCCGCTCCCGAACCGATCACCGCCGACCGTTTGAGAAAATCCCGCCGGCTGACCGGAGTCAGGCCGGGATCATCCCTGTGTGACTCACAGTCTCCGTTATTCTTTCCGCATCCGCACTTATGCTGGTCGGATTTATCCGTCATGATCGGCGTTCTCCGTTGATATGGATTTTAGAAAATCACGATATTGCCGCACGTGAGGACCGGGCGCCGGTTTCATCGGGGCAAAGACCGGTTGATGCGGATTATGACAGGCCACGCAGGTTAAGCGGCGCACCACACCCCGTTCGTCATCCCAATAGTTGTTCATCCGCCCATGAAGTCCTCGTTCCCAATCGCGATAGATCGGCCCGTGACATTGAAGGCAGCTGCGCTGACTTTGCGCAAAAGGAACGTCATTGCGGTTCAAGTCCACCAACATATCCATATTATTCCGGTTGTGGCAGGTTTGGCAATGATTGTTGGCCCCGTGTTCCAAGATCACATCGGGATGGGAGGAAAAATATGATTTCTGGATCGTCGACGGCTCCAACGTGGCGTGACAATCGTTACAACGGTACAGTTTACCCTGATATACATATTCGGGTTCGATTAAAGGGGTCCGGACCGGTGCCGGATCAAAATGACGACTGGCCACAGGTTCGTGTCGAATAACGGCCCGCTTCGTTCCCCATATGTCGGCCACAAAGGTCACTGCCAGCGCGAAAAATACGATCGCGATCCACCAGATTGGAAATGTTGTTCGGGAATTCGATCCCACCATTCGCCTCTATTTCACGGCACGCATCAGCTGCGCCAAATTCTTGGATTCCATTTCCTGCATCATGCCTCCCCGGAGTTTTTTCCAGGACGCATGTACCGGACACGGCTTGCGATCACTGCACACCCTTAATCCCAAGATACATTTCTTAAACACATCCTCCCCCTCGATGGCGGTGATGATGCTCAGCAACGATATATCCGCAGGCGCAACGGCCAGCCTGTACCCTCCGCCCGGACCGGTCATGGCCGTTAGAATTCCTTCCTTGGCCAACTTCTGAAAGGCCTTGCGTGTAGACGCCTCCGGCACCCTGGCCTTACGGCACAAATCCTTGGCCAAGAACGGCACATCAAAATGATCGGCGGGAAGGGTGGTCAACGCCCGCAGCACGTACTCGCAACCTTTCGAATATATTTTGAACATAACAACCGCGCGTCTCTCTTATTTATGGAATATTTTATCCATAATTATTCCCAAATACAAGAAATAATTTCCGTTAAATCCAGGTAAACACAATGCCGTATTCTCTGTTTAGCCGACAGGATTCAACATTGTTACCGAGATTTCTCACTCTCTCTGCGTTTGATCCAGATGAAATAACTTTTGCGCGCCATGATGCCGCGGCGCATGAGGGCGATGTAGATCTTGCGGCGCAGGCCGGCATTCTCGCCCATGTCCTTAAACAAGGTCTTGTTGCTGGCGATCTTGCCCGAATACGCGATTTCAAAGCCGTTGGTCTCGATCATCTCACGAAAATCATCCGGCTGCGTATAGCGCCCGCCTTCGACGAGCAAAATCGATCCGCCGGGCTTGAGGTGCTTTCCCACGTTCTCGAAGAATTCCCGGTGCACACGCCCGTCCGGGTCGCACAGGATCCGGCTCCAGCGGGCGACTTTTTTATTGGTCAACCACCACGGCGGATTGGCGACGACAAAGTCCCACCGCTCGTCAGCGGAGATCGCCTCCAGACAGTCGGACTGGTACACCCGGACCCTGTCTTGCAATTTGTTTTCCTCCACCGTCATGTTCATCGCCTTGACGGCTTGCGGACTGATGTCGGCCAGGCTTAAAGTCCGGCACATATCGTGTGCCAGCAGAAAAAACCCCATGAACCCCGGCCCCGCGCAATATTCAAACACACTGTCGACTTTGCCGACGTTCCTGGCAACGAAGTTCAAGACATCCTGGGTGTACATGTCACCGCCGCCTTCGAGATTGTTCGTCAGGTAAATATTGAGGACGTTGTTGTAGCTGGCCGAAAAATAAAGCTGCGTAAAGGCATACCAAATGATGAATGCGGCAAACACAATCATGGCCGCGATAAACACAGGCGGCATGCCGGGGATGGTGATGATCAGCCACGTGCCGACGACGGTAATAGCGATGATCCAGTTGGGGATATTGTAGACCATGAATCCTTGAAAAAGGCCGGTTGCAGTGCGCGTGTACCCGTTAATGATAATAGTTCGGCGGCCGGAGGGATTGGCATCCCGCTTCATAATCGGATTGCAGGGCACTGAAGGTCCCGGACCAGGTTCCATCGGTGGGTTTCATCCCAGCCCGGTACGCACCGGCATACTCCTGCGCCGCCCGGTTGGCAGCTTCGCCCATGCACTCGGAATACCGCAGAATCGCCCGTGCCCGCATGCATAGATCACTGTGATAACGGCACAGCAGGTCCACTTCGTTGGCGGCGAGATACTCATCCCGCCGGGCGCGCTCAGCGATGTCGGCGGCCTGTTTTTGTTCAAATGCGATGACCTTGGCCTCTTTCGCCGCACGTTCAACGGCGATGCGTCGCTCTTCTTCCCGTTTAGCGATGATCTGGGCCCCGGCTGCCTTAGCCTTTTCCCAGGCGGGCGGCAGGCCATCACCGACAAAACCGGTGTATTCACGTTCAAATGTCACGGCGGCCTGCTCCTCATAAAGTGGGAGCTCTGCCCCGTTCCGGACCTTACCCAGCGTCATACAATATTTATAATGCCGCTGGGCGCGGATGTCCCCGGGCTGGCGGTGAAATCCGCTGTACTGCTGCGCCCACGCCGCTGCCGAGATAGGCGGAAAATACGGGATCTGCGCAGGAAACGGAACCGGCCTCGGCTCGCGGTCATAAGTCGCCGGGCCGTGGGTTGCAATGTACCGACGCTGAATTTCCTCGGCTAACGCCTTGGCGTAGGTCTTGAAGATTCCCGATAGGTATTCGTTCGTCGGATAACCTTGCGGCCCTTTGCGCATCACGGCAAATAACGCAGTAGCAACTTCCTTATCATCTATCAGGGCATCGCGACCCATCAGCTGCCAGTACTCGATTGCCAGGGCAAACAGTTTCCTTTTTTCCTCTTCGGTAGCATTACGGTACGTGATGAACTTGTCGAACAGCGGGCTAATCTCCTTACGCAGGGCCGCACCCCGGACCTTTGCCTCGGCCGTGATATACGCCTGAGCACCGCACGGGACCTCAGCTGTCGCCGCGGTTGCCGTATGTACCGACAACACAACCGCCCAGAAAGTCGTAATGGCGAGAACTTGTCGTAACTTATACATCACATACATTATATGAATCCTTTCTCTTTGCCAGTGACATGGATCACCCTTGACAACGAAGTTTCTCCTCCAGTTCCCGTACACGCCGGCGTAAGGATTGCAATTCGTCTTCCTTTCGCTTATCCGCGTCATACTGCGCGATGGCCTGGTGGATAATGGCGATCATCTCGTCATTATCCCACGGTTTAGTGATAAATCGATATACACCGGAAATATTGATGGCTTCTTCCGCCGAACGAAAGTCTGTATACCCTGAAAACAATATACGGACCGTCGATGGAGACGCATCACGAACCTGTTTGAGGAAATCGGTTCCGCGAATGTTGGGCATACGATGATCGGAAACCACCACCTTAATTTCTTCCTTGCTGATCACATCCAAGGCAGTCCGATGATCGGTCGTCGTCATAATCCCGAATTCCTCCGGCCCGAATAAACGTTCCAGGCAATGGAGAATGCTTCCTTCGTCTTCAAGAAACAGAACCGTTAATGGTTTTTTCATGCGCTCCCTTCAATCTCTCCACCGCAGGATGCTTCTCTTGCCGTATGAACCGGCAATTGAATCAAAAAAGTTGTTCCCTTATTCGGCTCGGAACGAACGCTGATCTCACCCTGATGATTCTTAATAATTTCATGACAAACACTCAATCCCAGACCCGTTCCGAAACCCGGTGGCTTTGTGGTAAAAAACGGGTCAAAAATCTTGCGCATATTCTCCGGAGATATCCCTTTCCCTGTATCGGAAACTTCGGCACAAACGAACCCCTTCGAATGATAAGTACGCACCGTTATGGTTCCTTGTTCATCCAAGGCTTGGGCGGCGTTGACTATGAGATTGATAAACACCTGCCCCAAGCGTTGTTCGCTGCAGGGAACCAACGGCAGATCATCGGCATACTCTTTGACAACCTCAGCTTTATACTTAACTTCATTGGCGGCAATAGCCAGGGAACGGTCGATAATTTCGTCCAATCGCGTCATTGTCAACTCGCCGCGGTCCTCCCGGGCAAAGGTCCGCAGATCGTTGACTATGTTCTTAACCCGGTCCAACCCGTCCTTGGTTTCCCCTAGTACGTCCGTTATGTCGCCCATGATCACTTCTAACTGGACTTCTTCCTGTAATGCCCGCATACCGGACACAAAACTCCTGACCTTCTCCTTATCATTGGGATCCACGTTGTCCAGATCCCGGGAATATTCCAGAACCCTCCCATAAGTGGCCAGATAACGTTCGAGCATCTGAATATTAGAGGTCACAAAGCTGAGTGGATTGTTGATCTCATGTGCAACCCCCGCCGCCAGTTGGCCTATGGAGGCGAGTTTCTCATTTTGAATGAGTTGCTCTTGGGTTTCCTGAAGTTCCTGATTGGTTCGCCGCAACTGCTCCAGTGCTTCGCGTAATTCTGCCTCTCGCCGCGACAAATCTTTGTATGCCTGGCTCATCTCCCGCGAACTGATGTCCATTGACTTTTCCATCAGTCGCCGGTCTTCGTCCGATGCATTGTAGGCCTGATTTATGGCTTTGAAAAGGGGCATCCATTCCTCCGGAATCTCTTCACCGAAAGGACTGAATTTCTTTAATTGCCGGAGCAACAGACGATGCATGGAGGTCATAGTCTTTCCTTATCATTTGCAACATTCAGGATCTCATATGACGCGAGGATCTCTTCAGGATGCGTCAGATGATTCAACTCCTTGGCATTCGGGTATCTGTATCTTCAACAAGATTCCCTGTCTCAGGTCAAAATGAAACACAATACGTCCATTCTCCTTGGATATTGAATTGGACACCACATCAACCTTTTTCTTTCCGTCGAGGCCCAGCGTACGCACAATCAAGTTCATGTAATTTGAAATGGCATCCTGCGTGATCTTTCCGTTACGCGGCAAGACTTTCATTAAAATCATTGTCCCGTCGTTCATGGTCTCCAACTCCACATCCTGTGTGTTGTGTAAAATATCACGCAAATTATCAAGCAGCCGCAAGATATCTTCCTGCGCTGAGTGTTGGTTTAACAGTGATGAAATGATCTGCTTCAACTCCTCATTGTCCCACGGCTTGGGTATGAATCGCAGTATCTCCCCTTCGTTGATCGTTCTGATCAAACTATCGATATCACTGTAACCGGACAGCATCACGCGCAAGGCGCTCGGATAATCGGCTTTCACTTGCCTTAGGAACTCGTAGCCCGACATTTCCGGCATACGTTGATCAGATATTACCAAATCCACGTCGTGATCCTTGAGAATACTTAGTCCCATCTGCCCGCTGAGGGCCTCCAGCACCTCGTAACCCTCTGTTCTCAGCGTTCGCCTCAGGCTACTTAAAATGCATTCCTCGTCATCCACACACAGAATCGTACTTTTCTTTGACATAGCCATTCTCCCGCTTTCCGGTTTCGATCACTTGAAATTTGGTTTGCGCATCTGCCTAAAATACTTCTGTCCGGTTCATACCCGCCGGAAAAGTATTATTCCTTTATGGAAAGTCCGCTCACCGGCAGAAGAATTTGGAACGTCGTTCCCTTTCCAACTTCCGACACCACTTGCATATCCCCTTCATGCTGCTTGATGATCTCATAGCTTACGCTTAATCCCAGTCCTGTCCCCTCGCCCACCGGTTTGGTGGTGAAAAACGGATCGAAAATATGACTTAATTTGTCGGCCGGGATCCCTTTCCCGGAATCGCTAACCTCAACACATACTTTTTCGCCTTGCGTAGAAGTCGTGATACGAATCTCACCCCGCTCTGACATGGCTTGACAGGCATTGACCAGTAAATTGACAAAGACTTGACTTAATTTCTGCGGATAACATAGAATCTCCGGCGTTTCACCGAAGTTCTCAATAACATCCGCCTTATATTTTACTTCGCTTTGAACGATGCGCAAAACACCACGGATAATTTCTTCAATGCGTGCCAGTTCTTGTTTCTCGTCAGAACCCTCGCGACTGAAAGATCTCAGATCGAGCACAATCTTCCGGATTCTGTCTACGCCGTCTTTGGATTCCTGGATGAGCCCCTTCATATCACCGCGAATATACTCGATTTGGAGCTTCTCCTTTAATGAATCCATTTCCACGGCGGTCTTCCGGGCTTCTTCCAGTTGACCGGCTTCCACTTCGGAAGTTAATCGTTCGGCAAGACCGACAGCCTGGTCCAACGAATCGAAATACTCCCCCATCGTCTGAATATTTCCACCGACAAAACCCACCGGATTATTGATTTCGTGGGCTACGCCGGCCGCCAGATGGCCTATGGAGGCCAGCTTTTCCGACTGCACCAATCTTACCAGGGCTTCCTCCAACTGGGCTGTCCGTTCACGCACTTTGTCGTCCAACGTCCTATTCATTTCGTACAATCTTACCTCGCGCTCGGCCAGCTCTTCATTCTTTATTTTCAGATCAACGGTCGAACACGCAATTTGTTTCATTTCCCGCACGCTTTGCAGACATGACCGGATCAGGAAGATATCTTCAAAGATCACCCAGGCCGCATGTTCGATCCAACGATACGGACTCGCCGTGAGAACACCAAACACCGACTGCGGCCAGTAAATGCCGCGTATCATGTGATCGAGGGCCACCACGACGGTTGCCGGAATCAACACCTTCCAGTCCCGGTAAAAAGCAAGAAAGGCAAGAGATCCAAACACATGGAAGTGCGTTTCGATTCTCCCACCCGTCAGATGAATGAGCAATGCGGAATACAGCATTTGTCCTGTCGCGATAACATGCCGGGTATAGATTTCACCCGGCCGCAAGATTCCAAGCACCACCGGCAGGGCCGCAATCGCGGCCCCCAGAAAAATAGCGGCATAGACGTGGATATGGACCAAACTGCTTTCGCCGATCCAGGTCCGCGGCGACACAAAGACGGCCATGACGATTCCGAAACACCACTGAAAAATCATCAATTTGACAAACAGTCGGTCGGTACTCCTACAGATCTCAACATGACTTCTTTGATAGAATGAATCGTACCGTTGCCGGATGTCACTTTTATTATTCGTCACAATCATCGCCCCCTTCGACTTCGTGTCTTATACCGGTCCATCATAATATTTTAGAACGGCGATCCCGCACTATACATCCGAAGGCGGGCGTTGAACGCCGTTTAATGTCACGACCGTATACGGCATCCACGATAGCCGTCCGGCCATAATTTCCGCCGGCATGACCGCGCGAGGCCGTAATCCCGCCGCTAAACACAAGCTGCCCCTCGGGGTCATACAAAAAAGTCTGTCCGGAAGTTGTCCCACCGAAGGCCTCCGCCATCCAGCCCGCCCGGTCAATCCGGATAGAAACATTTGGTATACGGCTTAAATGACGCATTAAATCCGATTGCGCCCAGTCCGAGTCCGTATCCTGTGGAACATAGACCAACACCGTCGTGTGTAACTTGTCTTTGGTCCGCGTCATCAGAATCTCCAGTTCACCGATACTGGCCCGGGTACAGGGACAATGCGGGTGAACGATCATAACCAAATGATACAACCGGTCTTCGTTGCTCATCGGCACGTCCTGCGGCCAGACCGGCGGAGCCGGTTCCACCGGACCCGCCTTCATGTCATAATTGTAGAGTAACCCCAACCCCACGAATATCATGGCAAGCCATAAGGCCACTATAGTCCCAATGACCGCCTTCTTACCCGAGTTCCCGGAAATTGTGTATCGCATAGCGTTCATCCCTCCCCTATAATCACAACCAGTTGATACCGCTATCGAACAGCAAGCCCTAAATGCTGACGTATCCGTGCCCTCAACGCCCCATAATCAATCGGTTTTGGCCAGTAATCATCTACCTGGTGCTGACGGACCAATTCTTTACTGCTGGCGTCGGCCAGTCCGGATATTACGATAATCTTGACGTCCTTGTTTATTGGATCGGATCGAATAGAGGAACACACCTGCCATCCATTCATGCCCGGCATCTGAATATCCAGGACTACTAAGTCCGGATTCAGAGCCAGAAATTTTTGTCCGGCGACAAAACCATCCCGGGCGGTCTCCACCTGCAGGTCCAGATCATGGCGAAGTATGTGCTCAGTCGCCGTGAGAACCCCGGGATCATCATCAACAATTAACACCTTTTTCCTCTCCCCTAAGGCGTATATATCGTCCGGCACCGGAATATCGTAGCGTTTCAGAAAATCCAGGAAATCGGTCTGACTGATACGAATATGATTTCCAGGGGTGCGAAACACCTTGATCTTCCCTTGATTTATCCAATGCACAACAGTACGCTGCGTAACCTGGCACCGTTGGGCGACATCCTTTGTTGTCAATACCTTGGTGGGCATTCCCGACTTTCCTCCGTTCATTCTCTCCGGGGGACGATTATCCATCCCGCCTTCATTCCTGATATTCTCTCTTGTCCCGTATATCCTTTATTTCTCGCTTTTCCTATATTAAAAGTATTGTTCCTGATTCAGTAATTGTCAAGACCTTAAAGAAGGATTACCAAAAAGGAGTCGTTAGTTTGTATCTGTCTATAAATAAATATCTTATGTGCTAGCTGATACGGAAGGCAAGCAGGTGAGCGGTGTTATATAAAGTATGGAAACGAAAATCGGGGGTCTATGTCCCCGGACCTTGCAGGGGGCTTGGTGAGAGTTCCCTCCAGGGAGATGACGGTTTTCAGACGGAGCGCAGTTTTCGGCTGACAGACAAACAGACGATGCCCGTCAATCATAGTCACACCTCAAAACTCTCCAGATACTGCGGGACAACGACATCCGGGATGTATTTTTCTTTGACCAGTGCGGCGAAGTCATGCGCCGCTTCCTTTTCGGAATGCACGATGAATACCTTACGCGGCTTTTCCTTAATATGTGTGAGCCAAGCCAGCAGCTCGTCACGGTCGGCGTGCGCCGAGAAACCGTTGATCTTCTCGATGACGGCTCGCACCGGATAGGTCTGACCGTGAATACGAACTTTCTCCGGCCGTTCCAGGATGACCCGACCCAGTGTTCCCGCGGCCTGATAGCCCACAAAGAGTATCGTGCTTTCCGGACGGGTAATGTTCTCAATAAGGTGATGTTTGATCCGGCCGCCGGTACACATCCCGGAACCGGCAATGATAATGACCGAACCCTTAACGTGATTGATCGCTTTGGACTCGGCCGCGGATTTGGTCATCTTCAACAACGGGTAATCGAAAAGCGTGTCGTCCTTCCGGAAAATCTCTTTCGCCTCCTCATCGACAATGTCCGGATACATTTCGTAGATCTCGGTCACCTCCGCGGCCATGGGGCTGTCCACGAAGGTCATCAAATGCGGAATGCGGTTGTCATCAATCAGCCGGCTGAGATAGTACAGGATCTCCTGGGTACGGTTGATGGCAAACGACGGGATCACCACATTTCCGCCGCGCTCCTTGGTCATATTGATCACCCGTACCAGCTTTTCCACGGCGGGCCCTTCCCGTTCGTGGAGCCGGTTTCCATACGTAGCCTCCATCACCACTGCGTCGGCTTTTTCGAACATATGCGGATCCGCCAGCAGCGGCCGGCGGCAACGTCCGATGTCTCCGGAAAATATGCACGTCCGTTCGACGCCGTCGTCCTGAAAATGCAGCTCCACCATGGCCGAACCGAGGATATGCCCGGCGTCATAGAACACGGCACGAATCCCCTCGGCCACCCCGATCTCCTCTTCGTAACGTACCTTCCGGAACAGGCGGGTCACCTTGCCGACGTCGTCCACGGTGTACAACGGTTGCAGCGGGTGCGGCCCCTTGCGACCCTCCCGTTTGTGCCGTCGACGCTTGTATTCCACGTCGTGTTCCTGAAGTTTGGCCGAATCCAACAGGGATATCTTGGCGATCTCGGCGGTGGGGCCGGTGCAGTAAATCTTTCCGCGGAAACCTTCCTTGACCAACCTGGGAATGTAGCCGCAGTGGTCGATATGCGCGTGCGTGAGCACCAGTGCCTGGATACTTTGCGGATTGACCGGAAACTCTTCCCAGTTGCGGGCCTGCAAGTCACGTTCCTGGTAGAGTCCGCAGTCAATAAGGATACGGGCCTTGCCGTGTTCCACGTAAAAGCGCGAGCCGGTCACGTTCTCGGCGGCGCCCAAAAATTGAATCTTCATGGTTTTCCTTTCTTGCGCCAGAGCGGCACAGAGTTGTCCGTCAAGGCAGCAGGGCAGCAATCTTTTCCAGCGAGGCCTCGGCCGTGGGGATGGTCTGTGCCTCGCCGGTTCCGCCGGTCGAATACAGTTCCCTGCCGAAACGATCGATCACGATAAAGCCGGGAATATTGACGATCACCCCCTGCTTGCGAAAGGCATAGACCACCATACCGGCGTCATCGTCATTGAGGGTCGCGAACGGCATCTGATGGTCGCGCATGTACTTCAAGATATTGCTCTTGGGCCGTTCCGTCGACCAGACCACCACCTGCAGGTCGTTCCGGCCGGCGAAGTGTTCATTGTAGTATTCCACAAACTTCGGAGAGAACACGGCACAGCGCGGGCAGGTCGAGGCCGCGTAATAAATGATGTAATAGTCCGCCGGTTTGGCATCGAGCTTCTGGCCGTTGCCGTCCAGCAACCGGCCGTCAAGGACCGCGGCCATGATGCCGGGACGCTCGGATTCGGGTTTGCCGGCCAATTCCCGCGCCCGGCTGAAGATATCGGTCTCAGTGCTGTTGACCCGCAGGGTCCCCTGGACTTTCGGGTGCATGATAACGACTTTTTGTCCGGCCTCGACCGTAACCACCGGCACCTGCTCTCCCTGGTCGATCTTGGCATTTTGCCGAAAATAGACGTCGGTAGTCAGCGTGACCGTGTCCGGCCACAAGGTGCGATCGGCGACGATCTTGCTCCAATCCAGATCCTTTTGCTCAGCGGTCAGTGACGACCAGAAGGTGTTGGCGTCTTCCAGAAGATTGCAATCCTGCGGGGACTGCTCAAAGATGAACCCCTCGGGCGCAATCAGGTCGACGCCGTTGGCCTTGACTTCGAAGACCTTGACCGGTGTTTCTTTGGACAGGGTGGATTTGGAAAACTGCAGATCATTTTTGACGGTCGTCTCGGAAGGCCAGCGCTCGGGGCGATTGACCAGGTCGCGCCATTTCAGTGTCTCGGGCGCGGCAGCGAGGGCCTGGGTGGCGGTTAGCAGCAGAATCACAACAGGAATCACGTTGGTACGAAAGGGGCGGATCATGGCGGCCTCCTTACACAGGGATGAATCGGTGAACGGCATTCCGGCTTCTCCCGGAGCACCTGTTTTTCCGGTAAGGATTTATTTTACTACCGGGACAGAGCGGAATCAATACGTTCAGGGTAAGCCGCTGTCGGGGCGCGGATGCCCCCGCGGGACCGACGGATTACGACGCGCCGGCCTTTCGCCACGTCACCCGGACACTGCGGTAGACAAAACCGTCTTCTACAAAGCGGGGATCGTGAACGATGGATTCCAGAAAATCATAGCCATCCTGCCGGAGACTTTCGGACGGGACGATGAGACCGTCCGGCGGAATATCTTTCAGCCTGACCCCGATGTCTGACGGCCAGAGCCGCCAGCGGGTTTCATTCTTTGCGGCTGTCACTTCACGGATCCGCAGGGTGTCGTAACCGTATCCTCCCAGCACAATGTGGTACACCTTGCCTCCGTCCGCAATAAACGCGGGGTCATCCGGATGCTTCGCCAGATTGTTTCTCAGATAGGGCGTCAGCTGGTGCCCTTCCCGTATCGGGATGCCGTCTCTTTGCCTTTCGAGCAATTCCTTCAACGTAAAATGCGTCGTGTCCCACGGATTCATCTTAGCCTCCGTCTTGTCCCAATAACGGATCTTCACCTCCTGTGATAAACGCAACCGGCGGTCCACCGACCGGAGGACTTGCAGAATATCGTCGACTCCGTCCGCGGACGGTGACAGCGGCGTCGCAAAGTACCGGTCGTGGGTGATGATGAGATATCCCTCTGCCAGGGTTTCCGGCTCCGGGGGCATCGCATACGGATAAGTTGAAGCAAAATTCTGAAGAGACCGACGCAAGGCCAAAGATTCATCCCGGGTCAAACGGCTCCTTCCGGAAACCCGTGTTTGAGGGTGCCCGATAAAATACCCGATCCGGCCGTCATGATAGATGACCAAATGTCGATCCGTTCCGTCCGCATAACGCAGCAGGACGAAGCGGTCATTCATATTTTCGGACGAAGTATCCACGCGGTGGATGTCGTAGACCAGCCACGGACTGGGCCCGACCGGATCACATTTGTTTTGCACGTAAAACCGCACGCCAACGACATCGTTGAACTGATACAACGACAGCTGATCTATGACCGGGGGCGTCACGGCCGGCCGATAGAATTCATCATGTTCGATCTCTCCCATGGTGTGCGCCGGTGATGGCGCGCCGCGATGAGCCCCCTCTCCCGGATCCAGATATTTGCCGTCGGCCGTCAGGACTTCCAGCGTCAACGGGGTTATTCGGATGATTCGGGCGACAGCGGCGTGCTCAGTGACAAAATCGGGATTGATATCGACCTCGCCGAGAATGTACGTCTGACTCCAGTCGTAACAATCCCGGCCGAAGGTAAAGATTTCACTTGCCTCGGCCGGCCGTTCCGCTGCCGGCAATATACAGGCGGTGAATACCAGCATCATGACATACGGAAGATACTCTCTTTTTTGTTTCATCTTGGCGCTCCGGAAATCCGATTCACCAACACGCGGCGGGATAGATGTGACAAATGAGACGATACGGGCTGAGTGCGGGAGGAAATGTCCATGTGCAAAGTATTTTACTCCGCGTCGTCCGGCAAGGCAATGAGAAAGACCATACCAACCGGCGCTCAGCCGAGCATTCTCAGCTCTGCCTTAGTTTTCCCGGTTTTCCGGCGCCTGCGGCGAAGACGGAATCCAGACCGTAAAGGTAGTCCCCTGACCTGCCGTAGATTCTACGGTAATATCCCCTTGCATCTGGTTGATGATACTGTAGCAAATATTCAATCCCAATCCAGTCCCCTGTCCTACGGGTTTGGTCGTGAAGAACGGATTGAATACCTCAGTCAAGTTCTCCTCCGGAATCCCGCATCCGTTGTCCGATATGGCGATACAGTTCATGTCCCGTTCTTTATATGTCCGGATGGTAATCACGCCGTCTGCATCAATCGCCTGCACGGCATTCATCAAAATATTGATAAATACCTGTCCCAATTTCTGTGCGTCACCTATGACTTTATCCACCGTGCCGAAGTCTGTTTTAAGATCGGCCTTCGATTCAATCTCGTTGGCAGCGATGCGCAGCACCCGGCGTAATAAGTTCTCGATGTCTATCAATTCAACAGCCTCGTCGGTATGGCTGGAGAACTCTTTGAGGTCTGCCACGATATTTCGAATGCGTTCGACTCCCTGTTTCGATTGCGCCAAAAGCTGCTGAATGTCATCGGTTATGTACGTGAAATCGCTATCAGCAATCTTTTTCTTTACCTGTTGCATGATCTCACGGGTTTCATCGGTCGGACCGTTTTGAAGGGAATCCACCAAGGTATCCGACATCGCGATAATCTCCAGGAAATTATTGGTGTAGTCTTTAAGAACATCGATATTCGAGCCAATGAACCCCATAGGATTATTGATTTCATGCGCCACACCGGCCGCCAGCTGACCGATGGCCGCCAATTTTCCGGACTGCACCAATTTCAACTGGGTGTCCTTTAGAACGGCCTCCGTTTGTCTGCGGACGATCACGCCGGATATGACGTTCCCGATGGCCTGTAAAAATTCATACTCCCGCTCCTGGAACTCATGCCCTTCATCCACATACAAATTGATCACGCCCAACACCTCGTCGCCGTGCAGGAACGGCACACAATAATGGCCGTGCGGGGACATGCCGTCGTAGGTAATCTCATGTTCATGGTCCACACAACCGGCAAACACCACGTCCTTGTTCAACGCCGCCTTGCCGCACAGACACTTTCCAAAAGGAACGCGGGCGCAGGCCGACAGCAAATAGTCGGGAAAACCGCGTTGCGCTTTAAGCACCAGGACCTCGGGGTCCCCCTCCACCAGGAAAATGCCTCCCTTGGATTTAAATGGCAACAGGGGAACGGAAACTATATGATCAATGCATAATTCCAGAAGTTTGGTTAAGGATGGCTCCTCCAGTGAGGCCTGCAGCAATTTATTCGTAACCTCCTGCGTCTGAATCACTCGTCTAAGATAGTCATTTTCCTCTTTTAAACTCGCGTTTCCTTCCATATCCTCCTCCTTTGTTACCGGTAAAAATTGGAATACCCATTAGGGACTTGCTGCCGATCTTGCTGTGCGACGTCAGAGAGTCGGGCATAGCGTCCCCCATCCCGCCGGCGCATTGTGGACATTAATCCACCATAATTATTGCTCCCCGCTTGGGGCCAGTGAACGCGCCGGGGAAGATCCACATCGGAGAACCTTCCCCGCTGTCGGTGTTAGCCAGATCAGTGGAATTGTTGGCCGTGATATCATTGCCCAGGGCTTCCGAATCTGAGACCACGAGATAGGAAAGTGTGGGCGAATAATTGACGACATTCAAATTGAATCGTGTCGCGGTCCCGGTGTTGTCCAAAACGACCCGGTCGTCTTCGTCCACACCGTTAATCAACAGCGATCCCGTAATCACTTGCGTCGAACCGGTCTCAAACGTCAACGCCACGTCGGTATCGTCGGCAATGTCGGTTTTGGTCAAATTGTAGAAAGTCGTCGATCCGTAAACGGCCTGGTCACCTCCGGTCAGCGTGACCGTCCCGGATCGCGCCGCGAATGTCCCGCCGTTGTTGCGCCAGTTTCCATTGACGTTGACGGCATAATCACCGGAACTGTTGGCGTCCAGCGTGCCGGTAGTGAGCACCAGCGTGCCCTCCACGCCGAGCGCGTCCTGCAAAACAAACGTGGCCGTCCCCGCCCCCGCGCTGGCAAAGCTGATATTATAAAACGAATAAGACGACGACGTTATGGTGGCCGAACCCGCCGCCGCGTCAAAGACAACCGTGGATGTGCCTTCATCGAATGATCCGGACCCGCCCATCACCCAGTTGCCGCCGACGTTGATCTGCACGTCATTGGTATTGGCGTCCAGATCACCGTCGGTGATGGACAGACTTCCGTCCACATCCAGCGCGTCGGCCAAAATAATGTCGTCGCTCCCCGGAGCACCGGTATTGTTGATGACCAGGTTGTAAAACGATTCGGAGGCACTGATGATGCTTTGGTCCATGGTCCCCTGGACGGTCACCGTGGAGGTTGTCGCGGCGTTCAGGGTCCCGCCCGTGGAGTCCCAATCACCGCTGAATCCGAATGTCCCTTCCAGGTCCAGCACGCCGTTGACATCCACGTCATGGGCGACGGCGCCGACACCGGCCAACACATGCAGGGTGTTCCCGCTGATGATATTGAGCGTCTCATCGGAGTACGAGCTGTTGAAGTCCACCTGCAGCACATTCCCGGTAATCCCGTACATGATGTCCTCATCATTACTGTTGGTATAGTGGGCCATGTCGGTAACCGTAATGGTCGCGTTGTCGGCGCTGCCGATACTCAAGACATGCCGGTTGACAGTAAGATTGGTAATGGCACCGACCCCGTCCCACTGGGTAACGCCGGTCGCCTCGTCCGCCGTGGTGATATCCCCGTCGCCGTCCTCGGCCCAAGCCGTAATCGTGTCCCCGCTGAAGATGGGGGCATTGGGGATGGCGAAGGATCCGGCCACGACCGGTCCGCTGAATCCGGAACACAATGTCCCTTCGATCGCCAGGACAATAGTCGTATTGTCCGCCAAATCCGATACGCCGTAGACATCCACCGCCGAGGCAATGTAAGTAATAACGACCCGTCCGCTGTTCCCGGATGTCCCCCCGGCACCGGTCCCGCCCGCCGCGCCGCCCATACCGGCACTCCCGGCGTAATCGCTGTCCCCGTTGTTCCCGGCCGAGGTCCCGGAGCCGTCCGTGGTCGACGTCGACGACCCCGTTGTATACGATGAGCCCCCGCCGCCACCACCGCCGCCGGCATTTCCGGCGAGGGCACTGGAGCCGCCGCCGCCGCCGTAACGACCGGAACCGCCACCACCGCCGGAGCCGTAATTATTGACTCCGGAACCGGCGGTCCCGCCGTTGGTCGTCCCGCCGGCCGCGCCGCTGCCCGTGCCGTTACCGCCGCCGCCGCCGTTGGCACCGTCACCACCTGTCTCCAGATCGCCGGCCACCCCGTCGTTTTCCCCGCCGGTCCCGGCGGCACCGCCGCTGCCGCCGGCGCCGGACGTGGTCCCTCCCCCGCCACCGCCGCTGCTGCTGGAATCGCTGCCGTCGATACCGGTCGCCCCGCCGCCGGCGCCCCCCGCGCCGCCGGCCGTTGCCGATGAGTTATCGCCGCCGCCGCCGCCACCACCGCCGCCGGCAACGATTAGCGGCGTCGTTGAGCGTTCCACCTCAGACCGGCCGCCACCGCCGCCACCACCGCCGGCATTACCCGCCGTCGATCCTCCGGCCCCGCCGCCGCCGACATGGACAGTCAGGACCTCGCCCGGTGTTACGGACAATTCGGCCTCCGCAAACGCGGCGCCACCTCCGGCGCCTCCCGCGCCGTTGCTCCCGCCGGCGCCGCCGCCACCGCCGCCGCCCCAGGCCTTGACCGTGATATCGGTTACTCCGCAGGGAACGGTAAAACTATTATTGCCGGCCACGGTGTACGCGATCGTTCCGAATCCGTCCGGATCGGGAAAGATCCAAAACGGGGATGATCCGCCATTATCATTACCCCCGTCATCGACCGAGTTGTACGCCGTGATATCGAAACTGGCCGCGTCCGAATTGGCAACCTTCACGTATTCGACCTGCTGGTCCTGGTTGGTGACGTCCAGGACAAACTGTGTGCTGCCGTCGATGCTGTTAAGGACCACTTCCCCATTGAGGACCCCCACAAGATTGAGGCTGCCGGTGACCGTAAAGGTGGTCGACTGCAAAAACTGCATCTTGACATCCTGCATCGTCGCCACCAAATCGGCCGTGGTAAAGGCCTCGGTAAAGTTGACCCCGAAAGCGGACTGATTTGTCACTTCCAAGACATTGTACGTATTGCTCTCGCTGGCGACAGTTTGCAAGGCGGACCCGTCGAATTGTACCGTCCCGCTGGTCACGGTGAACGTATCGAGATTACCCAGGTCGAAATTGGCCGAACTGTAAACCGTATCATTGCTGATGTCGAATGCGGTGGTCGCGGCGGACCCCACGGTCAAATCGCCGTCGATGTACATGTCGTCCGCCGTCGTCAGCGAACCTCCCGCCGTAGACGTTCCGATTTGCACGTCATTGAAGGGTTTGCCGTTGCTGGTCACGTTTGAAGTCCCGTCAAAAGCGACGGTCGTGTTGGTGTTCACAAAATCCCCGCTGGTCATATCCCAGTCCCCGGCGACAAAGACGGTCGTGTTCCCGTCCGTCCCATCGGTCGCGTCCAGGGTCCCGTCGATCGTAATGTTCCCGTTGACGTCGACCTCGTACCCGTCCGTAAACAGTGTGTTGCCGCTCACGACATTCAGCTCGCCGGCAAGCATTGTGGAGGTCAGTGTGATCGTGTTGGCGGTGGACCCGATATACACCGAACCGAAATCCGTATCGCTGATGTCGTAATAGAGTAAATCTCCATCTAATGTTAAAGATCCCGTCCCCGCCGTCACGCTGCCCGCGTTAATGGTCACGTTTCCGCTGATGGTGATATCGGTATTGTTGACGCTGAAGTCGATGGTCCCGTCATTCATATTAAAGGGTCCATCAATGTCAATCAGTGCGTTCGGTGTAATGGTCCCGGTGTGACCCGATTCAATCAGAATACCGCCGACGTTAAAGGTGGCATCCACGGTGGCGTTATTCAGACACGAGTTGGTAAAGACCGCGATTTCGTTGACCGTCGGTACCGCTGCGGGAGTACCGCCCCCGCAAGCCGCCTCGGTAGACGACCAGTTTGACGCGGTACTGGTGTTACCGCCGGCGGTACCCACCCAATAATAGCTGTTAACAAATAACCAGTGCGGCGAGGGATCGGCGGTGTCGTTGCCGCCGCCGTCAATGGAGAGTACGCCGAGGATATCGTTACCCGAGGTGCCGACGACCTCGGAATCGCGCACGTTGACAAAACTGGCGATCTGCTGGCCGCCGTTGACCGCGATATACCAGTCATTGCCGGGATTGCTCGAAACCAGCCCCAGTTGCTGCCCGGATATCCCGCTCAGGTTGAGCGTATTGGCCACCGTGAACGAACCGGTGGAATCAAAAGTCAACGTCCCGGCGATCGTCACGGCCTTCGTCAAATTGTAGAAATCCTCCGAACCGATCAACGACTGGTTATTCCCGTCTAGAATAACGGTACCGGCACGTTCCGAAAAGCTTCCGCCGCGGTTGATCCAGGCGCCGGCGACACGAACCGTATTGTTCTCGGAGACATTGGTATCCAGCGTTCCGTCCGAAAGCTTCAGAGTACCGTTGACATCCAGCCCTTCTTCCAGCACCCATGTCCCGGAACTGCCGTCGAAATCGACATTGGGCAGGGAAACACTGTTGGAGGCCACGGTCCGCGAGGTCGTGGCGTCGAAGGTGATGGTCCCCGTACCGGTGATGGTCCCGCCCGTGCCGACAAAATCCCCGGAGACCGTCATCCCGACACTGTTGGCCGCGAGGTCCAGGTCCCCGTCGGTGATGGTAAACGTTCCGTTGACATCCAGGGTTTCATCCGGAATGACATCATCACTGCCGGCCGACGCGGTGTTGTTGATGACCAGACTGTAAAAACTCTCGCCGTTCGGGGTTATATTCTGGTCAGCGCTCGCACTGTTGAAGGTGACGGTCGATCCGGTATTGGTAAATGTGCCGCCGGTCGAGTCCCAATCCCCGGACAACGCGATGGTCCCCGTCAGCGTGAACACACCGTCCAGGTTGAGATCATGCGTGATGATCCCGTCCGGACTGCTCACGCTCAGGGTGTTGCCGGACAGGATGCGCAGGACTTCATCGGTGTAGCTGCTGTCACCGTCCACGATCAGGGTCGTGCCGGACGTGGTCATGTGCATAACGTCTTCGTCATCACTGTTGGTATAAAGGCTGAGATCGTAAAGGGTGAAGGTTTGATTGTCGTTGCTGCCGAGAGTCAGCTGGTGGCGGTTCAGGATCATTCCCGTCATCGTCCCTACACCGTCCCAGATCGCGACCGACGTCGCCTCATCCGCCGTGGCGATGTCGCCGTCCCCGTCTTCCGCCCAGATCGTGGCTACCTCGGAGGCCCCCACCGGCGCGTTTTCGATGCTCCACGCGCCGGAATTGACGGTGCCCTGCGGGGTGCACAGCATATCGTTAACCGCAATCTTAACTAAGGTACCGTCGCTCAGATCGGATGTCCCGGAGATATCGACGGCCTCGGCGATATAGGTAATGACGATCCGCCCCGTGGTCCCGTCGGTCCCGGTGGAATTCAACCCGCCGCCGTCCCCGCCGCGCCCTGCGTCTCCCGAATAATCGTCATCCATATTATTCCCGGCCATGGTCCCGGACCCGTCCACGGTCGACGGGGAAGCCCCGATGACATAGGACGAACCGCCCCCCCCCCCCCCCCCCCGCCCGGCAACCCCCCCGCGCACCCTCCCCCCCC
>JAGQKV010000033.1 GCA_020429915.1 Candidatus Omnitrophota bacterium | reverse complement strand
TTGCACTTAGTGGTTGAATTCAGCTCTACGAATTTTCGAAGGAATATCGAATCACCAAATGATCGAATGACCGAAACGCTGGAACGCTCGTAACTATAACACTGTTCTTAACGCTTTTATCCAGGGTTTCAAGAATTTGAACATTCGGTCCTTCGATATTCCTTCGGATTTCTATATTTGATATTCGATATTCCAAACAGATGATCCTAACCATTGAGCACCAAACCAACTATCAGTACCTCGACCGGGTATTCCTCGAGCCTCACCTTTTGCGTCTGACGCCGCGGGAAGGCAAAAACCTGCACGTCTACGAGGCAGCCCTGGAGATCGAACCGAAGCCGCAGGGGATCCACTCGATCCTTGAGATGGACGGCACACACGCGCATCTGGTCTGGTTCAACGGGATGACCAAACAGTTCAAGATCCGCGCACGTTCCGAAGTGGAGCTGCGGCCGTTTAATCCGTTCGAATTCATCATCTTTCCCACCACCAGCGTTCGCCTGCCCATGGTCTATCCGGCGGGCTGGGAGCGGGTGCTCACGCCTTACATGCAGGACGGCGCGCCCGACCCCGCGATCAAGACCTTCGCCGCCAATATTGCCGAAGACACCGCGCAGGAAACCATTAATTTTCTCACGGCGCTGGTCAAGACGATCGGTGATGACTTCAAGTACGTCAAACGCGAACACGGCCGGCCGCATCCTCCCGAACAGGTCTTAAGTGAGAAGGAGGGGTCCTGCCGCGATTTTACCGTGTTCGCCATGGCCGCCTGCCGCGCCCTGGGCCTGGCCACGCGGTTCGTGAGCGGCTATTATTTTTCCGAGGATGACGACGAACCCTCCGAGTTGCACGCCTGGCTGGAAGTCTATTTGCCGGGCGCCGGTTGGAAGGGTTACGACCCCGCCCACGGCCTGGCCTGTGATCATCACTATCTCGCGCTTGCCGCCTCGGCCGAGCCCGACAAGACCCTGCCTGTGACCGGCACCTTCCGCGGTTTTGCCTCCTCGCGGATGAAGACGAGTTTGATGATTTGTCCTTCATGATGCATGGAGCTGGGATTGGTGATTTGTGATCCCTCGACTCCGCTCGGGACGGTGAGCGAAGTCGAACCGTTAGGAATTTGAATCAAGGGTGTAAGCCGGTATTTCCAGGCGCCGGATAATTCAAATCCCCAATCACTAATCACCAGTACGCTTATCCCCGCACCCGATAAGATCATCACTCACCACCCATCACCCAAGGTATTTCCTTCAAAACCAAGTAGGCACTCCCGTTCGCACCTGATATACTGGAACTGTTTGCGCGAAACCAGTCCAAAGGAAGGGGGGCTTTATGGACGGTACGAATCCGCCGCCGGAAAAGTCCGGTGATCTGAATTTCGATAAAGTCGACGACGGTGCCAAGGGGCCGTCGCAATCCAACTGCGTCTTATGCCACGAACCGCTGACCTACCAGTATTACGAAGTCAACCAACAGGTCGTCTGCCCGCCGTGCAAAGATAAATACGAAGAACAGATGGAACGGGCCCAAGGTCCGGGACGATATATCAAGGCCTTTCTCTTCGGGCTGCCCGCGGGTATGGTGGGGGCGGGTATTTATTACGCGATCATCGCACTGACCGGGTACCAGATCGGTCTCATTGCCATCCTGATCGGTTACATGGTCGGCCTGGCGGTCCGCTACGGATCGAGCCATCGCGGAGGTATCGGGCTGCAGTTGATGGCGGCGCTGATAACGTATTGCGCCATTTGCTCGACCTATATCCCCGCTATTATCCAGGGTATGCAGGAAGAATTCGGCGCGGCGGAATTCGCGCTGGAGGAGACCGTCGGGGACGAGGGGCGGCAGGAACCCGCGGACGGTGAGGTCGGATCGATGTCCAAAGATGAGGCCGAAGAACTGCTCAGCGGTGTGATCACCGACAAGACGCTCGAGGACTTCGACCGCTATTCCCCGGCCGGCGGTCTGACCACACTCGACGAATCCCGGGGCGATATCGACGACGCCGCGCCGGCGCGTCCTCCTCAAGGGACCGTCGCTGCCGGAGAGACGGACAGGGAAGACGTGACCCTGGTCCAGTTGATCACCGGGTACGCGGTGCTCTTCGCGATCGCGCTGGCGGTACCGTGGCTGATGGGCTTCAGCAACGTGATCGGCTGGCTGATCATCGGTTTCGGGGTCTATCAGGCCTGGATCATGAACAAATACACGCCGCTCGAATTCAAAGGCCCGTTTGATATCAAGCGGCGATAATCCGACCGCGCCTTGCCATGACGCCGTTTACCGTTGATCAATGTCCCAACTGCCGTTCGCATATCGCGCCCGGTCTGCTGGTTTGCCCGGGCTGCAAGGCCCTCGTGTACCGCGACCGGCTGCAGGCCATCGCCGCGGAGGCGTCCGCCGCCGAGGAACGCGGCGATTTTCCAGCGGCCCTCAAGCTCTGGCGTGAGGCCCTGCAATTGCTCCCGCCCGGTTCCGGTCAGTTTCTGACCGTTCATCAAAAGATCGAAAAACTCCGCCCGAACGTCGACTCGCGGGCGCTGGAAGAGACGGAGCACGACAAGAAGATTCCCAAGCCGCTGATCGCCATGGGCGCCTTCGGGTTGGTGTTGTGGAAGGTCAAATTCATCCTCGTGTTCTTGGCCACCAAGGCCAAGGTGCTTTTTCTCGGATTGACCAAGGCGCAGACCTTTCTGACGATGTTTCTGTCCTTCGGCGTTTACTGGGCGGCGTGGGGTTGGAAATTCGCGCTGGGTTTGGTCCTGTCGATCTACGTTCACGAGATGGGCCATGTCTTCGCCCTGCAGCGGCTCGGCATCCGGGCCTCGGTCCCGACATTCATCCCGGGACTGGGAGCCCTGATCCGTTTGAAACAATATCCGTCCGGTCCGGTCGAAGACGCGCGTGTGGGCTTGGCCGGACCGATATGGGGGCTGTTCGCCGCGCTGGTCTGCGCGGTCGTGTACACGCTCACCGGATGGGCGAGCTGGGGCGCGATCGCCAAGGTCGGCGCGTGGATCAATTTGTTCAATCTGATGCCCTTCGTCCCGCTCGACGGAGGACGGGGATTCCGGTCGCTGACCCGCGTGCAAAAATGGATCGCGGTGGCGGTGATCGCGCTGATTTTGATTCTCTCGCATGAAAGACTGCTGGTGTTGATTCTCCTGATTGCGATCTTCAATGCCTTCAGCAAGAGCCAAGCCGCCTCTCCCGACCACCGCGCGCTGATCGAGTATTGCGGGTTGATTGTGGTGTTGACGGGGTTGAGTATGATGCACGTACCGGTTGGGGGTTAAGGGTCGGCGATGAGGGAGTGATCAGTGATCGGTGATCAGTGGTTGACCCGTTGATTTAAGGGATATGATTTTTTGCGCGCAGGCGATGGTACATATAGCAGCAGATAATTGAATTCAGCATTACGGTCATTAAACCTGATCACAGATCACTGATCACACATCACTCAAAAAGCACTCATGCGCATACCCCGCACTCCCTGGCTTCTCGCCACCTACCTGATCCTCCTGAGCCTCATCTGGGCGCTCAACGCGGGATTCTTTGTCGCCCAGCGGGCCTCGTCGACGATGATCTATGTCGCGGGCCAGGACGTACTGGCCGAGGCGCGCAAAGGCTTGGTCTGGCTGCAGGAAAATGATCCGGGGAATTTTACCGAACATCGCGTCGCCTATCATCATCTGCAACAACTGCTCCTCGCCTACAAAGGCGAATACGACCGCGGGATACCGGCGGTCGATTTGATCGTCAGCGTCCTCGCCGCCGTCACCGCGCTGACCTATCTGGTCACGGCGATCCTTTTGTTCGCGCGCCGGGTGCCTGCGGCGTGGGCCTGGATCCGCTGCGGTATGGCCGGCGTCGGCCTGCACTACGTCCTGATCACGATCGACTTTTGCCGCACCATGGTCCCGCTGAACACCGCGGTGAACCGGCTGCTCGACGTCTTCGGCATCAAACACGACGGCGGCGGGGTCACCGGACCGGTGTACTGGGTCGTGACCGGCATCTTCGTGGCGACCGTCCTGTTTTACGTAATCCTGCCGGTGTGGCGATTCCGGCGACTGCTGCCCCGGGAGCAGTCTTGCTTGGGGGATCAGCCTCCGGTTTAGGCGCTTGGTTGTTCCGGGACACCTGTCAACGGAAAATATATGCCTGCGCCGGCCCGAAAGACTGCCGTGCCGCGCAGCCGGAATGGCCCCGTATTCCCCCCAGAATGGCTCCAACAGTCAAATCCCCCTGATCACCGATCACTGATCACTATTCACTAAAAAAGCGCTTTCTTTTCGCCTCCCGGGGCGCCTTTTTGCCATACATCTGGCATGTTATATTTTCTCTTAACACACCTGTGTCGGGACAGCCTGGAGTACCGTCTGTACATCAATGAGCGCGGCCGGCAAACGGCCGCAGGAATAGACAGGGAAGAAAGACAGGGAGATCGTGACCAACCACACTCGACACATACCCGGTAGCGGGCAGGACCGCGAAACCGTCATTATCCCATCATTCTGTCAGTGGCCGTTGGTCTCCTGGAGTCTTCCCCCCGAACACCACCATCCCAGGAGGAGTATCATGAGACGAATCGTATTGGTGACGATGCTGAGTATCATTTTAGTACCGGCGGCCGTCTGCGCACAGGAAAGCGAGGGTGACTGGAAGAATGAATGGAAGGCCCGCCGCGACGCCCGCGTTCAGGAATGGAAGAAAGAACATATGCAGCAGCGCGAGGAGTGGCGTGAGGAGCTGAAAGAAAGAGCGACGGAAACCCGCGAAGAGCGCGCCGAGCTTTACGAGAAGATCAAAGAAGAGCGCGGCGACCGGCGGCTGGCCGCCCATGAGCGTTGGGATGATTTTCGCGCCGAGGGCATGGAGGATCGCCAGATCTTTTGGGAAGAGAATAAAGACCTGCGCCGCGACTTCCGGAAGGAAAAGCACGAAGACCGGCAAGACTTTCGTCAGGAGCACCGCAGCGACCGCCGGGAAATCCGCGGAGACCGCCGGGTGGAACGTCAGGCGATGCGCAAAGAGCGCCAGAAATAGCTTTTTAGAATTTCGAATATCGAATCTTCGAATGACCGAATGTTCTAAACTCTGGAACTTGTTGTTTTAGTAATTGGTTTGTTCGAATTTGTTTTGAGGATTCGAATTGCTGAATTCAACCACTAAGTGCAA
>JAGQKV010000032.1 GCA_020429915.1 Candidatus Omnitrophota bacterium | reverse complement strand
GGGTTACCCAAGCGTGTTCGACCTGCCACAATGGGACTACGGCCACCGGCAAGAATGCCACACATATCAATACCACCAACACCTGCGACGACTGTCACAACACGAACACGTGGAGCCCGGTGGTGCAGGTGGACCACACGGCGGTGAACGGGACGTGTTCGAGCTGCCATAACAACTCGACGGCGACAGGTAAGCCGGCGAACCACATCCCCAGTTCGAATACCTGCGACGATTGTCACACGACGGTCAGCTGGACCGGGGCGACGTTCGACCACAGCGGGGTTACCCAAGCGTGTTCGACCTGTCATAACGGGACGACAGCCACCGGCAAAAATGCCACGCATATCAATACCAGCAACACCTGCGACGATTGTCATAATACCTTGTCCTGGAGCCCTGTGGTGCAGGTTGATCATAACGCGGTCAACGGAACATGCGCCAGCTGTCATAACGGTTCGACGGCACAGGGCAAACCGGCCAATCATATTCCGAGCGCCAATACCTGCGATGATTGTCACAACACGGTGAGCTGGTCCACGACCACCTTTGATCACAGCGGGGTCACGCAAACATGCGCCACCTGCCATAACGGGACGACGGCAACGGGCAAGAATGCCACCCATATCAATTCCGCCAATACGTGCGACGATTGCCATAACACCTCGGCCTGGATTCCCGTGGTTCAGGTGGATCACGGGTCGGTGAACGGTTCCTGCGCCAGTTGTCACAACGGGACGACCGCGACCGGTAAAAATGCCATCCACATCAATACCACCAACACTTGTGACGATTGTCATTCGACGGCCGCCTGGAGTCCCGCGGTGCAGGTGGATCATGCGGCCGTTAACGGGACCTGTGAAAGCTGTCACAACGGCACCACCGCCATGGGCAAGCCGGGAAATCACATCCCGAGCAATAATGTCTGTGATGATTGCCACACCACGACAGCCTGGACCCCGGCCGTATTTGATCATGCCGGAGTTACGGGAACATGTATCAGTTGCCATAACGGCACCACGGCGGAGGGTAAGGGGCCGACACATATCCAGAGCACGAATAACTGCGAGGACTGCCATTCGACCGTCGCCTGGTCACCGGTGACACAGGTGAATCACGACGCGGTGACGGGATCGTGTTCGAGTTGTCATAACGGCACCACGGCCACGGGCAAGCCGTCCAATCACTTCGTTACTTCGTTACAGTGCGACGAGTGTCACAGTACGAATACTTGGGTGCAAGTTAACTTTACGCACAGCTCCGGGAATTATCCGGGAGATCACCGGGGAGACCCGGCTTGTGCCGAATGTCACACGAACAACAGTCAAAATCTCGCGTGGCCGTATGCGGCCTATCAGCCGGACTGCGCGGGCTGCCATGCCGGGGACTACCGTCAGAACAAGCACGAAAAAGAAGGCGGCGGATTTTACACGGTCAGTGAACTGCGCGATTGCACTGGTTCCTGTCATTCCAGGGCCGGTCACCACCGGGTCACCGACAGAAGTTGGGACGATTAGCGGACTTTTGCCCGGCCGCGGTTGAGAATAAATTGGGACGACCTAACATAAAAACTAAACCGGATTGGATACAGCTTGTGAACAAATCTTTCTTCAGACTATCAACCAAAGTGGTAACCGTCATGGTCGCGCTGCTGCTGTTCTTCGGGGCGAAGTCGGCAACGGCCGAAATGGTGGAGGATGTGCGGGTCGAACCGAGGCCCGACGGGTTTGAAATAACCGTCGAATTATTGTTTCCCCTGATCTATCAATCGCATAATCCTTTGGAGCCTTCCCGCGAAGTGCGCATAGAACTCATCCCCACGAACAAGATGAGTTTAACCCCGGAGCAATTGGATGAATTGCGCCAACGCCAGCAGTTGTTTTGGGATCACACGACCGGGATACCCATCGCGGAAATTATCTTTGAGGGCGGTGACCCGGAGACGCCGAGTATCACCCTCACCTTTACCGAGGAGGTCGCTTTTACCATCAAAAGCAGTGTGGACCTGCGTTCGATGATCGTGGATATTCAGACGTTCGGGGTTCCCGAACCTATACCGGCGACCGTTGAAGAAGCCATCGAAGATGTTATCCCTGAGGATGAACAACTCGCGGCGTTGATGCAAGAGGCGAAAAAGGAAATGACCGACCAGAATTACAGCCGGGCCGTTCAACTGTATACCAAGATCCTGCGCGATGCCGAAGGCCCCGTTCGGCAGCAGGCGCAGGAATTTCTCGGCTTGGCCCGCGAACGCAACGGACAACTGGCCCACGCGAAGCGCGAATATGAAATGTATTTGGAGAATTATCCTCAGGGGCCGGACGCCGACCGTGTCCGGCAGAGGCTCACCGGACTGGTCACCGCCACAAAGGCGCCCAAGGCGCCGTTGACCTCCACGAAGGCCCCGCGTGTGTTGGGATTGGAAAAGAAGCTCGACAAATGGGACACCCGTTTTTATGGAAGTTACTCGCTGTTCTATTTCAGGGACCAGACCATCCCCGAGGGGGGTGATACCCAAATTAACCGCGAGGACCTGACCCATGACCTGAATTTTAACTCCCGCTTCCGCAACAGCCATTACGATATGCGCTTTCAGTTTACCGGAAGCTATGAAAATAATTTTCTGGACGGGCAGGAGGATGAAGATACCATCAGCAGTCTCGCGTTCGCCATGCGGCACATCGACAACGGACTCTCCGGGAAGATCGGCCGGCAGTCCCGCACCTCCGGCGGCGTTTTGGGCCGGTTTGACGGTATTCATGCGGCCTATGATGTGAATCCGGCAGTCACGTTGAATACCGTCTTCGGTTATCCGGTCGAAAGCAGCCGGGATACGTTCTTAAACACCGATAAGCGGTTTTACGGCATTAGCGTGGATTTGGGGACCTATCGTGAAGTATGGGATTTTGTGTTGTTTTTTATCGATCAGCAAAACCAGGGGGTCACCGATCGCCGTGCGGTCGGCGGGGAAATCCGTTATTTCGATCCGCAGAAGTCGTTTTTCAGTCTGATTGACTACGACACGTTCTATAGCGTGTTGAATATCTTTCTCGCTAACGGACGTATCTCATTCCCGACAAAGACCGTACTGAATGTGATTCTAGATTACCGGCGTAGTCCGATATTGACCACCAACAATGCGATTCAAGGACAGGGTGTCAACAAGCTGGATGAACTGTTCAACAGCTTTACCGAGGACCAACTCAATCAGCTGGCGGAGGACCGGACCTCGATCAGCAAGTCGCTCACCGTCAGTGTCACGCAGGACTTGACGGAGAGTGTACAGGTCGTGGGTGAGGTAAGCGCATCGGAGCTGGAGGGGACGATTGCCTCCGGCGGAGTGGAAGCGGTCCCGGGGAGCGGGGTGGATCTTTTTTACTCCCTGCAATTAATACTTACCAGCCTGTTTTACGAGAATGATGCGGTTATTACCGGTGTCCGTTTTTCAGACACCCAAAGCAGCTACACCTCAACGTTTACCTTGCGGGGACGGTTTCCCTATAAACGCAAGCTGCGGTTTATTCCAAAATTTCGCGTAGACTACCGGGATGAGAAAAACAGCTCCGACAAACGTTTTACGCTCAGACCTGTGATGCGCATAGACTATCAATTTAAAAAATGGCTCCGTTTTGAGACGGAGGCCGGTTTCGAATACCGGGACGAAGACTCGGCGGGGATTTCGTCGAGTTCCACCGAGACATTCGTGCTGGCCGGATTCAGGATCAATTTCTAATATGAAAAAGAATACTCTTCAACGATTCCTCTTCTTTTGGACCAAACCCGACATATTCTTTTATGCCCTGCTGTGGCTCATGGTGCTCGTCGTGCTCGGCACCGTGTCGCAGAAGTATATCGGACTTTACCAGGCGCAGCACACTTATTTCTCTTCGTTCTACTTCTGGCTGGGGCCGGTTCCTTTGCCGGGGGGGTACACCACCCTGGGAGTCGTTTCCGTGAATCTTCTGGCCAAGTTCATATTCGCGTCTCCCTGGCACTGGAAGAAGGCCGGGACGATCATCACCCATTTCGGCGTATTGTTGCTATTGCTGGGCGGTCTGCTCACATCGATCACCAGCAAGGAGGGCAGCATGCTGATTTACGAAGGCGCCGAGTCCGGTCATTTTGATGATTATCACGCCAAGGAGTTGATCGTGTACACGCTGGACGAATCCGGGGGTGAGCATAAAGTGGTGTCGTACGCGTGGAACCAGACTGAAGTGGGTAATGTCCTCACCGTTCCGAAGGCGGGATTCAGCCTCGAGATCCTCAAACGCTGCCGGAATTGCAATGCGGTCAACCGGGAGAATCCCGAGGCCGATCCGCAATACGCACAGCTGCAGGGACGGGCGCGTAAGTTCGATATCGAACCGATTCCCCCGGAAAAAGACAACGAAAAAAATAAGTCGGGGATGTTTTTCCGGATAACAGGGGCCGGGGAGAAGGACGGTATCCACTTTTCGGTCGACTTTATCGAGTCGGCGCCCTTCGTCGAGGTCAACGGCGTGACCTACTACATTGCCTTGCGGCGGGCCCGCACCTATCTGCCCTTTAACATCCGCCTCATTGATTTTCAAAAGGAATACTATCCGGGCACGGATATCCCGCATCATTATCGTTCCGAGGTGGTGGTGGAGGAAGGCGATACCGAGTGGCGCAGTCTTATCCAGATGAACGAACCGCTGCGCTACCGCGGATACACGTTTTATCAGTCGTCATTTATCGATAACGGCCGGCAGCAGGCCACGGTGCTGGCCGTCGTGCGTAATGGGGGACGCATGTTCCCTTATATTGCCAGCATTACCATGTGCATAGGCTTATTGGTTCATATGGTGCTTTACTTACCGCGTCTGATTCAAAGGAGGGTGACATGAAGCGTTTGATGATTGGACTGCTGATGGTGGCGGGAATAATCGGCGGGGGGACGGTCCCGGTCCGCGCCGGCATACTTATTGAGGACTATAAGAAGTTCGCCCAGATCCCGGTCCTCGACCAGGGGCGGGTGAAACCGCTGGATACCTTTGCCCGTTCGTATCTGGAAGGATTTAACGGCCGGGAAAGATTGAAAGACATGTCGGCCGTCGAGTGGCTCGCCGAATTACTCTTTGATACGGAGCGCGCTTACCGGCGGCCCGTCTTCAATATCCCCAATCCCAAACTGGTGGATGCCCTGGAGTTGGAGCGGCGTAAAAAGCACCGCTATTCCTACGATGAAATATCCGCGTCCTTCAGCGCGCACTTCAAGACCTGGCATTCCCTGTTTATGAAACCGGAGGACGAACTCAGCCTGGATCAAAAACAATTGCTGACACTGTATCGCAAAGTGCAGGCGTACCGCGATATCTCCCGTTCGTTATCGCTCCTGGAACCCGAATTTCAGATCCCGGCGGGCCGGTTGGCCGAAGAACTGGGTATCTCGCCGGGGACGAAACTGAACTATACCCAAATTCGGCGCAAGGAGCGGTGGATTCAGCAGGAGGTCGCCGCCGCCGCGCAGCACGGAACGGATGCCTCAGCCGAACCGCTGACGGCCGGGGACCTTCAAATCATCGGTATTGCCAAACAACTGCAGTCGTTTGACCGCGACAAGCGCAACCAATGGCTGAGGGTGGTCCCGCCGCAATGGGGTGAGGCAACCAACGCCTGGTTCTCGCCGTGGGGCGTCAGCATACAAGGCCACGGGTCCCCGCAGACCGTTGCCTTCTTGGATCAATGGCAGGCATTGTGGAGCGCTTACAAATCCGCCGACAATCAAGCCTGGACGACAACAGCCGCGGTCATCAAGGAGCTGAGTTTGCAGATGGCTGGATCCGCGGTGGCGCCGTGGCGGTTGAAACTGGAGTTTGTGTTCAACAAATGGAAACCGTTTACCAAAAGTCTGGTCCTGTACCTCACCGGATTCCTGGTGCTCTTGGGCGGATACCTCGGATGGTCGCGGGCGATGCGGTGGGTGAGTTTGTCCTTGGTGGGCGCCGGCTTTCTGATTCACTTCACGGGTGTGGCGGCCCGCATGGTCATCATGCAGCGACCGCCGGTGACCAATCTCTATGCCTCGATCATATTCGTCGGGCTGGTCTGCGTGTTATTCGGATTAGTTTTGGAGTGGCGCAAGAAAACCGGTATGGGCCTGCTGATCGCCGCTTCCGTCGGAACGATCCTGCAGTTCCTGGGTCTGCGTTACGACGCGGACGGTGACACCATGGGAATGTTGCAAGCCGTTTTGGATACGAATTTCTGGCTGGCCACGCATGTGGTTTGTATTACGATCGGCTACGGTTGTTGTCTGGTGGCCGGTGTGATCGGCCACATCTATTTGGTCCAGGGAATCATGAAGCCGGGCAACCGCGACGGTTTGAATGAATTAAACAAGAACCTGCGCGGAGTCAGCATTGTGGCGTTGTTTTTCACCGCGCTCGGTACAATCTTGGGCGGCATTTGGGCGGACCAGTCTTGGGGTCGGTTTTGGGGATGGGACCCGAAGGAGAACGGTGCGCTTCTGATTGTCCTGTGGTTGGTGTTTTTACTGCACGGCCGTTTGGCGGGAAAGATTGGCGATGTCGGCCTGGCCGCGGGCATGGTCGGAACCAATATCGTGGTTGCATTAGCCTGGTTCGGCGTGAACCTGCTCAGTGTGGGGTTGCATTCATACGGTTTTACCGAGAACGCCGCGTTTAACCTGGGACTGTTTTGCGCCGTCGAACTGCTGTTTGCCTTTGGCTGCTATCTCGCGCTCAAATACAGGGAAGGTTTTCTCCGGCTATGAAGGCTAAGGCGCTGATGGTCATTCTTGTGTTGTGTGTGTTCGGCGGGGCGGCCGCGTATGACATGCTTTTCCGGCCGAAACCGTATACCCATCCGGCGACGCCTGCGCCGGAGCCTGACAAGGAGCAGTGGCAGCCTGTTCCGGATGTCCGGTTGACCACACTGGAGGGCAAGACGGTCGGATTAACGGATTTGGCGGGTAAGGTTGTCTTGTTGAATTTCTGGGCGACCTGGTGTCCGACCTGTATCAAAGATTTTCCGGGGATGAAGAGGACGGCCGATCGCTACAACGGGGATGTGGTGATCGTGGCGTTGTCGAATGATGAGGACGAGCAGGACATCGAACGTTTTCTGCTCAAATATAAAGAAATGTACGGTCAAGACCTGAGCGCAGACAACTTTATTATCTGTTGGGACAAAGGCCGCAACATTACCAGCAATGTCTTCAATACGGCACGGTTTCCGGAAACGATCCTGATATCGCGAAATTCCCGCATGGCACATAAGTTGATCGGGGAAGTCGAATGGGAATCCGCGGAGGTCCGGTCGGTTATTGAAGGACTCGTGAAAAGCAGATAAGAGGGAGCATATGAAATTAATCGTAATCGGCATAACGCATAAGGAAGTTCCGGTAGAAATCCGCGAAAACTTTTTTCTCTCCCCGGAGGAACGCAGACGATTCCTGCGGTACATCCGCACGGACGAGGGCATCCTGGAGACAATCATTCTGTCGACCTGCAACCGGACGGAAGTCTATGCCAACGTTCTGAGAGACCTTCAGAGCGCGCGCGAATCCATTCTCGACGCCTTGTACACGGTCAAAGGCCTCGAACGTCAGGATTTTCTCGATATGCACTTCTTCCAGTTAGCGGGATATGACGGCATCCGGCATTTCATGGAGGTTGCCACCGGCCTCGATTCCTTGGTGATCGGGGAGAAACAGATCCT